>NZ_JAJVCS010000009.1 GCF_021395205.1 Polynucleobacter sp. IMCC 30228 | reverse complement strand
CTGCCAGCAGGCTATCAATGAGTTCTTGGGGTACTGCTCGTTTTGCTGCTTCGGTCATCATCATTACTCCTATGGAGTGGGCTTTTACCCATTATTAGACCGTTTACACAAAATTTAGTACACCCCCTATTTTAGGCGCAATGAACGCTTCAAAAACCTGGCTAGCGATTCTTCAAAAGTCCCACTAAAGCAGTCGGAATCAGTCACCTGAACTTCCCGAGGATAAAAATGTGAAGCGCCTTGAATTTCGCAGGAAACATAATTTATTCCAACTTTTTTAAAGTAGTCCTCAAAAATGGGTCCTTGACTCAAAACATAATCTAAATCTTTAGATCCCCAAGAAACATAAACCGGTGGCTCATCGGCATTTCCGAGAATGCTTCTATTCATATCCATGGAATCCATATACCCCGATAAAGAAAATACAGCAGCTACCTTTTCTTTTTCAGGAAAAGCAGCATGTAAAGCTATACGGCCGCCAGCTGACCAACCACCAATTGCAATCTTAGTTTTATCGATATTAAAAAATTCAGCATTTTTTTTAACCCACTGAATTGCAGATACGCCATCATCAATAGCTCCCTCTATTCCTCTCCACAGGGTCAAATTATCTGCAGGGGGCAAATTCATAATTTTCCTTACCTCATCTACCCTGGAGCGGGGAACTGCTGCGGGACTGGAGATTGCAATGGTCTCCCCGGGATCAGGATCCTCTTGAATTAACCGATAGTCAATCGAGAAACAAACGTAGCCTCGCTTTGCAAACTCTAGACAGTATTCGGATATAGCAGTATTGGTAGATCCATTAACCTCAAAAGCATCATTATTTTTACTGCCACGATGAAACGCCCCACCAAATGCCATAATCAATGCTGGAGATGTAACATCCATTGGCAGCCCAATCGGTTCATATATATCGATTAGCACATCACGCTCAATAGGGTTTGTAGAAGAGTGGATAATTGCTCTTTTATAAACCTGATTAGAGATAAGCTTTACCTGAAATTGCTTGTTTAAATAATCTACATCGCTTGATAACATAATTTAGTATTTAATTTAATGAATAGAGGATCTATATGACAAATACAAATGAAAATCAAAGATTGGTTCTAATGCTAGATGATTTTTGTGAAGCTTTTAATCAACATAATCCTGATGCCATTGTATCGATGATTACTGATGATTGCGAGTTTAGACCTCCTATGGGAGAAAGTAGTTTTGGCGAGTCAATTAAGGGCAAAAAGGCAATTTGGGAAGTCTTTACTAATAACTTTAAAATTTTTCCTGACGCAAAATGGGTCCCAAGAAACACGAACCAAGTTTTTGGGGAGCGTGGCTTTTCTGAGTGGACATTTATTGCCACTCGAAAATCTGATGGCGAATTTTTTGAGTTAGATGGGGTAGATTTATTCTTTTTCAGAGGAGGAAAAATTTGCCTTAAAGATACTTATAGAAAAAATCGCACACCAAAAATTTCTAATTGAGGTACTGGACTAAACCTGTTAAAAAATCATCGTCATCAATAGGACTATCTGCTGCTCTAGGCTTTGGTCGCGCGCCAAATGTGGCTACCACGATTTTTTTATGGGGATTGACATAAAGATATTGGCCAAAAATACCACGAGCCTTAAAGGCGCCCTGGTGTATTGCGCCCTTTTCAGGCGGCACTAGCCAAAATAGATATCCATAATCAACTGGCTTTCCCTTAACTTGAAATGGTGTGGAGGAATTTTTGACCCAATCCGCTGGCAATATTTGGCTTCCATTGATCATGCCATCATCAAGTAAAAACTGACCAAAGCGCGCTAGATCTCTTAAGCAAAAAGATAGGCCACCACCGCCAAATTCTTGGCCATTTATGGAATCTAGCCACCAACTTGCAGGAAATTCCATGCCTAATGGTTGCCAAATTTTTTCCTGTAAATACGTAGATAATGATTTATGAATCGCAGCTTTTAACAATGCACCAGCTATGAATGTATCTCCCGTATTGTAGTTCCACAGATCACCAGGCTTAGACTTGCGGGGTAGTTGGGACAAAAAATTTAAAATAGCATCCGCCTGCTGCAAGTGTTGTACTTCTAGCATTTTTCGTCGATCAGAATTTGGATTGCTATAAGTTTCATCCCACTGGACTCCAGAGCACATGCGTAATACCTGCTCTATGGTAACTTCACCATAAATACTTTTATCTAATTGAGGCAAATAGGTACTCACTTGCTCACCAACACCACCTATTGACCCATCTTGTATAGCAGCACCAATAAGCGTTGACGTAATTGATTTAGTTATTGAAAAACCACACCATTGTGTATCGTAGTTATTTCCATTGAAATAATTTTCATAGATCTTTATTCCATTTTTTAAGATACAAATCCCCGTAACATAATTCAGACGAATGTAATCATCTAAATTTAAATTTTGATTTAGTGTTAAAAAATTAAAATTTTCAAAATTAAATGGCTCATACGAAATTGAACTTGGAATTAAGCTTTGCTTAATCTGATGGCAAGGGAAAAAACGATCCAAATTTCGAATCGTTTTAACTCGTTGTGCAAGGTCTAATCGGCTCTCGTATAGCTCTTCTAAGGAGCTAATTTTCTCATTCTGCTGAAGATCCTGAAGATTATTCCATTTTTGCATTAACTGATTTTGCTATTTCTGCCCATTGTTTTGTCTCTTTTGCATACTGTGCGGTCCACTGACTAGGGGTACCTGCTTTTTCAATCGGTATTGATCCGCCACTAATAATTCGCTCTATCACTTTGGGCTGATCAATTGCCTTATTAAAAGCAGCACTTAGCTTATTAACAATTGGCGCTGGGGTACCAATAGGTACAAAAACTGCATGCCATCCCACTGCATCAAATGCAATGCCCGATTCTACTAATGTAGGTATGTTGGGTAAAACTGGTAAACGTTTGGGGCCAGTTACAGCCAATGCTTTTAGTTTTCCTTGCTGCACTAAGGGTAGAGTTGAAACTGCATCCAAAATACCAATGGTGACATTACCCGCCAAAATATCTGGGAGAGCTTTTGGGCCGCCGACATAGGGAACGTGGGTCATCTTTACTTTACCTAGGCGATTTATTGCCTCGCCAGCGAGATGGGATGGTGTGGCATTCCCAAATGAAGCAAAGGTTACTTTATCTCCATCTTTTTTTGCAAGCTCTAATAAGTCATTCATATTCTCAAGTTTGCTTTCACTGCGTGTCACAATTATTAAGGGAACAATTGCTAGCTGGCGCACCCCTGTAAAGTCCTTAATTGGATCGTATCCAGCTTTTGGCAGCACTGCAGGTGCAATCACAAATCCTGCGGCAGCCATTAGTAGGGTATAGCCATCAGCGGGTGATTTTGCAACATCTGCTGCAGCTACTGCCCCGCCGGCACCAGGTTTGTTTTCTATCACAATGGGTTGGCCTAAATCATTTTGCAAACTCTCTGATAGTAGGCGCGCAACGACATCAGTACCTCCTCCTGGCGCATTTGGAATAACAATTCGAATTGGCTTATTGGGATATGACTGAGCAATTGCTACCGGGTTAAAAGCGATGCTACCTATAATGCCAATAACATAAACTAGTGCCAGTTGAGATATTTTCATCAATTAACTTCCTATCTAAAGAAACTTACTTTATATTAATAATATGCAGGTCTACAACCCATTACATGATCCCTTGAGAGATTCTATACCAGGGATTAATCAACATTATTCCCCAACTTACTGGGTAGCAACAGCCGGTACTCCACCGCCAAATAATGGCTCAATTCAAGGGGATATAGACGTTGATGTGGTCATTGTTGGTTCAGGGGCCACAGGCATAGCTACATCCCTTTACTTAGCACAAGAACATGGCATACAGGCCATAATTCTTGAGGCAAATCAATCGGCCTGGGGTTGCTCTAGTCGCAATGGCGGGCAAGGACAAAATGCAAGCGGTCGACTTAGTCGGTCCCAGTGGATTGAGCGCTGGGGCCTAGATACTGCAAAAAAACTTGATAAAGAAATCCGGATGGGATTCGATAACTTTGCACAACTAACTACCGAAATTGAGTGTGAAGCAACTCCTGGCGGGCACCTATATATAGCCCATCGCCCTGATAAATTAGCATATCTTCAGCATGAGGCTGATGTTAAACATAAGATTTTTGGATACAACCCGAAAATTCTTACTAAAGCTGAGATTAAAGAGCGGTATTGCGATGATCATGATGCTCATGGCGCTATGCTTGAAGAAGAGGGAATAGGAATTCATCCGCTTAAATTTAATTTTGGCATGCTTAAAAAAGCACAGGCCTTAGGTGTCAAAATTTATACTGGTAGCCCTGTTACTGAATCTAAAGTAATAAATGGGATTCACCATTTATACACACCTAATGGCGTGCTTAGAGCTAAACGCGTTGCATTTTGCACGGGTGGATATACCGGGCAAAATCTTAATGGAGCTCTTAAAAATAAACTGCTCCCCGTGCTTTCTAATTCTATAGTGACTAGACCCCTAACGAGCAGTGAAATTGCTGCTACACAATTTCACTCTCATGTATTTATTACCGATACTCGTAAATTACGTTTTTATTACCGCCTATTAAAAGATAATCGCTTACAAATTGGCAGTCGAAGCGCAGTGATTGGTAGTGATGCTAGTAATCCAAAGCATTACCAATTGCTGTTAGATGGATTGGCTCGTAAATTTCCGCCCTTGGCCGGAATTAAAATCGACTATTCCTGGTGGGGATGGGTTGATATGAGCCATGACATGATGCCCAGAATCATTAAACCTAACCCGGAGAATAATCTCTGGTATGCACTAGGGTATGGTGGAAATGGGGTATCTTTTTCAACTTGGGCCGGCAAAAGGTTAGCGCAGCGGATAGCAGGAAAAGATCACAGTGAGCCTGCATTTAGTTTGCCAATTTATACATCTCAGCTTGAATACCCAAACCTATTCGGCAAAATTAAATCGGAGTTATTCGCTCCTTTTCGTCGACTAGGCCAAGCGTTACTTTATAAATGGTATTGGCTGAAAGATGAAATTATTTAACGTATAGCCCCACAAGAGTTACTTAAAGTAACGCTAAAAAAATACCAACCTGAAGGTTGGTATTTTCATTTCTGGTGGGCCCACCAGGACTTGAACCTGGGACCAAAGGATTCCGGTTCACCTAATGCTAATGAGCTACTACATTAATGAAGCCCTTCATTCCAGCTTCATAGTGACCGGGCTCAAAGCATGCCATGGCATATTGTCCGGGCTTTTTAAAAGTCCAAACTAATTCTGCTTGTTGTCCTGGTTTTGCTGAGATTTCATTCGTATGATGATGTCCTTTAGCGCTAGGACTTGCCATCTCCTTAGCGTGAGCGATGATCTCCTTTTCTGTGCCAATTACCAGCTCATGATCTACCTTGCCCTTGTTAACCAAAATGATGCGAATCGGCTCACCCGCTTGCGCTTCCCATGTTGCTGGAGAAAACCGCATGGTGTCATCAACGTCTATACGAATCTCCTTCACTGATGGAACAATCACTTGTGTTTGCGCGGCATGATCATGAATATGACCATCGCCACCATGCTGATTAAAGTAGGAAAGGGCGTACAAAGAAGCGGCAATAACAAGGGCCAGACTGATGCCCCCATAAATTAATACTCCCTTTATTTTTATCTTACCCTTGCCTTCCATTAAATACATGGCCAATAAAGACATAGCAAACCCCACCGGAACTACCCAGGCACTTCTAGCAGGAGAATCGGGAAAGTGCTGAAGCCCGCCAGTGAAAAAACCCAGGCCGATTGAGGCAACAATGCCAATGGCCAATACATCAGTCCAACTATGATCTTTATCGGGATTAGCAATTTTTTCTAGGATGCCACCAACTAGAAAAATAATGATTCCAAATGCAGCAGTCCAAATGGCTCGTTCGCCACTGAAAAATCCATGCGTAATAGCACCAGCAGTAAAGCTAATGCCCGTATATTTACAAAGAGATGAAATATGACTAAGGGGAAAGTTCATGTCTTCATCTTAAAGGAGGTTGATGAATATCACATTAAATAATCCCAATCGGGGCTAAGTATGTCAATTCCTTCCCCACAACCGTTACTTAAAGTAACGCCTAAAAAAAATACCAACCCTAGAGTTGGTATTGTGATTCTTGGTGGGCCCACCAGGACTTGAGCCTGGCTTATAGGAGACTTGATTGTTAGTCCCAATCTTAATGAACGGCCAATAGAAAATAAATTCCTAATAGCTCTCATCCTTAAGGCGCAAGCTTAGGCTCCCAAGTGCATTTAAATAAGCAATAATTTATACCGTCTTACTGCCACTAAAATGCTCTTGCTTTAGGGTGTATATTTCCACAGATCATTTAAGTAACCTGCGCTATTGGTTGCGTCATACCCAAAGCCGCCAAATATCCATAAGTTGCCACTCAAATCTGTCCAACCGATACTGTCTTTTCTGCCGCCAGGTTGGTTAGTTGAAGCCAGCATCCCCATGCTTCCATAAACTCCGACCCCATTGATTTCACTACTACCACCCATCCAAGTCCATTGATTGTTGGTGGGAGTGTATTTCCATAAATCATTTAAATAGCTAGCAGTCCCTGGGAGAACAGGTGGTGGAGGTGTTGATGCTCCGTTGCCATCCCCGCCGAACATCCATAAGCTTCCACCTGCATCTATCCACGAAAACGGGGTGCGGTGAAATCTAGCACCTGGCACGTTATTAGGCGAAGCCTCCCCTTGAGATCCGTATACACCATATGCCTTATATCTCCTATCTCCACTCATCCACACCCATTGTTTCGTAGTTGGGCTATATTTCCATAAATCATTCAAAATGCCTTGAGGATTACCGAGACCATCAAAGCCTGAACCGCCAAATAACCACAAGTTACCGCCACTGTCGAGCCAACTAATCGCATCTAATCTTGAGCCAGGCACAGTAGTGCTAGTTGCTATACCCTGAACCTCATAAGTTCCCGAGACATTTGTACTGTAGCTAGAACCTGTCTTACCGGCGCCCGATCTAAATGTCCAGGTGCTATCGCCTGGATTAAATTCCCATAAGTTGTTATAAGTCGTTGTAGTTGCAAGATCACTTGCGCCACCAAAAAACCAAAGATGGCCATCCTTTGAGGTCCAACCAATTGCGCCAAGTAATCCACCTGGTGTATTAGAAGTGCTAGCAACATCTTTGGCGCCATAAGCTGGGGATGCGCCAGTTGATTTACTTCCAGATACCCAAGTCCATTCATTTGTCGTAATGCTAAATTTCCATAGATCATTTAATGTGCCAGGTAACAAATTTAGCTCATCAAAACCATATCCCCCATATAGCCACAAATTACCACTGGAATCATGCCAACTTACTGCCCCCATCCGGGCTCCTGGAACATTCCTTGCACTAGAAATTCCCTGGATTCCATAAATACCTGATGCATTGGCTGCAGAAGAGCCGCTTACCCAAGTCCATAAATTCGTGCCTGGAGAATATTTCCATAAATCATTTAGAAAAGTCGTGGTGCCATTCCAGCCTCCAAACATCCATAAGTTACCGCTACTATCAGTCCAGCTAATAGAGATATAACGACTTCCTGGGATATTGGTCGCGCTTGATGACCCTTTAGTGCCATAAACACCTGGGGCGCCCGTCTGATTACTGCCTCCCACCCAAGTCCAACTCGATGTCGGTGAAGATGACGTGCAGTTTACATTGCAGCCAGATGAACCGCCTCCACAAGAACCTAAGGTAGCAATTGCAATTAACAGCAACGCATATCTAATCATTGATTTCAATTTAAAAAGCTTTATTCAGTGTAATTGTTAATGCCTGGGTTGTAACATTGCCTGAACTAGTACCAGTATTTGTTCCAGTTCTTGTTCCGCCAATGGCAGGATTATCGGCCCACGCACCGCCCCAATTACTGGTCTGATTTCCTGTTACCGAGTAGGTATAGCTCATATCCAAAAACCAAGTTGGGTCAATAAAGTATGTGGCTCCAATCACTGCACCCGCCCCAAACACCCATTGTGAAGCTGAATAACTTGATGGTGTACTAAGTCCTGTAACGCTGGTTGTTAAACCATTCATGTCAGCAAACCCAGTAATTTGATTAATGTTGTATTTGGTTTGAGCCAATGTAGGGCCTGCGCCAAAGTAGACATAACTTTTCTCAAAAGATCGACCAATAAATGGCATTAGAGACATCTGATGATTGATGGTTTGCTGATAAGAACGAACAACATAATTGCCATTAAACGGCGTATATGTGCCTGCTTGATAGTAGCCCCCAGATTGAGGAATCAACATATTATTTACAGTGGAGGTTGTACCTAAATAGCTATAAGCAAATTTTCCACCCCACATCCAATTACTTCCAGAAAAATGCTGAAAGTAACCGGCTTGTAATGATGGGGCTGCTGTATTTTGATTTCCTAAAGTAACTCCGGTTGATCCTGCGGCTGATCCAGTAATTGAGGCCTGTGGAATTCCTAACTTATCTTGGGTGGGAGGTGTATAAGACGTGCCTCTACCATAAGTATTTTGATTACTAAAACCAATCGTATTTTCACTAACGCCTAAGCCAACAAAAAAAGCTGATTGCGGCACGATTGAAACTGAGCTGGTTTGCGCTAAAGTGCATACACTAAAGCTAAAAGCTATTAATGCAACAGCCTTTGATTTAACTTTCATACACCCACCCCTAGTTATTAGTTTAATGAAATATGTAAGATCCATAACTAAATCCTAGCATAGTAAACAGAGAATAAAAAGGCGGAATTTCACTAGATTTTTAATTGGTTTAGCATCTCATTGCGGTCAACATCCGTCACCCTATTAGAGGGTGTCCCATATTTTGTGTAAACGGGGTTCGTTTACTACAGAGGGATTCTCTCCTCATACTTAATACTAAACTGATTTAATGCACCCTTCCAATCTCTGATGGGCATACTCCACTTTTGGCTGA
>NZ_JAJVCS010000008.1 GCF_021395205.1 Polynucleobacter sp. IMCC 30228 | reverse complement strand
CTGCCAGCAGGCTATCAATGAGTTCTTGGGGTACTGCTCGTTTTGCTGCTTCGGTCATCATCATTACTCCTATGGAGTGGGCTTTTACCCATTATTAGACCGTTTACACAAAATTTAGTACACCCCCGATGTATCCGCTAATTTTTGCTAATTTCTCTTTTGCGCTCATAGAATCCTTTTAATTATTTTGATTAAAAATTTACTAATTTTTTATATCAATTACTATTTTTAATTCAAAGAAAATTAAGCCCATCGCCAATGCTCATATTGGTGAAGCTTACAAAAGCCTCCCAACCCGTATATTGGTGAACCTCAACTTTTGCCATTCAAAGCCTCGCAATATTAGCTTTACTTATAAAGGATGCCGCATTAGGAGTAGACTTAATATAAATTTTATATTTAATAATTTGCTCCATGGAATTTAATTAGTGTTCGAATACTAAAAAGAAGGAGCAGTAATTTCTTCATTATTATTATTTTTTCTACTTAGCTGACTTCGTAATTCCGCCCGTATAGTTAGTTTCAACTATTTCCTTTGCACCTTCTGTGCTATCAACTAACTCTGGGTTAGGGGGCTAGATGATTGCAATAGTTTTTACTCAATGATATTTTTGTACCCTTTTTTACTTTTACTATTGCCGCGGGATTACTTAAAGTCATTAATACCGTCAGATCCTGCGAGGGTTTTTTCAGGCAAAACGATACCTTTCCATCGCTTTTAACACCCTCAAAAACATATCCAGCAGTATTTTGAGTAGGCGCCCGAAGTAAATATAACTCGACCCCATTCGTTGCATTTATTTTCGATGCCACTTCTGCTGGAGCTATTTGAGCAACCTCGGAAGCATTAATTTTTTTAAATGCGTAATCGCTAATAGGCCCGCCATCATAGTAAATACTATAGATTACGTAGTCGAACTCGTCATTCTTCAGTCCAGCTTGAGCATTTAGGAGATGGGTCAAGGTTAAAAAAAGGCTTATAAGAAGATGTAATTTTAGTTTTGCCACTTTCTTGGCTATTTGTAAATTAAAGCTCAATTTTAAATGCTAGGCGCATGCAATCAAAGTCTTTGTTCAAAAAAGGCTCCAATTCCAAGATTTCTCTGTCCATATGGCATCTGCTGGTAGATAACCCCACTTCTAATTCTAGAAGCCTTATCAAACTGATGGGCAATATCAAAGTTAAGTCGGGATGAATTAATTAGGTTATTAAATCCTGTTGAATAATTTTGATAGCTAATATTCCCATTTTCATCAATTGAAGTAGGTAACCTTACATTCATCTGGCCTCCAATGGCTTGCTGGTGATTTGCTGAAAAACTTAAATTTGTAAATTCACTCAATGCATGACTAACCGTTGCTTTGAGGGAGCTATATTTTGCGTTACCAAGAGAGGTCAATCCATTGTTTGCAGAAGACATAGAAGTAACTTCTCCTGCATATAGGATTGATGTATTTCCATCAAAGAGCCTATGGCTAAAGAAACCTCCTTTTGAGGTGGCGCCTGAACTACCCAAACTAAAAGCGCCAGAGCCCATTACACCTGCAGGCTGAGAAAAATTCTTAGCCATTGAAAATGTTCCACCATAAGAGAAGGTTTCATGATCTTTTTGCGCAACCATGCTATGAGATGACCGATTGCCCATTGATGAGCGATCAGATAAATTGACATTCCCAATTGAAAGCTGATGTGAATTTGGTATGCTGGAAATTGCTGCAACTTTCACTCCATATAAGGACGTTGCATAGCCAGCACCATGAGAATTCGTGCCTGAATTAGACAAATGAGGAATGTGTGCCAACCCTAATGAACGACCGATTGCGCCCTCTGATTTAGTTCCCGAAGAAAATGATAATTGATGGGATTTATGGCTTACTGATAAAGCAGCATTCATGTCACGGGTGTAAGAATATTTTACGCCCTTAGTCTGCGCACCTTCAGTTGGCAGGGGGACGCTCAGGTCATTTAGATGTTGCATTCCTAAATCACCCCTAAAGGGTGCGCTGGAAACTAAATTGTTGGATGACATGAAAAATGGTGCCCTCTGATAACCATCAACCACCAATATTTTTTGACCGCGTATTGCTGATGCTAAACCAGCAGGTAAGGTAATTCTCGAGTTTGTAGCACTAGCAACCGAGCCAGTTGCTGATGATGATGTAGTAATCGCTAGTCCGCCAACTGGATTTGTAGCGGCATTCAGATCCATCAAACCTTGGCCGTAAATATCTGAATTTGCATAGACACCAGTTTTATTTGCTGTAGCCAATAGGCGATCACGAACTTGCTGGTAGGATAAATTAGGGAAGGCGGATTTGAGAGAGGCTAATGCACCACTAACCATTGGTGCGGCCATTGAGGTGCCTGACATAGTTGCGTAACCACCAGTATTTGACATTGAATAGATTTCACTTCCAGGTGCAGCTAAGCACCACCCTTTTGCCACTCCGCATGCATTACTGTATGAAGCTCTATTGCCATCTTTACCGACCGCCATTACAGCTAACCAACCAGCCTCAAGGCCTGCAACGCGGTAAGGTATGCCCGCCTGTACAGAAACTTGTGACTGACCATCATTACCGGCAGCGTAGACAACTACACCGCCGTTTGCAACGAAGTTTTTGTATGTGGAAACCTCTGAGGAAGTCCATGTCCAAGAGGTGATTGGGGTATTCGCAACACCCGATGAATTATTTATGATCATAGCCCCAGCAGCAAGTGAGCGGTTGATAGCATCTGATGTTGCCGCAGAAGACCCTATGTTTACACCGCTAGCTGTATACATTCTCATATTCAACACTGTGGCTTCATAAGCGATGCCATGCATACCAGAATCATTTTTTGGCGCCCCAATTATACCGGCTACATGGGTGCCATGACCATTTGGATCGGCGGAAGATCCCGCAGTATTTGTCACATAGTCATAACTATTAGCAGTATCAATTTTGATTGAAGATCCAGTTTTAGCCTCAATAGGATTCACGCCAGAGTCAAACACTGCAACCTTAATATTTGTGCCATTTCCATTCTTGGCATAAAGATTGGCTGCATTAACCATAGCCAAACCATATTGAGCATTATATTCAGCGGTTCGGAATTGTTCTGGGGTCAGGCTTGATGACCCACCACTACTACCTCCACCTCCACCAGCACATGCATTGAGTAATAGAGCAATTATCAAATAAAATATTTTTAAGCTCATAGAATTTTTCATTTTTACCCCTAATCAAAAGATCAGAGGTAATCCCCCCTTATTTAACAGTCGATGTCTCTTTAAAATTTGAAGTATTGCGATTAACTGTCGAAGCACAGCCAACAACGTTGAGGATGAAAAGAGCTGCCAACAAACTTTTAGTGGTTATATTCACAATTTCTCTCTATTAATTATTCTAAAAATTAATATACTCTTAAAATCTATAGGCAAGAAGTTTTCTTTCATTAGCTTTCTATGATTGGGCACTTTAATTGATCTAGATCAAACAATTTAAGTAAAAATACCTAGTCAGCTGTCCAAAATACGATGTATAGGGCTAGCGTAGTGAAGCGGTCGAAAAGGCTGGTGGGGGTATGGTGGGGTCTGGGTTATGGCAAAACGTTAAGGGGGCGGCTTACTTTCGTAAACCTTATGTGCTGATGCTGCTGATGTCATGTCATAGCTACTTGTGGAAGAGCATCCGTAGGAGTAGTAAAGAGCGTACTAAAAAGTAATTGTGTGGGGAAAATTGGGGGAATTTAGAGCTTCCAAGCTGGAAGCCCATATAAATGCTTGACAAGTGGCGGAAGCGGTGAGATTCGAACTCACGGAGGACTTTCATCCTCGCCAGTTTTCAAGACTGGTGCATTCAACCGCTCTGCCACGCTTCCTTTGCTTGGGATTATAAGGAACTTAAGCAAATAAGCCTAAAAGTGGGGGGATGAGTTGGCTCATAAAATCAGGTAAACTAGTCAGATAACTAGTCATTTGGAGTTTTTTATATGAAAAGTAATTGGGCTGTACAGGATGCTAAAGCCAGATTTAGCGAATTTTTAAATGCCTGCCTAAGTGATGGTCCCCAAGTCGTTACCAAACGCGGGCTTAAAGCCGCTGTGCTTATTACCATCCAAGAATGGGATGCTTTAAGGGAATCGGCTCACCCCACCCTTAAAGACTTACTGCTTTCTGATCAGGATAGAACTGAATTACCTTTACCTAAGCGTGGTCAGTTGCAACGCCGTAAGTTAACTCAAATTTAAAGAATGTACTTACTTGATACCAATATTATTTCTGAGCTGAGAAAAGTAAAGCCGCATGGAGGTGTACTTACATGGTTAAAAACAATTAGCGATACAGATTTATATATTTCAGCAGTATCTATCGGCGAAATACAAGCAGGAATAGAAATAACTCGCGAGCAGGATGCGCTTAAAGCAAAGAACTTAAGTGTCTGGCTAAATAAATTAATGAATCTTTACAACATATTGCCAATGGATGCGCGGGCATTTCGAATTTGGGCTACATTAATGCACCGAGAATCTAATACGGTCAATGAGGATGCCATGATTGCATCAACTGCACTAAGTAAAGAACTTACGGTAGTTACTAGAAACGTAAAAGACTTTAAACGCTTTAAAGTTCCAATTTTCAATCCATTTGATTCGAAAATAAACCCGAAAACTTAATCAGCTCACCCCGCGATCAAACCCTCAAGATAACGCGCGATCGCCAGAGATGATGTCAGCCCTGGGGACTCAAAACCATATAGGTTATAGAGCCCAGGCAAACCATGTTGCCGGGGCCCATCAAAAATAAAGTCGCCGGCAGTCGAATTAGGGGGCACAATTTTTGCCCGAATTCCTGAATAATCTGGCTGTAAAGCCCCGTCTTTTAGCCCCGGCCAATAACGCCGGATGGCTGCATAAAAGCTATCGCCTCGTTGCTGATCAACCGCATAGTTAATTTGATTCTCTTCAGTAATATCAAGCCACTCCACATCGGGGCCAAATTTAGCTTGTCCAGCTAAATCTAAGGTCAGATGCACACCTAAACCACCAGGCTCAGGAATGGGATAAATCAAATGTTTGAATGGTGAACGCCCCGCCAGAGAAAAATAATTCCCTTTAGCAAAATACGCCCGCGGAATTTTTTCTATTGATAAGCCGTCAATTTTGCTGGCAACTTGTGGCGCACTAAGGCCTGCACAATTAATTAATAAACGGGTTTGTAGTTTCATGGCGTCATTACCGCCAACAGCCAATTCAAAACCATCATTGACGACATGTGCACTAAGCAAAGGTGATTGATAGGCAATCATCCCTCCCGCATCTTCAAAACCACCCAGTAGCGACAGCATGAAACCATGACTATCAACGATACCTGTTGAGGTCGATAACATCGCTGCGGTGCACTTAAGATCAGGTTCTAAATTGAATGCTTCTGTACTTGATAGCAAACGTACATCGGGCACACCATTATTTTTGGCTTTATACAAAATATTTTGCAGATCATGTATTTGCTCACCATCGGCGGCTACCACTAACTTGCCATATGCTTGAGTTGCTACCTGATGACTACGACAATACTCATATAAAAGTCGATTGCCTTCAACGCAGAGCTTTGCTTTGAGAGAATCCTTCGGATAATAAATACCAGCATGAATCACTTCGCTATTACGCGCACTGCTAACGGTACCAAAAGCCGATTCGCGTTCTAAAATGATGGTTTCATACCCCTGAAGTGCCATCTCGCGTGCAACGGCTAAGCCGATCACTCCTGCACCGATCACGACACAATCAACCTGCTCCATCTACCTGTTCCAGACATATTGATTAATAAGAATAGGCACAAATCGTAACATTTTCAGTACTTTAAGGGGGATTTAAACCATTTCTCCCGCTACTTATTGATAAAATCTAGAGATGTCCTCAAATCCTGCTTCAGAGAACCCCAATTCCATCTTTTGCGCTGCAGATATAGTCTTAGATAGCGCCTATCAAGGTATCGATGCTAAAGGCTGGCAAGCTCTATTTGCTCAAGCCCGTAAAGCCAATCTGCAACAGTTCATTGCCGATCTATTTGCTGGAAAGCACCTTAATACATCTGAAGATCGTCCTGCACTGCACTCAGCACTGCGCAATTTAGATCAAAAACCAGTATTAGTTGATGGCAAAGATGTCATGCCTGCTGTGGCAAATGTTTGGCAGCGTATTGAAGCGCTATGCAATAAATGGGAGGGTGTAACCGACGTCATTCATATTGGCATTGGTGGCTCTGACTTTGGTCCACGTTTAGCCATTGAAGCACTAGCCCATGTTCCCGGTATTGAAACTCGGGGCATGCGTATGCATTTCTTAGCCAATATCGATACCGCTGAATTAGGCCGCATTTTGCAACGCGCATTACCGCACAGTACGCGCATCATCATTGTGTCTAAATCGTTTACTACTGTAGAGACCACTAAAAATGCCAAAGCCGTTGTACGCTGGCTTAAAGATAGCGGTCTCACTAGCAGTCAAATTAATAATGCCCTATTTGCCGTCACTGCCGCTGTGCCTGCTGCTAAAGCGTTTGGCGTCAAAGAAGAAAATATTTATCCTTTCTGGGACTGGGTTGGCGGGCGTTATTCCGTGTGGTCAGCAGTTGGACTGCCAATTGCCTTGCAATATGGTTTTGAAAGTTTTAAAGCATTTTTAGCGGGTGCGCAGGCAATTGATCAACACTATCAATCTGCGCCTTTAGAAGAAAACTTGCCGGTAATTATGGCGCTGGCTCTACTCTATCAACAAGAGCAACACGATATTAAATCCTTCGCTGTTATTCCCTATGCCGATGCATTAGATGGGTTTCCAAAGTGGTTGCAGCAGCTCGATATGGAAAGCAATGGTAAGCGCGTTGACCGCAATGGTATGCCCGTAAAGTTCTCTTGCCCTGTTGTATTTGGTAGCTCTGGCAGCAATGCCCAGCACTCCTTCTTCCAATTACTTCATCAGGGTACTGAGGTCATCCCAATTGACTTCATAGCCATTCGTGAACCCATGAGTCATTTGCCTGAAGCCAAAGAACATCATCGTATTTTGCTGTCTAATTGTTTAGCGCAAGCCCAAGCCTTAGCCAATGGTAAAAAAACCGCTAACCCTAACAACACCTACCCAGGTAAGCGGCCCAGTAACTTACTGATTCTGCCGAAGTTAAATGCTTTTTATCTAGGCGCTCTTTTGGCGCTCTATGAGAATCGTGCCACTACCCTAGGGGCGCTCTGGAATATCAATAGCTTTGATCAGCCTGGCGTAGAGCTCGGTAAGGTCTTGGCTAAACCGATTGAAGCAGCACTCAAAGATTCTGTGTCAGTAGCTGCCGATGCCAATATCGATGCGATTACAGCGCGGCGTATTAATCTTTTCAATAGCTAATGCAACAATCTTTCATTTATAGAACCCAATACAAGAAAAATTAGATGAATAAGCGCAATAAAGATCAATACACAAAAATAGCTATAAATCATTTTTACTTGGATTAAATATGCAACTATCTCCATCCATTTTTAAAGCCTACGATATTCGCGGCATCATCGATCAAACACTCGATGCCTCTGTTGCCAAATCGATTGGACAAGCCTTTGGTAGCCAAATGCGCGAGCTTGGTGAAACTGTCATTGTCATCGGCCGTGATGGTCGCTTATCCGGACCCAACTTAATCGAGGCCCTAGCTGAAGGCCTACTTTCAACGGGCATCGATGTCATCGATTTAGGCATGGTTGCCACACCGATGGTCTACTTTGGCGCCAATCAAACGATTGAGGGTCGCAAGCCCCTTTCTGGAATCATGATTACGGGAAGCCATAATCCCCCTAATTACAACGGCTTCAAAATGGTACTTGGCGGTGCGGCAATTTATGGCGAACAAATTCAAGCTATTCGCCAGCGCATAGAAGCGCAGCAATTTATTCAGGCGCCGCAAGCTGAAATTGGTAAGCGTTCGTATTTCGATATTTTCCCCATGTATTTAGAGCGCATTGTGAGTGATGTGAAGTTAGCTCGCCCCATGAAAATTGCAGTTGATTGCGGTAATGGGGTTGGTGGTGCATTTGCTGCGACCCTTTTTCGGGCCCTTGGTTGCGAAGTGGAAGAGCTCTTTTGCGAAGTCGATGGCCATTTTCCCAATCACCATCCCGATCCAGCCCATATTGAAAATCTACAAGACCTCATTAAGAATTTAGCTACGACTAATAATGAACTAGGTTTAGCCTTTGATGGTGACGCCGATCGTTTAGGCGTGGTAACTAAAGATGGGCAAGTCATTTTTCCCGATCGACAAATGATGCTTTTTGCTAAAGATGTATTAAGCCGTAATCCTGGCAAGCAAATTATTTATGATGTGAAGTGCACCCGTAACTTAGCAACTTGGGTAAAACAACATGGTGGTGAGCCCTTAATGTGGAAAACCGGCCACTCACTAGTAAAAGCCAAGCTAAAAGAAACTGGTGCGCCCCTTGCTGGCGAAATGAGTGGGCATATCTTTTTTAAAGACCGCTGGTTTGGCTTTGATGATGGTTTATATACTGGCGCGCGTTTATTAGAAATTTTAAGCAAAGAAAAAGATCCAAATCAAACCTTGAATAACTTGCCCAATGCCATCTGCACCCCTGAATTGCAACTGGAATGCGCAGAAGGCGAGCCCTTTACGATTTTAGAAAAAATTAAGGCGAATGCGAAATTCCCCACTTCACAATCGATTAATACCATTGATGGTGTGCGGGTTGAATATGCTGATGGTTTTGGTTTGGCCAGGCCCTCTAACACCACGCCAATTGTGGTAATGCGCTTTGAGGCCGACAGCGAAGCAGCAATTCAACGTATTCAGGCTGAGTTTAAAGTGGCTTTGTTAGCCGCTAAGCCAGATGCAAAATTACCGTTTTAATTAAGCTAGGTTACTTTTAGGCCCGTTCTCTAACGCAAGACTGTGCTAATATCCCTATTAACTATGCGCATAATTAAAATGGATTATTAATGCGTATAATATTACGATGACTACCCACACAGTAACCGCATCCCACCCCTTATTTACTGCCTTGAAAAAACCAATTAACCTCACTCTAAGCAGCGAAGTGCTAGAAGAAGCAAAGTTACTAGGTATTAATATATCCAAAGTATGCGATGCCTTTTTGACCGACCTGGTTAAAAAAGAAAAAACACGTCGCTGGCAAATTGAGCATGCAGAATTTATCTCTGCCTATAACAAAACCATTGAAAAAGAAGGCTTACCATTGGACGAATGGAGGACTTTTTAATGGCTCGATTTCATGTTTATGAAAATGAAAGTCATCAAGCCAAAAATACTCCTTTTCTTCTTGATGTTCAGACAGATTTACTCAGCTCGCTAGAAACTAGAGTAGTGATTCCTCTGAGAATGGCTAACCTTTATGACGCTCGCAAATTACCACAAGATTTAATGCCCTTATTTTTAATAGCAGGCAGAAAGTGTGTTTTAGAAACGCCAAAAATGGCGGCAGTACCTACTCGAATCCTAAAAAAATCCGTAGGTAATTTAATTGCCGAACAAAATCGCGTCATCACAGCAATTGACCGTCTATTTCATGGGTTTTAATAAGGTATTGCCGTTTTAATTAACGCGTAATCTTTTTAATTTCTTTAAGCCGATTTTGCTCATCGACCAAAATTACTTTAGGAATATGTAACTTGGCTTCAGCCTGATCAAGCGGCCCATAGGTACAAATAATCAACTGGTCGCCTACATGGGCTTTGCGAGCGGCAGCACCATTCAGGGCAATAGCACCTGAGCCCCGCTTAGCTTTAATGATGTAGGTTGAGAAACGCTCACCATTATTGATGTTGTAGAGCTCGATCTTCTCGTACTCACACATCTCAGCGGCGTCGAGCAAATCCTCATCGATACCGCAAGAGCCCTCGTAATGCAAATCGGCCTCGGTAACCACCACCCGATGCAATTTAGCCAATAACATAATGCGTTTCATAAAGCCCTATCTTCGCTATTTAAGGGGCTTATTCTAGCGCGAAATAAGCCTAAATTAATGGAGTTTGGGTTTATTGGTGATTTCATTGGGAGTTACATTCAGCTCGTCCGATGGTTGAGCTGGCATTTCTCCAATGACAAATGGCGCACCCCAGCCAGCACTTTCGCGTAATTGATCTAATAAAAGGCACATTGCCTGTAAGGTAGGTCCACCTAACTTTAGGTTTAGGTTAGCGCCACCTGGTAAGACGAAGTCCATCGATAAGACATCGGCCTCGCCATCTTTACTTAATTCGCACTTCACATCCATCACCAATAATGGATCGGCGCCAATGGGGTAATTGCTAGCTGCTTGATATGCTTCAGCACCGACTTGTCCGCCCTGCCCGCCATTTGCTTCCCCCTGCTTTGATGCTTGCTTACTGACTTGTTCTTTTAAAGCTTCTTTTTGAAATTCAGTAATTGCTGCGGCAGTTTCAGGCGAATGGGTTTTCTCTAAATGCTTAGTGAGAAGATGCGCGGTCGCTCCTAAGATAAATAAAGTAACTCGACGCGTAAACCAGAAACGGTATTCTGCATCATCGATCGTGTTAAAACGAAAGAGCAAACGATCTTCTTGTACGAGAAAGCTAGCGTTAAATTGTTTTATGGTCATTATTATTCGTCCTCTTCCGTATCATCACCCCTTTTCTTGCCAACCCTATTTTCTTCAAGTTTATCTAGTTGCATAGTAGCATCAGTTTTATCTGGACTTATTTTCAATTGCTTGCTATTTCTAGTGTACAGATTAAGGTTGAAATTAGCCTCACCACCAACCATAGAAACTGACACTTCAGAGCTGATATCAAAAATCATTTTGGTAACTTCAAAATTATTATTAGCTAATATTAGCGACTGTAATATTCCTGCTGACATTTGACCTGAGCCAATTTGACCGGCTTGGGTAATGCCTAAATCAGTCGAGCGGGCACTTGACTCTGCCAGACTACCATTATTAGCAATGCCACTGCTACCGACTGATCCATTCGACCCACCTAAGCTACCAATACTGCCACTAAAACTACCAGACCCATCGCTACCTGGCACTACTGGATAACCGCTACCTGGAGCTACTGGATAACCGCTAGCTGGAATCGAGCTAAGTCCAGCACCAGAGCTAAGAGTTGAGGCGGCAATAGTAATAATGCTGCCACTGGTCACTGTGCCGGTAGGTGTTGAATCACCAAAAATCAAGGTTCTAAATTCAACGCTGTAAGGTCTTGAAATGTCACCAATTGAGCCGGCCGAAATTGTTGGCGGATCAAGCAACGAAGCATCGGCATCATGAGAAATTGCTGCGACGTATAAAGAATGGTTATGCCCCGCGGCTGAACCCGAAGTAGTTAAATCGTTAATACTTCCCACAAATGCAACCGAGGGATCTTCTGAAATCAAGGTTCTGGCATTAACGCGATTTTTACCATCCAATGAATTTTTTACTGTAATTGGATTTAAACCAACGTCTGTAATGTATTTATCTAAAAGGAAACCTTCATTACCATTATCACCTACGTATACTGAACCTGTATAAGTTTGACGATATTTAGTTAATATATCTGCAGTTAATTCAATTCGCGGTGCAGTAATTGCCAGTGAATTAAGGCCATGTAATACACCATCCGATCCCAATAAGGATCCTACGCTATCGTTGATGGCAATCGTGGTGGCAGCTGTTACGGTTAAAGAATTCGGCGTAGCTGAGTAACTTGAAGCCAAGGCAGCTGGGCTATCAATCTTGCCATTAAATGTAATGCCGGCATTATTTGAGCTTAAGGTAATCGTTGATCCAGCTGCAGGATTCAAAATAATATTCGCGTTATATACCTGGGCACCATTGCTAGTAATATCCGATATCAGTTGGAGATTAGCGCTTCCCGCAATACCATTCGGCGTATTTACCAGTAAGCTCTGAATAGTCGTACCTGTAGTAGTGCCTAAGGAGCCATTATCAGAAACGACTGCTCCACCACTAATTGCATGCAAACTTCCTAATAAAGCAGTGGCATTGCTTAATACTAGGTTGCCGGTAAAGCCAGCATTATTGCCGCTTACTGTTAATGTGCCAGCACCCGATTGGTTAATTGTTCCAGTACCGCTCACATTATTACTAAAGGTAAAGTTATTCGAGCCAGTAAAATTAATCGCGCCATTATTGATAATTGCACTGCCAGTAGTACCCACTAAAGCGCTGTCATAAATAACCGTTTTACCCACGGGAATGATGACTTCGCCAACATTATTTCCAGTCGGAGTGGCACCATTAGTCCAGTTAACTGAGTTCGACCAAAGACCTGCAGTACTTGCTATATAGGTAACGGATGGTAACTGCGTAATTGTGCCGATATTCCCGGTTAATTGGCTTGAGGATAAGAAATAATTATTAGCATCAGCACCACTTAAGGCCACGTTAATTGTCACTGATTTAGCTACGCCAACATTTTGATCAGTAAAGTTACCTGTGCCTTTCATCGAAACTAGGTCACCAGGGATGATGTGACTTAATACTGGGTCAGTATTTAATGTTAAGCCACTAATACTAGAACTACCGTCGTAGACCTTTGCTACTCCTGAAACACCAAGGCTGGAGGCAGGAAGACTCAATGTATTAACAGCAGTACCACCTACAACAGTCATTGTTTTAAAGTTTGGTCCAACAACACTAGAGGTAGTCGCCTTCATGTTGTAGCCACCAGCATTTAAATTTCCGGAGTTACTAAATGAACCTACGTTTGAATTTGCTCCGAGGGTAAATGTGGCGATGCTAGTACCAGCCCCATCCTGAACAGTAAATACACTACCCGCTAAACTTGGAGTTAATGAAGTTGGATTGGGGGCTCCAGCAGCTAAATACTGTGCCGTTACATTAGCGGCGTTATAAGTGGCTGGCGTGCCATAGTTGGTAGTGGTAGGCAATACGCGGACCAATAAATTCTGCTCCCCTAAAATCGCATAATTACCATTCATATAAGTAACTTGATAATTTCCATTATTTACGCCATAGCCACTTGGAGTTAATGCGTAATTGCCAATCACATTGCTAGATGGACTACTTCTCGTAATTACTGGGGTTCCGGTAATATCTGCGACAGTTTGGCCGGCAACAAATCCGCTATATAAGACGCCTGCATATCCACCGGTACAAGCTACTCCGCTACCACAATTATTGGCATAGCCTTGCGTATCAGTTTGTGTCACAAAGCGCCCATCATTTACAGCCATTACTGTTAATTGGGCGGGCGTGATATTGCTGGTATTAGAACTGGCTTTAGTCACACTATAATTATTACCATTATTACTGAACTGCTGTCAATTTAGGTCCACTACTTGAGAGAGTTTTTCCATAGTAAATCATTGCAGTAAAATGGGTTGAGTTTGGATGATTTTGGGTATTTGCACTTGGGGTGCTGGTGGCCTGTAACCTAA
>NZ_JAJVCS010000007.1 GCF_021395205.1 Polynucleobacter sp. IMCC 30228 | reverse complement strand
CTGCCAGCAGGCTATCAATGAGTTCTTGGGGTACTGCTCGTTTTGCTGCTTCGGTCATCATCATTACTCCTATGGAGTGGGCTTTTACCCATTATTAGACCGTTTACACAAAATTTAGTACACCCCCCGGAGGGGGTGAGCGTTACTTTAAATAATACTTAGAAAGACGATTGATTAATAATTTAACTACACTAGTTGCATAGCGTATAGTTTCAGTATACAATACATCATGATTAAAACATTTCGCCATAAAGGCTTGCAGCTCTTTTTTGAAACAGGTAAAAAGTCTGGAATCCAAGCGGCTCATGCGAATAAGCTAGGTAGGCAGCTAGCTAGATTACATGTTGCAAAAAAATGGGAAGATATGAATATACCTGGTTGGGGATTGCATCTTTTAAAAAATAAGCTAAAGGATCACTATTCAATTTCGGTAAATGGAAATTGGCGAATGACGTTTAAATTTGAAGGTGAAGATGTAGTACTTGTTGATTATCAAGATTATCACTAAAAGAATAGGAATAATGATGACTAAAATGTATAACCCACCCCACCCAGGCCTTACTCTGAAAGAGGACATTCTTCCAGCGTTAGAACTAACCGTAACAGAAGCTTCAGAACAGCTTGGTGTAACTCGAGCTGCTTTTTCTAGAGTGATCAATGGTAAAGCTGGTATTTCTCCAGAAATGGCTCTTCGTATTGAGGCATGGTTAGGCGAGAAAAATGGAGGTAGTGCAAGCGTTTGGCTAGCTTTACAGGCAGCCTATGACTTATGGCAAGTTCGTAAATCTGGACTACCTAAAGTCACACATGCATTGATTCCAGTCTTAGCCTAATCAGAGACACTTTTCAATGTTTTATTTACACTGCTCAAAACAATTGTTAGATCGAGTCTCTTCAGGCGTCAACGAACCCGCTGGAAAGGGAGACAATATTTTGGGTAATTGGTATGCTAAGGCAATATTTTCAAAACCACAGGTAGCCTTGTTTGTAAATGAAAGAACCCTGCTACCAGTGTTGATGCCTCTAGCCCCAGCATCGAACTTAGTAGAGCGATTCCCACAATACCTATTTAAGATCTTGCTATCTCAAGGTGTAAGCGAATCTTTTATGCAACAGGAATTAAATCATCTTGAGAAGGTAATTTATTGCAAATCAACTAATCGCAGCATCATTGGTATTTTAAATATGTTCACCTATCACCTAGAAGGTTATCAGTCCATGCATTATGTAGATGATTGCTACTCACTCTCAATGATGATGGCCGATACTCCCTGTGGACCACTTTATAAAAGCACAATCACACCTGGTAATGCACTTAGGGAATTCGCTCTGAGCGGAACAATTCACTGATTTATAGATCCTGCACCAGCGTCACTTAAAGTAACGCTCAAAATACCGAACCCCCACTATCGCTAGTGAGGGTTTTTATATTGGTGGGCCCACCAGGACTTGAACCTGGGACCAAAGGATTATGCTTACCACTACAGTTTTCACTGCCTGTTTCCAGTTTGTAGTCTGGACTGTCTCTTGTCTTTACGACCTACCCGTACAGTCTCTACACCTTCTAAGCATTACTGCCTAGCTTGGCTCGGGATTACCACGCTGTTACACAGAGGCTTCCCCGAATTTGAGTAGTTCTACATATGAGCAGAGCAAACTTACTCATATGCAACCCACTAGCAATAAACCCTGGCACTTTTGGTGCTGTAGGTTTACTGCAGTTAAGTCCTCTGCTCTAACCAACTGAGCTATGGGCCCTAAAACTCGTACATTAATCTTATTTACTACACACCTCGGTTTTTGCCCTGGTGTGTAAGCGGTGTGTAAGCAATTTTGACCACCTATTTCACCACTAAGCTCTTGAAATCATTGAGGTCTTTGTTACAAGACCCCTAGGGCTTCTTTCTTATGAGGCAGACATCCAAAGAAAATCATTAGGATTTCAAGAGGTTACAGCGCCTGTTTATCGGTGTGTAGCGTTTTGTGTAGTGAAATAATTCATCTTTTAAAAAATACTCTCGAACTCTTTGGTTTTCGAAACTACAGGATTTTTACAGTAACCATTTAGCACTTCATTGCTCCAAAGTGGTTTTACTTGTGGCCTAACCGTTACTTTAAGTAACGCCCAAAAAGACTTGCTATTGGCTGATGTGCCTAGTGACCATAAGCAGTGGCCATTAGGGCAAGGGGAAATTGATTCGTATTTAAGAAAAGCTCTAGAAAGCTAAACCGCTACTCACCTTGGCGCTTTAGGTCTCTATAGAAATTTTCATGTGGGCCAAAAGTTAATAGTTTGATGCTTTCTGTATCTAAAATTCGATAGGCTAATAAACATTGTTGCTGTGATATTCTAAATTTATAAACATACACACCTAGCAAATCCCCAACCTTCGCTTCGCCAATAGCCGGATCTTTGCAGATGAGTTTTAGCGCAGCATCTAGTTCTAGTTTTTGTGGAGCATGCAGTTTTTTAGTGGCCTTTGCAAAGGTGGCCGTAACCAGTAAGCGCATTAACTAAAAACGTACTCGCCAACTACTGGCTCTTGATCGGCAATCAAGATCTCGCGAATCAAAGAGAACGGTAAATCTGGGTTTTCTTGAGCGATCTTGCCAATTTGCGACCAATACTCAATCTGCTTGGGTACTGAGCGATGCTCAACACTTCCAAACACTTTGGCTTGCTCAACTAGGTTTTCTGACAATTTCACGTTAATAGACATGATGGTTCTCCATTAGGTAGTTCCATTATAGCGCAATAAGTTCCTTTTGGGAACCTTTATAAAAGACCATTTTATTCATTGTATGCAGCCAATTCCTGTTTTTGAGCCTGCTTTGTTGATTTGTACGCAAAACTAACCCAATTAGCGCCCTAATTTGCAACCAATTTCAGACCAACATCCGCTCAATATAGGCTGTAAGTCAAAGATAACAATATCATTTGGATGGATTAAAGTTAGATACAAATGGTGGATCAGTTTTAGATGCAAATCAACAGACGTGTGTTTTGGGGAAAGGGTCTCACGTCAAGCGCCAAACCTTCAACAGTATTTATCACAAGAAACAACGCAAGGGCCAAAACGCGCTTGCTGGAACTCGTGGATTGCACCCCATAACTGGGAAGGATTCTTCTTAAATTTTGGAGATATGCTTGCCAGAAGCAATGATCTTAAAAATGCAAAAGTAATGTATGAAGCAACGAAGTTATCAAAGACATACAAAGAATGGCCATACAAAGACGTGGCCGAAAGACGTATAGCCAGTCTTAATCAACTGCCATCTCTACTAAATCGAAATCCGCCTGAAGATCCTGAATTTACATCCATGATTAATTCCAAATTTTCATGTATGGGCTGTCACCAAGCCATCCAAACGAATGCTCAGTGAATAGTTTAAAAAAATACCAACCCTAGAGTTGGTATAGTGATTATTGGTGGGCCCACCAGGACTTGAACCTGGGACCAAAGGATTCCCCTTAAAACCCTAAATACGCATTGCTTTTTGTGGTGCGCGACTTGTTCGGCGGTTTGCGGATAGCGAACCACGTGAAAGCCAACTCAGACAGTCTATTTTTAATTCATCCCGAAGCGTTCGCACTGCCTCAATTTCCCAGAGGTTATTTACTTCACCCGGATCAGAGCTTAAATCGTAAAGTTCGCCATAGCTGTCATCAAGATATAGAACAATTTTCCATCGAGTATCTCGTCGCATCAGAATAAACTCACTACCAGTTTGTATATGATCACGCGCAAGTTCTGCATAAACTACATCGCGTGGCACATAATCTGGCAAACGCATCAAGGACCCCCATAATGATTTAGCTTCAAATTCTTCAGGGATATTTAATCCCGCCGTCTCTAGAATAGTTGGAGCAATGTCAAACATCTGCACTAGATCGTTGCGAATACCCGGCTTTATATCTAGATTTTTTGACCAAAATATTAGTGGCACTCGCACAACAGAGTCATACATAGTCCACTTTTGAATATGGCCATGATCACCTAAAGCATCAGCATGGTCAGACGTAAAGATCACTAGAGCATTATCAAGATACCCTCGATCATCAAGCGACTTCATTATTTGGCCTACCTGCTGATCAATCATGCTTACGTTCGCTGCATAGTGACGACGCAAATTAAGAAGATCATCTTGACTGGGGTGGTTTCTCCAGGCAATTGAATCAAAATTAAAGTCAATCATATTTTCTCGAAGCTGATGCTGGGCATTTGGCTGAGCCTCAATCTCTGCTTCTTTCACAATTGGTAATGGAATGTCAGTATCTTTATAAGCGGCCAATGCCTCTGGCAATGGATCATATGGAGGATGTGGTCCAGGAAAGCCAATCTGCAAGAAAAGTGGGTCTTTATTTTTTCGATCATCAATCCACCAGCAAGCCATTTCACCAATAAAGTTATCTGGATGCATATCTGGATCAAGGTCCCAGGCGAATGCTCCAAGTGCTTTTTTAAATTTTTCTGGGTCAGATTCAAAACGATTATAGCGAGACGGCTTAATTAATTTACGTGCATGTAAGGCCTTATCCCATTCATCATAGATTGCACGATCACGTTCTTCAAGAAAAAGTGGGCGATCCTTATTTTCGATAATGAAACGCTGATGAAATCCGCCTGGAGCATCGTAAGGGTTAATATGCATCTTACCTATATTTACACAGTGATAACCTTGGTTAGCTAAGCTGCTTACCCAAGTAGGTTCCCAGGGCTGGAAATTGCTAAAAACCTGACACCCATGAGGGTACCTTCCGGTAAACAAACTAGCGCGAGAGCCAACACAAACTGGAGAAGTAACAAAACATTCCGTGTAAGCAGCGCCCTCATTTGCTAATCGATCTAGATTCGGTGTTTTCATCCATGGAGCGCCTAATGCTCCAATCGTATCTGCCCTTTGTTGATCGGTCATGATTAAAATAATATTTGGACGTATCATTTCTTTTGTCATTCTGGCTTAATCTCCGCAGTTGTAATCACAGTCTTCCATTTATCTAATTCATTTTTTTGAAATGCAAGAAATTTCGTCGGCCCTGTAACTGAAATCTCATCACCTTGTAGGGCTAATTTTTCCCGTAATGCTGGAGATTTTGCCGCTGCAGCAGTTGCCTCATATAACCTCTGAATGATAGGCTGTGGAGTTCCTGCGGGCGCAAACAATCCAAACCAAGCGGAGGCAACAATGTCATAACCCATTTCCTTTAGCGTGGGTATATCTGGAAGAACGGAGGAGCGAGACGCGCCAGTGGTAGCTAGAATTCGAACACGGCCGGCTTGCGCTTGCGTAAGGACTACTGGCAGATGATTTTGTGTAAATAGAACTTCATTGGAAAGCACCGCAACCACAGCCTGACTACCTCCGGGATATGGAATATGCATAGCTTTTGTTCCTGTTTTTTGCTTTAATAATTCAACAGAAAGATGTGGAAATGTTCCTATGCCATTGGAAGAATAGTTGACGCTATCACCTTTATTCTTCAGTATTTTAAAAAACTCATCGATTGACGCAATGCCAGAGGCTTTGTTTACAGTCAGCGCTAAAGGCCCCTCAGTAAATTGCGTAATTGCTACAAAATCTTTAATAGGCTCATATCGCAACTGCTTATACATTGCAGGCGCAAAAGCATGGGTTGCGGCGCCACCTAATATGATCGTATAGCCATCAGCAGGTGCGCGCGCGACAAATTCAGCGCCGATTGTCCCGCCTGCCCCAGGTTTGTTAACTACAATCACCTGCTTCCCAAGCTCACGGCTCAACTGGTCAGCAAGCAAGCGGCCAGTAATATCAACAACACCTCCGGGGGGGTATGGAACCACTAATTGAATTGGCTTATTTGGATATTCCTGAGCTACTGCTAGGCCCGATATCCATAAATTGAACAATAGCAGTACTGTATTTCGAATCAATATGCGCACATCTATCCCCTTTCAATACCTGTTAGAGTGATTTTTTATAATCTGCATATCATTCTATATTTAATCAGACTTGTCAATCTATAATTAAACATTAAAAATTAAGGGAATAGGGCCAGATAAAAAATGCGGCATTTTTTTCAATACAGCGCCAGCCCACTATATGCACAAGCGGCCGATGCAATGCGGGAACGTATTGTGAAAGGGGTATGGCCAATTGGGATGCGCATCCCCTCGCTGCCCCTTCTCTCTAAAGAATTTGGAGTTGCATCAATCACAATTCGTCAGGCTGTACAGCTTTTAAAGGAGGAGGGCTTGCTTCAGCCAGAGCAAGGTCGCGGCACTTTTGTAAAAGCAAAACCGTTGGTTCACCCGCAAATGCAAGTGGTGAGCTCACTAGTTGCCCTTGCAGATCTGTACCGAGAGCTTACACCCCGACTGATTCCAATCTCAGAAGGAATAGCAAAGCCAAAGATAGAATCAGATGATGGAATTCCAGCGCCAAAATACCATCTATTGCGTCGCGTCCACTCTTATGAAAAACAGCTGACCTCTGTTATTTCAGCATACATTGATGAGCGAATATTTAAACTTGCTCCAAAGCGTTTCAGAAATGAGCTTGTAATCCCAGTTCTAATGGATCTTAAATCAGTCAAATTAGCATCGGCAAGACAAATCTTGACAATTTCTACGGCAGGTGTAGAGGCTGCAAATGCATTAAACATATCGGTGAGCGCCCCTGTTGCAGAAATTAGGCGAGTATTTTGTGCGCCTGATGGCACTGTGATTTATTTAGGAGAGTTAACTTATCGTGCTGATTTTATTCGGCTTGATATGGACCTCCTGGCCTAAATAATAAAGCTGTTGGTCGTGAGAGTACTTAAACCACAAGCGTTACTTAAAGTAACGCTCAAATGAAAAAACCCCCACTATCGCTAGTGAGGATTTTTATGGTGGGCCCACCAGGACTTGAACCTGGGACCAAAGGATTCCGGTTTGTGTAGCTTTCACTACTCCCTGGACTATGCCTTCACCATATAAAGATCTACATCCTTACTTAGGTGGGTGCCGTCTAGTCTCTACACGTTCAAAGTATTTCTACTAAGCTTCGCTCGGCGTTAGCTTGTGCAGCTTTTAACCACATTTAGCTTTCTCCGAATTTGACACCATCCCTTATGCAGTTTCCACGCATAAGGCACAACTTTCGCTATGAGTCCTCTGCTCTAACCAACTGAGCTATGGGCCCTAAAACTCGTACCTTAATCTTATTTACTACACACCTTAATACACAGTGTTTTTTACAATTCTTAACTAGTTAAAACCACACAAAAACCGCATTTACTACACACCTCGGATTTTGCCCTGGTGTGTAAGCGGTGTGTAAGCAATTTTGACCACCTATTTCACCACTAAGCTCTTGAAATCATTGAGGTATTTGCTACTAGACCCCTAGGGCTTCTTTCTTATGAGAGCAGACATCCAAAGAAAACCATTAGGATTTCAAGAGCTTACGTCTCCTAAATATCGGTGTGTGAGCTTTTGTGTGACTAGATAAACAAGTTCACAAGGAGCAATGCCTCAGTCTTTGGTTTTCGAAAACACAGGATTTTTGAAGCTATGCTCTAAATACCTCGTTGCTCCAAAGTAGTTTTACTTGCCACTGCCTAAATTTCCTTGGGCGGATTGTCTGGATTCGTCGATGCAACAAATGGAAACCGAGCCCTTCCCTTTACTGCTACCGTGCCCTCTTGATCTCCAGAACCCCTGACATATCTTTTCTTATCATTCCGATCGCTCTCGAAAGACCAATTAGGGTAAAGTTTTGATTTTTTTGCGGCACTATTAATCACTTTACGAGCGGCTTGGCTTTGAAGAATTTTAGATTCCAACTCATCGGGATTCCAGTCTTTTAGAACTAATCTTTTTAACTCTTCTTCAATAGAGGCAAACTTTGTATTTCCACTGAGATTAACCATCTCAATGGGATCAACTTCTAAATCAAATAATTGGGATGGATGCCCATGGGTATAGATATACTTAAACTGATCCTTTCGCACCATTCGACAGGGGGCGCAAACGCCCATATCCGAGTATTCAGAAATTGCTATATTTTTCCAGTCTTTAGCTTGACCGGTAATTAGTGGCACAAGACTTTCGCCATCCAAAGTAGTCGCCAAGGCGATTAATTTTTCACCTGCTAAATCAAGAATTGTTGGAAATAAATCGACCAATGAAACAACTTCTGAAATGATTTTTTGCTGATTATTTTTTCTCATTTCGGGAGTGGATATCATGAGTGGCACCCTTGAAGACCATTCAAAAAAGGTTTGCTTAAACCACATACCTCGTTCACCCATCATTTCACCATGATCGCCAGTAAAAATAATCACTGTATTTTCATCAAGCTTCATTTTTTTAAGAGTGTCTAGAATTTTTCCAATCTTATCGTCTACATAACTAATCATGGCATAGTACGCATGACGTGCATTTCTAATATGCTCTTCAGTTATATTAAATCGATCACGTGAATGAGAATAATAAAGCCATTGACTATGCACATCTAAATCTTTAAATGGAATTTCTTTAACTTTAGGCAGATCAATTTCTTCATGCCGATATAGATCCCAATATTCTTGAGGAGCTGTAAATGGTGAATGCGGATGCGTGAATGAAGCTACCATAAAGAAAGGTTTCTCTTCAGGGCGTCTAGCCAAATCATAAATTACTTGGTTAGCAAAATAATCCACTTCTTCATCATAATCTAGCTGCAAACTTCGCTCACAAGGACCTGCTTCAGTTACGGCCCGCATACTAATGCCAGTAGGTGCATTTCTTGGGCCCCCATTCCAATCTGGAACCCATGCAAAATCAGCTGGGTAAATATCGGTCACAGGTCGATGTTCAAACCCATGTAATTGGTCTGGTCCTACAAAATGCATTTTTCCAACTAAAGACGTGTCATAACCCGCTAAAGTTAGATAGTGGGCTATGGTTGGTATTGAAGCTGGCAGCTCAGAAGCATTATCAAAAGCATTAATTTTGTGCGGAAGCATGCCAGTTAACATTGAATACCGTGATGGGGCACAAATTGGAAAATTGCAATAGGCATTTTTAAAAATTGCAGCACTTTTTGCAAACTTATTTATTGCTGGAGTTTTTACAACAGGATGTCCATAAATAGGAAGAGCGGGGGCAGCGAGTTGATCTGCCATGATGAGCAAAATATTTGGATGTGAATTAGATAAGGCCATAACAATTACTCCGGCTTAAGGCCAATATCGCTTACTAATTTAGCGTATTTGGCAGAATCTGATTTAATAACATTTTTAAATTGCTCTGGACCTAAATTAATAATTTCAGTTCCTTGTCCTAGTAATTTTTCAATTACATCGGGATCTTTTAGTACCTTATTTAAATCGGCATTAATTTTTGCAACAATTTCTTTCGGCGTTCCTGCTGGTGCCATAATTCCATACCAAGCAGAAAATTCATATCCAGGTAAACCGCTTTCTGCGATAGTTGGGACATTAGGGAGTGATTGGGATCGTTTAAGTGTTGTGACACCTAAAGGCTTTAATTTCCCAGCTTGAATATTAGATAAAGTAGCTGGAATATTTGTAAACATTAATTGAACTTGACCAGCTAATAAATCAACTACGCCTGGGCCAGCCCCTTTATATGGCACGCCTAAAATATCAACCCCCGCCATCTTTTTAAATAGTTCAGCTGCTAAGTGAGCTGGGCTGCCGTTCCCTGCAGAGGCATAGGCCAATTTACCTGGCTCAGCTTTAGCTAGAGTAATTAATTCAGCCGCATTATTTACTTTTAAAGAGGGATTAACAACTAAAATATTTGGTACCTGAATAGTTAAGTTAACAGGCTCAAAATCTTTGATTGTGTTGTAGGGCATTTTTTCAAAGAGGCTCATATTCACAACATTATTTGAGCTACCAACTAACAGGGTATACCCGTCAGGCAAAGCCTTGGCAACAAAATCTGAGCCAATATTGGTACCAGCTCCAGGCTTGTTTTCCACGACTACGGGCTGCCCCCATAAAACAGATAATTTATCGCCTATAACTCGTCCCATAAAAGAGGCGGCGCCTCCAGGGGCCCACGGTACTATCAACTTTACTGGCTTATTAGGATAGGTATTGGCTTGTGCAAAGGCATTATTCAAAAATACATAAACTGCTAAGAATGAAAATAAAACCGTAATTTTTTTTATAATTATCATTATCTTCATGAAACCAGTTCCTTTAATTTAATGATGCGATTTGACTGATTATTAGTTAAAGTTTGGTGATACATCTCATATGCCCGCACTACTTGAGACCGAATCAAGCGGCCTGCAAGATCTTTATCCTTCTGTTTAATTGCCCCGATTAATGCTTTATTTTCAGCATCAATTTCAGCTGCTCGCTTAGGGTTTGCCCTTAAAAGCGATAGCGCAAATAAAAGAACTAGGTTATTCACCTGATTAAATAGATTTAAAAGAATGTCATTACCGGTACATTTAGCAATAAATCCATGTAACTGCCGTGAGGCTAATAAAAAATCAGATAGACGTCCTTTAGCGAAAGCAGCGTGAGCTTTTCCCCATAATCTTGTCATTTCCTCATGATCAGACGCATTTGAATTATCGGCTGCAATTTGCGCACAGGCCAACTCAACAACCATGCGAGCTTCAAAAATATTCTCAGCATCCCGCAAAGTAATTTCTCTTACGGTATAGCCCCAATTGCCAGCTCTTACAACCATTCCATCAGCCTCTGCCCTTGCTAAGGCCTCTTTAATGGGGGTTCTGCTTAGCCTTAGTTCAGTTGCAATTTGTTGAGTAATAACCCGCTCTCCAGGCAAGATTTTCCCTGTCGTAATTGCATTACGTAAATGGTAATAAGCGTTATCAGCACTAAGCTGTAATTTTGGATTCATATTGGATCCAATTTAATAAAGAAATTCCCAAGTGAGAATACCTATTAACCCTTACTTTTACTATTCAGCGTTCCAATGATCTTTAGTCTTTTAGCGTTACTTTAAGTAACGCTAAAAAAAATACCAACCCTAGAGTTGGTATTAGATTATTGGTAGGCCCAATAAGACTTGAGCCTGGCCTATAGGAGTTTTGATTGTTGGTATTGCTCTAATTGCCAAGGGGAAATAGACTAATTATTAGTCTAGAAAGTATCTACTAAAGTAGTAGCAATTCAGTCAGATAAATGAACTAACTGACACGGCCTTGTTTTTCCATAAAATAACTTTAGATTCCCCTACCGAAGTCCAGTGCTCTGAGTCATCATCAAATGGCTCAGAGGCAATTGTATTAATCATCCTCGACTGACCTTGTTTTTTATGCAGATCAGGTGTGCCATAAAAAAGGGATGGCGACTGATGGTCACTTGAATATCTAAAAGCCCAAATGGATTTGCCATCACTTAAGGCGGCTGATAATCTAAGCGGTTCAGTTGCCCCATAAGCCTCTAAAAGAATATGAATCTTCTCAATCGCTTTTTTGATGCCGCCTACTGGATCTTTCTCTAATCCACAAGATAGTGCCAGTAAGAAAAGAGCCTCACTATCGGTAGTGCCTAATCGATAATTATAGTAATCCTTTGAAATCATGGACTCAATGTCACGACGTAGCAATGACCAATTTCCAATTTGGCCATTATGCATAAAGCTCCATTTACCACAGGCAAAAGGATGGCAATTGGCTCGTGAGACTCCAGTACCAGTAGAAGCTCTTACATGAGCCAAAAAGAGACCACTTTTGACATGCTGACTCAGTTGCCTTAAGTTTTCATCGTTCCAAGCAGGTAAAACATCCTTAAATAGACCAGGAGTTTTTTTACCGCCATACCAAGCTAGTCCAAAACCATCGCCACTAGTGGCAAAGCTTGATTTTGTAGCTTTTAGGCTTTGAGAAATGAGTGAATTCTTTTGTAAAAAAAGGAGATTTTCTAAATAAATCTTTTCTCCAGCATAGGCCATCCATCGACACATATTAACTCCATTGATCTATTTTTATAATATTCCAAAATGGAAAAACCACCCGCAGGTGGTTTTGGTGTTTCTTGGTGGGCCCACGAGGACTTGAACCTGGCGCCAAAGGACTACGCATTAATAATCGTAAGCCATACCCATTGAAATCACTGAAAAAAGCCCTCTACTTCTAGCTTAGGCTTTTTGTGCACCAAATAGATCTATTTTTTCTTTAATTTGGTGCATTCCCTCTTTATTAGGCTCTTTCTCCCAAGCAAACTTGTATACAAGCAAGTACACCAGTTTTCTTTTCTTAACCATAAGGAGCCTAAAACATGAGTCATCAAAAATTGAATATTAGCCGTCGCCGAATCCTGCAGGCAGGGGTCGCTAGCGCACTCACTTCACTTATCCCATCACTGGCTAAAGCTGCTGATGACAAGATTCAAATTGGCTATTGGCCTATTGCCAGTGGCCTCCCCTTTTATGTTGCATTAGAAAAGGGTTACTTCAAGGAAGTTGGATTAAATGTTGAAGGGGTTAAGTTCGCAAGTCCCAATCAAATTGCAGAGGCAATGATTGCAGGACGAATTCAAGGCTCTGCAAATGGCACCGCCTCTGCTGCCTTGGCGCTTGCTGAAATTTCCTCTCCCAATTTATTTAAAATTATTTGTTCCAACCCCTCAAATGTTAAGTATGTTCTAGATGAGGTACTAGTTCCAATTGATAGCAAAGTTAAGGCTATTAAAGACTTACCTAAAGACTGCAAGTTTGGATGTGGGCCAGGAATACAAAATGTCACCCTCGCCAAAATTATTCTTGAGAAGAATGGCTTGGGTAATATTCAACCTATAGAACTGCCTGTTGGGCAACATATTCCTGCATTAGCAGCAGGACAAATTGACGCTGTTTATACCCTCGAGCCATCAGGCACGATTGGCAAGGTAAAAGGTCAATCCCGCTTATTAGAGGCTGGTGTTATTTCTAAGTATGTTCTTGGTGACCCTATGGCACCTTGGTTTGGTGGCTCCGCTTCGCTTACCACCACCGTGATTAAAGAGCGGCCAGCAGATGTGAAGAAATTCATAGCGGCCTATGCAAAAGGTGTTGAATTTGTGCGCAAAAGCCCCGAAGAATCACGTAAATCAATGGATGGATTCACAGCAATTGATGAGTCTATCGTGAAGGAAGTGCCATTAGCCAATTTTGTGATGTATAACGAATTTAAGCCTACCGACATCGCGTATTTTCAAAAATATTTTGACGTCTTTACTGAACGCAAAATATTCACGCGCATTGTTGATGTCAAACCATTAATCTATGTTGGTTAAGAATTAATGCCCATTAAACATTACCTTCTAAAACTATTACCGTTAATCGGCCCCATTGCATTATTTTTGCTTTGGGAAATAGTTTTAGATTCCAAATGGGTCAAGCCGGTATTGCTACCTCCACCGGGAGAAACTCTGTTATTTATGGGCAAATCCTTTGTCAGCGGATCAATTTATGTAGATTTATTTGCGACCATTAAACGCACTTTTTATGCGTTTGCCATTGCCACGCTCGTTGGGGTTCCACTAGGAATTATGTTGGGTAGTAATGAAAAAATCTATCGTAGCGTTGAGTTTTTGATTGACTTTTTTAGATCTACCCCTTCATCAGCATTAATTCCACTATTTATGCTAATTTTTGGAATTACAGATATTAATAAGATTGCCATTGCCGCCTTTGCCGCAGTACTAGTTATTCTTTTTAATAGCGCTTATGGCGTGATGAATGCCAAAAAAACCCGCGTCAATGCTGCCAAAACAATGGGTATTCCCACTCGTTATATTTTTAAAGATATTCTTTTAATGGAAAGCCTTCCGCAAACTTTTGTAGGTTTGCGCATGGGCATATCGATGGCGCTAGTGATTGTGATCGTAGCAGAAATGTTTATTGGCTCTGAAAACGGCTTAGGTCATCGCATTATTGATGCGCAGCAGGTTTTTAATGTCAAAGAAATGTATAGTTCGATTTTGATCACTGGGGCCTTAGGCTATGGTCTTAATCTGTTATTTCTCTTGTCAGAAAAGCGCATAGTTCATTGGGGTGGAAAAGCATGAGTACCATTCTAGATATTCCTGCAGAAATTGGCACTCATGTCACGATTCGTGGCTTAGACAAATCCTTTGGTGGCGTAACTTTATATAACGATTTCAACCTAGATATCCCTAAAGGAAAGATTGTTTCTATTTTTGGCCCCAATGGCTGCGGTAAATCCACCCTGATCAATATGATCTCAGGATTGATGCCTATTGATTCTGGAGAAATCTTATTTGACGGAAAAACTTTAGAGAAAACTACCATTGGTTATGTATTTCAAAATTATCGAGATGCTCTATTTCCTTGGATGAGCTCTTGGGACAATATTGCCTACCCACTAAAGCGTAGCGGCATGTCAAAAGAAAAAGTCAAAGCAAGAGTTGATGAGTTAGTGGCTTTATTTGATATTAAATTTAATCTAAAGCTCTATCCATATGAGCTTTCTGGGGGGCAAATGCAAACTGTCTCCATCATGCGGGCTTTAGCGCCGAGCCCAGAAATTCTTTTTTTAGATGAGCCTTTTTCAGCCTTGGATTTTGAAATGACACTGTTTATTCGCTCAAAGCTTCAAGAAGCTAATCTAAGTACCGGGGTTACGATGATGATCGTATCTCATGATTTAGAGGATGCGGTATTTTTAGCTGACAAAATTTTATTACTAACAAGAAGGCCGACAAAAATTGCCGAGTATCTTAACTTTACAATGGATAAACCAAGAACGCCCGAAAGCGTTAGTGCCGATGAGTTTATTAAAACCAAAGCCTTAGCCCTAGAAATATTTCAACGGGAGATGAGGGCATGATTACCATTAAAACGCTATTGCAGAGATACCGGATGGGAGAAGTTACGCCGCGTCAATTTATTGTCGAATTACTTCAAAAAATTCATCAGGTAAAGAATGATTGTGCTTGGATTGCCATTGCATCTGGTGACCAAATTCAAAAGCAATTAGATAATTTAGACCGCTTAGCCAAAGAAAAAAGTATGGAGCAATTACCACTCTATGGAGTGCCATTTGCTATTAAAGATAACATTGATGCGGCTGGTTGGGAAACTACTGTTGGCTGCCCCGACTTTACTTTTTCCCCTCAACAAAATGCCACTGTAGTTCAAAAATTACTCGACGCTGGTGCAATTCTAGTGGGCAAGACCAATTTAGATCAATTTGCTACTGGCCTGGTAGGAACCCGTTCACCTTATGGTGCCGTTCCTAATACTTTTAACCCAGCATATGTAAGTGGCGGCTCAAGTTCTGGCTCTGCCTCTGTGGTCGCCAGAGGATTAGCTTGCTTTAGCTTGGGAACTGATACGGCAGGATCAGGAAGAATTCCTGCAGCTTTTAATAATATTGTGGGCACTAAACCAACTCCAGGCTTAGTGAGTACCCAAGGCGTTTTCCCAGCATGTAAATCGATTGATTGCGTTTCTATCATGACGCTGACGGCTGCAGATGCAGAAACTGTACTTCAAGCTATCAAATCAAATGAGGCTGACCGCAATAACGAACCCCAATTTCATCCAATACCAAAGCCAATTTCTAGTTTTAATATACCTTTGCGCATTGGGATACCTATTCGTTGTCAGTATTTTGATGATGGGGAATATGAAAGTGCTTTCCTTAAGGCCATTAAGGTTACTAAGTTACTCAAAGCAGAATTAATTGAAGTTGATATCGATCCTTTTGTGGAGGCTGGAAAGCTTTTGTATGATGGCCCTTGGGTTGCAGAACGATATGTTGCTACAGAAGATTTTCTAAAATCTAACCCACAATCATTTGATCCTAGCGTAAAAAAAATAATCGATAACGGCTCTAACTACTCTGCTGCGCAGGGCTTTAAAGCGATGTATCAACTAAAAGAATATGAAATTCTTGCAAAAAAATCTTGGGCGAAATGTGACGTAATTATTGTCCCGAGTGCACCAAATCATCCCACGCTTGAGGATTTAAAAAATCATCCCATAATAAAAAATAGTGAACTGGGAACATACACTAACTTTGTCAACTTAATGCGTCTTTGCGCTATTGCAGTGCCTGCTGGATTTACCAGTACAGGACTACCTTTTGGCGTAACGCTTCTAGCCCAAGAAGGGGCTGATGAAGCGCTTCTCCAATTAGCTGCCGATTGGCAAGCCTTATTCAACCTTCCACTTGGCAATTCTAAATATCAAGCTACAGATAGCGAACTCATAGCTAAATCAACTGCTATACCAAGTATTCAACTGGCTGTTGTTGGCGCGCATCTTCAAGGCTTGCCCTTGCATTACCAGCTTATTGATCGACATGTTCGACTCATTAAAGCCTGTAATACAGCAAAATCATATCGCTTATACGCCCTGCCAAATACTAAGCCGCCTAAGCCCGGTTTAGTTAAAGACCCCGTCAATGGCACCAAAATTGCTCTAGAAGTCTATGAAATGCCAATCACTGAGGTAGGATCTTTTCTAGAGCTCATTCCAACTCCACTTGGCCTTGGTAATGTTGAATTAGATGATGGTACATGGGTTAAAGGCTTTATTTGCGAACCCTACGCTATTAATGGCGCAAAAGATATTAGCCATCTTGGCGGATGGAAAGCCTATATTCATCAATTAGGAGCTCAGCAGTAAATGCCGTCGATCATCCCGCTTAATAGCGAGTTTTCTAGCCTAGCAGAACACGCCTATACCGAAATTAAACAGAAAATATTTAATTTTGAAATGATGCCGGGTGATTTAATTTCTGAAGGAAATTTAGCTAAGTTAGTAGCTGTTAGTCGAACCCCGCTTCGTCAAGCCCTTCAGCAACTTCAACATGGTGGATTTATTAGGGCCATTCCAAAAATTGGTTGGCAAGTCGCTACCTTAGATTTTGATAAATTTGATGAGCTCTATGATTTTAGAATTTTAATAGAATTAAATGCTGTGAAATGTTTGTGCATCTCTGAACAAGATAGTCTCATTTTGAAAGAACTTCAAAAAATCTGGTTAGTTCCAAAATCACGCCGAAATTTGAATACTTTAGAGGTCGGTATGCTTGATGAGCAATTTCACACATCCTTAGTTAAGGCATCGGGCAATGAAGAAATGCTCAAAACACATTCTGAAATTACTGAACGCATTAAGATCGTGCGACGTTTAGATTTCACAAAAAATAATCGAATTCATGATACTTACGATGAGCATGCTCAAATTATTAAAGAAATCATAAAAAGAAAAACTTCTGAGGTACAAAAATTACTAAAAAATCATATTGAACAAAGCAAAATCGAAGTTAGAAAAATTACAGTAGGGATGCTCCAAGAGGCAAAAAAACAATCATCAGGCTAATCAAGATTTACGTCTCTTATTGAATGAAAGTGACCTTACAAGCGTCACTTAAAGTAACACTCAAAATACCGAACCCCCACTATCGCTAGTGAGGGTTGTACGACTCGACACATAGTTAACACTTTATACCGGACACATACTTTACAGTTTTAGGCATAGGAGGGACCACTCTATGCCGTGGAATGAAAGTACTGGGTATATGTAAACCATGTGATCGGTACCGGACGTAAAGCATGTGTCCGGTAAGGACCTTTTCATTTCTGGTGGGCCCACCAGGACTTGAACCTGGTGTCTAGGACGTTTGATTGTTATATTAATCAATAGCTTGGGCCTAATCGACTAAGGGCTAGAATGTTCAATTCTAATTAAATTGACTCTAAATGGAGAGAATTATTTCTCAGATACGATTTTTTCACCATTGGAATATTTGCCATGAAAGCGAAACCAGTCTTCTGCAGACATGGCATCGGGCAAGACCTTTTTAAATTCTTGTGGAGTGCCCCTTGGTCCATTTTCGTCTTCATAGTACAAAAACATGTGGTGTAAATCTTTAAGAAACAATTTACGAAGAAATTTTGGCATCGCCAGCTTTGCTTTCACAGGGACACCGCTTACCCTAGATAAGGCTTTGGCTACCTGAGACAAATTACCCTGCCACGCAATAACATCGAGTGTTTTACCCAGCCACTCTTGAGGATTCTTGAACTGAATCGCTGCAGAACGACCTATGTCATAAGTAGCACAATATTTACAGTCTTGTTCAGTTAAAAACTTAACGACACCCTTTTTTAATGGATTCCAGTTGGCTGGATCATCGAAATTCTCAAAAAACGCACAGGGGCGCAAAATTGAATAAGGAACCCCTGACTCACGTACATATTTTTCTAAGGCAACTTTTGCTTTTAAATGCTTAACATGCTCGTTAAAGAATTCAGCATCAGCAACACTCATGAAAATTAAATGATCGACGCCAGCCGCTTTAGCTGCATCAATAGCATCTTGACCTTGCCTATATTCAAGATCAGCATTTGATTTAGCGGCACCAAAGTAATCGGTAATAACAAAAACTTTTTTAGCACCAGTTTCCTTAAATGCTTTGTCTAGATCATAGCGTATTGTGTAATTACAGACTACTGGCTTTATGCCCTGGCTAGCTAATGGACTATTCTCAGATCTAGTTGTTCCATACACTTCAAAGCCAGCATCAAGAAGTGCTCGGCAGACATTACGCCCCACCTTACCAGTGGCATTGAGTACGAGAACTTTTTCTTTTGCCATGATGAGCTCCTTAATGATCCCAATATTAGTTAATGGTATATTTTATATACCTTTATAGAAACATATAAGTAGGCACCTAATGGTAACTATTGAAAAAGAACTCAAGACTTCAACAAATATTTCCTGCGCTGGCAACAGTTGTGAGATTCGGGATGCTTTTATGATGATAGGCGGAAAATGGAAAAGCATGATTCTCTATGTTCTCTCATCTGAAGGGGTTGTTCGATTTAATCAACTCAAGAAAAAAGTCAGTGGGATCTCTCAAAAGATGTTAACGCAACAACTGCGAGAACTAGAACGAGACGGACTTATCAATAGGCAGATATTTCTGGAAGTTCCACCACGCGTTGAATACTCAATGACTCAACTTGGCTTAAGTTTGGGTCCAATCTATGAGGCGGTTCACAATTGGAAGCAGGAGAATTACAAAGCAGTTAGCAAATGTCGTAGTCAGTATGATGCCAATTTAAATTAAGTGATGAGCCCAAATAAACCACCCGAAGATGGTTTTAGGGCTTCTTGGGGCTCAGATCCGAATCGACCAGGGTAAACCACCCACCCCTAAGAGTTACTTAAAGTAATGCTTAAAAAAAATACCAACCCTAGAGTTGGTATTGTGATTCGTGGTGGGCCCACCAGGACTTGAACCTGGGACCAAAGGATTCCGGTTTATGTTAGTTTCCTAACTCACTGGACTTTGCCTTTAGCTAAGATTGGGATTGATCTTATTGCGACACTTAGCAACCATCACTGCAGCTAGGCCGTCATTAAACCTAAGCACCAAATCCTCATAGATGACTAGTGCCTCAACATATAAGCCATTCATATAGAGATCAAATGCTTTCTTGGTAAAGATGCAAAGCTCTTTTTCAATCTCTGTTG
>NZ_JAJVCS010000006.1 GCF_021395205.1 Polynucleobacter sp. IMCC 30228 | reverse complement strand
CAACAGAGATTGAAAAAGAGCTTTGCATCTTTACCAAGAAAGCATTTGATCTCTATATGAATGGCTTATATGTTGAGGCACTAGTCATCTATGAGGATTTGGTGCTTAGGTTTAATGACGGCCTAGCCGCAGTGATGGTTGCTAAGTGTCGCAATAAGATTAACTGAGGGCAGTCTAAGCATCTGGTTTCAAGATAGAAAAAATTAATTTATTTTCTAGTTGCCTAACACTTCTCTCAATACACTGCATCGTGATCGCCAACATTGATCAGAACAATTTCATTTTCAGTAATAATCATTTCAATGGTGATGCGGTATTTCAAGTTGATGGAAATACTTTGTAACCCGTCTAGTCTTCCAGTCAAGCCATACAGGCGTAGTGAAGGATGATGTGGGTTGAGTTCTAATAACTCTAATGTTTTGGCGTATTGACTTTCTACATCGGGGCGACGCTTTAAGAACTTAGCCGCCCGCCTGTTGTACTGCTCAGTAAAGATTAACTGCCAAATCATTATGCAGATTTATTGATTTGCTTTAGGCGTTTAATATGCTGAGCCACTGTTTCTTTAACAAAGCGACCTTGTACTAAGTCACTTTTAGATTCAGCTAGTGCAGCTTCAAGCTCGCATTCGCGAAGATATTGATATTGCTGCTGACTCATCACCACATACTTTACTTGTCCACGCACCCAACGAATTAAAAGAATGTTGTTCCACTTAAAACCCTTATTAATTCAATGGGTTATAAGTGTCAAGGTGACTAGTTTAGTCAATCTGTTACTCAGCGGTTATGCCGGTAAGGCGAATAATTTCAGCCCATTTTTTATTTTCGTTAATCATATATAGGGCAAAGCTTTGCGGACTTTGACTTGGTGTGACTAAATTGCCAGCATCTTCATAGGTATTTTTAAGGGCTTTGATATTCAGGACTTTGGTGATTCCTTGAAATAATGTGTCGATCTTATCTCGAGGTGTTTTGACCGGAGCCCACATTCCAAACCATGATTCTTGAATTGTCAGTTCATTTTTCATAATCTCATTGAGGGTTGGAACTTCCGGTAATTGAACTAGTCGATTTTTACTCGTCACAGCTAGTGCACGGACTTTTCCACCCTTTACCAACGGAACAGCTGTTCCCGCTATAGGAAATGCAAACTGTGTATCACCTCGAATTAGAGATGTAGCAATTTCTACTGATCCTTTTAATGGGATATGTGTTACCTTTAAATTGTTCAGTGTGACGAAGGTGGCGCCTGCAATATGCGCTGAAGTTCCAATACCGCCTGATCCATAGTTCATGGAACCTGGGTTAGCTTTGGCAGCAGCGATCACATCCTCAGCTCGCTTGTAAGGCGAATCTGCAGCAACCATCATCACTGTTGGGAAAGAGTACATATTACTAATGGGTGCAAAATCCGCCAATGGATTAATTGAAATTTCTGGCTTAATGATTTTTTGAATTAATTGTATGTTTGATCCAAGCATAAGTGTATAGCCATCAGGCGCTGACTGGGCCGCATATTGAGTCGCAAGCACTCCGCCAGCCCCAACTTTATTCTCAACAATGATTGTTTGTTTGAAAGCTTCTCCTAGATAAGGCGCTGCTTGTCTCAACTGAATATCAGGACCACCACCTGCTGCGTAGGGGCAAACTATTTTGATCGAATTACTTGGAAAACCTGCTTCAGCATAAGATGTTAAAGGGTAAAGACCAATGCTGGGGATAGTAATGAGAAATTCTCGACGCTTCATATTGGCTCCTAGCTTTCTTTTTTCTAATTTGCAAATTTTATTTAGTCATATCAATTACTATTCTGCCCTTTGATTTTCCTGCCAAGGTGAGATCTAGGTGATGCGCTAACTTTTCTATGCCAATTATGCTGGCGATTTCTTTTAAATGGGTAGGGCGATATTCGTTGGCAATCTTCTTCCAGATTTTTTCTCTTATATTCATGGGAGAATTAGCATTAATGCCTATTAAACGTATTCCTCTAAGAATAAAGGGTACAACAGTAGTATCTAGTTCTGCTCCACCAGCATTTCCAAAGGCAGCAATTATTCCGCTTGTTTGCATGACACGAGTAAGCCAAGATAGGGTATATCCACCGACAGAATCGATCGCCCCAGCCCATTGGGCTTTTTCAAGGGGTTTAAATGAGCTCTCTGGCGAAATGCGGCCAATGACTTCTGAGGCACCAAGGTTTTTAAGATATGCCGTCTCGTTCGGCTTTCCACTCATGGCGGTAACTTGGTAACCTCTTTGAGACAACATATCGATGGCAATAGTAGCGACACCTCCTGTTGCGCCGGTTACTAGGATTGGACCGCCTTGGGTATTTAGACCATTTAGTTCCATTAAGTCTAAAGATAGCCCTGCCGTGTATCCAGCAACACCAATAGTGGCAGCATCAAGTAGAGTGAGGCCTGACGGCAACTTCATAACCCAATCTGCGTTCACTCGCGCGTATTCTGCATGACCACCATCATGATCAACCCCAATTCCGCAGCCATTTACTAATACTTCATCTCCTGGGCTAAAGCGTAAATCATGTGACTCGACAACGATTCCAGTTAGGTCAATGCCGCTAATTCTTGGCCATTCACGTACGATATTGTTAAGACCTTTTGAAGCGAGTGCATCCTTGTAGTTAATACTAGAAAATGCCACCTTGATAATCACATTGCCAGGACTCAAAGAATCCAATTGGATGGACTCAATTTTTCTAGTGACCACACCGTCAATGGAGTGAAGGCGAAAAGCTTTAAAAATGCCTTGCATATTATTGAGCTTTAATATTGGCTTGCTTGGTAACCTGTGACCACTTAATAGTCTCTGCTTTAATGTGGTCAGCAAATTCAGTTGGGGTGCTACCGATAATCTCGACCCCCTGTTTTTGGAGGTTATCACGTACTTCAGGATCCTTTAGAGCAGTTTGTATAGCATTATTTAGCCGCTCAATAATGGGATTTGGGGTTCCGGCAGGCGCCAAAATTCCCCACCAAGCATATGCTTCCATTGGATAACCAAATTCTTTCAAAGTGGGTACATTGGGCGTAAAACTAGACCTTGCCGGCATAGCAATTGCTATTGGCATTGCATTTCCAGCCTTGACTTGAGCCATTACTGGGCCGTAATTATCAAAGCTTAGCTGAACTTGACCCCCAATGAGGGCCGTCGTTGCCTCTGAACTTCCTTTGTAGGGGATATGCTGAAGATTGCTTTTTGAGTCGCTTTTAAAAAGCTCACCCGCCAAATGTGCGCTACTGCCATTTCCTGGTGATGAATAAGATAAGCCATTAGGAGTTAATTTCGATTGAGCGATTAAATCAGGAACATTTTTAATACTAGAATTACCAGGTACGAAGATATAAACAGGTACCTTAGTTATGAGGTTAACCGGTATTAAATCCTTTTGAGCATCGTATGGCAATTTATCAAACAAGGCCACATTCGTTGCTAAGTTGGCTGTTCCCATCAATAGGGTATAGCCATCTGCAGGAGCTTTGACGACTGAAAGGGTACCAGTTTGCGTAGAAGCTCCAGGTTTATTTTCAACAATGATAGGTTGGCCAAGTAATTGCCCTAATTTTTGGCTAATTGCTCTTGCTGCAGAATCAGTGCCACCACCAGCAGCATAAGGAACAATGATTTTAATAGGGCGATTGGGGTAGTTAGCTGTTTGTCCCCAAGTTGTAATGGGACTAACTAAGCCGAGTAAAAAGACGATAGTTGAATAAAATTTGATTTTCATAATTTTTCCAAAATAAGAGTATTAGTTCAGGGAAAGTCCAGCATGTTTAAACGTATTTCTGGCGATATTCAGTTGATGTATTTGGCTTGTTCCTTCGTAAAGGCGGAATAGACGAACATCTCGGTAAAATCTTTCAATCGGATTATCAGCAATATAGCCATAACCCCCCAACATCTGCACACATCGATCGGCAACTCTTCCACACATCTCAGAGGCAAAATATTTGCAAATGGAGGCCTCCATCGTGACATCTTCTCCTGCATCTCGTTTGCGAGCGGTTTCTAAAACAAGTGCTTTAGCGGCATAAATTTCGGTTTGACAATCTGCAATCATGGCTTGCACCAACTGAAAGGCGCCGATGGACTTACCAAATTGTGTTCTAAGGGATGTATATTTCACAATTTCATCTAACATTCGAATAGCAGGACCAATACAAAGTGCTGCCAAATGGATGCGTTGCTTATTCAATACTTTCATTGCGGTTTTAAAGCCTGCGCCTTCTACCCCAATAAGGTTGCTAGCAGGAATGCGGCAGTTTTCAAAATATACTTCTGAAACTGGGGATCCTGCTTGCCCCATTTTTTTGTATGGACTGCCAACAGTAAGGCCCGGTGTATTTTTTTCTACTAAAAAGGCAGAGACGCCATCAGCTTTAGGCTTATTTTGATCTGTTCTTGCCATGACCGTAAAAAGATCGGAAATAGGTGCATTAGTAATAAAGCATTTAATACCATTTAGGATGAAATCACCCCCATCTTTACGTGCCGAAGTTTTTAAAGAGGCTGCATCTGAACCCGCGTCAGGCTCGGTAATAGCGAAGCAGCCAGTAATTTCTCCGCTAGCTAATCTAGGCAAATATAATGCTTTTTGTGATTCTGATCCATCAGCAACTAATGCTTCCGACCCAATTCCTGTATTGGTCCCCACCCGCGCACGAAAGGCAACAGAGCATTGAGATAGTTCTATTGCAGCTAAGACTAGTTCTTCTGTAGTCATGCCAAATCCACCATAGGCCTCTGGGATTGAAAATCCAAATAGTCCAAACTCAGCCATATCGCTCACGATATCAGTGGGTACTTCATCGCGTAAGGCAACCTCTGCTTCTCGAGGAATAAGCTTATTTTTGCAATATTTTTTTAGTGAATCTAAAAAAGAAGAGAATTCGTTTGGGTTGCGAATCATAGTGCCTCCTTAATCAAAATAGTGAAATGCACTACGAAGCTTCATTACTAAATTCTCCATACCGTCGACTTACCCATTCTGCGATTAAACAAGGCCGCTCTTTACCTTCTTGTTCCATAGAAACATTCCAAATAATTTGTACGCCCCCTTTAAATGCCTCTAAAGACATTAAGGTGAAATGAGCGCGAACCCTTGCATTAACTAAAACTGGATCCGTAAATCTGACTTTGTTAGTTCCATAATTAATAGATAGGGTAACGCCATCGATGAGAACAGTATCTGTAAAAAAACGACTTAATAATGAGAGGGTTAAAAAACCATGAGCAATAGTGACTCCATAGGGAGAATCTTTTGCTGCTCTTACTGGGTCTACGTGTATCCATTGATCGTCTCCGCCAGCCTCAGCAAATAAATTAATACGCTCTTGAGTAATCGTCTGCCAATCGGAAGGAGGAAGTTGTTTACCAACCCAATTTTTTAATTCATTAAGAGAGTTAAGTTTAATTTTATGCATGCAATATTCCTTTTAGATAACCTTGTCAGCTTTTAGTTGGGAAATTTCTTCGTTGCTCAAACCAAGTTCAGAATAAAAAGAAATATTGTGCGCACCAGTTTTTGAGCCGCTATGGGGAATATATTCGGCAACCCCAGAAAAGCGCGGCACTATGCAAGGCGCTGGAATACTGCCCAGATCTTCATCGGGAAGTCGGATGATGGCTTTACGTTCTTTAAAGTGGGGATCATTTAATACATCATCAATCCCATAAACTTTGGTAAAGGGCACCTCATTCTTGTTAAGAACTACTGCTAAGTGTTCAAAAGTCTGAGAAGAACACCAGTTAGAAATAATTTGGTCTAATTCATCCAAGTTTTTTAGGCGCGACTGATTATTAGAAAATTTAGAATTGTTTGCTAATTCATCCACTCCCATTGCAGAGCAGAACCGCTTAAATATTGGTTCGGATGAGCCAACGACGCTAATCCAAACATCATCTGATGTTTTGTAAATATTAGAAGGCGCCGTATATGTCGCCCGTGATCCAGTGCGCGCTCGAATGTAATTTAATTGTTCATATTCAGCTGCGAGAGGGTCAAGTAGGCGCATCATTGCTTCGGTTGCTGACAGGTCGATTTCTCGACCGACTCTATTTTTCGACTGAGAGCTTTCAACTAAAGCGGCCGCAATAGAAAAGGCTCCAAATAGGCCAGAAACTACATCTCCTAATGGGTAATTCATGTGCTGAGGGGGGCCTTCTGCCATTCCCGTTAGGTTTGTAAAGCCGCTCATCGCCTCAAATATTCGAGCAAAACCTGGCCGTCTGGCATAGGGTCCAGTTTGGCCAAACCCAGTGAGACGAAGAATAATAAGTTGCGGATTAGCTTGATGTAAGGTTTTGATATCAAGCCCCCACTGATCGAGGGTGCCAGTTCTAAAATTTTCTACTAGAACATCAAAAAGGGGAAGCATCCTTAGAAAAATTTCTCGTCCCTTAGGTTTGCGCACATCCAAAGTAATGCCTTGTTTACCTCTATTAGTGACTTTCCAATATAAAGAATGATGATCCTTCATCGGGGCAAAAGTTCTTAAGGGATCATTGCTCGCAGGCAACTCTAATTTAGTGACTTCAGCGCCTAGGTCGGCACACAGCGTCGCTGCAAATGGGCCGGCAATAACGGTGGCCATATCCAGAATGCGAATACCAGATAAAGGGCCTTTATTACTACTATGTATTTGTGGCGTGTGCATATTGATTTAAGTGCATTTTAGTAAGCAATTCTATTGAATCAGAGAAAATTAGGGCTATCCGTGTGTTTCGCCTAGCGAAACAGTTGTTAGAATATATTGTGATCCCCAATGACCATAAAGAGGATCTAAGTTCTTGAAGAGGGGTAAAGAAATGATCGATCGTCAGTTTGCAATTAACCTTAGTAGGGGCCTAGAGGTGTTAAGGGCATTTAATCCGGCTGATCAATTATTAGGGAATCGAGAGTTATGTGAAAAAACTTCGCTCCCCAAGGCAACTGTTTCACGCTTAACTTATACGCTTGAAAAATTAGGATACTTACTGAAAGTAGATCGCTTGCAAAAGTATCGGCTTGGTCCGGGGGTTTTGATGCTGGGCTATCCCATGTTAGCTGGAATGGAAATTCGTCATTTGGCGCGCCCTCATATGGAGAAATTAGCATCTAAAACTAAGTGGACGGTTAATTTAGGGATGCTTGGGCGTCTTGAGGTTGTGTATATAGATGCAATGCGTCTTGATCGACGGAATTTTTTAAAGCCTGACATTGGTAGTAGTAGACCCCTTTTAACAACTTCGATAGGACGTGCGCTATTGCTCTCATCTTCTGAAAAAGATCAACTCGCTATTCTGAATAGATTAAAAATTACTTACCCAATACAGTACCGTAAAGATTTACATCACTTTCATCGAGATAAAATATTTTATGCAAATAATTCCTATTGCCTTAGTCTTGGGGACTGGGAGTCAAAAGTTTATGCTGTAGCTGTGCCGCTGAGGGTTGGAAGTAGCGATGATCCGGCTGTCGCTTTAAATTGCACATTAAGTGGCTCAAAGTTGACCGAACTAAAGATACATCAAACTATCATTCCTCACTTGTTAGAAGCAAAACATAATATTGAGAAAGATAGCGGAAGAATTTTTATCAGTAGGAAATATTAAGTTGATTACTAAATATTTATCTAAATAAGGACATAGCTATGAATGATGAATGTATCGATTTTAAAATGAAGGATGGTGTGGCGCTTATTTTTCTGAACCGACCAAATAAGCATAATGCATTGAATGACCAGATTAGGCATGAGCTTCTTATTGCCCTTGAGGCAATAACAATCGATGAAAAAATTCATGCCGTTATTTTGAGTGGTAATGGGACTAGTTTTTGTGCGGGCGGTGATATTGAGGTGATGGCTAAAAGACTAGAGTTACCGCCCGGGGAAATAGCCATGAAAGGCTGGAAGCGGCATCAAGAAATTCAGAGATTAATTACCCTAATTCACAATATGCCAAAGCCAATGATTGCAGCAGTAAATGGGCCAGCTTTTGGATTGGGGGCCGATTTAGCATTGGCATGCGATTTCATCATCGCTAGTGAAAATGCAGTATTTTGCTGGTCTTATATTGAGAGAGCTGTTATTCCAGATGGAGGTGGAATGTATTTTTTGCCTCGACGGGTAGGAATGAGTTTGGCTAAAGATCTAATTTTTTCAGGGAGAAGAATCAAATCTGAAGAGGCAATGAAAATCGGTATCGTAGATCGTTACTCAGCATCTAGTGATTTACTATTGAATGCTGAAAAATGGGCGAATTCATTCAAAGACACTGCTAAGCCCGCCTTTGTACTGGGTAAGCGTATCGTAAATCAAAGTTTTGAGTCGACACTTGATGAAATATTTTCCCTAAGTAACATGGCTCTAGGCATCTGTTTTTCTTCTGTCGAGCACCGTAAATCTGTAGAAAATTTTCTAAAAAAATAAGCAAAAATCACCAAGTGTGCAACAGATTTTGGGGTTACTTGGCGACGGGTTTGGTGTCCAACGTCAGCAACTATGAGACAAATAGGGGTTCATCTTTTAACCCAAGAAGAGCAGATGTACAACAAATTCAAATTCGGGCTTATCTAGGAAATTGGTATCGCTTCAAGTAGGTGTCATAATGGAGCTCTAATTAGGGGAAGCCATGGCCATCAAAGATCCGGCGTTAAGAATTGCAACAGTGGGGTTAGTTGTTAGCTCATTATTTTTAGTTAGTGAACCAGTATCAGCCCAATGGATTTTTGCTGCTAAGCATATAGAAGGTCGGATCAACCAACTAACTCAAGATGATCAAAATGGAAAGCCTACAGCTCAAATGGCTACGGTTGTTTTAAATGCCCCAGCAAGTAAAGTTTATGCAACAGCAATTAATCTAGCTAAGCAAAACCAAGCAATCACCATCGTTTCTCAAGATGCTTCAACTTTAAAACTGAAAGTGTCAGAAAATAATAAAAGCATTACCTTAAAAGTTGTTCCATTAAGTGACCAATCTGCTGAAATCATGATTTCAGCGAGTGCCCCCGCTGATGGAGATGCATCAAGCACCTCAACCGCAGCCGCATCGATACTAAAAATTTGTGCCCAAATGAATAAAAAATGTTCCTTAGGGGCAAATTAGCGTTTCAATTAGCTGGGCGCGCCATCTTAATCACTTCACCTTCAGCATTAGGGTTGCCAGGGGGGAATTAAAAACCCAAGGCGAACTAGTTTATGCATTATGCGTGACGCCAATTTATTTTTTCTACTTTAGATTACTTAAAATAATCTGCAATACTTGCAAAATTAATAATAAGACGAGAGGTGATAAATCAAGTGAACCTAGATTGGGTATTACTCGTCGAATAGGCCTAAGAAGTGGTTCAACTAAAAGAGATATAAGGTATTGGATTGGAGAGCCAGCACTGATCCAAGAGAGAATGACGCTTGCAAAAACTAGCCAAATGAGACCTGAAATGGTTAAGTCTAAAAGCTCAATCAAGGTAATAATCAGCGAAGATGCAGTCAAAGGTATTAGCCCAGATATCCAAGATAGGATAATTGTTTTGCCTAAAACTAGAACATAGGCAGCAAGAAAACTAGCAGTGTCGAATCGGCCTAGGCTAGGGATAATTCGGCGAATTGGCAGAATGATCCAATTGGTGAGAGGGAACAAGTAAGACCCAATGGATTTAATTTGACCAGCCCCAAGATTAGATCCAAGCCATTGGATATAGCATCGCAAAAGACAGGCTCCGGCGACAATGCTTACAAATACTTGAAGTAGTAGGTTTATGATTTGTATCAACATCTCCTCATTGTAGGGGGTGTTAGCCCTAGAGATCCCATTTAGTCCCAAGTTCAAGACCTAGTGCCCCATCAGCAAAGCAAACCCTCACTAGAATTGGTGGGGTTTGTCTTTTAAAGCGCTTCTAAAGTAATGGTTTATCCTCTCAAGGATGCCGTAATGTTGGTTTGCAATCAAAATTGATCCATCATTTGCAGCAAATTATGATTCACCCTCATGAGGAGATTTTTTTCACAAGCCGCCCACATTAAAAAGATGGTGAGCTGAAATTCGCTGCAATGTAGCGTGCAATTTAACACTATGATTTCTTTATGAAAAAAGTCGATCACACCCATATTCTTTTTAGCTTTGTTCTTATGGCCAGTGCCTTGTATTTCCTCCTTGGCTCTTCTCCTAGCCAAAGCGCGCCTATTTCTTTGATCCCTACAGTACAAATTGGTAATTTGATTTGGGATCAGACCGAGATGACTATTGGGGATGTCAAAGGTTTTGCATCTAGCTTTAATTTTGTCAGTGCTGCCGAGAAAAATGGAGGTGGCCTTTCTTATGAAGGGGGATTTGTAAAAAAACCTGGCTGGATCTGGAAAACGCCTTATGGGGTACCGGCAAAAGAAACTGAGCCCGCAGTACATCTCAATCAAAAGGAGGCTGACTCTATTTGCCGTTTCTATGGCAAGCGCTTGCCAACAGATGCAGAGTGGACTTCAGCGGCATTTTTAGAGCAGCGAGCTAACCCGCCAACTGGATATATCAAAGGGCAGCGCTATTCATATCCAGGAGGGGTGAATCCGACTACTTCTCATTGCTTAAGTGGCTGCGGTGATTATAGGGGCTTAGCTCCAGCGGGCGCACTCAATCGTGGCACAGGTCATGTTCAGGTTGGTACAACTAAACCCGGTGTTAATGGTTTATATGACATGGGCGGTAACGTCTGGGAGTGGACCGCTACTGAGCGTAATGGTGGATATATTACCCGCGGTGCCTCTTGGTGGTACGGGCCTGAGCGGCAACAAGAATCTGATGTCGAATCAAAGCCAAGTGATATAGCAGTGGTTTATATTGGCTTTCGGTGTGTTGCTGACGCCGTCCTAAAAAAATAGCGCATAGGATTTACTCGTCTTCAACGATTGCCCAAGTACTATCGCCTAATTTTTTTACAGCCATTGAATAAATCCACTTATTAGGGATTCCACAGCTCCAATCTTTAGGCCCACTCTGAATTAATAGATTCACAGAATTACGTTCATCATAATAAAGATGATAAGTTTTTCCATGAATTGGGTTAAAGCTAAACTTTGCACAATGCACCATTTCAGTTGCATCTAGTCTTGCCTGTAAAGCTCTGGCCTGCTTCATCAAAACTTCAGCCTGCTCCATAATGCGGTCATACTCTAACTTTGCATTTTGTCGTGCAACATTAACCGCTTTATCTTTCTCTTCAACCACTTTAATCGGTGCAAAAACTGGGGCACCAACTTCCATTGGGTATTCAATACCAGCATGTCTGGCTGGATCGGTATCTTCTATTCTCACCATAACTCCTATAAATTAATAACTAAGGACATTAATTAGTAAGTGTAAAACTTATTTAATAAATTGGCTGGTAGCTAGATTAAAGCCCATCCAACTGAGTTAATAATTCTTGGGCATGCTTTTTTATAGCCTTTTGATCGGGATCGCTAATCTTTTTTAAATTCGCCGTCATTAATCTAGTCCGAGGGTTTGCATCAAACTGTGCGCGATGCTTGATCAGAAAATTCCAATAGAGCGTTGTTATTGGACAAGCAGTTTCACCAAAACGAACCTCTGGTTTATATTTGCATGAACCACAATAATTACTCATTCGCTTAATGTATGCACCGCTCGCAATATAGGGCTTACTTGTAAATCTTCCCCCATTAGCAAATAAAGCCATGCCAACTGTATTAGGAAGCTCAACCCACTCAATGGCATCAACATAAATAGCTAAATACCAATTACTAACTTCACTTGGGAGTATTTCGGCTAGCAAAGCAAAGTTACCAGTAACCATTAAACGCTGAATATGGTGTGCATAGCCATACTCAAGTGTTTGTTTAATCGTATCTTTCATGCAGGCCATACTAGTTTTACCCGACCAATACCACTTCGGTAAAGGACGCTGATGGTTGTAATAATTAGCTTGGCTCATTTGTGGCATGTCAAGGTAATATATGCCTCGTACAAATTCTCTCCAACCCAAAATCTGTCTTATAAAACCTTCAACAGTAGATAAATCTAAGCCATATTTTTTCCAAGCAATTAATACGGTCGCAATAACCTCGTGCGGATTCAGTAACTTAAGATTCAGTGCGCTAGACAGCAGTGAATGCCAACCAAACGGGGTGTCAGTCCACATGGCATCTTGAAAAGTTCCAAAATTCTGCAAGCGATATTTAACAAAATAATTTAAGGCCTTTAGGGCCTGATCTCTTGTTACGGGCCAATAAAATTGATCTAAATTTCCAGGATGATCTTTATATTTCTTATTTACATAAGCCAAGACCTTCCGAGTGAGCGGATCTGGCTCAAATGTAGGTGGAGGATCAATTATTCCAGGGCCCTTTTTAGGATAGGGTTTACGATTATCTTGGTCAAAATTCCATTGCCCGCCCTCGGGATTGCCGTCAGCATCGACCAAGATGCCGTGAGTTTTACGCATCAAACGGTAGAAGTATTCGAGCCTTAATTCTTTTTTACCAGCAGTCCAGTTGACGAAATCTTGGCGTGAACAAAAGAAATGTTCATCCTCCCGCATCTCAAGTTCTAAGCTTAAGTCCTGTGCTAGCTCTGTTATAGCAACCTTTAAGCGCCACTCCCCTGGCAGAACGCAAACTAGGCGTGAAATTTTTTTATGAATAAGCTGCTGCCGCAAGACCTCCACAATGGGTAGCGTAGATTCCTTTATGTAGGTAAGGGGATATTGCCGCTCTTCTAGGGCCTGCGCAAAATGCCGCATGGCAGATAAAAATAATGCAATTTTAGCCTTATGTGACCAAACATACTGGGCCTCGTTTATCGATTCAATCATGATGATTTCATCATTTTTTGCGTTGAAGTCTTTGAGCGCCGACCCCTGAAGATCTAATTGATCGCCCAGAATTAAGATCAGCCTATTTAAATTTTTCATTTTTTCCAGAAATACATCAATTAACGCAAAATTTTGGCATCGTGCAAGTTTAAGACTTATTTACTAAACTAGTACGATATAGAAAAATGGCCTAAAACCCCCATAAACTGCTAAACCCTTCAATTCCTAATTAAAAAAATTCTAAATGATCGGGAAAATTCGTCAGAAAATGATTTTGCATTCATCACCCATTAATAAGCAGATATACGAATTAATTTGTCCAATTTGTGAGCGTCCTATTCCCGATTCACAAAAAGATGCCCATCATTTGGTTCCAAAATCTAAAGGTGGCAAAACGACTGAATACCTGCACCGTATTTGCCACCAACAAATTCATGCTCACTTTACAGAAACTGAATTAGCAAAAGAATTAAATAACGCCTCAAGCCTTAGGAACCAAGCTGAAATTAAAAAATTTATTAGTTGGGTCAAATCTAAACCTAATTACTTTTATGAAAAAACCCGTAAAAGCGCTCGTCTCAAAATAAACTAACTACTTTGTATTAGTTGTCGCTATTTTGCTTTAAATCTAAGAGTATTACTTGTTTTTTATATCGCCCAGATAAAGCTTTCTTAATAATTTTATAAATATCAAGATCAAATTCGGCATCCCCAAAAGCGGCTAATTCGTATAGCTCATCTTGATTAATAGCGACACCTAGGTAGCACCATTTATCAATTACGATCATTTCATTGCCCTCTTGAATTGCTATCGCTCCAGAATAAGGCCAGATTTGAACCTTATATAAATCCATAGCTGTTTTTAACTGTAGGTTATGTATTTCGATTGGTACGACACCTACACAAGCTCCGCTACATTGTTTTACTTGATATCCAAAACAAGACTTGCCTTCAATCTGCTTCTCTAGGCAAAGTAATGCCTCGCAAAGTCGATACTTTTTCGAAATTGCCTTTAAATAAGTATTTGCATCCCTCTTGCTATAAAACAAACCATATAAGTTTTCTTGCAGTCCTGGAGATAAATTATGGTGAGTTATTAGTGATGGCCTGAGTACTCCAATTGCATCCCTCTCTAAACTCCAAGCGCATAGGTCCTTAGAGCGACGTAACTTTATATTCATGCTAGGCATACGTTCTTTGATTAATCTTGACTCTAAAATTAGAGCGCTTAATTCTCCGCTAGTTTCAATCCAATCTATGTCTCTAACTTGGAGTGAAAGCTGCATTTCCTTACGTTGTGTTAAGGCGCTTTGAAAATGTCCCATTACCCTACTTCGCATAGCAATGCTTTTCCCAATATAAAGTGGATTCTTATTTTCGCCATAAAAAATATAGCAGCCTGGGCCATCTGGAATTGAGTCAATTAAAACTTGATCTATATTTGGTGGCAAACTAGCGTTACCTACTAATTGATTTAAGGCCTCAAGAAGGCGCTCTTTTCCAACTGCTTGCTCACATACTCGCCAAAACTGTAAAAGTAAATCCGCATCTCCCAATGCACGATGTCTAGCGCTCACGCTCAATTGATGTACGTTGATGATGGTATCCAAATTATGGCGCGGCTGATCAGGAAATAGTAGCCTTGAAAGCTTTACAGTGCATAAAACTTTAGGCTTAAATTCAATACCTATTCGCTTGAAAGAGGCTTTGATAAATCCATAGTCAAAACGGGCGTTATGTGCCACAAAGACTTTACCCTGTAACCCCTCTTTTATTTTTGTAGCAAGTTCCTCAAAAATAGGTTGATCTGCCACCATTAATGGTGATATACCGGTAAGACGTTGAATATGCTGAGGAATAAAAATTTGTGGGTTGACTAATGCCTCCCACGTGCTGATTTCTTCGTTAGCTAAGGTTTTGATCCCTATTTCTGTAATCCGATCACGCTCAAAATGAGATCCCGTAGTTTCAATATCAACAAAAGCAAGTTCAGGATAGTGACATTCCTTTTTTAACATACATAATCGTAATTTATTTGAATATAGGGTGCAGTTATTTAAGACTTGGACGTCAATTTCTTGGGATCTGATTCTTGTGTTTGATTGCTGATCGTATCTATGCCTAAACTAGGGGCGACCATCTTCTCTCCATTCCATACCTGGCCGCACCAGCACTCGCCCAGATCATTAATAATGCAAACACCCGATCCACAGCAGCGCTTATCAGGTGCTTTCATTGGAATGCGCTTTCACGTAGCTTTAACCATACTTTTGCTCGGCTAAAAATAGGTGAAGTAATTAAGCAGCTATCTAGATAATGATTCATGAATAAACTCTAAAAAAAAGAAATTAACGCTATTCTATGGTTTTTATTAAATCGGTGCCCATCGATGTGTTAATTTGCATCCATAGCTGAGCCAGCATTTGTATTTAACTTTAATCCATCTAAATGATCAGGTTATCTGTGAGTGGCAGCCTATATTGAGCGGATACTGGGCTGAAATTGGTAGCAAATTAGGGCGCTAATTGGATTAGTTTGCGTGCAATTCAACACCCTATATAAATCATTGTTCTACACGACAAAAAATGAGTGTGCGATTGTAAATTGGTGCAAAGTTCAAAGTCTTGGTGATTGCTGGATCAACCTCATTAAAATAATGTGTAATATATTACACAATTTATGCTATAGTACATTTATGAACTTACGCGAAATCGGTCTCAAAGTCGGGCAGCGTCGTACTGATCTGGGTTTATCCCAAGACCGGTTGGCAAAGCTTTGCGGTCTTTCAAGATCGACTATCCATCATCTGGAGAAGGGTAGTTTGAATGATTTGGGCGCAGCTAAGTTGCTATCTTTGCTATCGTTGCTGGGTTTGGATGTGATTACTCAAGAGCACAGTAAAAAACATCGTGGCTTAGATATGGCCAGTAAGACGGCTAGTGTTAGTTATAAGACTAAGTTGCAAAGCAGGAACTTATCTCATTCGTTGGCATGTGGAGAGTTACCCGAGAGCATCTACCCCCATGTAGCAACTTTATTGGATGAAGCGCCATTAGAAATTATTGTGGCTGCAGTTGAAGAGGCGGCAGCGATGAATCATGTGGCGCCTAAGTTCATCTGGAAAAATATTAATCGGTGGGCGCATGAGATGCATTCACCAAGATCGGCTTGGGCTTAATCTATGAGTAATTTTATAGAGAGCGAGCTTCCTGAAGGTGTGTGGAAAGATTTATTACCCCATGCGCTTTCGATTATTGAAGATATCAAGAATCACGGAACTCCTGATCCATTCTGGACTTTTGGCGGAGGCACAGTGTTGATGATTCGCTATCAGCATCGCCTTAGCAAAGATATTGATATCTTTATGCCAGACCCTCAGTATCTAGGGTTTGTTACTCCGCGCTTAAGCGATGTCGCTGCAGCGGTAAGTACGGACTATGTTGAAGATCAAAGCACTTTCGTTAAGTTAATTCGTCCAGAAGGGGAGATCGACTTTGTGGTATCCCCAAACTTAACTGAAGCGCCATTTGAAATATGGAATATTAGTGGGCAGCCTATTCGAGTAGAAACTGCTACAGAGATTGTGGCAAAGAAATTATGGCATCGAGGTGACAGGACTACTGCCCGTGATTTATTTGATCTGTCTTTAGTTATTGAGCGCGAGCCTGAAGCCTTAGTAAAATCGGCTAAGTTCTTGCGAAAGAATGCTGAGCAATTTATTAACCAAATTGCTAGCAGGGCGGCAGTGCTAAAAGCCCAGTTTTCTGAAATTGATGTACTGAATTACAGGCCAAGTTACGACGAGGCAGCACAGAGGGCAACGTCATTCTTGAGGTTACTTAAGTAATGGTTAAAGAGAATCTGCATTATTTCGAATTACTTCTGCACCAAGGTAGTAGTAAGTGTCATCCGCGTCGTAACGTGACATAACGTTGTTTAGTTTCTTCCAGATCGGCATGTCTATTTTTTAATGGATTTGGGGTTGATTTCCTAGCCAAAAAATAGCTCTAAAACAGGCTTTAAAGAGCTATTTGGAGGGATGATGTAAGCAATAAAAGCCCTGCAGAAGTGAGGCTTCGGTAATGCTGGTGGGTCGGGCGGGATTGGCTTTCACATAATTTTGCTACACAAAGTTAGTGTCCACCGCTTTTCGCTTTGCTCAAAGTCGATCCCACGACCAACGGATTAAAAGGAAATTGTTCCATATAAATCCATAATAAATTCAATGGGTTACAAGCGTCAAAATAGGGTGTGCAATGAAGTGTGTAATGGATTTATTGGCCGCATTGGTGACTAGTTAGGGATTCGAACTTTAAGAAAAATACGGGTTATTTAAGTTAGGGAACATACTAGTTGACCGTTCGTCTAGTAGAGACTAGATTTAGTCCTTCTGTTGGTATTTCAATTGGTAAAAGAAGGTCACCTTTATCTTGTCAGTAAACCTTGGTAGCGCTTTATCTTCGGCATGTCTCAAATACGGTAATCGAATAGCTTTAAGCGCTAATAAAGAAACTTTTAGCTACTCAAAGCTAAATGAGGCAGCGGAAGAATATGCTGCGCGATTAATTGAGCTGAGAATCAGGCCAAATGAACCGGTTCTCGTCATGGTCTCAAATCAGATGATGGATGTGGCAGCTATGTTAAGTGTATGGCTCGCGGGTGGAGTCATTATTCCAGTACATAGAAGCTCTCCTGATGAAGTATTAAAAAAATTACAAATTAAAACCAAGGCCCGTTTTCAAATTAATAAAAGTATTTTAGTTTTGGCAAAGGAGATCCCGCCAGAAAGAGAAATTCTCATAAATGCTGCCTTCGTCATATTTACTTCGGGATCAACGGGTGAGCCTAAGGGCGTAGTTATCTCTCACCAAGCCTTCTATAAAAAAATTCATGAAATAAATCAGCTATTAAATTTTAAGGCTGATGAGCGCACCTTACTTGTATTAAACATCAACTTTAGCTTTGGATTATGGGTTTGCCTCCTGGCTCTTTTTACAGGCGGAAGTCTGGTGATGCTAGAAAAATTTGATCCAATAATATTTTTAAATTCTTTATTAGAAGAAAAAATAACTCGAGTTGGGATGGTGCCAACAATGATGCGAAGTATATTTTCTCGACTTGACGTGCTAAATAAAATTAAGGTTATTAATAAAAATAAAGTCTTGAAGCAAATATTAATTGGTGGTGAGTCACTTGGAAAGTCATTAGCCATCTCCATTAGAGAAAATTTCTCTAATACTGATTTAATTGATATTTATGGATCTACTGAAACCGCTACCTGCGACTTTTTTCTTTTTCCAAACGATTTTATTCAATACCCAGGTTGTATTGGCCGTCCATCTGGAGAAGTCCATTTTCAAATAGTGAATCATAAAAATGAGTTAGTTAATTTTGGTGAGATAGGCGAGTTACAAATATCTAGCCCTTTTTTAATGAACGGCTACTTAGATGAACAGGATCTTACGAAAAAAGCATTTTTTGATAAGTGGTTCAAAACTGGTGATCTAGCGCGCGAAGTTGATAGATCAGTAGTGGAATTAATGGGGCGAAGTAAAGAAATTATTAGCCGCGGAGGAAATAAGATTACGCCTGGCGAGATCGAACAAATAATTTGTGCTCATCCAATGGTTGCAGCAGCAATGGCAGTAGGCGTTACAGATTCAATATTAGGCGAGCGTATTCATGCTTTATTAGTTCTTAAGGTGGGTGCAATACCAGAAGATTTGCACATGAATAATTTTTTGCAGCAAAAATTAGAAAAATATAAACATCCTGATGCTATATATGTTTTGTCCGAATTACCTTTGGGAAGAACGGGGAAAGCAGATAGGGGTGAGTTTAAGAATAAGATTTTGTCTGGGGCAATAGAGCCTATAGCGGTTTCTTAACCAATAATTTATAAAATGAAAAAATTTAATTCAATCTTGTATGAAACTACTGAACATATTGCGGAAATTACTTTAAACCGCCCAGATAGGCTGAATGCCTTAGATAAGGCCACGTTAATAGAGATTAATGATGCTATGGATTTGGCTGAAGCCGATAGTAAAGTCCGAGTAATTATTTTATGCGGAGCAGGGCGAGCATTTTCATCAGGTTTTGATCTTAAGGCCCAGATGGACGCTAAACCAGCAGGAGAAAAAGTTTGGCGAGAAATACTAGATCTGGACTTTAATACAACAATGCGGTTTTGGAATAGCCCAAAACCAACCGTAGCGGCCATCCATGGAGCATGTATGGCAGGCGCTTTTGAATTTGCCTTGTCTTGTGACATAGCTATTGCGTCTGAGAATGCTATTTTTGGAGAGCCAGAACTTAAATTTGGTGCTGGCATAGTAACTCTTCTATTACCTTGGGTGATTGGTCCCAAAAAAGCAAAAGACATTATTTTTACTGGTCAAGACAGAATAGATGCCTCGAGCGCACTACAAATGGGAATTATTAGTAGGGTAGTTAAAGACGGTATGCATCTTGAGGTCGCTAGACAAATTGCTAGATCAATTGCTTTGGTTGATCCTAATGTAGTAATGGGCACTAAAAAAGCAATCAATAGTACGTATGAAATTCAGGGAATTCAGAAGGCGCTAAAGGTAGCTTTAGATATTGATCATCAAATTGAATCAGTAGGATCCCCAGATAAAAAAGCATTTATGGATATCGCTAGAGAAAGAGGAATGCGTGAGGCAATAGCCTGGAGAGATGCGCGGTTTGCAGGTACGACTACTAATGAGTAAACCAATTTTAGTAATTATTATTGCAGAGCTCTTTGGCACCTCCCTGTGGTTTAGTGCAAATAGCGCTTCTGATAATTTAACTAAATTATGGATGTTAAGTACTGGCGATATTGGTTTACTGACAAATGCTGTGCAACTAGGTTTTATTGTTGGCACCTTATTTTTTTCTTTGAGTGGATGGGCTGATAAATTCCCCGCTAGTAAAATTTTTGCTTTCTGTAGTATTTTTGGAGCAATATTAAATGGCTGTTTTGCATTACTCAGCGAAGGTCTAATTTCAGCAATTATGTTTCGATTTTTTGTAGGTGTTTCTCTGGCGGGCATTTATCCACTGGGAATGAAATTAATTGTTAGTTGGGATCTCAATACGGCAGGTAAAAACTTAGGATTATTGGTAGGGATGCTAACGCTGGGCACAGCATTGCCTCATGGTATTAGAGCTGTAGGCGCTGACTTGTCTTGGCAGGCCGTGATATTAAGCTCATCGGTTTTAGCCCTTATTGCAGCGATTGCTATCGGAATATTGGGCGATGGCCCTTATTTAAAGAATGCCCCCAATAAACAGCGCATTCCCTTTTCAAATGTTATTCAGGCATTTCGTGTACCTGAATTTAGATCATCTGCTTTTGGTTATTTTGGCCATATGTGGGAGCTCTATTCATTTTGGACAATTATTCCATTACTGTTACTTACATTGCTTTCTACTGATGGCGCTGTAGCGCATGAAAATGTATCGTTTTTGGCATTTATAGTGATAGGTATTGGAGCTCTTGGTTGCATTATTGGCGGATGGCTGAGCCAATCTATCGGGAGCGGGCGCGTTGCTTGGATTGCCTTATTTACCTCGGGAGTAATTTGCTTGATTTATCCCTTTCTCAATGCAATTTCTCCCAATTGGAAAATTTTTATTTTATTAGTTTGGGGTTTTGCAGTTGTGGCGGATTCTCCTCAATTTTCAGCTATTTCTGCTAAGGCATGCCCGCAGGAGTTAGTTGGCACAGCCCTAACAATTCAAAATAGTATTGGATTTTTTATCACCATCATTTCTATATTCATAGTCACTTTCGCCTTTCCTTATTTAGGTGACAGGGTGGCATGGCTTTTATTGCCCGGACCCATATTTGGTTTATTTTTTATGAGGGGATTGGTTAAGGAAAAACAGAACCTTCAATTTTCTCAAGTCAAAGGAAATTAGCTGTGAATAAAATTATGCAAATTAAGCAGACAGCGGCAAAGCCAAATGATAAAAAATTATTATTAATTAATATTGGTACAGCAATATTTACTCAAAAAGGTTTCAGCATTACAAGTCTTGATGAGATTGTTGAAATTGCAGAGATACCAAAGGGTTCTTTTTATTATTATTTTAAAAGTAAAGATGAATTTGCAATTGAAGTAATTAAAAATTATGGAATTTATTTTTCAAAGAAATTACAGCGCATCTTAAGTAACGATAAAAAATCTCCATTAGAACGTCTCAAAGAATTTACCAAGGAGGCAGAGGCTGGTGTAAGGCGCTATGAATTTAAGCGTGGCTGCCTTATCGGCAATCTTGGGCAGGAAATGGCAACCTTAGAGGAGCGTTTTCGAATTGAGCTTTTAAATGTCATTGCAGACTGGCGTGATCAAGTTCGACAATGCATCGATTTAGCTAAAGAGCGACGAGAAATAAAAACAACAGTTGATGCTTCTGAATTGGCTAATTTTTTCTGGTGCGCCTGGGAGGGAGCAGTTTTATGCTCCAAATTAGAGTTATCAACCCAGCCTTTAAATATTGTGAGCAGATTATTTATTACCGAATTACTTCAACCAGTTTAAATTTATAAGGAAAAATATGTTTCGTGCAATTTATTTGACTAAGTCAGAAGACGGAAAAACAGAGGCTAATTTAAAAAACTTAGAGGTCTCTGATTTGCCAAATTTTGATCAGTCGAGCGTAACAGTCGCCATTAAATACTCAACTATTAACTATAAAGATGGCTTAGCGATTACCGGTAAGTCCCCGGTTGTAAGAAAGTTCCCGATAGTTCCTGGGATTGATTTTTGTGGCGCCGTAAGTGCTAGCGATGATCCAAATTGGAAAATTGGTGATGAGGTTATATTGAATGGCTGGGGTGTAGGTGAGTCCCACTGGGGCGGTCTCTCGCAAATGGCACGAGTATCAGGGGATTGGTTAATTAGAAAGCCAGCATCCCTCACCGCTAAAGACTGTATGTCTATTGGTACGGCTGGATATACGGCAATGCTTTGTATCATGGCCCTTGAAAAAAATGGCGTAAACCCTCAATCAGGCGAAATTTTAGTCACTGGTGCTAGTGGCGGAGTAGGATCTTTCGCTATTTCTTTGTTATCTAATTTGGGATATCAAGTAATTGCCTCGACAGGAAAAGAGGGTGAGCATGATTATCTTAAGCGCCTAGGTGCAAAGGACGTTATTCCGCGCACTTCTTTATCTGAACCTGGCAAACCTTTGCAAAAGGAACGGTGGGCTGGTGTGATTGATTCTGTTGGCTCATTCACATTAGCTAATGCATGCGCTAGTTCTATCTATGGCGGCGTAGTAGCCTCCTGTGGCTTAGCCCAAGGCATGGATTTACCTTTATCGGTGGCCCCCTTCATTTTGAGATCTGTCAGTCTAATTGGAGTGGACAGTGTTATGGCCAAACGCTCGATTAGAGATGCCGCATGGAAGCGCTTAGCTAGTGATACGCCACGGGCAGCTTTAAATTCCATTGCTCAATTAGTAAATTTAGAAAGCGCTATTGATGCAGGCAAAAAGATTTTAACTGGCGAAGTACGTGGGCGAATTGTAGTAGATGTGAATGTTTAATAATAATTTAACAAGGGAGATGAAGATGAAAAAATCAAAAATATTGGTAACAACAGCAATTGCAGCTGCAGTAATGGGTATGTCAACCGTTAGTAAAGCCCAAATTTCTGGCGATACGGTAAAGATTGGATTCATAACAGATATTTCCGGGCTATACGGTGATATTGACGGGCAGGGCGGTATCGAAGCTATCAAAATGGCTATAGCTGATTTTGGAGGCAGTGTTAATGGAAAGAAAATTGAATTATTAACAGCTGATCATCAAAATAAACCAGATATTGCTGCTAGTAAGGCGCGCGAGTGGGTTGACCAGCAGGGGGTAGATTTATTAATTGCTGGAACTAACTCAGCAGTAGCTTTAGCAATGAATAAAATTGCCTTAGAGAAAAAGAAGCCAATTATCGTCGTTTCCGCAGGTACATCACGTGTTACTAATGAAGACTGCACCCCCTATACCGTGCATTATTCCTATGACACAATCGCCCTATCAAAGGTAGCTGGTTCAGCTATTGTTAAGCAAGGCGGCGATACTTGGTTTTTCCTAACTGCAGATTATGCTTTTGGTGCCGCATTGCAAAATGATGCCTCAACCGTCATTAAAGCATCGGGCGGTAAAGTGCTTGGGGATGTTAAAGCTCCACTCAATACTCAAGATTTTTCTTCTTACTTATTGCAGGCACAGAATTCAAAAGCAAAAATTCTTGGCCTAGCTAATTCTGGCGGCGACACTATTAATTCAATTAAATCCGCCAATGAATTCGGGATTACCAAAACAATGCAATTGGCTGGTTTGCTCATGTTCATTACCGATATTCATGCTTTGGGACTTAATTTAACGCAAAATATGTATCTAGCTGATGCTTGGTATTGGGATTCAAATCCAGATTCTAGGGCTTGGGCTAAGCGATATTTTGAAATTATGAAAAAGGAGCCATCCTCCACTCAGGCCGCAGACTATTCAGCAACTACAACTTATCTTAAAGCCGTTAAAGCAATTGGTACAGATAATCCTGAAAAGGTGATGACCCAATTAAAAACAGCCAAAATTAATGATATGTTTGCAAAGGGTGGTTATATTCGTCCAGATGGCCGCATGGTACACGATATGTTTTTAATGCAAGTCAAGAAACCCTCTGAATCCAAATATCCTTGGGATTATTACAAGTTAGTAGCTACAGTTCCTGGTGATCAGGCCTTTGCAACTAAAGCCGAATCAAAATGTTCGCTGTGGAAATAATTAAATATTAATAAATTTTAGGACCTATTTGGACGTTTAACAAAAAAATACCAACTCTAGTGAACTGACTCCCAAAAGTTGGACAGTTTAATTAGCTTAGCACGAGGGATTGAGTTCTGTAATTAACAGGACTTAATCCCTTTAGTTTTTGCTTGATTCGATCATGGTTGTAGTAGTGGATATATTCGCATAACTCCTTTTTAAATGATGAGACGCTTTCAAACTTCTTGCGGTGGAAGAACTCCGTTTTCATAATCCCAAACCAGTTCTCCATGACGGCGTTATCTAGGCAATTGCCTTTGCTACACAAAGTTAGTGTCCACCGCTTTTCGCTTTGCTCAAAGTCGAACTCGCGGCCAACGGTACTTAGACACCAGGCTGGCGCTTTTTAATGAGCTCAGAAGCTGGGATCCGAACTATCTTGCCATCAACCATGGTTACGATTGCGGTGTTCGTTTGAATGGCTAGGTCAATCGCTGCTTGACCGGCGCGTTGCATAGCATAGTAGGATCCAGCGATATCGGGATCTGGTGAATTACGAATGTCGTTATTTGGAATAGTCATAGTTAACCTTGGTCAATTTGCTCCGGTGGAGTTTTGTCGCCATTTAACAATACCCATGATTTTACAACTTTTTGATATTTTGAGAGATTTTCTAATCCCGCCTTATATCGCCTTCGAATAACATCTTCAGGAATAATGTGACCTCCCTGTGCCACCCGCTCAGCTACGCGAGAGATGGCTAATTCAGGGGAGCTTAGTGCAATAAACCAGAGTTTGACGTCATAGCCCAAATCTCTCCATTCCTGAATACGTTGAGTGGTAATGAGCTCCAATAAAGTGGTCTCAAAAGCAAAGCTTTCTCCAGCTTTAGTATGTTCATCTAATTCGTTTAACATCAACCGAGCTGCTTTGAATAAAATGGATTCAGGGTCAAAGGGCGCTAGGCCAGCGGCAATGAGATCGGCATTGATAAAGCGTAATGTTAAGGCTTTGACTGATGGCGTTTATGAAATGCGCGAAAAGTTTGGACCAGGTTGGCGAATGTATTACGTGGTGAGGGGGAAAACGATTATTGTGATGCTGGGTGGCGGGGATAAGTCCAGTCAATCGAATGATATTAAAGTGGTAAAAAAATTAGCCAAGCTATTGGAGGATTAAATGAAAACCGTAAAAACAGAAAAGAAAATAAAAGTCAGTGGTTTAGCTGAATTTGACATGACTCGCCATCTGAAAAGTAAGCGTGCGATGACTGAGTATTTAAATCAAGTCATTAGTGATGGTGATGATGCCGAATTGGCAACTGCCTTGGGGCATATCGCTAGGGCAAAAGGCATGGCGGAGATTTCTAAATCTAGTGGCATTACTAGAGAGGCTCTGTATAAAGCACTCAAGCCGAATACAAAACCCCGTTTTGATACTGTATCCAAGGTTCTTGGCGCCTTAGGCATGAGAATCACAATCCATGCCTAATAGTTTGGAAAATAAAAAAACCCCGCAGAGCGAGGCTTAATATGTACGACTCGACACATTGTTAACACTTTATACCGGACACATACTTTACAGTTTTAGGCATAGGAGGGACCACTCTATGCCGTGGAATGAAAGTACTGGGCATATGTAACCATGTGATCGGTACCGGATGTAAAGCATGTGTCCGGTACGGACCATTTTTATTTGGTGGGTCGGGCGGGATTGGCTTCCACATAACTTTGCTACACAAAGTTAGTGTCCACCGCTTTTCGCTTTGCTCAAAGTCGAACCAAGGTTCTCATCCAACACAACATATCAAATAAAAATAGCCCCAGAAAGGGCCATTTTTATTTGGTGGGTCGGGCGGGATTCGAACCCACGACCAACGGATTAAAAGTCCGCTGCTCTACCGACTGAGCTACCGACCCAGAAAGAAAGAAATTATAGCAATTTGTTGCTGGACTTCTTGAAGATCGCTACCCACCCCAATGAATCAGGAGTTAACACGTCTTGCTACTGGTGGATTTTTGGCAAAGTAGTCTTTAATTCCCTTCAAAATGGCTTCCGCAATGCGATCCTGGTAGGCCTCATCATTCAGTCGGGCCTCTTCTTCTGGGTTACTGATGAAGGCAGTTTCTACCAAAATAGAGGGAATATCGGGCGCTTTTAAGACTGCAAAGCCGGCTTGCTCTACTTTGCCTTTATGCAGGGGGGCAAACCCACCGATTTGTTGCAGTATGGCCTGCGCTGCTTGCATAGAGTCTTTAATTTGTGCGGTTGTTGACATATCTAAGAGCAAATTGGCTACTTGAGCATCTTTAGTTTTGATATTGATGCCGCCCACTAAATCTGAGGCATTTTCTTTATTAGCCATCCAGCGGGCAGCAGTGCTTGAGGCTCCTTGTTGCGAGAGGGCAAATACCGAAGCGCCTTTTGCATGTGGTTGGATAAAGGCATCAGCATGAATTGAGACAAATAAATCGGCCTGTACTTGGCGTGCTTTCTGAACTCGTACGCCTAGTGGCACGAAATAATCGCCATCCCGAGTCAGGTAGGGGCGCATATAGGAAACATTTTCGATTTTATCTTTTAGGCGCTTAGCAATTGCGAGCACTACTTGTTTTTCTTTTGAGCCCCGCGCACCAATGGCGCCGGGATCTTCGCCGCCATGACCAGGATCAATAGCAATAGTAATTAAGCGTTTATAGCGGTTATTGGCCACTTCTTTATTTGTTAAAGCCGAACTTTTATTAGGCGGTAATTCTTTATTGGCAAATTCAGCAATTAAATCGGGCTGGGCATTTAATTGTTCGAGGGCTTTTTCTTTGCGGGCACTGTTTTTTACTAACTCCATTAATGGGTCGGGTGGGGTGGCCGAATAGAGATCAAACACCATGCGGTATTGGTATTCGGCAACTGGGTCAAGGGTAAAAATTTGTGGTTTGACAGGTTCTTTTAAGTCAAACACCAAGCGCACTACATTGGGTTGAAATTGGCCCACCCGAATTTGTGACACATAAGGGTCATTAGGCTTCACCTTGGCCACCAAATCCTTTAAGGTTGGATTCAGCTCTAGCCCTTGTACATCAACTACTAGGCGATCGGGATTCGTGAGCATCTGTTGGGTAATAGGCAACGGTGTATCAGACTCTAAGGTAATGCGAGTGTAATCTTCAGAGGGCCAAATTCGCACACCCATTATCTTGGCGCCGTAAGCGATTTCATTGACGCCCAGCAGAATTAAAAATCCTGCCTTTTGTAGCCCCCCTAAACCCAAAACTGCTTTAGCAGACCGTCTTAAGGTGCGACGCTTAATCTGATTAACTGCAGAAGTTTTAGTCATCGCGTTTAACTTAGGCTTTCAAGCTTTAAAAAGATGATTTGCCCTGTGGGTGAGTGAGCGGCGATATGAATCTCGCGTTCACATTCAATCGGCAACGCTGTAATGCTAATAGAGAGATCAAAGACCGGTAAGGTATCTTCGGCTTTTTCTGGCCATTCAACTAAACAAAGGCCTGGTGTGGCAAATAAATCAGCAAAGCCAGCCTCTTGCCACTCTAAGGGGGAGCGCATGCGAAATAAATCAAAATGATGCACAGCAATCGAGTGTTGCGCTACCGCGATCGAGTAGGGTTCGCACAAGGCATAACTAGGGCTTTTCACTTTTCCCAGATGCCCCATGGATTGAATGAGGCTGCGGGCAAAGCTGGTTTTGCCAGCGCCTAGCTCGCCGCTGAGAGCCAAATTGACCTGCCCATCTGGTGACTCCTTGAAATATTGAGCCAGCGCTTGCCCTAGGGACCTAGCTAGATCACCCGTTTCGCTTTCCTGCCTACAATGTTTACTTAATTGATTCAATGTGTACTTTGATATGAATATTGCTTGGTTGCGTGAACAGGCTACTCTTTTCGGCTTTGACCGTTTGCGCATTACCGACACCTATCTTGGCGAGGCTAGCGAACGCTTGCGTCAGTGGCTGGCCGAGGGTCGCCACGGACACATGGATTATATGAGCCGTCACGCACTTTTGCGAGCCGACCCAAAATTACTCTTACCGGGTACAGTGCGCGTCATTTGCGTCAGTTTGAACTATCTACCCGACGATCATGACATAGACCAAGAATGGCGGCAATTAGCCAATCCACGTGCTGGAGTCATTTCAATGTATGCCCGCGGTCGCGATTATCACAAAGTTTTACGTGGCCGTTTAAATGATTTTGCCAAAGCAATTGAAGGTCAAATCGGTCCCTTTGGGTATCGGGTCTTTACCGATTCAGCGCCTTTAATGGAAGTAGAACTGGCGCGTAAAGCGGGCTTGGGTTGGCGTGGAAAACATACCGTACTTTTAAATCGCGAATCGGGGTCCTTCTTTTTTCTCGGTGAAATCTTGGTTGATCTTGCTCTACCCGTTGACCCTGAGGAAGTGCAGCACTGTGGCACGTGCACGGCTTGCATTGATGTTTGCCCTACACAAGCAATTACAGCGCCTTATCAGCTTGATGCGCGTAAATGTATTTCCTATTTAACCATTGAAAATCCTGCAGCTATTCCGCTTGAATTTCGGCGACCGATGGGTAACCGTATCTACGGGTGTGATGATTGTCAATTAATTTGCCCATGGAATAAATTTGCTAAACGCTCCAGCGTGCCTGATTTTGTAGAGCGCCATGGCTTAGGCGAGCAAAGTTTATTGGCATTATGGGCTTGGACTGAAGCCGAGTTTGAGCAGCGGCATGAAGGCAGTGCAATTCGGCGCATTGGTTATAGTCGCTGGCGGCGTAATTTAGCTGTTGCCATGGGGAATGCGTTAGCTAATTCGGCATTAAATGAGATTGAACACGCTGAAATAAAAAGCGCACTAACGGTTGCCATGCCTATGGCCGATGATCTTGTGCGCGAGCATATTCAATGGGCATTACAGCCAGAATCTACAATCTAGCCATGACTGCTGCTGCGCCACCCCCACTTCCCCCCAAAGCCTTCCTGGCGCCGAATTCTGCAGAGCTAGATGGGAAAGGTCCTCAGCGTTACACCAGTCGCAAACATGCGTTCTGGAGCGGCTTTCGGCATGCTGCTGGTGCTCCGGCAATGGTACTGTTCGCCGGCATGGTGGGCTTTGGGGCAATGGCTAAAACCAATAATATTGATATGTGGTTCACGTCTTTAAGTAGCTTGTTGATGTTTGCCTTACCAGGGCAAGTGGTGTTGTTGGATATGGTACTTTCTGGTTCATCAGTAGTGGCAATTATCCTAGCTGTAACGTTGACATCTACTCGTTTCGTTACGATGACAGTTACTTTGTTTCCACAACTACATCCGCGTGATCGCAATCGCAAACTCTATGCTTCAGTGCATTTATTAGCAATGACCGCTTGGGCGGTATCGATGCGTGAGTTTCAGGCAATTGAGTCACACCATCGTCTCCACTATTATTTGGGCCTTGGCATTTTATGTTGGGCGATTAGTTTTCCGGCAACCATTTTGGGTTATTTGTTGGCTGGTTTAGTACCCAAGTGGATTGCCTTGGGACTTGTTTTTATTAACCCCTTATTTTTTCTATTAACGTTTACTGAGGTTAAAGCCACGATCAATCGCGTAGCAATTATTTTGGGGGGCGTCTTAGGACCCTGTTTTTATTTACTAGATCGCGACTCGAGCTTGCTCGTATCTGGAGTGGTTGCAGGTACGGTAGCCTACCTTATTGATCGCCAGTTTTTGCGTCGTCGTTTTAAAGATCAATCATCATGAACACTGCCCTACAGGGTTGGGGTATTTGGCTAGCGCTTTTCGGTGCTTGTATTGGCACTTATTTATGTCGCGCCATAGGCGTTTTACTCTCAGGGAAGATTAATCAAGATAGCCCGATTTTCGAGTGGCTTTCCGCGGTTACTTACGCAATGGTGGCAGCGCTTACAGTGCGGATGATTATTCTACCTTTTGGCTTATTGGCAACTGTTCCAATGTATCTGCGCATTGGTTTATGCGGTCTATGTTTAGCAATAATGCTATCAAATCCTCATAAGCAGTTAGTGCCAGCCTTATTAACTGGAACCTTGCTGATGATGACTTACGGATTAATTTTTTGAAAACTATTTATCAAAATATCCATCTGCCAAGTCATTTTTTTCAATGTAATATAAGGAACCTACTGGTTTTCATTTTGTAACGCCCTGGAGATTGGAAATGACTTTAAATAGAAGGTTAGTACTTAAATCGCTAGTTGCCATTTCAGGCACACTTTTTTCTTTACGTAATTGGGCTCAATCATGGCCAGATAAGGCGATCAAACTTGTACTTGGCTATACCACTGGCGGAGCCTCAGATGCGACTGCACGCATTATTGTTAGGCCTTTAGAGCAAAATTTAAAACAAACTGTTGTGATTGACCATAAGCCAGGTGCCGGCGCATCGATAGGCGCTGAATTTGTGGCCAGAAGTACGCCTGATGGTTACACTATTGGCCTCACCGATACTGGGCCCTTGTGTATCATGCCGCATTTGCGCAAAGTGGCATATGACCCCCTAACAGACTTCACCCCCTTATCTTATGTATGCTCTACTGGGCTGGTCTTAATTGTAAATCCAGCATTGGATGTTAAAAACGTACAAGAATTAATCACTTTAGCGAAGGCTAACCCAGGTAAGTTTAGTTATGCAAGTTCTGGCGTGGGATCTGTACATCATTTAGCTGGCGAACTTTTTAAAGCTAGAGCCGGGGTTTTTATTGTGCACATTCCCTATCGCGGTGCTGGCCCAGCGTTAACTGACTTGATTGGGGGGCAAATTCCTATTATGTTTGCCACAATCGGGCCTGCATTACCCATGATTGCTTCTGGGAAAGCTAGGGCATTGGGGGTGACATCTATTGTTCGGTCTAGCTCTTTGCCGACTGTTCCAACCATTGCTGAGCAAGGGCTAAAGGACTATGAAGCAGTTTTACGATTTTATATGGTTGGCCCAATCAAAATGCCGGCGCCTGTTACCACCTTGTATCAAACTAATTTTAAGCAGATCATGCTTGAGCCTAATGTGATTAACGAACTTAAAAAATTGGGAAATGATGACATTGTTCCTAAAACCCCAGCCGAAATTCAGTCGATGATTCAGTCAGACTATCGAAAATGGGGGGCAGTGATTAAAGAGGCGAAAATTACACTTGACAGTTAATGGTGTCGTGAAGAAAAAGTTCCCATGAAAAAATGGAATACGCTTGAGCTTAATTTAGCTCAACGCCTCGAGCGGGCGCGCACAATTACAAATAATAAGTACGTTTCACAAGAGGATATAGTTCGCCTGCTTGAGCTGGTCATTGAACCTGGCGATAAAATTTGCATTGAAGGTAACAATCAAAAACATGCAGATTTTTTGTCGCAATCTTTGGCGGCGGTAAACACTCAAATAATCCACGATTTGCATGTCGTGCAATCAAACATTGCCCTTCCTGCGCATTTAGATATTTTCGAAAAAAAAATTGCAAAAAAACTAGACTTTTGTTATTCAGGTGAGCAAGGTGTTCGCTTAGGAAAGTTAATTAAAGAGGGGCTAATTGAGGTTGGTGCGATTCATACCTATTTAGAACTGTATAGCCGTTACTTTGTTGATTTGACTCCTCGCGTATCTTTTATTGCCGCTCAAAGCGCAGATTCTCAGGGCAATCTATATACCGGACCAAATACTGAGGATACGCCGCCAATTGTTGAGGCCACAGCATTTAAAAATGGCATAGTAATCGCCCAAGTAAATGAGATAGTTGAAAATTTACCGCGTATTGACTTACCTAGCGATTGGGTTACTTTTATTGTCAAGGCGCCTAAGAATCACTATATCGAGCCAATCTTTACGAGAGATCCCGCATTAATTACTGAGGTGCAGATCTTGATGGCCATGATGGTGATTAAGGGAATTTATATTCCTTATGAGATTAATCGACTAAATCATGGTATTGGATTTGATACTGCAGCCATTGAGCTAATTTTGCCGACCTATGGCGAGTCGCTTGGATTAAAGGGTAAGGTCTGTGAATACATGAGTGTTAATCCGTGCCCCACCCTAATACCCGCAATAGAGTCGGGTTTTATTAAAAATATTCATTGTGCGGGGTCTGAGCTGGGGATGGAGGATTATGTTGCGGCTCGCCCTGATATTTTTTTTACTGGCCCAGATGGATCGCTTCGCTCGAATAGGGCTTTTTGCCAACTTGCTGGCCACTATGCCGATTTATTTATTGGTTCAACTTTACAAATTGACACTGAGGGAAATTCATCTACAGCAACTTTAAATCGAATTGCTGGATTTGGTGGTGCACCTAATTTTGGATCAGACTCCAGGGGTAGACGCCATGCTAGCAAAGCGTGGTTAAAAGCTGGTGAGGAAAGTATGCATCCAGGAAAATCAGTAATACCACGTGGGAGGAAGTTGGTAGTACAAATGGTAGAAACCTTTAAAGACAAGATGCAAGCTACTTTTGTAGATAAATTAGATGCTTGGCAATTAATGGAAGATTTTCAGTTAAGCATTCCGCCGATCATGATTTATGGGGACGATGTTACTCACTTAGTTACCGAGGAAGGTATTGCACACCTTCATCGATGTCGTAATTTGGCTGAAAGAGAACAGGCAATTAGAGGTGTGGCAGGATATACCCCTGTAGGACTAGCTAGAAATAAAAAAGTCGTAGAGGAATTGATTAGCAAAAAGATTATTCAGCGACCTATTGATTTAGGAGTTGATCCGCGCATGGCAACGCGCAATTTATTGGCAGCAAGGTCGATTAAGGATTTAGTTTTTTGGTCTGATGGTTTATATAAACCACCTAAACGCTTTAGGAATTGGTAACTATGGAAGCTTTTGAATTTAAGTTTGGCCCTTGGTCAAACCCTTCTCAATTAAGCAATAAAAAACCGACTATTGTCGGTGTAGTTGGGTCGGGTAATTTAGAGGTTTTGGTGGAGGAGGTTGATTTAAATGGGTGCACTCAATTTTCTTTAGAGACTTCGATTGATGGTTTTAAGAAAACATGGCAAGCAGTACTTTCAGACTTTGCCGAACAAGAGCAATTTGCAAATACCATCATTACAATTAATGATGGTGGAGCAACGCCAGCAGTAGTGCAGCTACGTCTTGCTCAGGCGGCACAGCAATGGAAAGAAACCACATGAGATTAGAAAATATTTCCGGTCTTTATGAATCTTCAGCACGTGAACGTATTTCATTAATATTAGATAGAGCTAGTTTTAAGGAGATTCTGCCTCCATCTAAGCGGATCTCTAGCCCACACTTAAAAACGCTGGGTATGCCTATTGCATTTGATGATGGCATCGTCATAGGGGTTGGTTTGTTGGAGGGGAAGAAGGTATTTTGCGCAGCTCAGGAGCCCGGTTTTATGGGCGGCTCAGTTGGAGAAGTGCATGGTGCAAAATTAACCGGTTTACTTGAGCGAGCTGCGATAGAAAAGCCGGCTGCCGTTATTTTAATTTTAGATACTGGCGGCGTCCGTCTACACGAAGCCAATGCCGGACTCATTGCCATATCTGAAATACAAAGAGCATTATTTAAGGCGCGCTCAATGGGCGTAGTTGTAATTGCAATTTCTGCTGGTTCAAATGGAATATATGGCGGCATTGGAATTGTGGCGCGATGCTGTGATTACGTTTTAATTACTGAACAGGGCCGCTTATCTGTTTCGGGCCCTGAGGTAATTGAGTCGCAAAAAGGGGTTGAAGAATTCGACGCCCGTGATAAGGCCTTAGTGTGGCGCACCATGGGGGGTAAACATAGATACTTGCAAAATGAAGCGCAAGCCTATACAAAAGATTTAATTGAAAATATACGCGCGACCATCGCAGCCTATTTCAGTAAGTCAGTTCCGCTTAGCCTTGAAGAATTATTAAGGCAGCATAAAAGCCTGGGCCTGAGATTAGAAAAATTTAGTGACTGTGCTGATGCCCTTGATATCTGGGCCAAAATGGGCATTCAGAATCCCGATCAAATTCCTAGTCTTGATGATGAATCTTTTATTGCCATTGCTAATCGAGTAAGAGATCATGACTAATGCTAATTCTGCTTGTGAGCAATTATTCCCTTTGGGCTTTAATTTAGCGACTGCAGGGGAAATGATTTATGGTGAAGCAAAAACAAGTAGGGGCGTCGTTGCTTTACTTGGCACAATTAATAGCGCACCAATTGGGGTCGATTTGGCTTTTGGATTAGCTGGGAAAGTGCTTGAAATTATTCAAAATCATCCCCAAAGACCAATCATTATTTTGGTTGATACACAAGGGCAAAATTTGTCACGGCGTGATGAGTTGCTTGGCAATGCAGGCTACTTAGCCCATCTTTCAATGTGCTTCGAGCTTGCGCGAATACGTGGTCACAAGCTAATTAGTATTGTTTATAAGGAAGCTGTAAGCGGTGGTTATCTTGCATTAGGAATGATTGCCGACAGATCTTTTGCCTTGGAGAACGCCCAAATTCGCGTGATGGCACTTTCTGCAATGTCACGCATTATGCAAATTCCATTAGAAAGACTAGAGGAGCTATGTACTAGCTCACCTATATTTGGACCTGGAGCTAACAACTACGTTGCACTTGGGGCATTAGATGCGGTTTTGGTAAATGATTTATCGTCACCAATTGAGGGGGCCTTAGGTCAAAATGAGCAGCTTGATCAGCGCGCAAAACTCGGCCTTGAAAGAGGTGGCAGAACATTAGCCTTTGAAGTAATAAATTCAGTTATTAATACCCATGTATGAAATTGCCTCCCTAGCGCCGTGGCGACATCGGCAGATTTGGATTCGACCAGAAGATGCTGGCGAAGTTTTTTTTGAGCGCGACGAATCTAGGGAAAAAGTTAACTATTTAGTATCTTGGATCAAGCAAAATAAGCCTTTAGTAGGTAGAGCTTTTGGGCAAGCTAATCTAGCCTCAACGGGCTTGAGACCAATTGGTTTGCTGCAACTTGGATCACCCAAGAGCAAGCAACGCCTTTATCTATTAGTTAAAAACACAGTTATCGATAAGGTTGAGCAACCCCTTTTATTAGCCTCAGTTCTAGCGTATTTGCCTCTCCAGCATTGTTTATGTGCCACCCATTTATTGGCTTTACTTCAAGGAGTTGAGGTTGAAATTAGGGTATATGGATCTGCATTCTGGAGTCATGCACAAAAATCGACATGCATGACAGAGGAGTCAGATTTAGATTTAATCATCCAAACACATGGTCGCAATAATATTGAAAAGACTTTTGCTGCGCTCAATAAATGCAGTAATTTATATGCCATTAGACTCGATGGCGAATTAGAGTTGCCCGATGGTAATACTGTTGCTTGGCGTGAACTATCGATCATGCCAGACAAAATATTAGTGAAGTCAGATCACGGACCTTCACTGCAAAACTGTAGTGAAATTTGGGCGCAATTAGCATGAGGCCATTAAGTCTCAAACAGGCCCTGCATGAATCTATTGGCCCACTAGTAAACGCGCAAACAACTATTAGAGATGCTTGTTTATGGGCTCTTTGGCATGAGTTAATTACCTTTCCTAAACCTGGTTTAGTTAGCCTTGAAGACCCTGGCAGCCATTCTGATATGTCGGCTAGCCACTTTTCAAGCAGCATTGTTGCCTTGCGCTTTTATTTTTATCAAATTGCCGAAGCGGGTTCTAGGGGGCTTAAATTTGAAGTATTACGTGAATTGGGAATCTCGGGCGAGCAAAGAATGCTGGCCGCCACCAGTGGCCGCAATACCCATAGGGGAGCTATTTTTAATTTAGGCTTATTGGCTGCCGCAGCTGGCTATCAATTAAAGAATAATATTCAATTGAAATCCCTTGGTGAAATTGTGACTGAGCTTTGGGGTGAGGAATTAATCAAACATCAGCGGAGCAGTGATAGCAATGGCTTCAAAATCTTTAAAAAACATGGTACGGGCGGAGCATTAAGTGAGGCGCAGAGTGGTTTTAGAACTGTCTATCAAATTGGTTTACCAGCCTACCAGAAGCTTTTATTTCAGACCCAAGATCCTGAATTAGCCCGCATCCACACTTTTTTTAAACTACTTTCAGTTACTGAAGACACGAATTTATTGCATCGGGGGGGATTAGATGGACTTTTATTTGCCCGGAATGAAGCCCTTTCTTTCTTAAGCGAAGGTGGCGTTTTAAATCCCGGGTGGCATCAACATGCTGTAGCTATTCATCACAAATTCATAGCACGAAAACTAAGTCCTGGAGGCTGCGCTGATTTATTAGGAGCCTGTCTTTTGATTAATTATCTTGATCTGACCCTTGATGTCTAATTTTGCGCCTAACTTTGCAATTGTCTGTTCAGGCCAAGGAAATTTAAGTGCAGACACCTTAGCATTTTCAAAGATACAGCACGACGGCGCAGAGGTAATAGAAATTTTTTCCTCAATTTTTAGTTCCAATCTTTATGCTGAAATTGGTAAGCTATCACAGCAAGGCTTTAATCCGCTATCGCAGCCACTCGCGGTGGCCTCGGCGATTGCTAATTGGCGTATTCTTAAAGAAGCTCTGCCAATTCCCAAGATGTTTGCTGGATATAGTGTCGGTGAGGTTTCTGCATGGGGATGCGCAACATCATTACCAATTGAGCAGATTGCCCAGATTGCCTACAACAGATCATCCTTGATGGATCAATATGCTCCGCCTAATTCTGGCATGCTCGCAGTTCGGGGAATAGATTTAGTAAAGCTTAATCAGCATTTAAATGGTGGTTTAATTTATGTGGCAATTATTAATGAAGATACCCATTTTGTGGTTGGTGGCAATAAAGATGAGTTAAAGAAGCTTGCTGAGGTGCTAACAGCTTCGGGCGTTTGGTCAAAATTATTGGATGTCTCTGTTCCTTCTCATACCCCCTTGATGGTAAAAGCCAGTAGTGAAATGAATATCTATTTACGAAACTCCTTTTCAACAACTGTCGTACCCTGCAATTCTCCAGTTTTACTGGGCATTAATGGCGCGCGTTGTACAGATTTTGTAGTGGGGATGCAATCTTTAGCCAGAGCAATTGCTGAACCCATTTATTGGCAACATGCTATGCAAACCTTATCCGATAGTGGCATCAAAGTAGTTTTAGAACTTGGCCCAGGCGGATCATTGGCGAAAATGATTACTGAAGTTCACCCGCATATTGCGGCAAGATCTATAGCTGATTTTAGGACCCCCAAAGGCGTTGTAGATTGGGTCTTACGGCAATTGGATGAAGGCTAAGAATTTATTTTCAGTGCCTTATCGCCTATTTAATTGAGGGCTTTACTAGCTATTTTTTAGTTGATAATCATTCTCATTTAAACTAAGCACTGGCGTTTTGCGGTGCAACCTTTGGGGAGGGGGCACCGCTTTTTTATCTGCACTCAATTACCCAGCTAAATCAAAGGTGGGCCGCCAGAATGCGTGCAATATGCACCGCCTCTCGTTGTACACCATCTTGAATTTGATGGCGACAACTCGTACCATCGGCAACGATCCATGCATTCGGTACTTGCCGAATCGCAGGTAACAAAGTAAGTTCTGCCATTTTTTTTGAAACGGTAATGTGTTCAACTTCATAACCAAAACTTCCAGCCATGCCGCAGCAAGAAGATTCAATCAGTTGGGGGTTGGCATTGGGAATTTGTTTTAATAGTTCTAATGTTGGCGTCAATTCAGCAAATGCCTTTTGATGACAATGTCCATGTACTAAGACGGGCTTTATGGCTGTCTGTAAATTAAAGTGACAACGACCTGCTTTTAATTCTGCAACTAAAAATGTTTCGAGTAACTGTGCTTGTTGACTTACGGTAATCGCTTGCTCGCCAAAACCCATGACTAAAGCCTCATCTTTAAGGGTGAATAGGCAGGAAGGCTCTAGGCCAACAATTGCAATGCCGCGCTCGGCATAGGGATGTAAATGCGTTAACAGGGCGCTTAGTTGTTCTTTTGCTTCATCCACCATGCCTGCAGCTAAATAAGTTCGTCCACAGCAAAATTGCTTGCCGCAACCTGCTTGCTTGGCCCGAGCTGCTTTAGTGGGTTGCGGAATATGAATGCGATAACCCGCGGTTTCAAGTAAACGAATTGCCGCTTGGAGATTTTCATTTTCAAAATACGCATTAAAGGTATCGGCAAATAAGACCACGCCTTTACCATCACCTTGAAGCAAGGCATCAGGTGAATGCGTATATTTCTTTTGCAGAATGGCTTGGTTTTTCCATAATGTTTTAGCGCTCCAGACTGGCAAGCTGCGGGCTGCAGAAATTCCTGTGAGCCATTGTTGCAGTTTGGCGATAAAAGGAATTTGATTACGTAAATTGAGTAGGGCTGGCAAGCCTGGTATTGCGCTGATGACGGGGGCATAGCGTGGTAAATAAGCAACCAGTAAATCGCGTACGGAATGACCGACCCGTTTTTTATAGCGCTGCAAAAATTCAATTTTCATTTTCGCCATATCAACCCCGGTGGGGCATTCGCGGCGGCAGGCTTTGCAACTCACGCATAAATCCATGACTTCTTTAACTGCATCACTGGCTAATGGGTCGCTTAAACTAATCTCATCTTGCTCCAATTGACCCGACATCGCTAAGCGCAAGGTGTTGGCGCGCCCGCGGGTCAAATGTTTTTCATCCCTAGTAACCCGATAACTTGGGCACATCACCTCGGCGTCAAACTTACGGCAATGACCATTGTTATTACACATTTCAATGGCTTTTGCTAAACCTAGAGCTGGATCGCCACCCGTGCCTGGAGCAGAGATTGCCTCGGTAACGGGATTATTTTGCACATTCCAGGCCGACCAATCGAGCGCAGGTTTTAGGGGAATGATGGCGTAGTTAGGTGGATATCGAAATAGAATCTGCTCATCCATTTTGGGCGGATCAATGATCTTGCCGGGATTAAATAAATGATGTGGATCAAAAGCAGTTTTGATGGCGCCTAAAGCGGCTGTTATTTTGGGACCAAATTGCCAAGAAATCCATTCTCCACGACACAAGCCATCGCCATGCTCACCGCTATACGCGCCTTTATAGCGCCGCACTAATTCTGCAGCCTCTTCGGCTACTGCGCGCATTTTTTGCGCTCCGTCACGGCGCATATCTAAAATTGGCCGCACGTGTAATGTGCCAACGGAGGCATGTGCATACCAAGTACCGCGTGAGCCATGTTTAGTAAAGACTTCAGTTAGGGCTTGGGTGTAATCCGCTAAGTGTTCTAGGGGTACTGCGCAATCCTCAATAAAGCTGACGGGTTTGCCATCACCCTTTAAGCTCATCATGATATTGAGACCGGCTTTACGCACTTCCCATAAATTCTTTTGCAAACCAAGATCGATCATTGGCACAACGGTATTGGCTAAACCGAGGTCACCCATTAAATCTTGCAGGCTTTTTAATTGCGCTAGCAAAGGCGCCTGACTTTCCCCTGAAAATTCAACCAACAAAATTGCTTCTGGGGTCTCGGCTTGGGAGTCGACTAAGGCAGTTTCGATTACTTGCTTGAAGCTAGGATTGCTGCGGGCTAAATCGATCATAGTGCGATCGACTAATTCCACTGCGCTGGGGCCTAACTTTACTAGGTGCTGCGCACTTTCCATCGCGCGATAAAAGCTCGTGAAGTTGATTACTCCCAGCACTTTATGTTGCGGCAAAGGGGCTAGCTTTAAGCGCAGGGACTTGAAATAGGCGAGGGTACCTTCGCTACCCACCAGCAAATGCGCTAAATTGACACTACCGTCATTGGTATAGGGCAATTCACTTTGGGGATGAAAAACATCGAGGTTGTAGCCTGCTACGCGGCGTAATACCTTGGGCCAATTGGCTTCTATTTCAGGCTGAAGTTGCTCAGCCAGACCTTTGACAAAGATGCCCAATTCTTTAGCGACACCTGAGCTTTGGGCATAAGGTCCAAATTGGCCAAGCTTGCCATTAGCCAACCAAGCTTCGATACCAATTACGTTATGCACCATATTGCCGTAGGCAATTGAGCGACTGCCGCAGGAATTATTTCCAGCCATGCCGCCAATCGTGGCTTGGGCACCGGTTGACACATCCACTGGAAACCACAAGCCACTCGTTTTGAGTTTGGCGTTGAGGTGGTCTAGCACCAAGCCCGGCTCGACCTCCACCTCTGCTCGCTTTAGATCTATTTCAAGGATATGGCGAAAGGCGTGGCTATTGTCGATTACCAGCGCAGCCCCTGTGGTTTGGCCGCATTGACTCGTTCCACCACCACGGGGCAAAACAGGAATAGCAAATTCTGCGGCTACTGCCAAGGCAGTTTTAAGGTCTTCAGCGTCTTCTGGAATAAAGACAGCCAGAGGAAATTGCTGGTAAATCGACGCATCGGTAGCGTATCGACCCCGATTGGCCATATCGGTCAATAAGGCGCCCTTGACGTTTTTACGTAGGCGGGCGGCAATTTCAGGGGGAAATGCAGGTTTTATCAGCATATGGCAAGATATGGGAGAATGCTGCAAAATACGGTATTTAGCAATTTATCAATAGTATTAATAATAATTTTATTTCGGAGACTTCATGTTGAAACTTGATTCACACCCTTCGGGCCACCATTTTCTCAATATTCCTGGGCCGAGCCCAGTACCACCCCGTATTTTGCGCGCAATTAGCTTTCAAGTCATTGACCATCGCGGCCCAGAATTTCAAGCTTTAGCTTTAAAGGTCTTAGAAGACGTTAAAAAAATCTTTAAAACTAAGCAACCCGTCATTATTTACGCTGCCTCTGGTACTGGCTCTTGGGAAAGTGCTTTAGTGAATATCTTAAATCCTGGCGACAAAATCTTAGGCTACGAAACGGGTCAGTTTGCGCATCTTTGGATGGTGTTAGCAAAAAAACTCGGCTTAAATGCCGAAATCATTTCTAAACCTGGCGATGCTGCTTGGCGTTGGGGAGTTGATGCCAACTTAATTGAAGAGCGTTTAAAGCAAGATACTAAACACGAAATTAAAGCAGTGTGCGTGGTTCATAACGAAACTGCCACTGGTATTACTTCCAACATTCCTGCAGTGCGCAAGGCCATTGATAACGCCAAGCATCCGGCCTTACTATTAGTCGATACCGTTTCGGGTTTAGGTTCTGCTGATTACCGTCACGACGAGTGGGGCGTTGATGTCACCATTGCGGGTTCACAAAAAGGCTTAATGCTGCCGCCAGGTTTAGGCTTTAATGCAATTTCGCAGAAAGCCATTGAAGCTAGCAAGAAAGCGACCATTCCTCGGGCCTATTGGGATTGGGCCGATATTATGGAATTTAATAAACAAGGCTTTTGGCCCACCACGCCTAATACCAATTTGCTTTATGGTTTGCATGAGGCCTTAGATATGATGATGACCGAGGGCTTGGATAATATTTTTGCGCGTCATCAACGCTTAGGTGAAGCTTGTCGGCGTGCTGTGGCAGCCTGGGGTCTTGAAAATCAATGCTTAGATGCAAGCGCTTATTCACCAGTAAACACTGCTATTTTGGCCCCGGAGGGTATGGATTCCGATGCCTTGCGCAAACATATTTTAGAGCGCTTTAATATGGCCTTAGGTACTGGTTTAGGTCGCGTTAAGGGTCGTGTATTTCGCATTGGTCACTTGGGCGATTGCAACGACTTAACTCTCATGGCAGCCTTAAGTGGCGTCGAAATGGGCCTACAAACAATGGGTTACAAACCCAAAGCCAGTGGCGTAGTGGCTGCGCAAGATTTCTTAAAATCCGCTGTTTAATCAGATCAAAAGCGCAGCTATTAACCCTATTTTTATTTGAAAACAAATTACCATGCTTGCTAAAAAGCCCTATCTCACTCAAGCTGATGTGCAGAAAATTTTGAATGCTGCAGATGCTTTTGCAGCGGCTGGTAATTTTGCGGTGACGATTGCCGTATGTGACGATGGGGGTCATCTCTTAGGCTTAATTCGTCGTGATGAATGCGCCCCTGTTTCAACCTATATAGCCGAAGAGAAAGCTCGTGCTGCCGCAATGGGCAAACGTGAAAGTCGCGTCTATGAAGAAATTATTAATAATGGACGCATTTCCTTCTTATCAGCGCCGCATATTGGCGGTATGTTAGAGGGTGGGATCAATATCGTCGTCGATGGGTTTACTATAGGGGCTGTAGGCGTATCTGGCGTTAAATCTGCTGAGGATGCTAGCATCGCCCAAGCCGGCATTGCCGCTCTTTCGTAAGCCGCTAATTTAAAAGGGCTTTTTTGTATTTTATAAGGTATTTTGATTAATTCTGCTCCTGAAGTAAATTCCCCTGCCAATTCCCCGCCCAATGGCGGATCTGAAGACTCTCCCAATGCCCCAGTGGCAGCCTTTACTGATTTTGCTTTAGATCCCCTCATACTGAAGGCGATTGCTGAGCAGGGCTATACAACCCCCACCCCAATTCAGGCAAAAGCTATACCAATTGTGTTGACTGGGCAAGATGTGATGGGCGCAGCACAAACAGGTACAGGTAAGACTGCTGCTTTTATTTTGCCGATCATTCAAAAATTATTACCCCTATCAAGTAGTAGTGCTTCCCCAGCACGTCACCCAATTCGGGCTTTGGTATTGACCCCCACGCGCGAACTCAGTGATCAGGTTGCAGAGAATGCCGCCAATTATTCACGCCATACCGATTTACGTACTGCGGTCGTTTTTGGGGGGGTTGATATGCAACCGCAGGTAGCAGCTTTACGTGCTGGTGTCGAAATTTTAATTGCCACCCCAGGGCGCTTACTCGATCACCTGGGTTCAAAGACCGCAAATTTATCGCAAGTAGAAATCCTCGTCTTAGATGAGGCCGACCGGATGTTGGATATGGGTTTCTTGCCGGACTTGCAGCGCATTATTAATTTGATTCCGGCTAAACGGCAAACTCTGCTATTCTCAGCAACCTTTTCACCAGAAATTAAAAAACTCGCCCAAAGTTATTTGCGCAATCCCGTGACAGTTGAAGTAGCGCGCCAAAACGCTGCCGCTGATACGGTGAAGCAGGTGGCTCACTTAGTGGCATCTGAAAATAAGCAAGCAGCTATTGTGAGCATTATTCATGAGCGCACTCAAGCGGGCTTTCCGCGGCAATATTTAATTTTTACTAATAGTCGTTTAGGTTGCGCAAGATTGGCTCGCGCCTTAGAGCGCGATGGCATTAAAACCGGTGCTTTGCACGGTGACAAAAGTCAAGGTGAACGCACCTTAACTTTAGATGCTTTTAAATCTGGTGTCATTGAAGCTTTAGTCGCGACCGATGTGGCAGCTCGAGGCTTAGATATTCCGGATATGCCTTGTGTTATTAATCATGAGTTACCCTTCAGTGCCGAAGACTTTATTCATCGCATAGGTCGCACCGGACGAGCTGGCAGCAAAGGCGATGCGATTGCCTTAGTCGACTCTAGTGAGAAGCGTTTGCTTGATGATATTGAGAAGCTATTAAAACGGAAGTTGGATATCGCGCCCTTACCAGTGTCTGACTTTGCTCCAGCTAAGGCCCTGACTAGAGGGCGAAGCACCAAGTCGGTACCGCCGCCAAAGCAACCCGTCGACCCTTTCTTCTATCAGCCCTATCAAGCCTCGCCTAAAGCGAGTAGTGAGGCTGCTGCTGAACCGATGAATGAGGCTGGAATTACCCCTGCTAAGCCGCTCGTTGGCGCACTCTTGGGTGGCAGTAGAAAAAAATCTCACTAATCTAAACAAGCAATTCAGCGCTTTAGATTTTCTGCTCCCGCCAAGCGTGGGTGGCAGCGTGTAACCATTCGGCAATTGTGAGATGGTGGTGATTGGATAAATTAGCAAGGCCTAAATGATTTGCTGCTGCTTGCAGTGCTTGCAAAGTGAGTTGCGGATTTTCTGTGGCGATGGCAGTAGCCAGGGTTTGCTTGCTGAGCTTTTCCCCCCGCTGATCGAGCACTAAGGGTAAGTGCAGATAGTGTGGGGTAGGATATCCTAAAACGCCTTGTAAATAGACTTGTCGAGCCGTATTGCTGGCTAAATCGGCACCCCGCACGATATGCGTGATATTTTGGGCAGCATCATCTACCACTACGGCCATTTGGTAGTTAAAAAAGCCATCTGCACGCCGTAAAACAAAATCCCCTACGCTTTGCTTGAGCTCCTCTGCTTGAAGCGCAAGACGCCAAGCTACTGGGCTGGCCAAATTAAAGAATTCCGAGTTGGCTAGCGAGTGGGGAATCTGGATTGGGCGACAAATACGTGGATAAATGAGCTCTTCATGCCGTTCAGAATGGCTACCCTGGGCTGCTAAGGCACTCATAATCTGCTGTCGCGAGCAGGTGCAGGTATAGGCCAAACCCGCTTGAAAGAGCTGCAGCAAAGCAGTTTCATAGTATGAAGTGCGTTGAGATTGGTAGATGAGCTCTTCGTCCCATTGCAGGCCACAGGCACTGAGTTGATGCAGAATAGTTGTCGTTGCCCTTGGTAATGATCGTGGCCCATCGACATCTTCAATTCTGAGCAACCATTTTCCTTGGTGGGCGCGAGCGTCAAGCCAGCTTCCTAGAGCCGTAGCAAGGGAGCCTAAATGCAAAGGCCCAGTGGGTGAAGGCGCAAAGCGCCCCCGATAGCTAGAGCCAAAAAATGTGGCAGGTTGAAGTGTAGACACAGCTAAAATCATCTCATGACCGCGCCCCAATTTGTTCATTTACGCCTTCACTCCGAATTTTCAATTACGGATGGCGTGGTGCGGATTGAAGAGGTAGTAGCTGCAGCCCAAAAAGATCAAATGGGCGCAATTGCCTTAACCGACCTGAGTAATTTATTTGGCTTAGTCAAATTTTATAGTAAAGCCCGCGCCGAAGGAATTAAGCCGATTGCCGGTAGTGATGTGTGGATTAGTAATGCCCAGGAACCCGAACAAGCCTATCGGCTTTTATTGTTGGTGCAGAATCATGCGGGTTATCTCAATTTATGCCAACTCCTAACGCGTGCTTCCTTAGATAATCAAGCGCGTGGGCGGGCTGAAATTCAGCCGGAATGGTTTTTAGAACCTGCTGCAAAAGCGTCTGATCGAGCGGCAGGTAAAACCCTAGCTAGTGGTTTAATTGCCCTGTCAGGCGCACACCTTGGGGATGTGGGTCAAGCGCTTTTAAATGGCCAAGAAGCCATAGCTCAAGCAGCTGCTAAACGTTGGCAAGCTATTTTTCCTGATGCTTATTACATTGAAGTTCAGCGCGCCGGTCATGCCCAAGATGAGCAGCATCTGCAACTTGCTTGCCAGCTTGCTAGTGCAATGGCTTTGCCGGTCGCGGCAACGCATCCCGTGCAATATATGAAAAAAGACGATTTCACGGCACACGAAGCGCGCGTTTGTATTGCGGAAGGTGAGTTACTAGGTAACCCGCGGCGCCAGAAAAAATTTACTACCGAGCAGTATTTTTTAACCCAAGCTGAAATGGCTACTCGTTTTGCCGATTTACCTAGCGCTTTAGCGAATACGGTAGAAATTGCTAAGCGCTGTAATCTGTCATTGGTATTGGGGCAACCGCGCTTACCTGAGTTTCCTACCCCGCCAGGAATTACCTTGGGTGATTATTTATTGCAACAAGCTGAAGTGGGTTTGGTACGCCATCTCGAGCGCAATTTTCCTCTGCCTGAAGAGCGTGCAGCGCATGAGCAGCGCTATCGTGAACGCTTAATTTTCGAAGTCAAAACCATTGAGCAAATGGGTTTTCCAGGCTATTTTTTAATTGTGGCTGATTTCATTAATTGGGCGAAAAATAATGGTGTGCCAGTTGGTCCAGGGCGTGGCTCAGGCGCCGGATCTTTGGTAGCTTATTCATTAGGTATTACTGATCTTGACCCCTTGCGATACAACTTACTTTTTGAACGGTTCTTAAATCCAGAACGGGTTTCCATGCCCGACTTTGATATTGATTTTTGTCAACATGGGCGTGACCGAGTCATTCAATATGTAAAAGATAAGTATGGTGCCGATGCCGTTAGCCAAATTGTGACCTTTGGCACGATGGCTGCGCGGGCAGCAATTCGTGATGTTGGGCGCGTGCTCGAGCAAGGCTATACCTTTGTCGACGGCATTGCGAAGTTAGTACCCAATAAACCAGGCCAGGTTGTCACGATTGAAATGGCTAAAAAAGAAGAAAAGCAATTAGCCGAGCGCGAAAAAAATGAAGATGAAGTTAAACAATTATTGGCTTTAGCTCAGCAATTAGAGGGCATCACCCGCAATGTGGGGATGCATGCTGGCGGCGTTTTAATTGCGCCAGGTAAGTTAACTGATTTTTGTCCGTTATATACACAAGACTCTAAAGACCAAGATAGCAATTCGGTCATTAGTCAGTTTGATAAAGACGATGTCGAGGCAATTGGCTTAGTGAAGTTTGACTTTTTAGGCTTAACTACCCTCACCATTCTGGCTGCTGCTGAACGCTGGATTCGTGCACTGCATGCTGACCGCAAGCACTGGAGTATTGGTGAAATAGTACTTGACGATCCTGCACCCTTTGATATTTTGAAAAAAGCCAATACCGTTGCAGTCTTCCAATTGGAAAGTCGCGGCATGCAAAGTATGCTGCGCGAAGCTAAGCCCGATCGCTTTGAGGATATTATCGCCCTCGTTGCTTTATATCGTCCAGGGCCAATGGACCTGATTCCCGATTACATTAGTCGTAAGCATGGTAAACAAAAAGTCGAATATCCCGACCCTCGGATTGAGCCAGTATTACGCGAAACTTACGGCATTATGGTTTACCAAGAGCAGGTGATGCAAATGGCGCAAACCATTGGCGGATATTCTTTGGGTGGCGCCGACTTACTGCGTCGGGCGATGGGTAAGAAAAAGCCTGAGGAAATGGCACAGCACCGTAAAATTTTTAGCGATGGTGCAAAGCAGGGCGGCATTAGTGAGAGTAAAGCGCACGAAATTTATGATTTGATGGAGCGTTTTGCTGGCTACGGATTTAATAAATCCCATGCGGCAGCCTATGCCTTATTAGCTTATCAAACTGCTTGGCTTAAAGCGTATTATCCCGCTGAATTTATGGCTGCCAACTTATCGTTAGCGATGGACGATACAGACAAAGTCAAAATTTTGTATGACGATTGCTTGCAGAATCGAATTACTGTTTTGCCACCGAACATCAATACCGGAACGTATGAATTTACCCCTCTGCGCTTGGCTGAAGACGCTATTGACTTACCACTGCATCAAATTCGCTATGGCCTAGGGGCTGTGCGGGGTACGGGCGAAGCAGCTATTGCAGCTTTAGTGAAGGTGCGGGAAAACGGTGGCCCCTTTAAAGACCTGTTTGATTTTTGTGCTCGCATTGATCGGCGCCAAGTAAATCGGCGCGCGATTGAAGCTTTATTGCGCGCGGGCGCTTTTGATGTTTTATATCCTGTAGAGCAAAACTCGGGAGCAAAACGGTACGATATTCGGGCCACCCTTTTAGCATCATTAGCACGGGCAATTGAGGCGGCTGAACAGGCTGAGGCATCGATTCATCAGGTGAGCCTATTCGATTCGGTAGATGATGGTGATCGCCATTTACCAGAGTTAGTGCGTGAGCCAGTATGGCCTGAAAAGAAACGCCTCCAAGAAGAAAAAACTGCCTTGGGCTTATGTCTCACTGGTCATCTTTTTGATGCCTATCGGCTCGAGGTTGAGCACTTTGTGCGGCAACCTTTGCGTAAAATTACCGAAGGTAAGGATCAATTGGTGGCTGGCATTATTACTTCGGCGCGAATGCTAACTGGGCAACGTGGCCGCATGATGATTGCGACGATTGATGATGGGACCGCAGCGCTTGAGGTCACTTTATACAGCGAAGTGTATGAACCCAATCGACCTTGGCTCAAGGAGGATGAGTTACTTATTGCCAAAGTCAATGTGATGCCAGATAAATTTTCTGGCGGAATGCGGATTGTCGCGGAGCAAGTAATGGATATTGCTGGCGCCCGTTTACGCTTTGCCCGTAATGTTCATGTTTGCATTGATGCGGGCCTCGACTTAAAAATGTTACGCAGCCAAATGGACCCCTACTTAATTGCTAATCGGGTGAAACCCAGCAATGATATGGTGCGTGGCTTACCCTTGACTGCAGCAGTTACTGCACAAGGGGGTGCATGCTTAATGCAATTTCCTGATGAATTGCGTTTATATCCCGATGATGCATGTTTGCATAGCTTGCATCAGTTATTTGCTGCTAAGCAAGCCAATGCAGTAGTTGTACAGTATCAGTAACTTGCTTCGATTGCACTAATGACTTCACTTGGCTCCAAGAGGTCGAGACATTCGCTGCGGCTATCGGCGCGATCATCGCAACCTGCTTTACGGCAGGGCACACACTCTCCAGGCCCTTGCAAAATAGTCACGTTTGCCACAGTTTGACTGCGGGCCCGTAGCGCATAGGGCGTCGTACCGATAAAACCATTCGGCCATGGACCAAAATTACTCGGTGGGGTAGGCCCAAAAAGAGCAATCGTAGTGGTACCGCAGGCTGCGGCTAAATGGGTAATTGACGTATCAATACCAACATACAGTTTTGCTTGCCGCAATAAACTACCCATTTGGGGAATCGATAAAGCACCTTTGGTATCGACTACATGAGCTCGTATGCTGGGATCTAACAGAGATATTAAAGCCTCATTTAATTCTAAATCTTGGGGTGCAGATGATGCGCTTAATACGACTTGCCAACCTTGCTTTACTAAATAGACCACTAAAATTTGCCAATACGTTAGAGGCCAACGTTTGTAGGCCATTAGTGGACCGGTATGCAGTATCGCTAATTTATTAGTGCGCAGTCCTTCAGTAATTTGCGCTACAAATGCTGGGTTGAGATCTGCTGGTGAGGGTGGAATAACTGCAATAGGATTGGCAAACAAAGTGGCATTACTTACAAAGGGCTCTAGTAAGCGCATTTTTTCAATGACGACATGCTGATGAAAATAATCAACCTCAATGTTTTGCAGACTAATCCATTTTTTCCACGCATTTTTTAAACCGGTTGATTTTTGGGTGATCTCGCCTTGCGGATGGTTGGCTACGACACCGACGCGTCGTGGAGCTGCTATCAGACTATAGAAATAAGCGCGATCGCTGGGCTGGGTCACTAAGGCTAAATCATAGCGTTGAAAGAGACGCTTAAAGAGGCTGAGATATTCCCTAAAATTAGGCCGATCAGCGGCTTCAATCCATTCTTGAATGTCTGCATTTCCTTTGAGCATATCCAATTTGCCGCGATATCCAAGAAAGTGAAATTCTGCTTTTGGCCATAATTCGCGTGCTTGTCGAATGAGGGGGGTGGTGACCAAAACATCTCCAATTTGGCGGGTAGCGATGAACAGCACGCGTTTGGGTGGTTTCAAATCAACGACCGCTTTCGCCATAATTTGCGCGCGCACATGCGCGGCATTTTCGGCAGCATTGGCTTGATCATGAATCCGATGAAATAAATGCAGCACCTCAGTTGACCATGAGCCAGATTTACGGATCACCCCATTTTTTTGTAAACGAAAGACAAAATCAGCATCCTCGTGACCCCAACCCGTCATGCTTTCATCAAAACCCTGAATGGCTAACGCATCGCTCCGCCAGCAGGCCATATTGCAACCCTTGATGCGGCGCCAGACAAATTGGCGGTAATGTCGCCAAGTGCCATCGGCGAATTTCAGATGCAAAGGTAAATACTTGTTAATTCCGTGGCATAAGCGGTAGACAAAGCTATGCGCTAAAAATTGGGAAAAATCCCATTGCGGCCACTGCAAAATGCGTTGGGTTAATTGATCGTTAACCAAGATGCGACTACCAGTCACTAAATATCCTGCTTGAGCAAGCTGACGATGGCGAGCGACAAAATCGGGTTGCACAATGCAATCGCCGTCGAGAAAAATAAAATAGTCGCCACTGGCAGCCTGAATTGCTTGATTTAGTATTTGGGTTTTGCGAAAGCCAATATCAGCTTGCCACAGATGCGTAATGGCCACTGGAAATTGTTTTTTTGCCGCATCAATAATTGCTCGTGTGCTGCCTTCCGAACCATCATCAGCAATAATAATTTCAAAATCAAGATCGGTTTGCGTGCGCAAAGAATCGAGGCAAAGCGCCAAGGCTTTAGGCCAGTTATAGGTTGCCAATAAAATGGAGATCATGCCTGCGGTGTTTCCTTGGCAACTGCTTGTTGTTGATTGAGGCGCCATAATTTGATATAGCGGTAGTAGGTGCCTTGCATATTCGAAATGGCTAGACTAAAGCCTTGCGAGCCATCGAGAAAACCAGCTTGCAAAATATAAGTACGGATGAAAGTCCATGCGCCATGTGTGATTGCTTTAAGTGGAGAACTTTTTTTACCTCGGGCAAAAGCCTGTTCAGCTGCAGCGGTGGCATAGCGCTGCATTTTTTGTTGCACCTGTGCTGCATTCATAAAGCTGTAGTGCAGCATCGGCTGCTTCAATTTGCCAATAGGTTTGCCATGGGTTGCGCTGCTCATTAACTGCTCATGGACTAGGTCATTTGAAAAGCGCGCAGTACCGCGTAAAAATAAGCGATTGACATAGTCTGGAGTCCAGCCCGAATGACGCATAAAGCGACCACAATACCAAGACGAGCGCGGAATGGCGAAACAGGTTTGGCCAAGGGGGTGCTCGATAGCCTGCTGAATTTCAGCTCGCAGTTCTGGGGTGAGGCGCTCATCGGCATCAAGGGATAAAACCCACTCGCTATTCGCAAGGTCAAGAGCCCGGTTTTTTTGGGGGCCAAAGCCTGGCCAATCGGCGGGTTGGGCGATGGTTGCACCAAACTCTGTGGCAATTTTTAGGGTCTGATCTACGCTATTTGTATCGACTACCACGATCTGCGTGGCTAAATCTCCAAGGGAGTTTAGGCAGTCGGCCAAATTGGCTTCTTCATTGCGAGTTATGAGTATGACTGATAAGGTGGGCATAATTCATTATATGAATGCTGAAGACCGTGTAGCCCTGACCCGTTTAGTTCAATATTTACGGCCCCATGCAGCCCTTATTGTAGGGGCGATTCTCTCTATGGCCTTGGTTGCAGGGTCAGAAACTGCCATTCCAGCTCTGATGAAGCCCTTATTGGACCGGGGCTTTACAGGACAGTTGAACGACAAATTATGGCAAGTTCCGGCCTTTTTAGTGGGTTTAGCCATTATTCGCAGTTTTGCCCAGTTTTTTTCCAATTACCTCTTAACCAGAGTCATTACTGAGGTTTTGCTCAAATTGCGTGAGCAAATGTTTAATCGCCTTTTACGGGCCAAAACCGATTTTTTCCAAAAAAACTCGGCCTCGAGCTTAATTAATGCAGTAGTTTTTGAAGTGAATAATGTCCTGTCTATTATGGGCGGCATGCTGATCAGTTTGGTTAGAGATTCGTTAACCGTGGTGGGGCTAATTGCCTATTTGATTTATCTCAATTGGCAACTGACCTTGTTAGTACTCATTATTTTTCCCATTATTGCTTTTATCATGGGGCGCATTAATCGTCGACTGCGCTCCTTAAATCGCCAGCAGCAAACCTTAACAAGTGATTTGGCTTATATCGTCGAAGAAACAGCTGGTGGTCACAAAATTATTAAAGTGCATGGCGGTGAAGATTATGAAATGCAACGCTTTATGGAAAAGGCCAATCGCTTGCGCGAGTTTGGTTTGAAGTCGGCAATTGCGGGTGGTTTAAATCAACCCATTACCCAACTGATCGCCTCGATGGCTTTATCAGTTGTTTTGGTAGTGGCTTTAATGCAATCGGCAACGGAGGGGGTCACGGTTGGTGGCTTTGCCGCTTTTATCACCGCAATGATGTTAGTCATTTCACCTTTAAAGCATTTGGCTGATATTAACCAACCTTTGCAACGCGGACTGACTGCAGCGGAAATGATTTTTGCTCTAATCGATCAGACGATCGAGGAGGACGACTCTCGACAGCTTGGGGCTACACCGCTAAATAAAGCCCGCGGTGAAATTCAATTTAGTCATGTTTCGTTTTCTTATGAGCAGGAAGAGGGGCGTCAAGACGCCTTAAAGCAAGTGGATTTTCATATTCAGCCTGGTGAAATTGTGGCTTTTGTTGGGCCTTCAGGCGGAGGTAAGTCGACGCTAGTTAATTTATTGCCACGCTTCTTTAGTCCTACGCAAGGGTCTATTACCCTCGATGGCATTCCCTTAGAAGAACTCTTGTTGACTGATTTACGACGCCAAATTGCCTTTGTTAGTCAAGACGTGGTTTTATTTAATGACTCGATTGCCGCAAATGTAGCTTATGGTTCTGCCGCTAAAGGCGGAATTGATCGGGGTCGGGTTATTGAGGCTCTGGAGGCAGCCAATCTGTCAGCATTAATCCGTGAACTGCCCGAAGGGATTGACAGTTTGATTGGTGATAATGGCAATCGTTTATCTGGTGGCCAGCGCCAACGCTTAGCGATTGCTCGGGCGATTTATAAAAATGCCCCCATTTTGATTTTGGATGAGGCGACTTCCGCATTAGATTCTGAATCCGAGCGTCAAGTACAAGACGCGCTTGAACGTTTAATGAGTGGACGTACTACTTTAGTGATTGCACATCGCTTATCGACCATTGAACACGCTAATCGCATCATTGTTCTAGAGCATGGCAAAGTCATCGAGAATGGAACCCATGCAGAGCTCATTGCACATAATGGCATGTACGCCAATTTACATCGCTTGCAGTTTGCTAATGCCTAAGGTAGCAAGAGAAGTTTTTGAGCAAACTTTAATTTAAGACAATATCGTACTGATCTTGGCGAAAGCTACCTTCTGCCTGTAGACGAATCGGTTTTTTAATAAAGTCACCCAGCATGGCTAAAAATTGATTTTCTTCCTCTAGAAAAAGATCAATCACATCGGGGGCAGCAACGATGCGAAATTCTTTAGGATTAAATTGGCGGTGTTCGCGAATAATTTCCCGCAAAATTTCATAACAAACAGTTTGAGGGGTTCTGACCTCTCCCTTGCCCGTACAAATTGGGCAGGGCTCACACATAATGTGGGCTAATGATTCCCGAGTGCGTTTGCGAGTCATTTCGATTAAGCCCAGACTAGAAAAATCGTTCACCGTAGTACGGGTATAGTCACGCTCTAAATACCGTTTCAATTCATAAAGCACCGCGTCTTGATGTTCCTTACTATCCATATCAATGAAATCAATAATAATGATGCCACCCAAATTACGTAAGCGTAGTTGCCTGGCGATTGCTTGAGCAGCCTCTAAATTGGTTTTATATACCGTGTCGTCTAGATTACGCGCGCCGACAAAACTACCCGTATTAACATCAATCGTGGTCATCGACTCCGTTTGATCAAACATCAGATAGCCTCCCGACTTAAGGTCAACTCGGCGCCCTAGGGCTTTATTAATTTCGGCGTCAACATCAAATAAATCAAACAGCGCACGTTCACCCCGATGGAGGACTAACTTATGGGTTAAATTGGGCGTGTAGGCGGTAGCAAACAAAGTTAATTTGGCAAAATTTTCAGCTGAATCGACCCGAATTTGGGTAGTAGTTTCTCCAGCTAAATCGCGTAAGACGCGTTCAGCTAGACTTAAATCTTGAAATAATAAAGCGGGCGCACTAGTTTGACTGGTGGCTTGATGAATGTTGTGCCAAGTTGTTGCAAGGTATTGAAAATCTAATTGAAGCTCGGCATCACTCGCATCTAAAGCGCTGGTGCGCACAATAATGCTACCTTTTTCATTCGCTGGCATTAGCGTACTAATGCGTGCCTTAATGGCTTCGCGTTGTTCGGGCTGATCAATTTTTTGGGAAATACCAATATGGGGTTCAGTTTGATCAGTTCGCCCCAGATCTGGTAAATAAACTAAATTACGTCCAGCAATACTGAGCTGGGTGGTGAGGCGCGCACCTTTAGTGCCAAGCGGGTCTTTTAAGACTTGCACTAATAAAGTTTGACCTTCAAATAACAGTTTCTCAATTTGCGTTTGGTTATTACTTTGATTGATATCGGCTACATGCATAAAGCCAGTGCGCTCTAGACCGATATCGATAAAGGCCGATTGCATGCCAGGCAAGACACGAGCAACTTTAGCGAGATAAATATTACCGACAATGCCACGTTGGCGGGTGCGCTCAATACGTAGTTCTTGTACAGCGGCATTTTGAATAATCGCTACCCGCGTCTCTTGGGGAGTGATATTTATGAGGATTTCTTCATTCATGCTAATTAGTGTTGGTGTAATTGAGGGCAAAGCTAACTTTAGCTTGAGTCAGTAGCTGAGCAGTTTCATAAAGGGGTAGACCCATGATACCGCTATAACTGCCAGCCAGCGATTCAATGAGGGCACCGCCGAGGCCTTGAATCCCATAGGCACCCGCTTTGCCAAAGGGTTCACCACTGGCAATATAAGCATCAATGGTGGCTTTATCGAGCTTGGCAAAACGTACCTGCGAAGTTTGTATGAGACAGTTAGGGGCTTGATCTGGTGCAGCTAAGACGCAAACTGCAGTGAGCACCCGATGCTCTTTGCCGCTTAGCATTTCTAAAATGCGTTGAGCGTCATAGGTATCTTGGGGCTTACCAATAATTTCTACTGCATCATGACTCACCGTAGTATCAGCACAAAGAATCGGCGCCCACGGTAGATTTTCACCCTGGTGCACACGGCTTTGCCAGCGTAATTGGGCGGCTCTGATTTTGGCTTGGGTAACTCGTTCAACATATGCATATGCAGTTTCATGGGGCAAAGGGATTTCTAAAGCCTCAACATTTTCATTGCTTGATGCTAATAGCGGCACAAAGCGAACTCCCAATTGAGTGAGCAACTCTTGACGGCGAGGACTTTGCGAAGCAAGATAAATAAAAGCAAACATGATTATTCGCGGTGGTAGGGATGGCCTTGCAGAATAGTCCAGGCTCGGTACAGTTGTTCGCTGAGTAAAACGCGTACGAAAGCATGCGGCAAAGTAAGACTAGATAACTTCCAGAGCGCATTAGCCCGCGATTTTAAGCTTGGGTCTAAACCATCAGCGCCACCAATGAGAAAAGTGATGTTAATACCATCTTGGCGCCATTGCGCTAAATGATTAGCCAAGTCTTGGGTACTAATATCTTGGCCACGTTCATCTAAGGCAATGACATGGGCGCCTTTAGGAATTGCTGCCTCAATCTGGATTGCGTCTTTAGCAGAATTTAGCGCCGGCTTCAGTTCTTTAATAGCAATACTGCAATCGGCAGGCATACGCTTGATGTAATCGTTGGTGGCCGCTGTAACCCATGCGGGCATCTTATGTCCTACCGAAATAATAGTGAGGTGCATCTGAATGAAGTCTGTTTACAGTAACTCGACTTACTCGCTAGCCTTAACTAATTTTTTAGTAGTGGCCAGCTTCACCCGCACAGGCTTGGCGCCCCACATACCCTCTAGTTGATAGTATGCCCGTAGCATGGGTTGCAAAATATGGACGATGACATCGCCACAATCGACTAAGACCCACTCGCCAGTTTCCAATCCTTCAATAGAAATGACTTCACCGCCATTGGCTTCAACCTCCTCCTGCACGGATAACGCTAGGGAGCGGGTTTGCCGATTACTCGCACCAGTAGCAATAACCACGCGGTCGAAGAGATCGCTAAGGCCACTAGTATCGAAGACGCGAATATCTTGGGCTTTTACATCTTCTAGGGCATCAATAATGATACGTTGTAGTTTACGCAGTTCCATGGGCTCTTAAGTCAGTTGAAGATAGTCGGTATTGCATTATCGGTGTTTATTGTTATTTGCTTTGATATAGGCCTAATTGCCTGATTAAGTCACTGATATTTTTTGGCAACCCAGAGGATAAATCGGGCTCAGTGATTTTCTGACGCAGGACAGAAGAGGATAAATCGACTGCAAATTGATCGTCGAGAAGAATTTTTCCTTTAGGCAGCTTTTCTAACTCAGAAGCTGAATGCGCTTCATGTGCTTTGACAAACTCAGCTAATGCGGGATTTCGTTCGAGTTCATAGGGATGGCCAGGCCGACTAGCAACAGCTAAATGTACATAATGCAGCAATCCTTGCCAATCGTGCCAAGTGGGTAATTGCATCAAGCTATCAGCTCCCATCAACCAAATAATACTAAGCTCGTTACCAAGCACATGGCGTAGGGCTTGCACGGTATCGATCGTATAGCTAGGCCCGCCTCGTTCAATTTCCATTGGGTCGACAGTAATTACAGTGTTGATTTGCTTGGTTGCTAACTCTGCCCTTAAAGTAAGCGCTGCTGCCTCGGCTAATTGTAGTCGGATAGGTGCTGGGGTAATTTGCACACTTTTTTGCCAAGGTTGACCACTTGGTATCAAAATGAGTTCATCGAGATTAAATTGTGCGCAAAAATATTTGGCTAGCTCGAGATGACCCCAATGTGGCGGATCAAAGGTGCCACCCAAAATACCAATAACTTGCTGCAAGCGACCATTTTTTTCTGATGACATAAATTAAGCCAACCAATTACGCGGTTGTAGATAATAGTCGTAGAGCTTTGCTTCGGGAGTATTTGGCGTAGGGTGCCAGTTATAGCGCCATTTAACAATGGGCGGCAGTGACATCAAAATCGATTCTGAACGCCCACCTGATTGCAAACCGAAAATAGTGCCGCGATCAAAAATGAGATTGTATTCAACATAACGACCACGGCGATATTCTTGAAAATCTTTTTCTTCGGGAGAATAGGGCTCTTGATAGCGGCGTTGCAGGATCGGTAAATAAGCGTTGATAAAGGCATCGCCGACTGCACGCATCATTGCAAAGCTCTTGTCAAAACCCAGCTCATTAAAGTCATCAAAAAATATACCACCAATGCCGCGTGGCTCTTCGCGGTGCTTAAGGTAGAAATAATCATCACACCATTGCTTAAAGCGGTGGTGTAAATCAGCACCAAAAGGATCTAGGGCATCTTTAGCGGTTTGGTGAAAATGACGGCAGTCTTCGTCATAGCCATAGTAGGGGGTTAAATCAAATCCCCCGCCAAACCACCAAATAGGTTCTTGATTAGGTGCTTGAGCAATAAAGCAGCGCACATTCATATGGGTAGTCGGCGCTTTCGGATTATGCGGATGAAATACTAATGACACGCCCATTGCCTCAAAGCCGCGACCTGCAACCTCAGGACGATTTTGGCTGGCGGCACCAGGCATTTGGTCACCATGCACATGAGAAAAACCAACCCCACCTTTTTCAAGCACATTACCATTTTCTAAAATACAAGTGCGGCCCGAACCCCTCAGTTTGCTATCTGGAGGCTTCTGCCATTCATCTACGATAAATGCTTTGCCGTCTAATTCGCTCAGCGCTGAGGTAATGCGATTTTGTAGGCCTAAAAAATAGTCTTTAATAAGGGCGATATCGATTGTGGTGGTGGTCATATTGATTTAATGGCGTGATAACCAATGTCATGGCGATATTGCATGCCATCAAAGTGAATCTTGTCGATGGCTGCGTATGCTTTGCTTTGTGCTGCCCGTACTGAATCAGCGAGACCCACGACGCACAAGACGCGTCCGCCAGCAGTAAGAAGGGTATTACCGTTAAGCTTGGTACCGGCGTGAAAGGTAATATGCTCTGCAGAGTCAGCGGGAATCCCAGTAATAGTATCGCCGCCGCGCGGTGTATTGGGATAGTTATGCGCTGCTAAAACAACCCCTAGGGCGGTGCGCCGATCCCACTCAAATTCCACTTCGTTTAATTTGCCGTCGATGGCTTTATCTAATGCCGGCACTAAGTCGCTACGTAAGCGCGCCATAATGGGTTGGGTTTCTGGGTCGCCCATTCGGCAGTTAAATTCTAAATTTTTAATTTGCCCGTTGGGGCTAATCATCACACCTGCATATAAAAAACCGGTATAAGGTATGCCATCATCAGCCATGCCTTTAACGGTTGGCATGATCACTTCACGCATGATGCGCGCGTGAATTTCTGGAGTGACAACGGGCGCAGGCGAGTAAGCCCCCATGCCACCTGTATTGGGACCTTGATCACCATCCAGCAATCTTTTGTGATCTTGGCTCGTCGCTAAAGCAAGCATATTTTTTCCATCAACCAGCACAATAAAACTCGCTTCTTCACCGCTTAAAAATTCTTCAATAATGACGCGCGCACCGGCATTACCAAATTGGTTATCGGCCAACATCATTTCGACTGCTGCATGTGCTTCGGGAAGGGTCATTGCTACCACTACGCCTTTACCTGCTGCAAGACCATCGGCTTTGATCACAATGGGGGCGCCTTTAGCGTCTAGATAAGCATGCGCAGCAGCTAGATCGCTAAAAGTTTGGTAGTCGGCGGTCGGAATGCCGTGGCGCTTCATGAAGGCTTTTGAAAAATCTTTCGAGGATTCAAGTTGAGCAGCGAGTTGGCTAGGGCCAAAAATACGCAAACCCTGTTGCCGAAAGAGATCGACGATGCCAGCAGCTAGCGGTGCTTCTGGTCCCACGACGGTAAAGGCGATATTTTCACGTTTGACAAAATCAGCCAACGCTTGGAAATCGCTAATAGCAAGATTTTCAATGCCAGCTTGTTGTTGAGTGGCCAGCGCAGTGCCGCCATTTCCAGGGGCAATAAAGACTTTTTGAACCAGTGGTGATTGCGCCATTTTCCAGGCTAAAGCATGCTCGCGACCACCTGAACCAATGAGTAATAATTTCATGCGTAGGATTTCATAGTTCAGTGTTTGTATAAACGGCTTGCACGTCGTCCAAATTTTCAAGTGCATCGAGTAATTTTTGCATCGCTTCAAGCTGATCGCTGGTGAGGCTGATATCGGTTTCGGGGCGCATGCTAACAGCCGCTAATTCAGCCTTGAAATTGGCTTTTTGCAAGGCCTCTTGGATCTTGGAAAAAAGCGCCACCGAGCTGATTACTTCAAGGGCACCATCCTCATGACTAATCACATCATCGGCGCCAGCCTCTAAAGCCACTTCCATTAACTGATCCTCATTCGTACCTGGGGCAAATAAAAGCTGACCGCAATGCCGAAATAAAAAAGCCACCGAACCTTCGGCCCCCATATTGCCGCCATTTTTAGTAAAGGCATGGCGCACTTCCGCTACAGTACGAGTGCGGTTATCAGTGAGGCAGTCAACAATAATAGCGGCGCCATTAATGCCGTAGCCTTCATAGCGAATTTCTTCATAGTTCACGCCCTCAAGCGAGCCAGTGCCACGTTGCACTGCCCGCTGAACATTGTCATTGGGCATATTGGAGTCTTTGGCTTTATCTATCGCTAGCCGTAAACGTGGGTTCGTAGCGACATCACCCCCACCAAGTTTGGCGGCAACGGTAATCTCGCGAATTAGTTTGGTCCAAATCTTGCCGCGCTTTTCGTCTTGACGACCCTTGCGGTGTTGAATATTGGCCCATTTTGAGTGACCTGCCATGCAGAAGTATCCTTTTTAGGGTATTTTACAGTTCCTACGGCGTATTTCAGCTGGAATAGAATAAAAGCAAGAAACGCAGGCTTTTGGCTTACAGCCATAATCCTCGGTAATTAAACGCGACATCAATGAAGAAAAGTGGGTAATAGCATGGCAAAAGAAATGGTAAAGGCAATACGTGTAGACGAAGCAGGTGGACCTGAAGTAATGAAATATGTTGATGTGGAATTAGGTGAGCCTGGACCTGGAGAAGTATTAATTCGTCAGCATGCCTGCGGCTTGAATTACATCGATGTGTATTTTCGGATGGGTTATTACCCGCAACCTCTGCCTGCTGGCTTAGGTATGGAAGGGGCTGGCGTAATTGAAAAAGTAGGCGCCGGCGTAACCCATGTCAAAGTTGGCGATCGAGTGGCATATGCTGGACGACCCACAGGTGCTTATGCCGCGGCCCGAGTAATGCCCGCCGATATCTTAGTTAAATTACCCGATGCTATTTCGTTTGAAACTGGCGCAGCGATGATGTTGCAAGGTTTAACGGTAGCCTATTTATTAACTAGTACTTATAAAGTGCAAAAGGGCGACACCGTTTTGTTTCATGCTATTGCTGGCGGAGTTGGTTTAATTGCCTGTCAGTGGTTAAAGGCGATTGGTGCTACGGTCATTGGTACAGTTGGTAGCAAGGAAAAAGCTGAGCTGGCCAAATCGTACGGTTGCGATCACATTATCTTGTATCGTGAAGAAAATTTTGTCAAACGTGTGCAAGAAATTACCGGCGGTAAAGGCGTACCAGTAGCGTACGATTCAGTTGGTAAAGATACATTTATGCAAACACTCGACTGTATTTCACCCTTGGGCTTGGCAGTTTCTTTTGGCGGTGCATCGGGCTCGCCTCCCTTGCTTGATTTGAGTATCTTGGCTGGTAAGGGTTCGTTAAAAGTGACTCGTCCGACGGTGTCAACTTATGTTCTGAACCGTAGCTTGCTTGAACCTATGGCTGCTGAACTATTTAATATGGTACAAAGTGGCAAAGTCAAAATTGAAATCAATCAAAAGTACCGTTTGGCTGATGTGGCTCAAGCCCATACTGATTTAGAAGGGCGCAAGACTACAGGATCGACGATTTTGATACCTTAGTTTGTTAAACTCTAGCCTCTAAAGCGTTTTCACCAGCCTCGGTGATGGAATTGGTAGACGTGCCGGACTCAAAATCCGGTGCCGCAAGGCGTGTCGGTTCGAGTCCGACCCGAGGCACCAAGTTAATAGCATTATCCCCATATCTTAAGGCTACGCAGTTTCCTTAGAGTTTCATCTTAGGTGCTATGAGCTTAGGTGAAGAATATACAAATTTACTCATTTATCATTCATGGGCCTCATGAATCCCCCAGCCTACCTAACAATCGTCCCAGTTTATAAAGTAACGCCTTCAAAAAGTGAGGCATTCTCTTTTATGCAGCTGCGTGAGCTCCAAATTCAAAATGTCACTCTGATGTGTCCAGAAGGACTTGATATTGGGGCTTATGAAGCACTATGGCCAGAGATTAAAATAGCGCGGTTTGCGCCTGAGCACTTTTTAAGCGTTCAAATTTATAACAACTTCATGTTAGAGCCTAGTTTTTATGAAACCTTTGCTGCTCGTTATCAATGGATGCTGGTCTACCAACTCGATGCTTTTGTCTTTAGCAATCACGTTCAAGAATTTTGTGAGCTAGGGTATGACTATTATGGAGCGCCTTGGCGAGTGGGTTATCCAAAACTAAGCTTTTTATTTAATCGCTTTCCTATCCCCCTTAGTACCCAACGCTTTTATGTCGGTAACGGTGGATTCTCTTTAAGAAATATCTCCAAGACCATTGATTTGCTCCACCGCACTCAGGGTCATATCTCGAGAAGCTATTTCATGGAGGATGTCTTCTTTGGATATTGGGGGTCAATCGATTCCCAATTTCATGCCTGCCCTGCGGATATTGGCGCTCGCTTTTCTTGTGAGACTTATCCAGATCATTGGCTCAAAATCACCAAACAATTTCCGATGGGTACGCATAATTTCGAAAGGGTGGGTCCCGAGTGGGCTACTGAGTTCCTTAAACCTTACATTCAAGAGGCGTGCACTAAGCTTTTGCATTCCTTTCCGGAGCTTGGCAGATTTTAAGGCGTTAAGATCTCATCTAACTGCCAAGTAGGCCAATCAGAGCCCCTTAGGGTTTCGATTACGCCTAGAGTTCCACTTAAATTTGATAATTTTCTGCGGTACTCGACATTGCTTGTTCAACAATTTTTTTCGTTAAGGTTGGGGAAAATAACTCAATGAAGGTGTAGATGAATGAGCGTAAATAAGCACCTTGCTTAACCCCTAAATGGGTCACATTATTCCCAAAGAGATGGCCAACCGCAAGGGCTTTTAAATTTCGATCGCGCTCAGAGTCGTAAGCTACACCCGCCATAATGCCAATTCCCATACCCGTTTCTACATACGTTTTAATGACGTCTGCATCAATGGCTTCCAGAATAATATCGGGCTGTAAATTCCGCGAAGCAAAAGCTGCATCGATTTTGGCGCGGCCAGAAAATGCTTTGTCGTAAGTAATTAAGGGGTATTTGCATAAATCATCGAGCGTAATTACAGTTGCATTTAAAAGTGGGTGACTTAGCGGTACGATTAAGACATGTTGCCATTGAAAACCTGGCAGCGCTAAGATGCCAGGTGTATTGGCAATACCCTCGGTTGCAATGGCAATGTCGGCACGATCGTGGATTAGCATCTCAGCAATTTGACTAGGATTACCTTGCTGCAAACTAACGCGTACCTTAGGAAAACGTTTCGTAAATTCGCTTAATACTTTAGGTAAGGCATAGCGCGCTTGAGTATGCGTGGTGGCAATGACAAAATTACCTTGGTCTTGACTAGCAAAATCTTGGCCAACGCGTTTAAGGGTTTCAACTTCGTCAAGAATATGCTCAATTGAAGCAAGGATGCGTTTACCTGGTTCGGTTAAGGAGCGTATCCGCTTACCATGACGACGAAAAATTTCTACCCCTAACTCATCTTCGAGTTCAATGATCGCTTTGGATACGCCTGGTTGTGAAGTAAAGAGTACTTTGGCAGCAGTAGTTAGGTTAAAGTTTTGCCTTACTGCCTCACGGACAAAGCGAAATTGATGCAAGTTCATCGTTGGTCTTGCCTAACCCTTAGCCTATATACAACTTATGGTCTTAAACCTTCATTCTAAATGAAGTAGGGTAATAAAAGGACGCTATGAACGAGATACCCGCTGCAGGGCAAACAGAGCCAGCCCAAAGTAAATGAGTGGCGGTATAACTGCCGTTAGTATGGCGGGCCATGAGCCTAATAAACCCACATTGGAAAACAGCGAATTAAAAAGCTGGAAACTCATACCGAGCATGATGCCGCCAAATACTTTAATACCGACGCTACCCGAGCGCACTCGTAAATAAGCAAAGGGCAGTGCTAAAGCGAGCATGACAAAAATGATGAAGGGGTAAACTAATTTTTTCCAAAATGCAATTGAGTGGCGCTGAGCATCTTGTTTATTTTCATTTAGGTGATCAATAAAGCGGCCTAAGCTTTGAATTGACATTTTCTCGGGGTTGAGTAACAGCACCTCGAGTATCTGCGGAGTGACTTCAGACATCAGCTTTAAGGTGGGATACGTTTTGGTTGTGGCGGAATAAACAGCATCAAGCGGGTCTTTATTTTTGGCCTCTTTAAAGCGAGTTTCGGTAACTTGATTTAAATCCCAAATACCAGCGCTGTCGAAGCGGCCTGAGAGGGCATTGCGAATCGATAAAAGGTGATAGTTGACGTCAAACTCGTACATGCGAATATTTCGAATTTCATTATCGTTTTTAATTTCTCCCACATTTACATAACGAATACCCGGGCGAATGGGACCAGAACCATCTTCATCGCGTAAGCGGTCTTTCACCCATACCCCAGAGCGAAACTGAGATTCAAAATTGGCTCCTAGTGCGCGCGAGCGAATTTGATCGGAAACCGACTCACTGTAAGGCCCCAGCCATTCACTAACGACTAAGGTGAAAATAACTAAAGGTAAGGAAATTTTTGCTAAGGTTATGAGACCCCGTTTTACATCTAAGCCTGCCATGCGAAAAATGGTGAATTCAGATTGACTGGCCATCATTGCAAATACATAAATGCTACCAATGAGTCCGGCAATTGGAATAATTTCAATCATCCGATTCGGGGCTTTTAAGAGCACATGAAGTAAAGCGATGGGGAGGGTATATTTTGAATTCACTGAGCTTAACTCGCCCAAGATATCAAAAAATAAAAATAGGGCAACTAAGGCAAATAAAATAAAGCCAAAGGCCACATAGATTTGCTTAGCAAAGTAACGCTCGTAAATATAAGGGAAAATTAATTTCATTGCCGACCAAACAGCGCAGGTAATTGTCTACGCCACCACGCAATAGAGGGGTTAACACGATTGCGTATCAGTATTAGCGCAATGACTAGAGCAATAAAGTGAATTGGCCAAATGGCCATGAAAAAATTTAATTTGCCTTGAGCAACAAAATTTTGCGCCAAGTTTAATAGATTGCTATAAATTAAATAAATTAACACGGCATAAAATAACGCAGTGTAATTGCCTAAGCGGGGATTGACATAAGCCAGTGGTATGGCAATAAGTACTAATCCTAAAGCCATCAATGGCAAGCCTAGGCGCCATAAGATTTCACCTTTATTTTGATTGGTAGGGGTAGCGAGTAATTCAAACAGGTCTTTTTCTCGATCCCGCGGAGGTGGAGCTTTGATTTCTTTACTCCGTATTTTGGTACGGTACTCCGCAAATTCAAGAATGCGAAAATTAGGTTGAGTTGGCTGGCCATCATAGCGGCGCCCATTTTGAAGGACGACGGTTTTTTCTCCATTGGGCGAGTTCTCTAGATAGCCCGATTCAGCAACCGCAATACTAAGGCGCTGATTGCGAGTATCGGCAACGAAGATATTTTTGATGATATTTTTATCGACATCAATTTGCTCGATAAAGAAAACGCGCTCAGCTTTAGCTGATTCTCGAAATTGACCCGCAGTTACCATTGAGACATCATCACGTTGTTGAAACCGCTGACTAATGACAGTAGATTCTCGATTAGCCCACGGCCAGACAAAAATTGCTAGGGCCCCAATAATGACAATTAGGGGGAGGGCAAAGCTGAGTATGGGGCGAATTAAACTCATAATGCTTAAGCCGCTAGAAAACCACACAATCATTTCTGAATCTTTATACCAGCGCACCAACACGATTAAGACCGCAACAAATAAAGAGACAGTGAGTAAAACTGCGGTGTAACCGAGAGTGGCAAGCGCAATTAATACCAAAGCATCTTCAGGATTGACTTTGCCATTAGCTGCAAAGCCAAGAATACGAATGACTAAGGTCGTAATCATGATCGTAACGAGGATCAGAAAAACACCGCCAGTAGTAAAGCTAAGCTCGCGTCTGAGTGAGCGTTGAAATATCATGCCTGAGAAAATCTTTCGACCTAAATGGTTTGTTTCAAGGATCAGATTGCGTGTCGGAGGATAATGATAAAACCTCTTTTATTCCATCACATCATGACAATCCAATTTAGCACGAAACTATTTGCCCAGGCCGACTTTAGAGCGACGAAAAACCTGAAATCAGCTTTTGCGCTCCTAGTAAAACAGGATAGCGATTGCCTGGTCATGGCCTATTCCAAAGCCGATTTGGTCAATTTACAGGGCCAGACTACTGGGAAAGGGGGCTCTAAGAAAGCCCATCAACGCCTAAATTTAGGTAACCTAGGGCCATTAGCGGTCCTCGACAGCTTTCTTGGCGGAGCCATTTTACGGGCGTCTACTTTTGGCGATTTAGAGGCTAAAGAGGCTACTGTGACCCTTTTAAGGGCCGACTCTAGTTGGCTAGCGCAGGGCGTCAAACTTAAACGAGTTTTATTGGTGGGTTTAGGTGACGCGCAGCAAAAATCGGGTGACGATATTCTAGGCTATGCCAAATTAGCGCGTTCTGCAATTAAGGCCTTGAGTGGCGGCGCAATTGAAACCGCCCTGTGGCTAATGGCTAGCTTTATGGAAAAACCGCATCCGCAAAGGCTTGGCGAATTAGCGCGACTGACCATGCAATTGGCTGGAGATCAGGTTTATCGCTTTGGCGTGCGCCAACCAGCGATGCGCTTTAAGGTAAAAGATACACCCGACCCATTGAAGTCATTTATTTTTATTGGTGGGGGCAAAGAAGCGAGCGCCTTGAAGATAGCAGTGGCCGAGGGCACGGCTTTGGTCGAGGGCATGAATTTAGCTAAAGATTTAGGTAATTTGCCCCCCAATGTTTGCACGCCCACTTATTTAGCGCAAACCGCCCAAGCCTTGGCTAAAAAAACCACTTTGAAAGTAGAGGTGCTAGATCGGAAGCAAATGGAAACTTTGGGAATGGGTTCTTTTCTTGCTGTTACACAAGGGTCTGAGTTACCGCCCCAATTTATTATCATGCGCTATCTTGGCGGTAAACCCAGTGCAGCACCAACGGTATTAGTTGGGAAGGGCATTACTTTTGATACGGGTGGAATTTCATTAAAGCCTGGCGATGCCATGGACGAGATGAAGTATGACATGTGCGGTGCAGCCTCGGTAATGGGCACAATTTATGCAGCGGCACTGCTTAAATTAAAACAAAATGTCATTGCCGTTATTCCTACTTGTGAAAATATGCCATCCGGTAAAGCCACTCGACCCGGCGATATTGTCAAAAGCATGTCGGGTCAAACTATCGAGATCTTAAATACAGATGCTGAAGGCCGTTTAATTTTATGCGATGCCTTAACTTACGTAGAACGCTTTAAGCCCCGCGCAGTTATTGACGTGGCCACCTTAACAGGCGCTTGTATTATTGCTTTAGGCAGCGTACACAGCGGTTTATTTTCCGACGATGAAAATTTGGTCAAAGAACTCAGTGAGTCTGGCAAAGCGGTACTGGACACGGTTTGGCGTTTGCCATTGGATGCCGCATATCAAGAGCAATTAAAATCGAATTTTGCTGATGTGGCTAATATTGGTGGGCGACCCGCAGGCAGCGTGACAGCCGCATGTTTCTTAAAGCGCTTCACCGAGAAATATTGTTGGGCGCATTTAGATATTGCTGGTACAGCTTGGAAAAGTGGTGCCATGAAGGGCTCTACAGGGCGCCCCGTGCCTTTGTTATTTAATTATTTAGTGATCTACGGAGCACCTTAAGCGAGTTTACGTATGGCAAGAATTGATTTTCATAGCAATGTGGGCGATAAGCTAGATTATGTGTGTCGGCTCACACGCAAAATTTGGAGTTCAACGGCAGAAGGCCAGCCTGTGCGGCCCATTGTGATTGTGGCAAATAAAGCTGAGCTGAAGCGCCTGGATGAGCTACTCTGGACTTTTAGTAAGACCGATTTTTTACCCCATTGTTTTATCGATCATGAGGCGGCTGCAGAAACCCCGATTGTTTTAACTGAAGATTGCGCAGTGAATAGCTTACAAGCGATTCCGCATGCGGATATTTTGATCCAATTAGGCCAAGAGATGCCTAGCGATATCACAGCCCTAGTAGAACGTTTCCCCCGCATCGTCGAAGTGGTTACAACCCATGAAGCAGAGCGCTTAGCTGGACGCAATCGTTTTAAAACTTATCGTGACTTAGGTCATGAGCTACACAATTTTGACCAAACTAAAACCTGAGTGCCTGCCGTGCTAATTCATCCTAACTTTGATCCGGTCGCTATTCATCTGGGCTCTTTTGGTATTCATTGGTATGGTTTAACGTACTTGATGGCGTTTGCGCAGTTTATTTTACTCGGCCGTATCCGCATTCGTATGCCGCAATTTAAAGCCTTGGGCTGGACCAATAAAGAGCTTGAAGATTTACTATTTGCTGGAGTTTTGGGAGTGATTATTGGTGGACGTTTAGGCTACGTTTGCTTTTATATGCCCGCATTTTATTTGTCACATCCCCTTAATATTTTTAAAGTCTGGGAGGGCGGGATGTCCTTTCACGGGGGTTTACTTGGAGTAATTACCGCGATGTTCTGGGTTGCCCATAGGCGACATACTAGCTTTCTTACGGTGAGTGATTTGGTTGCCCCCTTGGTGCCATTTGGATTAGCCTTTGGGCGCCTAGGAAATTTTATTAACGGCGAGCTCTGGGGTCGTCCCACAGATGTGCCTTGGTCAATGGTATTTCCAGCTGTCGACAATTTACCGCGCCATCCCTCACAACTCTATCAATTGGGTGGAGAAGGTCTGCTTTTGGGTATGGTGCTTTGGCTTTATGCCAGGCATCCTCGCCGGCTAGGACAGGTATCTGGATTTTTTCTAGTGGGGTATGGCATCTGTCGCTTTCTCGCTGAATTCGCCCGTGAACCTGATGCTTTTTTAGGTTTATTGGGGCTGGGTCTGTCGATGGGTCAATGGTTGTCATTGCCTATGGTTGCCTTTGGGTTATATTTGCTGCTTAGACAAAAAAATAGCAAACCCTGAAGGAAGTAGCATGCTCGAGAAACTGACTAAGTCACGGTATTTGGCGCGTGCTATTGGCGCAGTTAACCGCCTGATTTCTGAGCGCGGGGAATCGAATGCGGTCAGCATGGCTGATGAGTTAATTCATAATTATCGTAAATTAGATAAAGATCAGCACATAAAGTTTTTCACCGCATTAGCTGAAAAATATAATCCTGACCCCGATAAAGTATTAAAGGCTGCGCAAAGTTTTGCTGCTGATCCCAATACACGCAACTATGTGCGTTTACAGCGAATTACCGAATCGCCACGCCAAGAACTACTACGCCGTCTTAATCGCGCTCGCGCAGGTACTGCAGCGGTGGTAGAAATGCGCCGCGATTTGTTGCAGTTACTCGATAAAAAACCCGAACTAGCAACAGTTGATTTTGATATGCGCCATCTACTTTCCTCTTGGTTTAATCCAGGATTTTTAAAGATGCACCGAGTCGATTGGAAGTCGCCAGCTGAAGTGCTAGAGAAAATTATTAAACATGAGGCTGTGCATGCGATTGATGGCTGGGATGATTTACGCCGTCGTTTACAGCCCGATCGTCGCTGCTTTGCTTTTTTTCATCCCCAATTACCTGATGAACCCTTAATTTTTGTAGAAGTCGGTTTATTACCAGATATTCCCATAGCCATTGCCCCGTTAGTAGACAAGAAGGCTGAGGCAGTAAGTCAGCCAAAAGAATATAAAGTGGCCGCCTTTTATTCTATTAGTAACTGCGAGCCAGGCTTGCGCGGCGTTTCGATGGGTAATTTTTTAATTAAACGGGTTGCTGAACAATTGCATGCGGAATTTCCGTCGCTTAAAACATTTATTACTTTATCGCCTATTCCAGGTCTTGTAGATTGGATTGCTGCGGGTGCAAATTTAGCGGATCAAATGCCGATGGAGCAAATTAAGCCAGCACTTCGTACTGCCCGTGATCAGGCCTTAGCAACTCTAAATTTAACGGATCATTCTTGGGCAGAGCGTTTAGGCGGAGGATGGCATCCTGATACTGCTACGGCAAAGGAAAAAAGTGCATTACTCTGTTTAACAGCGCTATATTTGGCTCACGTCTCAACGGGACGCAATGGCAATCCTGTAGCTAAATTTCACTTAGGTAACGGTGCGAAGTTGCATCAAATTAACTGGGCAGGTGATTTATCGCGTAAGGGTTTACGCCAATCGGCGGGCATTATGGTCAATTATCTATATGATTTAGCTAGCGTAGAAGAGAACCACGAACGCTTTGTCAATGGTGAGGTCATGTATTCGCGTTTGATCAGTCGCTTAATGGCCTCTTAGCTTAAAATAATCAGCACATAAATAAAGGAGACTTAGCATGATGGTTCAATCAAATAGTTTATCCCTACTGGCGCAACAACTGCGCTTGGCTTTTGTCTTAGCCTTAATGGCATTTGCTGGCGTAGTTGTAGCTCAGACGTGGCCTACCAAACCTATTACTTTATTAAATCCCTTTCCTGCTGGCGGCGGTACTGACGCTTTTGCCCGTCCTTTAGCCGCTCAGTTAGGCGAGCAATTGGGCGTACAAGTATTAATCGATAATCGTGGTGGAGCTGGTGGCACGGTGGGTGCTTCGGTTGCAGCCAAGGCACCCCCTGATGGGTATAGTTGGTTTATTGGCGCTTCGCACCACACTATTGCACCTTCGATGTATAAAAATCTTGATTACGATATTGAGAAGAGCTTTATCCCCGTTGCTCTCATTGCTAGCCCACCACAAGTTTTAGTAGTTAATCCACAAAAAGTGAGTGCGCGTGATTTAAAGCAATTTATTGAGCTCTTAAAAAAGAACCCTGGTAAATATAATTTTGCTAGTGCTGGTAGTGGCACCGTGCATCATTTAGCGGGCGAATTATTTAAAATACAAACGGGTACCTTCATTACGCATATTCCTTATCGGGGTGCAGGCCCAGCGATGAATGATTTATTGGCAGGGCAAGTTGATCTTGAGTTTGATGGTTTAGGTACTTCAGCGCAGCAGATTAATGGTGGAAAACTATTTGCTATTGCGGTTGCTTCACCTAAGCGCTCACCAGCAATTCCGAATGTACCGACCTTCATGGAGGCTGGTCTACCGAATTATGAAGTGTCAACGTGGTATGCCATGTTTGCCCCCAAAGGTACGCCAAAGCCCATTGTCGACAAAATGATTGCAGAAGTGGAGAAAGCGCTAAATACACCAAAGTTAAAAGCCATTTGGGCTTCCAACGGCTCGGATACCCCAAATTTATATGGCGAAGCGTTTGGAAAATTAGTTAATTCAGATGTTAAGCGTTGGGCTGGGGTAGTTAAAAAATCGGGCGCCACTCTCGATTAATTGTTATGCAGTAGATCATTTTGAGGTTCGTATGAATTTGTATTCAGTATTGGAAAAGGGTTTTCCAAAAGATCGCAAAGCGTGTGCAATCGAAACTCAAGATGGTTTGTATTACTCGTGGAGAGATTTAGAGCGCGCTTCAGCAATGTTGGCCAACCTCTTAAAAAGTCTTGGCTTGCCTCAAGGGGCTCGGGTTGCAGTTCAAGTAGAAAAGTCGCCCGAGGCCCTATTTTTATACTTAGCCACTATTCGGGCGGGCTATGTTTACCTGCCTTTAAATACCGCTTATCAGGCTGCTGAAATTCAATATTTCATTGAAAATGCTAAGCCTGCAGTCATGGTCTGTAGCAGCAAAAATTTTGCTTGGGTTTCTAAGGTTGCATTTAAGGCGGGCACGAATCACGTATTTACCTTAGATGACAACCGCTCGGGTAGCTTACTTGGGCGCGCTACTGGTCAAAGTGATCAATTTAAAACGGTGGCCTCTAAAGACGATGATTTAGCTGCCATTCTCTATACCTCAGGTACTACTGGACGTAGCAAAGGAGCGATGCTAACGCATCGTAATTTAGGCAGCAATTGTTTAGTATTAAAAGATTTTTGGCAATGGCAAAAGGGTGATGTTTTATTACATGCCTTGCCGATTTTTCATGTACATGGTTTATTTGTGGCGGTCCATGGCGCTTTAGTGAATGGCAGCAAAATGATTTGGCTACCCCGCCTCGATACTGCCCAACTAATTCAGCAAATGCCCCGCGCTACTGTCATGATGGGAGTGCCTACCTTTTATGTGCGTCTAACGGCTGACAAGACCTTTACGAAAGCAGTATGTCGCAACATGCGTTTATTTATTTCTGGTTCTGCACCCTTGCTAACTGAAACCTTTAACGAGTTTAAAAAGTTGACTGGACATACTATTCTAGAGCGTTATGGCATGAGCGAAACCATCATGCTGACTTCTAATCCATATCAAGGTCCTCGGGTTGGTGGGGCCGTTGGCGTGCCGTTACCCGGAGTGAGCGTCAGGGTGGTGAGTGATGACGGGCAAATTTGTCAGGTAGACGAAATAGGCGGTGTACAAGTAAAGGGCCCTAATATTTTTAAGGGTTACTGGCACATGCCTGAAAAAACCGCTGAAGAATTTACTGCTGATGGTTGGTTTAAAACAGGTGACGTGGGTCGCTGGGGCGGAACAAATATTAGCGGTAAAGTTCCAGATCATTATTTATCGATTGTGGGCCGTAGTAAAGATTTGATTATTTCTGGGGGCTATAACGTTTATCCCAAAGAGATTGAAAGTTTTATTGATGACATGGCCGGCGTCGCAGAGAGCGCCGTCATTGGTATTCCGCACCCCGATTTTGGTGAGGCTGTGTTGGCAGTAGTTGTACCAAAAGCAGGAGTGAAATTAGATACCCAATCCATGATTGATTCGCTCAAAGGGCAAATCGCGAATTTTAAAGTACCTAAGCGCATTGAAATCATGAAGGATTTACCTCGGAATGCAATGGGCAAGGTACAGAAAAATATGTTGCGTCAGCAGTTTGCGAGCTAAGTGCTAATTATTTCCAGAATTATTGTGACGGCAAGAATTGATTGGTAAAAGTTTGAGGAAAATTGATTGCCTTATCTTGTTTTGGTTGTAGATAGTCAAATACCTTTTTACCGCCTTCAATTGTCATTTTTCCATCTGGGCTCCAAATTTGCTTTACAACAGCATAGGCTCGATCATTTACTTCTGGCGATAAATTAGGGAATTCTTTCGCCATGATTGCCTTACCTTTTGCCTCATTTAAAAGAATTTTTTGTGCCTCAGCAAAAATCGCAACCATCTTCTTGGTCAGCTCTGGTTTTTCTGCAATGGTTGCTGGGCTGGTTATTAAATTCATATAATTTAAATCACGAAATTCTTCAACTTCACCATTCATTAAATTGACATAAATTTTCCCTAATTTTTCCTTCTCAACCTGAACGCCAGCAGGCTCAAATGGAACTGCAGCATCAATTAAGTTATTTTTAAAGGCTCCTACATAGGTATTGGCATCAGGCCCCAAGTAGACCAGCTCTATATCACCAGGGATTTGTAGCCCATATTTCATTGCAAGTGATCCTAGTATCTTTTCACCAGATCCACCGGCAGATGGAACCCCAATGCGCTTACCTTTGAGCGCAAGAATACGATCTTTTATTGGTTTTTTTCCATCAGAATCAAAAAGCTTGTTATTAACAATAATATTGTTAATTGGACGGCTAGTTACGTTAAATATGGAGACTAATCGACGGCCTTGCCCAGCCGCTGTCAGAATGTGTTCGTAACTAACAATTCCAAAATCTGCTTGTCGCGTAAAGACTGCCTGAAATACTAACGGACCACCTTGGGCGGTGGTAATTTCTGGCGTAAGACCATATTTTTGAAATAAATTTTCGCGTACTGCTACATAGAGAGGACCAGCATAGTAACCATGCCCAATATTAGCAAAGCGGACTACTTCTGATTGGGCTTGAATTTGAAATGAAATGCTACATATAGCTACAAAAAGATAAATTTTTTTTAGTAATTTCATAGTTGCCTCCTGAGTTTTTTCTTGTAATAAATTAACGACTAATCAATTTCCATTTCTGTGAACGAGCTTGAATTAAAGCAAAAATCTGGTTTAATGCTACCCCAATTAAAGAAATAACAATAAGCGATGCAAATACGCCAGCAGTATCAAATTCGCTACCTGATCTTTGTACAAGGTATCCCAGTCCACGATTGGAGGCTATCATTTCGCCAATGATAGTGCCAATGAGTGCATATGGAATAGCGCTTTGAATGCCCACATATATCCAAGGGGTAGCATCGGGCAAAATAACTTTTGTCAAAATTTGAAATTTTGATGCCCCCATTAACTTTACGGTATCAACTAAATCAGGATCAACTTGTTTTACGCCTGCATAGGTACTCACAAAAACCAAAAAAACGACAAGTACAGCTGCTAAAGCAATTTTGGACTCAATACCTAAACCAAACCAAAGTATAAAGAGTGGCGCAAGCGCGACTTTAGGGGATGCATTTAAAGCCCAAATAAAGGGATTTAATAAGCGGCTAAAAAAGGGCGAAAGAGCTAGGCATATTCCAGCAATCACTCCAGCAATGGTTCCGATAAAAAAACCAATGATCGTAGAATATAGAGTTGCCCATATATGTACCCAAATAGATTTTGCAGCAATCCAGCCATAAAGGCGTTTAAATATACTAGATGGTTCGCTAATTAAAAATGAATCAACTATCGTCCCAGAGCCAAGTTCCCATAGTGATAGCACAAATAAACCCACAACGATTTGTAAAATAAACATTAAATAGTGATTTAGATCCGCGTGACCAGAAAACTTGGTCAAGTTTTTAGTTATTTTTTTATTTGGCATAGGTAAGCCTATCTGCAGCATATTGTTGTTGTAAATAATCCCAAATAGTGTTGTGAATATTTTGAAACTCTTTAGTAAAACGAACTTGAAGTACATCACGAGGCCGCGCTAAATCTACTTCCTTTTGAAATGCTACGGATGCTGGTCGTGGACTAAAAACAATTACCCGATCAGCCAAAGATACGGCTTCAATAAGATCATGAGTCACTAAAATAATCGTTTGCTTATACTCTTCCCATAAGCGTAAAAGAAGTTCGTGCATCGCAATTCTTAATTGAGCATCCAGGGCTGCAAAAGGCTCATCTAGCAATAGTATTTTGGGCTTATAAAGTAGCATGCGGGCCAAGCAAGCACGCTTTCTCATGCCGCCTGATAGCTCGCTCGAGTATTTATTTTCAAATCCTGACAAATCAACTTGTTGCAGGATGGAGCGCGCCTGCTCATGTCGTTGCTTTTTAGGGACGCCAGCAATTTCTAGAGGAAGGGCAACATTATCAAGAATTGTCCTCCATGGGAGCAAATTATCTTTTTGGGTCATATACCCTACATCAGTATTAACGCCAATTATTTGTCTACTGTTATAGAGAATTTCTCCGCTAGTCGGCTTATAAAGACCTGCAATCATATTTAGCAGGGTCGATTTACCGCATCCAGATGGACCAATAAGGGCCGTGAAGGAATGGGCCTTAAAGGCGAGAGAAATGTTGCTTACAACCTCGAGATTGCTCTTGTCTTTGTAGAATTTTTTTCCAAGAGACTGTAATTCAATCATATTGAGTAGCGATGGCATGCTATGCCATCGTAATCATTTAAGGAGGAGATTAAGCTCATCATAATTAACGCTATAGCGCTAATTTACCATAGGCCTTTGAGTCTACCGCCATCAAGATTTAGCGAAACACCGGTTATATAACTTGCTCTTTCCGAGCATAAAAATACAATTGCATTCGCAAGTTCTTCTGGTTTACCAAAACGTCCTAAGGCATTTTTTCTGGTAGCAAGACGTCTAGCTTCTTCCTCGTCAATGACACCAAGTTCTTTTTTGAGGCCTTCCGCATGTTGCCGCCATAGCTGGGTTGCAACCCATCCAGGACAAACTGCATTAACAAGGACATTATCCGGTGCAAACTCAGTAGACAGAGACTTGGTCAAATTCAGCAAGGCGCTATTGGTCATGCCTGATCCAAACATATAAGGATCAGGTTCTTTGCCTGCGCCGCCAATGAGGCTAACAATGCGCCCCCATTTTTTCTCCCGCATGATTGGTGATACGGCGCGGATGGCGCGCATAAATCCGAACAATTTGGTGTCAAGCTGCGTTTGCAGACCTTCATCCGTTAGCTCTGCGAAGCGCCCCGAATACATTGTTCCAGCGTTATTAATTAAAATATCAACTGTGCCATAAGTTTCCAGGGTTTTATTGACTAATTTTTTAATATCTTCTGGATTTGTCATATCAGCAACCATGGAGTTAATTTCGCCCCCAGTAGTTTTGGCCAATTCTTTGCAGGTCTCATTTAGCTCGTCGGCATGCCGTGAGCAGGTCATAACCTTAACACCAGCTTCTAAAAATTCACGGGCAGTTTCTTTGCCAATGCCGCGACTTCCGCCAGTTACGATCGCCACTCTCCCTTTGATCCCTAAATCCATGCTGTCTTCTCCTGAATATTGTGAATATTTAAATGCCCTGGATTTTTATAAAAAAATTTATCTCCATAAACATTTGAGGCCAAGTTTGTGGCTTTATATCCAAAAAGTCAAATTGTTTTTACAAAATTGCCCTACAATCTGATTAGGGCTTATACCTAGGGGTTGACCATCATACTTTTACTTAGGCCAAATTCTTTGCAAGATATACTAAATGACAATAAATGCCGCTATAAAGGTAAATCATTACGAATGAGCAAAATTCCTATACCTGAAAAAAAGCGTGGCTCATCGGTGGACTTTCTTTGTGAGCACTTACAAAATGGCATTTTTGTTGGCCGCTTTGCTCCTGGTCAACGTTTAATTGAGCGGGACCTAATTGAAGAGTTTGGTTTAAGCCGTGGCCCAGTGCGCGAAGCATTTCATCGGTTAAGTGCAGATGGGTTGGTCGACTTAATACCCCATCGTGGTGCAATTGTGCGCCGCTTATTACGACAGGAAGTTCAAGATCTTTTCCAAATTCGCGAATCGTTAGAGGGTCTGGCTGCTGGCTTGGCTGCAAAGAATATTAATCAGGGACAAAATAGAAAATTATTTACAAAGGTATGGAAACAGGCGTGTCTTAGCAAAAAAACAATGCAGTGGAATTTGTTTATGGAAAATAATCAACTTTTTCACAAGACTATTGTTGAAATTTCAAACAACACCCAATTATATGAATTAGTTGAAAAGCTAAGACTAGTTGTGGTGATGTTTCAGGTTGGCAAATCAATGCATTTTGATCAGATGATTAAATCAAATGAAGATCACAGAGAGATTGCCGAAGCTATTTTGGACGGTGATGAAATTAAAGCCCAACGCGCAATGAGTAATCATGTACGTAATTCACACCGCTGGATTGATACTTTACCGGAATCAGTGTTTAAGCCCAAGCTGGCTTTGAATTCAGCTGGTTAGTTAGGTAGTAAGCATTAAAAACCAAAAGCTTTGCGGCTTTCATCAAACATAAAAATAGCCACAAAAATGAGCATCACGCCAAAAATTTTCTTAATATGATTGACATTCAGTTTTCGTGCGAACTTGGCCCCGAGGGGAGCGGTGAAAATACTAATAGAAATAATGCATGCCAATGCTGGCAAGTAAATATAGCCAATAGATCCAGGCGGCAGATTTGGATGGCCCCAACTACCATATAGGTAGCCAACGGTTGCCGCAACGGAAATTGGTAGCCCCAGAGCAGATGAGGTGGCCATAGCAACATGGGGGCGAATATTGCACCAAACCATAAATGGGACAGTAATAAAGGCTCCGCCGGCACCCACTAAACTTGCTAAAGCGCCCGCAAGGGCACCAAAAGAAAAAACTCCTAGAGGCCCAGGAAGTTCTCTATCAGGCTTTGGCTTTTTATTTATAAAAATTTGAATTGCGCTGTAAAAAATAAATACCCCAAAAAAAAGTGATAGCCAACCTGTTTTAAGAGAGTCAAATAATTCGCCACCACCAACCAATCCACCAACAATTAGGCCAGGACTTAGCATTGCCACTAATTTCCAATCGATTGACTGATGTTTATGATGAGCGAGTACGGCTGATGTAGAAGTAAATAGCACTGTTGCCATGCATGTTGCAATTGACATGTGCACGATTACACTAGGATCAAATGCCTGGTGGGTAAACACTAGTACCATAATTGGGACCAAAATCATCCCACCGCCAATGCCCAATAATCCTGCTAGCAACCCCGAAATACCGCCGCAGACTAGCAGTAGCAGAATGTCATTAAATGACATAAAAAAGATTCCCCACCTTAGCCGCTAGGCCCTCATCCTGAACCCTAAGGTTCAAGTTGGAGCGGCAGTTACGCTTCGGGTGCATTAAGATGCACAGGGAGTATCAAGCCAGAAGCCGATACTGTGAAACATCGAAACGCTCACGCCCACGTAGCAAAGACCGCTCCGTATGCTTTCGCATCGGTTCAAGGAGCTATTGGCCTTGGCGAACCAGGCAGGGAAAGGGTTTTCAACAAGGCATCGACTTGATCTTCCAGCGCATTCACTTCGCTTGCTAGACGTGAGATCTCTGCACTATTTTCTGGGGCAGTGGTTGGTGATGCCTGAGGAATATTTAGGGCAGTCTCTTTAGCAGTGATGAGATCGCCCGCTAATTTTAAGGCAGCCATCAGGGTGGCACGTTCGAGACTGCGATTGCCGCTAGCAATGGCTAGCTGTATGTGATCATCTACTAATTGGCAAGCTGAACGAAGTAAAGGCTCATGTTCATCGCTGGTTGCCAGGGTAATTTTCTGGCCAGCAATAGTTACATCAATGCGTCGTTGGCTCATGGTCATCATTATCTAAATTAGGGGGGCTTGTAGAGCTAGCCGACTCACCAAGTAAATTGAGTTGGCGTGTATCGCCTTGATCGGGAAGGCGGCTTAAGATGTGCTGAATCCGTTTTTGAGCATCTTCTATTTTGCCTTCTAGTGCTAGGCGATTTTGGCACATGGCTTCGGTCGCAGTTTGGATGGCGGCGATTTTATGCTTAATGCGTTCAAGACTGGCTTGAAAATCAGTCAGCAAATTTGAAGTTGTTTCACTGGTTTCGGGACTCATAAGATCCATTGTATATCGAGCTGTAATCTAATAGAAAGAGCTCAATTACGAGCCCATTTCTAGGGTTTGGTGACACCCCACCGAAATGACGTCGATGGGCCAATCACTGGCTTGGGTAATGAATTTTTTAGCGTGCAATAAATGGCTTGCGCGAATTACACCGGCATGGGTAATCCAAGCACAATTAGTAGAAAATTTTCGGTAACTTTGATTGACTCTTGCCATAAATGTGCTTACAGATTCTCCACCTCCAGGTGAATAATGCAAAAAGTTGTCGGTCCATGCTGCAATTTCATTCTGCGGTATATCTTGCCATAACTTTCCTTCCCAGCTACCAAAATCCATTTCTTGTAGGTTGGGATCAAGCTCAATTTGGAGATCCTTGCGAAGCGCTAAAAGCGTTATTGCTAAATGGTGACAGCGTTGGAGTGGTGAGCAATAGATTATTAAGTGATCTGGCAAAGTTGCAGCTAAGGACTGTGCTTGAGTAGCATTGCTTGCGGGGTCACTAGCGATATCTAGCTGTCCATAACAAGTACCTGATTTAATTAGCACTTGAGGGTGACGAATGAGCCAAAGTTGTTTCATGGGCAGCTGTTTAGACGGCAATGAGAAAGCCGATGTACAGGCCAATTTCACATAATTGTTGTGCCGCCCCGAGTCCATCGCCGGTATAACCCCCTAAGCGTGATTGCAAACGGGTTTTAAGATAGAGCCAAATTAAGCCTGAAAGTAGTAGGCCAAGCAAAAGTTGTTGCCATTGAATTAACTCCAATCGAAGCAACCCAAAACAAATGACCAGAAGAATACTACTGAGAATTAGCAGTTGTTTACTCGAGATGAAACGCGTGATGTAATGGGTTTTGGATCCCGCTAAATCGCCTACATTCGGTAGCAAATAGACTAAACCTAATGGCCAGGCTCTTGAGATGATATTAACCAAACAAATTGCGACGATCACATGAGCTGGATTAAGTAGTGCCTGACCTAAGGCGCCAATTAACAAAATACGAATCAAGGTGGCAAGAATTAGCGCTAAGCCACCATAGGTGCCAATACGTGAATCCTTCATAATTTCTAGGGCTCTGGCGCGATCGGGTGAGCCACCTAACCCATCAATTAAGTCAGCTAAGCCATCCTCATGCAAAGCCCCGGTTAGCCAGATGCTGCTAGCTACACAAAGAGCGGCAGCCAATAACGTGCTGGCACTACTAGTGGGAAAAAGAAACATCGCTAGTAACCAAACTAATGAACAGCAGATGCCGATAATTAAACCTACTGCAGGCGCATAAATAAGGCTATCACTTTCTTTTTGAGGACTCCAATCAGCCCAGCGCATCCAACTTTTAGGAATAGGCAAACGGGAAAAAAACTGGACTGAAATTAACAGGTGGCGAATGAAATTCATGATTAATTTAATTAATATTTTTTGTGCTTACTTGCGCACTAGAAAAACTTGCCATTTCATTTAAAAGATAACAGGCTGAGATGAGTAATGGCCAAGCGAGCGCCGCCCCTGATCCCTCACCTAATCTTAAGTCTAAATCAAGCAGGGGCTTCACATTTAAATGGTTTAAAAGTTGAGCATGCGCTTGCTCATGAGAGCAATGGGAAAAAATACAATACTGCAATACATTGGGGTCAAGCGCTTGCGCGATTAAGACAGCCGAGCTAGTAATAAATCCATCAACGACAATCACGCGGCGTTGCGCAGCAGCTTGTATGATCGCGCCTACCATTGTGGCCATTTCGAAACCGCCAAAAGCGCAAAGCACCTCAATTGCCGAGTTAGCCTGAGAATGTCGTTGTAATACTTTTAGTAACACGCTGATTTTTTTTTGTAAGCCAGCGTTATCAAGACCAGTTCCAGCGCCTGTGCATTTTGCAATGGGTATGCCTAATAGACGACTCATGATGAGTGAAGCAGCAGCAGTATTCCCAATACCCATTTCACCGAGTAAAAGTACGTTGCCCGGTAACCCGCAAATAATCTCCTGACCATTTTTGATGGCCTGCAAGCATTGTGATTGCTGCATAGCGGGCGTTTGACTAGAATCGGCAGTGCCAAAGGCCACCTTCTTAATAATTAAACCTTTGCGCGGTAATATTTCTTTGGCAACGCCAGTATCGACTATGGTCAAATCTAGCTGGTGTTGGCGCGACAGCACACTAACTGCAGCACCGCCAGCTAAAAAATTCTCGACCATTTGCCAAGTGACATCACTCGGAAATGCAGAGATACCCTGCGCAGTTAAGCCATGGTCACCTGCAAATACGACTAACTGTGGTTGAACTAGGATAGGGTTTGAGCTATTTAAAATTAAGCCCAATTGTTTGGCTAATGATTCAAGTTGACCTAAAGAGCCAAGCGGCTTAGTCTTATTGTTGAGTTCTGCTTGAATTAATTCACCTAATTCGACATTGTTAAGTGGGGCGATGAGGGGTAATTCTATATTCATCCGATGCTTTCATTCAACCAAGGAGAGTAAGGTTTCTTTTGGAATATGGTGCCCAATTAAATCAGCGAGATTATTAAATACCGTATCTAGAGTTTTAGCTTCTTTGCCAAAGAGAGATTTGATAACGGCCGGATCCTCAAATAACCCATGTATATAAATACCAAGCACGTTACCAAGCGAATTTTGCCAAGCTAAGTCAGCAATAATTTCTTGCGCCATTAGCGCTTGTTTTTCATTGTCTGCAGTTTTGTGAGAGGACTTGCCATGATGAATTTCATAGCCAAATACCTCTAGGTAAGATAAAGCAGACCAAAGGCCCTTAACTTGACCGAAGCGAACAGTGATTTTATTTACTTGTTTATCCTTAGCAAAAGTCGTTTGAATTGCTAAGTGCCCTAGGCCCGTTGCCGCACCATCAATATTAAATGGATCGTGCAGCACTTGGCCAAGCATTTGTAGACCCCCGCAGATTCCCAGAACCATTTTCCCCCGCTGGATATGTTTCTCAATAACCCGCTCAAAGCCGCATTGTTTTAACCAGGCTAAATCAGCGCTGGTCTGTTTTGAGCCAGGCAAAATAATCCAGTCGACATCTTCTAAAGAGCTTGGCTGACGAGCCCAAATTAGTTCTAAATCTGTAATATTTTTAAGTGGTTGAAATTCGTCTAAATTACTAATGCGGGGATAGACCAAAACTGCCACTTTTAGGGCGCCAGCTTTTCTATCAAGTGTGCGCTCATCGAAAATTCCATCCTCTTCAGGAAGGCCATGATTAAACAACATGGGGATGGTGCCAATAATTGGAATTCCAGTCAATGATTTCAATTGCTCTGGGGCTGGAGCAAGTAGGGTGGGGTCCCCCCGAAATTTATTTAACAAAAACCCCTTGATACGTTGCTGGTCGGGTTTAGGCAGCAAAGCCCAGGTGCCATAAAGATGCGCGAAAGCTCCGCCACGATCAATATCGGTTATTAAAATACATTGAGCGTTTGCATAACGTGCTACTCGTAAGTTGACAATATCACTAGCCATTAAATTAATTTCAGCTGGCGATCCTGCACCCTCTATTACTAATACATCATTTTCTGCTATTAAGTAATCGAGGGATTGTTGAATATGTGGCCAAATTTTTTCGCTGCGCTCGCGCCATGACATAGTGCTTAATTCAGTATTGACTTTGCCTAATAAAATTACTTGGCTACGGGTATCCGCTTCGGGCTTAAGTAGCACTGGATTCATGTTGACGTTGGGTTCAGCATTGGCAGCTAGGGCTTGAAAATATTGCGCCGAGCCAATTTCACCGCTAGCTTGGTCAGCATTGCTAAATTCAGTTACTGAACTCTGGCGCGTATTCACGACACGCGCATTATTGCTCATATTTTGCGCTTTGAAGGGCGCTACTTTATAGCCCTGTCGAGCATACCAGCGGCATAGCGCTGTGCTTACCCAGCTTTTACCAGCACCGCTTGAAGTGCCTAGGACCATGACACATTTAGCGGGCATACAATTTTTCAGTAGGCGGGGATATTGACTGCCAAGCTTGACAGAGTCGAATTTGTGAGGCGGGCGGTAATACAGCTATCCGCACGCAGTCAGCTAAGCCAAAGGATAAGGTATCGCGTAATTTAATACCACTTTGCCTTAGTTGAAACAATAAGTGACAAAGATCATTTACGGGAGGTTTAGCGCAATAAAAATTGGTTTCACTAGGATAGATTTCCCAACCCATTGCTTGGCATCGCTGCAGTTGCTGCACTTTCCATTCACGCAAGCTGTTTAGGCTTTCTTGTAACCACATGTGAGTTTCGTATTTTGCCCAACTTAAGAGTAAGCTGACACCGTCAACGCCAAGCGGCCAAGAGGGCGCCAGTAATTCAAGTTCAGCAATAAGGGCAATGGCTGCTTTCGGGGCGATGGCATAGGCGGCTCGAATACCGGTTAGACCCAATGCTTTGTTAGGCGACCAAAGTTGCCACACTTGGTCTAACTGGGTTTGATTTAATGCGCTTTCTCCACTTAAGCGTAAGGGATCATAAGCACGATCAAGGACGCAGATTTGCTGCGCTTTTAGTGAGTCAATTAAAGCGCCAATAGAGCGGGAAGTTTCTCCGAATGGAGTTGATGGATCGCATACCCAGATCAGATTAGCATCTTGGCTAGTAGTGACCGTCGCCAAGCTCCAAGCTTCCGCTGCATTTTTATAATCGCTATAACTGTACCGAGGTAAATATACTTGCGGTCTGATAGATACTTGATTATTTGCCTGTTTGGCAATGTGCGCGCTCATGCGATAAATAAATTCACTAGCACTAGCCGCCAATACAATGCGCTGAACAGGCACTTGATGCCATTGCGCTAACAGTTCTTTTAGTGCTGTGTAGTTTGGGTCGGGATATGCTGTATGAGTAGTGTTGATTAGTGCTTCTAAGGTAATTGGGCATGGCCCAGCACCATTTGCATTGGTAGAGAAATCATCGGTAATAGGCCCCAATGAGTCAGGGCCACCATGGGTCTTATATAAAGTCATTGATTAGCCATTTAGACCTGAAGTCATGAGCAGATAAATTACAGGAATTAAACTGCTGATTAAACAGAGGAAAATCAATTTATTCATTAGGCGCTGTAATAATGTACAAGCACGACCAATGTCCGTAGACATTGCTAAGCAAGCGCCTTTATTAAGACTATAAATTGTGGGCTTACTCAGCTGAATATGTAAGGCTAGCGCCATTGAGCCCATTGGCCAGCCACCATTGGGCGATGGCGTTTTTTTTGCCTCGCGACATAGTTGTTCAAAGGTATATGTTGGCTCATGTTGTTGTCTTGCCTGCATTAAAATCAAAAGGCCACTGATGCGTGCTGGAATCCAAGATAAAAGATCATCAATTTTGGCGGCAAATTTACCAGCCCATTCCCAATGTCTTCCATTGCGTTGATCACGATATCCCCACATGGCATCTGCGGTATTCGCATAGCGATATAGGGCTGCAGCTGGAAGGCCGCCAAGTACTAGCCAAAATAGCGGCGCAATTACAGAGTCATTAAAATTTTCAGCTAGCGCCTCAATCGCACTTTCCCTTACTTGGATCGGATTGAGTGCTTGTGTATCGCGACTCACAATCATGGCTAAGCGTTGACGCCCTTCAACTAAAGAACGGCTTAAGGCGGCGTTCACAGCGTAGACCTCTGCAGATAAAAATGCCCAAGAAAATAGGGGCTTAATTAGTAAGCCCAGAAATAGGCAAGCAACAATTGGAGACAAAGAAAAGGCCAGTCTTTGTATATAGACTGCGCAAACCACGACTATAACTGCGCCCATTAGCCATACGGCCATTCCTATAAAAAAATAAGCTAGTTTTTGATGCTTTTTGTAGATTACGACTCGGGGCGAAATAAGTTGTCCAGTTATTTTTAAATACTGGCCCATCCATACAACTGGATGCAAATAGTAATAGGGCTCACCAAAAAAACGATCAATCATGAGAGCAATAAATATAGCGCCGCCCAGAATTCCCCATCCTAGGACAGAGTTGTTGAACATAAATTCAAGCATGAGTATCCATGCGTGCGTTAATCCTCAATGCCCCGTTGTGCTGGAACACCTGCGTCGAAAGCATGTTTAATTTGCTGCATTTCGCTCACGGTATCGGCAATATCAATAATCTCCTGTGGGCAGCGTCTACCAGTTAGGCAAACATGCACATGGCTAGGCCGTTTTTGCAATGTTTCAACTACATCGGCTAAGGGTATCCAGCCATAAATAAGGGGATAAGTGATTTCATCCAAAGCAATTAAAAAATAGTCACCGCTCAGAATGCTTTGCTTGGCTTTTTCCCAGCCATTACGCGCAAGTTGTGCCGAATGTTCTAAATCTTTACTTTTCCAGCTAAAGCCATCACCTAAGCCTTCAATGGGTATACCTAATTTTTCAAACATGCGATGTTCACCAAAACGGGCACTGGGAACTTTCATGAATTGGTAAATTTTGACCTTTTTATCTCGACCATGGGCGCGTAGAGATAAACCAAATAAGGCAGTACTTTTTCCCTTGCCGTTGCCGGTATAAATGAGCACTAGCCCACGGCGTTCGCCGGGAGATTTTTCATAGGGCTTGTCTGTTGGAGGCGCTTCAATTTGCATATTAAATCCTTGCGATGGTGTTAGCGGTTTTGGGGCATGACAACCCAAGATCCTTGTAGGGGATGAATTTTGATGCGGTTGGAGAATACAGCTTCAATTTGTGCATGGGTTTGCTGGTGCGTGGTGGCACCTTCATAAGAAAGCGAGCCTTGATTCAAGATGATGACATGATTAGCTTGCAACGCATACGTAATATCATGCAATACCGTAACAACGGTGGTACCTTGCTGGGTTAGGGATTGAATTAAGTCGATAAGATCAGCCTGATGTGGTGGGTCGAGATTAGCGAGGGGTTCATCCATCAGGATAATTTCAGCCTGCACTGCTAAGGCACGTGAAATTAAAATCCGTTGACACTCACCACCTGACAATTCGTTAATGGGGCGATGGCGCAAGTTCCATGCTTGGGTAGACCGTAATGCTTGTTCGACAATATGGTGATCTGTGGCACTGGGACTACTAAACCATTGTTGATGTGGTAATCGCCCCAGCATTACTAAGTCGTATACCAATAAATCATCACTAACAACTTCGTTTTGTCCAAGCCAAGCAATTTTTTTAGCACGTTCCTTAGCTTGCATGGTGTGCAGGGGTATTGAAAAAATATTTACAGAATTGGTATGCGGTAACAAACCCGCGATTACTTTTAAGAAAGTAGACTTTCCTGCGCCATTAGGCCCAATAATGCTTGTCCATTGCGCTTGTGGAATTGCGGCAGATATATGATGTAAGACTTCGACACCTCCGAGTTTGGCGCTAATATTTTGAGTGTTAATGGCAATCATTTATACCTGCCAACGGGTTGTTTAGCATGCATTAACCATAATAAGTAACTGCCCCCTAGAATTGCTGTTAATAAGCCAACAGGTAATTCTTGGGGGGCGATGAGTGCGCGCGCAAGAATGTCAGCTGCAAGTAATAAGCCTCCACCAACACCGCTCGAAAGCAGTAAGAGCATGTGATGGGTTACGTTAGTTTGCGAGCGTACCAAATGGGGAGCAGCTAGGCCAACGAAAGCGATGATGCCAACTTGGCTCACCGCAGTACCTGTAGCTAAGGCTAAGATGAAAATGAATATCGCGCGCGCTAAGTTCAAATTAATGCCAAGACTAAGTGCTGTTAATTCGCCTAGCGCTAAAGCATCAAGCGCTTTACCTAGAGGCCAAGCTAGAGCACAGCTAAAGATGAGCGCAATACTCATGATGACACATGCAGACCACCCTGCGAAACTAGTGGTTCCCAACATAAATGCTTGCATTGCTTGCAATATTTCTGGGTTCATGATGGAAATAAAGGAACCCAGCGCCCCCAAAATTACACCTACTATTACCCCAGCCAAGAGTAGTCTAAAAGTATGTTGGAAGCCTTTCGCAAGAAAAATAGTGATAAGCACGCCGGCTAGAGCGCCAAAAAAAGCAGCGCTCGTTATGCCAATTCGCATAAACCAATTTTCAGCATATAGACTTGTACTTAACAAGATTAAACTCAATGCAACTCCTAAGGTAGCCCCCGAGGCACTCCCTAATAAATAAGGATCAGCGAGAGGGTTACGAAAGAGTCCCTGGGCAATTGCGCCAGCAAGACCTAAGAGGGCACCGGCTAGCCAAGCAGCGAGCGTGCGCGGTAAACGGATATCAAAAATGATTTGCCATGCGCCAGCGTCGCTAGTATTCAATATAAAAGACTTGATCCCAGTGCTTCCTACGCTCATACCGATGATGAATAAAATACTAGTAGTAACTAGTAAAATAACGCTTAGGCGCCACACTCGGACCCGAGAGGGGAAATTCGCAGCTTGGATAGTAGTCATGGATATTTTGCGCTAATACAGTTAGCCATAATTTGCGCTCCCTCAGCAAGGCGAGGACCTGGACGAGACAGAATATCGGCTTCAGTGGGAGTAAAAGTGCAAATACGTTGCTGACTTACCGCACTCATTTTTTTCCATCCAGGCCTACCTTCAATTTGACCACTTTGTTTATAACCCATCATGATGAGGTCGGGATTTTCTCGCACGATAAATTCGGGATTTAATTTCGGGAAAGGACCCAAAGAACTTGGAATAATATTGGTCAGATGTAAGCGCTTAAGGGTTTCGCCAATAAACGAAGATTCACCCGCGCCAAAGGGTGTACTGCTGACTTCAAAGTAAACTCGTTGACCGTTAGCGGCTTTGGGTAAGGTGCTGGCAATCGTATGCACTTGTGTCAGCAAATTAAGCCAAATCGTTTCAGCATCCTTTGGGGGAGCTCCGAGTATTAAAGTCAGGCGTTGCAAGGCTTGGTGTACATCAGCATAGTCCTTCACATCAAAAGCAATGACCTTTATTCCCAATGAACGCAAGCGTTCACTGGCGCGCGAATTTTTTCCTACCAGTACTACATCAGGCTTTAAGGCAGCAATGGCTTCAATATTTGGATCTAATCCCCCACCAACAGATGGTAATGATTGAATGCTTTCTGGCCAATTTGAATACCGATCAATGCCTACTAATTTTTGGCATTGTTTTAGTACGCAAATTGTTTCCGTTATAGAGGGGAGTAGCGAGATAATTCGTAGCGGAGATTTTTGTAGACTCGTCGTATATCCTTGATCATCAGTAATTTCGATGGCCCATGCGCTTGAAGTAACCATTACTAAAGCAAAAATAAGAAGCCAGTGGACTTTCATGCTGTCCCTTTAATATATATTGGGCAACCTGCCACCATGAGGGTGACGCGCTCACACGCTTGGGCAACTACCTGATTTAATAATCCGAGTTGATCTACAAAGTAACGCGTTTCAGCGCCAAGCGGAATGACACCTTGACCAATTTCATTGCTAACTAAGACTATTGGACCCCTGCAAGCATGAATTGCATTCAGTAGAGCAGAATGCGCCTGCAAAAATGAAGCCGCTAAATCTGAAGGGCTGGCATTATTTTGTTCTGGGGGTGGGCTAAGAAAGTTACTTAACCAAAGCGTGAGGCAATCAATCAGCAAAAATCGTTTTGGGTCAGAATATTGTTCAATCACTTTTGCTATCTCGATTGTTTCTTCGATAGTTTGGCAGCGTGGTAATTTTTTCTGACGTAGGAGGCGATGTAACTCAATGCGCACTTTCATTTCGGCATCCCCTGCTTGAGCGGTTGCAATCATCATGACCTCATGCTGTGGATCGCTGATGGACCACTCTGCAGCCAGCTGTTCTGCGCGTGAGGATTTACCACTTTTTTGCCCGCCCAGAATGAGTTCACTACGGGCAATAGTCATAGTCGAGGTAGTCATTGCTGGCGATCTTGTGGCAGAAATAAAGCTGCAGTGGCTTTGGGGTTCGACGCAAACCAAGCATGAAAATAGCTAGCCTGTAGAGAGTTTTTTTGGAAGAGTAATTCGCCAGATGCATTGTTAACTGCTTCCGTTTTTTTTAAACATTGCGTGTGCGCTTTTAATGGACTTATGCAAGTTGAATAATGAAAGGTGTGACCACGTATCTCTTGGCCATATAGGTGTAAAGATTGCAAGCCAAGTCCGCCAAGTCGTTTTTGCATCGTTACGGTACCTGGCAATACACCCCACATAGGATGCGGTTGACCGTCAGTAGTTATGAGCGTTTCAAATAAAGCCATCATGCCACCACATTCAGCCCAAATGGGCCGATTGTTTTGCATGTGCATATGTAGTTGACGTTTCAATTCCTGATTATTACCTAATGCTTCTGCATATAACTCTGGATATCCACCCGGCAGCCATACTGCATCACATATTGGCAGAGGATCACCTCGTAAAGGAGAAAAAAACTGAATACGGGCACCTAATTTTTCGAGTACATCTAAATTGGCTTGATAAATAAAACAAAAAGCAGCATCTTTAGCGACCGCAATGATTTTATCGTCAAGTAATTTTTGATTTAACTCTTTTTTTATATTGGTAGGATATTCGACTACTAAACTTGATAAGCGTTGCAAGATCGTTTCACCAAAATTACTGGCTTCGATTGCATTAGCAATCAGGTCCAGTTTTTGTTCAGCATTCACAATTTCTGCACTCATTTTTAGGCCAAGGTGTCTTTCAGGAAAGCCCATTTCGGTATTGGCAAAGATGGCACCTAAAAAATGATGGGGATTGGCGATGGCTGACTCTAGCATGGCTGCGTGCCCAGGAGATGCGACTCGATTAGCTAAAACGCCTGCCCATTTCATATGGGGTTGATATTGTTCTAACCCTAAAGCAAGGGCACCAAATGTGCCAGCCATAGCAGAGGCGTCGATGACTGCCATCACCGGAACATGAAAGCGTATTGCTAAATCTGCGGCACTCGGGTCACCATCGAATAGCCCCATGGCACCCTCTATCAAAATAACGTCAGCAGATTCTGCCGCCTCTCGAAGTCTAGCTTGACAATCATCTTCGCCTGTCATCCAGAGATCAATTTGGTAAACGGGGTTTCGGCTAGCAAGACTTAGCCAAAATGGATCTAAAAAATCTGGACCACATTTAAAAACACGGACCCGCTTACCTTGCTTGGTAAGGAAATGGGCTAAGCCGGCTGTGATCGTCGTTTTACCTTGACCCGATGCGGGAGCTGAAATCAGTAGAGTGGGACATGAATTCGGTTTCATAGATAGGCTATTGACTAGGGGGTGTACCGTACGCCAGCAAAAATATTAGAGCCGGGAGTGAGATAGCCATATGAGAGCTGGTATTGGTTATTTAAGGCATTATTCCAGCGGGCAAATAAGGACCATTTTGGCTGAATTTCATAGCTCGCGAATAAATCAAGCAGGGCATAGGAAGACATGGTCACCGTATTTTTTGCATTGCCATAACGTTGCCCAGCGATCGTTATATTCGCCCCCGCATTTAATTTTCCCCGACGGTATTCGCTGCCTAAATTAGCCAATTGTTTAGCTCGATTAGGCAAAGCTAACCCCGTATTTTGATCTACTGCATTGAGTAAGTCGAGTGCAGCTTTTAAGTTCCAGTATTCAAGTCGCGTATTGGCACCCAATGATGCGCCGGTAATGTTGACTGAGGCAAAATTTGTGGGGCAGTAACCGCTGGCTTGGGTTGTACAAGGCAGGGCTTGAATTAAATTTTGTACTTTATTTTGATAGCCTACTAAGTGAATTTCATAATTACCTGGCTCGTAATGTAGGCCTACTTCGGCGTTGCGATTCGTTTCTGGTTGCACGTTCGGAGTGCCATAGCCAGGATAGTAAAGGTCGTTAAAGGTCGGCGCTCTAAAACCGGTACCGTAGTTCACATTGGCTCGTAAGCCTTTAGTTAAAAAATAACCATAAGCTCCGCTATAGGTAAAGATAGGGCCGTACCCCGTAATCGTGTCATTCCGTACCGCTACTGTGGCTAAATTATTGCCACGATTTAATTGATACGATCCTGCAGCTGAATTAGTAGTGCGAGAGGCATTAATATTCGTGGTATTGGCGTATTGCACTAGCCGCTCGACCATTAGCTGTAAATTATCGGGACCAACTTTGATATCGTTTTTCCATAAAAAATCATTTTGTGGAGACTTAATGCTGTCGTTACTATTTGTAGTTAAATTCTGGCCAAAATTTGAAGTATTTGAAAGTTGAATGAAGCTCTGCCAATTTTCCGTAATTTGATTTTTAGAAAAGACAGTAGCGATCGATAAATTATTAACTTGAGAATTGACCTCTGGTAGGGAGACATCGTAATCGTAACCAGGGTACTGGTAGTTGGTACGGCTGGCCAGTACTTTGACGCCAAACTCTTGACCTTTTTGCCACTCATGCGAAACCTGTCCCGTAGCACCAAGACGGGTATAGCCCGTGCGGGTTGTAGGGTAGCCTGGCGCACAATAATTTTTCGTGGCATTCGCAGCGCTACAGGGGTTTGTAGATGCCACGGTATTGAAGCCCATTGAATTTTCTTGGCTTAAACCAAGGTTATAACGTGTGGGCTTATCGTCACCAACCGAGCCTGATACCGAAGCAGTATTAATAGTGGTGCCATATGTACCATAACCACTTGAGGCACTAAATTGCGCAGGACCATCGCCCCGTTTGGTAAAAATTTGAATGACACCACCCAGGGCATCTTGTCCATAAAAAGTACTTTGCGGTCCAAAGATAATTTCAATATGGTCAATTAATTGAATTGGAATTGCGCTCCAAACTGCACCACCTAAAGTGGATGATTCGGTACGCACACCATCAATTAAAACTAAACTTTGATTATTGCTAGTACCACGTAAATAAACGCTGGCCAGACCACCGGGTCCACCATATGTCGATATTTGTACGCCACGCTGCTGTTGCAAGAGCTCGGGTACGCTCATTTGCCCAGCCTGAGCGATTTCTTCGGGACCAATATAAACATAGTCAGCCAACACATCCGCACCTTTGGTGGGCATACGGGTGGCTGTTACGATGAGTGGTTTAGTGGAATTCGGGGAGTTAATCACTGCTACTGAACTATCTCCTGAAGATTGCGCTTGGGATGGGTTTTGAGCTTGGGCAGCAGTATTCGAAATCAGGCCCGTGATACTCAGCAGCGCCAATAAAATGAAACGAAGAAACGCAATCCTCTCGCAAAATGAAGAAGTAATAAAAGAACAATACTGCATGGTTTAAATCCTGTACTAAGAACACTAAGCCAACTTCCCCGTTAGCCGAGTCGAACAGAATTTTGAGTTGAGAAACAGCACGTCAATAGAGCAGGGCGCGATGCAATGCAAATAACTTACGCAACCATTGCTACGATTGGCGCGCGAAGTTCCCCGTCCGCAAAAATTCCACCTGTCTTGGCCGGTATCCGGGCTGACGAGTTTCAGAAATTTGGCCTTCCCATGTATTGACTCACACAGTGGCTTATTCAAATTCTGCGTCTCAAGGAAGATTGCCTTCAATTGGGACACTCGCTTACCGTTGCGGGGGCAGCACACGTTTGTTTAGTGTTTCCCGTTTAACCTTCATTGCTAGCTTGCACTAGCCAAAAAGGCACCACGACCTAAGCAGTTTACCTGATTGCGTAAAGGGTTTTACAATATCGCTTACAGACCGCTAAAGCCCCCCAAAAGGGATTTTCCATAGCGCTTCTGTAGAGCTTGTGAGGGAGATCTAAACTCTAGAATTGATGACCATACTCGAAAACCACCCTGAAAAAAACGTGATTCGCTTGCAGTTGAGTCAAAATGTGATTTTGCAGCATCTTGACCCTAAAAGCATGTCAGAGCTTTTGGGTCTCCTTGAGATTGCTGATTTAAAGAAAACTGAAATTTTGCTTCATCAAGGCGACACACAAATGGAGCAGTACTTTGTCTTGGATGGCATCTTAAAGCGAATTGTTTCTAGTGTCGATGCAAAAGAAATGATTTTGCGTTTCGCAATTGAAAAAGATATTGAAACTAGTTACGCTGCCTGGCGACTGAAAACCGCTGCCCCTTACAGCATCGCTTGCGTTACTAAAGCGCGAGTTGCGCGGATGCCCTTAAAAAAATGGGTTGATTTCTTAGATCGACATCAAACTATTAAAGATAGTTTTGAATTTGAAGTTATGCGCCTGATGAGTGAAATCATGGCCCATACTATTACCTTGCATATGCTTGATGCCCCAGGGCGGGTAGAGCGATTTGTGCGGAAGTATGCTTACCTCTTTGAGTTATTGCCCAAAAAAGAGCTTGCGGCCTACCTCAACTTGTCTCCCGAGACCTTGAGTCGCTTAAAAAATAAGCATAAAGAACTTTTTTTGTAGATTCTTGATTGGGCCAAAATAGCCAATATTGGCGATTTCGGACTAACTTGACGTAAGTCAATGCGCCTCATGGCGCCTCAGCCTAATATTCTAGATATTGCATTAAGACCCTTTAGAATTGGGCTTTAACCGCGGGCAAATAGACTAAAAAATATATGACAAATGACACTCAAACCCCAGCATTAACTGACGGCTTTCATCTGGTAATTGATGCCCTTAAACTCAATGACATCCATACTATTTTTGGTTTGGTCGGTATACCCATTACCGACTTAGCGCGCTTGGCACAGGCTGAAGGCATGCGTTTCATTGGCTTTCGCCATGAGCAGCATGCGGGAAATGCCGCAGCAATTGCCGGCTTTATGACCCAAAAGCCAGGTATTTGTTTAACTGTTTCAGCGCCTGGTTTTTTAAATGGACTTACCGCTTTAGCGAATGCTACGACCAATTGCTTCCCAATGATTTTAATTAGCGGGTCGAGCGAACGTGAAATTGTGGATTTACAGCAGGGCGATTATGAAGAAATGGATCAACTCAATAATGCGCGACCCTATGCTAAAGCTTCTTACCGAATTAATAAGGCTGAGGATATTGGTATTGGGATTGCCCGAGCCATACGCGCAGCGGTTTCTGGGCGGCCGGGCGGCGTTTATTTAGATTTGCCAGCAGAGCTCTTGGGGCAATCGATTGATGCTGAAAAAGGAAAAAAATCCTTAGTAAAAGTGGTTGATCCAGTGCCTCGTCAAATTCCTGCTCCCGATGCAATTCAACGGGCAGTTGATCTGATTAAAAGTGCAAAACGCCCCTTAATTTTATTGGGAAAGGGTGCAGCTTACGCCCAAGCCGATGCCGACATTCGGCAATTTGTTGAAATGTCTGGAATTCCTTACCTTCCCATGTCAATGGCTAAAGGTTTATTGCCCGATACCCATCCGCAATGTGTTTCTGCGACTCGTTCTTATGTTTTGGCAGAGGCCGATGTGGTGATCCTGATTGGCGCGCGTTTAAATTGGTTATTAGCGCATGGCAAAGGAAAAACTTGGGGTGGTGCACCTAAACAATTTATTCAGATCGATATTTCACCTACAGAAATTGATAGCAATGTTGCCATTGCCGCGCCGCTTATTGGCGATGTGGGTTCGTGTGTGGCTGCGTTGCTAGCAGCGATGGGGCCAAACTTCCCAAGACCAAGTGATGCTTGGATTGGTGATATTACTGATCGTAAAGATAAAAATATTGCCAAGATGGCGATCACCTTGGAACAAAATCCAACGCCAATGAATTTTCATAGCGCTTTGCGCGCAATTCGGGATGTATTGAAAACACGCCCCGATATTAATGTGGTGAATGAAGGCGCTAACACGCTTGATTTTGCTCGCAGCATTGTTAATATGTACCAGCCCCGCAAGCGTTTTGATTCCGGCACCTGGGGCATTATGGGAATTGGCATGGGTTACGCCATTGGCGCAGCCGTTACTAGCGGGCTGCCAGTGGTGGCAATTGAGGGTGATAGCGCTTTTGGTTTTAGTGGTATGGAACTAGAAACAATCTGTCGTTATAACTTACCCGTGACCACCATTGTGTTTAATAACAATGGTGTATATCGTGGCACCGATGTAAATCCTACTGGTGGAGCGGATGTTGCGCCTACCGTGTTTGTAAAAGGTATTCGTTACGACAAAATGATCGAAGCCTTTGGCGGCATTGGTTATAACGTAACGACTCCAGAAGAGTTAACTAAAGCACTCACCGCGGCGATTGCCGCAGGTAAGCCAGCTTTAATTAATGCGGTAATTGATGAGACTGCGGGCACTGAAAGTGGTCGCTTAACGAACCTGAATCCATCTAGCGCTGCAAATAAGAAATAACTATTTTTCACTTAATTGATTTAAACCAAGGAACTGCATGATGACTAAACCATTAGATGGCATTCGGATTATTGACTTCACCCATGTGCAGGCTGGGCCTGCTTGCACCCAGTTATTAGCTTGGTATGGCGCTGATGTTATTAAGGTGGAACGCCCAGGCTCTGGCGATGTTACCCGCAGTCAATTGCGCGATATTCCCGATGCCGATGCTTTGTATTTCACTATGTTGAATGGCAACAAACGTTCATTAACTTTAGATACTAAAACACCAGAAGGTAAAGCTGTTTTAGAAAAAATGATTAAAACTTCCGATGTCATGGTAGAAAACTTTGGCCCTGGTGCGTTAGACCGCATGGGCTTTAGCTGGGCACGTATTCAAGAGTTAAATCCTAAAATGATTTTGGCTTCAGTTAAAGGTTTTAGCGATGGCCATTCTTATGAAGATTTGAAAGTTTATGAAAACGTAGCCCAATGTGCTGGTGGCGCTGCTTCAACAACAGGTTTTTGGGATGGCCCGCCAACCGTATCAGCCGCCGCCTTAGGTGATAGTAATACCGGTATGCATTTAGCGATTGGTATTTTGACTGCCTTGATGCAACGCCAAAAAACTGGTAAAGGCCAAAAAGTATCCTGCTCGATGCAAGATGCAGTCTTAAATTTATGCCGCGTTAAATTACGCGATCAACAACGCCTTGATAAAATCGGCTATTTAGAAGAGTATCCGCAATATCCCCATGGCACATTCTCCGATGTCGTGCCTCGTGGTGGCAATGCTGGCGGTGGTGGACAACCGGGCTGGGTATTGAAATGTAAGGGCTGGGAAACGGATCCTAATGCCTATATTTATTTTACGATCCAGGGTCATGCTTGGGAACCCATTACAGCTGCTATTGGCAAGCCAGAGTGGGCTACAGATCCGGCCTATATGACAGCCCAAGCTCGGCAAGATAAGATTTTTGATATCTTCGCCACAATTGAAGATTGGCTAAAAGATAAAACAAAATATGAAGCAGTCGATATCTTGCGTAAATTTGATATTCCTTGCGCGCCTGTTTTTTCGATGAAAGAATTAGCTGATTCACCCGATTTACGTAAGAGTGGATCAATTGTTGAGGTGGATCACAAAGTGCGAGGGAAGTATTTAACTATTGGTAGCCCAATTAAGTTCTCCGATTTGGAAATTGAAGTTAAGCCTTCGCCAGTCTTGGGAGAGCATACCGATGAAGTTTTAGCCGATCTAGGCTATGGCGCTGAAGAAATTTCCCAATTACACGCCGCTAAGGCAGTTTAAATTGCTTAGTTCATGATCTAACACAAAAAGGCGCCTTTTATAGGCGCCTTTTTTATCAAATATCCACTATGCTCTTGACACAATGAAAACATCAGTAGATTTGGAGCAGTTAGTTGAAGTCATGGGGGATGCCGTGATTGTTGCTGATCGTGCCGGCAAAATTACTCTATGGAATGCTGCGGCGACACGAATTTTTGGTTTTACTGAGGCTGAGGCATTGGGCCAATCGCTTACTTTAATTACCCCCGAGCGTTTACAACATCGCCATAATGTCGGCTTTGATAAATCGATGGAAACAGGCACGACTCGTTATGGCAGTTCCCTGTTAAAGGTTCCCGCGAATCATAAGGACGGCCGCACCATTTCAATTGCTTTTACCGTAGCCATGCTTTTTGATGACGCCCATCAAGTAACAGGGGTGGCTGCGGTCATTCGCGATGATACTGAGCGTTTTTTAGAAGAACGACAACTAAAACAGCGTCTAGCAGCTCTCGAGCCTAAATAGCCTGCAAAATACCCCCTCAATCCCTTTATATTAGGCTTCACACGCTTTAACTTACTAAGCTAAAATAGCATTTTTGTAACATTTTAGGATTAAGGCAATGGCAAAAGCGCTGGATGGTGTAAAAATTTTAGATTTCACGCATGTGCAATCGGGTCCGACCTGTACACAATTACTAGCTTGGTTTGGCGCTGATGTAATTAAGGTGGAGCGGTCGGGTGAGGGCGATGCAACGCGCGGACAACTGCGGGATGTTCCCGAAGCTGACAGCTTGTATTTCACCATGCTCAACCACAATAAACGCTCGTTGACGGTAAATACCAAAACCCCCGAAGGGAAAGAAATCCTCGAGCGCTTAATTAAGCAGTGTGATGTGCTTGTCGAAAATTTTGCTCCAGGCGCACTTGATCGGATGGGTTTTACTTGGGAACGTATTCAAGAGCTGAACCCCAAAATGATCATGGCTTCTGTAAAGGGCTTTGGACCTGGTCCATTTGAAGATTGTAAAGTTTATGAAAACGTGGCCCAATGTGCGGGTGGCTCGGCCTCAACTACGGGCTTTGATGATGGGCCGCCTACGGTTACTGGTGCACAAATTGGCGATAGCGGTACGGGTTTACATTTGGCCTTAGGAATTGTGACCGCTTTATATCAACGCACCCATTCTGGCAAAGGTCAAAAAGTATTGGCAGCCATGCAAGATGCGGTCTTAAATTTATGCCGCGTGAAGTTACGTGATCAGCAGCGTCTAGAGCGTACTGGAGTGTTAAAAGAGTTTCCACAATTTCCGAACGGTCACTTTGGCGACGCAGTACCCCGTTCAGGTAATGCTTCTGGCGGCGGGCAGCCAGGCTGGATTTTGAAGTGTAAAGGTTGGGAGACTGACCCGAATTCCTATATCTATGTAGTTGTGCAAGCGCCGGTTTGGGAAGGAATTTGCAAAGTGATTGGTCGTGAAGATTGGATTACTGATCCTGATTACGCTAAACCAGTAGCCCGCTTACCTAGGCTGATGAGTATTTTTGCGGAAATCGAAAAATGGACGATTCAGCACTCGAAATTTGATGTCATGAATACTCTGAATAAATACGATGTACCCTGTGGCCCAATTTTATCCATGAAAGAATTGGCTGAAGAACCTGCTTTGCGGGCCACTGGCACGATTGTTGAGGTAGATCATCCAGTACGAGGCAAGTACCTGACGGTTGGCAATCCAATTAAAATGTCGGATAGCATTACGGAAGTCACTCGCTCGCCTTTACTAGGCGAACATACCGATGAAATTCTCCGCGAGCTGGGCTTTAGCTTAGAAGAGCTGACTGCTTTACGTGCTAAGGAAGTTATTTAACTAATAATTTCATTTGGTAGCTTAATCCAAGGGGTGTTGTATGCGCATAGCCTTAATTGGTAGTCAAGATTTTGGTAAGGCCGCTTTAGAAGCTTTTCTAAAGCGCGGCGATGAAGTTGTCGCAGTTTTTTGTCCGCCTGATAATCCCAAGTCGAGCAAGCCCGAGGTGCTGAAAGAAGCCGTGGTGGCTCTGGGCTTAAAGCCCTTGCAATTTGCTTCGCTCAAATCTCCCGAGGCTGCGCAAGCCTTAGCTGATAGCAAGGCGGAAATTGGTGTGATGGCTTATGTTTTGCAATTTGTACCGCAAGATTTTGTACACATTCCCAAATTTGGCATGATTCAGTATCACCCTTCATTACTGCCCCGATATCGCGGGCCCAGTGCGATTAATTGGGCGATTGCCTTGGGTGAGACTAAAACGGGCTTGACGATATTTCGGCCTAGTGATGGCTTGGATGAGGGCGCTGTTATCTTGCAAAAAGAGGTTGCCATTGGGCCCGATGACACTTTGGGCAAAGTTTATTTTGAGCGCCTCTTCCCATTGGGAGTTGCTGCATTAATGGAGGCCGCTGATTTGGTCGTAGCAGGCAAACATCACGAGCACATTCAAGATGAGTCACAAGCCAATTACGAAGGCTGGTTTGATCAAGCCGCAACACGCATCCATTGGACCTCACACTTACAAGGGGTGTACGATTTGATTCGTGCCGCCAACCCAGCGCCAGGCGCATGGACGACCTTTGGTGGTGAAAAAATTGCCATTTTTGATGCGGCTAAACAGGTGGCCCGTACCTTTTCAGCAGTACGCGGCAAGCCTGGAGTGGTAACAGAAATTAGTGCACAGAGTATTTTTATCGCCTGCCATGGCGGAGAAATAGAAGTGTTAAAAGCTAAGTCAAGCAAAGTAGCGAACGGTAGCAAAGTTAGTGGTGCTGAATTGGCAGCTGGTTTAGGCTTGCAGCTTGGCCAAAGCTTAGATTAGCCCTAGTAAAATTTGTTAGTAAAAAATCAAACAAATTTAGTAGCAAACTCAGTGGTGAAACCGCTTGCGCTCGCTATTTTTTTCATTACTTGGTTTGCCATCTCTTTATCGGTCGTAGGCCAAAGTAAGTTACCTGAGGAAGTAGTTTTTGTCCCCAAAAAATTATTTTTAGGTTCTGTCAGTCTTGAAACTACCATCTTTAAGCCTAGCGGTGATGGTCCATTTCCTTTGGTGATTATTAATCATGGTAAAGCAAATGGATTAACGCAGTTTCAGCCGCGGTATCGACCCCTGTCGCCCGTTCGATTTTTCTTAGAGCGCAATTACATCGTCTTGGTACCAATGCGCCAGGGATTTTCTAAGTCGAGTGGGCATTACATGGGCGGTGGCTGTAGCATGGAGGCGAATGGACTCAATCAGGCAGAAGATGTTCCGCCAGTGATTACGTTTGCGCATCAACTTCCCTACGTCGACAAAACCCGGACTTTAATTGTTGGTCAGTCGCATGGGGGTTGGACCACTCTCGCTTATGGCGCGTCTAAACCCGACCCTTCCGTGAAGGGCTTGATTAATTTTGCTGGTGGCTTAAGAAGAGAAGGCTGCGGCGACTGGCAAAGTGATTTATATAAAACGGCCGGAACTTTTGGTAAGGAAACTACTCTGCCAAGCCTGTGGTTATATGGCGATAATGATAGTTATTTCAGTCGATTTGTTGCCGATAGAATGTTTGAAAATTATCGGTTGGGTAACCCCAATGCTAAATTCATTGCCTATGGTAGCTTTGGCTCAGATTCCCACATGCTTTTTACGAGTAGTGAGGGCAAAGTAATTTGGGCACCATATGTTGATCAATTTTTGGAAGACATTGGGTTACCGAATAAAGTAGTCAATCCACTTTGATAACTTGGGAGACAAAAATTGCTAAATCATTTGATTAATATAGTTCTTGTACTTGCTTTAAGTTTTTTAAGTAGTTTTTGTGTGGCTCAGGCGCCCACAGGCAATACTTTTCCAACTCGTACTGTGACTTTGGTTGTGCCTTTTCCGCCTGGTGGCGGAACCGATGTGGGTGCACGTTTAATAGCGCAAAAATTATCAGCCAAATGGGGTCAATCGGTCGTGGTTGAAAATAAGGGCGGTGCCGCTGGCATGGTGGGCTCTGACTATGTCAGCAAAGCAAAGCCAGATGGCTACACTCTTTTAGTGGGTAATGTTGGCACCTTATCGATTAACCCTTCGCTCTATAAAAAAATGCCTTATGACGCTGAAAAAGCGTTTACACCCATCAGCATGATTGCCGAATTACCCTTTTTTTTGTTGGTTAACCCCAATTTTCCTGCGAAGTCGATTAAGGAATTGATCGCGCTAGCAAAAGCAAAACCTGGCAAAGTCAGTTATGCCAGCTCGGGTAGCGGGGGTGGCCCGCATATTGCTGCTGAAGTATTTGAAAAAATGGCAAACATTCAGCTACTACATGTTCCCTACAAGGGCGGGGGCCCTGCTGCAGCTGACGTGATGGCTGGCCACGTAGACATGTATTTTGCCACGGTACTAGAGTCGCTTGGCGCGGTTAAAACCGGCAAGTTTACGGCACTCGGGGTCAGCACCTTAACAAGATCGCCAGCCCTACCTGACTTACCAACCATTGCTGAGTCGGGCGTACCGGGATATGACTCTGGCTCATGGATTGGGGTAGTGGCACCTGCGGGAACACCGGTCGCAATTATTGATAAAGTTGCTAACGATATGCGCGATGTGATTGCCGAACCCGATACCCGCCAAACGCTGATTCAACAAGGGGCAACTCCATTATCGCTGAGCCCTGCTGCCTTTAAGGCGCGTATTGAAAATGATCGACAGCGCTATAGCAAAGTAATTAAAGATGCGAATATACAAATTGAGTAAAAAAATTGCTTGGCCAAAAGCCCCGAAATTAAACTTCTAAATTATCAATTAGCCGCGTTTTACCTAATTTCGCTGCGGCTAATATAACCAAGGGTGTACTGTCAATAGCGCTTGGAATTAATAAGTCTTTTTGCTGTCGAATGGCGATGTAGTCGGGCTTCCACCCGCGGGCGATTAAGGCCTCTTTCGCTTTTTTTTCAAGAGCCAATAATTGTTTTGGATCGCTTGGTCCTAAACTCAATATTTCTTGGCGTAAAACTTCTAGGGTCATTCTCAACTGCGGCGCTTCTGCGCGCTCGTTTTGAGAAAGATACGAATTGCGAGAAGAAAGCGCTAAGCCATCGTCAGCACGAATAGTTTCAGCGGGAATAATTTGCATCGGCAAGGCAAATTGTTGCACCATTTGCCGAATGATCATTAGTTGCTGATAATCCTTTTTGCCAAAAATAGAGACGCTGGGTTGTACACAGGAAAATAGTTTCATCACCACAGTACACACACCGATAAAAAATCCTGGTCGAAACTCGCCCTCAAGAATATCGCCTAATTGTTGTGGTGGATTAATGCGGTATTCCTGTGGCTCGGGGTACAAATCTTTTTCGTGCGGCGCAAACAAAACATAAACCCCTTCTTTTTCGAGTTTAGCGATGTCGGCATCCATTGTGCGCGGATAGGAATCAAAATCCTCGCCGGGGCCAAATTGCAAGCGATTAACAAAGATGCTCGCTACAACGGGGTCGCCATATTGCCGAGCTAAGCGCATTAAAGAGAGGTGCCCTTCATGTAAGTTACCCATCGTGGGTACAAAAGAAGCGCGATTTTGGCCGCGCAACTGCGCGCGCAGCTCTTGTATATCGCTAATAATTTTCATGTATTTGGCGAATAGGCCAAGCGCACATAAATTGGGGCATAGGGCTCTGCTTGGGTGATTTCGATTAAGGCCTCACGGGAGAGCTCTAACATGGCAATGAAGTTAACGATGATGACTGCCACCCCCATGCCAGTAGCAATGGCTTCTTCAAATAATTCACCAAACTCAACGAAACGGGTATTTTGTAGGCGTCGTAAAATTCGGGTCATAAAATCGCGTACCGATAACTCTTCACGCATAATAGTGTGATGCGCATTAAGATTAGCGCGATGCAAAACGTCACGCCAAGCTATTTGTAAGTCACTAATATTCACATCAGGCCAAACGACGGCTACCGTCGTATCAATGTGACCATGAGCTATTTGAAAGTCGCGACCTTGTTGTGGCATCCGCTCTAATTCTTGGGCAGCCAATTTCATCCGCTCATACTCCAATAAACGGCGTACTAATTCAGCGCGGGGATCTTCAACTTCTTCATCGCTGTCCGCTTTTTTCATTGGCAAAAGCATGCGCGATTTAATTTCAATCAACATGGCTGCCATTAATAAGTATTCAGCAGCTAGTTCTAAATTAATATGGCGAATTTGATCAATGTAAATGAGGTACTGTTTAGTAACCTCTGCCATTGGAATATCAAGCACATTGAAATTTTGTTTGCGGATGAGGTACAACAATAAATCGAGCGGCCCCTCGAAGGCTTCTAAAAAAACTTCCAGCGCATCGGGCGGAATATACAGATCGGTGGGGAGCTGAAAAAGAGGCTCGCCATATAACTTGGCAAATGCTGCCGACATGCCATCGGTGACTGATGGTGTGCTGTCGTTTTCGCTAGCGACTGAATCAATCATTCGAGTAGACGTACGCGCGTTGCCTTATTTTTGCTTCCAGGGCGCGACGCTGATCTTCTGCGCTTACGGGTGCTTTATCCCAGAGCAAGGCTCGCCCCTCTTGTTGGCCCGCCTCTAAATTCGGCCGAGCCGTCTTCAGTTGCGTTAAAAAGCGGGTGATATCAGACTGATATTTTTTCATAGGCTACAAATTTTCTGAATATTTTCAATGACTTATGCTATTTAAATTGGCTTTACTACTACTTCAGCCCACCATTATTAACGATTTTAAGATTGCTCAAGGAGCTTATTGATTTGCTGAAACTAAAGCGTCAATTTGGCTGGCTTCTACTCGACTCATTAAATGCTGATAAGGACGAACAGGATGTTTGCTATTTAAGGGCACAGCAATATCGTGCCATTGTTGTGGAGGCAGATTTAAAAATTGTTCGACGTTAATCGCAACGTGGGGAAGCACTGGTTTTAAATAAAGACTTAGAGCACGAAAGGCTTCGAGGGTAACGCTACAGACGGTATGTAACGCTGCTTTATGAGCTGGATCTTTTGCTAGGTCCCAGGGTTTTTGTTCGTCGACAAAAGCATTGACCATATCCGCTAATTCCATCACGAGTCTTAACGCTTTCGCAAATTCACGTTCCTCATAAAGTGTCGCAATAGGTTCGCTAGCAGCGCGAATTTGTTGGAGTAAAACATGTGACATAGCGCCATCATTTACTTGACCAGCAAAATGCTTAATTAAAAATCCTGCGCTACGGCTCGCAATATTGACATATTTCCCAATCAGGTCGCTATTCACGCGGGCAATGAAATCTTGTAAATTAAGATCTAAATCTTCCATGCTGGCATTCAGCTTGGTCGCAAAGTAATAACGCAACCATTCTGGATTAAAGCCAGTTTCAATTACGCTCTGTGCAGAAATTAAGGTGCCACGTGACTTACTCATTTTTTCGCCATCAACCGTCAGAAAACCATGTGCAAAAATATTAGTAGGGGTGCGATAGCCTGAAAAATGGAGGGTTGCTGGCCAAAAAAGGGTATGAAAATAAAGAATATCTTTGCCAATAAAATGATACTGTTCGGTGGTGGTGTTGGGCCTTACCCAGTCTTCGAAATCCAGCCCCTTTTGTTGGCAGTAATTAAGAAAGCTGGCGTAATACCCAATTGGGGCATCGAGCCACACATAAAAATATTTGCCGGGTGCGTCGGGAATTTCAAAGCCAAAATAAGGGGCATCTCGGGAAATATCCCAATCACTTAATTTACTTTCGCCAGCTTCACCCACCCACTCTTTCATTTTATTGCGCGCCTCTACTTGCAAGGGAGTTTTAACCTGAGTCCATTCACGTAAAAAAGTCTCACAGCGGGGATCAGACAGTTTAAAGAAATAATGTTCCGAGGCCTTGCGAATTGGCGTGGCACCGCTGACTACCGAATAAGGGTTGAGTAAATCTGTGGGCGCATAAGTGGCACCACATTTTTCGCAAGAATCACCGTATTGGTCGGCGGCATTACATTTAGGACAATTCCCTTTAATAAAACGATCGGGTAAAAACATTTCCTTGACGGGATCATAAGCTTGTTCAATCGTGCGCTTTTCAATCAGGCCGGCTTCACGTAACTGCAGATAAATTGCACTTGCGAGAGTTTTATTTTCAGGGCTATCCGTGGTGTAGTAGTTATCAAAGGAAATTTGAAAGGCATCAAAATCACGTTTATGCTCTTGCCAGACTTTGGTAATTAAGGCTTGTGGACTAATGCCCTCTTGTTCAGCACGTAACATAATGGGGGTGCCGTGGGTATCATCGGCACAAACGTAGTGCACTTCATGACCCCTCAGGCGTTGAAAGCGCACCCAGATATCGGTTTGCACGTACTCCACTAAATGACCAATATGAATTTGTCCGTTGGCATAGGGCAGCGCAGAGGTGACCAACATGCGTCGCGGCGAGGGCAAAGGCACCTGCGGTTGGGAAGTCAAATTATGTTGGGGGTTACTCATACAGGGTCAATTCACTTCTCTTCATATCGGGATAAAGCACTAAGTTGCAAAAGCTCAATTATGCTGGGTCAGCAGCAATTTTAGACTGCGGTTAAAGTGATGAGCCATGAGTTCGCAAATCATCCTCTCAAAAGCCACGGTGCCAGTTGTCCAGGAAGTGGGCATTACGGATGAGCTTGGGCGGAAAAAAACCACTTTCATCCCTTGCGAGCGTTCTCTCACGATTTATTTAGATAAGCGTGAGGTTGTGACCTTAATGACCCTTGGAGCCGCGCCAGAGGCCTTAGTGCTGGGATATTTACTGAATCAACGTTTGGTCGAGTCACCTGATGATATTCACAGCATTCAGGTCGATTGGGAGACTGATTCTGCAGCTGTCAAAACCCACCGCAGTTCGGTTGATATCGATGCCCTGACGAGCAAACGGGTCGTAACCACGGGCTGTGGCCAAGGCACCATGTTTGGCAACTTAATGGAGGATATGCAGCAAATTCGTTTGCCTGCTGGCCCGAAGTTGGCTCAAGCGGCCATTATTTCTCTTCTTGAGACAGTGCGTGGCTTGGAGACGATTTATAAACAAGCCGGCTCGGTACATGCCTGTGCGGTGTTTGAGCGTCTCGCTGAAGATCAGCTCAATTTGCTCCATTTTGTTGAGGATGTTGGGCGACATAATGCCGTCGACTCGATTTCGGGTTTACTTTGGCTGGCAAACCTACCTGGACGTGATTTAGTGTTTTATACAACAGGACGGCTCACCTCTGAGATGGTCATTAAGGGTGCGCAGATGGGTATTCCATTTCTTTTAACCCGCTCAGGCGTGACCCAAATGGGTCTGGAGTTAGCCCAGAAAACCAATTTAACCTTACTAGCACGTTGCTCGGGTAAGCATTTTGAGATCTATAACGCTGCTGAACGGGTTGTTTTAGCCAATCCAGTCGGCTAATTTACCCCTTGAGGGTAGGTTGGTTTTACAATGCCGCCATGACTATTAAATCAGATACATGGATTCGGCGCATGGCTGTAGAGGGCATGATTAGCCCCTTCGAGCCTGGCCAAGTGCGTCTTAACGCAGCGGGTCAAAAAATTGTGAGCTATGGCACTTCAAGTTATGGCTACGATATTCGTTGCGCTAATGAATTTAAGATTTTTACTAACATCAACAGTACGATTGTTGATCCAAAACAGTTTGATGAAAAATCATTTGTCGACTTTAATGGCGACGTATGCATCATTCCGCCAAATTCATTTGCCTTGGCACGCACCGTTGAGTATTTCAAAATACCGCGCAGCGTGTTAACTATTTGCGTGGGTAAAAGTACCTACGCACGCTGCGGCATTATTGTTAACGTCACCCCTTTTGAACCCGAGTGGGAAGGTTATGTCACACTCGAGTTTTCCAACACTACGCCATTACCAGCAAAAATTTATGCGGGCGAAGGTTGTGCCCAAGTACTCTTTTTTGAGAGTGATGAGGTTTGCGAAACATCGTACAAAGATCGGGGCGGTAAATATCAGGGTCAGCAGGGCGTAACCTTGCCTAAGGCCTAAGCAAGCTTAATCGATCTCGGTAAGCCATCAGAAAGTCACCATGAAATTTCGCTTTCCAATTATTATTATTGATGAAGATTTTCGCTCAGAAAATATTTCCGGCTCGGGCATTCGCGATCTTGCCGAAGCAATTGAAGGTGAAGGTATCGAGGTTATTGGCCTGACCAGCTATGGCGACCTTACTTCTTTTGCGCAGCAAGCCTCGCGGGCATCTTGTTTTATTTTATCGATTGACGATGAAGAGTTTTTAACTGATTCCGAAAGCACTGAATTACCTGCATTAAATAATTTACGTGCTTTTATTGTCGAGGTGCGCAAGCGCAACGAAGATATTCCGATTTTCTTGTATGGCGAGACGCGCACTTCACGTCATATGCCCAATGACATCTTGCGTGAATTGCATGGCTTCATCCATATGAATGAAGATACCCCCGAGTTTGTAGCCCGGCATATTATTCGCGAAGCCAAGGTCTACCTCGATTCCCTGTCACCGCCGTTTTTTAAGGCACTAACCCATTACGCCTCGGAAGGTTCTTATTCTTGGCATTGCCCTGGTCATTCTGGTGGCGTCGCTTTTCTTAAAAGTCCAGTTGGACGCATGTTTCACCAATTCTTTGGCGAGAATATGTTGCGTGCCGATGTCTGTAATGCGGTAGAAGAGCTTGGTCAACTTTTAGATCATACCGGGCCTGTATTAGCGAGCGAACGCAATGCAGCCCGTATTTTTGGTGCCGATCATTTGTTTTTTGTAACCAATGGCACTTCAACTTCAAACAAAATTGTTTGGCATTCCACGGTTGCTCCAGGCGATGTGGTGTTAGTCGATCGCAATTGCCATAAGTCAGTTATTCATGCCATTACGATGATGGGTGCGATCCCGGTTTTCTTAATGCCAACACGCAACCATTTGGGCATTATTGGCCCCATTCCCAAAGAAGAATTTGAGTGGGCTAATATTCAAAAGAAAATTAATACCAACCCATTTATTAAAGATAAAAATGTGGTGCCCCGCGTGATGACCTTAACGCAAAGTACCTACGACGGCATTATTTATAACGTTGAAATGATTAAGGCTATGCTCGATGGCAAAGTCGATTCTTTGCATTTTGATGAAGCTTGGTTGCCACATGCTGCTTTCCATCCCTTTTATAAAAATATGCATGCTGTAGGTGATGATCAACCGCGACCGAAAAAGAGCTTGCTGTTTTCTACTCAATCAACTCATAAATTGTTGGCTGGGTTATCGCAAGCGTCCCAAGTTTTAGTGCAAGATGCAGAAGAGCGGAAGCTAGATCGCGAGTCTTTTAATGAGGCGTATTTAATGCATACCTCCACGAGCCCGCAATACGCCATCATTGCTTCTTGTGATGTCTCAGCAGCAATGATGGAGTCACCAGGCGGTACAACCTTGGTTGAGGAGTCGATTGCAGAAGCAATGGACTTTCGGCGCGCAATGCGTGAAGTGGATGCAAAATTTGGTGCGGACTGGTGGTTTCAGGTGTGGGGTCCCGACCAAATTGCGGAAGAGGGCATTGGTGAGCGTGCCGATTGGATCTTAAAACCTCATGCTCAGTGGCACGACTTTGGTAAGTTAGCACCCGACTTCAATATGCTCGATCCGATTAAAGCCACGGTAGTAACCCCCGGCTTAAATATCGAAGGGGTGTTTGGAGAAATGGGAATTCCAGCTGCCATTGTTACCAAATATTTAGCGGAACATGGAGTGATTGTCGAGAAGTGCGGGCTCTATTCTTTCTTCATTATGTTTACGATTGGCATTACCAAGGGTCGCTGGAATACCCTCGTAACTGAACTGCAGCAATTTAAAGATCATTTTGAAAAAAATCAGCCTTTATGGAAAGTCTTGCCTGAGTTCGTTGCCAAATATCCGCGGTATGAGCGTATTGGTTTAAAAGAAATTTGTGCGCAAATTCATGATTTTTATAAAAGCCATGATGTGGCACGGATGACGACGGAAATGTATACCTCGGATATGGTGCCAGCGATGGTGCCAGCTGAAGCCTGGGCCAAGATGGCGCATAAGGAAGTAGATCGAGTATCAATTGATGATTTAGAAGGGCGCGTGACTGCCATGTTGGTGACACCTTATCCACCAGGCATACCCCTGTTAATCCCAGGCGAGCGTTTTAATCGCCGCATTGTTGATTACCTCAAATTTGCCCGTGACTTTAATCAGCGCTTCCCAGGTTTTGAGACTGATGTGCATGGCTTGGTGAAGCGCGAGGTCGATGGAGGTAGCGAATACTTCGTTGACTGCGTAAAAACCACCGCCGTCAAACAACTCAGCTAAGTGAGCCTGCTAAGTCAGCCTGCTAAGTCAGCCCGCTAAGTCAGCCCGCTAAGTCAGCCCGCGCTTGCAGAATGGCAGCAAGCACCTGTTTTGGCGCACTGCCGCCGAGATGAGCGCGAGCCTCAACAGAACCCTGCACTTGCAATAAAGCAAATACATCTTCAGTCAATAAATGAGCCTGCCCCTGTAAGCCGCAGGCGTTTTGTAATTCAGCTAAGGAGAGCTCACTAAGGGCGCACGACTGATTAACGCAGGCTTTCACGGCAAGAGCTACCGCTTCATGCGCATCACGAAATGGCAAGCCCTTTTTGACTAAATAATCGGCTAGGTCGGTTGCAGTAGAAAAGCCTTGCTCTGCTGCCGCCAACATTACTGGCACATTCACCACAATATGCGGTACTAGCTCGGCAAAAATACGTAGGGTATCTAAGAGCGTATCTGCTGCATCAAAGAGGGGTTCTTTATCTTCTTGATTATCTTTGTTGTAGGCTAAGGGTTGGCTTTTCATCAGCGTTAATAGGGCGATGAGATCACCATAAACCCGACCTGTTTTGCCACGGGCTAATTCAGGCACATCAGGATTTTTCTTTTGCGGCATGATTGAGCTACCAGTACAAAAGCGATCGGGAAGATCAATAAAGCCAAAGCGTGGGCTTAACCAAAGTACTAGTTCTTCGGCTAAGCGAGAAATATGCATCATGCAAGTGGCGGCGACGGCGCAAAACTCAATGGCAAAATCGCGATCAGATACTGCATCTAAAGAATTGCGGCAAAGCCCATCAAACCCAAGCGCTTTGGCAACCTGCATCCGATCAATCGGATAGCTAGTGCCCGCTAAAGCAGCAGCCCCAAGCGGTAATTGATTGAGGCGTTTACGGCAATCGGCCAGCCGACTTGCATCACGACTAAACATTTCATAGTACGCCATCATGTGATGACCAAAGGTAACGGGTTGCGCCACTTGTAAGTGCGTATGACCAGGCATGATGACTGCAGCATGTTGCTCGGCTAAATTGATAAAAGCCGTGCGCAGTTGAGTCAATGCCTCAGCTGTTTCATCGATACTGGCACGCAAAAAAAGTCGCAAATCGGTGGCCACTTGATCGTTGCGTGAACGACCGGTATGGAGTCGTTTGCCAGCATCGCCAGCTAGCTCGATAAGACGAGCTTCAATATTTAAATGCACATCTTCCAAGGCCAGTTGCCACTGAAATTGACCTGCGGTAATTTCACTACGAATCTGTGCCATACCAGCTTCAATAGCCGCTAGGTCTGCTGGGCTAATAATCTTTTGTTGTGCCAACATAGCGGCATGCGCTAAGGATGCCGTGATATCTACTTGCGCAAGACGGTGGTCAAAACCAATCGAGGCGGTATAGCGTTGGACGAGCGCATCAACAGGTTCTGTAAACCTTCCTGACCAGGCTTGGGCTTTATTGGCAAGGGAATTTTTAGATGAGCTCATAAACACAGTATATTGTGGCAAGTTATATTGATATTTTAATGCCGATGCAGACCAAGCCTAACCCTCTCAGTTTAACCATTGCTTCGCGTGAAAGTCGGCTAGCCATGTGGCAGGCCGAATATGTGCGGGATTGCCTGCAAAGCCTCTATCCTGATTGTGTCATCACCATTTTAGGAATGACTACCCGTGGCGATCAAATTTTGGACCAATCACTCTCAAAAGTGGGTGGTAAAGGCCTATTTGTTAAGGAATTAGAGACTGCCCTTGAAGATGGCAGGGCTGATTTGGCAGTTCATTCGCTCAAAGATGTGCCGATGAATATGCCTGAGGGGTTCGAGCTAGCCTGCGTTATGGAACGAGAAGAGGCGCGAGATGCCTTGGTTTCGAATGACTTTAATTCGCTTGATGATTTGCCTAAGGGCGCCATAGTAGGAACTTCAAGCCTGCGTCGCGAAGCGGTGTTACGCGCCGCATTCCCGCATTTACAAATTCAGTCTTTACGGGGTAATTTAGATACCCGTTTAGGTAAATTAGATCAAGGTCAGTACCACGCCATTATTTTGGCGGCTGCAGGCCTTAAACGCTTAGGCTTAGCTTCGCGAATTAAAGCCTTGTTACCGCTTGACCCATTTACACCAGCGGCTGGTCAGGGTGCCTTGGGAATTGAAATTTATTCTCGTAATACCGCGATGCGGGCGATCCTAGCACCCTTAAACGATCCCGCTACTTGGTTGGCGGTAAGTGCCGAGCGCATGGTGTCGCGCCAATTGGGCGGCTCGTGTCAGGTGCCTTTAGCAGCGCATGCGGTATGGAATGGTGCTCAATTAGAGTTACGTTCATTTGTGGCCAGCCCCGATGGGTTGCAAATCTGTGAAGCTGCAGCCAGCAGTCCAGTGGTTGATTTAGTGATGGCCGAAGTGCTAGGCCTTAAAGTAGCTGACGATTTAATTTTGCAGGGTGCGGCTGCATTGATTCCTGCGCCACTGCCCTAGGCTTCTTGGTTTGATTGGCTCATGAGCGATTTAACGATTGCCCCGACCATTATTGTGACGCGCCCTATAGCGCAGGCGCAACAATTAATTGAGCAATTGCAAACTGCCTTATCTGTGGCGTCTAGTGGGATAGCGCAGCAGACTAGCGTGTTAGCTTTACCGCTACTTAAAATTATTCCCAAAACCGATTTTCAATTACAGGTGGATATCCCCGCGGCGATCAGTCAGGCCGATTTGGTCATTTTTGTCAGCCCGAATGCTATTGAGTGTGGCATGCGTTTACTGAGTGCGCCTTGGCACGAATTAGCGCCGATGCAGTTACAAGTTGGGGTGATGGGGGAAAGTAGCAAAAAATCACTCTTGCAACATGGGGTTGATGCCCAGATGATTTTGTTGCCAAAAAATCCACAGCAGTGGGATTCAGAAGGTTTATGGCAGACATTACAAGCAGAGCAAAAAAAACACGATTGGGATTGGGCTGAACGTCGTGTCATTATTTTTAAAGGGGACGGCGGCCGCGAGTGGCTGGCAGAAACCTTATTGGCAGCGGGGGCACAGCTAGAAACTTTTGCGGTTTATAGCCGAGTACCTTTAGAAAAATCAAACCCATTATGGCAAGCAATTCAGGCAAACTCTAGCGATAAAAAACTTTGGCTGCTCACCTCATCTGAGGCTGTGCGTTATTTAGGTCAGCCTGATCAAGATCGGACGACACTGAATTTACAGCAGGCCACTGCTTTATGTCCACATCAAAACATTGCGACGTTAGCTAGCGAAATTGGTTTTGGTGACGTGCGACTCTGCGGGTCTGGCGATGCAGCTTTAATTAAAGCAAGTTTGCAGTGGGTAGAGGAATTAGCAGTAGACTAGGTAAAAACAACTCGCTAACTAAAAGCGGATGGCCGTTTAAATAATAGATGGTGCGTCGTGCCCACAATTGCGAGGGAAGGGCGGTATATTTTTTTTGACAAGCCCGCCATAGCGCTTGTCTGCGGCTTAGGTGAGCAACATCTCGCACAGTTTTACTTCTGCGTCCATGCGTATTGGCAAATAAAACTGCACCTAAGGGTTTATTGCCCAATTTTAAAATGAGTCGGTTATGGCCTGATGAACTGCTAGTGGGAATGACACTACGTGCCACAACCACTGGCTCACCCTGAATGCAAAGTAGCACTTCACGCACGCGACAACGCTGCAGGGATTTTTTAAATAAGCGGGATTCTTCGGGCAAAATAGTTTGGACCTCATCGGCTAGCACGATGACTTCCAAACGACGGCCAAAAGCCACTTCAATTTTTTTAGTTAGCGAGCCTGCATCACTAAGCCACCCTTGCCAAGCGGGCGGTGCAAGATGCAGCCCACCCTGGGCGCGTAAATTACCACCAGAATCGACTCGATTCCATGCAGAACGGAGGCGATTGTGGTGAACCAAAATTAATTACTACTATAGGATTTGCGCGGCGCGCCCGATTTGGGCTTCGCAAATTTAGGGCCAGTACGATTATCGGTGGGTCGGGCAGAACGTGATTCTGGGCGGGAGTCTGAACGCGCGGCATAGCCACCCGTGCTGGTTTTGCCAGCATAGCCACTACCACCTGATTTACCTGCATATGTACCACCAGTTTTGCCAGCGTAGCCACCGCCTCCGCCACCGCTACCAGAACGCCCACCACCAGCACCAGTTCGTCCACCGGGTCTGCCGCCACCGCCACCACCACCTGAACGACCACGACCGCCGCCAGGCCGGCCAGAGCCAGCGTTGGGGTTAGCGGTGGGCTCAAGGCCTGCGATGACAGATGAGGGAATATCTTGTTGGGTAAAGCGCTCAATTGCCCGAATTTTGACGCGATCACGATGTTCAACCAAGGTAATAGCGGTGCCATTGCGACCTGCGCGACCAGTTCTGCCAATCCGATGGGTATAGTCTTCGGGCTTCATGGGTAAGCCAAAATTAATGACGTGACTAATGCGTGGCACATCAATACCGCGCGCAGCAACATCGGTAGCAACCAAAATTTTTGTATGGCCTTTACGTAAGGAATCTAGGCGTCGCATACGCACTGCTTGGGGCATTGCGCCGTGTAAAGCACTGGCTTCATAACCATTCGCCCGCAAGGTATCAGCAATTTTTTCGCTTTCAACTTGGGTGCTAGCAAAGACCACAGCTTGATCTAATTCAGGATCCGAAAGTAAGTGGGCGAGTAAGCGATGCTTGTGCGCCATGTTATCGGCCCAATGTAATTTTTGGGCAATATTGGCATGAACATCACCAGCATGGGCTAATTCAATACGACCAGCTTGTTTAGTTAAGCGGGTTGCCAAGGACATTACCTTGGGATCAAAGGTCGCTGAAAACATGAGGGTCTGTTTGCGTCCACGACATAGTTGATCAATCGCTTCGAGATCTTCGGCAAAGCCCATATCGAGCATCCGATCGGCCTCATCGATGACTAAATGTTGCACATCATCCAAACGAATCGCACGGGTTTTATTTAAATCGAGTAATCGACCGGGAGTGGCGACAACTAAAAGCGCACCTTTAAGCGCTTGTATTTGTTTGCCATAGGGCATACCACCCATGACGATTGCAATGCGGATCCCTTTGATGCCGCGCGATAAATTAATCGCATCAGCAGCAACTTGTTGCGCTAATTCACGGGTTGGGCAAAGCACTAATATTTTCGGTTGTGCGCGCCCAGGTACTGGTGAACCATGGGGGTTACTAGTCACTAATTGATGTAAGAGGGGTAATAAAAAGGCGGCGGTTTTGCCGCTACCTGTTTGACTGCTTACTAGCCAGTCGCCACCACTCATTGCAGCAGGAATAACCTGTGCTTGAACAGGTGTCGCAGCAGTAAAGCCTAAGCCAGTAACATTGTTCAGCAGGGGTTCTGCTAAACCAAAAGAGGCAAACAGAGTTGGCTCTAAGGGATTCTTGCCTTTGCTAGGCGTGTGTGTTGTTTCATTTGTGTAAGTCATGTCTTCACATCCCATTTGGGATGTCTCCGGTTGTGCGCTTCGGTTCTTCTCTAGAGGAGATAGGCGAGCGCGATGGTCTATATAAGGCATCGACCATCAGACAAGCGGCAGCGGGGCTATAAACACAATTTTTAAGCAACTTTGAATTACAGTAGTGCTGAATATGTGAAGCAAAATCGCTGAAAATGTGTAAATTGCTGGGGGCGATGTTTCAAAAAGCCTCTTATTATGGCAGATTTGATCAATTAAAGCAAGGGTTTATCACTCGCAATGAATTGGACTGAGCTCGGTTTAAGTGTTGGTATTGTGAATTTCCCCACCTATCTTTTGGGTACGATCATCATCGTACTTTTACCCGGGCCAAACTCATTGTATGTTTTAACCATTTCTGCACAGCGGGGATGGCGCGCGGGCGCATGGGGTGCGTGCGGGATATTTTTGGGCGACTCGGTATTGATGTTGGCCATTGCTCTTGGTGTGACGAGTTTATTAACCGCTTCACCAATGACGTTTGCGGTGGTGCGTTATGTTGGTGCGGCTTATTTAGCGTGGCTCGGGTGGGGGCTTATTCGCGGCGGGGTAAGACGCTGGCCAAAGGCGCAAGCACTTACACCCAAAGACACTTTTGCGGCAATTCGTTTGGCTCAACTTCATCCTTTATGGGCTGCATTGGCTTTATCGCTGACTAATCCGAAGGCAATTTTTTTCTTTGTTTCATTTTTTTCACAATTTGTTGACCCTACTTTTGCTTATCCAAGCTTGAGCTTTTTCTATTTAGCACTAGTTACTCAAATTTTGAGCATGGCATATTTAGCTATGCTGATTGGTACAGGACAATTTTTTTTACATTTATTTCAAACTCATTTACGTTGGTCAGCAATTTTATGGATGATGGTCGGTGGACTCTTTATTGTGTTTGGCATCCATTTGCTGATTGCTTAGGGCTCGGCTAAGATTAGTAAATACAAAGACCAACAATTACCAAGTTAAGATCAATCAAAATCCATCACAAAGGACAAGTTATGAATGGAGTGAAATTAGAAACAGCCACCTTGGGTGGTGGATGCTTTTGGTGTCTTGAAGCGGTTTACCAGCAGGTACGTGGAGTCACAGCTGTCGTTTCCGGTTATGCAGGTGGCGCAGGAGCCAACCCAACTTATGACGCAGTTTGCGCTGGCCTTACAGGACATGCAGAGGTGGTGGCGGTTGAATTTGATCCGCAGGAAGTCAGCTATCGCGATTTATTGGAAATCTTTTTTGTGATTCATGACCCTACGACCTTAAATCGACAGGGCAATGATATCGGCTCCCAGTATCGTTCGGTGATATATACCAATAATGCGGAGCAAGAGAAAACGGCCCATGAAGTGGTTGCCGAATTAACTCGCGAAAATGCGTATGGCGCGCCCATCGTCACGGAAATTCAAGCTAGCCCGATTTTTTATGCTGCTGAGGCTTATCACCAAAATTATTTTCGAGATCACCCGGCGCAAGGCTATTGCGCTGCCATCATTGCACCAAAGCTGAGTAAATTTAGAGCTAAATTTAAAGCGTTAATCAATCCCACTGCTTAAGTTGCTCAGCAAGCTTACTGCAGCTCACTTTTTACACCACAACGGGGTTTGAACGCTCAGGGAGCTAAACGTGAAATACGCCAAGCAGGGTTGACGCTTGGTGCCGCTGTCTTGACTAGCTGATAACGAATGCGATCATGTAAGCGTGATGGGCGGCCTTGCCAAAACTCAATTTCTTCAGCCTGCAGGCAATATCCGCCCCAATGATCTGGGCGTGGAGGGTTATCACCAAATTGCTTTTCAAAGCGCTGCTCTGCCGCCTCTAAAAAATCGCGGTTGGGGATTTCAGTGCTTTGGGGGGAGGCCCACGCGCCAATGCGCGAAGCTACTGGGCGCGAATGAAAGTATGCATCGCTTTCGGCGGTGCTAATGCGGCTAACCAACCCTGAAATGCGCACTTGGCGCTCGAGCTCATGCCAGTAAAATAACAACGCAGCTTGAGGCCGCTCGGCAAGCTCCTGGCCCTTCTGGCTTTGGTAGTTGGTAAAAAATGTAAAGCCGGTGATATCTGCACCTTTCAGTAGCACTGTACGCAAGGACGGTTTACCCGTAGCATCGGCGGTGGCCAAGGTCATGGCGTTGGGTTCTGGACACTGCGCGTTCATGGCTTGTTCAAACCAAGTATGAAAGAAAGTGAAAGGATCTGGCGGCACATCAGTTTCAGATAACTGCCCGCGAGCATAGTTTTTACGCAGTTCTGCAATGGTGTTCATGAATTCAGTATAAAGAGAGCTTATGAGTAAGGGAATAAGAGCAAATTTTGCCATCAACCAAGAGGCTGGTGAGGCAGCGACCGAAGGCCTTGGGGTTGCGGTAAACCGCCGCTTTGGTGGGGTAGCTAAATTGTATGGCGATACCGCCTATGCGAGGTTTCAACAAGCTACTGTAGTGGTAGCGGGTCTCGGGGGTGTTGGCTCTTGGGCAGCAGAAGCCTTGGCGCGCTCAGCAATTGGTCATTTAGTCTTGATCGATTTTGATCATGTTAGCGAAGGCAATACCAATCGACAATTACCCGCTTTAGAAGGTGAGTTTGGGCGTGAAAAAGTGGCAGTAATGGCCGAGCGACTCATGCGTATTAATCCTGCCTTACGTTTAACTTGCCATGACGCTTTTTTAGAACCAAATAACTTAGATTTATTCATTCCCTTAGGGGCAATCGTTTTAGACGCAACTGACGCTCTTGAAACCAAAGTTGCCCTCGCAGCATGGAGCGTGGCAAAGCAACAAGAATTAGTTATGTGTGGCGGGGTGGGCGGGAAAAGAGACCCGAGTTGCTTACGTGCTGATGACTTAGGACAAGCTATTCAAGACCCTTTGCTGGCAAAAATTCGGGCAGATTTGCGTAAAAACCACGGTTTTTCACGAGACTTAAAGAAAAAGATGGGAATTCGCGCCATCTACTCAAATGAGCCTCGAATGGGCAAAGCCATTGGGGGTTTAGCCTGCGCTGGCTATGGTTCAGCAGTAACGGTGACGGCGGGATGCGGTTTTTTAGCTGCTGCCGAGGTTTTGGCCTTAATTAGCCATAGAAAAGCCGCATAAATTTGCTAAACTCCTGACTTACTTAGTATTCTAAGTAGCAAAACTGTCAACAATTCATTTTTTGAGGCGTTGTATGGCTAGCTTCAAATAAAGGCTACTTCATTATGGCCGTTGTTTTTGAATCGAGTGGTTTTTGTTTGAACTTGCAGGAAACTGCTTTTTATTACCTATATAGGAGTTTTACATGAGCAAATTGATCATTGCTTTGGTTTCTGGTTTATTCGCAGTTAGTGTTTATGCCCAACCTGCTAAGCAAGCCCCAGCTGGTGATGCTGTACAGCCTAAGCTTGAAAAAGAGCAGCGCAAAGCTGAAACTGGCAAAGGTTTACCAACTGCTAAAGATTCAACTAAGGTTAAACAAGCCGCAGCTGGCGATGCAGTACAACCTAAACTTGAAAAAGAGCAGCGCAAAACTGAAACTGGTAAAGATTTAACTACTGCTAAAGATTCAACTTCGCAGAAGCAAAAGAAAGCTGGAGATGAAATTCAGCCTAAAATGGAAGATAAAACACGTGCTGCTGAAGGCAAAAAAATGCCTGCAAGTAAGTAATTTCTACCCGTTTTATGTAAAAAACCTCGGTTCGCCGGGGTTTTTTTTCGCCTCAATCCCCCAAAAACTTGGACAAATTTGCTAGAATTTCGCGTTATTTAGATTTCTAAGTAACAAAACTGTCAACGCTTTGCCTAGTAAGGCGTTGATTATTAAGCTTCAAATGAAAACTGCTTACCGAAAGCGCTTTATTGTGGTGAGTGGTTTTTAGTGGAGTGGTTTTTATTTGAACCTGCAGGCAACTGCAAATTTCTTACCTATATAGGAGTTTTACATGAGCAAAATTATCGCTGCTTTAGTTTCTGGTTTATTCGCTGTTTCCGTTTTTGCTGCTGAGCCAGCTAAAGATGCAAAAGCTGCACCTGCTGCCGCTGCTGCTAAGCCAGCTGCTGCTGCACCTGCTGCGCCTGCTAAAGATGCAAAAGCTGCTGCACCTGCTGCCGCTGCTGCTAAGCCAGCTGCTGACGCTAAGAAGTAATTTTTACTGCTTTAAAAAACCTCGGTTCGCCGGGGTTTTTTTTCGCCTGCGTTTTCACTTATTTCCCTGAATTTAGTTTTAAAAGCGCCTCCTGCTTGGCGCAAGATCAAAATTGATGGAATTGCATCAGGGATTTCCCTGTCAGAAATTTCGTATTTTGCTGTAGGAAGCTCAAGCAGGAATTTGATTTGAGTTATTGCTTGGCTAGAAATGCGAGCAAAGGCCAAGTAGTTTTTTCATTTCTATAACTTTTGGTAGTTTTAGGCTCTAGTGCTTTTCTCTGCGACTCCCTAGACTCTGCTTCGTTGCTTGCTTAGCAACGTCAGATCGAAAGGAGATCTTTTGCAAACAGAATCACACGGATTAAAACGCCATCTGAAGGTGCGGCATATTCGCCTCATGGCATTAGGATCGACGATTGGAGTGGGACTCTTTTTGGGTTCAAGTACGGCAATCAAACTAGCTGGCCCCTCTATTTTGTTAAGTTACCTGATTGCCGGAATAGTGGCATTTATTGTTTTGCGTGCTTTGGGTGAAATGGCGGTTCATGAACCAGTCGCTGGTTCATTTGCTGCATACGCGAGCAGTTATGTGAGTCCGCTAGCTGGCTATATGGTCGGCTGGGGATATTGGACCTATTGGATTTTGGTTGGTATCGCTGAAGTGACTGCGGTGGGAATTTATATGGGTATTTGGTTTCCCGATATTCCACAATGGACTTGGGCACTAGCATCCATTGTGTCAATGGGTTTGATCAACTTAATTGCCGTCAAAGTATTTGGTGAATTTGAGTTTTGGTTTGCCTTAATTAAAGTGGTCGCGATTATTGTCATGATTGCTATTGGCGTAGCCGTTATTTTTCTAGGCTATACCAATGAGTGGCAGCCACTCGGTTTGGCAAACCTATGGCAGCACGGCGGTTTTTTCCCCAATGGTATTGAGGGTTTATTACTTTCTCTCGAGATGGTTTTATTCGCCTATGTTGGTATCGAGATGATTGGCTTGTCGGCAGGTGAAGCAGAAAATCCCCGCAAAACAATTCCGATGGCGATTAATTCCTTGGCTTGGCGTATTTTAATTTTTTATCTTGGTGCGTTATTGGTGATCTTGGCCATTTTTCCTTGGAATGAAGTTGGCCAGCAAGGCAGTCCCTTTGTGGTGATGTTTGAGCGCATTGGTTTACGTGAAGCAGCTGGTGTCATTAATTTTGTGGTCATCACTGCTGCCTTATCGTCATGTAATGCGGGTATTTTTAGTGGCGGTCGTTTGCTATATGCCTTATCAGTGAATGGCTACGCTCCAGAAAAATTGGCAGCTTTATCAGTTGGCGGGGTACCCCATAAGGCGGTCATCCTGACAGTTTTGGTAGCGATGGCGGGAGTGGCATTAAATTACTTTGCGCCAGCTGCGGCCTTTCATTACGCCATGGCTGGAGGCACTTTTATTGGCTTAATGGTTTGGGTAGCAATTTTATATACCCAACTGCAATTTCGCCGCTCCTTGTCACCAGCACAAACTACTGCGTTGGCATTTAAAACGCCCTGGTGGCCATTCTCGTCTTGGTTCGCATTGGCATTCATCGGTTTAGTCATCGCCATGATGGCAATGAGTGACTATGCCCGAGCGGCCTTAATTGTGGGACCGTGTTTATTGGGGCTTTATTTTGTCCTGTTTTTCGTATTGGGTTTACATCGTAAAAATCAACTTATTAGGGAGAAAATATGATTATTGGTTTACCACAAGAAGTAAAAAATAATGAATTTCGGATTGGACTTACACCAAGTAATGTGCGCGCCTTAAGTATGCAGGGCCATACCATTTTGGTGCAGTGTGATGCTGGAAAGCGCATTGGCTTTACTGATGAAATGTATCGCATTGCTGGCGCTAAGCTAACTGAAGCCGCTGAAGAAATCTTTGCTAGCGCAGACATGATTGTGAAAGTGAAAGAGCCGCAAGCAGAAGAATGTGCGCTGTTGCGGGAGGATCAAATTTTATTTACCTATTTGCACTTAGCTCCCGACCCATTACAAACCAAGGCGCTATTAGCATCTGGCGCGATTTGTATTGCATATGAAACCGTCACTTCAGGTAATGGCACATTACCTTTGCTTGCACCAATGAGCGAGGTTGCGGGCCGCATGTCGATTCAGGCTGCGGCTCATCATTTAGAAAAATCCCATGGAGGCCCAGGAATTTTAATGGCTGGGGTACCCGGTGTAGCACCAGCGAAGGTGGTAATTTTGGGTGCAGGAGTGGTGGGGCGCAATGCCTTGCAAATAGCGGTTGGTATTGGCGCTGATGTGACCATCTTTGATTGTGATATCGAGCGCTTAAGAGCAATTGATGTGATTTATGGGAACCGCGTTAAATCACTTTACTCTGATCCTAGTATTTTAGAGGATGCCGTCTATCAGGCGGATGCTGTGATTGGCGGGGTACTTTTACCTGGTGCCGCAGCGCCTAAATTGGTCACGCGCAAAATGGTCGGCAAAATGAAATCGGGTGCGGTGGTGGTCGATGTGGCAATTGATCAGGGGGGATGTTTTGAAACTTCACTTCCCACTACTCATGCCAATCCTACCTTTGAAGTGGACGGAGTAATTCATTACTGCGTTGCTAATATGCCAGGTGCTGTGGCCAGAACCTCAACTCTGGCCTTAACCAACGCAACTTTCCCATTTGTTGAAGCTTTGGCTAATCACGGTTTAAGTGCCGCCTTAGAGTTCGATCCGCATTTGCGCAATGGCTTAAGCGTTTATCGTGGTAGGTTAACCTCTGCACCTGTGGCGCAAGCACAAAGTTTGAACTATATTTCGGCAGATGAATTGCTTGAGGCTTGCACTTAACTAAAAGGTTAACTCAGATCACTAACTAAAGAGGCTAAGGTTTCGTGAGCGAGGGTTTCAATGTGGAAGGGGTAGCCTTTATGGTCACAGCCCACCATCATTTGTGCTCCCGCTTGCAAAACCTTTTTCATATCGTCGCTGAGCTCAAAGCGCATAAAGTGCACTGCAGACGTTTTTTCTTCAGAGCTGCGCTCTAAATCTTCATCGGCAATCGCGTAAACCCGTGGCTGGCCTTCAATCTCAATGAAGACATGATTTTCAACGCCAAGCAATTTACTCAAGGCAATTTTGCGATCGGCTTCATTGGGATACTCGAGCATCATCGTCGCCTTGAAATTCGAGCCGTTTGGTACCAATGGGTTGTAAGCGTCGAGCTCATCTTGAATGCCCGCGTCATCGAAGGTTTTTTCAACGCGGAGCATTTCTTGAATCTGATAGCGCATCAGAAATTCATTTTCGAAAATCATTGTCAAGTGATCACCTAAATGCACGGTGCGGATACGGCGCTCTTCAATGGCTTTGTGGCGCATTTCTGGGCGCTCCTTGTGATAAGCCTCGAGGCTTAAAAGGCTACTGCGGGTAATCATTCCCATTGTTGATTTATCCTATCTTTCTGCTAGTTTACAGCCCATAGCCCTTAGCCATGAGAGTTAATGGGTGCGCCATAGGAGTCGGAGGCAAACCCAACTCAGCCATCCCTTGCTCGATATGGTGACCAGCCAGTTGGCAATCCGAGCTAATAAAATTAGGCTCTTCTTCCGCCATCCGTTTAAAAACCGGTTTACCGATTTTTTTCGCCATTTCATGAAATTCTTTTTTAACACCCCAAGTGCCAGAGTGGCCTGAGCAACGCTCAACTACATTAACTACAGTACCGGGAATTAAACGCAAAGCTTCAGCAGTTTTTTGTCCCACATTTTGTACTCGTGAATGGCAAGCAAGGTGATAGCTTACATGACCTAATTCAGTCGTGAAATTGGTTTTCAGTAAGCCATCTTTATGGCGTGCGACTAAGTATTCAAATGGGTCCCACATCGCCTCTTTCACGGCTTGCACGGCAGTATCGCCTGGGAACATCAGTGGCAGCTCTTGTTTAAACATCAGGGTACAAGAGGGAATTGGGGTGAGGATCGCATAGCCAGCGCGAGCAAGTTCGGCTAGCTTAGGCATATTCTTTTCTTTATTAGCTGCCACTGACTCTAAATCGCCAAGCTCAAGTTTAGGCATGCCACAACAAGCTTCCTTCTCAACTAGTTCATAGGGTATTTCATTATGTTGCAAAATTTTAATGAGATCTTGTCCAATACCTGGCTCGTTGTAATTGATATAACAGGTGGCAAAGATGGCCACTTTGCCCGGTGTTTTCTTGCCATCAATGACTGGAAAGGTAGATGATTTTGCTGCCAATTGAGGAAAGGTTTTTGTGGCGTATTCTGGAAGCCAGGCGTCTTTATGAACGCCGAGGGCGCCTTCTAACATCAAGCGCGCCAGTCCAGTTTTGTTTACCGCATTAACGGCTTGGGTGACAATTGGAATGCCCGCGAAGAAACCCATTTTGTCGGTGGCCGACAGAACTTTATCCCGAACAGTAGCTTTGTCATCTTGAAAGTTTTTGGCTTTTTGCCGCAACATTAAATGCGGAAAATCAATATTCCAAGGGTGGGGCGGCACATAGGGGCATTTGGTCATGTAGCACACGTCACAGAGGTAGCACTGATCAACCACCGTTTGATAATCGGCTTTGTTCACTTGTTCGAGTTCGCCGTCGGGGGTGCCGTCGATGAGATCAAATAAAGTTGGAAAGGATCCGCAAAGATTGACACAGCGTCGACAGCCGTGGCAAACGTCAAAGACGCGCTCTAATTCAGCATCAATTTTCGTCTGATCATAAAACTCAGGATTTTGCCAATCCAAGGGGTGGCGGGTCGGAGCTTCTAAATTACCTTCAGTCATTGCCATTACTATCCTTCAATATGCTTTTGAATATTGGAGAGTGTATGATTCTTCAGCTTAATAGCCAAATTGTATTAATTAAAGATCTCAATAGTAATTAACTAAATGGTCGAATATGTTTGATTTTTCAGCCTTCATCGTTTCAAGCTCGGTCGTCGCTTTGGCTGAAATTGGCGATAAAACGCAACTTCTGTCTTTAATGTTGGCCGCGCGATATCCCAAACAAGCTGGGCCCATTATTGGTGGAATTTTGCTTGCCACCTTGTTTAATCATGCAGGCGCTGCATTGGCGGGTCATTGGGTAGCAGACTTACTGAGCCCCATTGTCATGCAGTGGATTTTGGGGGTCGGTTTTTTATTGATTGGTTTCTGGTTGCTGATTCCAGATCATTTCCATGAAAGCAAAGAGCGGCGCGTCGCGAATCGAGCGTGGCCAGTTTTTATTTTTACCACGACTATTTTCTTTTTGGCAGAAATGGGTGATAAAACCCAAATTGCGACAATTGCGCTCGGCGCTCGCTACGACAGCGTGACTTCAGTAACCTTAGGTACCACAGTAGGGATGATGTTAGCCAATATTCCAGCAGTTTGGTTGGGGCGTAAATTTACCGAGCGCCTACCAATTCAATGGGTGCATGCCATAGCAGCAGTAGTGTTTATCGCCTTAGGGGTGGGCACCTTCATTTTCGCCTAAGCCTACAATACGGTGATGAAAAACGATTTGCCATTAAGCTTTCGCAGGCTTGAATACACCCCTCCACCCTTTACATTTACGCAAGTCGCTTTAGATTTCGCGCTTAATCCTGAGCGCACCATTGTGAAGAGTCGAATTTCAGTTGAACCTACAACCGGTGAGCACACTTCTCTAGTGCTTCAAGGGCAAGACCTAGAATTTATTAGCTTGCGAATTAATGGCGCCCCCCATCGTCAATTTGAAATTACGCCCGAATTATTAACCATTCACGCTTTACCAAATCAAGGTAAAGATGCATTTATTTTGGAAATCATCACCGCTTGTGTGCCAGCTAAAAATACCTCCTTGATGGGACTGTATGTTTCGAATGGTAATTTTTTTACCCAATGCGAGGCTGAAGGATTTCGAAAGATTACTTACTTTTTAGATCGACCTGATGTGATGGCACGCTATCGCGTCACTTTGCGTGCAGTGGAAGCTGATTTTCCGGTATTACTTTCAAACGGAAATTTAATCAGTACCGAGCGCTTAGAAAATGGGTGGCATAGTGCAGTTTGGGAAGATCCTTTTCCAAAGCCCTGCTACTTGTTTGCTTTGGTGGCTGGTAAGTTAGCGTGCGTAGAAAAAAAACTCACTGCGGCTAGCGGTGCTAGTAAGCTATTGCAGGTATGGGTTGAGCCTCACGATTTAGAAAAAACTCAACATGCCTTGGATTCATTGGTACATGCGATTCAATGGGATGAAAAACGATTTGGTTTAGAGCTTGACTTAGAGCGCTTCATGATTGTGGCGGTGAGCGATTTCAATATGGGGGCCATGGAAAATAAAGGCTTAAATATTTTCAACACCAAGTATGTGCTGGCCCAGCCAGAGACAGCAACCGATGCTGATTTTGCAGGCATTGAAAGTGTGGTTGCGCATGAATATTTTCATAACTGGACTGGCAATCGGGTCACTTGTCGTGATTGGTTTCAGTTGTCATTAAAAGAAGGCTTAACTGTTTTTCGAGATCAAGAATTTTCAGCTGATCAAATTGGTAGTGAGTCGGGTAGGGCAGTTAGTCGCATTGCCGATGTGCGCTTATTACGAGCGGCGCAGTTTCCTGAAGATGCTGGTCCAATGGCCCACCCAGTAAGACCTGATGCCTATCAAGAAATTAATAATTTTTATACCGTAACGATTTATGAAAAAGGCGCAGAGGTCGTGCGCATGTACCAAACTTTATTAGGTCGCGATGGTTTTCGTAAAGGCATGGATCTTTACTTTAAACGACATGATGGACAAGCAGTCACTTGCGATGAATTTTTAGCTGCGATGGCAGATGCTAATGGACGAGATTTAAGTCAATTTGAGGCTTGGTATAGCCAAGCTGGCACTCCACGCGTAAAGGTCGGAGAAAATTACGACTCAACTACGCAGCAATATCAATTAACCTTAACCCAAACTTGCACCTCGAAGGCAAGCCAGGCAGAGCTTAAGCCATTTTTAATTCCACTATTAATGCGTTTGTTTGTACCCGTACAAAACTTATCTGCTAATACACGAGCAAATCCACAGCCCAGTCAAATACAACCATGTGGCACAGAACAACTATTAGAATTCAGTGCCAGCTCACAAACTTGGACTTTTTATGATGTGCCCCAACGGCCCATTCTGTCGCTTAACCGTGGGTTTTCTGCACCCATTATTTTAGATTTTGCACAGAGTGAAACCGATTTATTGATGTTGCTAGCAGGTGACGATGACCCCTTTAATCGTTGGGAGGCGGCACAGAAACTGGCATTAGAATTAATCTTAGCTGGACGTTTGCCTGATGCGCGTCTTCTTGCCGCCTATCGTAGCATTCTGCTTGACGCGGAATTAGATCCCGCATTTAAAGATTTGGTCTTTACCTTACCTGCTGAAAGTTATTTGTACGAGCACTGCGTATCGATTGAGCCTTTACAAATTTATGCAGCGAGGCAGGCGTATCGCCTAGCCCTAGCTAAAACCCTGCAGCCCGATTGGCTCCGTGCTTATCAACAGATGCAAACTTCGGGGCCTTACTCGCCTGATTCAGTTAGTGTAGGCAAGCGTGCTTTAAAAAATCTTGCTTTAAGTATGTTGTTATTAGCGAATCCGCAAGACCTCAGTATTCAGCAATTGGCGCTTGATCAATATCAGCAAGCCAACAATATGACCGATCGTTTTGGTGCTCTCGCTGCCTTGGTATTGCAGGGCGCATCTAAAGCGACAGATTGTTTAGCTGATTTTTATCAGCGCTTTGCTGATAATCCACTAGTGATAGATAAATGGTTTACTTTGCAGGCCATGTGCTCGCTTGATGCCCCCTTAGAGCGAATCCGCAGTTTACGAAATCATCCTGCTTTTAAAATGACTAACCCTAATCGGGTGCGGAGCTTAATACATGCTTTTTGTCTAGCTAATCCAGCAGGGTTTCATCAATGGGATGGTAGCGGCTATGCTTTTTGGGCAGAAACTGTGCAAGCGCTTGATTTAATTAATCCGCAAGTAGCAGCCCGCTTAGCGCGCGCTGCTGACCGTTGGCGTTCTTTTGCCGAGCCTTATCAAAGCAAGATGCGGGCAGCTTTAGAGCAGGTGGCAGCAAACGCTAATCTTTCGGCTGATGTGCGAGAGGTAGTGAATAAAGCTCTAGAATAAGCAGATGAATTTCAAATCCTATTTAGCCGCATTCCGTCTTCAAGATCAAGCTTTGCCAGTGGGATTACAAGAGCTATTGTTGGCGCTAAGCCAAGCTTGTATCGGCTTGAGTCAAGCAGTTGCCCAAGGCCCCCTCATTGGCTTGTTGGGCACGGCTGGTACTGACAATGTGCAAGGGGAGATACAACAAAAGCTAGATATCATTGCCAACGATGCCTTAATTGCAGAGCTGAGCGGCTGTAGCGCTCTAGCAGGCATTGCCTCAGAAGAAATGGAGTTGCCCATTACCGTGGGGTCGGGTAGCGGGGATTATTTAATTTTATTCGATCCGCTGGATGGCTCTTCTAATATTGATGTGAATGTATCGATTGGTACGATTTTTTCTATTTTAAAAAAACCTACTCCTAATGTGCCACTAGAGCCAAATGATTTCTTGCAAGCAGGTTCGCAGCAAGTCGCTGCTGGATATGTGGTGTATGGCCCACAAACAACTTTAGTAATGAGCTTAGGCGCGGGCGTTGACCTTTTCACGCTGGATCCATTAACAGACCAATTTATTTTAATAAAACAGGGCATCAGCATTCCACAAGCTGCCAAAGAATTTGCCATCAATATGTCGAATCTACGGCACTGGGCTAAACCAGTGCAACGCTATATTGAAGAGTGTCTAGCTGGCACAACTGGGGTGCGGGCAAAAGATTTTAATATGCGTTGGATCGCCTCGATGGTGGCCGATGTGCATCGAGTCTTGATGCGCGGCGGTGTATTTATGTACCCATGGGATCAGCGTGAGCCCAATAAGCCAGGAAAGTTACGGTTAATGTATGAAGCAAATCCACTGAGTTTTTTAGTGGAACAAGCCGGCGGGCAGGCGATTGACGGTAAACAGCGAATTTTAGAAATTCAGCCGACTGCGCTTCATCAGCGGGTATCAGTAATGCTGGGCGCGGCTGAAGAAATTGAACTGTTACGTGCTTATCATTTACCCCTAAGCTAAAATTTCTATTAGAGTTAAGCCGGAATAGCTCAGTTGGTAGAGCAGCGCATTCGTAATGCGAAGGTCGGAGGTTCGATTCCTCTTTCCGGCACCACCTGTTAGTACCATTTAGCACCAATTTCAATATACTAGTGCCAAGAGAGTTGATCACCGTATTAAATAATTAGGCTGAAATAATTAGGCTGCCGTTTTAATCTGCGATAGAAAAGGAAATAGACATGAAAGCCTTTGCACTTTTTTTCACCCCATTATTTTTAGTGGCCTGCGCTGGGGCCAATGTCAAGCCGATCGTCGATATGCAGGGCGTTAATCAGGCTAAATACGATACCGATTTACAGCAGTGTCAGGCTTATGCAACTCAGCAAGATGGGGCAGCAAAGTCTGGTCTTACTGATGCGGCCATGGGAGTAGCTGCTGGCGCTTTATTGGGGTTAGTGGCAGGCGGCACGGGCTCTAATATTGCTCAGTCTGCCGGGGTTGGTGCCATTGTTGGCGGTGGCTATGGACTTTATCAAGGCAATAAGGCTCAAGAAGCCGTGGTGACTAATTGCCTAAGAGGTCGTGGTTATAAGGTCCTCAATTAAGTAGGGGTTTTTACTAAGTATTGCCCCCCGCCAGCCACAGAAGTTTTTTTTATTGATGCTGGTCAACAGAAGTTTGCCTTTTTTAAAGAAAAATCAGCGCATCAGTTCTTAACAGTCAAGGTAAGATTGGGAACTAACATTAATGGAGGGGATTCATGAAACAACAAAATCGGTTATTTTTAGCTATTAGTGTCGCAGTAGCAACTATTAGCATTAACCCAGCTTGGGCAGCTTGGGAACCTACTAAACCAGTTGAATTTATTATTCCTGCCGGCCCAGGTGGCGGGGCCGATCAAATGGCACGCATGATTCAAGGCATCATTACTAAAAATAATTTGATGAAACAATCAGTTATTCCAGTCAATAAAGCAGCTGGCGCAGGTGCAGAAGGCTTCTTGGCAATGAAAGAAGCTAAAGGCGACCCCCATAAAATTGTTATTACGCTTTCTAATTTATTCACTACGCCTTTGGCAACCGGGGTGCCATTTAATTGGCGCGATATGACGCCAGTAGCGATGATGGCTTTAGATCAATTTGTTTTGTGGGATAACGCGGAAAAACCGTATAAAACTGCGAAAGAGTTTATTGATGCGGCTAAGGCTGCCGGCCCAGGTAAATTTAAAATGGGGGGTACCGGCTCTAAACAAGAAGATCAAATTATTACCGTTGCCTTAGAAAAGGCTACCGGTACCAAATTTACCTACATTCCTTTCAAGGGGGGTGGTGATGTGGCAGTGCAGTTAGTTGGTAATCACATTGACTCTTCCGTCAATAATCCGATTGAAGCAGTTGCGCAATGGCGAGCAGGCAAATTACGGGCCTTGTGCGTATTTGATGAAAAGCGCATGCCCTATAAAGAAAAAATTACTCCCACTCAATCTTGGTATGACGTACCTACTTGTAAAGAAGTTGGCGTACCAACCGACTATGTAATGTTGCGCGGTATTTTTATGTCGCCTGGAGTATCCCAAGATCAAGTTGATTACTTCATTGGTGTTCTCAAAAAGGTACGCGAGACGCCAGAGTGGAAGAAATTTATGGCTGACGGCGCCTTTAACCAAACCTTTATGACTGGTCAGGAATATGTAAATTGGCTTGGTAAAAATGAGGCTTTACACGTCAAGCTCATGAAAGAAGCGGGCTTTATCGCGCAGTAATCATTGTTAGTCAATAAGGCTTCTACTGCGATATTTAGAAGCTTTATTTTATTTAAATACTTTATCTTTAATCGATTGAACTATGTCTGAACCTGCAAAGCAAGAAATGGTCGTTAGCGTTAGAACGATGGAAATTATTACTGCCTTACTATTTTTAATATTTGGATTTGTGGTAATGACTGGCAGTATTAAGTTAGGTGCATCGTGGGGCAGTGATGGACCACAATCGGGCTACTTTCCTTTTTACATTAGCTTAATTATTTTGCTTTCAAGTACGGTTACTTTGTATCAAGCAGTATTTCAAAACAAGCAAAAAAAAGACGACGCTTTTGTTGAAAAAGAGCCGTTCCGTCAAGTGATGGCGGTTTTTCTTCCAGCCCTTGTTTTTGTCTTGGGCGTGCAACTCATTGGCATTTATGTGTCAGCTGCAATTTACATTGCCGTATTTATGGTTTGGCTAGGTAAGTACGCTTACTGGAAGGCGATTGCCGTTGGTGTGGGGGTGAGTGTGGCCTTATATGTCCTCTTTGAAATCTGGTTTCAGGTACCACTACCGCATGGCTCTTGGTTTAACCCCTTAACCTTTTTAGGTATGCAATAAAAATTTACATAGATAGTTGCACGGCATTTTTAGGAGTTTACGTTGGAAGAAATTAATTTATTGTTTCAGGGCTTTGCGGTTGCAATGACACCGTTTAATTTATTGCTGATGCTCGTTGGCGTAACGTTGGGCGTGATCATTGGCGTATTACCAGGTTTAGGCGGCGCCAACGGCATTGCGATTTTATTGCCGCTCACCTTTACGATGCCACCTACTTCAGCCATCATCATGCTCTCGTGTATTTATTGGGGCGCTTTGTTTGGCGGAGCAATTACTTCGATCTTATTTAATATTCCTGGCGAACCATGGTCGGTGGCAACGACATTTGACGGTTATCCAATGGCGCGTAATGGAAAAGCAGGGGCTGCCTTAACCACGGCTTTTACTTCTTCATTTGTGGGCGCATTTTTTGCCATTGTGATGATCACTTTCTTGGCGCCATTGGTGGCGAAGTTTGCTTTGCAATTCGGGCCACCTGAATTTTTTGCTGTTTATTTTTTAACCTTCTGTAGTTTCGTAGGAATGAATAAAGGCTCACCGTTTAAAGTAATTTCCGCCATGATGCTGGGTTTTGCCTTGGCTACGGTTGGCATGGACACAGTTACTGGTCAATTACGCTTAACTTTTGGCAATCCTGAATTAATGCGTGGTTTTGATTTCTTAATTGCGGTGATCGGCTTATTTGGCATTGGCGAAATTCTTTTATCGATGGAAGAGGGCCTGTCATTTTCTGGGGCAACCGCCAAGATTCGTAGTCAAATTGTTTGGGAGACTTGGAAGCAGTTACCCAAATATTGGGCTACTTCCTTACGCAGTTGTTTAATTGGCTGCTGGATGGGTATTACGCCTGGTGGGGCAACTCCCGCCTCTTTTATGTCTTATGGCGTGGCAAAACGGGTTTCTAAGCGGGGCGAAAACTTTGGCAAGGGTGAGATGGAGGGTATTATCGCTCCCGAAACAGCGGCCCATGCAGCTGGCACTGCCGCCTTGTTGCCAATGCTTTCTTTGGGCATCCCAGGTTCGCCCACGGCAGCCGTGTTATTGGGTGGCCTATTAATTTGGGGTTTGCAGCCGGGTCCCTTACTGTTTGTCGAGAAACCAGACTTTGTTTGGGGCTTAATTGCCAGTATGTATTTGGGTAATTTGGCAGGGTTATTTGTCGTTTTAACCTGCGTACCTTTGTTTGCATCGATTTTGCGTATTCCCTTTTCGATCATTGCACCCGTCATTATTGTGATCTGTGCGGTCGGGGCTTATACCGTTCATAACGCGAATTTCGATGTTTGGTTGATGATGGGTTTTGGTGTCTTGGGCTATCTTTTTAAGAAGCTAGATTACCCAATGGCACCGATGGTTTTGGCGTTAGTGCTGGGTGACCGAGCTGAAGATTCCTTCCGCCAGTCGATGTTGCTCTCCCAGGGTAGCTTAGAGATCTTTTTCTCAAATTACCTAGTTGGTACCATTACGGCCCTCGCCTTAGGCCTCTTAATCTGGCCTTTAATTGGCAAATTCACCAAAAAACGCGCTGTAAAAGCGGGTATTAGCTAGTTAATCCCCCCCAACAAGACCCAGCCTCCCCCATCAGCGCCCTACAGACAATAGCCCCTCAGCGGGGCTATTGTCCTTTATCTATATAGGTATATCCCCTAGGTGGTTTATCTGCAAAATCTGTAAAATTTTGTTGACAAGTCGAAGTGTAATTTTTATATTACACATGTAGTCGAAGTGGTTTTACAGTTTCATGCAGTTGGCTTTAGTCATAAAACCCTCGTGCGGGTTTGGCACGAAAGTAGTTCGTCTTTCTAGGGGAGACAAAAACAATGTCAAACGGAAATGTAAGCCTTACGGGCTTAAACGACGCTGAATCGGAAGAGTTGCACCGCAATCTGATTCAAGGGACCCAGTTTTTCGGCATGATCGCAGCTCTTGCCCATTTACTGGCTTATATCTACTCGCCTTGGCTTAAATAAAAAGAGGAGATCAATATGATTTACGGAAAAATGTGGACCGTTGTAAAACCCACTGTTGGCATTCCTATTTTTATTGCAGCTGTAGCGATTAGCTCTTTCTGCGTTCACTTAGCAATTGTTTCTAACACCACTTGGGTCAAAGCTTTTTTACAAGGCAATGCACCGATGATGGCGAGTTCAGCAGCAACGATGGCAGCACCCATGGCAGCACCCATGGCGGCAGCACCTGCAGCGAAGAAGTAAAGTACTTTAGCTTTTCGTGCAAGGCTGGGATCGCACATCCCAGCCTTTTTCATTGCAGCGCTAAGGTAAAATTTTTTAGATGAACCGAGTTACCAAAAAGTTAATTCAAGGTTGGTCTGAGCTAGGCTCACGTTATTTACCTTTTGCTGATGCCGCCTCAGCCGATTTACCCTTATCTCGCCTCTTACGACTATCCCTGTTTCAAGTTTCAGTTGGTATGGCTCTAGTGTTGTTAGTTGGCACCCTAAACCGCGTAATGATTGTCGAGCTGCATGTGCCCGCCTCAATTGTTTCGGTGATGATTTCATTACCAATTCTGTTTGCCCCCTTTCGTGCCTTAATTGGCTTTCGTTCAGATAACCACCAGTCGGCATTAGGGTGGAGAAGGGTGCCTTATATTTGGATGGGCACCTTAGTGCAATTTGGCGGCTTGGCGATCATGCCATTTGCTTTATTGGTTTTATCCGGCGGTGGTCAATCTAGTCAAGCGCCGGTCTGGATTGGTTGGGCGGCCTCGGGCTTAGCCTTTTTATTTGTTGGCGCAGGCGTACACATAACGCAAACGGTAGGGCTTGCTCTGGCTACCGATTTAGCGCCTGTTGAAGCGCAGCCGAAGGTTGTGGGTTTAATGTATGTCATGCAACTGTTCGGCATGATTATCAGCGCCTTAATTTTTGGTTTAGCACTCGAACAATTTAGCCCTGCACGCTTAATTCAGGTAATTCAAGCCTCGGCAGTGATCACCATCGTGTTGAATGTGATTGCGTTATGGAAGCAAGAAACCCGAGCTCAAGTGCGTAGTCGCGTTAATCAGACCGAGCCTTCATTTATGCAATCATGGCGCACCTTTACGACCGGTGGTCATGCCGTACGTCGTTTGGTCGTAGTAGGTTTTGGCACCATGGCTTTTAGTATGAATGATGTGCTGTTAGAGCCCTATGGTGGTGAGTTGTTGAAAATGAGTGTGAGTGCAACCACTGCCTTAACTGCCACCTTAGCCATTGGCGGGTTATGGGGCTTTACTTGGGCCTCTAGGGTCTTAAGTCGCGGCAGCGATCCTTTTCGGATGGCAACGCTGGGTGCTTATGTCGGTATTCCCGCATTTATTTTTGTCATTGCAGCTGCGCCTTTGCAGGCCACCATTGTCTTTATTATCGGTACTTTTTTAATAGGCTTTGGCGGTGGTCTCTTTAGTCACGGCACCCTTACGGCGACGATGAACTTTGCGCCTGCCGACCAGCGGGGCTTGGCTTTAGGAGCCTGGGGTGCTGTTCAGGCTTCGGCAGCAGGGATTGCGGTCGGCTTGGGCGGGGTGATTCGCGATCTCGTAGTGGCCTTAGAGAATGCCAAGCTTCTACCAGAGGCCTTAAATGGCCCGGCAATTGGCTATTCCTTGGTTTATGCTTTGGAAATTGTCTTATTAATCGCTACAATTTTGGCAATGCTGCCGCTTTTACGGGCCCGAAGTAGTTGTACCTAAGCTATTTTCTTATAAAATAGCTTAACCCTATCAAAAGGAGACTTAACATGAGCGTTGTGCAAATTTTGTTTATTGTCTGGTTGGTTGTTTCAGTGATCACAATCATGCGAATGGTGAAACCCAATCGAAAATAATTTGAGTTTCACATACATTCAATTAAGTGAATGTTGAATGCCTCATTTTGTTAATGGCTTTGTTACGATGAAACGATTGCGTTCCTTTGCTGCAGTCTGCACAGCAATTGCATTGCTTGTCGGTAGCTTGTCGCCCGCTGTAGCTGCCATGCAAACAGGAAGTGCATCGGCCACCAGCCTGACAATGGAAATTTGTCAGGCGCAAGGGGATAAAGTAGCGGCGTTAACGATTGATCTTAGTACTACCGCAGAGTCGGCGCCGAGCAATCCTCTTGGCATGAATCACGATTGCCCACTTTGTATCATGTCCCATGCCCCAGTTGCGATTAATATCAGTATGGCAACGTCGGTTGTGCCAGTTGGCGCGCTTACACAAGCTTTTCCTGCGCTCTTTTATGTTTCACCCAAAACACTTTTTGTTTGGACTTCTCAGCCCGCTCGGGCACCCCCTACCCAGATCTAAAACTTGACCTCTTGGCCTAAAGCCTAAAGCCTAAAGCCTAGAGGTTTATCTTGCTTTTATTGCGCTCTGTTGCGCATTGATGGCAAGTAGGCTTAATTTAGTTTCTGGGAGTTTGCAATGCATTTCCGTCATTTTCAGTGGGCGCGACACTTCAAAAAGCGCACCTTACAAACTGTAGCCATAAATAGTGCAGGTTTTCTGTGGACTGTAGGGTACTTTTGTCTAGCGCAAGCGCAAATTGCGCCACCACCCGATTACGATCAAAAATTAAGTGGCGTGACAGTTAACGCTACCCGTTCAGATACACCATTAGATCAAATTCCCTTAAACACCACCATTCTGACCAAGGAGGTTTTGGAGTTAGCGCCAGATCAAACCATCGATCAAATTTTAAAAAATCAGCCAGGTGTCTTTTTAAATGATCAGCCTTATTACGAGAAAGATCCAACGGGCCAAAGTTTGAACGTACGTGGTTTAGGCAATGCTCGTACTTTGGTATTGGCAGATGGGTCGCCCTTAAATGATGCTTTCTATGGCACGATTATGTGGAATTTAGTGCCACTTTCTTCGATTGATACGGTTGAGTTTATACGTGGGGGTATTTCAAGCTTATGGGGTAACTGGGGTATGGGTGGGGTAATTAATATGAATACCCGCACACCTAAAAATAGCCAGCAAGAAGTCTCGGCCAATTACGGTACTTTCAACACTGTGAACCTAGCAGCATCGAAAGATATCATGGCTACCGAGAATATGCAGTTACGCATATCGGCCGACTATTTAAATACTGGCGGCTACACGAATATCGCGACGATCTCCCCAGCCGCAGCAAATAGTGTTAAGCCTGGCATGGGGGCAGCGGCCGCACAAAATTCCAACGTCCGTTTACAAAGCTACTTTAAGGCTGGTAGTGATACAAAAGGGTTTGTGCGGATAGGTTATGGCACGATGGCTGACTACTCTAATGCCATGAGTATCGCTACCAATTTAAAACAAACTACCGATATTGCTGCTGGCACGACGACCAAATTAAGTGAGAGCGATAAGGTGCTTGTTAATTTGTTTTATCAAAATACGGCTTTTAATAAACAAAATGGTTCTAATGCCGCAGTAAGTTCGGTTTTTAATACACAGAAGTTGGCCACTAATACCCCCTACATTAGTTCAAATTACTATGACCCGTATTCCACTACTGGTGCTGGAGTGCAATACATTAAGGATATGAAGGGCTTGGTAGACCAAGTTTTAGTAGGGGTAGATGGACGGAATATTTCTGGTTCTAACTTAACTAATAATTTAACCACTACTGGCGCTGTAAGCTCAGTAAATTATGCCCAGGGGCAGCAGAATTTTTATGGCGTAATGGGACAAGCGAAATCAACTACTAGCTTCATTCCACTACAAACTACCTTAGCTTTACGGGTCGATAACTGGAGCAGTTCAACCCCGACCTATTACAACACTGGTCCCGATGGTAAAAACGCGAGCTATCAAAATATCTCGAATCAAAATAAAACCATTTTGAGTCCGAATTTAGGTTTTTTATACGAGTTATCTAAAGAGTGGAACTTACGCAGCTCTATTTATCAAGCCTATCATGCACCTGGCTTAAATAACACCTTAAGATCTTATGCCTCATCAAGCGGGGGCAATAATTTTGCTAACCCAAATTTAACTGTTGAAATTATGAAAGGCTTTGAAGCTGGCACAGATTACCGTTGGAAAGAAGGCTTTTTGCAGCTAACCGCTTTTACTAATCAAATAACTAATGCCATTACGACCTACAACTTAAAAGCCAATAATGCGACAGACGTGGCCTTAGCCCAGCAATTGTGTGGCGCGGCAAAGGGCAGTAATCCGTTGAAAGCAGCTGCAGGCAATTGTGTTTCAACTAGTATTAATTACTATACGAATAATCAAAATCTGCAAAGTCAGGGCTTAGAAATGCAGTTTCATCACAATCTCTCCCCTCAATGGGCTGTAGATGCTGGTTATTCACTCACTAATACCGTTTTAACGGCAAGCTCGACAAGCGATCCAACCGGCAGTCAAGTCGCCGGCGTACCGCAGAATATTGGCAATCTTGGAGTAACTTGGTTTCCAGTGCCTAAGGCGAGCATCACTACCACCATGCGCTATGTGGGAAACTCGTGGATGGATACCGCCCATACCTTACCTGTACCAGCCTATGCAATCTTTGGATTAAGGGCTAATTACGAAATCAATCAAGCCATTACTTTATATGCTACTGCAGTCAATATGTTAAATCGGCAGTACATTACTTTTGGCTCGGGTAGCAATAACAATAGCTATGTGCTGGGAATGCCGCAAGCATTCACAGTTGGTGGCAAGTTTACTTTTTAGTCGATCGGTGATGATGAAGAGAATAGTAATTGTGAAAGAAGCTATTTTGAAATTGACCTATCCAGCTTCCTGCAGAATCTTGATTTGGACGCTCTGCTTGCTTAGCGATGGGACCTTTGCGCAAATGCCCGAACATGATCATAGTCAAATGATGGATAAAGCGTCACATCAGATGATGCACCCGCAGATGGAAGTCTGCAAGGGGACTAGTCTTGAGTGTGCCAATGCAGCAACACCATTTTTAACGAGCGCGGGACAACTCTTTTTAATTTGGACTGCAGGCGGCGCTGTATCTCTATCCCATTCTGCTGATTTAGGTATGACATTTAGTACGCCAGTAGAAATTGCTAACCATCAAAAGAAGCTTGACGTAGGCAGCGATGCAAGGCCGCAAATAACGGTTGACCCAAAAGGCAATATATTTATTGCCTATGCTTTTTTTAAAGATAGTAATTGGAATGCGCAAATTAATACCGCGCGTTCGACAGACAGTGGTAAAACGTTTACTCAAGCACAAGCGCTGATTCAGGGTGGGGCTAGTGAACGATTTCCGATCTTGGCGGCTGATGCCAAGGGCAAGATTCATCTTGCCTGGATTGATAAGCGCGTGGTCCAGGCTGCGAATAAGCAGGGCAATAAAAAATTGGGTGGTTCGATTGCTTATGCTAGCTCAATCGATGGCGGCGTGAACTTTCAAGCTGAAACCATTGTGAATCAAGAAAGCTGCGAATGTTGTCGCATAGGCATGGCCTTAAACCCGCAACAATTTCCTGTATTGGCCTATCGGGGAATATTTCCAGGTGGGGTGCGTGATCAGGCGACCCAAGTTCTCTCTTTCAAGCAGCAGACCTCACAGGGCTTACCGACGAAAGCGAATGATGGTGTAGGCCCAATTCAGCGGGTGGCGATCGACCATTGGAAAACGGATGTTTGTCCACACCATGGGCCAGCAATAGCGATTGCAGATACTGGAACAACACATGTTGCTTGGTTTACCCAGGGGAGTGCGCGACAAGGTGTCTTTTATGCCAATTCGAATAATGAAGGCAAAACTTATTCACCGCCACGTCAGTTAGGTAATGCGAATAGGAATGTTGCTCGCCCATATTTATTAACTATAGGCAAAGAAGTATGGCTGGTGTGGAAAGAATTTAATGGCGAAAAGGCAATTATTTATCTGCAGTACTCAAAGGACGATGGCAAGACTTGGTCGATTGCTAAACCGATTGCTGAGGCAGTAGGCTATACCGATCATCCTTTACTCATTAATCAAAACAAAAACGTATTTTTATCCTGGCTGACGCGCGCTCAGGGTTATCAACTGTTATCGATTGGACAAGCCGAATGAAGCGTTATTTATCAATGCTAGCAGCCACCTTTTTTATGCTGCAAGCCGTGCAAGCAAGTGAGTCAGTAAAGGCCTATCAAAATGGCACCTGGGCACAGCTCAGTAAAGCTAACTTAGGTGAGCCACTAGCAGTGCACTTTTGGGGAGTGACTTGTGCGCCTTGTATGGCAGAAATGCCCCAATGGGGTAAATTTCTCAGTCAAAATAAACAAGCTAAAGTGATATTTGTGCAAGTCGACGATGTTCCGCCAGAGATGGTGCAAAAAATGTTACAGCGGGCAAAGTTACAGAACGCAAATAATTTTTCTGTTTTTCAACCCTTTGATGACGCGATGCGTTATGAGGTTGATCCTCAATGGCATGGCGAAACGCCAATTACCATTTTAATTAATAAAAATGGGCAGTGGCAGCGCAAAACAGGGCCGATTCAATTCGCCGCATTAAAGGCTTGGTTTTTAAAACAGCAATGATTAATCGAAACTAATTATATTTAAAACAATTTTATTTACAGTATTTTTATCTCAGGAGAAGCAAATGAATTCAGCAAATCAAAGGCAACGAATGATGCAAGTAGTAATGTTTGTCAGCGGTATAGCACTAGCCTTTAGTGTTGCCGCACAAGATGCGCAAGTCGGTAAAATAAAAATTGAGGGTGCTTACACTCGCACCACTGTACCTGGTCAAAAAGTAGCCGGCGGTTTTATGAAAATTATTGATCAAGGCCCAGCTGATCAATTAATTAGCGCTAGCACACCTGTAGCTGATGAGGTGCAATTGCATACGATGTCGATGGAAGGCAATACGATGCAAATGCGCCAAGTGAAGGCGATTGATGTACCTGCTGCTGGAACAGTTGAATTAAAGCCTGGCGGCCTTCACTTGATGCTGATTGGCATTAAGACGCCATTAAAGGCGGGCGACTTCATTCCCGTGAAATTAAAATTTGCTAAAGCAGGCGAGGTAGAGGTGAAACTACCCGTGCAACCAATGGGTCACACGGGGGCGCATTAACTATTGAACTTGGGTTAGGTATTTGCTAGCCCAAATTCAAATCTGTGACTGCACCTTTGCTGGCGCTGCTAGCAAGGTAAGCATACTTGGCTAAAAGGCCGCGGGTGTAGCGGGGCTTGGGTTGCTTCCAAGCGGCGCGACGTTTGGCAATTTCAGCTTCGCTCACATTGAGTTGAATGAGTAATTTATTGGCGTCGATCGTTACTGAGTCACCTTCTTCAATTAAGGCAATGGTGCCCCCAACAAATGCTTCTGGGGCAACGTGACCAACGACCATTCCCCAAGTGCCTCCCGAGAAGCGGCCGTCGGTAATTAAGCCTACTGATTCACCTAGGCCTTGGCCTACCAGGGCGGAGGTTGGCGCCAACATTTCGCGCATACCTGGGCCGCCCTTAGGGCCCTCATAACGAATGATCATGACATCGCCCGGTAGAATTTTTTGCGCCATGATCGCAGCCATTGCATCATCTTCCGAATCAAAAACGCGGGCTGGACCCGTTATAGATGGATTTTTTAGTCCGGTAATTTTTGCTACACAGCCCTCAGGCGAAATGTTGCCTTTTAAAATTGCTAAATGGCCGTGCGGATATAAAGGGTTGTCGAGCATGCGGATCACGTTTTGATCAGCGCGCGGCACTGAAGGCACATCTTTTAATACTTCAGCAATGGTTTTGCCGGTAATGGTCATGCAATCACCATGGAGTAAGCCCCCATCGAGCAAAATTTTCATTACTTGGGGAATGCCACCAGCTTGATGTAAATCGGTCGCTAAATAATTGCCTGATGGCTTCATGTCAACGATGACGGGTACGCGTTTACGAATGCGCTCGAAATCATCAATCGTCCATTCAATTTCTGCTGCACTGGTAATGGCCAAGAAATGCAAAACTGCATTGGTTGAGCCGCCAACTGCCATGATCACACTGACGGCATTTTCAATTGATTTTTTAGTAATGATGTCGCGGGGGCGCAAATTATTTTTAATCGCCTCAACTAGAACAATGGCTGACTCATGGGCGCTGGCGACTTTTTCAGCGTCTTCATTGGCCATGGTTGAGGAGTAGGGCAAGCTCATACCTAGTGCTTCAAATGACGAGCTCATGGTATTGGCGGTATACATGCCGCCGCAAGAACCGCTTCCAGGGCAGGCGTGTTGTTCGACGCCTTTGAGATCAATTTCGCTTAAGCGACCAGAAGTAAATTCACCTACTGCTTCAAATGCGGAAACAATATTGAGCTCTTTGCCTTTGTAGTGACCGGGTTTAATCGTGCCACCATAGACATAAATACCTGGCACATTGGTGCGCGCTAAGGCCATCATGCCGCCGGGCATATTTTTATCGCATCCTCCAATCACCACGACCCCGTCTTGCCATAAGCCGTTGACGCAGGTTTCAATGCTATCGGCAATGACTTCACGTGAGACCAGGGAATATTTCATTCCTTCAGTGCCCATGCCAATACCATCTGACACAGTAGGGGTTCCAAATACTTGGGCTTTAGCGCCCGCTGCCTCAAGCGCTGTAATCGCCGCATCGGCTAATTTCTGTAAGCCACTATTACACGGGGTAATAGTCGAATGGCCATTGGCTACCCCGACCATGGGTTTGACAAAGTCCTGCTCTTGGTAGCCCATGGCGTAGTACATTGAGCGGTTGGGCGCGCGGGCCACACCCTCTGTAACCGCACGTGAACGGGAATTGAGGGGACGGTCGGCGCTATTACTTTTAGGGCCAACAGGACTTTTATTTGTCATATCACTTCTCCAAAATATGCAATTTAGGCATGCAAAAGACGCCTAAAGTAAGACTTTACAAGATTTATGCTGGGATTACCCCTAGGGCTAATAGCTTTTAGCTAAAATTATTGTTTCAATCGTCAGTTAATCATGAGCAAAAATAAGATATCAACGATTCGTTCTTTGGCATTTATTGAGGCCAGGAAAAGGCTTGGCCTGAGCACGGAAGCAGTGGCACTCAATGCCTGTCTTTCAAAAAAGCAAATTGAGCAAATTGAGAATGGTGAGCACAGTGCGTTTTACTCGCCCACCTTAAAATTGCGCTCAGCTCAAAGAGTTGCCGCCATTTTGGGCCTAGAGGAGGCGGATTATCTTGAAGTGGAAATTGAAGCCCCTCCACCCCCAGTTGCAGTCATATCAGAACCAGCACCAACACCAGCAACAACACCAGCAACAACACCAGCAACTCCTTCTCCTCCTCCAACTCTGGCGCCCACCCCTGCACCATTCTTAGAAATGGAAAAGGCGTCAGCTCCGATTTTAAAAGCGGGTACTGCACCCACCGATTTACAAATAAAAGATAAGCAGAGAAAATTATTTTTGTTTGCTAGCATGGCGGCGGCGCTTGTTTTTGCGATTATTAATTTTGGCCATGATTTTGCTATCGAAACTGCGCCAGTTTCTTTGACGCCAGTGCCTCCCGCAGTTGTACCCTCAGCGCCACTAGCTACTGCACCCGAATTAATTCAAGAGCCCGCTGTTTTAACACCTGAGCGAACGCCCGTTACCATGGTGGAAGCTAGTTCCAAAACTGCAGCTGTAACCAGTGATGTGGCTTGCCCAAGGCCAGAAAATAACCCTGTAATGTATAAGACTAGTACACCAAGCAAGGCCGGCGATATGGTATATGTGCAAAGCTTAAGTCAGCAAGTGGTTTGTGTCATCGACTCAGCCGGCAAAGAACAGAGCAAGACACTCGAGGCGGGCGCCTCGTATTCATTTTATGGTGCACCACCATTCAAACTATTGACAGCAAATCTTGCGCAAACCGAGATTTTTTTTCAAGGCCTACGCGTAAGACCGAGCAACCCTGAAGCAAAAACGCTTATCTTAGAAGAGACGAAGTTTTAGATTGCCGATTCGTTCGCTTCACCAGTACGAATGCGGATGACTTGTTCAACTGAGGTGACAAAAATTTTGCCATCACCAATTTTGCCAGTATGTGCTGCTTTCGTAATCGCCTCGATAACGCGCTCGACTGAATCATCTGCAACGACAACTTCTACTTTTACTTTTGGTAAAAAATCAACCACATATTCTGCGCCCCGATACAGTTCAGTATGGCCTTTTTGCCGGCCAAACCCTTTAACTTCAGTAACAGTTAGGCCAGTAACGCCAACGTCTGCCATGGCTTCGCGTACTTCATCAAGCTTGAACGGTTTAATGATGGATGTAATCAGCTTCATCTAATTCTCCTCAATAGATGGGGTAATCATACCCTTAGATGGGCTAACTTAGGCGCGAAAAGCTGAAGTAATGGGATAACGCCAATCGCGACCAAAGGCGCGGTTAGTGATGCGGACGCCTGGTGGGGCTTGGCGTCGTTTATATTCATTGAGCTTGATGAGACGTGTTACCTTTTCAACACTAGCAGCCTCGTAGCCCGCGGCAACGATTTCCGCCAGCGATTGGTTTTGTTCCATATAGCGTTCCAATATAGCGTCGAGCACTTCATAACTGGGTAAGCTATCTTGATCAGTTTGGTTATCGCGTAATTCGGCTGATGGTGCCCGCGTGAGAATACGTTCAGGAATAATTGGAGTAAGTTGATTGCGATAATGGCAAAGTCGATAGACCAAGGTTTTAGCAATATCTTTAATCACCGCAAAGCCTCCGGCCATATCGCCATAAAGCGTGCAATAACCGACTGCCATCTCACTTTTATTGCCCGTAGTTAAAACTAAGCGACCCGTTTTATTCGAGAGCGCCATTAATAATGTGCCGCGTACCCGCGCTTGAATATTTTCTTCCGTAGCATCGGGTGATAAGCCAGTAAATTGTTCTGCTAAGGCTGCTTCTAATGCAGCCACTGGCTTGCTGATCGGAATTTCATCGTATTGCACGCCGACATTGTTAGCGAGTTCACGCGCATCTAGCCATGAAATATCTGCCGTATATGGCGATGGCATCATCACTGCGCGCACTTGATCAGCACCCAGCGCATCTACGGCAATAGCGAGTACCAAGGCAGAATCAACACCCCCAGAAAGACCGATGATCACGCCAGAAAAATGATTTTTTTGGACGTAATCACGCACCCCCATGACTAAGGCTGCATACACTTGGGCCTCTATTGAGTTCATGTTTTTGTCATTAGCAGTAAGCGCAGTGACATCAGCTTCGGGCTCTCCAAGTGAAGTGATGTTGACTAACCCCAGACCGGTTTCAAATTGGGGCATCATAAAGGCAGTTTGACCATGAGAGTTCAAGACAAAAGAGCCCCCATCAAATACCAATTCATCTTGCCCACCCACCATGTTGACGTACGCTAAGGGTAGTTTAGTAAGGTTAACTTGCTCCCGCAGCACATTCAGGCGTAAGGTATTTTTTTCCAGGTGGTAGGGTGAGGCATTTAACACCGCCAATAAGCGCGCACCTGCATTTTTAGCCTGGAGTGCAGGACCTTCATGCCAAGCATCTTCACATAAGAGTAAGCCAATAGGGAACCCATCCACCTCAAAGATACAAGGCTGATTGCCAGGGATAAAGTACCGCACTTCATCAAACACTTCATGATTCGGTAATTGTTGTTTTGCGTAGCTGGCGATGACTTGGCCGTCACGCAAGACAGAGGCACAATTTTGTAGGCCTACGGCAGAACGCTGGGGGTGCCCAACTACAACAGAGAGGTTTGGGTAAGCCCCGAGGGTTTTGCATAGCTCAGCCAGGATATTTTCAGCCGCGGAAATAAATGCCGGCCGCAACAACAGGTCTTCTGGTGGATAGCCAGTTAAGGCTAACTCGGGGGTTAAGAGTAGTTTGGCGCCAGCAGCATGAGCAGCCTGCGCCGCAGCGGCAATTAATGCAGCATTACCCTCTAAGTCACCTAATTTAGGGTTTAGTTGCGCTAAAGCAAGCTTAATCAAGCCTTTTTTCCCTCTTTTTCCTCTCGATAGCGTTTTACACCCTCGAGAATTTCATGGTGGGCATCGGCAACCCCGCCCCAACCACTCACTTTGACCCATTTCCCGACTTCTAAATCTTTGTAATGCTCAAAAAAGTGCTTAATTTGGTTGAGGCGTAAGGGGTTCATGTCTTCTGGCTTCTGCCAATGGGTATAAATCGACAGAATGCGGTCTTCTGGTACTGCTAGTAGCTTGGCATCCTGCCCAGCCTCATCTTCCATTTGTAAGAGCCCAATAGCCCTACAACTGACCACCACGCCTGGAATGAGTGGGAAAGGGGTGATAACCAGCACATCCACGGGGTCGCCATCGCCAGCAATGGTTTGGGGAATATAGCCATAGTTACAGGGGTAATGCATCGCCGTACCCATGAAACGATCGACAAAAATAGCCCCCGTTTCCTTATCAACCTCATATTTAATGGGGTCGGCATTCATCGGAATTTCAATAATTACATTGAAGTTGGTGGGGGAATTTTTGCCTGGGGTGACATTATCAAGACTCATGAGGGTTTTTCCGGAAAAAATTAGTGGATACCCTGATATTAGCAAAGTGAGAAGTTATAGTTTGTGTTGGATACTTCTTAAGTTCGTTTTTTTGGAGATTTAAGCTATGAGTAATGTCACATTGGGTCTGTATTTTTCTTTGGTTTGCGGCGTGATTGCTGTGCTGTATGGCTTCTTTATGCGGCGCTGGATTTTGAAACAAGATACTGGCAATGCCAAAATGGAAGAAATTGCCGCGGCAATTCAGCAGGGCGCGGCTGCATATTTATCCCGTCAGTACAAAACGATTGCGATTGTTGGAATTGTCCTAACAATTTTGATTGGCCTCTTTTTAGACATTGCCACGGCCATGGGGTTTGTGCTTGGTGCGGTGTTATCGGGCGCCTGCGGCTTTATTGGCATGAATGTGTCGGTCAGAGCGAATGTGCGCACTGCCCAAGCAGCTACGGTCGGCATGAATGAAGCCCTGAACGTCGCTTTTAAAGGCGGTGCAATTACCGGCATGCTGGTGGTTGGCTTAGGCCTACTTGGTGTGGCTTTATTTTTCATGTTCCTGGTTTCCATCGGGGGCGGGCAAGATCTCTCGGCGGTATTGCATCCCTTAATTGGTTTTGCCTTTGGTTCCTCACTCATTTCCATTTTTGCGCGTTTAGGGGGCGGTATCTTTACTAAAGGCGCCGATGTGGGAGCCGACTTAGTGGGCAAAGTTGAGGCAGGTATTCCTGAGGATGACCCACGGAACCCTGCTGTTATTGCCGATAACGTGGGGGATAACGTCGGCGATTGCGCCGGCATGGCAGCTGACTTATTCGAAACGTATGCCGTGACCTTAATTGCGACGATGGTCTTGGGCGCAATGATGGTTTCCGGCGCACCTATTGCAGCCATTATTTATCCCTTGGTCTTGGGCGGCATTTCGATTATTGCTTCGATCATTGGCTGTTCTTTTGTGAAAGCCACACCCGGTATGAAAAATGTGATGCCAGCCTTGTATAAAGGTTTGGTGGTAGCGGGCGTACTTTCCTTAATTGCGTTTTATTTTGCAACCCAATTTATTATTCCCGACGATGCTTTAGGAATTCCTGGCAGTCAATGGCGTTTATTTGGTGCTACTGTAGTGGGCTTATTACTCACTGCAGGATTAGTTTGGATTACCGAGTACTACACAGGTACCGATTTCAAACCCGTGAAGCATATTGCCGAAGCATCGACTAAAGGTCACGGTACGAACATTATTGCTGGCTTAGGCATTTCGATGAAGTCAACTGCGATCCCAGTTATTTTTGTTTGTATCGCGATTTATGCGGCGTATTGGTTGGCTGGTATTTTTGGTATCGCCATTGCAGCTACCTCCATGCTCTCGATGGCCGGCATTGTGGTGGCGCTTGATGCGTATGGCCCAATTACCGATAACGCCGGTGGTATTGCTGAAATGGCAGGCTTGCCACAAGCTGTGCGCGATATTACCGATCCTTTAGATGCAGTTGGTAATACGACCAAAGCAGTGACCAAAGGTTATGCGATTGGTTCAGCAGGTTTAGCGGCACTGGTTTTATTTGCGGATTACACCCATGCGCTTGAAGCGATTGGTCAACAAGTCACCTTTGATTTATCCAATCACTTAGTGATTATTGGCCTATTTATTGGCGGCATGATTCCTTACTTATTTGGTGCGATGGCGATGGAAGCGGTAGGTCGTTGCGCTGGCGCAGTGGTTGATGAGGTGCGCCGTCAGTTCCGCGATATTCCCGGCATTATGGATGGCACAGGTAAGCCTGAGTACGGCAAAGCTGTCGATATGTTGACTTCAGCTGCGATTAAGGAAATGATTATTCCGTCGCTCTTGCCCGTGGTGATTCCGATTGTGGTTGGTCTGTTATTGGGTCCTGCTGCCTTGGGCGGCTTGTTAATGGGTACGATTGTCACAGGTCTATTCGTGGCGATTTCCATGTGTACTGGTGGCGGTGCTTGGGATAATGCCAAGAAATATATCGAAGAAGGTAACTACGGTGGCAAAGGTTCTGAGGCTCACAAAGCTGCAGTTACTGGCGATACCGTTGGCGATCCTTACAAAGATACTGCTGGACCAGCGATTAATCCGCTGATCAAGATTATCAACATCGTCGCTTTATTGATTGTGCCTTTGTTGCCAATCATGCGCTAACAATAAGAGGGGCAAGCTTTACTCAAGCCCCTCTAAATAACGCTGAGCATCCAGTGCGGCCATGCAACCTGTACCCGCACTGGTAATTGCTTGACGATAAATGTGGTCTTGCACATCACCTGATGCAAATACCCCAGCAATATTCGTAGCCGTAGCGTTACCTTGTAAGCCCGAATGGGTTTTGATGTAGCCGTTATGCATTTCAAGCTGACCAATAAATAATTCGGTATTGGGTTTATGGCCAATGGCGATAAACGCGCCAGTGAGCGCGATATCTTCGGTTTTGCCATTTGCTTGACGAATCCGCACACCTGTAACGCCTTTTTCATCACCCAACACTTCTTCTAAGGTCGAATTGAGTTTGAGCTCAACTTTCCCCTCGGCTACTTTAGCCATCAGGCGATCATTCAAAATGGGCTCAGCCCGAAATTTATCGCGCCGATGAATCACCGTCACCTTTTTGGCAATGCCAGTGAGGTAGAGTGCTTCTTCAACCGCAGTATTGCCACCACCAACAACGCAGACGTCTTGATTTTTATAAAAGAAGCCGTCGCAGGTGGCGCAACCTGAAACGCCGCGCCCCATAAACGCTTCTTCACTGGGTAAGCCCAAATATTGGGCCGATGCGCCAGTAGCAATGATGAGGGCATCACAGGTATAGGTGCCAGAGTCACCCACAAGGCGAATCGGCTTTTCTTGTAAGGCAGCCGTATGGATGTGGTCAAAAATAATTTCGGTATTAAAGTGTTCCGCGTGCTTTAAAAAGCGCTCCATGAGTTCCGGGCCTTGAACTCCTGCAGGGTCGGCTGGCCAATTCTCAACATCAGTAGTGGTCATCAGTTGACCGCCTTGGGCCAAGCCAGTAATTAGGGTGGGCTGTAAATTAGCTCGGGCCGCATACACTGCAGCTGTATAGCCTGCGGGGCCAGAGCCAAGAATGAGAACTTTGCTATGTTTGATATTCGTTGTATTCATCCCTAAATTATAGGTTTCCTTGGGGTGGGGGTGTTTACAATCAAGGAAATATGGCTCGAACCGTCTTTCCTCAATCGAATTCAACCCAACCCCCTAATTCCAGCGGGCAGGGCAGAATGCCCCGCTTATTATTGGAAGCCCGCTGGTTTGTTTCGCTGGGTTTATGTTTGGCTTTATTTGCAATACTGATTACGTATTCCAAATTAGATCCTGCTTGGTCACACGCTAGCTTTGATGTACCAACCAATTTAGGGGGTCGGACGGGTGCCTGGATTGCCGACCTAATGCTTTATGTCTTTGGTCTGTCCGCATTTTGGTGGGTTATCTTGTTTGGTAGGCGCGTTTTTACCGGTTGGAAAGAGTTATGGAGCACTCCAATGCCCCCCGACCCCGAAGCGAAGCCCGACTCCTTGTTACTGCGATGGTTGGGCTTTGGCCTCACTTTGCTTGCCAGTATGGGCTTGGAATCAATTCGCTTACATTCTTTGTCAATTGCATTACCTAGGCCCCCTGGGGGAGTTTTAGGTGAGTTAATTGGCGATCCTTTGCAAATGGCAGTTGGCTTTACCGGCTCAACAATCATTTTATTATTTGCGCTGTGCGCAGGCTTATCGCTCTTCCTCCACTTTTCTTGGCTCAATTTGGCCGAACAAGTTGGGCGGTATATGGAGCTCGGGTATCGGCGTTTGCGCGAACGGCGTGAAAGCGAAGTCGATCGTAAAGTGGGTGAACAGGCCAGTGTAGAGCGCGAAGAGTTTGTCGAGGAAGTGCGCGGTCGTATTGAAATCATGGCGCCAGTCCAAATTGTGCGCAGTGAGCCCGCGATTGTGCAAAGCGTGCGCGTGCAACGAGAAAAGCAACAACCCCTTTTTATTGATATTCCTGATTCTGAATTACCCCCACTGGCACTTTTAGATGCAGTGCCCGAGGCTAAAGAAACCATTTCTGCTGAGGTAATGGAATTTACCTCACGCTTAATTGAGCGCAAGCTGGATGAATTTGGCGTCGAAGTCAAAGTCATTGCCGCCTATCCAGGACCAGTTGTTACGCGTTACGAGATCGAGCCAGCAGTTGGCGTTAAGGGTAGCCAAATCGTTAACTTGTCGCGCGACCTTTCGCGATCTTTGGGTCTTGTGAGTATGCGGGTGGTAGAAACCATTCCCGGTAAAACTTGCATGGCTCTCGAGTTGCCCAACCCCACTCGTCAATCGGTATATCTCTCGGAGATTTTAAGTTCTCAGGTTTATAACGATAACCACTCTTTATTGACACTGGCCTTAGGTAAAGATATCTCTGGCGCGCCAATGGTGGTTGACTTAGCGAAGATGCCACACTGCTTGGTAGCAGGTACTACTGGCGCTGGTAAATCGGTGGGTATTAACGCCATGATTTTGTCTTTGCTATTTAAGGCTAAGCCAGATGAAGTGCGCCTCATCATGATTGACCCGAAGATGTTAGAGATGTCGGTGTATGAGAAGGTGCCGCATTTATTGTGCCCCGTTGTGACTGATATGAAGCAAGCCTATAACGCGCTGAATTGGGCCGTTAATGAAATGGATCGCCGTTACAAATTAATGAGCAAGTTTGGCGTACGCAATTTAGCCGGCTTTAATCGCAAAATTGTTGAAGCAGAAGAAAAGGGCGAGAAACTAACTAATCCCTTTAGCTTAACCCCCGATGATCCAGAGCCGCTGTATAAAGCCCCCGTGATTGTGGTGATCATTGATGAGTTAGCCGACTTAATGATGGTCTCAGGCAAAAAGATTGAAGAGCTCATTGCGCGTATCGCACAAAAAGCGCGCGCTGCAGGCATTCATTTGGTGCTAGCGACGCAGCGTCCCAGCGTTGACGTGATCACCGGCCTAATCAAAGCCAATATTCCGACGCGTATTTCGTTTCAGGTCAGTAGCAAAATTGATAGTCGAACCATTCTGGATCAGCAAGGTGCTGAGGCTTTATTAGGCATGGGCGACATGCTCTATATGGCTCCTGGTACTGGCCTACCGATTCGGGTGCATGGCGCTTTTGTCTCGGATGATGAAGTGCACCGCGTGGTTGACTGGTTAAAAGAAAAAGGTGAAGCCAATTACATTGATGGCGTGCTTGAAGGCGCCGATGAATCGACGATGGATGTCTTGAATGGCGGCGGTAGCGGTGGTGAAGCCGACCCCTTATATGACCAGGCAGTTGCGATCGTGCTGGAAAACAAACGCGCTTCCATTTCCTTGGTGCAACGACATCTACGCATTGGCTACAACCGCGCTGCTCGTTTACTGGAAGATATGGAAAAAGCGGGTTTAGTTTCGAAGATGAGCGGTAGTGGGAATCGCGAAATTTTTGGCCGGAAGGCTGAGGAGTAATGCGCATTACAGGTTTGCATTGTTGTCTGGTAGTAAGTTTGGCGATCTATGGTTCCTATGCGATAGGAGTAGCCCCTAATAAAGCCTCGCAAACTAGTGCCGCAATCAATTCGGCCGCTCCTTACGGCGCTAGTACCGACACCGTTTCTGCTACTGAACAATTACGCCAATTTGTGCGCAACTCTAAAACGGCAGAAGGTGATTTTGTGCAGCAGCAATTGCGTGCACCAAAACCGAATGAGTCGCAAGATAAAGGTTTGAAAGTGATTCGTCAAACACAAGGCCATTTTTATTTTCAGCGGCCTGGGCGGTTTGCCTGGGAGACCAACAAGCCTTATGAACAAAAGCTAATTAGTGATGGCAAGCAATTAATTATGTGGGATAAAGACCTAAAGCAAGCTACTTATCGGCCAGTAGGCGATGCTCTTGCTGCCACACCTGCAGCAATTCTGTTTGGCGAGGCAGCACTGGATGAGCACTTTGATCTGGTTGAAGATATCGAACACAATGGCTTGCGTTGGGTTGATTTAAAGCCGAAAGTAAAAAAAGGCGGTGCACCTGGTAATCCAGATTTGGCTTACACTAAAATTTCAGTAGGAATGAAGGGTGGCTTACCAAGCGCTTTAGAATTACTTGATGGCCTAGGCAATGTAGTGCTGGTGAGCTTTAGTCAATATCAATTAAATGTAAACTTCGCACCGAGTCGGTTTAGTTTTAATCCCCCGACAGGAACCGAAATAGTGAAATTAAAATAAACCGATGATTGATCCCCAACTTTTACGTAAAGATATCGAGAGCGTTAGAGCGCGCCTCTTCAGCCGTAAGTTTGAACTTGATGTAGCGCAATTTGCCCTTTTAGAAAATGAGCGCAAGCTATTACAAACTCGTACCGAAGATTTACAGGCCAAGCGCAATCAATTGGCTAAAGCCATTGGCATGAAAAAAGGGAAAGGTGAAGACGCTAGCGCTGAAATGAATGAGGCCACGCAAATTAATCTCGATATGGAAATGGGCGCTGCGCGCCTAGCTGTGGTGCAAACAGAGCTACACGATTTTTTAATGGGTATCCCTAACTTACCCGATGCATCTGTACCTCTTGGTAAGGATGAAACTGAAAATCAAGAAATTAAAAAAGTGGGCACTATTCCTTCTTTTACTTTCGACATAAAAGACCATGTTGATTTAGGTGCGCCATTAGGTCTAGACTTTGAGGCTGGCGCTAAGATTAGTGGCGCACGCTTTGTCGTTTTAAAGGGCCCGATTGCCCGATTGCATCGGGCCTTAAGTCAATTCATGATTGATTTACACGCTACTGAGCATGGCTACCAAGAAATTTATGCGCCCTATATTGTAAATGCGGCATCCATGCGCGGTACGGGACAACTACCCAAGTTTGAAGATGATTTATTTCGGGTGCCGCGCAAAATGGGCGCAGAAGACGGAGGCATTGAGGAGGAGAACTTTTATTTAATTCCTACAGCAGAAGTACCCGTGACTAATTTAATGCGTGATGAGATCGTCGCTGCTGAGCAGTTACCCTTGAAATTTGTAGCACATACTCCTTGCTTTCGATCTGAAGCGGGTAGTTATGGGCGCGATGTACGTGGCATGATTCGCCAACATCAATTTGATAAAGTTGAGCTAGTGCAAATTGCTAAGCCCGATGAATCGATGGCTGCACTTGAAAACCTCACTAGCCATGCAGAGAAAGTGCTTGAGCTACTCGAGCTACCGTATCGCCGAGTTTTACTTTGCACCGGTGATATGGGTTTTGGTAGTACTAAAACCTATGACTTAGAAGTCTGGATTCCATCACAAAAAGCCTATCGTGAAATTAGTTCTTGCTCGAATATGGGCGATTTTCAAGCCCGCAGAATGCAGGCTCGCTTTAAGCTGGGACAAGCTAAGCCTGAAATGGTGCATACCCTAAACGGCTCGGCCTTAGCGGTGGGAAGAACCTTAGTAGCATTGCTAGAAAATAATCAACAGGCCGATGGCAGTATTGCAATACCTAAGGCTTTACAGGGCTATTTGGGTGGGTTGGATGTATTGAAACCAGCGCGTTAAACTAATATTAACTTTAATTTCAGTCGCTTACTATTTCTAGCTAAAGTCTTATCTAGAGTAACGATTGCTTCAGCCTTGAGTTGTATTGCCGTAGCAAGATGAAGGGCATCAGCCGATCTTAATTTGGATGAGCTATCGAGCGTAAGGATGGCAGCACTGTAAAAATTTTTGTTATCAATAGAAAGTAATTCAATATTGGTGTTGCAAAGTTGTTGGAATACGCCCCAAGATTCATGACTTTGTTTTTTATTTACTTGCCCTGTTCTTTCTTTAATACTGAGCGCGCTGGCAAATTCTGTAAATGCCCATGCAGAGGAAATTAATTTCGTTTTGCAGCTTTGGTACCAATCGGCTACATCATTACTTTTGGGTTCCCGTGTGCATAGTGCCACTAAAACGCTGGTATCAACATAAATCATTAATAACGCGCCTTGGAACGAAGCTCTTCAATAACTGATGAACCCATTGGCATAGATGCACGTACGCGTTTAAGCTCGGCAGATAAGGCTATTCGATCGAAAGTGATGGGGCGAAGATGTAATGAGCCATCTAGGCTGAGTGTTACTTCAACTTGGTCACCATCTTTGAGGGGTATTTGACGGATAAATTCAGCCGGAATTCGTACGGCTAGACTATTGCCCCATTTAGAAATTTGTAAGTTCATGGCGTATCGAGACTTTCAAGTAAAAAAACTATATCTATTTTATAGATATACACTAATGTATATCCATTGTAGTACAGAAAGCGAGAAAACCGCAGGTATAATTTGATTAACTCGGAGAGGTGGCAGAGTGGTCGAATGTACCTGACTCGAAATCAGGCGTACTGTCAAAGGTACCGTGGGTTCGAATCCCACCCTCTCCGCCATAAGCCTATATAAATTAATAGCCATTAGCTATGCTACGATTTAGGCATAGATTTTCCACATTTCATAAAAATAGTAACTAAGGGCAGATGTATGAAAGTTAAATCATTAATAGTAGGCATTGGATTCATTAGCCTTACTACCCCTGCTTTAGCCCAGTCCGTCTTTGAAGGCTTTTATGGACAAGTTGGTATTGGTTATGAGAACTCAACCCCAAGCTATTCAGGCGGCACTTTGAATGGCATCACCTCTGGGCCGCTTTATTCTTATGGCATGTCAGGTGGCACGACCAATAGTTTTGCAGCTACGGCAACGGTTGGCTATTACTTTCCAGTCACAGGCAACTTCCTCCTTGGTATTGGGGCAGAGTATTCACCCTTATCGGGTAATAGTAGTAATGCCACCGTGACGATTCCAGCGCTCAAATACAGCGAATCCCAATCAATTAAAAAAGGTGACTCGTATAACCTCTTTATTTCTCCTGCTTACGCTATTGATAAAGAGAAGCTGGCTTACGCTAAGGTGGGCTACTCTAATGCCAATTATGAAATCGGTGGAGGCAACGACACCTATAACGGTTACTCCTTAGGTCTTGGCTATCGCCAAATCATTCAAGGCAACTGGTACGGCTTTGCTGAAGTCAATTACACGAGTTACGGCAATCAAAATGTCGCTACTAATGCATCAGGCACAGCGAGCTTTAAAGTCACTAATGCCCTAGTAGGCGTTGGTTATAAGTTTTAGTACATGAATAACTAAGGATAAATCATGCGTACCTATATAACTTCACTACTCTTAGCAACAACCCTCATACTGGCGTCTTGCGGTGGCGGTAACGATATAGCCTCAAGCGGAGCTAGTGCCGTAAGTGCGGCTGCTCCAGTAACAACAAATGATGCTACGACTACTGCATCAACCCCTACTGAACCCAAGATCAACGGTCAGGTTGATGAGCGCACTGGTGTAGCGCCAGTAATTGCCAAAGCAAATCTAGGACACCAATATTGCGTCACCTGCTCAAGCTGCCATGTTCCTATGGATAGAAATCTCTCCTTCTGCCCACCCCGGACCAACTAGACCTTAGTCTAATTGATTGGTGTACAGAGCGCCCTAACTACCCACTGTTTGTATCCGTAAGTCGCGCGCAGCAATACGCACTTTTTCGGCTTCCTCTCTGAGGGTTTTAATTTCTGTAGGGGATAGGCGTTCAATATTAGAGTAGTCTAATTTCCATTGCGCGTCTGTCGACCAAATTAATGGTGACTGAACGGTAGTGCGGGGTGCAGGGGCAGATTCTAGAATGCGTAATGCCAGTTCAAAATTGGTATCTTGTGAGGCTACATCATTGGGTATAGCAGCCGCATTCCCCAAGGGGAAGTCGCTAAATAACAGTCGTGGCACACCGCAATATTCAACGATATCTTTAGCTGCTCCCATAATGACCGTGGCAATGCCTTGCTCTTCAAGGTAGCGCGCCAGCAAACTTTGGCATTGATGGCAAATGGGGCAGTTTGGAATGAGGATGGCTACGTCCACCCCATCGGCTTTGCAGAGACTAGCAATTGCTGGCGCATCAACTTCAAGGGTGTGACGTTGACTTCGATTACTGGGTAGGCCATAGAATCGTGGCGATAAAGCGCCGAGGCGCATACTTGCGACTGCTCTTCTAGCGGCAGCCAAAGGAAACCACGCATTCATTTCGGCCATATCGGCATTTTTACGATCTACCCCTACGTGTGAGATCCGTAAATCCGGGTCTATTGTCGTTGGACCTGAGTACACCTCATAAAACTTGGCTAGTGCGTTATAAGCAGAGCCGGGGCCTTGATTGCCTTTGTCGGCTTGGTAAGGAGCGGCGGTAGTGATTAAAGCTAGAGTCGATTCCCTGAGAGGCTTTTTTAATGGGCTAAATGGCACGGTTAGATAGTGTGCCCAGACATATGGGTTTTCATAGCCAAGCCCTAAATAATAGGAGCGCGTGCGTTGCATATAAGAAACTGGCTGATCCCAAGAAGGGGCGAACTCGAGCTCTTCAACCATGGTATTTTTCTGTGTGGCGGTCATGGGGAAAACCTTTTTCAATCAATCAAAATGAAAAGATGAACAAGCGTAAAACGAGTTTAATTGATCCTTCCAAACCCTGATAATAATTGCTTTTTCTGGATAATTGAAGAATTTATAAGGATGAACAATGCAAGGTAATTGGATGATCAAGTTATGGTAAATTATTTTGAATAAATTTACCTTGGGCCGTATATAGTGATCAATAAAAATCCGCCTTTATTACTATCCCTGGCTTGTCTATTTTTAGTGTCATCTTGCGGGGGTGGTTCAAGTGGCACATCATCTGCATCTACCTCAAGCAGCACCTCATCGCCTACAAGCGTGGCAGCCACCACCTTGTCGGTAGCCGACGCTTTGTTTCATGAGAAAGCGTTATCGGCTAGCGGCCAATTAGCCTGTTCTGGCTGTCATACCGATGAAACTGCGCATTCAACAGCTGCTAATGTTGCATTACCGCTTGGGGGCGCATCAATGAATCAGCAAGTTTTTCGGGCCGCTCCCAGCATTCTTTATAAAGCCGCAACCCCTGCATTTAGTTTTGATGCCGAGGGCAATGCAGTTGGTGGTTTTGATTGGGACGGTAGGGTAAATACGCTAGCAGCGCAAGCTTCCGGTCCCTTGTTAGCAGTGAATGAGATGGCTAATGCTAGTGTGGCAGACGTAGCTAGCAAGGTACGACGCCTATCTTATTTTAGTGATTTTGCCGCCGTATTTAATTTACCCGCCAATCCATCTGATCAACAGGTGTTTGACACTTTATTAACAGCTTTGCAAACATATCAACAAATTGATCCCGATTATTTACTTTTTAATAGTAAGTTTGATCGATTTTTAGATGGCACTGTAGCTCTCAGTTCGCAAGAGGCGCGTGGTTTAGCTACTTTTAATGATCCTAATAAAGGCAATTGCGCAAGTTGTCATACTAGTCAAGTGGGGCCCGGGGGCACAAGACCTGTGTTTACTAACTTTAAGTATGCCGCGCTAGGTTTGCCACGTAATACAAATATCGAGGCCAATGCCGACAGTTCTTTTTATGACATGGGCTTGTGTGGCCCAGTAAGAACAGACTTATCCGCTAGAACGAATTTATGTGGCCAATTTAAAATTCCCACCTTAAGAAATATTGCTTTGACAGCGCCTTATTTTCATAACTCAAGTATTGCTACTTTGTCTGATGCGGTAGGGTTTTATGCGACTCGCGATATCAACCCCACGCGTTGGTATCCAACAGTGAACGGCGCAGTACAAAAATTTAATGATTTACCAGCAGCATTGCGAGGTAATGTGATTCAAACTAGGCCTTTTGGCCTCGCTAATGGTGCTACCCCGATTATTAATGCTGAGGATGTTGCCGATATCACGGCTTTCCTCTTAACTCTCAGTGACGACAAGACTGCTGCGCCAGGAAGACCAACCGTAGGGCGGTAAGATTGTGGTTGATCAAATATAATGATAATGACCTATTCATCTGCTTTTGAGCTAAATTTGCTGATGAGTAATTTAATTCAACTTGGAGCTGCAAATGACTGAGTCATCATCAAATAAACCGGAATTTGGTAAAGAACAACAAGAAGAGGCTATCGGCATAGTCGCTTTCTACCTCATGCCTGTATGCGTTGCCATTGTGGTGTTAATTGGGGTTTATTTTGCTAAACAGTGGGCGGGTTAATTGCGCCAATTAACTTACCTTGGTTTTTTTCTTATTCCCTTTAGCCTCATTTCCTGCGGTTCAATTCAAGAGGCGGCGCAAGAAGATTGCGCTGGGGCAGGTTACCGGGCAGGATCTGCCGACTACAACAGCTGCGTTTCAGAGCGTATTCGTGAGCGTAATGCTGATTACAGCAACACTTTTTTGCCAAGTAACCAAGGTTTTCAGTCGACAGACTCGAAATAAGGACTTATTTAAGGGTTAACCCTAATAAGCGCTCTGGCTTTTTCACGCATTTCGCTTAGTTTGAGCTTAGTCAAGAGTTTTTAGGCGCCATTCATCAATAATGAATAGACTTTGTAATTCGTTATTTATCAAATGATTTATAAATCTAATACAATAGTAGATACGTTTTTAAGGTTACCTTGTTTTATTTTGCTATGACGTTAATCAATAAAGATTAGGACTAATGAATCATCCCAAACCTGCTGGTGAAATGAAGGCTGTTGCAGTAGCAACCATAGATGACTTAAGGCAGCGCATTCGTCAAAAAAGCAAAATGAAGGGTCGCCAGCCAGATGATATTTCTGTTGCCGAGGTGCAGCAATTAATCGGCTTACCGCCTTATCGGCGTGATTTATTAATTGAGTATTTACATCACCTAAATGATGAGTATCGTGCTTTGCATGATCGGCATTTAGTCGCCTTATCTAAAGTGATTAATGTATCCATGGCAGAGGTATATGAGGTCGCAACCTTCTACCATCACTTTGAAGTGGTCCGCGGTGATGATCCTGTCGCAGAAATTACTGTACGGGTTTGTAATGGCCTCTCTTGTGAATTGCATGGCGCGCAAGATTTGTTAGCCCGTTTGCCAAAAGTATTGGGCGAGGGAACCAACTTTGCGAATGTCAAAGTCATCCCTGCTCCTTGCGTGGGACGCTGTGAACAAGCCCCCATTGCCGTGGTTTCGCAATATCCTGTTTTGTTTGCCTCGGTCGATAAAGTCGTTGCGGCCGTAGAAACCAAATCAACCCATCAGCCGATGGGTAAAAATGATGGTGATTTCAATCCCATTAATTATGTGGAGAAGGGTATTTCTCCACAGGGCACTAATCAGCTAATGTCACCAGCGTATGTTGGTTACGAGGCGTATCGCGCTAAAGGTGGTTACCAATTAGCAATCGATGTGAGTACGGGTAAGCATAGCCCTGAGGCTGTATTAGTAGCCATGGAGAATTCAGGTTTACGTGGCCTAGGTGGTGCGGGCTTTCCTGCGGGCCGCAAGTGGCGGATTGTGAAAGACCAAGCCGCACCGAAATTGATGGCAGTGAATATTGACGAAGGCGAGCCAGGTACCTTTAAAGACCGCACTTATTTAGAGCGTGATCCCCACCGTTTTTTAGAGGGCATGCTGATTGCCGCTCAAGTAGTTGGTATCGAGACTTGTTACATCTATTTACGTGATGAATATCATGGCTGCCGTGAATTACTACAAGCTGAATTAGCCAAACTACAAGCTAACCCGCCATGCGCTTTACCTCGAATTGAATTGCGCCGTGGTGCTGGCGCCTATATTTGCGGTGAAGAGTCGGCGATGATTGAAAGTATTGAAGGTAAGCGTGGGGAACCGCGTATGCGTCCACCCTATATTGCCCAAGTTGGCTTATTTGGACGTCCTACCCTTGAGCATAATATGGAAACGCTGTATTGGGTGCGCGATATTGTGCAGCGTGGCCCTGAGTGGTTTAGTTCATTCGGTTTGAATGGTCGTAAAGGCTTACGTAGTTTTAGCGTCAGCGGCAGAGTAAAAGAACCTGGCGTGAAGTTGGCGCCAGCAGGCATTACGATTCAAGAACTGATTGACAATTATTGTGGTGGCATGCAAGCAGGCCATACGTTCTATGCTTATTTGCCGGGTGGTGCATCAGGCGGTATATTGCCAGCGACAATGAATACCATTCCACTCGATTTTGATACGCTGCAGCCCTATGGTTGCTTTATTGGCTCTGCAGCAGTGATGGTGCTAAGTGAGCAAGATAGCGCTCGTAATGCCGCTTTAAATATCATGCACTTTTTTGAGCATGAGAGTTGTGGGCAATGCACCCCTTGCCGGGTTGGTACAGGTAAGGCCGCCACTTTAATGCAAGCCAAACAGTGGGATCAATCAACCTTAGAAGACTTGGCTACGGTCATGGTTGATGCCTCGATTTGTGGATTGGGCCAAGCTGCACCGAATCCGATTCGTTGTGTCCAAAAATACTTCCCGCAGGAGATTGCATGAACGCACCCGTAAATCCGCAGGAACTCGAATTACAAACGGTGGAGTTCAAGCTCGATGGCAAAACAATTATTGCTTATGATGGCGAAACAATTTTAAAAGCAGCTAAACGCCATGGCATTGATATTCCCCATTTGTGTTTTAAAGATGGTTACGCACCCGATGGCAATTGCCGTGCCTGCGTGGTTGAAATTAATGGCGAACGTACTTTAGCCCCCAGTTGCTGTCGCAATGCCACTGCTGGTATGGAAGTCAAGGCGCAAAGTGAACGTGCCGTTAAAAGCCAGAAATTAGTTTTAGAAATGCTCCTCTCGGATATGCCTGATAAAGGCTATAAGTGGATCGGCGATGATGAGAGTATGCAGTTTGGTGAGTTAAGTAGTTGGGCCAAGCAAATGGATGTCACCGTGCGCCCAGAATTAAAGGCGCTACGCCGCGCGCAACCCAAGGCGGATATTTCGCATCCAGCCATGGCAGTGAACTTAGATACCTGCATTCAATGTAATCGTTGCTTGCGGGGCTGTCGTGATGAGCAAGTAAATGATGTGATTGGTTACGCGATGCGTGGTAACCACAGTGAAATCGTCTTTGATTTGAACGACCCCATGGGCGAGAGTACTTGTGTAGGCTGTGGCGAGTGCGTACAAGCTTGCCCCACCGGCGCATTGATGCCTAAAGGGTTAATCGGTTCACAAAAAGTGGATAGTAAAGTTGATTCAGTTTGCCCATTTTGCGGTGTCGGCTGCCAAATTACTTACAACATTAAAGATAATGTGATTGTTAGTGTTGACGGTCGCGATGGCCCTGCAAACCACAATCGTTTATGTGTGAAGGGTCGCTTTGGCATGGATTACATTCATAGCCCGCAGCGCCTTACTAAGCCCTTGATTCGTAAAACGGGTGTACCTAAGGATGAAACTGCGTCGCAAGACCCGAATGATTGGTCCAGCATATTCCGTGAAGCGACTTGGGAAGAGGCTTTAGATGTTGCAGCGAGTAAATTAAAGGGCCTCAATGAAAAATACGGCCGCAAGGTCTTGGCTGGTTTTGGTTCAGCTAAAGGCAGTAATGAGGAAGCGTATTTATTTCAAAAATTAGTACGCACTGGGTTTGGTAATAATAATGTCGACCATTGCACGCGCTTATGTCATGCGTCTAGCGTGGCTGCATTATTAGAGGGCGTGGGTTCAGGGGCCGTTAGCAATCAAGTCAATGATGTGGAAAACTCCACGATGATTTTATTGATTGGCTCAAACCCAACAGTAAATCACCCCGTTGCAGCAACATGGTTTAAAAATGCCGCTAAACGGGGTACTAAGGTGGTGTTAGCCGACCCACGTGTGACGCAAATGGGTAAGCATGCGTGGCGCATTATGCAATTTAAACCTGATACCGATGTAGCGATGCTTAACGCCATGATCTACACCATCATTGAAGAAGGTTTGTGTGATCAGGAATTTATTAAAAATCGTACTAGTAACTTTGAAGCCCTCAAAGAAAATGTCAAGGGTTATAGCCCAGAATTAATGGCGCCTATCTGCGGTATTCCATCAGAAACATTGCGTGAAGTAGCGCGCGAATTTGCGACGACGAAGTCGGCAATGATTTTATGGGGCATGGGCATTAGTCAGCACGTGCATGGTACCGATAATGCCCGCTGCTTAATTGCTTTATCGACCATTGCAGGTCAAATTGGTAAGCCAGGTTCAGGCTTACATCCCTTACGTGGACAAAATAATGTCCAGGGTGCTAGCGATGCGGGTTTAATTCCGATGATGTTTCCCAATTATCAGCGGGTCGATAACGCTAATGCGCATGATTGGTTTGAAAAATTCTGGAGGACCCCATTAGAGTCCAAACCTGGCTATACCGTGGTTGAAATTATGGAAAAGATATTAGCGGCGGATAGTGATCCCGATAAAATTCGGGGTATGTACATCATGGGTGAGAACCCCGCTATGAGCGATCCTGATTTAAATCATGCACGCCATGCCTTGGCTTCGCTAGAGCATTTAGTAGTGCAAGATATTTTCATGACTGAAACGGCTTTATTGGCCGATGTAGTCTTGCCAGCGAGTGCTTGGCCAGAAAAAGTTGGCACAGTGAGCAATACCGATCGCATGGTGCAAATGGGTAAGCGTGCGATTCATCCGCCAGGTGAGGCAAAACCCGATTTATGGATTCTGCAAGAGTTGGCCAAACGCATGGGCCTCAATTGGAAGTATGCAGGGCCTGATTCAGGTGTTGCAGAGGTGTTTGATGAAATGCGTCAAGCGATGCACGCAGCAATTAAAGGCATTACTTGGGATCGTTTAGAGCGCGAGTCAAGCGTCACTTATCCTTGTTTAAGCCCAGAAGATCCAGGTCGACCGATTGTCTTTAATGATGCTTTTCCAACAGCGGATGGCAAAGTCAAGCTGGTTCCCGCGGATATTATTCCCGCGAATGAACGCCCAAATGATGAATATCCCTTTGTTTTAATTACCGGCCGTCAACTTGAGCATTGGCATACTGGCAGCATGACAAGACGTGCGACCATACTGGATACGATTGAGCCGATGGCTACTGTCTCCTTGTGTGGGGATGATATGGTGCAGTTAGGCGTAACCACTGGTGATGTAGTGACGGTTGCATCACGACGCGGCACCATTGCAATTCATGTGCGGCGTGATGATGGCACTCCGCGTGGCGCAATCTTTATTCCCTTTGCATATTACGAGGCTGCGGCTAACTTAATGACTAACTCTGCATTAGATCCCTTTGGCAAAATACCTGAGTTTAAGTATTGCGCAGTTTCTGTAGTTAAAGGCGGTGATGCGGCGGTTAAATTAGGTTACGGTACCAACGATGAAATATCGAGTGACAAGGTAGCAGCGCACACCTAAAGTGGATACTGCATTGCAAAAAACCGCTGAATTGCCAGTGCTGATTATTGGCGCTGGTTTAGCAGGGCTCACAGTGGCTCTGCATCTTGCTAAAACCCAAGCCGTGATTGTGATGGCTAAGCGTAGCTTGGGTGAGGGCGCTACTGCATGGGCGCAGGGCGGAATTGTTGGCGTGCTAGATCAGGCCGATAGTGTTGATGCGCACGTTGCGGATACCTTAAACGCTGGCGCGGGTTTAGTCGATGAAACAACTGCGCGATATATTGCGGAAGAGAGTGCCGCGGCAATACAGTGGCTTGTTGATCAAGGCGTGCCTTTTACCACTGATGTAGCGGGCCCGCTAGGTTTGCACTTAACTCGCGAAGGTGGTCATAGTCATCGCCGCATTGCACATGCTGCGGATGCTACAGGCAAGGCAATTCATGAGGTGCTCTTAGATCAAGCGCGGTCGCATCCGAATATTCGTTTAATTGAACATTGGATTGCACTCGACCTTATTACGAATCGACACTTGTCGAGTAAGGATAAGAAAAAATTACCCAATCGCTGTTACGGCGTTTATGCATTAGATATTAATAATTCCAAAGTAGAGACCATTGCGGCTAAAGCCGTAGTTTTAGCTACTGGTGGGGTTGGTAAGGTCTATCGCTATACCAGCAATCCCGATACGGCTACGGGCGATGGTATCGCTATGGCCTGGCGCGCTGGATGCCGAGTGGGTAATATGGAATTTATCCAGTTTCATCCAACTTGCTTGTATCACCCCAGTGATCGTACTTTTCTAATTACTGAGGCCTTGCGTGGAGAGGGCGGCTTACTCAAGTTGCCTGAAGGTGGCGCTACCCAAGGCCTACGTTTTATGCCTGAACATGATGAGCGCAATGAATTAGCGCCGCGTGATATTGTGGCACGCGCAATCGATTTTGAAATGAAAAAATATGGCTTAGATCATGTGAATTTAGATGCTACCCATTTAGGTGCAGCGTTTATTCAAGAGCATTTTCCAATGATCTATGCGCGTTGCTTTAGCCTTGGAATTGATATTACTCAGCAAGCTATTCCTGTGGTACCTGCTGCTCACTATACCTGCGGTGGGGTAGTGACCGATTTGCATGGCCACACCGATTTACCTGGCCTATACGCTGTAGGTGAGTCTACTTATACGGGTCTGCATGGTGCAAATCGCTTAGCAAGTAACTCATTACTAGAATGTGTTGTCATTGGCAAAGCAGCTGCTGCTGATATTGATTTAGCAGTCACTCCTGAATTACCAAATTTACCTTTATGGGATGAAAGCCAAGTTGAAAATGCTGATGAGCAAGTGGTGATTGCCCATAATTGGGATGAATTACGCTCATTAATGTGGAATTATGTTGGCATTGTGCGCACGACTAAACGGCTTGAGCGTGCCTTACATCGCATTGAGCTATTGCATCATGAAGTGCAGGAATACTATGCCAACTTTAAAGTGACTCGCGACTTAATTGAATTGCGTAATCTGTTAGATTGCGCTGAGCTGATTGTGGAATCGGCCTTAATGCGTAAAGAAAGCCGTGGCCTACACTATAGTCGCGACTACCCTAATACAGGGGCAGTTTCTCTCCCAACAATTTTGACACCTAAGCAGTAGGCTGAATTTAGCTAGACCGCTTAGCTAGCATCCGCATTGAAAAATCAACAGCCTGCACATCTTTGGTCAGTTTACCAAGCGAAATTCGGTCTACACCTGTAGCTGCAATAGCACGCATCAACTCGATGCCAATACCTCCTGAAGCTTCTAATAGTGCTCTGCCTTGATTAATGGCTACCGCTTTGTGCATTTTTTCGATTGAGAAGTTATCAATCAAAATATTTTTTGCACCCGCTTTAATAGCTTCATCTAGTTCAGCTAAATTCTCCACCTCAATCTGAATGCTGACACCTTCATTGAGTTTTTCTGCGGCATCAAGCGCTGCACGAATGCTACCAGCTGCAGCGATGTGATTTTCTTTGATCAAAATACCATCCCATAAAGCCATCCGTTGGTTTTCACCACCGCCAATGCGCACTGCATATTTTTGCGCTTGGCGTAGGCCGGGTAAGGTTTTGCGGGTATCCAGCACAACACAGCCATTGGGGTTGGGACTTAGGCCAACTATCGCTTCCACATATTTTCTAGTGTTAGTAGCGGTAGCAGAGAGGGTTTGAAGAAAATTAATTGCGGTACGCTCTCCTGAGAGTAAGGCACGTACATCCGCTTTAATTTCGCACACTGGCGTATCGACAACCATCCAATCCCCTTCTTGATAAAACCAAGTCAGTACGGCTTTAGGATCAAGCGCTTGAATTGTCCCTTCAAACCAAGACTTACCACACAGCACGGCTTTTTGTCGTACGCTTAGCTGGCTTCGCCCTATTTTGCTGGGCACAAGTTGCGCAGTCCAATCACAAACGCCAATATCTTCCCTCAAGGCATCTTGAATATTGCGCGTACGGGCTTGGTCTAAAGTTTCGTTGGCATCAAACATGAGATCGCAAGTAATCCTTAAGCTGCGCCAATGTGTTTGACAAAGCCATGCTGGGCTTTAGCTAATAAATCGGGATGCTGGCTCGTGAAATCGAGCATCCGATCGATACAGATGAGGGCCTTTATTCTGGTGGCCTCTTCAATGAACACTTCACCTGTTTGATTTTCTAGTGCATCCAGAATGCCTTGCAGTCCATTCATCGCCATCCAGGGGCAATGGGCACAGCTTTTACAGGTAGCGCTAGTTCCCGCAGTCGGGGCTTCGATCAGTTTTTTATTGGGCGCCAATTGACGCATGCGGTGCAAGATGCCTTTATCGGTTGCGACAATGTATTCATTAGCAGAGCCCTCAACTACAGCCTTAATCATGGCAGAAGTCGAGCCCACCACATCGGCAAGTGCGATAACTGCAGCCGGTGATTCTGGGTGAACCAATATTTGGGCCCGCGGATATTGCAAGCGCAATAATTCCAGCTCGGTGGCTTTAAATTCATCATGCACAATGCAGGCACCATTCCAGAGCAACATATCGGCTCCAGTTTGCGCTTGAATGTAATGCCCTAAATGTCGGTCGGGAGCCCAGAGAATTTGTTTGCCCTGTTCTTTGAGGTGATGGACAATAGCTAAAGCACACGAACTGGTAACCATCCAATCTGCTTGGGCCTTAACGGCGGCACTCGTATTGGCATAGACCACTACGGTGTGCTTAGGGTGAGCGGCACGAAAGTCAGCGAATGCATCGGCAGGACACCCCAAGTCGAGTGAGCAAGTTGCATCCAAGTCAGGCATAAAAATGCGTTTGTCGGGGCTGAGAATTTTCGCCGTTTCACCCATAAAGCGGACGCCAACGACGATTAAATTTTTCGCTGCATGGGCCTTACCAAAGCGCGCCATTTCAAGGGAGTCAGCTACAAAGCCACCAGTTTCCATGGCTAAGTCTTGAATTTCACCATCGACATAGTAATGCGCCACGATCGCCGCATCTTTCTCGATTAAGAGGGTTTTAATGCGGTTAATCACCGCAGCCTTTTGGTCTCCCGAGATCTGGGGAGGTGTTTGAGCCCAAGCTTGCGCAGTGCAGGTTCTACCAGCGCCATCTTGCTGGGGATAATCAAAAGAAATGGGTTTTGACGAGGCTGGCATAGCCACAGAAACAGGATTCATACCAAATCTTAACCCGAGCGGCGGGTTGGTGCTTTAGTTGGTAATTTCATCGAAAATGCAGGATTCTCGACTCGAATACAATAAAGCTATGAAAAAAATTATCCCTATATTTGCTCTTGGCCTCATTAGCTTCAGCTTGCCTGGTCTTAGTCAGGCTCAAACTACGAGCCCTAATCCTATCCCAGCTATTGGGGCGAGTGGATCTGCCGCAACTGCAGACAAGAAAATGACCACGGTCTCAGAGACGAACGCTGAATTTTTTGCGACCGTCAATGGGCAGCCGATTTCGACTGGCTTGTTAGCCTTAAATATTCGCAATGCCATGGGTCAGGGTCAAAAAGATGGCCCTGAATTACAAAATGCCCTCAAGCAGGAATTAATTAACCGCAAATTGTTAACTGATGAAGCCACTAAAAAAGGTTTAGAGCGTTTGATTGATTTTCCGGATCAATATACGCAACTTAAGCAAACTTTATTGATTCAAGCCTTAGTTGAAAATCATTTCAGCACTAACCCCATTACCGATGCGCAATTGCAAACTGAATACGAGCGGCAGCGTAAATTGGTAGGCGAAAGTGCATCTGCGTTTCAGTATTACTTAAGTCAAATTGTTGTGCCTAGCAAAGCAGATGCAGAAGATTTAATCCGCCGCTTTCAAAAAGGGGAGCCTTTTGGAACAATGGCACAAGCATACTCGATCGATCAAGCCACGAAAGGTAGTGGCGGCCAATTGGGGTGGTTGTTTCCTGGTCAAGTGATTAAGCCAATTGCCGACGTGGTTGTCAAAATGAATAAAAGCGCAATTACTACTACCCCTATTCAAACTTCTGAGGGTTGGGTGATTATTCGCTTAGACGATAAACGGCCCTTTAAATTTCCATCCTTAGAAGAGGCGAAGCCGCAACTTCGCCAAGCCATGGTGCAGCAATATTTAGTTGAAACCGTAAAGAAATTACGGGAAACCGCGAAGATTGTGCAGTAATTTCTTACGATGAAAAAACGTCTTCCTGCGGTTTTTTCTGGAATTTTGGCAAGTGTGTTGATTTGCATTTGCTCGCAAGTGTTTGCGGGTGAGAAGGTCGCTTATCAAAATTGGATCGTTGATATGAGTGGGGTGACCACTGAGGCGTATACCGCGAATGATTCTAATTCTTCTTTTGGGCTTTTTTGCAGCGGTGAAAAATGCCTCTTTTATTTACATCAAGCCCTGCAGTGTCAGCCGAATGCTAAATATTCAGTGCTCATGAATAGTGCCAATCTATCTACCGCTTTGTCGATGCAATGTACGCAAATTGGTAATAATTTATTTCAAATCTGAACTGACCTGATTTTTAGTACCACTCCAAAAGAGAGGATTTTTGATAATCTTCACCCTAAAGGAGTGCTAATCATGGCTAAAGGTCAACGTCTTAAACCCGAACAAATTGTCACCCTGTTACGCC
>NZ_JAJVCS010000005.1 GCF_021395205.1 Polynucleobacter sp. IMCC 30228 | reverse complement strand
GAAACTCGTAATAGTAGCTCTCTGGAAGGTGTGATTTCAGATAGCGTGGAGAAGTCTTTTAAATCTGAGAATAAAACAGTGAGATAACGACTCTCACCACCTAGCTCAATAGCTTTGCCTGAACTTAACAGGTCATTGACAAGGTCCTTAGGTACATAGGAAGTAAAGGCAGCTATTGTCGACTTTAACCTTTTGATAGCATTAGATAATGTACTAATTTCATAAATACTAGAGGTAACCTGTGGATAATCATCACTTTTAAAAGTGAATATATTTTGAATTTCAGTTGTGAGGGATTCTAAAGGTTTAGATATCAGTTTCGAAAAATAGAATGTCAGAAATGCAATTAAGATAAATGCAAAGATACCAAAGATAATTAACCTTTGATTGATTATATTAAGCTCAGCCATAAAATCATCTAGAGGAACAACTGTCATGACGATCCAAGGCTTTATATAATTGGCAGGAAAAGAATTAAAATTTGCAAGATAGGGAACTTTATTTTCCCCAAAAGTAAATTCAATCTGTTTCGATCCAATTTGGTCATATATTTTTTTAGCTACCGAAGCAGGAGATGAATCTAGATCTACAATCTTCCTAGGTACTAAAGTATCTTTTTCTTTAATAAAACCTAAATTTACTTCAGGGTGAACAATTACATCGCCCTGTTCGTTAAAAATAATAGTCTGACTATTTTTGCTAATTTTATTTTTGAGTAAAAAATCAGCAAATGATGCAACTTTAACTTGAGCAGTGACGCTTCCTAATAGTTGATTACTGACTGTAATAGGATGGCTAATGCTAATAACAGCTTGTTTAGTGCTATTAGTAAAATATGGGTCCTCTATTAGAGGTATATCAAACTTTCCTTCTGAGAAATTTTTAGTTATGCCTTTATAAAAAGGTCTTTCTCGAGGATCATATTTGTTTGGGGATGTGAACTTTGCTATCACATCACCCCAGGACTTAAAAAAGGTATAGGTAGACTCTCCATTCTGATTTTTACTACGATCAATCACCCAACTCACATATTGTGATCCCTCCGGAGGAACACGTCCTGCAATGGGAATGGCCTGATTAGTCCTTTGTACCTGTCTAAATGAGCCATCTTTTGAAGATAAAAAATAGCTTACTACATTTAAATTATTTTCTAAATTAACAATACTATGCTCAGTAATCTTTTCTTGATTTATCAACTCAGGATTGGAGGCAACCATCTTTGAAGTCACTCTTACCGCATCCACTATTGGATCAAGAAATTCAATTAAACTATGAATTGATTCTTCGTTTGCCCTCACAACTAAATTAATTGCATTTTGCTTATAGATTAAATAGTTAGTGCGATAAGAATAAAAAATAAAAGTAATAAATGCAGGAATAATTAGCATTAGAAATATAACGCTTATGCTAATCCTTAGATTTATATTTTGTTTTATAAAATTTGGTAAAAACTTTTTATCTTTGCTCATAAGAAGAATATTTAATAAAGCCTATTTTAAGATCAGATTTTTGTAACTGAAATAGTGGTTTGATCTTCCCTTTTTTCACCAGCAATCAACTTAGGCATCATGCTACCAGCTTTTCCGTTCCTAGCGGTTATATTGAGGAGCTTGGCTGATGTTTTATGTAAATTCATGCATAAATTAGATCAGTTTTAGAGACAAATTAATAGAGTGTGCTCCAGAGCTTTACACACGCATTTTCATCTGCTCTGCTAATTGCTCCGCCTGCTTAGTAATGGCGCTCGCGGCTACGACATCGCCCAAACTGCCCATTGTGGCTGGACCAATTAGCCACAAGTTCTCCCATGCTTTTTGATTCGAGTCGAGCACTCGGAGATTGGTGTCTACTGCAATTGATTGCTGTAGATCGTCAGGTATGGCAAGTTGGCTAGTGATCAAATTGCTCAATAAAGGATCGACCCCAACACCCGTGCAATTAATTATTCTCTCACCTACTGCCTCGTAACCATTATCTAGTAGCACTTTAATATTAGGTCGAGCACAGCTAATTAGCTGTGCTCGACCCAAGATGAAATGAATCTGATTTTTTGCTCTTAATTGCTCATAGCTAGCAATGGTTTGAGGTGAGGCCCGAAAGCGGTATAAAGACCAGATCCAACCTACCCGTTTCAATAAAATAAGACGCTGTTTAGAAGAAAATTGCTGCCAAATCGTATTTAAATTAACCCTTAATTCTTCCCAAGAACATTGCCATTCTGAAGTAGCTGCATCAACAGAGGGAAGATACTCACGCATAAACCGGATAAAGCGTCGTGGGCTTAACTGCTTAGGCCATTTAGGCTCCTGCTGTCTTTGCCACGGCGCTTGAACTGGAGGAAAGATTTTTCGTGGGCTAATTACATAAATCATGCCGCGGTGACCCTGTTCTACAAGCGCGTTTATCGCATCAAGCGCCGTTAATCCGCCGCCGAGCAAAATAATATCTTCATGAGATCCTACTTCTTGCAGATACTCGCCGGCCCATGGATTTTCTACCAGATGAGTATGAATCCAAGTTGGGGAAGCAAGCTTTGTATTTACATTACAAGGCCAGCTAGGTGGCGCATTACCTGTTGCAATAATGAGCTGTTTAGCGATGAGCTGATCCTGATTACTTAGACTAAGAGTCCAATCATCTCCTCTACGAAGAATTTGCGTAACCTTGGTGGGGATACGTTTCAGTTGCCGCAAACCTAATTCATGCGACACTAGTTCAGAAATATAACGGCCAAAATCATGCCGCCTATAAAAATATCCAGCTGTCGTTTTTGCTTCTGGGTCATGAATATGGCTCTGTGCCCACCTTGCAAAATGCAAAGGATCATCTGAAAAAGTAATGAGTAGATCCTCGCGAACATTAAGCCGATACGATTGGCTCGCACAGGAATAGGCATTTCCGCGTCCGATTTCTCCTGGCCCAATAAGAGTAATAGATGAAGCAGGGACTCCCTTGCGTAAAAGATGGATAACCATGATGGCGGCAGCAAATCCGTCTCCTACAATTACAATTTCATTCGATTTATGCAATAGCTCTTCTTTTTCAATTTAATGTTAATAATATATTTCGCTTTTAATGTGATCGATTCTTAAACTGGGATATTCGAGAAGCAGTAATCATGCAAAATAAATTTCTTACGATTCTTCTAATAAAAAACCCCCACCATTTCTAGCGGGGGATTACTGATTTAGCCCTTGATAATTCTAAGACTTCTGAAACACTTAAAACTTATATCCTACGCCAACCAGGAAATTTAAAGTACTCATCCCATTGGTGCCAGAGGCTATTAAGGTATCGACAGCCCCCGTACCAGTAGCGCCAGTATTTACTCTTGCACTAGTAGAAACAGTTTGGTTGCCGTAATTTGCATAATTTACTTCGCCAAAACCATAGAGACCGCCTGAAATGATTTGCTTATATCCAAGACCCAATGAATAGCCAGTGTAATTAGACGATAAGGATGTAAATTGCTTGTACTGTGCGCCGCTATAACCAACCTTCAAATACGCTAAGCCATTCGTGCCAACCACCATGGCAGGAGAGAGAAAAATATTATAAGAATAGTTTTTTTGGTAATAATAATTTCCCGAACTATAAGTTGTACCTCGTATGCTCCCTGACTCCGTATAATTTTGCGCGCTACCTCCTAAGGTATATTCGGCGCCGACGCCTAATAAATAGCCTTTAGCAATATCGGCGTAATAACCCACCGAACCTGTGCCAATTAAATAACTTGAATTTCCCATGGATGAGTTAGCGGGAATGGCGTATCCATTAAATGCGGCTGAGCTACTAACTGAACTTGGCGATGATTGCTCATATCCAATACCAAGCTGCCCAAATGCGCCATTAAAGCTTGAAGCTTGTGCATGCACTGCACCAGCGCTAAGTATTAGAACTGATCCTAAGATAGATTTATAAAAATACATTGTGCTCTCCTCTTGTTATTTTTTTACTTATTTTTACCCATAAGATATGGGAATTCTTAGTCTAACTGATAAAGCAATTTTTAACTTAAGCCGTAAAACTCCTTCGCCCCCTTCAGCAGCAAATCAAACTCTTTAAGATTGGGCATATTTGGATTGCCTCCCTCAATAAATGTGCCGCCTATAACCCCAATATCTTTGGGTGTTGAGTTAGCTAAGCGTTTAGGAAAAATATAGAACGAGCGTTTTACCTTTTGGTTCGCCTCAGTCTTGCCTTCGCCAAAGTAAACCAAAATCATATAATTCATGTTTTGTGGTATTTGATTTTTTAGCATAATTAAATGCCCTTGAACTGGCACTACTTCGGCATCGTTTGCCAATTGATTTGATCCTAGGCCGCTACAGTTAAAAATAAATTTTTGCTGAACCTCTGCAAAAGAATTAATTTTCTTTTTAACAATTTTAATCTTGTTAGCCTTAATATATTGGTGCAATTCTCCCATCAGGGTAGCTGTATCCATATATATACCATCGTCATAAACCACCATGGGTCTGGTGGTGCCATTTCCAAAATCCAATATCACCTCTTTTGCTGGCTGCATAACAACTCCAACATAGGGCTCTAATCCTGAGTCTTGGCGATTATTAAAATAAGTTGGCACAATTAATGCGCCCCCTTTAAAGTCTTTATTCTTATTTTTAGCAATACCATCATAAAAGCGATAAGCTTCTACCCCGATTCGGTCGATGGTGACCTGCATCTCAGGTGAATTATCCATCGATACTGGCGCGAGTAGACCGCCAGCATTATGAGAAGTTAATGAATCGACTCGATCAGCATAGATAGTAATATTGCTAAAACCCCGCTTGTTTAAATCATATGCCGTGAAAAGGCCAATTACGCCGACGCCAATGATGGCGATAGGCGTAGCTTTATTAGCAAGGTCCATCGCATACTGAGTATTGATCAGTAGCTCGTTTACATAGTTTGCAGAACCGGGACCTAAAGTCCAACCACTGCCCCCATGGCCATAATTATGGGCAATGATTTTATTTCCCTCTTTTACTACACTTAAATTAGGTGAGCCATGTCTCATGGGGCGGTAGCATAGAATTCGCTGGCCTAAATAAGCGTCATTAAAATTCGGTGGGGTAATTTTGCGAATGTCAGGAGTGCTCCCGAGTGCCGAGTTGCCAATTAAGGCAGCAACTCCAACTGCGGACGATTGTAAAAAGTAACGGCGAGATGAATGACTCATGCAGCGACCTTGATATAATTTAAAAAATATAGAATAAACTATTTTTATCAAATTAATTCTTTAAATTCCAATGAAAAAAGTCATTTGCAGTATTTACTTTCTAATTTCTAGCTTGTTTTTTCTACAGCTATTTAGCCCCTCGGCCTTAGCCGTAAACGTATCTGAGTTGAACAATAGTTCTAAAACAGCCCTCACTAATTTACTGAAAGAAAATGTTGAAGCGAGAAAGTTAAATGCATCGGCAATAGCTGTTCTGGTCTTTCCAGTAATTACTAAAGCAGGCTTTATGATTGGTGGCCACTATGGTGAAGGTGTGTTGTGGAAAAAAAATAAGCCGACTGCTTACTACAATACTGCTGGCGGCTCATTTGGATTACAAGCTGGAGCTCAACAATATGGCTATGTGCTATTTTTTATGAAAGAAAGTGCGCTTGACGCGCTTGATTCGACTCAAGGCTTTGAAATTGGTACTGGTCCGAGCATTGTCGTCGTCGATCAAGGATTTGCGACATCAATGACTTCTATCAACACACAAGTTGATATTTACGCATTTATCTTTAGTCAAAAAGGATTGATGGCTGGCATAGGCATTCAAGGCAACAAAATTACCAAGCTTGACCAATAAAAGAACGGAACAAGACCCCAGTGGAGCTGGTTTTAACTCTGTAACAATAATGAATTTTGGGCATTGACTGACAGTACTTATCTCTGCAGCTTAGCCTGTGTTTACCAGTATTCCGCTGGAGGGGATTTCCCCCGATCTCACCAGTTTGTCTCTGGCGGTTAACTACGTATTACTTTTGAGAGGCCGGGCATCCTTGACAATAGCCTATTGGTTCTAGCTCCGACCTCTTGGTCAGAACGAGTCCTGACCAGAACCTACACTATATCTGAATCATTGCTAATTGTCAAGTAATTTAGTCAAGTATTTGCAGAATTGAAGACATTCAGTAAGGCCTTAAACATGTCCATATTTTTTTAACGCTTCTGCAAGACTAAGTCCGCTGGCAATTTCAGTGCGAATATTTTTCTCGATCACAGTTAAACGCTCTGCCTCGATTAAGACACTTTCTACTATCTCGACCGGAATCACAATGCCTCCATCTTCATCTGCCAAAATGAAATCGCCAGGGCGTACGGTTACATTGCTACCATCATGGCCACGAAGATAAACTGGTATCTGCCAAGCATTCACCTTCCATCTTCCTATTGATTGGACTGAGGTTTTATAGCGTGCAAATACAGGAAATTGATGCTCTCCAAGCCAACGCACATCACGAATGCCCCCATCAAGTAATGCGCCTACACACCCTCTTTCCTTCATGCCGAGCGCAATTAACTCGCCAAAATAACAAATGCCTTCGCCATTGCCGCTCCACACGCTAATCTCGCCCGGAGACAAGCCTTGACATGCTGCCATCTTATCGGCATCACCACCTTGAGCATAAGGAGTCATTTGCCCTCGAATGGTATAGGCCCACCCTGCCAAGCGCTTGCAAGTTTCAGGGTAAGGTCTAAAGTCAGCCGCTAATCCTTGCTGCAATAAATTCAGATTATCTAAAACATCAGCAACATTTGATGTGTCCACCTCTAAATACCGTAAGCGAATCGATTCTTTTTGTTCCGCAGTTAAATTCATTTGAAGCCTTTATGAAACCTATTAATAGGCATGATTTTAAAATCGCTTAAGTTCCCACCTGAAAGTGGGAGGTGAGCTTTCTTAGCATTGCAACTACACTCTGTGCCACGATACGTCCAGTGCGTGGATTTTCAGAGGGAATATTTTCCATCGTCATACTAAATTTTGCTGAATCTGAATCAACCGTAATGGTATGAGTATTGTGCGTCACCGTCGGATCAGCCCAAATTTCTAAAAATGTATTATCTGGTCCGATACCAGCTAATGCTAGTGCCACAACCACGTTCAGATTAGCTGGAAATCCCTTAGCTGCTTCTTTGGCATTCCCGGTAAATACTTTTAGAGGCTCTGTTAAGCCCTCTACAGAAATACGATTCTCAATTAAATAAGGTGCGCCCTCAAGACCCTTAGGTGGTTTACGGGTAATCATTCGCACAGAATGAATTTTGCCTTCGGCAGCGGCAACCATGGCATCTAAGCCAATTAAGGCGCCAGTAGGTACCATAATTACTCCACCAGTTTGCTTAGCCAATTCAACTAAATCAGGTCTAAACAAAATTGCGCCAACCGATAATACTATTGCTTTCTTTTGTTGCCTTAGAAATGGGCCAATAATATCGCCCAAGAATTCAGCTGGTGCGCACTCCACTATCACATCTGCGTGTGGTTCTAGTTCGTCGATACGCAATACCTTCACGGGGTGTGCCAAAGTCTTCACAAAGGCTTGCGCTTTATCGTGATTCTTAGCCGAAACTGCAGTGAGCTCAACTCCTGGAACGACTCCTGCTGCTAATTTAGTCGCCAGTGATTTCCCAATTGCCCCAAGCCCAGCAATAGCTACGCGGATTTTTTTAGGTGTACTAGTCATCTTGCTATTCATTCAAAAATAATTCATTAACAGAGCCGCGCAAATCCATCTCAAACTCCAAGCCCGCGACAGGTGGTCTTGCAAAATGCCAACAAAGTCCATTCGGTATTAAATCAGGCTTAGATAGTAACTCTCTCACTAAATCAGCAATATTATGAATCGAATAAGCTTGTACTTTAGTAACATCCTGCCATGTCAAATCCAGTGCCGTTAATCGAGAATTCATTTCTGCAATAACGAAAGCCATTTTTTGTCTGAGGCCAGCCTGCGAGATATCGCCATAAGCAATGATCCGATCCCTATAAGGTTCAGCGCCCTTTCTCGCGTCACCGCCGCCGGATAAAACAAAACTAGTTTTGGACAGAGGATCTGGCACGGTATAGGTAAAAGCCAACATGGAAACGACTTGTGGACCATGATGTTCTGGGCATACATTGGTTCGGGCAACAGGATTAATAGCGCTCTTCCCATCTACTGGGGCTTGATAAATTCCCCAGGCCGCCAATTGTTTAACATACTCCTGATTAAATGCAATAAAGCCTTGATCATCGAATTGCTGAGGTGAGCGCAGTTCACAATGAGCAAAAGCAGTCATTGGGCGTCCTATCTGACGCAAATGTTTTTCGATTGCGCTAAAGCCATCCTGCAAGGGTATGGCGCGCTCAAAGCGAATTTGCTCAAGGCGATATGTAGGAAGCGCGGCTACTCCTGCAGAATATTGAAAAACACTAGGCAGGTAGCGATAATTGCCTGCTGTAAATTCGATTGCTGAGTTCATGTTCTGCGCTAATCAATCGTCATACTAGAAGCTTTAACAATTTGAGCATACTTAGCAATTTCAGCCTGAATATGCTCGCCAAATTTTGCCGGTGTACCGCCAATAATTTCTATACCGCGCTCGGAAAAACTCTTTTTAATAGCGGGATCTTGTAAAGCACGATTAATTGCACTATTGACTTTATCTACGGCATCCCTTGAAAGGCCTACGGGAGCAACAATACCGTACCAAGAATCGGTCTCAAATTTTGGAAAACCTTGCTCGGCAATAGTTGGAATCTCAGGGGCTAGTGGTGCAGGAGTTAAATAGGTAGTACCAATCGCCTTGAGCTTTCCTGATTTAATATGCGGCAAGAAATCGGGTAGATTGCCGAACATCATATCGATATTACCCGCCAATAAATCGGTTAGGGCTGGACCTTGGCCCCGATAAGGAATATGCACAACATAAATTCCGGCTTGGGACTTCAGCATCTCACCGGCGAAGTGTGCTGTAGTGCCATTACCAAAAGAACCATAAGATAGCTTTCCTGGATTCTTTTTGGCATAAGCAATAAGTTCTTTTAAATTATTCACCGGCAAACCTGGGCGCACAGCCAACACGTTTGCAGTTTTAGCCATCAAAATAACCGGCTGTAAATCCTTATTTAAGTTATAAGGTAAATTCTTCACCAAACTCTGATTTACCGTAAAGCTATTAGCAACGCCACCAACAGTATGGCCATCAGTTGCTTTGGCAGTAGCATCTACTCCAATTACCGTTCCCGCTCCAGGTTTGTTATCAACAATGATTGATACACCCAAAACCTTTCCCATATCTGGTGAAATGGCGCGAACCACCGAATCTAATGTACTCGCGCCACCTGGAAAAGGCACAATAATGCGAACGGCTTGCCCATTTGGCCAAGTGCTAGTCGTTTGCGCATGACTAAGACCAAAATAAAAAGTACAGAAAAAAGTTAATAAACTAGTAAGGCCGATACTAAAGTTTTTAATCTTCATGTTTTCTCCGCTTTGATTAGCCTATAGTTTAGCTTCTCATTTATACCCCACCCGATCTAGCAATCTTTGTGCGGCAATTTGGTTCTTACCAATTGCCGCAATTGAAATATTTTCGGCCTTAAATGACCCGAGCATTTTAAGTCCTTCATTTTCTAACTTTACTGACTTAACGACTGGCCACTCATTATTTCCATTAGCAAAATACTCTTGCGCAGAGTCACTTGCCAAGTAGTCTAGAAATTGAATTGCTGCTTGAGAATGCGGCGCATTCTTCGCTACCCCGCCCCCAGCAATATTAATGTGTACGCCAGAGGTCTGTTGATTGGGCCAGACAAAGCCAATTTTAGAAACAATGGCCTGATCCTCTGGATTTTTAGAGCGCAATAATCTCACTAAATAATAAGAATTAGTTAGGGCCACACCACACTCACCCGCAGCAACGGCCTTAATTTGATCGGTATCACCGCCTCTTGGGGGTCGTGCCATATTGGCTACCATTCCTTTGGCCCAAGCTTCGGTTGCCTCTTCTCCGCGACGCTCGATCATCGCCCCAATGAGCGACAACATATAAGGATGTGCACCTGAGCGGGTGCAAACCTTGCCTTTATTAAGAGGTTCTGCTAATTTTTCGTAGGTATCCACATCCTGAGGCTTCACTGTAGATTTGTTATATACAACTAAACGCGCTCGAGTCGAAAAACCAAACCAGGTCGTGCCTTGTGCATCAGGCTTCGCGCGTAAATTTGCTGGAATTCGGCTTTCCAAATAGGGCGATTGAATGGGTTTAAAGAAACCATCAATTTGTGCCCGCCAAAGACGCGCTGCATCAACCATCAAAATAACATCGGCTGGACTTTTGTTGCCTTCGCTCTTTAATCTTTCAGCTAAGGCATTGTCATCTGCTTCAATCCGATTGATTTTAATTCCCGTCTTCTTAGTAAAGTCGCTGTAGAGAGCCTCATCGGTTTGATAGTGTCGAGCGGAATATAAATTAAGCTCTTTTGTTTCATTCGCTGTTTGTGCAATCACAGGATTAGTAGCCCAAAAACTGATGAGTAATAAAGCAATAATTAATGTGCTCACACTTAAGGCGAGCGGAATCTTTTGCGTCAAATTTTGTTTTCTCATTTCTATTACGAATGCCCTATTCTCAAGCTAGATTTAATTAGATTTGAACTAATATATCACAAATAAGAATGATTATCAATTAAGAATTAGGGCTTTGACATGAGCCGAGATAGCACCAAGACCGGCAAAAGACCAGCCAGCACAATAGTTAGGGATGGTAATGCTAGCTCTGCCAAGCGCTCATCAGCCGCTAATTGGTAGGTGGCTACGGCTAAGGTATCAAAATTAAATGGGCGTAGCAGTAAGGTGGCAGGTAATTCTTTCATCACGTCAACAAAAACAAATAATCCAGCGGTAAGCAGACTCCGCTGGAGTAACGGTACGTGCACCCTTCGTAAAATCTGTAACTGAGATAAGCCAAATAATGCTGCCGAGCCATCCATTGAGGGGGTAATCCGCGCTAAACCTGCTTCAACAGTTTGCAAGCTAGAGGATAAAAATCGTACTAGATATGCGTAAATCAAAATAAGTATGCTGGCAGAAACCCACCAAGCAATCTGAAAAATTTCTAAAAAAGAAAGTACCCCAATGGCCAAAACTGCGCCTGGTAAGGCATACCCAAAGCTCAATAAACGATTAACCCAAGCCAAGCGTGCATGTAATCTCACAGCATAGGCAAAAAATAAGGCTAATAAGACTGAGGTGAAGGCAGTGATGAAAGACACCGATAAGGAGTTACCAAGCCATGCAAAATATCGTATGTCGAGATTAAAGCCTTGTTTGTAAAGCAGTTGCAGTAGTGCAAATGCGGGCAATAGAAAACCGCAGGTGATGGTTAGACCGCAAAATAAAAACGCTAGTAATGCACGTCTACCATGTAAGGTCTTAGCCAAAGACTTACTTTGGAAAGAGGATGAATAGCGCAGTTGAGAACGACTACGCTGTTCAATAAAAAAGATGAATAAAACAAAACCGAGTAAACCCAGTGCCAGCTCTATTGCGGCCATACGATCACCAAAAGATAGCCAAGCTTTAAAAATGCCAGTGGCAAAAGTTTGCACCCCAAAGTAAGAGACTGCACCAAAGTCAGCCAAAACTTCCATGAGGGCCAACGCCATTCCCGCAAAGATTGCGGGCCTAGCCATCGGTAAGATCAATTTCCATAAGGCCTGCATCTCACTGTAACCTAAAGTTTCAGAAACTTCGATCAAACGACTGCTTCGCTCTAAAAAAGCGGTGCGAGTAATTAAATAAACATACGGATATAAGCAAAAAGAAAAAGACCATATTGCGCCACTTAATGATCTTGGGTCAGGAAAAAACCATAAAGAATCTAATCCCCATAAAGATCGAATTGCGCTTTGCACGGGCCCTGAAAATTGCAATAGATCGACAAAAAGATACGCCATTACGTAAGTCGGTACAGCCAAAGGCAAAATTAATGCCCATGCAAAAAATTTCTTGCCAGGAAATTGATAGCTTGCAATTATCCAAGCGTTCCCAACTCCAAGAATAAATACGCCAATTCCCACCCCGAAAATTAATGCCAATGTCGATACGAGGTAATCCCCAAGGACAAAATGCCATAAATGAGCTAGCGTGCTAGTCACTAGCGTGTTACTTGCACTATCAGCGTTGCCGCTGAATTCTGGCAATAAAAATGGGAGCGCCAAGCCAAACAGGGGCAAAAACAATAAGAGTGCCAGCGGTACGACGATTCGACTCATCAAATCCACAATCCGTTTAGACTTTAGTTATGTATTAAACCATTTACATTAATGAGAAAATTATAGGGATGAACGTGAATTGCCCCCTGCTTTCAATAAAACACCTTGAAATTACCTATCCTAATCACACTGGGCAGGGGCAGGTTATGGCTGTTAATGATCTAGATCTAGAGCTGCAGCAAGGTGAGATTGGCTGTTTATTAGGCTCCTCGGGCTGCGGTAAATCTTCTGTGCTCAGGGCCATTTGCGGCTTTGAACCCGTACAAAAAGGCGAAATTCTGCTTCGTAATACCGTTGTTAGCTCGCCTGCCACTCATATCGCGCCAAGCCAAAGACGGGTTGGTATGGTGTTTCAAGATTTTGCTCTCTTCCCACATCTGACAGTTTTAGAAAATGTCGCTTTTGGTTTGCAACATTTTCCCGGCGCTCAAAGAAAATCCCTAGCTATAGAGTGGTTAAAGCGGGTCTCATTGGCAGATAAAGCCAATGTCTTTCCTCATGAGCTTAGTGGCGGGCAACAACAACGTGTAGCCCTAGCTAGAGCAATGGCCCCCGAACCCGACCTCATTTTGCTTGATGAACCATTCTCTAGTCTAGACATTGAATTAAGAGAGCGCCTTGCAGGGGAAATGCGCGCCATTCTCAAGGCCAATAAGATAACCGCTCTATTGGTCACTCACGATCAATTCGAAGCGTTTGCAATTGCCGATCAAATTGGGGTGATGGTTGATGGCAAAGTGATGCAATGGGATTCCCCTTATGAGCTGTATCACAAACCGATTAATCGTTATATTGCCGACTTTATTGGTCGCGGCGTATTTGTCAAAGGAGTGGTTCAAGCTAGTGGAAAAGTAAATATCGAGCTGGGCGAATTAGATTTAGATCCCGGCCACAGTAACGTAGTTGGCGAAGAAATTGATGTACTACTTCGTGCTGACGATATTCAACATGATGATGCCAGCCCAACGCAAGCTGAGGTAGTGAGAAAAACGTTTCGAGGTGCCGATTTTCTCTATACTCTAAAGCTTGCATCAGGTACTGAAATTTTTGCCTTTGTTCCCAGTCATCATGATCATGCCATTGGTGAAAAAATTGGTATTCACTTAGTTGCCGATCATGTCGTCACATTTAATCAAGAAGCAGATTAAGCTAAATCATAACGGTCTAGGTTCATCACTTTATTCCAAGCTGCGGCAAAATCATTGATAAACTTAGTTTGCGCATCAGCACAAGCATAAACCTCTGCTAGCGCGCGTAACTGTGAATTAGAACCAAAAACAAGATCGACCAGCGTTCCAGACCACTTCAGCTTTCCTGTTGCTCGATCCATGCCTTCAAGCACGCCAGTAGCTGCATCTCTTTGCTGCCACTTAGTATTCATATCCAGTAAATTAACAAAAAAATCATTCGTTAAGGTCTCGGGGCGCTGCGTGAAAACACCATATGCTGACTGATCAAAATTGGCATTGAGAACCCGCATGCCGCCAATCAATACCGTCATTTCAGGTGCTGTCAGGGTCAACTGATTGGCGCGGTCAATTAAGCGTTCGGCGGCTGCAGCCACATTGCCATCACCCATGTAGTTACGAAACCCATCGGCACGTGGCTCCAGTACAGCAAAAGAATGTATGTCAGTTTGCTCTTGCGATGCATCAGTCCGACCAGGAAAGAATGGTAGCGTTAGCGCTTGATCTGCTTTCTGGGCTGCCGATTCAATCGCTGCATTCCCGCCTAGAACAATTAAATCAGCCAGTGAAACTTTTTTTCCAGAAGTCTGTGAAGCATTGAATTCTGTTTGGATAGCCTCTAGTATTTGCAAACTAGTGGCCAACTCGGCGGGCTGGTTGACTGGCCAATCTTTTTGCGGCGCCAAACGTAAACGAGCGCCATTAGCTCCACCACGTTTATCGCCTCCCCGAAATGTGCTTGCTGATGCCCAAGCCGTTTTTACTAACTGTGCAATTGAGAGCGGTGATGCTAATATTTTTTGCTTTAAGTTAGTTATATCTTCTACATCGATCAAGGGGTGAGTGACTGGAGGAATCGGGTCTTGCCACAATTGCTGCTGCTTTGGTACAAGGGGACCAAGATAACGTGAGATAGGTCCCATATCACGGTGGGTTAATTTGTACCAAGCCTTAGAAAAAACGTCCGCCAATTCTTCTGGATGGGCATGAAACCGCTCCGAAATAATGCGGTAACTTGGATCCATCTTCAAGGCCAGATCGGTTGTAAACATCATCGGTGCATGTTTCTTAGCAGGATCATGTGCATCAGGTACGGTGCCGGCTGCCGATGCCTCTTTTGGCGTCCATTGATGAGCACCTGCGGGGCTCTTTGTTAACTCCCACTCATAACCGAATAGATGATCAAAATAGTTGTTATCCCACTGGATAGGATTTGTTGTCCATGCGCCTTCTAAGCCGCTAGTAATCGCATCATCCCCAGAGCCAGTTCCAAAAGTATTTTTCCAACCAAAGGCTTGTTCTGCAATCGGTGCAGCTTCGGGCTCTGGGCCAACATACTTTGCTGGATCAGCAGCACCATGGGCTTTACCAAAGGTATGTCCGCCAGCAATGAGAGCGACCGTCTCAGTATCGTCCATCGCCATACGGGCAAAGGTCTCCCGTATATCGCGCGCAGCAGCTAGTGGATCAGGGTTACCATCAGGACCCTCAGGATTTACATAGATCAAGCCCATTTGTACTGCAGCGAGTGGCTTTTCTAATTCTCGGTCACCGCTATAACGCTTATCGGCTAGCCACTGTCCTTCTGAACCCCAATAAATGTCTTCACCTTCCCAGACATCTTCGCGCCCACCGGCAAAACCAACAATCTTTAAGCCCATTGACTGCAGCGCAATCGTACCGGCAAGCACCATGAGGTCAGCCCAAGAAATTTTACGACCATACTTTTGCTTAATAGGCCAAATCAATCTGCGTGCCTTATCGAGATTGCCATTATCAGGCCAGCTATTTAGTGGCGCAAAACGTTGTGTGCCAGAACCTGCGCCTCCACGACCATCGCCAATGCGATAAGTGCCTGCACTATGCCATGCCATGCGAATAAAGAATGGGCCGTAGTGCCCATAGTCAGCGGGCCACCATGCTTGTGAGTTTGTCATCAAAGCATTGAGGTCTTTAATAACAGCATGTAAATCTAAGCTTTGAAATTCTTTGGCGTAATTAAAATCCTTAGGCATCGGATTAATTAGCGGTGAGTGTTGATTTAAAAGCTTGAGATCCAATTGATTGGGCCACCAGTCGGCATTCGTGGTGTGTCTGGCTAAGGCACGATCATCCGCGCTATCAGAAAACGGGCAAGTGGCTGCAGGTGACATGAAGCTTTCCTAAAATAAATGATTTAAAAATTGATTGAATGAATGCGCAGTTAAATGCTACCTAAATAATCGCGTTTACCAATCTCAACGCCGTTATGACGCAAAATATTGTACGCAGTGGTGACATGAAAATAGACATTAGGTAAGGCATGCCCTAATAAAAACTGGAGGCCTTTGTAATGGGTCTCTTTATCGCCTCGCTTGGTAATAATATCTTTATCTTCGGTGCCATCAATCTGCTCAGGTTTAATGCCTTCGATGAAAGCAATTGTTTTAGCAATACGTAACTTCAAATCTGCAATAGATTGCTCATTATCTTCATACACCGGAATTTCCACGCCAGCTAATCGGGCAACTACGCCCTTTGCAGTATCAGCAGCAATTTGAATTTGCCGCGTGAGGTTAAGCATATCGGGAAATAAACGAAACAAAGTAAAGGCGGTGACATCTAATTTTTTAGCCTCGATATGGGCTTGAGTCTTATCTAAAATAGCCGATAGATTCTTTAAAACATGAATTAATCGTGGTGCGCTAGCTTGGTACATTGAAATCGTCATCATTAGCCTTTAGGAAGAGAAAAATAGTAATAAGGATTCTGATGTTACTCTTGTAATATTAGTTTTGCAGAACTACCAGCGGCCATTTAGATCGGCTATATTTAGGGGTCTAAAATAAGATAATTACACTAATTAGACTTACAGGGAGAATTAGCATGAAGCGCATTATATTTAGCTTGCTAGTGTTGATGTCATACGCTGTTTTTGCCCAAACTGCATGCAAAAGCAGTGGGGATCTTGACCCCCAATATTGCGACCAAAATGGCGATATGGTTGCCGATACCCCAACCGACCCTAAATTACTTAAAACGCCATCTACGATTGTTTTCACCTATACCCCCGTTGAAGACCCGGCGGTATATGAAAAGGTGTTCAAACCCTTTACCGACCATTTAGCCCAATGCACCAGTAAAAAAGTCATTTTTTACCAAGTGCAGTCGAATGCTGCAGAAATCGAAGCTATGCGCTCAGGCCGCTTACATGTGGGCGGGTTTTCAACAGGCCCAACCGCCTTTGCTGTCAATATTGCCGGCGCTGTTCCTTTTGCTGTTAAAGGTACCGAAAAAGAATTTCAGGGATATAACTTGCTAGTGGTTGTTAAAAAATCTAGCCCTTATCAAAAGCTGGCCGATTTGAAAGGCAAAAAATTTGCCCATACATCCCCATCCTCAAACTCTGGCCACATGGCACCAATGGCTTTATTTCCAAAAGAGGGTCTTGCGCCAGGAACCGACTACAACATTCTCTTTTCTGGTAAACATGATCAATCAATTTTAGGGGTTCGCTCAGGTGATTATGATGGTGCAGCAGTTGCCTCAGATGTATTTCATCGCATGGCAGTAAGAGGTCAAATAAATGAAGATGACTTCCGCATTATTTATAAAAGCCCTAAATTTCCAACTTCCTCTTTTGCATATGCTTATAACTTAGAGCCAAAGTTTAGAGATCAACTACTTAAGTGCTTCTTCGATTACCGTTTTACGGATGATATGAAAAAAGCCTTTGATGGTGCCGATCGTTTTTTCCCGATAACTTATAAAAAAGATTGGGCCATAGTACGCCAAGTTGCTGAAAATGGCGGGGAGAAATTTAATCGCTCTGCTTACGATAAAGAGACTTCCCGCGAAGAAGAGGCTCGCAAAAAAGCTGCTGCTAAAAATTAAATGAGTTTAAGTGTCACCACGCTAAAGATTGAAAATCTTTATAAGGAGTATGTCCCAGGTAAATTGGTATTATCAAATATCAATATTTTTGTGCAGGGAAGTGGGCTCATAGCCATCATTGGCCCTTCTGGTACAGGTAAGTCAACCCTGATTCGCTGCATTAATCGTCTGGTTGAGCCCACTCGAGGAATAATTAATTTTTGTGGTGAGAATTTAGTCACACTTAACTCTAGCTCGCTTAGAAAGGCACGGCGTCAAATTGGGATGGTTTTCCAGGAATTTAATTTAGTAGAGCGTCTGACCGTAATGGAAAATATTCTCTCTGGACGCCTCGGCTATATTTCAGCATTAAAAGCCTGGCTCAGAATTTACCCGCCGACCGATATTGAGCAAGCCTATCAATTATTAGATTTGATTGGCTTACGGGGTTTTGAAAATCAACGGGCTGATTCTCTATCTGGGGGTCAGCGCCAACGGGTTGGTATTGCTAGATCAATTATGCAAAGCCCAAGATTATTATTAGCCGATGAGCCTACATCTTCTTTGGATCCAAAAACTTCTGTAGAGATAATGAAATTGATGCAAGAGTTAGGTAATAAGCTCAATATTCCAGTAATAGTCAACATGCATGATGTTGAATTAGCAAAACGATTTGCTACCAGAATCATTGGCATGTCTGAAGGCAAAATCATTTATGACGGCTCGCCAGAACAATTGAATGATTCGGTTTTAAGGTCTATATATGGTGGCAAGGATTGGCTTCAGTAGCATTCTCCCCATCCTATAAAACAAAAATCATGTGGGCGATTTTTTTTGCTTATGTGATTTACGCTATGTCTAGGCTTGACTTTACTTGGGATCGCTTTGTCCTCGGCATCCATAATGGTGCACAATTTTTAAGTCGGATGTTTCCCCCACATGTAATGCAACCAGAGTCGATGTTTAAAGGCTTACAAGAAAGTCTGGAAATTGCTATATTGGCTTCCTTTTTCGGGGTGATTCTTTCATTACCACTTAGCATTCTAGCAGCGCGCAACTTAATGCCCAAATGGGTAACGTGGATTGCGCGTACGGTGATTGCCCTTTGTCGCAGTTTTCATCCTTTAATCGTTGCTATTCTCTTTGTTAAAGCAGTTGGCTTTGGTGCATTAGCAGGCATCTTGACCCTAATTGTGGCTTCAATTGGATTTATTGCCAAACTCTTTGCTGAAGCAATTGAAGAAATATCGCCAAAACAAGTTGAAGCCATTAAAGCAACAGGTGCGCCATTTTTAAGCGTGCTAGATTATGGCGTCTTCCCCCAAGTGATGTCCCGCTTTATTGGCTTTGTTACTTACCAAATCGATTCTAATTTAAGAAACTCAACAATGGTGGGAATTGTGGGTGCTGGAGGTATTGGAGGTACTTTATTTGCCGCCTTCCAACGCTTCGACTATGACTTTGTATGCGCTATTTTGCTCGCCATCATCGCAATGATTATGACTGGCGAATTATTAGCTAAATTGATTCGTATTCTACTTACCGGAAAACAAAGTCGAATTGAAAACGAATCATGATTACATCCCAAAAAGAATACCCTAGTACTTGGTCGCGTTATAGCTTTATTCAAGTACAACTTCGATTTTTTTTATCGCTTATAGCCATCGCACTAATTATTTTCTCAGCTAAAAATGTTGAAGTTATCCCCGAGTTTTTATTAGATGCTCCAGAACAGGTGCAGGATCTATTTTTGCGTATGTGGCCAATTGATTTTGACTACTACCCAAAGGGAATTCATGAAGCCTTGTTGGATACAATCCATATTGCAACTTTAGGCACTATTATTTCATTAGCAATTGCCTTTCCCATTGGGCTTTGCGCCTCTTATCGCTTAATACCTTTTCGCATTATTAATTTAATCGCACAATTTATTTTAGTTGCCTCAAGATCAATTAATTCAATTATTTGGGCCTTATTATTTGTGGCGATTTTTGGTCCAGGAGCTCTAGCTGGCACTCTTGCAATTGCTTTTCGATCAATTGGTTTTGTTGGTAAGTTACTGGGCGAGTCAATTGATACTGCTGACATGAACAGCATTGAAGCATTAAAAGCCTGTGGTGCACCTTGGCTTTCAATTTTTACCAAAGGCTATTGGCCTCAGATTGCGCCAAGTTTTTGGTCAATTGCCTTATTTCGTTGGGATATTAATATTCGCGAATCTTCAGTCTTGGGCCTAGTTGGTGCTGGGGGTATTGGGATGGCACTCGATTCTGCACTAAATCTATTTCAGTGGACTCGTGTTTCATTAATACTATTATGTATTTTTATTATCGTTGTAATTGCTGAAATTATCGTGACACAAATCCGCAAAAAATTAATTTGACTTTTTGAGCAATTATTCCTTGAGCCGATTAATCAATCCCAAGCCAATTGCTGATCTACCTACAAAGGTTGTCGCAGAAATTGAGTATGTATTTACAGATATAGATGACACTATTACAGACGGGGGGAAATTACTTCCTGAAACTTTTACTGCAATAGCCGCCCTTCAAAATGCGGGTTATAAAGTAATCCCAGTTACAGGAAGACCGGCTGGATGGTGTGACCTAATTGTCAGACAGTGGCCAGTAGATGCTATTGTTGGCGAAAATGGAGCCTTTTATATGTGGCAGGATAAAGTCTCAAAAAAACTTTGCACCCATCATGTTCTCCATCAAAACCAAAGGAATATTTATGCTCAGCGCCTTTTAAAAATAAAAGAGTTATTAATTAAAGAATATCCAGAAATTATTTTTGCTTCAGATCAGTTTTCACGCCTTTACGACTTAGCTATTGATGTTAAAGAGGATGTGCCGCCATATTCAGCTCAAGACTTAGAAGCACTTCTACAATTTCTTGCTTCCTATGATGTAACAGCTAAATTAAGCTCGATTCATGTCAATCTTTGGTTGGGTCAATGGGACAAGCTAAGTACCACTAAACTAATGATGAAAACCCTCTTTCATAAAGACTTGGAAACTTATAATCAAGCTTGTCTCTTTATAGGCGATTCTCCAAATGATGCTCCAATGTTCTCTTATTTCAGACATTCCTTTGGAGTTGCTAATGTATTAGACTATCGGGATAGAATAGAGTTTATGCCCAAATGGGTTACTAAATCTAAGGGGGGCAAAGGTTTTTCTGAGTTAAGTGAAGTCCTGATCAGATCAAAATCTTCTGTATCAACTATCGTGAATGGATCTTGAGATGATTACTAGAAAAATTTTTATTGTAAAAATTGCATTAATGTTGAGTACGGGTCTTTTTTATTTGCCTAGTAACACTAATGCCCAAGCAAACCCGGTACCCGACTACCCTTCCAGACCAATCAAATTAGTCATTCCCTTTCCTGCAGGCGGCAGTTCTGATGGCATTGGCCGGCAAATTGCTGATAAATTATCGGGCGTATTAAAACAAACTGTAGTAGTTGATAACAAAGGAGGTGCAGGAGGGATGGTAATCCCCCCGCAGGTTAACTGAACTCAGAGGTAGAATTTTCTCTATTAGAGGAGTTCTGCATGAAACGTTCTAAATTTACCGACAGTCAGATTATGGATGCCCTAAAACGGGCCGATGCTGGCTTAGCTGTCCCAGAAGTCTGTCGTGAGCTGGGTATCAGCACTGCTACTTTCTACAAGTGGCGCGCCAAATACGGCGGTATGGATACTTCGATGATGGCCCGCATGAAAGAACTCGAGGCTGAGAACGCCCGCCTTAAGAAGATGTACATCGAAGAAAAGCTCAAAGCAGAAATACTAAACGAGGCCATCACAAAAAAGTGGTGAGGCCATCTCGCAGACGTGAGATGGCCCAAAAGGCTGTTAGAGACAAAAGTATCCCCATCCGATTGGCCTGCGCCATCTTTAGCGTGAGCGAGACCTGCTACCGCTATGAAGCTAAGAGTAATGCCAAGAACGAGCAGATTGCCAACTGGCTCGTTCGGCTAACGGATAACAACCGCAGCTGGGGCTTTGGGCTGTGCTATTTATACCTACGCAACGTCAAGGACTTCAAATGGAACCACAAACGCATCTACCGCATTTACCGCGAGCTTGAGCTCAACCTACGCATCAAGCCGCGTAAGCGTTTGGTGCGCGATAAACCCGATGCCTTGGTCGTACCGCTTGGCATTAACCAAGTATGGTCGATTGACTTCATGCACGACCAGTTACAAGATGGCAGATTCATCCGCCTCTTTAACGTGATCGATGACTTTAACCGCGAAGCCTTAGGCATTGAAGTGGACTTCTCATTGCCATCCGAGCGCGTAATCCGCGCTTTAGATCAAATCATTGCTTGGCGCGGTAAGCCCGGCATTATTCGGGCGGACAATGGGCCGGAACTGGTGAGCGGCAGACTGATGGAGTGGGCAGTAAAGCATCAAATCCACATACAGCATATCCAACCAGGCAAACCACAACAAAATGCGTATGTCGAACGCTTTAATCGTACCGTCAGATATGAGTGGTTATCCCAGCATTACTGGCAAAGCATTATCGAAGTTCAAGACTTTGCAACGCAATGGATGTATAAATACAATTATCAACGTCCAAACATGGCATTGGGCGGCATTACCCCGAAACAGCGACTGGCCATGGTTGCTTAATGAATCCTACTTCTGGGTTCGGTTAAATAAGGGGGGATTACCGGATTATTGGCACCGATTACGTCGCTAAAGCTGCGCCCGATGGCTACACCTTAGTTCTAGTCGATGTATTCCATACTAGTACGCCCATCTATACCCGTAAGATGCCTTATAACGCACTTAAAGATTTCACACCGATTTCACTAATTGGTCGATCGCCAGCATTTTTAGTTGCAAGCCCCTATTTTCAAGTTCAAACTGCTCGTGAAGCTATTACTTTTGCAAAAGCCAATCCTGGCAAAATGACCATGGCAATTGCTGGCACTGGTAGCGTTGTCGTTGATCTTTTTAAAGCACGCTCTGGGCTTAATTTTATTAGTGTTCCCTATAAGGGATCTTCACCAGCGATGATTGATTTAATGAGTGGGCAAGTAAACGTCATGATTACCACCATGGCTAGCGCAGGAACCCACATAAAAGCTGGAAAACTACGCCCATTAGCTGTGACTGGTAACAAGCGGAATAGTGATTTTCCCGAAATACCTACCTTTGCTGAATTGGGAATTAATGGCATGGACTATGAACAGTGGTTCGGCATTATGGGGCCAGCTAATCTACCAAAACCCATTATCGATAAAATCTTTTTAGCAATGAAGCAGGTATTAAATATGCCTGATGTCCGAGAGCGCTTGAGTGGAATGGCGCTTGAGGTTGCATCCCCTACCCCAGAAGAAATGAAGCGTAAGGTTGAAGAAGACAGCAACCGCTGGCAAAAACTAGCTGTAGAGCTAGATATAAAGCCGATTGATTAATTAATCTCGGTATTTTCTAACAAAGTGCGAATAAAAACTAGGTTTTACAAGCTAAAATTTCTATTTATTAATCTAATCTCAGTAGTGCTTTCTTTCAAGATGATCTTTTATGGGTATAACCCTAGATTCATATACTGAGCCGATTAAATAAGCTACTGCTTACTGAGCCTCGATACCAGCAAACTGTGCGATCTTTTCATATTTTGTCATTTCTGTTCGCACAAATTTCTTAAACTCATCTGTTGTCATTTGCCTTGAGCGAATGCCCGCCTTTGCATACGCGTTCTGTACTTCCTTATCTTGCATGGCCAAATTAATATCAGAATTAATTTTTTGAATGATTGCTACCGGTGTTGCGCTAGGGGCCCATACTCCAAACCACAGACTCATGTCATAGCTAGGGTAGCCCTGTTCAGCAATCGTTGGAATATTAGGAGCAGCCTCTGAGCGTGTTTGGGTCGTTACCCCTAAGGCCTTTAATTTGCCAGAGTTAACTTGTCTAATTGCGGTATCAAAAGCAATCATAAAAAAGGCAACCCGATTACTCATCAGATCTTGCATGGCATCTGGTCCACCCTTGTATGGCACATGGACCATTTTAATGCCGGCAATTTGATTGAAATATTCTGCCGCTAAATGGGTTGAACTGCCAATGCCTGCAGAGGCGAAGGGAATTTCTCCTGGCTTGGCTTTGGCTGCCAAGACCAGATCCTTAAGAGATTGATACGGCCCACTAGGAGAGGTGGACATTAAATAGGGGGTAATTCCTAAAATATTGACATCTACTAGGGCCTTTAAAGGATCGTAAGGTAATTTTTTATAAATTGCGGGATTAGCCGCATAAGAAGCGGACTGAACTAAAAGTGTATAGCCATCAGGTTCCGCGTTCACTACTGCGCCCGTCCCAATTAAACCGCCAGCTCCAGGGCGATTTTCAACTACTACCGGCTGCTTCCAAGTTTCACTTAAATTCTTGGCCACAATCCGCGCCACAATATCAACCCCAGAACCAGGCGTTAGGGGCACAATTAATTTAACTGGTCGATTTGGGTAAGACTGTGGCGACTGCGCCATACTGTACGAACTAAATAAAATAAAAATGCAACACAATATTATTTTGATTTTTTGCTTCAAGTTTTCACCTATCTCTGGGGCATATTTTGAATTGAATAACCTACGCTGATATTAGCACCCTGCGGAATTTCTGGCATCGTTAAATTCCAACTTAGCCAAGATTCTCGCATTGACCTTAACTGCTCAGGAAAATATTCAGCTAAATTTGCTCGCTCACGCTCATCTGCTCCAATATTAAAAAGGTACTCATTTTCATCGACCTTAAGATACTTCCATTCATCTAAACGATAAGCCCGCTGGCCTCGATAATTCATGCGCCAAAACAGAGGCCTTTCAAATAGGTGATTAGCATTTTTTAAAATAGGCAGCATTGAGACGCCATCGAGGGGATATTCTGGGTCTATATGAGCGCCAGCAATATCCAATATCGTTGCCGTCCAGTCCATCGTGATACCAATTTGCGTACTCACTTTATTTTGAGGAATGAGGGCTGGCCAATGCACAATCCAGGGAACGCGAATGCCCCCCTCAGTCAAATCCATTTTCCCGCCGACTAAAGGCCAGTTATCAGAAAACCGCTCGCCACCGTTATCGCTAGTAAAAATAATCAAGGTATCATTCAACAAATTTTCTGCTTGAAGTGTGGCAACTATTTTGCCAACACCTTCATCCATATGATGGATCATTTGCTGATAGGTTTTTACATTACCGCCATGCAGATGAAATAAATTATTCTTTACTTCACTTGCCAGATGGGCATCATCTCTTGTTTCCCAGGGCCAATGTGGGGCAGTGTAATGAAGGCTAATAAAAAAAGGGGTTCCCGCCCTTGCCACAGCAGATTTTTTCTGAATATATTCAATAGTTTTATTGGAAAGCAAATCCGTTAGATACCCTTCTTCGGCGGTCTCCTCGCCATTGAGCCAAAGATCATGAATTCCCTGTGAGTCACAATGGGTAAAGTAATCAACTCCACCTGCCATTGGACCAAAAAATTCATCGTAGCCCGAAAGTAAAGGTCCAAATTGTGGCGGAAAGCCTAGATGCCATTTACCAAATAAGGCAGTTTGGTAGCCCACCTCGCGGAGCATCGATGGCAAAGTGCGGATATCCACTGGCAATCCTAAAGTTGTATTGCCTCTACTTTTAAAATTAATTGGCTCCTCTGCTGCCCCACGCAAGCGATACTGATATCGTCCAGTCATCAAAGCAAAGCGCGTTGGCGAGCAGACTGGAGAATTCGAGTAACCCTGAGTAAAAAGGAGACCATTGAGCGCTAACCGATCAAGCGTGGGTGAAGCGTTTGACTTGGCGCCATAACAGCCTAGGTCTGCATAACCCAAGTCATCAGCAACAATAAAAATAATATTAGGGCGATTCATGAGTTATTAATTTGCTAAATATCCGAATTTGAAGAAGAAACTAAGATTCAGTTTCTCAGCTAGCATCTTAAATATACTCAGACACCTCTACCAAGTTCCCATCAGGATCGCGTAGATAGACTGACCGAATTGGGCCCAAGGCACCCCGTCTAGCAACAGGCCCAACATCAATCGCAATATTATTAGCCGCCAAATGGGTGATCACATCATCAAGCGGAATGGCAGCAATCAGACAAAAATCACCAGCACCAATCGTGGGTACTTTTGCTTTGGTCGGTGTTTCAGTGGCACGATCTTGTAAATTAATTTTATATTGCCCAAAGCGCAAGGCGTAACGCGGCTGCCCTTCAGGTCCAGTGAAAAATTCACGCTCAAAGCCAAGGGCCTTTTCATAAAACTGGGTAGAAGCCTCAATATCGGTTACAGTTAATACTAGATGATCAATGCGATCGATAATACTTTTCATTTTTTTCCATTCAACTTTTTAAAAAATACTTAATTTTTATCTGTATTAGGAGACCTTAAGCCCTCAACAATCTCGCTCTATTGGGTCTCAAGCTCTACTGATAATCAAGCTCTACTGATAATTTAGTGCCAGGCACAATAATACCACCTCGCTCACCTGCTTGGGTTGAGCCCCAGCGGGCTTTAAAATAATCAGGTAATGGTCTACCCTCTTTAGGGGCCATCCATAGCCGTAATAAATGCCGCTGACGCTCCCGTTCGGGCCAATTTTCAAAATCATTACGGGAATGCAAGATTTGATGATTATGCAAAAGTTGCATATCACCAGGCTCAAAAGCCATAGGCAAAACAAAGCCAGGCTCAGCTAAAATTTCATCGATTAAATCCATGACTGCAAGTTGATCGGTAGTTAAGCGCTTCGCTTCAGGAAAATTATTTTGTGCCGCTTCAATATATTGACGAATATAAACACAAGATAAATGATTTTCATACCAAGTAAAAATAGGCATATCAAACCAAGGGTGCAGTCCCTCCGGCACTTCGCCACGCCGATCCGTTGGATAAGGCATAAATAACGCCTCAACTAAATCAGGGCGCCGGCGCACCACTTCGTTATACAACTTCATCGAGCTAGCTATAAAAGATTCACCGCCCGCTTTAGCCTTTTGTAAACATAGCAAGCCCACAAGATCAGCTGAATCTGTATGAAAATCAAGTTTTTTATTCGTTTGATAAAAACGTCCACCCGTCTTAGTAATGTCGACACCTTGGTCGCAAACATGACCCAATAAGTGGCCTTTGCCATTACTACTTCGCAAGGTACCTAAATGAACGCCTAAGCCCATATAGATGATGGCAGCAAGCTCAATACCCAAATCTTGTACTGGTATACCGCGTAGCAATACAAACCCTCTGCCATGCAGTAATTCGGTCAATAAACGACCCAAAAATGGCTTAAGTTGTGTAAGCGGAAAATTATCAGGTGAAATTTGCTCAAAAGGCAAATTGAGTGCCTGAAAGTGCAAAGCCGCGGCACGCATTTCAGCTAGCTGCTCTGGTTTCCAAGGGACAATCCATAACGGCTCAGCCAACATCTCGGCCCCAGTCCAGACGCTTGGTCCCTCAACAGCTATCGGCGGTGGCTCTAAAGCGAATATAGACATCCAACCCTCAAATGATTTTTACCTCAATTAAGATTAAACTCTTTATACCTTTTAAGCCCTTAGTGTTATCCCTTAATTGATCAATCGATAGCTAGTAATTCACCAGAAAGTACTGTTTTTATGCCAAATAATTCCTCACCAATGCTGGGTGCCAATGCTTTAGTCGCAGCCTTAAAATTAGCTAAAGTGAAAACAATTTTTACGCTTTCGGGCAATCACATCATGCCAATATTTGATGCGATTCTCGATAGCGATATCAAATTAATCCACACCCGTCATGAAGCTGCCGCAGTGCACATGGCAGATGCTTACGCCAGACTGACAGGTGAAGTTGGTATCGCACTCGTTACTGGTGGCCCAGGCCACGCGAATGCAATAGCAGCGCTTTACACCGCACAAATGGCTGAGTCGCCGGTAGTCTTAATTTCGGGTCATGCGCCCCTGGCGCAATTAGGAACTGGTGCTTTTCAAGAAATGGCGCAAGCTGATCTTGCTACGCCGCTTGTCAAAGCAGCCTTAACTTCGAACTCGATTGAAGCAATTCCTTTTGACCTAGCCAAAGCAATCAATCTTGCCAAATCAGGACGGCCAGGGACTGTGCATTTAAGCCTACCTTCTGACTTATTAGAAGGCCCCTACCCCAGTGTAAAAAATTTGCCTACAGAGCAGACGTTTACCGCTAAAGAAACATCGGCGGCAAGCGAGGCTATTGAAACTATCTTGCAAGCGCTACAAGTTGCCCAACGCCCCATCATCTTGACTGGGCCGCAAATGCAATCTCAGGCTCGTAGAAAACAACTGAATGCGCTAGAGCAAGCATTAGGAATTCCCGTGGTGGGCATGGAAAGCCCTCGCGGCATCAATGATCCGTGTTTGGGCGCCTTTCCGGAAGTGCTGGCAAAAAGTGATTGTGTGTTACTCCTTGGGAAAAAATTGGATTTCACTTTAAAGTTTGGGCAATTTCCAAGCTTTGCTAAAGATTGTCAATTTTTACAACTTGATCCAGAGCCTGCTGAAATTCAACGCGCAAGTGTTAGCTTAGGCAAAAGCTTGCAACTCTCTGCACTTGGTGATGTGCACTCCAGTATTACTTTGCTAATAAATTCAGCGCGTACTATAAACTTTAAAAGTAGTTCTCATCAAGTCTGGTTGCAAGAAGTTCAGACCGCAATTAACTATCGCCCTAATGATTGGGAATCGGCGACTGTTGAGCCTGGCCGGGTTCATCCAGCGCAAGCATTTGCCGTATTACAAACAATTCTCGATAGTCACCCAGATTCAGTCCTCATTAGCGATGGTGGCGAGATTGGACAATGGGCTCAAGCTTGTCTGCAAGCGCCAAACCGAATTATTAATGGTGTGGCTGGCTCAATTGGTTCTGGCCCACCCTTTGCAAGTGCAGCTAGCCTTGTCAAACCGAATGTGCCTATCGTGACAGTGATGGGAGATGGTAGTTTTGGCTTTCATTGCGCAGAAATAGATACTGCAGTTCGTTATAAATTGCCCTTTCTTTTGGTCATCGGTAATGATGCTTGCTGGAATGCCGAACATCAAATTCAATTGCGCGACTATGGTCAAGAACGGCTCATTGGCTGCGATCTGCTCCCAACTCGATATGACAAAGTCTGCGAAGGATTTGGTGGTCATGGAGAATTGGTTACGGAACTAGGCGCCTTACTGCCCGCTACAAAAAGAGCGCTCGCGAGTAACTTGCCCGCCTGTATTAATCTGCTGATTCCGAGTTTAGCGGCGCCTAAGATGCAGAGATAAGCAATGACATAAATAGGTTAATATTTACGATGAACATCATAATTCTGTACCGAAAATTATTTTTACTGCTTTGCCTCATGTCAGCATTTTCTGCGCTTGCCCAAATTGGTACAGCTTGGACACCTGGCAGCTGTCAGTGCCCTAACGGGTTTATTTTTGCGCAAGCTACTGCACCCAATTGCACGCAGACATTTAATTATGAGGGTTGCATTAACCCTAACGTTGGTGCGAATGGTACTTGTTTCGCGTGTGGGCAAGGCGGCACGCGTGCGCTCAATACCTATGGCTGTATGGGGGGCCTACAAAACCAAGAATGGCGGCCCGCATTTAATGCTGGTGCCATCGATTGCGACGCCCAAAACTAAGTCTTGCTAACTAGCAGGCGCGCCATCGCGCAAAATTTCATAATGCAAATGTGGGCCAGTCGAGCGCCCCGTAGAACCAACCTTAGCTAAGGGTTGGGATTTTTTCACTTTTTGCCCTACTTGTACCATCAGCTCTTGAGCGTGGGCATAGCGCGTTACGGTGCCATTGCGATGCTGCACATCAACTAAATTACCGTACTCACCACTCCAACCTGCTTTAATCACAATACCGTCGGCGGTTGCCAAAATAGGCGTACCATAAGCAGCCGGAAAGTCGGTGCCATCATGCCAAGCAATTTGTCGCGTAAAGGGGTCAATGCGATAACCGAGGCCACTCGATGGCGCAACCTCAAAGGGTAATGGTGATCCTGCAGGGACCCCACTCATTGAAACTTGGGTTTCAGCAAAAGCCCGCTGTAAAGTCAAAACTTGGGTTTGCAAACTAATGGAGTCTTGCAAGGTCCGATCAAGGCGAACGCCATAAGTCTCATCGGGTGAAAAAATCTCGCTTGATAGTTTTAGTGGGCCACCTAGTGCAAGGGGCGTCTCTGGCAGTAGCTCTTTTTGAATAACTTTGGGTGAACTATTTAATTGTAATAATTGGTTTCTGAGGGAATCTAATTGTCCCAAACTTTGCTGGGCTTGCGCTAAACGCGCTTGTAACTCGTGCAGCTTATATTCATAATCAGCCTCGGCTAAAGTGACAATTTTTTTCTCCTGTAGCTCTGCTTGACCTAGAGTAAATAGAGTATCTCGAGTTAAATTAACGCTAGCAGCTACTAGCCAGTTCACTGCCACCAAAGCCAGGAATACTGCCATTGCGCCAAGCAAAAGATGCATTTTCGATATATGAAATTCTTTGACGCGACTGGTTGGACTAGTAATAATTAAAATTTGCATGTTTACCTCACTAAAAAATCAATGAATTCCAGAATTCATTTCTAAAATTGGTTGCATTACTGCCATCACAATACCTAAAACCATCAGCCCCATAAATAATATTAATACAGGCTCTAATAAACTAGTAAAAATTTTTGTTTTTTGTTCAGCCTCTAGTTCTGCATTTTCAGCGCCATATTTAAGCATCTCAGCAAGCTGACCAGAAGCCTCTCCAGAACGAATTAAATGGATCAAAATAGGAGAGAAAACCCCTTGACTTCCTAATGATCGAGACAAGCTAGAGCCTTCTCGTAAGCGCGCTTCAGTGGAGTCAATGGCCTCCTTCAAAACTTCATTGCCCAAGGTACTACGCGCGCTATGTAAGGCAGTTAAGATCGGCACATTGGCGGCAACCAGCATCGCCATGGTATTGGCAAAACGGGCAGTTTCAAAACCCAATAACAAGGGACCCAAAAAAGGTAAATTAAGGATGAAGCGATCAAAGCGCAGCCGTATTTCGATTTGCTTTAAAGCCCGGCGACCAAAATAAATACCTAGAGCAATAACTAAAGCCAACAACCAACCCCAATCAACTAAAAAATTAGATAAGCCCAAAATAAAACGCGTTGTAAAAGGTAAAGTTTGTTTAGTACTTTGAAAAACGCGGGCAATTTGTGGTACCACATAGGTCATTAAAAATAGAATGACCATAAATGAAACCGCAGTCAACATCGCTGGATATGCTAAAGCGCCTAAGGCTTTTTGTTTTAACGCTTGCCGCTTTTCTAAAAATTCAGCCAATTGGGTTAAGACTTGACCCATGCGGCCCGATTGTTCTGCAGCACCAACCACTCCTTGATATAAAGGGTCAAAGGTTTGTGGTTGCGTAGCGACTGCGCGCGATAAAGATAAGCCGGCGCGTAATTCAGCAACTACTGACTGTAAAACATTTTTGATGTGGGGTTTTGAGCTTTCATCCGATAAAACAGTGAGCGCTTCATCAATTTGTACACCAGAACGCACTAGCAAAGCAAATTGCTTGGTAAGTACCGCTAATTCATTACGGCTTAGTGGCCTATCTTCAGAGAATAAACGCTGCCAAAATTGTTGCTTAGTCCATTGGTTCTCAAGCTCAATGCGCACGGGTACGAGCTGCTTCGCCATTAACTGCTGCCGAATAGCACGCTCATTCTCGCCATCAACACTACCCCGCTCACTCTTACCGCCATAGGTTAAAGCTTCAAATCGGTAGCGTGGCATAGCTTAGTTGCTCGAAGGCAGAATTAATCAATTTCAACAGCACCAGTGACGCGCATCATTTCTTCTACCGTCGATTGACCTGAATCAATCCACCGCTGGCAATCTTCTGCCAAATTGCGCATCCCATTTGCAGTCGCCTGCTTACGGATTTCACTTTCAGCAGCACGGTTATGAATTAATTCACGAATCGTTTCATTAGTGGCCATTAATTCATAAATGCCTGCTCTGCCGCTATAGCCAGATTCGCCGCAGGCTGGGCATCCCTTACCGCCACAGGCTTTACAAGTAAGGCGAATTAAGCGCTGTCCTAATACCCCTAAAAGCGTTGAAGAAAGTAAAAACGGTTCAATTCCCATATCAATTAAACGCGTTACCGCCGATGGCGCATCGTTGGTATGTAAAGTTGCCAACACCAAGTGTCCGGTAAGAGAGGCTTGAACCGCAATTTGTGCGGTTTCTAAATCGCGAATTTCGCCAATCATCACAATATCTGGATCTTGCCGCAAAATCGCCCTCAAGGCTCGTGCAAAATTCATATCAATCCGCGCGTTCACTTGTGTTTGACCAATCCCATCCAAGTTATATTCAATTGGATCCTCAACCGTCATAATGTTATTGGTTTTATTGCGCAAGCGCAATAAGGCGCCATAAATCGTGGTGGTCTTACCGCTACCCGTTGGTCCAGTAACCAATACAATGCCGTGTGGGCGATGAATCAATTGATCAAAATTAGTAAAGGTATCGTCAGCCATTCCCAGTGCTTTGAGATCAAGGCGATCGTAATTTTTCTCTAATAAACGCATTACCACCCGCTCACCATGGGACGTAGGCAGGGTAGAAACCCGAATGTCAATGGCTTTACCGCCTACCCGCAAAGAAATGCGACCATCTTGCGGCATGCGTTTTTCAGCAATATCAAGCGACGCCATAATTTTGATCCGCGATACTAAAGCAGCATGTAAATCGCGGCGCATATCAACCACATCGCGCAAATTTCCATCGACCCGAAAACGTACTACCGATTTACGCTCAAATGCTTCTAGGTGAATATCAGAAGCGCCATTACGGCTAGCTTGTTTTAATAAACTATTAATCATCCGAATTACTGGAGCGTCATCATTCATTTCCAAGAGATCTTCTGAAATGGGTATCTCTTGCAATAAACGGGATAAATCAATCGTGTCTTCAACCTCATCAACCACTTGCGAGGCGTCTAAATCGCCTTGTGAATAAGCTGCATTCACTGCTTGCATCACCTCATCGCTGGATTTTTCTACTCGCTTTACAGGGCCAACTAGACGACAAATTTCTTGGAGTACTGTTAAATCGGTAGTGGGGCTATGAATGACAATCAGATCATCTTCTTGTCCACCATCTAAAAATTGCTGGCCTTCAGTTACAGGCGCTTTCATTAACAGCACCTGATTATCCCGCGCGTAAACAAAAGGAATACGTAGCATTATTTATTCGCCGGTAATGCGGGGTCTATTGGAGCAATAGAAGGTGGACTTGAGGGTTTTATCGCAGGGCTGGTTTTGATGGTGTCAGCAGGTAACTTGGGCGGAACCAGCGGCACTTCGGCATCTTTAACGTTTGGCATGTTCTTTTCTGTAGGCAATAACATCGGTAATTGCTTAAACTGATCTTCTTTGGTTTGCATTAGGTCTAAACGATTTTTAGTCATTTGCTCATTTTCATCTTTATCCCGCAAAACATAGGGGCGAATAAAGACTAATAAATTACTTTTGACTCTTTTTTTATTGTCATAGCGAAATAAATTGCCAATAATGGGAATGCTACTTAAAAATGGAATGCCGCTTGTCTGGTCCCCGTATGCATCTGTGATCAAACCGCCCAAAACGATCATTTGGCCGTCATCAACCAATACATTCGATTCAATATTGCGTTTATTTATAACTACTCCTGAAGGGTTAAATCCCGCTTCAGATGAAACTTCTTGAAAAATTTGCATTCTAACAATGCCGTTAGCTGAAATTTGTGGCCTTACCCGTAAAGTTATTCCCACATCTTGCCGCACAATTGTTTGAAACGGCGTGACCGTTGAGGTGGTCCCCGTTTGCGCATAGGAACCGGTTAAGATTGGGATATTTTGACCAACAATAATGCGCGCTTCTTCATTGTCAAGTGTGATTAAATTTGGGGTTGAAAGAACATTGGTGCCAGTAGCAGTTTCTAGTGCTCTAATTAAAGCCGACATGGCATAAACACCATTAAACCTACTTATCATGCCTAAATTTAAGCCAGGCGCTGGTGGTATTGGTACGCCAGTAGCAGGCGTGCCTGGATTTGCAATTATGCTCGTATCTCGCCCCAGACCTATAATATTTGCGCCAGGGCCTTGATTGGGAACATTAAAGTTAGTGCCACCAAAACCCATGTTTTGATTACCCGAGCCCAATAAAAAATTCCATTGAATACCCAACTCTGCAGCAGTTTCAGAACTCACCTCAACAATAAGCGCCTCAATGTAGACCTGAGTGCGCCGACGATCTAATTCTTCAATGACTTGGCGTAAATTACGATAGAGTGGTTCGTTAGCCGTAATAATGAGTGAGTTGGTTGCTGGCTCAGCTTGAATAAAACCGCCTACATTGGGAGTACTAGAGCTAACTAATGCAGAAGTGCCCAAGCTCGTGCCAGAACCCGTTGCCGCAGGATTGGCAGCCGGATTTTGCTGTGGATTTGCTGCTGCGGGATTAGCAGCAGCATTACCGCCAGCAACCTGCGCAGATAAAGCTGCATCAGCTGCTACTATAGCGCGTAAGGTTATTGCTAATTTACTAGCCTCAGCATTCTTTAGTGGCACTACCCAAATATTGCCGTTTTTATTACCTGGAATATCAAGACGGGCCACTAAAATACGAACTTGTCTTACACGCTCTGCACTCGAGCTACGTACTAAAATCGAATTACTCCGTGGCTCAGCCAAAATAATGGTTTTTAATGCAGGGTCTGCGGTACCCGCTGCGCCTGTATCCAACACCTTACTTAAGATTGCTGCTATATCACTTGCAAAAGCATGTTGTAATTTAATCGTCTGCACATCAGTTGTAGTTGGTGCATCAATTGCATCAATTAAAGTTGCAATTCGCTGAATATTGCTCGCATAATCGGTTACCACAATCGTGTTATTGCCTGGATAAGCGTTAATCGTATTGTTCGGTGAAACCAAAGGCCGTAAAACTGGTAATAAATTATTGGCTGATTCATAGCTCAATCTAAAAACTCGTGTAATAATTTGATCGCCCTCTTGCTTGGTTTTCCCTGTTGAAACCGATGTACTGACTAATTTTGCATCTGCTTGGGTAACAACCCGATATACGCCGTTAACTTCCACTAAAGCAAAACCCGCTGTTCGCAGGGCGGTAGAAAAAGAATCTAAGGCCTTGGCTTTACTCACTGGTTTATTACTAATGAGATTAATCGTGCCCTTCACTTGTGGGTCAACCAAGATGGTCTGTCCAGTTGCTTTGGCAACTACACTTGCAACTGAGTCAATGTCCGCATTCATGAAAGATAGGGTGACAGTGCCAACCTCACTATTACTAGCAACGTTGGGGGTGGTTTGTGCCATTACCATAGCTGGGGCCAAAACAAAATCACCCATTAAGCAGCAAAGTAAAAATTGTAAACAAGCTTTACGTAAGCTACTACGCGAAAAAAATGAATAGCCTAATCCGTCACTCGCTCCCTGTGGAGCTAGCTTAGTTTGTTTCAGTGACCCAATTTGCTGAGTCAATTTACTTAGCCGCATACGTCTTCTATTCCGCAGTTCATTGCTATTCAATATTGCATGCGGTAAATTTCACCGTCTTTTTTGCCTAATAAAGACAATAACCCAATCAACGATTCTTCAGCCTCAGCTGAGGCGGTAGCTGCGCCTAAAAAATGTAAGCCTGCGCTAGTGCCAGTACCCATATTACCTTTGCCACTCAACAACAAAGGCCCCACCGTAGTGCTGAGGTTAAACACTGTACCAGCTTGTGCCAAATTAACCTGTATTTCATAGCTACCCAAGGGTTTTACTGGGCTAATTGGACTGCTTAGGCTGCTCATCATAAGGCGTATTGTTCCCGCAGTTTCTTTGCCTATTTTAAGCTCAGTCCAGCGGGCAGATAACTGCCCACGGGGTCGCAGCGTACTCCAGGGGTTGCCAACCCCTTCCAATATAGTGGCTGGCAGGCTAATTTCGCCACTGGCAACCGCTACTTGCCCTAATTTCAACAGTATTTGCAGCGGTTGATCGAGCGCTGAAAAACTTATCGACAAGCCACACTCTCCATTAACTGCATTACACTGCGCAGTCCAATGAAAACGTTCGGTTAAAGCGCTGGCCTCGCGGCAGCCTCCCCCTGCTACATTCGACTCCGAAAAGCCAAGCGCTGCACTGCCTTGCCAGATTGTGCCAATTGGTTGATGCAATGTAACCCGACATGCTGTTTGGCTACTAATAAAGCTAGTAAACCAGCTAGCGGGAAGTTGCCTAACAATGACGACTAATACAGTCAATAATAAGGCAACCCAAAGTAACTTTGGTAAATGTCCACGTGTAGAATCTAGCAGTATTTTCATTTTGATAAAGCGCCTGCAAGCAACGAGACATTGCTGGAATAACTAGAGGCACTCGTTTGTACCAGACTAGCGCTTAAGTTAACTACTGCCGTAGCTGGAGTGGCCACCAACTCAATGCGCTCTGGATACAAGCGCCAAGTCATACGTAATTCTTCTAAGACATCAACGACCACAGCAAACATCACATCACTTGCTTGCAATTCAATGCGGGGAGGGTTTTCCACGCCGAGTCTAAGAACACTAGGCTTTAAGCCTCGTGCGACTAAGATATTACGAATTTTTTGTAGCTCTGCCTCATCCACTAAGACTACGGTATTAAGTTGCATAGGCTTGCTTTTAGACAATTTGATTAAATTCTCTAATTGAGCCCACTGCATAGGGCGCAATGAAATTTGCCCCTCTAAGCGGTGCACATAAGGAGTCGCCCAAAATTGCATTAAAGCCCACAGCGCGCCAAGAACAGCTAAGTTTAGTAATAACTTACGCTTAGCGTGAGCAAAGTTCAAGGCGCTAGCAAACCCCCATGCAGCACTAGCTTGTGAGGGTTTTTTTTGTTGTAGTGCGTTGAGCGTCATTTGGCTTGAGCCCATCACTTGATTTAAAGCAGCGCGACATTTTTTTACTAGCTCTTTTAATGAAAAAGGGGTCATAAGCTGGCCTCCTTAGTATTACTTCCCAATCCCGCATAAGGCTCTAAGCGATAACGATTGTTGCCTAAGTCGATCACCATCATCCCTAGTAATTCTGCTTTTTTAATGATCTCGCTTGCACTAAGAGGAATCGCGCTTGGTTTGAATTCAAAATCTATGCGGTAGCCATCATAAGTAATTTTTTGTAATGTCTCTTTGCCTAAGGCGGCTTTTAATTGCTGTACTTTTGCAGCCATCGGTACAAAATCAGCATCTGTAGTTTGCCCTTTTCTTCGCTCTTCTTGCGTCAACTGTTTAATAAAGGCGCCTGTCACTGAATCATTTGTTTTATTTTGCGCTAGTAACGCAATAGAAGTTGGTGAAATAAATTGGGCTGCAGTTATTTCAAGATTTCTGACCCAGCGCCAATCATCAACTGCAAGCCAAGCTGCATGCAAACTAAAGCCAATAAAAATACTGGAAATTGCATAAATTGCCCAGCGTGAAGGTGCTACCCATAAATTTTTATCAACCCAGGATTGATATACATTAGCTAGTCCGTTGATGCCTTTAGCTTGCGCCGATTGCCAACGCGCATTTAATTTCAACGGAGTTTTTTTCGCGTTTGGCGCTGCCAATAATAAATTAAGGCTAGCGGCTGCTATATCTGTGCGCCGACTAAATGCTACGGCACTTATCATCAGCCAATTCCATGACCACTCAACTGGTTTGCAGTTCTCCACCATACTAGGTAATTGCTCGCTGGGATTCTGCTCAACCCATGCTAGGCCTAATTGCTCACTCTTACGCCAAGTATAAATAATTTCATTTTCAGCAGTTTTAAAAGCAAGGCTAGGAATAGCAATTTCAGGATATTGATCTGCAGTTAATGGCTCTTCTGCCTTAGCGTAAGATAAAAGTAAACAGTCGGGAATAAAACGTATCCGCGGTGCGAGCAAAGCACTCAGTTGTTGATTAAGCCAATAAAACCAAACCCGATCAATAATTGCTAAGGTTCTTTGCGAACCCATTTGTCCGAGAAATGGCGGTAATGCATGCACTAAAACACTATCAGCACCAGCCAATAAATATTCCTCAACTAGGCTCGGTAAAACCTGTTGTAATTTTTTTGCCTTCACTAGAGGAACTTTAGTTTCAATCAGCCGTACATCTAAAGTTGGAATTAATACTAAAACCTCATCTGCGTAAGGCATTGATTCTGCACTACCAATACCCTGCCGTCCCGCGGTCGGGTCTTCAGCAGGATTTTCGCAAAGACACCAGGCAAATTGGTCGGCGCGCGCGCTCTCCTCACTTTTACTGGATGAACCAGCAAAAGGTTTGAGGGGGCAATGAATTACTAATAAACTCATTCTGGCAACATCCTGACTGATTTATTCCAAATTACTTGGGTAAAAATACCGCTTGGTAATGGCACTGGGGAACGCTGTATTAATGCCGAGTTCACAAATATACCGCTTCCTAGGTGAATTTCGGATTGCGCCAGCCAAAACTGTGACTTTACATTGACCAAAGAGCCGTCAACTGCCACCCCTGCACCCGCACCAGCTTTAGTCAATAAGGTGGTGATTTCATCAAGCGCCTTCATAGGTGCCGCCGTTCGGTATTGCACTAAATTATTTGCTGCACTGCGAGATAAGCCTGCAAATGCAGCCATTAGCACCTCAGCACTTGCTGTATTGACATTAATAGCAGTATTAATAGGCAGGACTGCTACATGAGGACGTAATTTCTCAATTAAGGCGGGGGTATAACCAGGGATGCTGGCTAACCCATCTAAATCAACCAGAGGGATTTGAGTTTGGAGCACGGCTTGGGCAGTTTGCTGTGCTAAATTCGCATCTAGTCCTAAGGCAGCTAATAGGCGACCATAGGCGGATACTCCGCCTGCATTAATGCCTTGAAATTGATTGTTCCATAAATTAGTTAAATTAAATAATCCTTGTGCATCAGTTAGCCTACCCTGTACAGTGACGCTTTGTAATTCGTCTGGAATATCAGCATTTTTCAAAAAATCAGCAACTTTACTATCAGCTAACGGTAAGGCCCAAGATTCTCCCAAGTGATCATATTGACTGGTGCGGCCATCTTGAGCTAGAACCAACCTAGCAAAATCAAGAATGCCGTGCTGCAACCAAAGTACTTGCGTGCGATCGCGTAAATTTTCTAAAGTACGCACCTGCAATTGCTGGCGCCACATTAAGCTAGCCATCAACACCACTGAAACGCCAACCACAATGAGCGCAGTAATTGTCGCCGAGCCGGTTTGCGCGCTGACGCCAGATCGAGCAAGTACATCATTTGTCGGCTTTACATTTTTCATCTTATAAACTAGTTCCCGCTAAACAAGATCTAGTAATAGGAAAGGGCATAGTTTTAAGGCCCCAGCGCATAGCAATACCATTTAATAATTCGTTTTTTTCTGCTGGGTCAGTTGATGTAGTTTGGGTGCCTGGTGGATTAGCACTGGTTGGCGTACCCGACCCACCAGGTGTAGTTGGTGTCGTTGGAGTAGTTGGTGCTGCTTGATTTCCTTGTCCCGCTTGGGTGGCACTTGGGTTACTAGTTAAGACTTGGGCTTGCTGACTAACTACTTCTGGTATCTCAAGACTTACTTTCATTTCGGTTGAAAGTAGATCGGGATCACTCAAAATAGCTTGCCATACCGTCAACGCATCTGCTCTGCCTTTCAGAGGCCTACTAGTCCAACGTTGCAAACCCGCTGGAGTCATGCCAAAACCCACGATCATCCAGGCATCAATATTATCGAGTCGATAGCGGCGTACCCACCAAACATTTTTTGTACCTGCGGCATATGGCTTAACACCCAATTCTGAATTGCTTAACATTTCTTGGCAATCTCGCTCAAACTGCCGAACCAATTGCACATAGCCAGCATCTTGAGTAGATCGACGATCAATCGTCTCGCGTCCGCGAATCATGGCATCCATGCCGCGCCATGCCATTAAGCCAACGACGGCCATAATGATTAGCGCTACCAATACTTCTACTAGCGTAAAACCTGCATCATTAACGCGCAGTTTCACAAGACACCGCCAGTTGGGTTGGCCACCACCGTAACTAACCAAGCTAAGCGTGGGCCATTAGACTCGGTAGCACTTGCCTGGCTGGCTAGGTAAACCGTAATTTCAACTCGTCGAAAGGCTGGATTGGGGGTGGCCAATACTTTGCGCTGACAAACCAAGATTATTGATACTTGTGGGCAACTAAATGAGCTGGTGCCCAAATCAGGCCAAATTTTTTTCATACGAATTTCGTTTAGTGCATCATCAGCACTCCATAGGGCCATGGTCCGTTGTGAAATTGCCAGCTGCGTATCGGCACTGTATGCCACTGCTCGTAAGGCTGCAATTAAGGCGACGCTTAAAATAATTAAGCCTACCAATACCTCAACTAATATAAATCCATTTTGCTTAGGTGAACTTTGCTGGTTCATGGCGACTCCCAACTAAAACGCCCGTTACTGGCGCGCACTAAGGTCGCAAAACGCCTATCTTGTTGAATTGGAATACGCATGGCTGTGGTCACAGACTCAGCGCCTAAAGTTAGTTGGATTGGACTGACGATCACTGGTTTAGCCCAAACCTTCGCCTTATAGGCATCCGGAATAAATGTGGCAGGAGTATTCGCTTCAGCCATTGGATTTACATTTAGTGGTCGGCTAAAACGCCAACCGGTTTCATCAATTTGCGCCAACATGGAAGACCCACTCATCAGGCTTTCATCCTGAGCTGCATTCAGTGAGGCCACTAATTGATCGAGGTTATCGCGCCAATAACGTTCATCATGATTCGGAATTGTCAGCACTGCAATTCCTAACATCACCGCCACAATTGTGAGGGCTAGCAACAGCTCGATTAAAGTAAATCCACTTTCAGCAGAAGAACACTTAATTAAGCCCCTACTTTTTTTACCAATTCCCAATATCCGCATCGGTTCCGGTTCCGCCCGGCTTGTTGTCTGCCCCATAACTCAAGATATCAACTTCACCTTTAGTCCCAGGGTTACTGTACTGATAAGGATGGCCCCAAGGATCATTTGGTAATAAATCTAAATAGCCACCCGTTTTCCAATTTTGTGGCACTGGCTCAGCACTAGGGCGAGTAACGAGTGCCTTGAGGCCTTGCTCGGTAGTGGGATAGCGGCCAATATCTAAGCGATATAGTTTTAGTGCTTGGGATAAGGTGCCAATATCATGTTTAGCAGCGGTCACGCGCGCCTCATCAGGACGCCCCATAATGCGGGGCACTATTAAAGTAGCCAAAATACCAATAATGGCTATAACAACCATAATTTCAATTAAAGTAAAGCCGGCCTCGCGCTTTTTGCAATCAATACGCGCCTTGTTTAGATTGGGGCTGACCAGTGCTGTAGGTAGTTTAAGTAGGTATTTCAAAAGGGGCTCTCAATCAATTAAACTGAATGAATATTATAAGGATTAATTCTAATTTGAGCGAATTTCTGCATCGTCTTCAAGAGCGTCTAAAAAAGCGCTCTGCTAGCGCTACTGATAGCTCTGGCACAGGGCGCTTACCCTTGTCTTGGGCAGAGCGTTGGGCGTCTTTTAATCACTTCGCCCAGCAACTACTGACCGCAAGCAAACAATCTCTGACTAAAAATGGTTTTAATTCTGATTTAAATAAATCTAGCATTATTTTACAGTTAAAGCTGTTTGCTAAAAATTATCTTAAACCAAGCCCAGTTATTCATAGCCTTACTTATCTGGGCATGTTAATTACTATTGCTTCAGTGACTTATTGGCTGATGCATTTATCACAAATTCCCAGCCCACCAGAGGCTCTAAGCAAAAATGCTAAAGGGGCTGTACTTTATAGTAATCAAGGTAGTGCTGAGAGTTATGCACTGTTTGGTAGCAAACCTATCGCAACCGACAATATCATCTTACGCGGTGTTGTTGTCACTGATAAAAATAAAGATGGTTTACTGCAAGGCTTTGCCCTCTTTGAAATTGATGGCAAACCGACTGGCGCTATTGCAGTTGGTGAAAGTTTAGGCAAAGGACTGATGTTGCAAACTATCACCACAGAAACTGCAACTTTGCTCTATCAAGGCAAGCGGCTCAACTTTAGTCTGAATAAATCAAATAAAGATAAGCAAGCGAATAATTCTAGTAACGGATCTAATAGTGGTACAGCAGCAGTACCCAAGGCTCGTGCAATTCCTAATGTCTCACCAAAAACAGAATTACCAAAATAGCTAGCCCGCTTAATGATCTGTTTACGCTTCGCTATATCTTTTATATTAAGCATGTTAGGCCTATTAGCCTGTAACTCAGTCTATGCGCAAGCCGATACTTTTATTGGACTACTTGAGCCAAGTGCAAAAAACGAATTGTGGCTTAACCCAGGTATGGTCACTTACCACTTTCAAACTGATCAAAACCTCAATGGCGCGAACTGGGGCGCAGGGGCTGAGTATCGCTTCTCTACGGTATCTTCAATCACAGCCGGCCGTTTTTATAATAGTAATAATGCTTATTCTAATTACGCTGGCATCTACTACCAACCCCTAGCGATTGGGCCAATTAAAGTTGGCGCTGTTATTGGTGGCTTTAGTGGTTATTCATCAACGAATAATGGCGGATGGTTTCCAGCTGCAATTCCCGCGCTCACTTGGGAAGGGGATTGGGTTGGGGCTAATGTTTTTATTATTCCTACTATCGGTGATCGAGTGCATGGTGGAATTTCTCTGCAACTGAAATTTAAAGTGTTTAGCTAAGCCTGTCCTTTGGCCTTACCAAATAAACCAATTGCAAATTCACAGACATATTTTTTATGCTCTGCTGAACCTGCAATCGGATCATTCTCTAAAAATGGACTCCGAATAACAGCCTGAAATGCCCTAAGGGCTAAGCGGCATTCATTTTCATTCATTATTCTGAACGTATTGGTTACATTATCTTGCGCCAACTGCAGAAGCGCGGGAATGACAGAATCCATCACTTTATTTAATTCTTCAGGTTTTTTAGATACTTTTAATAAAAGTCTCATCAAGAGCTTATATTTTTTACCCGTATGTTTTTTTTTGTTCAGGCGCGCAAAAAGTAGATCAACAATAGTGCCTATAACTGGACCAATCTCATCATGCGGGGTAAATTGCTGGATGATTTCTTCCGCATGAAGGGCGACCTTACGCAAATGGCGATCAATAAAAATAAATGCAAATAGTGAGTTGAGTGCGCCAAAATAACGGTAAAAGGTGCCAATAGAGTAACCCGACTTAGAGGCCAATTCTCTTGCAGTAGGCATCCCATCACTGTCTTTTTGCATCAAGTCATCAGCGGCTTGAGTAATGTCGATAAAGGTTTTTTCAGCACGTAACTGCAGTGATTTTTTATACTCAAATTCCTGAATTTCTTTCATATTGAGCCATCATAACCAAAATTACGCATATTTGAAGATGAACATGCTGCAGATTAGTGCAAAGAAAGGATGAGAGCCATATATATATTGGGTCTCAGGCCATCAAAAAAAAATGGAAAGTGAACTAGAAAAGCGTTGAAACGCACAAAATTGTAGGTAAATTCGAGGCTAGCATCAATTTTCTAAGGATAAAATCATGAAAAAAACGATCGGTCTTTTGATGTCTTTAGCAGCCTCGCTATTCTTGGTTGCTTGTGGCGGAGGCGACATGGGTTCGGCATCAACAGGTAATTCAGCAACGCCTACCTCAGTTTCAGCAGTTTCTGCGGCAGCAACTAATAGTTGTTTCAGCATTACAGCTCCAAGCACTAATCTGGGTCAATGGTGGACCAGCGGCTCATTTAATGTCACCAATACTTGCGCTACCGTACAAAGTGCTAGTGGTTTGCAAATTAAAATTGCTAGCAGTGGCACTGCTTTGGTAGGCTCTAAGTTTCAGCTGGACTCGATTAATGGCTTATATTTTCCGCCGCCAATCTATTGGGCCCAATCTACAGGGACGTTTATTACCAATAGTGTGGCCGGTAGTAAAGATACGGTCACCTTAACCTTAAATACGACTGGGTCGATTCAACCCAATACTTCAGCCACCGTATTTTATGGCTATAACCCCAATGGTACGACGCCAGGCGCAATCAGCTATACGGTTAATGGTGGTAGTACTCCGGTGACGCCAACCGGTGGTTCAATTGCTTTTAGTATTGATGCCACTGCGTTAAAGGCGGTTTGTGTTAGTGGTACAACCTGCAATATTCCGGTGATGCTGAGCGGGCCTAATAGTTATGCATCGACGGTTGCGACCATCGATAATAATAATGCCGGCACGGTTATTACGAACAATAATTTCACTCGACTAGCTACGGGCTCTTATACCCTTACTGTTGCTAGTAGCGCTTTACCTGCTAATGTCAGCTTTAGTGCTCCCGCAATTAACGTTACTGACAATAATACGGTGAATGAAGCTGCCCTCTTCACGGTTGCTAGTACACCCGTAGTTATCGGTTCTTATAGTGTTGGTGGTACGCTAAGCGGCTTGAATACAGGCTTAACAGTGGCGCTGAATAATAATGGTGCTAATTCACTGAGTCTTAGCTCAAATGGCGCATTTAAGTTTAGTACGCTAGTAGCCAATAACGCTAACTATGCAGTGACAGTTGGCACACAACCTAGCGGGCAAACGTGTACCGTTTCAAACGGTGCAGGTAAGGTAACTGCTAATATTACTACCGTTACTGTTTCCTGCACCACCAACTCAACGGGCTCTACCGGCGCAATTAAATACCGCGGTGTTAATTTAGCTGGCGCTGATTTTGGTGAAAGTAATTTACCTGGCACCTATGGTGTGGATTACACCTATCCAACCAATGCTGAAGCGACTTACTTTAAAAGTAAAGGCATGAATGTCATTCGCTTGCCATTCCGGTGGGAGCGTTTACAGCCCACTTTAAATGCAGCCCTTGACCCAACTGAACTAAATCGGATGCAGACTTTTGTTAACCAAGCAATTGCAGCAGGCCATACAGTTGTTTTAGATCCGCATAACTATGCGCGCTATAAAAACAATATTATTGGCGCCAGCTCGATTACAAATGCTAACTTTGCTGATTTTTGGGGTCGTTTAGCAACAGTGTATAAAAATAATCCAGCTGTCTTATTTGGTCTCATGAATGAGCCTAGCGAGATGTCCACTGAAACTTGGGTGGCAGCCGCCAATGCTGCAATTGTCGCAATTCGTAATGTTGGGGCTAATAATGTGATTCTGGTTCCTGGCAATGGCTGGACTGGTGCCCACAGTTGGGCGCAAAATTGGTATGGCACCGCAAATGCCGTTGCCATGCTATCGATCAAAGACTCTGCCAATAACTTGATGTTTGAAGCCCATCAATATCTAGATTCCAATAGCTCGGGAAATTCAGATATTTGTGTTAGCTCCACCATTGGGGCTGAGCGCTTAGTTACTTTTACCAATTGGCTACGCGCCAACGGCAAGAAAGGCTTTTTAGGGGAATTTGCTGGCGGCAATAATGCTACCTGTAATCAAGGCATTGCTAATATGCTCGCTTATATGGAAGCTAACGCGGATGTCTGGGCTGGCTGGACTTGGTGGGCTGCAGGCCCATGGTGGGGAGGCTATAAATTTACTATTGAGCCGAGTAATGGCGTAGATGACCCCAAACTAACCAATCTATTACCATATTTGAAATAAGTTGTAAATTCAGCATAAAATCTTAGCCTAAGATCTCATCCTTAGGCTAAGATTAGTTTTTATCTCATTTTGAAGTAATCCTATGAAAATCATACGAACTGCTTTAGTTACTATTTTTAGTATTTTTCTTTTAGTTTTACCGATGGTATCCCAAGCAGAATTAGGCGGTAATCTTGCTAGCATTAATCTAGAACAAAAAACTTTTGGGTCAACTCTGACCTCTTCACCGCAAACTGGCTACACTATTTATTCGCAAAATATTAACCCCGGCTTAGTCATTAAAGAATATTTAACTAACAATGGCAATGTTTTTGCAGTGACCTGGAAAGGCCCCAACCTACCTAATTTTCAAGTAGTATTAGGGTCTTATTATTCAAACTACCTCACTGCATTGCAAAATAACCCGCGAGCGATTTTTTTTCAAGATGACAACATCGTGATTGAATCGGGCGGCGTGATGGGAGGGTATGTAGGGCGTGCCTATTTACCTAAGCAATTTCCAGCGGGTATGACATCTGCAAATATTCAATAGGCCATGCATTTAATGGCTATGGCTTTCCTATTGAGATGGCAATTCATGCGTGGCATGGCAATAATGGTATTTGCAGTCGTTTTAGTTGCCTGTGGTGGCAGTAGTACTAGTAGCTCATCCTCTAGTAGTAATCAAGATTCTCTGCCCAGTATTAACTTAGCGGCTAATTCAATTAGCGTTAATGTTGGTGCTGGGCAAGCAAAAAATATTAATACGCCTTATGTTAGTGTGACTATCTGCCAGCCTGGTACAAGTATTTGCAAGACCGTTGATAACATTCTGCTCGATACTGGCTCAACCGGCTTACGAGTTTTGGCTTCTACCATCACCTCTTTACAGCTCACCCAAGTAGTTGTCAATAATGCCCCTATTCTGGAGTGTGCCTCTTTCATCAGTGGTGATGCGTGGGGGCCCGTAAAGCTGGCCGATGTCAAAATGAGTGCAGAGGTAGCTAGCTCAATTCCGATTCAAATTTTGGCAGACCCTAGTTACAGCACCATTCCAAGTTCGTGTGGCGGTTCACAAGCCACCCAAATTTCAAACACCCTTAAAACTAATGGTATTTTAGGGGTTGGTTTATTCATTAGCGATACCCAAAGCTACTTTAATTGTGTGCCAACCACTTTAAATAATTGTCGAATCAGCCTAAGTCTCAGCCCTAATTTACAAGTTCAGAATCCGGTTTCTGCCTTTCCGGTCGACAATAATGGAATCATTATTAAACTTCCTACAGTTAGTGCCAATGGCGCAAGCCTCATTACCGGATCACTCACTTTTGGAATCGATACCCAAGCCAATAATTCCTCGAGTGGGTCTTATGTCATCCCCACTAATAGTAGCGGCCTATTTACTACTATTTTTAATAACACTACGTTTACTAGTAGTTTTATCGATAGTGGCTCAAATGGTCTTTATTTTCCATCTGGCAACTTAAGTTCTGTTTTGGTGAATTGCTCCTCGTATTCGTTAGCAGGTTTTTACTGCCCTGCCACCACTCAATCGTATTTGGCCGCCCTCACCTTAAAAAATAATATTCAGGGTAATGTCAGTTTTTCTGCTGCTAATGCGAAAACTTTAGTCGCTAGTGGCAACTATGCTTACAACAATATTACCGGTCAAATTGGTAATAATTTATTTGACTGGGGCCTGCCTTTTTTCTTTGGCCGCAGCGTCTATATTGGCATTACTGGGCGTACGAGCAACGCTGGTATAGGGCCTTATTACGCATATACAAATTAACTATTCTTTTAGCCTTAACCCCCACCCCTACGGGTATATAAATCAAATTTAGCCATTACCTGCGCTACTTGCTCTGCATTAAAAGCGTTCATTGCAAATGAAAAATTTACCACCAACACAGGAATTTTCAGTAAGGCAATTTGTTGGGAAGGTTTTGTGTGGGCGGCAATCAATAATCTGGGGCCGGGAACTTCATAATGCGTTTTATTATCGATTGCTACTGCAGTTGATTGTAGCAACTCACCCAAAGCATCTGGTAGCCAGCGAATTAAATCATCGGCAGAACAACCCATCACTCTTTGCACTTGAATTACAGTCACACTGAAAATTAACCGCCAGCAACGGGTGGGCAAATAGCTAAAGCATCATTTTCTTGCAAGACTGAACCGAGTCGCTCTTGGGGTGGAATATATTTACCATTAATCATTACTAAGTGGGCTTGAGGATGAGGAATGTGATGCAAGTCCATCACTTCACTGACTGTAGATCCATCAGGCACTTGAATAATCGCCTCAATTGTATTGATTTTATTGGCGGGCAAATAGCGATTGAGGCTGGCAAAAAGCTTGAGGGTAACTTGCATACGTAAAGCTTAATTCATTCAAGCAGATTGTGCTTGTCCTTTAGCTAAATATGCCTCTACTAGCTGGGTGGGGTCTTCTAGTAAAGTCTCTTTCCAGGCGCCTAAGGCAAGCTTCGTTTGAATTAGGCCCCGCAAGACTCCCACATGCTCGGTAAACCCTAAGCTAGTTGCGCCAATCAAAACATCACCTAAAAATTCTAACCGCAGGTATTTAAAACGCTGGGGATCACAAAGCTCTACGTGATCACCGCCTTTAGCGCCTGACCATAAGCCAAATGAAGAAGCAATTAAACCGAGGGTATCTAATACATTCACTTGCAAGGTGCCAATACTTTGCACCATCCCTCCAGTCATATTGATCGCAGCAACTCCGGCTTGCTCAGCAGCATTAGGTTGAATGGCATTAATCATGCGCTCACCAGTGAGAAAATCAACACTTTCAGTTACATCACCCGCTGCATAAATATCGGCAATCGAACTTTGCATTTGCTCATTTACTACAATTCCAGTTTTGATGTCTAGTCCCGAGTCTTTCAAAAAGGCAATGTTCGGGCGTACGCCTGCTGCTGAGATCACTAAATCAACTTCAAGTGTCTGTCCATTTGAAAGTTTTACGGCTAAACCTGCTTTGCCTTGGGTAATAGCCTCAACCTTAGTATCGGTAAATACGGTGATACCTTTAGCTTGCACCCATTTTTTGATGAGAGCGCCCGCCATTTCCGTCATCATGCGCGGCACCATCCGGTTTCCCATTTCAACTACGGTTAGTTCAACTTCTCTACTGGCCAATGCCTCTAGAATGATGCAACCAATAAAACCTGCGCCCATTTGTAATACTCGTGCCCCAGGCTTGGCTAAGGCATGAATCGCCCGTGCATCCTCTAGTGTCCAACAATGGTGAACCCCTGGAAGGTCAATACCAGGTACAGGCGGTAGCACAGGCACTGAGCCAGTGGCAATCAGCAACTTATCAAAATTAATTTTTTGTGTTTTTTTATTACCTTCTTCAACTTGCAGTGATTTACTTTTGGCGTCGAGTGAAAGCACTCTGCCCTGTACTTGCTGTATTTTGAGCCGTTCAAAATGATTGGCAGTTTTCCGCAAATACGTTCCCGATTCGTCAATATTGCCAACCAATAAATAAGGAATTGCCATGCGAGAATATGGTGGCGAGAGCTCATCACCAATTAGGATAATCTCGTCCGCAGGACAACGCTTGCGAATTGTCTCTGCTGCAATTACGCCAGCTGGCCCATTGCCAATAATGACATGCTTCATGGGGCTACTTAAAGACCTAAACGCTTGCGAGTATCGGCATTAATTTGCCCATCGCTATCCCAGCCACGAATCTTGTAATACTGCGGTAACATCTTGCCCAAGCCGCTGACTGAACCCTTACCAGGTCCAGTTTTTGCAGCTTCAGACATTAAACGCTTGGGTAGCTTATCGTCTTTACTAGTAAAGCCAGCACGATTATTAAAATCACGCTCCATATTCCAAATTCGCTCGCCAATTAAAGTTAAATTTTCAACTGTAAATTCATCTCCACAGGCTGCTTGAAGTTGGGGCGCAACATCGGCTAGTGTCCAAGCAAAGCTAGTAAAAATACAGAGTCCAGCAGAATCAAAGGCAGCAGTAGCATCTTGAAAGGCTTTTACCAACTCAGGCTTACCATCCGTATCAGCAGGCTCTGTTTTAACAGGAATGCCTAAAACTTCAGAGGCGATAGTGTAACCACGTAAATGACATGCGCCCCGATTCGAAGTGGCATAGGCCAAGCCAATACCCTGAATCACCCGCCCATCGTAAGCGGGAAACTCTTGCCCTTTGACGCTCATCGATAAATCGGGTTGGCCATATTTTGCTGTCAGCCGAGCAGAACCTAAGGCAATTTCTTTACCAAAGCCAATTCCTTGCGCAGTAATTTCAGCAAAGTGGCAAAGTGCTTTGACCGAACCAAAAGGCGCTTCAATACCAAGTTGCTCTTTGGTCAAGACCCCCATTTCATACATTTCCATCACTGCGCCAACTGTAGCACCAAAAGTAATCGGGTCAAAACCGTCTTCATTACAAATCATATTGGCATACTGCAAAGCCTCAAGATCATTGACACCATTAGCTGCGCCCAAAGCCCAGGCAGCCTCATATTCAAGGCCGCCCGAGGTATTCTTATATTGCGGTTTATTTTCAATCGTGAAATGAGATTCATCTATTTGCGAAATACGACCACAGGCAATCGTGCACGCAAAGCAAGCTTGAGTTGTTACCAAATGTGATTTTCCATCTGAGTCACGTTCAACTGCCATCGCTTCAGCTGAAATATCTTTTGCGCCTTCAAATTGCACATCTTGATGATTACGAGTTGGTAGGGCTCCCACCTCATTAATTACATTCATTAATACTTGGGTGCCATAAGTCGGTAAACCTTGGCCGGTTACAGCGTGCCCGGCTAAAACCGCTTTACCAGCATTTACTGCCGCCATAAAGGCTTTGGGGTTTTTAATATTGCCAACCCCTTTGGTACCACGCACTGCCAGCGCTTTCAAATTCTTGCTACCCATCACAGCGCCAACGCCAGAGCGGCCTGCAGCGCGATGTAAGTCATTGACGATAGCGGCAAAATACACTTGATTTTCACCAGCACGCCCAATGCAGGAAACCCGAATTTGGGGATCTTGATGTTTAATTTTGATCGCTGGCTCGGTTTCCCAAACCGTCTTGCCCCACAAATCACCTGCGTCTACTAATTCAGCGCGATCATCTTCGATATATAAGTAGACAGGCTTAGGCGACTTGCCTTCAAAAATAACCATGTCCCAACCAGCCATTTTTAATTCAGCACCTAAATACCCGCCTGAATTAGAACAAGCAATTGCACCAGTTAAAGGACCCTTGGTAACCACCGTAAAACGCCCACCAGTAGAGGCCATGGTGCCTGTTAACGGCCCAGTTGCCCAAATAATTTTATTTTCAGCTGATAAAGGATCGACCTTCGGATCAACTTCATCGACAAAATATTTTGTGGCTAAGCCCCGTGAACCTAAATAGGTTTTAGCCCACTCCATATTCAAAGGCTCAGACTTGCAAGTGCCTTTAGTTAAATTAACGCGTAGTAGTTTCCCAGCCCAAGACATAGTATTTTCCTATTCAATAATTAGTTAGTACTAGCTTGATTGCCAAGCTTATCGGCCCATGCGCGCATGCGATCGAGCCCTGTCCAATCGGCATCTACATAAGTAATAGCTTCGGTTGGACACGCTGTAGCGCAAGCTGGGTCACCAGAACACAAGTCACACTTTTGTACCTTACCAGTATCCTGCACATAATTAATCGTGCCAAAAGGACAAGCAATTGTGCAAACTTTGCAGCCCACACAGGTGTCCTCAGAGACTACTTTTGCGCCCGTTACTAGATCAATGGAAATGGCATCTACCGGGCAAGCCTTTAAACACCATGCCTCATCGCATTGAGTACAGGTATAGGGTACCTTTACCCCAGTGTTGTGAAAATCAAAGACCCGAATGCGGGATTTAGAAGGATTAAAGATCCCATAATGTTCATAACTACAGGCCATTTCACACTGGAGGCAACCCGTGCATTTATCAGCATTAATCAGTAAAGACTTTTGCATTTCTAATCCCTTGTTTATTTGAAAAATAAGCTATATATGCAATATTCTGCCAATATAAAACAAATGGGAAGCTAGTAGTAACCCTAGTAAAACAAGCCCTATCTTTTTGACCTACATCAAACGCCTTCAATAGCGTATTAGCTACATTAAAACCTCGTCCTTAGTAGCTAGGAAGACATGCAAACTGTAAAAGAAATTGAATCGGCAGCTGACGCCGCCCGAAGGGCGGAGGTGAATAACTTAATTAGCCCTCGTTTTTATAAGACCGACTATGCGTATATGGATAGGCTGAATATCGAACCCGTTCGAGCAGAGTGGGACATGATGATGAAAGAATATGAAGGTGACAATAATCAAGATCATTTTCAGCGCGATGAGCAGTTTGTCGCCGAAGTTGCTCGATTAGTTCCCCAACTTAATCCCGAATTAAGGCGTGAATTTCTTGATTTTCTGGTAACGTCCCTAACCTCAGAATTTTCTGGCTGCGTGCTGTATAACGAGATTCGCAATCATGTTGATAACCCCGATATTAAACAATTAATGGCGTATTTAGTGCGCGATGAATCACGTCATGCAAGCTTTATCAATTCGTCACTTAAAGATTTTGATTTAGGTGTAAATCTAAGCGAATTAAAGAAAAATAAAGCTTATACCTACTTTAAGCCGAAATATATATTGTATGCAACATATCTATCTGAAAAAATTGGGTATGCGCGTTACATTACGATCTTTAGGCAACTAGAAAAAACTCCAGATAAACGCTTTCACCCTATTTTTCGCTGGTTTGAACGCTGGTGCAATGATGAATTCCGTCATGGCGAATCATTTGCCCTCATCATGCGTGCTGATCCAAAATTATTGCAAGGTACTAATTTATTATTCATTCGCTTCTTTTTATTGGCGGTATATGCCACGATGTATGTCCGCGATCACACGCGCCCTGCACTAAAACATGCAATGGGGCTTGATCCTACTCAGTACGATTACGCAGTATTTAAAATTACTAGTGAAATTTCGAAACAAGTATTTCCGATCTCTTTGGATATTGATAGTCCTGCATTTCGCCAAGGGATGAATCAACTATTTCGCATTGCTGAAAAATATTATGCGGCACGGGAAAAGGGAGGGATCTACGCATATCTCCAGCGAGGTGGATATGGGTTAGCGGGCTTTATGACCTTCGTTGGCATGTATTTCATTCCAGTGAAACGTCATAATCTACCTCAGCAAATTCGGATAGCGGCAGCCTGGTAATTTCAGACTACTTTTGAATAGGACCCCATGGTCAGGGATTCACGCAAATGTCGATCGAAAGCCATTGCCACCCGCCGTACCAATAAGCGCCCGCTCATGGGCACCATTAAAGAATCGCCATGCCATTCAATTAAACCAGAATCTTCGAGATAATTTAGGTCGGACTCTTCATTGACAAAATACGTGTCGAAATCAATTGCATGTTTTTGCGAAAATTGACTAGCATCGATCTTAAAGTGGCACATGAGTTGCCCAATTAAATCGCGTCGCACTATATCATCTTCGGATAAACGCATGCCCCGCAATGTAGGCAGGCGATGTTGATCAAGCAAAGCGTAATACTCATCTAAAGTTCTTACGCTCTGAACATAGCAATCGTCAACTTTACCTATAGCTGTTACTCCAAATGCCAACATATTGCACTCGGCTTGTGTAGAGTAGCCCTGGAAATTACGATGTAAACGACCTTCTTTTTGCGCGATTGCTAGCTCATCATTCGGTTTGGCGAAATGATCCATGCCAATAAAGATATAACCTGCTTGCATTAACTGGTCAATGGTGCTCGACAAAATTTGCAGTTTATCTACCGCATTCGGTAAATCACCTGCGACAATACGGCGTTGCGGCTTAAAAATATGCGGTAAATGGGCATAACTATAAACTGATATGCGCTCTGGATTCAGCGCGATTACGGCTTGCACTGTTGCTTCAAAACTGGCAGGCGTTTGCTTTGGCAGGCCATAAATCAAATCAACACTACGCGAAGTAAAGCCATATTTACGCGACCAATTCAGCACTGACTGAGTCTCTTCTAGGGTTTGAAGCCGATGAATTGCCTGCTGAACCTCGGGATTGAAATCTTGCACTCCCAGACTAATGCGGTTAAAGCCTAACTCAGCAAGCAATTTAATATCGGCTTCAGTTACTCGACGCGGATCAATTTCAATTGAGTATTCCCCGTTTTGCTGAAATTCAAAATGGTTTTTAATCGAGGTCATTAATTCCCGCATTTCAGAGTGAGACAAAAAGGTCGGTGTGCCACCGCCCCAATGCAGTTGACTAATAGGTAATTTTTGCTCGGGAGCCAGCTCCATCGCCTCACAAACAGCAGCCATTTCTTTGGCTAGATATTTAATGTACTTAGCGCTACGCCCATGATCCTTCGTAATAATTTTGTTACAAGCACAGTAATAGCAAATATTAGGACAAAATGGTAAATGCATATAGAGCGAAAAAGTCTGCTCGTTTAATGAAATTCGCTTTAATGCTAAACGATAATCAACCTCAGTAAAATCTTTATGGAAACGATCGGCACTAGGATATGAGGTGTAGCGCGGCCCATTAATATCAAATTTTTTTAATAGCGCAGGCTCTAATAAACTAGTTCTCGCACTAGCTAAGCCAACTACTTGATGAGAAGCTGTTATTAATTGGTCCATCCCATTCTTTGTAGCAGAATAAGAGTGGGGTGATTTTGATTTAAATCAAAATTCTTATCTCGATGTCGGCCTTTTTTGCCGTCCTTTTGATTGGGTGATCTGCGAGTTAGATGAATTTTTAGGCTTCGCTTTGGCTTGAGGTCTCGCTTGGCGCGTAGCCTTTATGGGCTGCACACCAATACTGGGATCAACTTCAAAGCCTGTAATAATTTCTTGCGGAATAGTTTGTTTTGTTAATTTCTCGATATCTTTTAGCAGCCCCAATTCATCGATACAAACTAATGAAATCGCCACCCCATTCGAGCCAGCGCGGCCCGTTCTCCCTACTCGATGGACATAATCTTCAGGAACATTGGGTAAATCGTAATTAACTACATGGGGCAGTTGATCAATATCAATACCCCTTGCTGCTATATCAGTTGCTACTAAAGCAGTAATTTTTCCAGACTTAAAATCAGCCAAAGCTTTAGTGCGGGCGGATTGACTTTTATTTCCATGAATAGCCATGCAAGTAATGCCATCTTTCTCAAGCTGCGTGACGAGCTTGTTAGCACCATGTTTTGTCCGCGTAAAGACTAGCACCTGCTGCCAATCATTCGCTTTAATGAGGTGGGCTAATAGCGCCTGTTTTTTATTTTTATCGACTGGATAAATTTTTTGCGTAATCGCTTCGTGGGTACTATTACTGCGGGCAACTTCAATTAAGGCTGGCGACTTTAGTAAGGTATTGGCTAGCGCTTTAATTTCGGTTGAAAATGTAGCAGAAAATAATAGGTTCTGACGTGCTTTTGGTAAGGTTGCCAAAATGCGTTTAATATCGGGTAAAAATCCCATGTCTAACATGCGATCCGCTTCATCTAAAACAAAAATTTCTATTGCCTTTAGTGAGATATGACCTTGTCCCATTAAATCGATTAAGCGACCAGGCGTAGCCACTAAAATATCGAGGCCATTCTTGATTGCATTAATTTGTGGATTAGCACCGACACCACCAAAAATAACCGCTGATTTCAGTCCAGTGTATTTGCCATAAGTTAAAACAGATTGCTGTACTTGCGCCGCAAGCTCACGCGTTGGAGTCAAAATTAAAACTCGGATTTGACGCCGTACGCTCGCTTGAGGTAGCTTTGAATCCATCAGTCTTTGCAAAATAGGTAAGGTAAAGCCTGCAGTTTTTCCTGTGCCTGTTTGAGCTGCCGCCAGCAAATCGCCGCCTTTTAAGACAGCTGGAATTGATTGAATTTGAATTGGGGTAGGCGTTGTATAGCCTTCTTCTTGTACCGCGCGCAAAATGGGAGCAGATAAAGCAAGTTCATTAAATAACATGGGGGCCGATAAGTGATTACTGCAATTGAATTGGCTATTTTAAGCGATTAACTAATTTGGCCAATCAGCTGCAGGTAATCCTGCGAAGGGAGCGGTAAATATTTGGCGCTTCATCAAAAATGATTGGGGCACTGGATTGCCGGTTTGGTACTCAATAATCCAAAAATAATCATAAACATCATCTGGCCAAGTAGTAGGTACCCCCACCATTTGATCTAAATTAAGTAATTGCCGCAAAGTGACTTTTTCGCCAGCAAACTCAGCTTCTAGGGCGGCGCTGGCAATATGAAAATGCTCCCAAATCATCAGTACCGTTTTATCTTCATACTGAGCGCTAAATAGTAAGTCCTTTGCTACTGCCTGATTGCGCACATTCTGTACTGCCATATGCGCTCGATCTATGCCTGCTTCTGCCCAATAAGCTAACATCGGCATATTCCAACTAGCAGCAATTGGCGCCATTGTTTCAATTGTATGTAAGGTCATTACCATTAATGCAGCAGGCCGTTCTTTTCCAATGAATAATGATTGTTTGGCATTCTGACCTAGATATTGCGCTGCAAGCGCTTGGGCGCGTAATTTGCCTATTTCAGAAAGGCTAGGGGCATCTAATTTTTCCGAATGACGCGCAATAATAATTTTCATAATAAGTAAAATAGTATCAAAAATTGAGATTAATAAAAATCGGTTACATTCTTAGTTATGCAAAAACCACAGACAATAACAATTAAAGAATGGGGACCTCAGAATAATCTGCATTTTATAGGGGTTTATAGGTCACAATTCGCATGAAGGCGCACGCGACTCTGCTCAATAAAAACTTAGTTTTACTAATTATTTGCCAAGGGCTTTTCTTAACCAATAATGTTACTTTTATTGCTATTAATGGCTTGGTTGGTCTCAGCTTAAGCCCATCAGCTTGGATGGCCACTTTGCCGATTATGGGCTATGTCGTTGGCGGTGCACTCTCCACCTCTATCGTGGCCAAAACTCAACATCAATTTGGGCGACGTCGCTCCTTTCAATTAGGTTTATTGATTGCGATTATTTCAGCCCTGATTTGTGCCTACGCCGCAATTTCTAGTAATTTCTGGTTACTCATTGCAGGCACCTTTGTGGCGGGGTATTACAGTGCCAATGGGCAGTTGTATCGTTTTGCGGCCGCGGAGTTAACTGTTGCAAGCTTACGCGATAAAGCGGTATCGTGGGTTTTAGCGGGGGGTATATTGGGTGCCGTAGTGGGCCCAAATTTAGCCTCATGGACTAAAAATAGTTTTTCTGTGCCTTTTTTAGGCGCCTATATAACGCTTGCCATTGCAGGTACGGTGGGTATTTTAGTGATGCAATTTATTCACTTTCCTGGTGAATTGAAATCGCAGCAACCCCTTTCCGCTGGTCGTAGCTTGAAAACTATTTTGTTACAACCCGTATTTTTAGTTGCTACTATTGGCGCCTCACTTGGCTATGGTGTAATGAACTTACTAATGGCAGCTACACCGTTAGCGATGCAAATTTGTGGCTTACCGTTTACTGATACCGCCCTCGTTTTAGAGTGGCATGTAATTGGTATGTTTGCCCCAGGTTTTTTTACTGGCTCTCTCATTCAACGCTTTGGCGCCATCAAAATAATGGGGGTTGGAGTAATACTCAATTTAATCTGTATCGCTATTGCCTCGACTGGCACCGACCTACACCAATTTTTATTAGCGCTTTTCATACTCGGAGTAGGTTGGAATTTTTTATTCACCGGCTCTACCACCTTAGCGATGACCGCTTACCGTCCCGAGGAAAAAGATAAAGCCCAAGCAGCAATCAACTTTTTTGTCTTCGGCACAATGGCTTTTACATCCTTCGGCTCGGGAGCAATGGTCACCACTCAGGGCTGGGAACTCTTAAATCTGGGATCTCTCATTCCTGTAATGGTGACTGGGTTGGCCTTAATTTGGCTCAGAGTAAAAAAATTAACTCCCCAGCCTTAAACGTCATCCATAAAACTACCGCCTCCACCACTATCGTCCCAATCTGAATTACCTGCGTTACCCGAGTCTTCCCAGGTGCTAACGTCGCGCACGCCAAAATCGGTATTATCTCGCCCTGCTTGAGCTGGCTGGATATTGCCAGAGGAATCCCGATTACCATGTTCGCCACCCATTAAATGACTAGCTAAAGCCTGCCCAGCGACCATGCCAGCCCCTAAGGCTGCCCCAGTTGCTAAACTGCCCATGAGGCCAGAACCCCCAAAGCCAGTGCTTGGTGCGCCAGCGGGGCCATTAGGGTTGCCAGGGCCTCCCGGACCATTAGGTCCTTGCCCACCAGGGGGGTTTGGTGCCAAACCGCTCTGCGGGCCATTACCTAATGCCGCCGCATTTGCTTGTTCGCGCTTTCTTTGCTTCATGAAATAAATCAAGCCGCCAACTAAAACCACGATTAATAGCCAAAAAATCGGGCTACTAAAGATCGAGGCAGACGCCCCCGCATTACCCCCTAAATTCGTACCTGAAACCTTTGCTCCAGACGCCAATTGCGTTCGCAGCTTTTGGACTGAGTCAACCTGCGCAAAAGGCAAACCAGGGGCAAGTATCTCGGCTCGAGCAAGTTCCGCACGACCTTCATCCAAACGCCCCTCTTTCAGCCTTAATTCAGCCAAGATAAAGTGCGCTTTAGCGCTATTGGGGTGAGTTTGTAATACGCCCTTCATCATGGCATCTGCTTGTGCGTACTGCCCTGCCTCAATCTTTTGATAAACCTCATGCAAACTGGGCTCATTCGCGAGCGCAAATACACTGCTGCTGAAAATTAAAGCGGCCAACAGGCTGGCAACCAAGGGAAGTTGGGTTAAGCGCATACGAGTTCCTTTTCTTCAATCGGAGAATAAGTTAAAAAATACTCCTTTTTAATGAAATTAGAAATACCCTAAATTTAATAGGGATTTACTGCTTAATAGGGGTAGCGCGCAGCATGACTTGGTTTATGCGTAACTCCGCTGGCTGACCCTGCTGCACCAAGACAAAGTCAATAATTTGTGCGACCTGCATCTTTTCCTGGTGCTCAATTTTCAAGACACAATTGGGCAAAAGAAGTTGCAGCGGCCCTAATTCTTGACTGGCGGAATTGAATGCATCTGCTTGATTATCTAACTTCTCTAGTTGCAAGAGTTTTTTTAAACTAGACAAAGTTTTCCGAGGATTTGCTGAGCCTAAGGTAATACTTTGCAAATGGTTGAATAGATTCGGATGTTGTTGATCAGTATTGACCCAAACAAAATCGGGGGTCAAGTGCTCACAAAAATAAATCCGTAAGCCTGCAATCGGCTGTTGAGAAAACCGTACTGTCTTAAAAAAGGCCTGCTTGATCTCATTGCCAACCTGCGCAGGTCGCGATAAATCTTGTACTGCATTTGGCACAAAGCCTGCTTCATTAAGTGACTTAAAACAAGCTGCGGCATTGTTGGTACGAAATACTAAGGCATCTAGACCAAACGCTAAATTCGCAATTTCTGCGCGTTGAGGTAGCGTTCCCGCCTCCCAACCCAAGATCTCTAAATAGGTCGAATCCAGCACAATTAACTGGTTTGATGAACCTAAATTGTGAGTAGACTTCGCGCTGAGATGAAAGCCAAGATCACTAAATTGCTTGGCAACCAAACTCATTTGGTCTCTTGCCATTATGACTAAATGGTCAAATTCATACTGCATAGGGGGCTCTTTTTGCCGTTCGAGTCCTTAATACTAAATCAATGCCACTAAACCTCCTAGACGGCTAAATTGAATTATCTTCCCGCATTAGGAAAAAATAATTGCTGACCCCCAATTTTATAAGCAGCAATTGCATCCTGGCCTGGTTTGGAAATGAGCCAATCGATAAAGGCTTGACCCTCGGCTTTTTTCACTTGGGGATATTTCATGGGATTAACTAGCATGACACCATATTGATTAAATAAACTAGGGTCGCCTTCAATCAAAATATCTAAATCGCCCCGATTTTTGAATGACAACCATGTGCCACGATCAGCCAAGATATAACCATTCATCGCGGAAGCCGTATTTAATGCTGGGCCCATCCCAGAGCCCGTTTCTTTATACCAATTCAGATTCGAATTAACTGCAATGCCAGCATCTTTCCAATAGCGTAACTCTGCTGCATGCGTACCACTTTTATCGCCACGAGAAACGAAGGGGGCTTTGGCCTCAGCAATTTTTTGAAAAGCAACTTTAATATCCTTGCCGCCAGCAATTTTTGCGGGGTCGCTCTTAGGGCCAATCAAAATAAAATCGTTGTACATCACTTCATAGCGTTTGGTAGAAAATCCTTCATCGATAAATTTTATTTCAGCTGGTTTATCGTGAACAAATACCACATCTGCATCACCGCGACGGCCAATATCAAGTGCCTGCCCAGTCCCAACTGCAACAATTTTTACCTGGATGCCAGACTGCTTTTGAAAAATCGGCAAAATAGATCCAAATAAACCCGATTGCTCTGTTGACGTCGTTGACGATACAAGGATGCTTTTATCCTGTGCAAAGCTAGGATTAATCAAGCTAGATAAGCCAAATAATAGTAAAGCAATAAAACTAGAGAAAATTAATTTCATTTTTTCGTTTTTTATGACATTGGTGCAAGCGGGAGATTAAATAACAGATTCTGGGGTTTGAGCTTGAGAAGCTTGTCGTGATTCATGGCCATACCCAAATAAACGGGTTTGCCAGTTAACTCAGGAAGAGCCACATTAGGACTGATAAAATCTAAACGAAATAAACAAATTAACCGAGCAATACTATTCGCCTCCACCATGTCTTTGTTATAGAGTGCATTTAAGATTTCAGTAGAAGCAGCATCTAAGCCAACATGCCATACCCACTGTGGATCATTAATTGCTGCTAAAGGGGTAATCTTAACCTCGATACCTAAAAAGTGATTAAGCCATTGGGCAAGTAATTTACTGAAATGCTCAACAGCCGTTTGCCCAAAATTTAACGGTATTGCAAAATCATAATTACTCTCTCGCGTCCAATACAAATCGACATTATCTTCGTGCAATACATCTAGATCGATCGATTTCATTGCTACAGTCGTTTGTTTGAGTAAATCAACAATATTGGCAAACTCTGGGGCCTGGGCATTGCGCTCTATGGTTTCGTGATCAGCACTCATCACCAAGCCATCTTCTAATACGGTCATTTTTTGCGACCGAAAAAATAATTCCGCTACCCTAGCATCCATCGCGCTTGGCTTGTCACCCAAAATATGCCGCATAAAAATTTGGACTAGCTGATTAACAAATAAAGGCGGTACATCTACCCCATCGCCAGCAAATAAGCCTAAATAAAACGATTCTAATGACGATGCAGTAAGTAATTTAGTGCGATAACGTAACCAAATACGATAATTTTCTTGAATATCACTATCCATCATTTCAGCTATCTCAGTCTCGCTAACAGCGGTGCGAGGATTTTGCGTTAAGCGCTGATGGAGCAACTTTTCTACGGCACAAGATTCAGGTACTAAATTCAGTTCATCCCGAAGTAAATAGGTACGTAAAAAATCATCGGTCACCAATAATTGATTATCTGCACTAACTTGCAAGGTTTTATAGGCACACTGCGGCCAGTAATTTATTGGTGCATTCACTTCAATGGTCTCGAGCAGAAAGCGCTAAGCATAAAGCATGTCCTGCCAACCTGATGGTAGCAGGGGGATCTATCAGGGGGGGGGAACTGGCTATTTCTTAGTTGGGGCAGCAGCAGGTGCGGCAGGTGCTGCAGCAGAAACTGCAGTGGGCGGTACAAAAGGCGGCACTTCAGCACAAGCTGCGGGTGCTGGGGTTCCAGCAACTTTAAATCGATTCGCTAAGGTATTTTGCACCATACACAGCTTGAATGCGCCAACTTTATCACCATAAGCGGTCTTCGCTTTTGCTAAATCAGCTGCTGCTTGTTGCTCTGGCGTTAAGGGTGGGAGCATGGCCAACACCGTGCTGGCGCTGAAGGCACAAATGACGAATGCAATGATTTTTTTCATAGCTCAACCTTTATTTAAATCGTTGTACCAAATTTCATGATGCTCTTTAGCCCAAGTAGCATCGACATAACCAGTTTTCATACCATCGATAGAACCCTGCATACCAATGGTACCAATATAGATATGACCAAAGGCCATAGCGGTCATGAGCAATGCAGCGGTACTATGAATAATGTCGGCAATTTGCATCGTGCCGCGCCAATATTCAATCGCAATAAACGGCACAATCATATCTAAGACCCAGCCCGAAGCCGATACGGTGAGCCCCAGAATAACCATCCCGAACCAAAACCAGATTTTTTCACCGCAATTAAAGAATCCCGCAGGGATATGTTTTCCTGAAAGCATGCCACCGAAACCAGTTAGCCATGCCATATCCCCTTTTTCAGGGATATTTTTACGCACGAACAAGAAGAAGAAAATGACGATGCTAAGCGTAAATAATGGGCCACTAAAGTTATGGATATTTTTACATACTAATAAAAATAATCCGTAGGTCACACCGCCCATGAGAGGCATCACAAAATATTTACCATACAAAATCATTAAACCAGTAAAAGCGAGGCCCACAAAACTAAATGCCATGGTCCAATGAATAATTCGATCGAGCAAACTAAAGCGCTTAATTTTGCGTCCCGACATGGGTTCATGCAGCTTAATTGAGCCCTTGAGAATAAACATTGCGAGGATGCCACCCAACGCTAATGCTAAAAGCCATGCGCCATAAACGGTAATGACACCGTTACGAATTAAGCGCCACTGTTGTCCAGATTTTTGAATCAAAACGCCCGCTTGTTTATCGGGAATACTCACATAATTAACCGCATCGCTATTGGCAGTATTCCAAATCGGTGCATTATTGCCCGGTTGATTCTGGTTGGCCTTACGCTCTGCTTCAATCGTGGCATTTGGCGCACGGCCTACATCCATAATATTGGCTGACTCTACTTTCGGTAAGGCGGCAGGAGCGGGAGTTGCTGCTGGCGCAGTCGGCTGAGCGATGCTAGTTCCAGCAAGCAGGGCAAGGCAAAAGCCTGCTGGAAGCAACCAGGAACGAAAAGAAGCGCTTACGGTTTGATTCATGCAAAATCCTTCACGGCATTGATCATTACTTAATACGGCTGTATTCAGTTTGATTTTGATTACGCTTATTGATTTCTTGTGTCCAGCTCACCTGATTACCTGGAGTCCAGCCTTTTGCCATAAAGCCATCATTGGCGCCCATATAAGGCGCAACATCAGGTCGCTTTGATGCTTTGAAGCCCTGCTCTTCATCTTTACATGCACTCAATAAGCCTAGCGCTAAACATACCAATAAGCCTGCTTTAAGAATTGCTTTCATGACTTACCTCCTTGCGGTCCGGGGGGTGCTTTAGTAGGCGCAGGCGGGGCTTCGCCTGGCTTGCCATATGCGGTAGTCCAACCAAACACGTTCGCACCAGCATTCTTTCCGTTAGTTTGCCGTTTAACCACACGGGCACGAAAGATATCGGCGATCACATCTCCATCTCCACCAATTAAAGCCTTGGTTGAACACATTTCAGCGCAAATGGGTAACTTGCCTTCTGCCAAACGATTACGACCATACTTCTCAAATTCAGCCACGCTACCATTGGCCTCTGGACCACCGCTGCAGAAGGTGCATTTATCCATTTTGCCGCGCATGCCAAACAAACCTGAAGTGGGAAATTGAGGCGCGCCAAACGGGCAAGCATACGAGCAATAACCACAGCCAATACAAATATCTTTATCGTGCAATACGACACCTTCATCGGTACGATAAAAACAGTCGACTGGGCAGACGGCCATACAAGGCGCATCTGAACAATGCATACAGGCAACGGAAATGGATTTTTCAGCGCCAATTACGCCATCATTAATCGTTACAACCCGCCGACGATTTACGCCCCAAGGTACTTCGTTTTCATTCTTACAGGCCGTAACGCAACCGTTGCATTCAATGCACCGTTCTGCGTCACAAATAAACTTCATTCTTGCCATGAGATTCTCCTGAATTTAGCTCGTTAATTTAGGTGCTTAGGCAAATTTTTCAATTTGGCACATCGTGGTTTTCGTTTCTTGCATCATCGTTACGCTGTCGTAGCCGTAGGTCGTTGCTGTATTCACCGCTTCACCTAAAACAACGGGACAGGCTCCGGTTGGATAGTATTCGCGCAGATTCTTGCCTTCCCACCATCCAGCAAAATGGAAAGGTACGAAAGCAGTATCTGGTCCAACTCGCTCAGTAACCATCGCCCGCACTTTAATTTTGGCTCCAGTGGGCGATTTAACCCAAACATAATCCCAATTTTTTATCCCCCGCCGAGCTGCAGCACCTGGATTTATTTCTACATAATTTTCTTGCTGTAGTTCTGCTAACCACGGGTTGGAGCGCGTTTCATCGCCACCGCCCTCATATTCAACAAGGCGTCCTGAAGTTAAAATGATCGGGAATTTTTCATACAACTTCTCGTTCAAATTCTGCTGCTGAACTGTTAGGAACAGAGTTGGTAAACGCCAGAAATTTTTCTTGTCGGCCGAAGTGGGATACTTGATCATCATATCGGGACGCGTACTGTACAACGCTTCACGATGCTGCGGAATTGGATCTGGAAAATTCCACACCACAGCCCGCGCTTTAGCGTTACCGAATGGATGGCAACCATTTTTCATCACGACCCGCTGGATACCTCCAGATAAGTCGGTCTTCCAATTTTTGCCTTCAGCTAATTTTTGCTCTTCTGGCGTCAATTGACTCCACCAGCCCAATTTCTTCACAAAAGCAGCATCAAATTCAGGGTAGCCAGTAGTAATGGCAGAACCTTTGGAACAAGAACCATCTTCAGCCAATAGTGTTTTACCGTCTTTTTCTACCCCAAAGTTCGCACGGAAATTACCGCCGCCTTCCATCACGCTCTTGCTGGTGTCATATAGATTAGGCGAGCCCGGGTGTTTAATTGCCGCAGTACCGTAGCAAGGCCATGGCAAACCAAAGTAATCACCAGTCGTATCGTAACCACTAACTGGGTCTTTGCCGCCGCGTGATTTTAAGGTCTTCGGATCAAACACATTCATCATGCGCATGTGTGCTTTAAGGCGCTCAGGCGTTTGTCCCGTATAACCAATGGTCCAAACAGAACGATTAATTTCGCCCAAAATAGATTCAGGTTCAGGTTCACGCCACGATTTTCCCGCGTACTTCGAATCGAGCATTTTGTAGTTCACCGACAGCTCTTTACCAAACCCAAGGCGATCAGCAAAAGCTTGCATGATGACGTGATCAGGTACCGACTCAAATAAAGGATCGATGACTTTTTCCCGCCATTGAATCGAACGATTCGAGGCAGTTACAGAACCTTTGGTTTCGAACTGCGTGGTGGCCGGCAACAAATACACTGCCCGATCTTTATTCACTTGGCCGCCTGCAGCAGGTGGCATAGCAGCCATCGCCGCCGTTGCACTAGGATAGGGGTCGACTACCACCAATAACTCTAACTTATCCATTGCCTTTTTCATATCTAGGCCACGAGATTGCGAGTTCGGTGCATGACCCCAATAGAACACCCCTTTAACATTGGTAGCTTGATCAACCATGTCGCTTTTTTCCAGTACCGCATCAATCCAGCGGGAAACTGTCGTACCTGATTTTTCCATCATATCGGGCGCATAGCGGCCCTTAATCCAGTCATAATCCACACCCCACACGGTGGCGTAGTGCTTCCAAGAGCCAGCTGCTAAGCCATAGTAACCAGGCAATGAATCTGGATTTGGTCCCACATCAGTAGCGCCCTGCACATTATCGTGACCACGGAAAATATTTGCTCCGCCGCCCGATCTACCAATGTTGCCTAGGGCCAATTGCAAAATACAAGAAGCCCGAACCATCGCATTTCCAATAGTGTGTTGGGTTTGACCCATGCACCAAACAATTGTGCTGGGGCGATTCTTCGCCATGGTTTCAGCAACTTTATAAACTTCCGCTTCAGGAACACCACAGGCTGCTTCAACATTGGCAGGCGTCCATTTTTCCATCACGTCTTTACGCACTTCATCCATGCCGTAAACGCGATCGTTAATATATTTTTTATCTTCCCAGCCATTATTAAAGACGTGATACAAGACGCCAAATAAGAAAGGGATATCGGTTCCTGAGCGGATCCGCACATACTGATCTGACTTAGCTGCAGTGCGGGTATACCGTGGATCAACCACCATTAATTTGCAACCGTTTTCTTTAGCATGCAACATGCTCAACATCGACACGGGATGCGCCTCCGCGGCATTTGAGCCAATATAGAGTGCAGCTTTCGAATTCATCATGTCGTTATAGCTATTGGTCATAGCACCATAGCCCCAGGTATTGGCTACCCCGGCAACCGTAGTCGAGTGACAAATACGTGCTTGGTGATCGGTGTTATTGGTACCAAAGAATGAAACCCACTTCCGTAATAGATAAGCTTGCTCATTATTGTGCTTAGATGAGCCAATAAAAAACAAAGAATCAGGAGTAGATTTAGTGCGCAATGCTTTCATCTTGGCGGTAATTTCATCAAGCGCTTGATCCCAAGAAATCTTTTGGTACTTGCCATCAACTAATTTCATTGGCGAGCGTAAACGGTAGTCGCCGTGGCCATGTTCACGTAAAGCAGCACCTTTTGCGCAATAAGAACCCAAGTTTATCGGCGAATCAAATACTGAATCCTGTCGAACCCAAACCCCATTTTCAACTGTTGCATCGACCGCGCAACCCACTGAGCAATGGGTACAAACGGTTCGCTTTACTTCAATCTTGCCGGCTTTGCCATCCAACATCGCCTTAGTTTCAACGGCATTCGCTTTTTGTAACAAGTTCAATTGTGAGACAGCTAGACCTGCGCCTACACCAATTCCTGAGCGCCGTAAAAAAGTTCGGCGATCCATAGTTGGCACAGCCGCTTTTAAACCCCGCGCCAAACTACCAATTAAATGCGTTGGGGTTTTGGAATTACTGCCAGAAGAAGATGTTTTACGAACCAGGCTCATGTGCTACTCCAGAAAGAATTCTTAAAGATTAATTATGTAAAGATTTAAATTCTTATATTAAAGTTGTTTCATAGTACTTTTTAATATGAGCCGACAACTGGTAGCCATCAGCCTGAGGTGCAACCGCACTGCCGACCTCTTGAATCAGAGCTTGCCCTAAAGGTGTTTGCGACGCAACTGCTACAGCACCTGCGGCCACTCCTGCTGTCAGAAAAAAGGTTCTGCGCGATGGTTTGGTCGTGGGCTTCGCAGCATCAGCAACGAAAGTCGATTTATTTGTCATAGATTGTCCAATCTAATGTAAATGCAAAATTGAATATTACGAGTTGAGTGTAATACGAATTAACCTTTAGTGCGCGGTTAGCTAAAGCTAGTGTTAACCCTAGTTATTGTTCAATCACACCATATCAAAGCTTTGCGCCTCAATGGCAAAAAATTCGCGGATCAGTTGTGCAACTGGTAAGTAGAAATGGGTATCAGGCGCATTTTCTATTGCATCGCAACAATCCTCGTACCAACTACGCATATAGTTATTAAAGAATATTTTTTGATTCGTTAGGTTAGAAACTGCCGCATCATCACCAGCGATCAAATAGCGCATTACTTCGCATAAGGCGGCAAGATGATCTTCTGTCTCAGAAACACTTTCAGCAGCTTCTAAGCCAAAAGTCTGCAGAGCTCTGCGGATCTCGACTAAGGGCTTTTCATTTAAATGGCCAGCCATAAAATATGAGCCATTCAGAAATACATTGGGCCGACCCACCCCCACAAAATTCGCATCGTATTCTTTACGCCATTCATCTGCTTGACTATTTTTGGCGAGCGTTACTAAATTTCGCCAGGCGCTTGCTAAAACTGTGGCGTCATTGGTTTCGGGTAATGATGAGGCAATACGCTCTAATAAATCTTGGCTGGGGGGCTGATGCAGCAAGGCAGCCAATAAACCATATAGGTCAGCACGGGCCAAGTCTTCTGCTAAGCCAATCTCTCCCACCATTGCTGGTGATGCCTCTACTTGATCTAATTCGGGTTTTGGAGGATCTTGGCTCATCAAACATCTTTCATCATATCGACCACCCTACAGTCACTACACATTTTTAGGCGATTCTGGGCGGCTCCAGAAAAAGCTTCATGGGTTCCTAGTCGACCCAACATGAGCTCTACCATTTTTAAGGTGCCAAAAGCCTTACCGCAACTAATGCAATGGTAAGGCAGGGTTTCATTCAGGATAACCTTTTGCTTGCGTTGTTCCACACTCAATAAGCGTGGCACTAATTGCAAGGCATTTTCGGGACAAGTTTGAACGCACAAACCGCATTGCACACATTGCTTTTCTAAAAAGGATAACTTTGGTTCATCGGGGTTATCTAATAGTGCACCTTCAGGACAGCTACCTACACAGGACATACACAAAGTGCAGGCCGCTTGATCAATAGCAAGGCCACCGAATAATGAAGGGGTAGGCAAAACTGCGCCCTCGGTCGGTAGCGAGGTTTTAGCTTGCCTCTCGAAATAAGTCAGTACAGCCTCTAATGTTTCGCGTTTTTGATTGGCTAGGCCAAATGAGGCTGGTGCGCCTAAAGTAGGTAAAGCGCCGCGTTTGCGGAGGATGCCGAGCGCTTTACTGACGGTTTCTAAATCATCGTCGGAATGCGCCTCAATCATACTTATCCGAGTTTCAGAAGAATTGAGATTTAAACCATAGGCTTGCAAAACAGCATTGCCTAATGCAACTTGCTGGGCGAGCGCCTGACGATAAGCCGGATCTTCATTCCCAGTTAAGAGAAGCTTGACCTCAGCAAAGCCAAAACTCAAAGCACCCAACCATAGTTCGATCCCAGTTGAGGCAATATTTTCAAGGCCTAAAGGCAAGACAAAACTGGGGAGGCCTTCATAATTCTTAGCCTGTAAATGGGCGGCACGACCCAAACTCTCGATGAGTTGCAGGCCTTCAGTGTGACTATGTAAAAGTAAGGTAGGTGCGCTGGCAGCTAAATTTGTTCGGGCGATTTCGTTAGCATAGGTTTTGCTTAACGCCTTTAGTTGCAAGCCCTGATGCGAAACGCTCGGATAGTTGTAACGCATCGCACCCGATGGGCAAACTGTGGAACAAGCCCCGCAACCCATGCATAAATTGGGATTAACCGCTACTTGACCTTGCCCATTTTTAAAGACCGACTGAATCGCCGCAGTTGAACACACATCGATACACGCAGAACACCCGGTAAGCCCATTACGACCATGTGCGCAAATTTTTTCGTTGTAAACAAAATATTTTGGTTTTTCAAACTCACCAACCAAACCCAATAACTTCGAGGCAGCTAAAGCTTGCTCAAACGGGTCGACACCTGGTGCCAAATAGCCTTGTGGCGTTTGGCTCATCGGCATTCCAGTGTTGGCGCGTAAATCCATAATTAAATCGAACTCGCCACTACGCAAAGTGTCGGGTCGATCAAACTGAATTGCACCAATGCCTGCACAGGCAGTAACACAAGCACGATGCGATTGACAGCGCGCTAAATTAATTTGAAATGAAGCGTCGATAGCATCTTCAGGACAGGCAGTCACACAAGCACCACAGCGCGTACACATTTCAGGATCAATGGGATTAATTAAATTCCACTCAACCGTAAATTGCCCTAAAAAACCCGCTAAGCTCGATACCACTCCGCTATAAATTGGAAAATCGCGATTCAATGGAAGTGCCCCTGCTTCAGTAGCTAAAACACTGATATCGAGTGCTGCGCCTAATTTCTCAGCCCATGGCAAAGCTTGGTGTGCAGGGCCAATAATCAGTAAGCGCCCTTGACTTTCAAAGTTAACTACGGGAACTGGATCGGCCTGTGGCACCTCAGCCAAAGCTAATAAAGCTAAGATTTTAGGGGTGGATTTTTTTGCTTCTTGAGTCCAGCCCGCTAGCTCACGAATATTGACAAAACGCAGGGGCGCGCCTAAGGGCTTAGCCGATTGCTCTGCCAACTCACTAAATAAAGCGCGTTCTTGCGTACAGGCCACAATGATCGGCTCAGGCTCGCCAAGTGCTGTCAAAAATTGACCGACTTCTTGACGACATAAAGATGTATGCACTGCAAGACCTAGTGCTTTCGCATCAAGGGGCATGGTTCGGTTGCAATCACAAACGAATAACTTGGTCATGGTTTACTTTTAGGTTTTTAATTGGGGATCAAGCGGTGGTTTGCTTGACTTAATCTCAGTAACTTCGGTCTTAGGCTCTGGCGGCAAAATATGCGTCACCTCATTAGACTCCCTAGACTCCCGATCAAGCGCCTCCAATGCCATTTTTTCTTTGGTGTCTTCAGTGGCTTGGTCCTGAGCGTCTTCTTCGGCCTTAAAGAGATTTAGCATCTTTGATTGCACCAAACGTCGCAGCATTTCAGGCGGAATAGGGTCTGGCTTGGAATAGTCATCAATATAAATATCTAAACCATCCATGATGTTATAGCGGGGGTCAGAAAATAATTTCTTCAGCGCAGCACGCTTAACATCAGGATCAACCCCACTTTGCATAAAGACCGAAAAATCATCTTGATGATTAAGCTTCGCAACATCGTCTAATGTCAACTGGGGTAGTGCTTCGCTTGTCGGTGCTGACTGCTGCGCCGGGAGTTTGTTGGACTTTGCGCTCTCAGCCAAATTGGCGGGGGTTTCAGCGACCGGCTTCACTTCATTCGGTAATTCCTGTCCAGCCTTGCGTTGCGACCAGCGATTTAAAAAACCATCTGCCATTATTCCTCCGCTGGGCGTACTGCGCCCTTGAAAGAAGCTGGTTTTTGGCGCCGCTTCGGCTCAGGTCGATATTTTTCATCGACATACTCCGTAAGCCAAGTAATTTGTTCAGCACTCATGGGTATATTGTCAACCGTTTCACCCCCATCCAATAAACGGGCTGCTTCGTTATAGCTAACTAAAATCCGGTGAGGAATTGCCAGCGCTTCATTAGCAATTAAAAATGTTTGCGACTGCTGAGTGATATACGCTTGCGGCTCCTCTTCTAAACGCCACATCACAAACCAACATGGGCTTTGCGCTATTACATTTAAGTAATATCCTTCTGCTTCGTCAACAAAGAGATTTAAATTAAAGCCCGTAAAAAGCCATGATTCACCCAAATCATTGCGCTCTAAAAAGCGGCCGCTTATTTTTTGCGTACGCTCCAATGTTTCAGCTCCAAACTGACCAATGTCTGGAATCACCTCTTGAGGAAACCAGCGATGACTAACCCATTGATTGGTCATTTTTTGTTTACGCATAACAACTGCAAATTGCATCAATTTTCTCGTTTCTAGTCGACATTCATTAATTAGTTGCAACACTAATCAGGGGTAATACCTTTTTCTTTTATTACCTTAGCCCATGCGCTAGACTCTTTTGCCATATATTTAGCAAGTTCATCCCGCGACATTGGGTTGGGAGTTAAACCATGCTCTACCAGAGCGGCAGCGACCTCTTTGTCATTCAAAACTTTGACAATTTCTAAATTCCAGCGATCTAATAAAACAGTTGGCGTTTTGCTAGGCGCAACGAAAGCATACCAGTTGGTTGCATCAAAACCTGGATAACCCGACTCAGCAATAGTGGGCACATTCGGAAATAAGGGCGCCCTTTTTGCACCGGTGGTGGCCAACGCTACCAACTTACCTGTTTTAATATGTGGCGAGGCTGACGATAGCGCAGAGTAATAAGACGAAACTCGTCCAGCTAAGACGTCAACCAAAGCGGGGTTACCCCCTTTGTACGGAATATGTACTACATCGATGCCCGCTCGTAAATTAAATAATTCTCCCTGCAAATGCGATGCGGAACCATTCCCAGTTGAGGCGTACGTTAACTTGCCTGGCTCTTTTTTTGCTAAAGCCACAAATTCTTTTAGTGTAGTCACACCTAAAGAAGGTGGTACCACTAATATATTTGGAAAGCTCATTCCCATGGTTAAGGGCGCCAAATCTTTAACGGGATCGTAAGGGAGTTTCATTAAATGGGGCGCAATCGTTAACGGCCCAATCGAACCTAATAAAATCATTGAACCATCTGTTGGTCCATTCGCCACCGTAGCATGGGCAATATTACCGCCAGCGCCAGGCTTATTATCAACGACCACCGTTTGACCAATATTTTCACCCAATTTTTTAGCGATTAAGCGCGCGCCGGTGTCAGCCGCGCCACCAGCAGCAAAGCCAACCACCATGGTGACTGTTTTTTTAGGGGGAAACTCTTGCGCCTGGAGAGCTGGACTTAACAACAGCCCCATCAATGGCAATAAAGTTACCTTCAATATACGTACTAAATACGATTTTTTATTCATTTATGCTCCTTTGCGCGACTTATTCATATCTATTGCAGGCTATTTTAGGAGCTTTTGCAGAATTATTGATTCAACGATACAATTTTTTATCCCCTCTCCTTAGAAACTATGATGAAATATGTAGTAATTACCCTTGGAATACTCTCTTTAAGCGCAAATTCCTATGCGGCCAGCGGCTCTGAAACGTATCAGCAAGTGTGTTCTGCTTGTCATGCTACAGGGCTTAATAATGCACCGAAAGTTGGCGATAAAAAACAATGGGGGAAACTCATTAAAGAAGGTCAAGCAAACATCAGTGCCGATGGTTACTATGGCGTGCGAGCTATGCCTGCCCGAGGTGGCAGCCCGAATTTATCCGTCGCAGAATTTGCCGCTGCTGTAGTGCATATGGCAAATCAAGCCGGTGCAAATTGGCAAAACCCAGATGAGGCGATGCTAAAAACCATTAATGAGCGTCTGGCCAAAAAACAAGCCCAAGCCAATGCTAAAAAAACGTAAGCACTTTATTTCATGAGCGATTTATTACCTTGCATCGAAATTGAAACGGCGCCTAATCCTCAAGCTGCAGTCATATGGCTACATGGTCTCGGTGCCGATGGCAATGATTTTGCCTCAGTCGTTCCCCAGCTTGATTTAACAGGCTGCTTACCAATTCGCTTTGTATTTCCTAGTGCGCCGAGCATGCCCGTGACTATCAATGGAGGCTATGTGATGCCGGCTTGGTACGATATTGCTGCGCCCGATTTAACCCATCAACAAGATATCAAAGGTATTCAAAAATCAGCCAGCGCTATAGCTGCGTTGATTGAACGTGAAATACAAAAGGGTATTCCATCGAACAAAATAGTCCTTGCTGGGTTTTCACAAGGCTGTGCGATGGCTCTATATATTGGTTTAAGTTTTCCACAACCTCTAGCAGGCATCATAGCTCTGTCAGGTTATTTACCGCTCGCAGAACAGTTTCTCAGCTTTAGAAATAAGGCCAATTTCAATACCCCTATTTTTATGGCGCATGGGGTTTGGGATCCAGTCGTCATTCCTAAACGGGGTGAAGATTCGCATGCTTTACTCAAACAACATAGTTACCAGGTCAATTGGCAAACCTATCCAATGGAACACTCGGTTCACCCAACTGAGCTAGCTGATATTTCTTTATTTCTACAGGAAGTACTGTCACTTGCTTAGTTCTCGTCTTATAAGCAACTAACAATTATCAGTTGGGCACGCCTTAACGCAATTTTGCCGCTTCATGGCGCAACTATTTTTTGCTACCAAATCAGTTGCTTTTTCCATGCAAAGGTTATTGTCCATATCACACTCGCGCACACACCCTTGGTCCTTATTGCCCATATCAACATTAGGCGCATAGGTGCCACAAGCACTTAAGGTAAATAGGCAGATCGCGCTAAGACAAATAAATTTATTCAAGTACACAATAATTCCTAAATCTACTGTTAAGAGGTATTTTTATGCAGGTTTTCATTGATTAATACATTTTCTATTAAGATTCAATATTATCTATTAATTATTTCAAGCTTGTGGAGTGCTTATATCTAATATGAATAACCCTATCAGACGTAGGCTTACAGTTTTTTTTATTGGCTTACCTCTTTATTTATTTGGCGCCAGTGTTTATGCGGGGCTAAAAGAGGATCTGAATGATGGTCATCATGTGCTGTTGATACGCCACGCCGACGCTCCCGGCATCGGCGACCCGGCCGGCTATAAACTCGACCAATGCGCTACCCAACGCAATTTAGGTGAGCGCGGGCGCAAACAATCTGAACTCATTGGTGCTTGGCTGGCTAAACAAGGCATTGATAAAGCTCAGGTGTTTACTAGTCCTTGGTGCCGGTGCGTTGATACCGCAAAATTACTAAAAAAGGGTGCCATCACAATTGAGGCCTCACTTGGCTCCTTTTTTGATGACATGTCTTTAGAAAAAACCCAAACTCAGGCGCTGCAAACATTCATTAAAAATAGCCTTGCTAAAAATTCGCAGACGCCCTTAATTTTAGTAACTCATCATGTCAATATTCAAGCATTTACGGGCAAGGTTGTTAATGTAGGCGATATGGTCTTAGTAAGAGTAGATAAAGCTGGGCGCTATCTCAGCCATACCCATTACCCTAGTCCGCAGCCATAATATACTGTCGAATTACATCGAGTTACGGAAATGAGCAATCTCCTGATCAACTCGATCTAAATTAATCATCCCATCTCGGGGGTGCTCGATATCGAGGACCAGTGAAATTGTCGCGACCATCACAATAATGAACACGATCGTTAAAAGCCAGTCTCGCCGCTCTTCAATACCCATGATGTAACCAGCCACCAAAGAACCAACAAACGCGAGTAAAAATAATAATACCCATAAGGCTGGCGGCGGATGCATTTTCATTCCAACACGCTGGTAATCAGAGGCGTCAAACATTGCGGAAATGGTCGGCAAAATTTTTGCAGCCACTAATGTATCTGCAAAGCTTAAAGGGCTCATGGTTTTTACCGCTTTAACAGCGCCCTGCCAAATCTCGTTACCGATCTCTAAACGCTGTTGAAAGATCTTTGCCTGATCTTCTATTTCCATTGGTTTTTTATAAACCTGAAGGCGTAAATCAACATATTTTTTAAATAAAGCCCTTAACTTGGGTTGATCTTCAGCTTTTAGTAAGTCGATGGATAAATAAGCGCTACTTATAGTGCTGAGCTCATTCATGATTAAGTCTCGACGCTTATCAAACCGATCAGAAGCTCCAGAAAAAGTAATGGCAATGACCAGAGCCAACAAACCAAAAATTGCTGCCATGAACGTATCGCTAGCATTGATCTTGCTAGCATTGTATTTTGCTTTAGCTCGCCGGCCAACTTGCCAACCAATCTCCACCATTAATGCCATACCAAGAATTAAGGTAACAGCAACTAGATGATGATCAATAATATAAATTCTTAATGCTTCGTTCATTATCAATTTCAGTTTCTGGTAAGCGGATGTTTAGATACTATTTTTAGTCAAGCAAAAAAACTTTAAAAACTCGCTTTCACCCCGACCATAATACTCCGTCCAGGCTGTGGAGCATAAAGTCGCACTGGCATTGGCGTAGTGGCATAACGGATATCTTGATTTAAGAGATTTTTTAGCACCATATACGCTGTCCAATTAATTTTATTCATTTTTTCGGTATAGGAAACTCCACCGTTTAATAGGCTATAGCTTGGGGTTGGGCCAATTTCAAAGGAGGCCAGTCGAGTTTGCTGTAAACCGTAAATATAAGTAGCATTAGTCAGCCATCCGCCAGTCCGGTGCGCTAACTCAAGGCCCATGCGGGGGGCTGGTTGAAGCGGTAAATTCCCGCTAATTTGGCCGCCGCCATTAAACGTGCCATACGATACATCACCAAAAATACGTCCAGCAGCACCCTTTTGATTCCAGTTATAAGTTAGCTCACCTTCTGCGCCACGAATGGTGGCATTTGCTTGTGATGACTGCACTACTGAGAAGTTTTCATTAGAGGGGCTATACGCACCAGTATAAAAACCATAAATATAATTAGAAAACATATTTTGATAAACGCTCGCTTTACCACGTAGCAAGCCAACTGTTTTCTGAATATTTACCTCAAGATTGCGGGATGTCTCGGTTGATAAATTCGAGTTACCTACATCGAAGGTAGCAGTTGCATCGTGTGGACCATACGAGTAAAGTTCTTGTGCGCTTGGTGCTCGTTGCGATACAGTAAACGCCATTCCTAAGCCGTAGCCACCCTGCATATTCCACATGCCGCCTGCTGAATACGAGAAAAGATTAAAGTTGCGATTTTGCAGGCTAGGCGCCGTGGGACTAGGACTGCCGTTTTGACTTGTAAAATCTATATCGGTAGGAAATGTCGTCGACTGATTGGGATTTTGTGAAACTAAGTTATAGCGTGCACCCAAACTTGTTTGTAAAGCCCCAAAACGCCCTTCTTCAATCCAAAATACCGAATTTGAATTACTTTTCGTGGGCGGCACAATCGCGTAGCTATTTGACTGCAAGTCGGTAGCGTTTAAGCTTGCTCCAGTAAATTGAGCACCGACCGAACCACTCCAACCCAAAATTTCTTTATGGGCTAATTCAAATCTTGCCTCATTCGCTTTGTTGCTCCACTGGGTAAAAGCAGCGCCATTATTGTTATATTCGGTATGAAGATAATTAATATTAGCTGCATTAAATTTAAACGAGGAAAAACCTGCAAATGGATCGCGGGTTTGGTGACTAAAGTCGTAACGATTTTGAGATTGTTGAATAAAACCACCCTCACTCGTTGGCGTACCATAGTTATGATTGAGGCGCTCGACTGAAATACCAGTATATCCAGACTGCCCTACATACGATGCACCCAATCCCAAATTATTTTGGTTGCTATAAGAAAAGGGAAGTTTGCCGCTGTAAGGTACATTCACTGGCTCACCCGGATTAATTGCCCAATTTGCATTTGGGCCATTTAGTTCGGCATTGCCTGGAATACGATAGTTATTGGCATTATTCACAGCTGTATCTAAATGTAGGGCAACTGAGCCGATCGCGGTATCGAGATCCAATGAGGCGGCCTTCCCTTGATTCACGCTTTCTACACTAGTATTGATTACACCTGTCGTAGCGTCGGGTAGATTAGTGAGAATACGGTCATTCACAATATTAACTAAGCCACCGCTTGAGCCCGAACCATAGAGTAATGCTGCGGCGCCACGCAAGATTTCAATTTGCCGCGCTGTTTGAATCGGAGTTGCCACAGCATGATCAGCTGAAATATTCGAGACATCGCCAACGGATATACCATTTTGTAAAATTTGCACTCTTGGGCCGTCCAGACCGCGAATTACTGGGCGGGAGGAGCCCGAACCATATCCGGTAGCTGATACACCTAATTCATTTGCTAACGTTGCCCCAAGCGTAGCGCCTAGTTTATTTTGTAGCTCATCGCCAGCCAAAATTTTTGTTGGCGTCAAAATACTTTGGCCACCCTCACGCGAGCCTGTAACGTCAACTTGTAGAGAGTTAGCATCTTGATTTTGCGCAAAAGCTACCGTACTTGAGCTCGATAGAGCCAAGGCGAAAGCCAGTTTACTTACTTTAAAATTTTTCATCCCTACCTTGATCACTCTATTGCCTAGCAATAGTCTTAAAGATGTTTGCCTAAAAAAAGCAAACTGAATCTAAAAAGTGTTACAAGTTAAGGATAGGAGGCGCCTGAGATTGATAGGGCCAAAATGCCGTTGGCTTGGCCAGAGAAATGAAAACTGCAGCAGGTAAATTATTGTCATGCTGCTGAAGATGAAAAGTAAAGCTTGCTGTAGTAAGACAACCACCCAGCAACAAGGCATCGAATAAGTGGCAACTACTTTTTGCCTGTTCAGATTGAATTGGACCAGCCTGTTTTGCATGTTGAAAAGTAGCGCTTATTTGCGTTTCTGCCCCCAAGCCTGAATGGGCAATGCCATGGTAAAAACCGAGCCACTGCACACCAAGCAAAGCCAGCGCCAGAAAGCCTGAGAGCAATAGGAGGCGCGTTTTGCGTTTAAGGGAAGTGACTGGAATGAGAAGCATTGCTGGCTATTTTACTTAAATGAAAGGTCTAATTCTCAATGGCCCTATTTTTGGGCTTTTTTATAGCTTGCAACTGCTTCTTTTAAATCACTATATTCCTCGCAACCAAACGTGCAGGTTTTATCCAGTCTGGCTAATAAACCTTCGGCGCCTGTCAAATTTTTATTGAGCAACATTAATTTTCCGTAATATTCCAATGCGCCACGATGGGTTGGATCAATAGCCAAAGCGGCCTGATAAAATTTTTCTGCGCCAACTAAGTCAGGCGGAGTTTTCTTCCGTAAGCTATAACCCATTAAATTATTCCAATCGGCTGAAGCAGGATCATTGGCTGCCTGCAGCTGTTTAATAGCGTCATCATATTGACCCGCTTTTACTGCAATGCGAACATTAATTAGCCAGACGGGATCAAATTTAACTGGTGGGGAATCGGCAGCGAATGCTACTCCACTAAATAGCCAAAAAAAACATAAGACGATTAATCCTTTTTTCATTACATTCCTCATTAAATAGGTTACTGACGTTGATACGAGTTATAAAAATTATCCTGAATCACATAAGCCTTACCCTGCGCCTGCAAGACCAAATCTTGGGAAAGCGTTTTAACTGCATATGTCCAGCCATCGGGTAACTTAAGGCGCGTGGCTAATTGCGCCAAATCGTTCATGGACAAGTTAGGGTCAGCAATTTGTGAATACGATTGCATAATATAAGTCTGTCCTTGGGGTGAAGTTAGTTGGTAAATTAGCGTGCCACTCTTGTAAATAAACGCTGTTTTGCGGTTTACCACATTCGGCACAAAAAATTGGGTGCCTGCTAATTGCCGCTTTATACCCACATCCAAAGTTGCCCGTAAACTCATTTCAATTCCGCCAAAATTCTCAATGACATCTTGGGCTGTTTTGCCAGCAGCTTTAATCTCATCCATAATCCAGTAACGCGGGCCATTCAGACGCACAAATGAGGCATCATTTTTTTTCTCAACTTCTTTAACGTCGAGTGCTTTCCATAATGCCTCAGGACATTCGTTAAGACCCTGGGTATTAAATACTTTTATCGTCAGGGTGCCTAAATGACGCTTACCATACAGCACTTCACAATAGCGTTTATTACGCAATCCTGATATCGATTTACTGTACTGATTTTCTGAGGGAGGCGCATTTACCTCGTTAACTTGCTTTTCTGCTGCGGATGCGGCGAGGGGAGTAAATAACTGAGCGAAGAAAATAAGGCTTAAAACACCGATATTAGTAATTGTCATCTTGAGATAGTTAAATAAAAAAAGTGGGTTTGCTTAAAATAGGCCAAAAAATTAGCTGGGCGGTTGATTTGCAGGTGCTCGATACGGATGAATTTTACCGACAAGCCAAAAAGTTAGCAAACCGCACAGCACTGCGCCATAGCCAACCCTGTTGTAATGCTCAATTTGTCCGCTTGGGCTAATAGTAATAACCATTCCGGCTATTACCGATGCAATTCCTGAGCCTAGCATTTGTACCGAGCCAATTAAGCTCATAAAGGTGCCCCTGTTTTTGGGCTCAATCACCTGACTCACCATAGCCATTGCTGGAATCATGCGCCCTGAAACTAAGATAAAAAATGCGGTGGAATTAATGAGTACCAACCAAATGGGTACGGGGACTAAATTCGTGGTGACAATAATCGGTACCAAACTCAATATTGCTAAGGCGCGAAAAGTACGCTTTTTACCGTAACGGTCAGCTAAAGACCCAATATAACGCGAGCTCAATAAAGATGCGATACCGCCAAACAGATAAACCAAGGAAATATAAGCATCAGGTACGCCTACATTCATGGTGAAGTAGAGCGCGATATAAGGAATGACAGAAAATCCTGTCAACATAATCAAGGCCATAAAACAAAAAGCAATCAGGTGATCGCGCTGTACCACTAAGCGATAAATTTGTCGAAAGCGATTCCCATCAGCCTTATGGGCCAAATGACCTGCAATTGAGGGGATAAATTGATAGCCCAGCCAAAAAATAAGGCTGGCTAAAAGCGCGATAAAAATAAATGGGGCGCGCCAACCTAAAAAAGAAATATGGTTAGCTAAAAATAAACTTAGGGGAACACCCGCAACGGTTGAGACCGAAAATGCCGCCATGACTGTGCCAATTGCTTTACCTCGGCGCTCAAATGGAATCACATCAGCCACAATGGTTTGCACTAGTGAACCCAAGATGCCGCCAAAAACACCAGCTAAGGCACGCGCGAAAAACAATGTTTCATATGATGTAGCTAGGCCACAAGCTAAGGTAGCTAGGGTAAAGGCAATATAGAGACTTAGCAATAGCTTGCGCCGCTCGAAGCGATCAATATAGTATGTAGCAAATACGCCGGCGATGGCAGCAGCAAATGTATAAGAGGAGATAAGTAAGCCAAATTGATGGGTATTAATTTGGAAAGCACTAATAAATTGAGGCCCTAAAGGCATCATGATCATAAAATCCAGAATATGAGTAAACTGAATTCCTGCCAGCGCAAATAGAAAATAGCGTTCGCTTTTTTTACTACCACCTAAATATTGCAGCACTGAATTGGGGCTCAAGGAAATTTCCGCGAATTGATGTCTAAAATGAGGATTTACTTAATAATACTTAGATCTTATGTATTATTTATTCAGGCTCAATTATCCCGTATCCCATAATGATCAAACACATAATTCAATGGACTTTATTAACTTTAGGGCTTTTTCTCATTTTCTTTGGATTATTAACGTGTGTATTTGTAATGTTAGGTCTGTATGAGTTTGAATTATTTAATTTTCGCCTATCCTCAGGGGTGCGCGTGATTAGCGAATTGTCGATTGCCGGCTGTTTACTATTAGCAATGAGTTTTGGTATAGATGATTATTTTAATGAGCCCATTAAGATCGGCTCTAAATAAGATTTTAACTAAGGAGATATATGTTTAAAAAATCGGATTTTTTTATCTTGCTTGCAGTGGTTATTTCATTTATAACTTCGGCCTACCTATGGTTTGTGGTTGGCGATAAAGATCAGGCCATCTTTACCTCTCTCTGGGTACCTTCCATTTTTGGCTTTGCTATTTATTTCAAAGTTTCGGCTTTATTGAGCAGAAAATCATGAGTAACACTGTCCTACTCATTATTTCTATTTTTGTCTTTTGTCTACTTGTGACAGGTTTACTACTGATGGTGCGAGAATTTATGGGAATGATGGAGGAAGCCTCTCCTGAAGTAAAGCATTGGCTCGACACTAGCAACGACAAAAAATAGAAGCGATCTGGCTGCTTAGTATATTAGTGGCAAAAGCTTGCGAACGTGTTTTTGATAATCTGAATATTCAGGAAAAGTAGTAACTAACCACTGCTCTTCTTTTCTCGATTTGATGTCAAAGAATATAAAAATCAAGCCTACATAAGCAAGGGTTAGTTCGCCCTGGGTAATTAAAAACCAAGCAAAAGAAAGCATAATGACCCCAAAATAAATCGGATGCCGGACCAACCGATACAATCCCCTTCTCACGAATTTAGCCCCCGGTTTTGGCCCAGGGAGTGGGGTCAGGTTGCTGCCCAACTGAAATGCGGCCACCCCAGAAAAAATGATGCTCGTAGTAAATAAGATCCAGCCTAGCCAAAATAGCCAATGACTGATTGAGCCCGTCCATATTTTTTCACCGCTCAAACTACTAGGGCCAAAGAATAGTAAAACTAATAATAAAGCTTGGATAAGGACATAGAGCGCTCCGCGCGCAAATATAGAGGGTGGACTTGGCGGGTTTGGTTTACTATCCATAACAAGATCCTCTTTTAAGCATGCCTCAATGGTATGCGCATTCAGAATATAATAAATCGGATGTTTAATGTTTCTTTTTAAAAGACCTAGCGCCATGAAAATGAATCTTCCCAACACCTTATTATTTGTTTGTACTGCATTAAGCTGCTTACTAATAGTAGCGCCGAATGTGCTGGCACAATCGGCAAACCCTTCTCAACCCCCTGCTGCAAAGGTAACTAAAGTGACTGAATTGAAAAAAATTGATGTTGTTGTCGGCACGGGTGCCGATGCCACCTCCGGCTCTAATGTGTCGGTACATTACACCGGCTGGCTATACGATCCCAGCGCGCCCAATAATAAGGGCAAGAAATTTGATAGTTCTTTAGACCGTGGTCAACCTTTCAGCTTTCCTCTCGGCGGTGGTCGTGTGATTCGTGGTTGGGATGAAGGTGTTGCCGGCATGAAAGTGGGCGGCAAACGCACTTTAATTATTCCACCCGAAATGGGCTATGGCGCTAGTGGGGCGGGCGGCGTCATTCCACCAAATGCCACCCTACTGTTTGACGTTGAATTATTGGGCGTGAAATAAATTTATTCTTTAAATCTTATCAAAGTGTTTAACTGCTTAATAAGCGCTTTGATATAAGCTCAACGCATCTGCAAATTGCACATCACGCGGATTATTAATCAGTAAACGCTGCACATTCATCGCATCGCGTGCGAGCATTTCTAATTCGTGTTCTTTAACACCCACTTCGCGCAAACGCTGTGCATAAGGCATGGTAATGACATGCGCTGCAATCGCTTCAATAAAATCAACTGCGGCTAATTCATCACTAACAGAATTTAACTCAGGCAAAATAGCGCGGCCTAGCTCAGCATATAAGGACTCAGCCGCAGGTAAATTAAATTTCAATACAGGCAACAAGACCAAAGAATTGGTTAAGCCATGCGGTAATTGATAGTGACCACCTAATGGGTAAGCAAGGGCATGTACCGCGCCTACTGGCGCATTGGCAAAAGCCATTCCCGCCAATAGCGAACCTAAGAGCATGTTTTCCCGAACTTGCGCATCTTTGCCGTCACTCACTGCCTCGGGTAAGTTGGCATAAAGTAACTGTAAGGCCTTAATCGCCAATGCATCGGATAAAGCATTCTTCTTAGATCGAGATGTGAAAGCTTCAATCGCATGAACCATTGCGTCAACGCCCGTCATTGCAGTAATTACTGGGGGTAAACCTAAAGTAAGCAAGCTATCCAGTACGGCAACATCGGGATAAAGTAATGGCGAAACTACGCCTTTTTTCTCATGACTTGGTGTAGTCAGAATAGCAATTGGGGTTACTTCTGAACCCGTTCCTGCCGTGGTTGGCACTTGAATGAGGGGCAAGCGGGGTCCACGCGCCAAACCAATGCCATAAATCGTGGGTAATTCTTGCGGTGTTTTTGCCAACAGCGCAACCAATTTAGCGGTATCGAGTGAACTACCGCCACCAAAACCAATGACGCCGTCAGCATGAACAAGTGCTGCAGCTTTAACAGCTGCCTGCACACTCACCTCAGGTGGGTCAGCGAGCACATCCGAAAATACCGTGACCTTCACCCCGGCTTCACTTAATGAAGTTAAAGCGCCATCGATTAAGCCAGCCTTCATCAAGCCAATATCAGTCACCAAAAATACCTGGCTCATGCCTAAGCCGCGAGCTATTTCACCAAGACGCTTTGCGGCGCCCTGCTCACAAATGATTTTTGGGGTGGTTTCAAAGGTAAATTGAGGCATATCGCTATTTTATTACACCTCCCCCCAAAAGCAGCATAACTGCGCCTTTTGGAGCAAAAGCTTTACCTCATTCAGAAGCTCGTTAGAATAGGAAAAAAGTCGTTTATTCAAATGAGGTAATGAGACCACCATGCTTTCTGCTGCTGACAACGAATTATTGGTTCGCACTAATCAAAATACGCCTCTGGGGGAATATTTTCGGCACTTCTGGCAGCCTGTTGCCTTAAGCGAGGAAATACCTCTACCTGATTGTGCCCCAATACGGGTTACTGTCATGGGTGAAGAGTTACTGTTATTTCGTAACTCAGCTGGCAAAGTAGGTTTAATTGATCGTTACTGCGGGCATCGCGGTGCTGACCTCTTTTTTGGGCGTAATGAAGAATGCGGAATTCGCTGCATTTATCACGGCTGGAAATATGATACCGATGGTAAGTGCATCGAGATGCCAAATGTACCTCCAGGTGCGGCCTACCATGACACGATTCAAATTAAAGCCTATCCAACCCAAGAATTTGCCGATATGGTATGGGCCTATATGGGGCCAGCAGAATCCATGCCCGCACTCGTCCCACAATTAGAAGTTGGCTTAGTGCCGTCAGAAAATCGTTATGTAACCAAGCGTTTAATCGAGTGCAATTGGGCTCACTCAATGGAAGGGGCACTCGATACAGCCCATTTTTCTTTCTTACATATGCCGGCCCCCTCACAAATGAATGATGACAACCCCAATGTCGCTGCCGATGTGAAGCGCTTACGCTGGCTACGCAATGACCCAACACCGCGCTTTACTTTTGTTGACCATGAAGTTGGCTTTGTCATCGGCGGTGCCCGCCATGCCGATGAGGATGAACACTATTGGCGCTTAACGCAATATTTATTACCGAATCATTCCATCACGCCATCGTCAATGCCAAATGAAATTTATTATGGCTATAGCTGGACACCAATTACCGATGAGGCGTGCTGGATGTATGTCTATGCTTGGCATCCTGAGCGGGCTATTACTGCAGAGGAGCGTACCCGTTTTGACCAAGGTGGATATGGCCAATTTGCCGCCCTCGGACCTGGCTACTTACCCTTAAGAAATCGCAGTAATAATTATTTATTAAGTCGAGAAGAACAGCGCACTGAATCTTTTACTGGCATTCGGGGCATTGCCGAACAAGATCAAATGGCACAAGAAAGCCAGGGCTATATTCTTGATCGCACCAAAGAACATTTAACCCCTACTGATGTTGGCATTGTGCGCTTTCGTAAACTGATTTTAGATGAAGTGAAGGCACTGAGTGCGGGCAATACCCCAAAAGCAGCACACTTAGGACAAGCCTATCGTACTCGGGGTGGTGGTGCTTTAACTGCAGATCAATTGCAGTTAGAAGAAGTCATGATAGAACGCTTTGGAACCAAAACAGGAGTAGTTAACTAATGAAGAATGCAAGAAATCTATTAGCCGCGCTATTGATATTTTTTAGCTTTAATGCTGGCGCGCAAAATACGGCTAAGCCAATTAATTTCATTATTCCCTTTTCAGCGGGTAGCGCTAGCGATGTAATTACGCGTATTTTGCTCGAACAAGTGACGACGAATACGGGTCAACGTTTTGTTTTTGATAATAAGCCAGCTGCTGGCGGCAATATAGGAACTGCAGCAATCGCTCGCGCAGAGCCTGATGGATTTACCATGGGCACCAGTACTTCGGGCCCTTTGGCGATCAATAAAATTCTGTATCCTGATTTAAGTTACGATCCAGAAAAAGATTTTCAACCGATTGCGCTCATTGCCATCCTACCTAATGTGGTCGTTGCTAGCTCAACACTCAATATCAATACCCTTGCCGAACTGAATGACTATTTACGCAAAAACCCAGATGTCGCATATGGCTCGGTAGGCAATGGTAGCTCGCAACATTTAGCGGGTGCTTATTACGAACAATTACTGGGGGTGAAAATGACCCATATTCCTTATCGCGTTACCGCTAACCTAGTGACAGATTTAGTCGCTGGTCGAGCACCCGTCAGTTTTCAATTACTACCAAATGTGGTTGGGCAAATTAAGGCAGGAAATATTAAACCCCTAGCCGTTGCATCCAATAAACGCTTAGCGGCACTCCCTAATGTTCCTACTGCGGCCGAGGCAGGTGTTAAAGGCTATGAATCTGCCGCGTGGTTTGCCATTGTTGCTCCTAAAGGCACACCTAAAGCTGTAGTTGAACGCCTCAATAAAGATATTGTCAAAGCCAGCGCCGATCCCAATGTGAGAGCACGCTTTACTGAACTCGGCGCTGAACCACAAGCAAGCTCACCTGAGGAATTGCAACGCTATATTAATTCTGAAATTAAGAAATGGACTGATATTATTAAAAAAGGGGGTATTACTTTAGAGAAAAGTTAAGGCCCAAAAAATTTATCGCACACCTTCCTGCTCTAAAAAGTCATTTACTAAATCCAGTCTCAGGCGCGGATTTTCTTGTAATAAAAGCTGTTGTTTTTGCAACGGTGTTAATGGTAATAACTCCGCCCAGCGATTCGCAACCCAACCGCATTCATCCAAGCGAAAGGGTTGCTTAAAAGGCATTTCCTCTTGAGGCACACCCTGCTCTTGTAAGGCACGAATGACTTTTCCCAAAGTAGCTGCACTGGCAGTCAATTCCGCTGGAATTGGCATGATGGCATCATCTCCCATCAGTTCAACAGTGGCCATGACTAAGCCATTAGACTGGACTGTGCTTTCTAAAATACGAAAACGCCTTTGTCCTTCGCATTGAATCAAATAGAGCGCTGGCTGCAAAGCATCAAAATGCATAATTTTTGCCAAAGTACCAATCGGCATTAATTGCACTGCTTGGTTTGGCGTGCGCACCTCAGAACCTGCAGCAATAGTGGCAATGCCAAAGCAAGAATTCTCCTTAAAGCACTTCTTCACCATATCCAGATAACGTACCTCAAAAATCTTTAAGGGTAAAACGCCCCCTGGAAAGAGGGTGGTTCCCAATGGAAACAAGGGGATGGCTTGAGTTAGAGTGGCTTGTGGCATAAGGCAGAATTCAATATGGATAAAGAACTTAAGCACAATCATAGTGCTAAATAAACTTATTTGCAGATACCCATACACTCCGTCGGCTTCACACGCAATTCATCGAGTTCAGGTATAAAGAAGTGCCCTACCTCAAGTGAAATTGCTGTGCCAATCTCTTTTATTGAAACACTCTCGCCCCAAGCTACTACCCTTCATCAAGAAGCTGAATTAGGCATTTTAAGTACTCCCGCGAGTTTGCCGCCGAAGTTCTTTTATGACAATCTAGGTTCGCGCTTGTTTGAAGCTATTACCTATCTCCCAGAATATTACTTAACTGCGACCGAAGAAATCATTTTTAACCAATTTGGTGCAGAAATTCAAGCACACATCGGCGCCAAACCTTTACTCATTGATTTGGGAGCTGGCAATTGCCAAAAAGCGGCGCGTTTCTTTGGTTTGCTCAAGCCCAATCTCTATGTCGCGATCGATTTTTCGATTGCTTATCTTAGAACCATCTTATCTCACCTACAAAGTCAATATCCCACGATCCCGATGATGGGAATAGGGATGGATTTTTCTCAGCAATTGCGCTTACCGCCAGAAGTTCCCCAAACGCCTCGTACCTTCTTTTATCCCGGCTCTAGTTTAGGGAACTTTTTACCAACTGAAGCCTTGCAACTACTCAAGCAAATCCGTCAAGAATCTTTGGGTGGCGGTCTGCTGCTTGGTATCGATTTATTCAAATCAGCGAGCATCCTTGAGCCCGCTTACAACGACCCACTTTTAGTAACAGCGGCTTTTAACCTCAATATTTTGCGCAACGTGAATCAATTGCTAGGGTCCAATTTTGAAGTGGCTAAATTTAAGCATCACATCGAGATTAATGCTGAGCTGATGCGCGTCGAACTCTATTTGGAGGCATTAGAAGCTACTACAGTGCAATGGCAAGGAAAAGAGCGTTATTTTAAAAAGGGGGAACGAATTCATACGGAAAACTCCCATAAATATTCTCTAAACTCCATCCAAAAGTTATTAACTGCTGCAGGATTTGATAAGATGAAAGTGTGGACTGATCCGCAACAATATTACGCCGTAATTTATGCCACCTAAACATGTCAAACAAAATTAATCCTGCCACCTTGAATGAACAAGTAAATTTGCAGACTGAGTTTATGCAAACGCGGCAGCAATCGCTTGATCTTGTTGCTCACTTAAGCGCCGAAGATTGTCAGGCTCAATCAATGCCAGATGCCAGCCCAGCTAAATGGCATTTAGCTCACACGACTTGGTTTTTTGAGACCATGGTCTTGCAGTATTTTGAAAATAATTTCGCTCCTTGGCGTAAGGTATTCGCCGTCTTGTTTAATAGTTATTACAACGCCGTTGGTGATAAGCATCCCCGACCAGATCGTGGCTTATTAACCCGCCCAACTTTAGACGAAGTGATTGCTTGGCGCCAGCACGTAGATGCACGTATGCAGAAACTATTAGCCGATGAGATCACAACTGAATTAGCGTGGATTACTGAACTCGGTATCCATCATGAACAACAGCATCAAGAATTACTATTAACCGATATTCACCATTTATTTTCAACTAATTCGCTGCTGCCGATTTACTTACCAGAGCAAATTCGTCCTACTGAAGCTGCTGGCGTCCATCATTGGATGCGCGGGCCCCAACAAGAGCACAACTTATTTAAGCTCGGGTTTAATACCGCGGCCACGGGCTTTCATTTTGATAACGAAGCACCGCAGCATACAGTCTACCTTGCGCCCTACTCACTCGATAGTCAACTCATTACTAATCGTCAATGGCTTGAGTTCATTCGTGCAGGCGGTTATCAAGAGCATCAATGGTGGCTAGACGCGGGCTGGGCCTGGATTAATCAAGAAAAAATTCAGGCGCCAATGTATTGGAGGCCAATTAATACTGCACAAGGTATTGCTGCAGAATATGCTGAATTTACTTTACGTGGTAATGCCCCGCTTAATCTCGCAGCACCGGTTAGCCATATTAGTTACTTTGAAGCCGAGGCTTTTGCTCGCTGGTTGGGCACATCCCATGCAGAATATCGTGGTGCACGCTTGCCGACCGAATTTGAGTGGGAGGCATTTGCACTCAATCAAGCGGGTAATGTAATTCCTGGAAGTAGCCATTTGCTTGAAAGTCACGATCTCGTACCAATGCCTTCAGCAAACCAGACTCTTTATGGGGATGTCTGGCAATGGACTTCGAGTAACTATGGTCCGTATCCCGGATTTCAACCGTGGGATGGCATCGCAGGAGAATACAACGGCAAATTTATGGTTAACCAAATGGTGCTCAAAGGTGGCTCTTGCCTAACGCCTCGATCGCATATTCGCCCCAGTTATCGTAATTTCTTTCCTGCCCATACGCGCTGGCAAATGACCGGATTGCGTTTGGCTCGTGACGCTAGTTAAGCTAATTAAATATGGTATTTAATTTTGATGCGCCCATCAATCGGCGCAAGACGGATTCCATTCGCTGGGATGCAAACCCCCAAGATGTGATTCCGCTCTGGGTGGCTGATATGGACTTTGCTTGCCCGCCTTGTGTTGTAGATGCTCTTTCGGCCCGCGTGCAACACGGTGTATTCGGCTACACGCACTCACCTAGGACTTTGCCAGAAGCTATTGCTAACTATTTACAAGTGCATTACAAGTGGGAAGTTGATCCCAGTTGGATTGTCTTTCTCCCCAATGTTGTATCGGGTTTGCATACTGCGGTACGGCAACTAACTACACCCAATCAACATGTATTAATTCCTCGGCCTGTTTATCACCACTTGCGCTTAGCCTGTACCCAAGCCCCACGCGACTTTACTGAACTCCCTTTAGTTTTGGAAGCAAATCGCTGGGTCTTGCCATTCGCTCAGCTTGATGAGTTTGCTAAGCCGGGTACGCGCTTATTACTCTTATGTAATCCACAAAATCCAGGGGGCACCGTTTTTACGCGCGCTGAATTAAGTCAAATCGCTGATTTTTGTTTAGCTAAGGATATTCTGATTTGCGCTGATGAAATTCATGCAGGTTTAGTACTCGATGACAATAAGCGCCATATTCCCATTGCCAGTTTGAGTAAAGCCATTTCAATGAATACCGTTACCTTAATGTCCTTGAATAAAACCTTTAATTTCCCGGGTGCTGGCTTAGCTTGGGCGGTAGCGGAAAATCCACTAATACGTAAAGCCATGCAGACTGATCTTCATAGCACAATCGCTGATCCATCCTTATTTAGTTATGTTGCTACGCAGGCAGCGCTTGACGAAGGTGAACCATGGAGAAAAGCACTGATTCAGTATCTACGAGAAAATCGCAATCTAGTTGAAACCCGCATCAATGCAAGCAATATCCTGCACTTTGCTCATAGCGAAGCGAGCTATTTAGCGTGGATTGATTGCAGCAAACTCGGGTTAGCTAAACCACAGGATTTATTTTTACAGCACGGCGTACATCTTTCGCCCGGGTCCCAATTTAATGAGCCCAAATTTGTCCGCCTCAACTTTGGCACTCAAAGAGCGTTACTAAATCAAGCTCTCGACCGCATGGAATTAGCAATCCGCAATTAAGAAGGACTTTTCCAAGTAATAACGATGCGCTGAGGCATGTCTTTCGCAATCACCAAAGTACGATTTTGAGCCATGCCATTATAAGAAGCCGCAATTGAATAAGAGCCTGGTGGAAGTTTTACTAACATGAGTGGCCCATCGCAGACCGTCTCGAGCAAAGGTGCATTTTTTGCATCACTAATGACAACTTTAACGCCCGCAACCCAAGCTGGTTTTGCTTGACCATCCGCTTGCGAAAACTCAAGTAATAAAGGCCATTGTTTAGCTTCAGCCTGCATCGCCTTAGATACGTCTGAACCAATTCCGCCAGTAATAAAACGAATACCATTAATAGTACGGGCATCTGGTAGCTGAGCCAAACAAGCGAAAGTAGCAAAATAAAGCACTAAAAAAATAATTCGGTGATGAATACGCATTATTTGCTCCTACAATTAATAGGCTTTCAGTATAAGACCTTTAAGTCTATTCTATTACCTTCACGCTGCTAAATAAACGAATTAGTCAACTGACTCAGTAAGCCCATATAATGAAGCGAGAGGAATATGGGCTTAGATTGATTAGCGCATATGCCATTTTCAGTTGTAATCGTATCAAGGAGCAGCAATGTCATTTAATCATGTCGTCGTTTGGATTGACCATCAAGAAGCCCATATTATTCGTTTTGATGCTGAAGCAAGTGAAAATCAAATCATTTCTACTCACTCTAAGCACCTCCATTTACATCATAAAAAAGGGGCTTCAGGTAGCGGTCACGTGGCACTCGATTCAGGTTATTTGCACGCGGTCATTACGGCAATTAAAGATGCCAAAGAAATTTTGATTATCGGCCCAGGCTCTGCAAAGTTAGAACTATTTAAGCACGCAAACCAACACGATCCACAGGTAGCAAAAAATATTTTAGGCGTAGAGACTGTCGATCACCCAAGTGATGCGCAAGTATTAGCTTACGGCAGAAAATATTTTATTAAAGCCGATAACATGCTCGGTGATTCTAAAATTAAACATTAAGCTTTCTACTAACCCATTACCAATGGGTTTTCTAGTACGCCAACCCCACCAATCTCTAGTTTCACAATATCGCCCGGCGCTAAATACTTGGGGGGTTTAAAACCTAAACCTACCCCGGCTGGTGTGCCAGTTGCAATGATGTCACCTGGATACAAAGTAATCCCCGCTGAAATTGTCTCAATGAGCTTGGGAATATTGAAAATTAAATCTTTTGAATTAGAGCTTTGCCGTAATTCTTGGTTAACCCAACATTTAACTGAGATATCGTTAACATCTAGCTCATCGGCTGTCACTACCCAAGGCCCCATCGGGCAAAAAGTATCAAAGCTTTTTCCTAAGAACCATTGCTTATGCCGTTGTTGCCAATCGCGTGCGGTCACATCATTAATTGCGGTATACGCCCAAACATGTTGCATTGCATTGGCTTGACTAATGCCTTTACCACCTTTGCCAATAATCACCGTTAACTCAACCTCGTAATCAACAGCATTTGAAACTTGTTGCGGAATCACAATATTTGCTCCTGGACCGATCACCGACTCAGGGGGTTTAGTAAAAATAATCGGGTCCTTCGGAATTTCATCGCCCGGCTTAGAAGTGCTGCTATCAAAGCCACTCGTGCCAAATTCTTTTGCATGATCAAAATAATTTTTACCAACACAAAAAATATTACGCCGCGGCCTTGGAATTGGGGCCAACAACTGGATTGCACTGAGGCTGTGAGTAGTAGTAGTAGCTGGCAAAGGCTGCTTGGCCAATTGCAGATTTAAAAGCGTTAGAACTCCGGCTTCAGTCAGATTAGTAGATACGCCGTATTCAGCAATATTGTCTTGCTCAGTGGACACTAAACCTACCCGCACGCGCTCGATTTCAGCGGGTGTGCCATGACGCAAACGGAATGCAGCAAATTTCATGAAACTCATCTCCTCAAACGATTGTATTCACCTGAAAATGATTGTAGTAGGATATGAATTCCTTCATTCGAGTAAATAAAAATATGAGACAAGCTCACCCTCTTTCGGGTTTACCCCAACCCTGTATTTTAGTCTTGAGTACCATGCTGGGTTTATTGACTATGCTCTCCGGCCTTTTAATCAGCGCGGCTCATGCGCAAGAGGCGTGGCCTACTCGTCCTCTGACGATGGTCGTACCTTTCCCACCTGGGGGAGTGGCTGATACCGTAGCCCGCCCAGTAGCTGAAGCGCTGTCGCGTAGCTTAGGCCAAGCAGTAATTATTGAAAACAAAGTGGGCGCTGGGGGTGGGGTTGGAATGGCGGCAGTCGCCAAATCAAAGCCAGATGGCTACACCATGTTGATGGCGCTATCCTCAATTTCCATTATTCCTGAAGCCGATAAAATTTTAGGGAAAACGCCCTCATTTCAACTAAATCAATTAAAACCGATTGCCCGCTTCACCGCCGATCCAACTGTTTTAGTGGTGCGGAGTGACAGCCCATGGAAAACCTATAAGCAATTTTTGGATGCCATGAAAGCATCCCCAGGTAAATATAATTTTGGCTCATCAGGAAATTACGGCACCATGCACGTTCCCATGGAAATGCTGAAAGCCAATGAAAAATTTTATATGGTGCATATTCCCTATACTGGAGCAGGCCCTGCAATTGTGGCCTTACTGGGTGGTCAAGTTGATGCCTTGGCAACGGGGCCATCTTCGGTGGTGCAATACATCAAAGCTGGAAAATTACGACCTCTAGCGCACTGGGGCAATGTGCGCCTAGTGAGCTTGCCTGATGTGCCCAGCTTTAAAGAGCTGGGGGTGCCGATTGAATTTGCCCAGTGGTCAGGCTTATTTGTGCCCAGTAATACTCCGGATGCGATTGTGAATAAATTACGCGAAGCTGCCAAGCTAGCTGCAAATGATGAAAAAGTGAAAGAAATTATTGGTAATTCTGGTAGCCCGGTAATGTACCTCGATGCGCCCGAGTTCAAGACTTACTGGGATAAAGATGCGGGAGACCTAGCTATCTCAGTGAAAAAAATTGGTAAGGTCGAGTAACAGCGAATTTAACGCAAGCACTCAATTCGCTCATGCAGTTTAGTCTTGCGGCGTGAGACTCAATTGACTTAAATCAAATTGCTGTGTGACGAGTCGTTGTAATAAATCATCATAGGATTTTTGATTGACCTTTGGCGTGCGCGATAAGATCCATAAATACTCGCGCCGCGGATCACTTACAGCAGCCAATTGATACTGTGGATCAAGATCAATCACCCAATAATCACCCCACACAAAGGACAAAATTGCTAACCAGTCAGGAGCAAAACGAACCTCTAATTTAGGGGAAGTAGCGCCGCCAATTTGCCTCGCGGTGCCAATTGCTTGGGCCATTTCACCACCCTCAACTTTGCACCGATTCGTTACCTTTACATTGCCATCTTCTTTTAATTGGTAGTTTGCATTCGTGCCAGAAAGGCATTTCCGCTGAAACCAATTAGGAAATTTTGCGATCTCATACCAAGTACCCAAATAACGAGCAACGTCAATTGACGGTATGGTTTTAACCGGTTGTAGCTCGGCAGCCGGGTTGGCCTGAGCATTAGCTTGCGCGGTCGCTGGTGCACTAATCTGCAGCAACGCAGTACAGATTAATGCTTGGCATACCAGAACGCTCATTTTTAATTTTATCAACATATATTCATCACCTACAATACTTGATCAATCTAAATAGTGTAAAAGTATCATCATATATGAGTAAAAAGCCTGTAAAGATCAGTAGCATTCGCCATTGGCTCAAAGACTATCAAGTGATTCGCCAATATCGTCTGCAATGGATTTTAGCCATTATCTTTGTGTTTGTTGCTGCAGGCGCTACCCTAGCGGTACCCATCGCCTTTCGGCAATTAATTGACACTGGCTTAACTAGCCAAGCAGTCCACCGTGAATTTATTTACCTCCTGATCATCGCTGTAGTCTTAGCGCTTGGTACAGCCGCGCGCTTCTACTTTATGTCGTGGCTTGGCGAACGCGTTGTGGCCGATATGCGTGAGCGGGTTTTTCAAAATGTCCTTCGGCAAAGCCCGAGTTATTTTGAAACCTTACAAAGCGGTGAAGTGTTATCACGCCTAACTAGCGATACCACCCTAATTCAAACTTTAGTTGGCACGAGTATTTCCTTAGCCTTACGCAGTTCAGTCATGGCAATTGGTGGAATTGGCATGATGTTAGCTACCAGCCCTTGGTTAGCAGGCATGATGGTAGGTCTTTTATTGTTTACTGTGTTGCCACTGTGGGCTTTTGGCCGTCGCGTGCGCAAGATGTCGCGGGCTAGTCAAGATAAAGTTGCCGACGCCAGTGCGATTGCCGGTGAAATCCTCAGTGCCATGCCTACTGTACAAGCCTTTGTACGAGAACCGTATGAGCAAAAGCGCTATCGCACTGCGGTTGAGTTGGCCTTTACCGTTGCTAAAGAACGCATCAAAGTACGCTCAATGCTTACTGCCTTAGCGATTACGCTTGCATTTTCAGTCATCGTTTTTGTCTTGTGGGTCGGAGCCTTACAGGTTGGTACGGGACAAATTACGATTGGCCAATTAACCCAATTTGTTTTATACGCAGCCTTAGTATCAGGTTCAATTGGCGCTTTGTCTGAGGTTTGGGGCGACTTACAACGCGCATCTGGCGCAACTGAGCGACTCGTTGAACTAATCCAAGCGAAACCCGCAATCGCCTTTGATCATCATGGTATTGATGACTCAGCTAATCGGCTTAAGCAACAAATGGATAAGATTGGGGCTTTAGCCGCCACGCAAACTGAGGCCATACAGTTTGCCAACGTATCTTTTTCTTATCCATCGCGCCCTACATTTTTGGCCTTAGATCATTTAAATCTCACCATTCCTAAGGGTCAAAGCTATGCCTTAGTAGGGCCATCTGGCGCAGGCAAAAGTACTATTTTCTCCCTGCTATTACGTTTTTATGAGCCGCAAAGTGGCGCTATCAATATTTTTGGCCGCACACTAGAACAGTGGCCCATCGACGAGTTACGCCATCTGATTGGCATTGTTCCGCAAGAGCCTTTAATTTTTGCTAATAGCGCACTTGAAAATATTCGCTATGGTCGTCTAAATGCTACCGATGATGAAGTGATTGCTGCTGCCAAAATGGCATATGCCGATGAATTTATTTCTGCACTACCAGAGGGTTATCACAGCTTTTTAGGTGAACGCGGTGTACGCTTATCGGGTGGACAAAAACAGCGTATTTCAATTGCCCGAGCCATTTTAAAAAATCCTTTCATCCTTTTATTGGATGAAGCGACTGCTTCACTCGATGCCGAATCGGAACGTGCCGTGCAAAAAGCCTTGAATGCGCTCCTGCCCGGAAAAACTGCTTTAATTATTGCGCATCGCTTAGCTACCGTATTACGTGCAGATCGCATTATTGTTTTGGATGAAGGCCGCATTGTTGAGGAAGGTACCCATGCCGAGTTGCTTGAAAAAAATGGCCTCTATGCGCGCCTCGCAAAATTACAATTCACGGCTTAAGCATAGATACTATTAAAATATTAGAATGCATCCCATCAAAACTTCTCATCTACTACCGCTCTTGTTGCTCTTAATCGCTCTTACTACGAGCGTTATTTTCAGCGCCTGTGGAACCTCAAAAAGTAATTTCAGAGCTGTGCAAACGTCCGATGGACGAGTCGGCGTTCAAACCGTGGTTACCGCAAATGATGAAGAAGTGATGGCAGTAGCCATTGAGGAATGTAAAAAGTTGGGTAAAAAGGGCGCGGCTATTTCTGAGGTACGGACAACCTTAAATGACCGCTTTCCAGTGATGCACACCTATACCTGCACCACATATTAAAGTCCTGTAGCCAATCAAAACCCCTATAGCAAAACAAATTCGACGTGCGCGTTTCATTCAAGCTTAATATTGGTTTTTTCCATAACTTGCTTCCACCGTGCAATTTCTGAAAAATACAGTTCACTAAATTGGGCTTGATTCATTGGGGCAATTTGTACGCCAGCTTTATTTAAACGTGCCTTCGTCTCAGGGTCTTCAAGCAATTTTAAAATCGTAGTGCTGAGTAAACTCATGATTTCCTTGGGTGTACCTGCAGGGACAAAAACACCCTGCCATAAGGTCATGTCATAAGCTCGTACCCCCGCTTCAATCATCGTTGGCAACTCAGGGGCGCCACTAAAGCGCTGTTTACTGGTTACCGCCAAAGCACGTAACTTATCGCCTTTATATAAAGGGAGGCCCACTGGCATCCCGGCAAAATAGAAATCAATTTGCCCACCTAAAACATCGGTAGCCGCAGGTGACCCGCCTTTGTAGGGCACATGAATGGCCTGTAAGCCAGTCATTGCTAAAAATAGTTCGCCCGCCATGTGATCCGAGTTGCCAATACCCGATGAAGCAAAGCTTAGTTTGCCAGGCTTGCTTTTTAGTAGGGCTACTAATTCAGCAACATTCTTTGCTTGAAATTCTTTATTCACTACCAAGATATGAGGAGTTGCAGTAACCCCAACCACGGGAATTAAATCTTTCATGCCGTTAAAGGCTAATTTTGGGTTTGCAGCCACATTGATGGCTAAACCATTTTGGGCAAATAAAATCGTATATCCATCGGGTGCACTTTTGGCTACCGCATCTGCTGCCAAACTACCGCCAGCACCCCCACGATTTTCAATCACTACAGTTTGTTTTAGCGCGATACTTAAATCTTGGGCAATAATGCGTCCAATAATGTCAGTTGAACTTCCCGGTGCATAACCCACCAGCACTTTAATAGGCTTATCGGGATAGGCAGCAAATACGGGTTGCATTAATCCAGCCAATAAGAAAAAGCTGCCAAGTAAAATCGAACGTGCGCCAAATGGAATCCTGCACCATTGTTGAAGTGTCATCTACTGCTCCTTAAGTAAAAGAGGTACGCCATGTTCAATGGCTAATGCATCTAAAGTTTTAAATAGTTCTAATGATAGGGGAATACCGTCGCGCTGTCGTTGTTCAGTTGTGCGCGCGGCACCCTCCCCTGGCACACGTATTCCAGCTCCACCTGGAATAGGAGTCGATTGCTGTATATCACGCACAACTTGATTGACCCTTTCAATAAATGCTTCAGGGTCACCAAAAGCCGAGGGGTCTAGAGCAATGACAGCTTGGCCTGTGTTGGTAGCGCTAGCTTGCTGGGCATTGAAATCGATGGTCTCTTTACCTACCGCAGCACCGTTTAAACTCCCCGCTAATAACCCAATCATCAGTGCTAAGCCGTACCCTTTGTATTCGCCAATTGGTAAAAGCGAACCTTCGCTAGCGCGCTTCGGATCGGTAATGGGTTTACCGCTTCGATCTATCATCCAAGTATCGGGCATCAACTCCCCCCTTTGCGCGGCTAATTTAACCTTACCATAGGCGGCAATGGTTGTTGCCATATCTAATAAGACAATGGGCTGCTTGCCGGCAGGTATTGCGATTGCAAGGGGATTAGTGGAGAGCAACAAATCAATTCCGCCCCACGGGGCCATATGATTTGCGTTGCCCACTGCCATATAAATTCCGATGAGACCCTGCTCAGCAAGCATCCGCACATATACTGCTGCTGCGCCAGCGTGGTTACCATGATGACTACCAATCCAAGCTACACCAAACTGCTTCGCTTTTACTTGAGCTAGCTCAACCGCCCGTGCCATTACCAAATGACCCAGCGCATTATCGCCATTTAATAGCGCAGTGGCGCCGAAATCTTTTTCAACTTGCATCTTGGGATGCAAATTAACGCCACCCGCTTGAATTCGCTTCACATATGAAGGTAAGCGAAATAAGCCATGACCATCGGCGCCTGCTAAATCAGACTGCAACATGAGATGCGCAACTCTCGCCGCATCATCGGGCGGTACGCCTACCGCCCTAAAAATATCGCTTATGAAACCTTGTGCGGTGGCTAAGGAAATGTACTGCATCTTCAGTGGTATCAAATCTAATAAAAACTAAGTAAGACCAAACATTTTTTTACCGGCTACAGGTAGGCGGGCTTTTAAAATATCGCCAGATAGTGATTCAGTAATGTAAACATCTTTGCCATCACCGCCAAAACATAAATTGGCTAAATGATGATGATGGGGATTTTCAGAATAAATTAAATGGGTAGGCAACATATTGCTATCGAAGCGCCATACTCCAATACCGAGATGACATACCAATAGGCCATTCTCCGCATCCATTTCAATGCCATCAGGCCCAGCAACCCCACCTGTTAACTGAATCGCTACCCCGGTTTTCGAGACCGAGCCATCAGCCATCAAGGGTAAGCGCCAAATTTGCTGAGAGCGAGTTGCCGCAACAAAAACATGTTTTTCTTGCGTATTTAAAGTGATCCCATTCGGGCTCGGTACATTTAAGGCTAAGCGATCAAGCTGCCCATTTGCGCGCAAACGAAAAACGCGCCCAGTAGGATCGGCAATGCCGGTTTGCCCTTGATCAGTAAAATATAAATCGCCATTCGAGGCAAAATGTAAATCATTTAACCCTTTAAAATTTTCGCTGTACATCGAACCTAAAATGGTTTCTAACTTGCCAGTTTTCGGATCTAAAGCCAATAAGCCTGCTTTGTAATCACAAATAAACGCACGGCCATCTTGATGAAACTTCAAGCCATTCGGCCAGCCATCGTATTGGGTAACTAACTCCCAATCTCCTTTAGGCGTAATGCGGAAAATCCGCCCAAAGGGAATGTCAACAAACCATAAATTACCTTCACGATCAAAAGAAGGCCCCTCTAAAAAACACTCGACTTCGGCATTTTGACGATTCGGGTCTGACCAACCCGTACGAGATTTTTTTTTAAACTTGGCTGGCATCGACATAAAAACTTCAGCTTTAATCTTTTCTACTGGCTGAAACGGGTTGTACATTGACATTACAAATTTTCCTTAAATGGTGCAAGTGAAGTAGCCTATTTAAACATAATTATGCGCGGACAAGCTCAGGTAGCCGCAGACATTTTCAGTCCTTCGCAGTTATGCTAATTTATTGCGAATTAGCTCGACTTCGACTTAAAATTGAGTTCCAACCCATCTCGGACAATACCCCATGACATATATTGCAGTAATTGGTAGCGGCACCATGGCCGCAGGGATTGCTGCTGGCTTTATTGCGGAGCAATACCCAGTTTTAATCTTGGGTCGCAATCAAGCTAAGGTATCGCAGTGTCTGCAAAAAGCGGTGGCCTTAGCGCAAACTATTTCCACCCAATCTGCTATTCGTGAGCAAAGCCCAAGCACACTATTGGCGCAACAACGGGGTGGCGATCTCGATACTTGGGCTGATTGGCAAGATTGTATTTGGGTCATTGAAACTGTTGCCGAAGATCTAGCACTCAAGCAAGCGATTTTCCAGTCGCTAGATCAGCGTGTTCCCCCACATATTCCTATTGGCAGCAATAGCTCAGGCTTTCCAATTTCAAAAATTGCCCAGAATTTAACTACTGCCAACCGCATGCTTGGAGCGCATTACTTTATGCCCGCAGAAATTGTGCCTTTAGTCGAGGTTGTACTTGGAGAAAAATCGACTCTTGCGATTGCGGAACAAGTTTGTGAACTCTATCGGCAAATTCATAAAAAACCGGTCTTAGTGAAACGCGATATCCCTGGTTTTTTAGCTAACCGTATACAACATGCGCTGATGCGTGAAGCTTTAGCCCTGGTGGACGCAGGTATTGCCACTCCAGCTGATATTGACGATGCAGTACGTTATAGCTTTGGTTTTCGCTATGCGGCGATTGGGCCCATGACTCAAAAAGAAATTTCTGGTTGGGATGGGATGGCCAACGCCGCAAAAGAAATCTATCCCTCCCTTTCGAATAGTCAAACCATTCCCCCGAGCTTGGCGCAATTAATGGCAGAAGGTAAAACAGGGATGAAGGCGGGGGCTGGCTATCGTAGTTGGACACCAGAAGAAATTAAAGCAACTACCGCGCTCTATTCCAAACGCTTAAAAGCAGCTTTTGAGATTTTGAATATGCAGTAATGGTGATTGCACACTTAAGAAAAGTGCAAGCTACCTAAAAATACAATCGTTAGAATTGCGATAGAAAAGATAATGATTCCTACCAAATAAATTTTAGCCGATCTATTTTTAACGTACTGCGGATAACTTTCTTTCATACCGATCTTTCAATATGGGATTAATTGAGGGCCTCAATAATCTTAAATCAAAAGTGAGCTAACAAACTACCTCTAGTGGAAAACCCCTAAAAGCTAGCCCATTTTGAATATTTATACAGCTTAGGCATAATGTTTTTAATCCTTATATCCTTTTTATGATTGGCACAATCAATTGCTAAACCAACAACCTATGCTCGGTATTACTTCCAGTTTCGCCTTACTAAGGTTGACCAAAAGCAATTTTTTGAAGGCTCGCAAACATGGCTTTGAGCAGGCGCTTGTCATGGTCATGGTGGCACTGAGTATCGCGCCTGTATATGCACAAAAGGCCACCGCCCCGATAGCTGCGCCGCAAACTCAACTACAAAAAGGCGAGTACCTCGCCCGCGCTGGTGATTGTATTTCTTGCCACCAAGCTCCCGGCGGCAAGCCATTTGCTGGTGGACTTCGCCTCGACACCCCTTTTGGATATATGCTTTCGCCCAATATCACCCCAGATATACAAACGGGCATTGGCTCTTGGTCGGCGAATGATTTTTATCGTGCGCTGCATGATGGCATCAATAAAAAGCATCAAGATCTTTATCCCACCATGCCTTACGATTTTTATACCAAGGCCACGCGCGAAGATATTGATGCAATTTATGCTTATTTACGCACTGTGCCAGCTGTGAGTAATCAAGTGGAGGTAAATCACCTTGATTTCCCCTTCAATATTCGGCTGTCGATGATTGGTTGGCGGGAACTCTTTTTTAAAGAGGGCACATATCAAGCTAACCCCAGTAAATCTGCCTCATGGAATCGCGGTGCCTATCTAGTTGAGGGCTTTGGCCACTGTAGTGATTGCCATTCGCCACGGGATATTGCTGGTGGTATCGAGAAGAAAAAAGCGTATACCGGCGCAGTAATTGATGGCTGGTTTGCCCTCAACCTAACCTCCAATATTACTACCGGGCTTGGCTCTTGGACAGCTGAAGATATTGCTAAATATTTAAAAACAGGCTCTTACAAAGGCAAAACAGCAGTGTTAGGCCCCATGGGAGAGGTAGTGCATAACAGCATGCAATACATGACCGAAGCCGATTTAAATGCCATGGCAGAGTACTTGAAATCCCTGCCACCCAATTCCTCTCTTTACGCCGGTAGGGCTGGGCCAGATCCGACCAAAATCATCGGCGCCAAACTCTATCTCGACAACTGTAGTGGCTGTCACCTCTCAAAAGGGGTTGGTGTTGCTGGAGTCATTCCACCCCTTACTGGCAACCCTGTTGTGAAAGCTCCAGACCCTGCGAATATCTTTAAGGTCGTTCTAGGGGGCATTCATCCACGAGCCAATTACATTGCCATGCCCGCATTTAAAGCCCGCTTAAACGATCGAGAAATAGCCGAAATTGCAAATTATGTACGTACCAGCTGGGGAAATACTGCCCCCGCCAATGCTACCCCCGAGCTGGTAGCGAAAGTGCGAAAAAATTTGGGTAATTAAGTAGTACTATTGCGACGCAATACTTTCCTGGGTCAAGGTGCCCCAAGTCAGGGCAAGGCCTAGGGTAGTACTGGGGAAAACCGAATTATTTTGCCCTTAAACTACTATATTATGAAAAGTCGATTGATTGGCAAAATGATGACTTTTTTAGTTTTGACCCCCTTGATTTAGCCCGCTTTCGTGATCTCTTTTACTCTTTTTAATTATTTGGACTGTTCATCATGCTGAAGAACTTTGAAAAACTAGCCCTCCGCACCAAACTGATCATCGGTTTTACTATCGTGCTCATACTCATGGTAGTCATTAGTGCGACTGCCTTTTGGTCAATATCCAACCTAGTGCATACCTCTCAAAATATCTACGAAAAAGATTTAATTGGTATTTCAGTTTTAAGGCAAATTAATCGTGATGTGAATGGCATTGGTCGTGCAACCAATCGTTACGCTCTGGCAATGAATGCTGGCGATCTTGAAGGCGCAAAAAAATCGCAAGAGTACATTGAAAAAACAAAAGTAGACTTGCTAGGCAGTTATGAAAAGGCCAAGGCAACCATTATTCGCCCTGCCCTAAGAGAAAAAATAGATTTAGTTAAGCCCAATATCATGAATTTTTATGCGGGAGTTGACTCTGTCTTAGCTGCAGCACAGGGTAAAGACCCTGCTTTATCGGCTTATAAGGTAATTAACTCCAAGCAATATCAGGACACAGTCGCCACCGTAGCTGCCTCAGTTAGGGAAGTTTCCGAACTAAAAACGAAGGGTGCTGAGGAAAATTTTAAAGGTGCGATGGAGCAAGGCAATACAGCCGAAATGACTCTCGCCGTTTTACTTGGTTTGAGCATCTTACTTTCGCTTGTTATTATTTATTTAGTCAGTCAATCGATTAATAAGCCCTTAAGCAGTCTACAAACCTCAGTGCTCGATTTGGCTGAAGGCAAACTGAATAATAAAATTGAAAACACCGACTACCCCAATGAAATTGGTGAAATGGCTAAAGCCGTTGGTGTACTACAAGTAGGCTTACAGAAAGCCGATCAGTTACAACAAGCTGAACGCGAAAACAATATTCGCGCCAAAGAAACTACCGAACAAATTGGCTCAATCATTTCAGCTGCGGCAGGTGGTGACTTTACCGCCCAGGTTCCGATGGCTGGTAAGGAAGGCTTCTTTAAAGATATTAGTGAACAGGTTAACCGCTTAATCGATACTTCACGCCAAGCTTTTATCGCCATTATGCGTAACGCTACTTCGGTCGCTAGCTCCTCGGAAGAGTTATCTGCCGTGAGTATGCAAATGAGCTCAAATGCTGAAGAAACATCGGCTCAAGCTAAAGTGGTCTCAAACTCAGCAGTCCAAGTTAGCGCTAATACGCAAACAGTTGCAGCAGGTGTCGAAGAAATGAGCGCCAGCATTCGTGAAATCTCGATTAACACGGTGGAAGCGTCAACCGTTGCCCACAAGGCGGTTGAGTTAGCCCAAAAAACCAATGCCACCATGGCTAAATTAAGTACGAGTAGTTTGGAAATTGGTAACGTCTTAAAAGTCATTTCAAGTATTGCCGAACAAACGAATCTCTTAGCCTTAAATGCGACGATTGAAGCAGCCCGTGCTGGCGAGTTAGGTAAAGGGTTCGCAGTGGTAGCGAATGAAGTTAAAGAGTTAGCGCGTCAAACTGCTAAGGCCACTGAAGAAATTGGCGGCAACATAACGGCGATTCAATCTGATACTCAAGGCGCTTTAGTGTCGATTGAAGAAATTTCCGCCATTATTAATAAGATTAATGATATTTCCGGCTTAATTGCCAGCGCAGTTGAAGAGCAAGCTGCAACCACAGGCGAAATGGGTCGTAGCGTCTCAGAAGCTGCCACAAGTAGCGCAGATATTGCTTCTAATATTAATAGTGTTGCGACGACTGCGCAAAGTACCTCTGAAGGTGCGGCAAATTCGCAGCAAGCCGCTTCACAGTTAGCGCAAATTGCTGGGGAATTGCAAAGTCTTGTAATGAAATTTAAAGTTTAATAGGCAAGCTAAGCGTTATCCATGGACAATAACGACGACATTTTGGCGGAATTTATTATCGAGGCAAGAGAAATACTTGACCAACTCGATTTAGATTTTGTCCAGCTTGAAGAAACACCCGACGATAAAAAACTCGTTGGTAATATCTTCCGCGCCATGCATACGCTGAAAGGAAGTAGCGGATTTTTTGCTTTTAAGCGCCTAGAAAAAGTTTCGCACGCAGGAGAAAGCCTGTTAGGGAAAATTCGGGATGGGCACTTGGCACTCGATACCCAAAAAACCAGCGCTCTACTCATGGCGCTTGATGCTTTGCGGGAAATTATTAGTGGTATTGAAGTCGCCAATACAGAACCAGCCGGTGACGATGCCATCCTGATCGCCGACTTGCTTAGTCTTGCGAGTGGTGGCGCTGTTAGCAGTACCGCTAATCGCAATGCAATGCCCTCATCTGAAACCTCCACACCCGCGGTTGACACGGGCGTTACTACCGATGACTTAGTCCTTGATGCAATTGAATCAGAAGATATAGAGGCTACAGATGAAACCTTAATGGGCGATAGCCTAGTTGCAACTGATAATGAAATGGTGGTAGATGCTGCAGCGCCAACTGGTAATGTACGCACTACTGAAGTAGCGGCCCCAGTAAAAGTCAACTTAGAGTTGCTCGACAAGTTAATGAATTTAGTCAGCGAAATGGTACTGGCGCGCAACCGTTTACTACCTTTTACCGCCGAATTTGGTGATCACAATTTTTCGAATACCGTCAGGTCAATTGACTTACTCACCTTAGAGCTGCAAGAGCGCATGATGAAAACGCGCATGCAGCCTATCTCACAGGTTTGGGCAAAATTTCCCCGCTTAGTCCGTGATATCGCTAATGATTGCCATAAAAAAGTCACCCTCATTCAAGAAGGTGCTGAAACCGAGCTCGATCGCACCTTACTTGATGGGATTCGTGACCCGCTTATTCATATTATTCGTAATAGCGTTGACCATGGTATTGAACTCCCTGCTGAGCGCTTAGCTAAAGGCAAACCTGAGAATGGCAAGGTATTACTCCGAGCGATTCATGAGAATGGCATGGTAGTAATCGAAATTGCTGATGACGGCGGTGGTATTAAATTTGACGCGGTACGCCAAAAAGCGGTTGATAAGAAATTAGTGAGTTTTGAGGACGCTAAAAAACTGAGTGATATGCAGTTACTAGAATTCATTTTTCTGCCTGGCTTCTCTACCAATCAAGTCGTCACCAACCTCTCCGGCCGTGGTGTTGGCATGGATGTGGTGAAAAATAATATTTCGGCCATTGGCGGCTCAATTGAAATTGATAGCCATCGCGGCAAAGGCACCAATATTCGTTTAAAAATTCCGCTCACTTTAGCGATCATGCCAGCGCTATTCGTGCGCTGCGAAAGCGAGCGCTATGCAATTCCGCAAAATAGCATTTCCGAAATGGTGCGCATTGATCCTACTAATTCAACTGGCTTGGAAGATTTTTATGGCACCCCAGTCTTTCGCTTACGCGGCAAACTCGTGCCGCTATTATTTTTAAATCAACAACTAAAATTGAGTGCACATGTACCCGATAGCGCAAAAGCGATTAATGTGGCAATCTTGCAATCCTCGGGCATCTCTTTTGGTCTCGTAGTTGATGAAGTACTTAACATGCAAGAAGTAGTAGTTAAGCCGCTTGGCGCCCTCTTAAAGGGGATTCCTGATTTTGCTGGCGCGACTATTTTGGGCGATGGCCGAGTAGCCTTGATTTTGGATGTCGATGGCATGGCCATTCATTCTGGCTTAGTTGCGAAAATTCAAGCACGCCCACTCAACCCTGACACCGTCTTCGATCAAGTGCGCGAAGAAGAAGTCGCGATGTTATTGTTTGAATTAGCTGGTCTAGAACGCATTGCCATTCCCCTTGATAATGTCGAGCGCTTAGAGAATTTTGCGCTCAGTCGGGTGCAGCGCAATGGTAGTCGCGAGGTAGTGCAATATGGTAACCACATCATGCATTTAATTCGTATGAATGAGTATATTGAAGGCGCCCAACCTGCAGTTGACTCAACTACCCAACCGTTATCAGTGATTGTGCATTACTTTAATCAAATGCCTATTGGCTTAGTAGTTAGTCAAGTTCACGACATTATTCATGTGCCTAAAAAATTACAGAAAGCGAATCCACCTCAGCGCGGCTTGGCGGGCTGCGTACTAATGGGTGATAAGGTGATTAATGTCATCGATCTACAAGAAATCTTAATGATGCGTAATTTGCAAGAACACCAAAAGACCTACCCAGAAGTCATTGATATGGATGTATTGCGATGAGCTCAACCACTGATTTTGCTACCTTCTATTTAGGTGGCTTGTATTTTGGTATCACTGCTACTGATGTTCTTGAACTAAATAAAAACTTAGACGTAACGCGCGTGCCAAAGAGTCCTAAAACGGTTCGCGGCATTATGAATTTGCGTGGCCAACTCGTGCCTGCAATTGATATGTATGAGCGCTTAGGGCTCGAAAATACCTCGCATCAGCAAGAAACGATTAGTATTATTTTGCAATGTGAAGGCATGTTAATTGCCTTGTTGGTAGATAACGTGGGAGAAATTATTCCCTTAGAACAAGATACCTTCGAGCCACCACCCAATAATTTTCCTAAAATGTCGCGAGAGCTGGTCTTAGGGGTGCATAAATTACCAGAAAAATTACTGTTAATTTTAGATCCCAAACAACTCATTAAGGGTATTGCCTTTTCAGGGAAGCCAGCACTATTAAGCGTTTAAAAACCTTAGATAAATGCAGTTTAAGGCCGCTTCCTAATGATTCCGTTTTAATTCCATTTCCATGAAACATATTATTTCCCCTAAAGATAAAATTCGCGTGCTGATCGTTGATGACTCAGCTGTGATGAGACGTATCATCATGACGACCCTATTACGCCATGCTGATATTGAGGTAGTTGGTACTGCTGAGGATGGTCTTGAGGCCATTGAAATGATTGGGCGCATTAAGCCGGATTTAATTACCCTCGATGTTGAGATGCCAAAAATGGATGGTTTAACGGCGCTCAAAGAAATTCGTAAACTGGATCGCGATTTGCCGATTATTATGTTTAGCTCGCTAACCCAGCGTGGCGGTGAAGCCACTATTACCGCATTAACCAATGGCGCGAGCGATTATGTTGGTAAGCCAAGCGATAAAACCAATATGAATGAAGCCATGCGGGTACTAGAAGATGAGCTCATACCCAAGATTCGTGAGTTATGTAAGCCCACGCCAGTGAAGCCTAGCAAAATCATTCCGCCAAAAGAACTCATTGCTGAAGTGAAGCAACAAATCTTTGCTAAACCAAGCGGACTTCCCGCCAGCCGCATTGAAGCCCTTTGTATCGGTGTATCTACTGGGGGACCAGCCGCCTTAATGGAAATATTTGAGGCTTGGAAGGCGCCCTTAAGCGTGCCTATTTTTATCGTCCAACACATGCCACCCAAATTTACTGAGCTGCTAGCTTCAAGATTAACTAGTGTTGGCGTTATTCCAGTTGAAGAGGCTCAGCACGGGCAAGAAGCATTTCCGGGTAAGGCGTATATTGCTCCCGGCGGTAGGCACCTAGAGCTGCGTAAGTCAGGGGCCAAAGTAGTAATGATGCTCAATGAAGATCCACCTGAAAATTCCTGCAGACCCGCGGTCGATGTCCTGTTTAGAAGTGCAGCAAAAATCTATGGCAGTCATCTACTAGCCCTAGTATTAACGGGCATGGGTTACGACGGACTGAAAGGTGCTGTCGATATTGTTAATGCCAATGGCAGCGTGTTAGTGCAGGATGAAAAAACGAGCGTCATCTGGGGTATGCCTGGCGCAATTGCCAACGCCAATTTGGCTGAAAAGATTTTGCCATTAGGTGATATTCCGAACGAAATTATCTTTCGGACGCAAAAAAAATAATGACTCAAGCGCTCACTATCCATCAAAATAATATTCATTTATTTTTCCAAATGCTAGAAGAGCATTTGGGTATTGCTCTTGATCATAGTAAAGAATATTTAGTGGCCTCCCGTTTAGCAGTAATCGCCAGATCTCATAACTTCAAAGATCATCATGCCTTAATTCAGCATCTCTTAGTCAATCCTCTCGGTATTTTGCATCATCAATCGTTTCATGCAATGACCACAAATGAAACTATGTTTTTTCGAGATAAATATCCCTTTGAAACATTACGGACCACGATTATTCCTGCGCTGATTGCCAAACGCCGCGAGACAAAAACCCTAGAAATTTGGTGTGCTGCGGCCTCTACCGGCCAAGAGCCTTATAGTTTGGCTATTCTTTTACGTGAAAATTTCCCTGAACTCTATTTTTGGAAAATTCAACTTATTGCTACCGATATTTCAGAGCCGGCCTTAACGCAAGCGCGCACTGGCATCTATTCGGAAACAGAAATCAAACGGGGTTTAAGCGAGGAGCAAATTAAGCGGCACTTTAAAAAATTGCCGACTGGTCAATATGAGATTAGTAGCGAACTAAAGCAAATGATTCATTTTGAGAGCCTGAATCTCGTCAAAGATTGGCCGGTCATGCCCAAGTTTGATTTAATCTTAATTCGTAATGTGCTGATTTACTTTAACGCTGAAACGAAAGCAAAAGTATTTCGGAAATTGCGTTCTCAGCTAACAGATGATGGTGGTTGCCTATTGCTTGGCTCATCGGAATCGATTCTCTATGATCAATCCTTCAAAGTGCAGCAGGAAGATCGTGTTTCATATTACTGCAAAGACCTTCATAAGGAGATGCAACGCTAATGAGTGCCGATCTGATGTTTAAGAATATTTCGCCCGAGGTGCTGGAGCAAACTAAGCTCATGAAAGTATTGGTGGTTGACGACAGTCGTACCCTCAGACGCCTATTAATACGGGAACTGAATAATGTTGGCATTACCAATATTACCGAAGCTGGCGATGGTAACGAAGCGCTAGAAAAAGTGCGGGCTGAGTCGTTTGATCTCATGCTATTAGATATGGAAATGCCTGAATTAGACGGCTTAGGCGTATTAAATATCGTCAAGTCTGATCCAGCCCTCAGTTATCTACCCGTCATTGTGGTGTCTGGTGCTGAGCAGTTTGAAAAAACGGTGGAGTGCATTCAGATTGGTGCAGAAGATTATTTACCAAAGCCATTCGATCCCGTTTTATTACGCGCGCGGGTTTTTTCTTCCTTAGAAAAAAAACGTTTACGTGATTTAGACCGGGAACACATTGCCCTTTTGCAGCACGAAAAAGAATTACTCAATATTGAGCAAATGAAAACTGAAAAACTCATGCTCAATATTTTGCCTAAGCCGATTGCTGAGCGCCTTAAAAAGGGCGAGAAAAATATATCTGGCTCTTACCCAGAAGTGACTATTTTATTTAGTGACTTAGTTGGCTTTACCAAGATGTCTTCCACTAAATCACCTGCTGATCTCGTGAAATTATTGAATGACTTATTTACGCGCTTTGATAAACGGGCAGAAGAATTGGGTTTAGAGAAAATTAAAACGATTGGCGATGCTTATATGGCCGTAGGTGGCTTGCCGATTCCGCGCTCTGATCATGCCATCATTGCCGCCGATATGGCACTGGGAATGTATCAGGACTTAACGGAGTTTAATCAAGCAAACGGCAGTGATCTACAAATGCGTATTGGCCTCAACTCAGGTCCAGTGGTCGCAGGCGTAATCGGCTTTACCAAGTTCTCTTATGATCTCTGGGGTAATACCGTAAATACCGCAAGTCGGATGGAATCCACCTCAGCTATCGGTCGAGTTCAAATAACCCCAGCTACTGCGGAAGCTTTGACCGGTCACTTTATTTTAGAGGAGCGCGAGCTAATTGAGTGCAAAGGGCTTGGCCCAATCCTCACTTCCTTTTTAGTAAGTAGAATATAAGCACTAAACCCTATACTCTTCAAAAAATATTATGAGCGTACCTAATTCTCGCGTCTTTCTACTTCCTAAGACCATTCTTTGGATCGTCATCGCCCTTAATTTTGGCCTGATGATTTGGCTAGATAAATTAGCCGATAGTCCTTGGGGCTGGAATGCCACCGACCTTGAAAAAGGCTCGATGAATCTGCTAGTTGATGGTCTGGCTATTTTCCAATTTGTCTTGCTTGCCTTTACGCTCGATCAAATCATGCGTTTTAGTGTTATCCGCTACAACACCCTCTCGCAAAAAGTGCATGTGCCAGCAATTATTATTCAGCTGAGCAGCATTCTTGTTTATTCGGTAGTAGGCTTGGTTGCCTATGTTTTGCTCTATGACCATTCCTTCAACCACATATTAGCTACTCTAGGGGCCCTCAGCGTAGGTATTGCTTATATCTTTAGAGATCTGATCGCTGAAGTTGTCAGCAGCATTACGATCCAAGCAGACCGCCTAGTTTCAATCAATGATTGGCTTGAAGTAAGCCATGATGGTTCAAAAGAATATTTACAGGTGAAAGAAATTGATCACCGCATGGTAGTCCTTAAAAATATTTTTGGTCTCACTACGCGCATGTATAACCAAAAGTTTTTAGGCATGTCCTTCATTAACTTATCCAAACAAGAAGGAGGGGTTTGGTCACGGCGCCGCTTTGAGTATCAACTCACGGCACGCAATAATCCCGAGCGCATTTTAGCGATTATGAATTTAGCAATGGCCCACGTTATCGAAACACATCCTGAATTCAGGCCTTGGCATTTCTGCTCACTTGCTAGCATTCAAGAAGGGGCAATTTCCTATTTAGTGCTATATGAGTGTTTGCCTGAGGTAGTTCCATATCAAGCGCAAAGTATCATTTTGCTCAGCTTTATTCGTTTCTTTAAGGCAGCTGGAGTCAATCTCAATCGCCTGGAGGCCCAACACCCTCTTGAAAATTTTACTGATACCCAGAATCGCCTTTTAGACTCTTACGAATTAGGTATCTTAAGACTGCTCAATAATGAAGAAATTACTGCCCTCTCTAACGTAATTAAAACCAAGTATTGCTACGCAGGTCAGCCAATTATTAAAAAGGGCGCTGAAGAAGATTGGATGTATATTATTTCAGAAGGCTGTCTGGAAGTGAAAATCGCTGATAAAACCGGTGAACTTAAAGTCGTGGCAACCCTCTGGCCAGGTGATTTTGTGGGAGAGATGTCCATGCTCACTGGTGCGGTTCGCTCGGCTGATGTATTTGCCAAAACAAATGTGATTCTGCTCGAAGTATCTAAAGAAAATATTGCACCTTTATTAGACTCTAACCCTGAATTAGTGAAACAATTTTCTGATGTCTTGGCTCAACGTCAAGCGCAAAATGAAACCTTTGCAACTCAAGACGGTAAAGACAATACGATTGCCGCTGCATCAAAAAGTATTACTGCAAAAATTCTGCATTTCTTTCTTAAGAAGAAATAAGCTTACTTTTTTGTAACTGCTCGATGAGTTCCATGCGGCTGGCATTGAGGGCTAAGCGCTGAGCATGCGGTCCCAAGAAATCAATGTGCTGTAAAAATTTGAGACGACCATCGGGGGCCATCAGTATCTGTGCTTTGTCGGGGTAATGGGGCTGCCATTCGGCAGCAAGCGCCTCGGTTAGTACAAGCCCATGTGTCGGTAAGGAGCTAGCCAATAAATCTGCTTCCACCATCAACATACTCAGATAATTTAATTTAGTCGGCGGTGGGCTGGTGCTCTGAATGATGTTGAGTAGGGTATTTAAATACATTGGGTCGGTTGCTAAAATAATGGTTTCAACCTTGGGCATGAATTCATCAATAAAATTGCTAGGTAAATTCAGGGCTCGTAACCAGAAATTAATTTTTTCAATGGACTTTTTTTCAATCTCAAACGGTTGCGTATTCATCATGCCAGGGTGACCAAAGTCATGACCAATCGCACTAAATAGCAAAATCCAAGGCTCCTCCGCTACTAAAAACCAAGGATTACTAGCGTCGATCATGCCTGCCAAACCTGGCTTTCTCTGAATGCTTTGCCCATTGTTATTGGCTACATTTTGTTGTCCAAGTAGCAAGGTAATGCCTAAACATACATCCTTAAAATGGCTGCGAGAATGATAGGCTGGTTCGGCTTGTAAGCCGAGATTATAAGCCTCGATCTCCATACTTAATTGCAGGCAAAGTGCCTTGTAGGGATTATTTTCATAATCAAAACCTTGCCAGACCGGCGATTCAATCAAGAGTTTAACCAATGCGACAAAAGATAACTGTTCGAATGCTGGGTTAGTGAAAATCAAATCGAGGTCTGCGGCAATTTGCGCTGGACTCAAAGTGGGATTTTCCTCTAGCTGCGCCTGAAATTGCGCCAACCAAGCTAAATCATCATTCATTTAGTTATTTCCGTAGCTTAAACAAATCTCTTATAAGTCTGCAGGTATTTTGTGTAGATTTTTTTGTACTCGTTGCCACTCAGCTAACACATGATCACGCACTACCTCTCCTGTTTTCCGCGCACAGACAATATCCTGGGCATCAACTCGCTGATCTAACAGGCATTGCAAGCGTAAAATATCTCCCCCCGGTTCAAAATTAGGTAGCCAAGTAGCCCAGAAAAAGCCTAATTGCTCTAAGGCTTCAATTTCTTGGGCAGCCAAGGGATTATGCAATGGAATATCTAAATAAATTACTGGCGGTGAAAATGGTTTTAGATTTTCAAGAACACTTGCTACCTGTTGTACTAGATCATCACCTAGAACCGTAATGCGTAAGTGTGCTGGAGCACCTTGATGAGCAATGACTGAGGAGATCTGTGATACTTGTTTTGCTTTTACTGCCACTGATGTGCCAATCAGCGTTCGGTGCAGATCGAGCGGCGTAAGTAGTGTAGTAAAAAAAGAATGGTGATGTAGCGGCAAATAAACATGATATTTTTGATCACTCTGTTGACTTGTCGGTAGTTCTGCTGGTCGATCAGATTTGATGGGAATATAAAAAGGGATGAGTGAATGGCGTACTCCTGTTAAGTTATTTAATCCAGCCATTTGTACGTCGCCCGGTTGGCCATTAATCAAGAGGCCCATTTCCCCGCCACCAGTAGAAATAACCTCATCTTGGCTAAAGGGATGATTACTGACGCAGGCGGCCCAGTAACCGGTAATTCCCATTTCCTCGGCATATCCCCGTCGAACCTTAGCCAAACGATCTGAAATATGATGACCCCGATAGCGCGGGTCAACTACTAGCTTAGCAGCTTCTGGTATGGGGTCTGCTATATCTTCAAAGCTCAATGCACAGTGCCCCACCACCTCACCCTGCGGCGTAAGCGCGACAATCGAAAACATTGAGCCCTCGCTCAAAGCGGTGGCAATTAACTGCGGCTGATACATCATGGGGTTTGGGTAACTGGGACCATAACAACGGTAAATACATTGGGCTAGACTCAAGGCGTCGCTAGGCTCCATTTTGCGCACCTCAAGTTGAGCTGCCTCTGCCTCTGAAACTTGAGTAGAATCATGCGCTAGCACGGGGGTATTGCCGAATAGTTTTGTCAATAATGGGGAATGATCTGGCATATGCTTAAAGCTCAACATTTTTAATACATAATATAAAACACTATTATCAGCCAACTTGAAAACATCTGTAAGAAGTCCTCCTTATTCCAAATTCTACGAGATACCAAGCAATGACGCTAAATGATCTTAGTCTGATTGAAGCCTGCCAACAAATACAAGCGGGTGAACTCGATCCAAAAAAATATCTTCGTGCCTGCTTTGATTATGCCAATACCCTTGAGCCAGAATTACATGCTTTTGTTAATCGTGCCTCGCTGGAAACGCTCTTACAGAATGCAGGTGAAATGAATAGCGGCCCACTATGGGGAATTCCCGTAGCGGTGAAAGACATTATTAATACCGTCGATTTACCCACCACCAATGGCTCACCAATCTATGCAAACCACCAACCCACCAGTGATGCTGAAATTATTGGCCTGATTAAGCAGTTAGGCGGCTTAATTTTTGGCAAAACAGTGACTACTGAATTTGCTTGGCGCAATCCAGGACCAACCGTAAACCCCTGGAATCCCTTGCATACTCCTGGCGGTTCATCGAGCGGGTCAGCTGCGGTTGTTGCCAAAGGCATCGTCCCCTTAAGCCTTGGAAGTCAAACCTTAGGCTCAATCATTCGCCCAGCTGCGTATTGTGGCGTGGTTGGTTTTAAGGCAAGTTATGGCGTCATTCCTAACGGCGGAGTCTTTCCTTTTTCGCACTCTTTAGATCATGTAGGTTTATTTACCCGCTCGGTTGCCGATATGATCTTTGCATTTAATTTAATTATGACGCGGCCCCACCAGTCGACAGCTAAGGGCGCTTCCCGTATCGGCATTCTGAAAACGCCCTACGATGCAAAAATGAGTGACGAGCAAGCGCGTACGCTAGAGTTAGCAGTAATACAACTGGCTAAGGCAGGAATAGAGGTTGAAGAGATCGTGCTGCCCACTAGTTATGCTGCTGTATTTGAGTCGATCTTCTGCATGATTGAAACTGAGGCAGCAGTTGTACATCAACATCACCAAGAAAATCACTCAGCTGAAATTAGCGAACATATTCATGCTCTGGTTAAAAACGGGTCGGCTTATACTTCCGCACAATATAGTGCAGCAATGCAACTACAAGCCCATTTAAAAGAAGACATAAAGCAGTATTTTAAAACGGTGGATGTTTTTCTCACAGCACCTGCTACAGGTGAAGCACCTTTTGGAATTCAAGCAACTGGTGACCCCATTTTTTGCTCACTCTGGAGTTTTCTAGGCTTGCCTGCGATAACTATACCCGTAGCCCGCTCTAGAAACGATTTACCCTTAGGCCTTCAATTAGTAGGGCAATTTCAAGGCGATGATAATTTATTGCAAATTGCTAAATTAGTTGAAGACGCACTAAACAAGGCACGTAAGCCAGCATTAAATTGATTACTTACTTAATAGTAAGACAAAGGTTGTGCCTTGCCCCAGAAGATCCAATAAGAATAAATTGTGTAAAGGATGATGGTGGGCAGCACAATGACCGCGCCCCAGAAAATAAACCACAAGGATTCGGTGGCTGCAGCCGCTTGCCAAATCGTCATTTGATCGATAATCAAATAGGGAAATAAACTATAAGCAATCCCAAGGAAGGCGAGTAAAAATATCACAATGGTAAGAACAAATGGGTGCCATTGCAAATGCAACTTGCCTGAATCTAAATGATTTAAAGACCGATAGATTAAAAAGAAGCAGACCAAGGTTAAGAGCGGTAAAGGTGACAACCATACAATATTTGGGAACACAAACCACTTCTGCATAATGCTCGCGCTGAAATAAGGCGTAGCTAAGGAAATTAACCCAACGCCTGCAGCCGTCAGCCACAAACTTTTACGCGCCCAGCCTACCGCTTTAGCCTGCAGTTCATCCGTGGTTTTCATAATCAACCAGGTCGAACCCAAAAGCATATAACCCATTGGTAAACACATCGCTACCAAAGCAGCAAACAACCAGCCTAAGAGCCCTGAATCAAAGCCTACAATGTAGCGGCCAATCATCACGCCTTGCGCCATCGCCGCAATGATGCTGCCTAAGTGAAATAAATAATTCCAAATGGGTTTATGTTGCGCTTCTGCTTTTACTCTGAAGTCAAATGAGACGCCGCGCAAAATTAAGCCCGCCAACATGGCGGCTACTGGAAGATACAGATTAGTCAAAATAATGCCATGGGCAATTGGAAAAGCCACTAATAAAACCCCCACGCCCAGCACTAACCAAGTTTCATTCGCGTCCCAAAAAGGCCCGATGGATGAAATCATGGCATCTTTTTCTTTATCGTTCGCGCTATTTAATAAGATGCCCACCCCTAAGTCATAGCCATCTAACACGACATAAGCAACCATGGCTACACCCATTGCACCTAGGAAGAAAATGGGCAGCCAACCGGCTGCTTGGGCAAGATCGGGCCACACTAATAAGCCCATGTCACGCCCCCATCCGTATTTGCCTGACGCTTTTCATTAGCTGGCAAATCGGCTTGACGAGCCAAATGAAAAACGACCGCAATGTAACTAATAATTAAACCAATATATAAAGCTAAGTACATTAATAAGCTGCTCAATACCATACCAGTAGGTAGTTTGGTGACGGCCTGTGCAGTGGTTAATACGCCTGAAACCAAATACGGTTGCCGCCCAATTTCCGTAACATACCACCCTGCTACTACCGCAATCCACCCTGAGAACGTCATTCCCAATAAAGCCCGAAGCATCCACTTCGGCAATGAGCGCTGACCTCTTGAAAGCCAAACAGCGGCCCAAGATACCAACATCATTAAGACCCCTACGCCAACCATAATCCGAAAAGCAAAAAAGACCGGAGCTACGGGTGGAATTTTTTCAGGAAACGCTTTTAAACCTTGCACCTCACCATCAAACGAATGGGTGAGATAGAGTGAAGCTAATTTAGGAATGCTGATTTCAAAATCATTTTTTTGTTCTTTGCTATTGGGAATCGCAAAGATCACTGCTGGCGCACCTTTTTCCGTATTCCAAATACCTTCCATCGCAGCAACTTTAGCGGGCTGATATTCCAAGGTATTTAAACCATGTGAATCACCCACATACATCTGCAATGGAATTAAGATAGCGGCAGTGATGATGGCCATTCTGAGGACCGCAGCATTCGCAATCGATGTACTGCCTCTGAGCGCCCGATAAGCAGAAATGCCTGCTAATAAAAATGCCACGGTTAAAAATGAGGCAATGAGCATATGCGTAAAACGGTAAGGCATCGATGGATTAAAAATAACCTCGAGCCAATTACTAATATGGGCTTTACCATCGATCATTTTAAAACCTTGGGGCGTTTGCATCCATGAATTTAATACGATGATCCAAAAGGCAGAGAGGGTTGTACCAAAAGCGACTAGAAATGTCGCTAAGGTGTGCACTCCTCGAGAAACACGCTTAGCACCAAACAACATGATGCCGAGAAAAGTTGCCTCTAAAAAGAAAGCGGTTAACACCTCATAGGCCAACAATGGTCCAGCAATATTACCGACCGTTTCCATATAACCTGGCCAATTTGTACCAAACTGGAAACTCATCGTAATACCGCTGACTACACCCAAGGCAAAAGTTAAGGCAAAAATCTTGACCCAAAATTGATAGGCCTGAGCCCAATATTGCTCACCAGTGCGATTACCTTTTATTTTGAGATATAAAAGAAACCAACCCAGCGCGATGGTAATCGTGGGAAACAAAATATGAAAAGTAATGTTCGCACCAAACTGAATGCGACTTAATAGCATCGTATCAATCATCTAAAACTCCGCCTCTAATAAACCCCAATTAACTCTATTTTGCGCTTGATTACAAAGTCTTGCTGAAGATGGGCTCGAGCAGTGCTGGACAAACCCCACCGGTTCACGGAGTCTTTTGCGTCAATATGTTTAAATCTTCGGGGGTATCGATATCGATTACAAAGTGAGCATGATCGGTTTTCAAAAAAGTAATCAGCTCAGGATGTAAATCAGTGTATTGCCGGCAACTCAATTGCTCCGTCGAAGCCAAAATAGCGCGCATCACTGCACCAGAAAAAAGTACCGGATTGCCCCGTTGTCCAGCAACCTCTGGAATCAAAATAATTTCGGGCGCACTGGATAAGCCACCCTTGAGATTAGCAAGTTGACTAAATTCTTCTAGCAGTAAAGTGAGTTCAGCGCGCCCAATAAACGGCTGATCACACAACAGCATGATGATGACATCGAACTCGCTACCGAGGGCTTCAATTCCTAAACGAACCGAGCTTGCTTGCCCGAGTTCGGGCGTGGAATTACGCACTACCTGGACAGGAAATAGTTGCGCAATGGTTTCAACTGACTGATAGTAATAACCAGTCACCACCACTACTTCACTTACACCAACCGCATATAAAGCAGTTAAATGATGCTCAAGAAATGACAGGCCCTGCAGTTTAAGCAGGGCCTTGGGTAACCCCCCAATGCGACTACCTTGTCCAGCAGCTAGTAAAACCGCTCCAATGCGCATCAGGGAAAAACAAGCTTATTTGCGAATGTGGGCGTGGCGAGCCGCGTCTTGCGACATTCCAGCGCCAGACTTTCCATCCATCGCTTCTTTTTCAGCAGTAATCTCTTTACGGCGTTCTTTACAAGCAGTCGTAATCTCTTGCAATGCCTTACGGGCACGGGTTGCTGATGCTTTAATGCCTTTTTCTTTGAACTTTTCATTCTCAGCTTGGTACGCCTCAAAACTAGCGATTATTTTTTCGTGATGTGACATTTTTTTCCTTTTAGAGCAAAACAATGAGGGACTACCAAATCAGTATATCGTGCTGCTATGCCCTACATTGGTGCATGAAAATAAAGGCATAAGTCGGGTATAAAGGTGCCATGACTTTGAACCTACAAGCCTCGGTTGATAACCCCTATCGGAATTTATGTACCGACTGTGGTATTTCGCGGAGTTCCGACCCTAAACGGTGTGGTCGAGCGTGCCAATTTATTCAGCAAAAGTACCCTGAATTAGAGACACAAATTCACGGTCGTGCCCGCGACCCACTGCGCCCAGATGAATTGCACTTTGGCCCTTTTTTGCGCATGTTGCGAGCCAGCTTAAAGCAGCCTAGCGCTGGCGCGCAATGGACCGGGATCACCACCCGCATTGCTGAGCGCTTACTGGAAACCAAAGCGGTGGATGCCGTACTCACCATGACAGCCGACCCAGAAGATAACTGGCGGCCAAAACCCATTTTGGTCGATAAGGCTGCCGATTTAGCGCAATGTCGAGGTATGCGCATGGGTTATGCCCCATTACTTTCTTTGTTAGAACCAGCAGCCGCTAAAGGTTATAAAAAATTGGCCGTAATTGGGATTCCGTGTCAGGTTTACGCGCTACGCGCTTTAGAAAAAGAATTGGGCTTTGATAAGTTGTATGTTATCGGCACACCCTGCTCTGATAACACCACTACAGAAAACTTTCATGATTTTTTAGCGCTCGTTACCGACCAAGCTGAAAATGTCATTTATCTGGAATTTCGGGCTGACTACCATGTTGAAATTCGTTTTAAAGATGGTACCAAACGTGAAATTCCTTTTTTACAATTACCCCTATCCACTTTGCCGAATGATTTCTTTCCTTTAACCTGTCGCACCTGTGTTGATTACACAAACGTCTTGTCTGACATTACCGTCGGCTATATGGGGGGTGAAGGTCAGCAGTGGTTATTGGTACGCAATCAAACTGGGGAAGAACTACTCAAGTTATTGGGCGATGAGGTGACTCTTACAGTACCAGGTAGTGCAGGTAAACGTTTCTCTGCTGTAAACGGCTTTATGAAAAATGTGAAATTGGCGGCGGGTGGTTTGCCACTGCGCAAAATGCCAGATTGGTTAAGGCCGCTTGTCGGTTGGCTCATGCCCCGCATTGGGCCGCGTGGGCTGGAGTTTGCACGTGCGCGGGTGGAAATGAAGGCTATCGAAACCGTCTTACACTTACGGCGTGAACATCCTGCACGAATTGCCTCAATGGTGCCAAAACACATTTGGCCTTTAGTGGAACCTTATGATTTAAAGCCAGCGGCAAGTGAACTTCCTACCCCTAAGCAATCATTATGAAACCCCCAGCTAATTTTTACTACGACATTATTTCCCCTTACGTCTATTTTTTTCTCAAGTTACGTAAACCCCTCGAAACACTTGTCGATTTAAAACCGGTACCCATTTTTTTTCCTGGTTTACTGCGCCTACAAAATAATCGTGGGCCAGCTGAGATCCCTGAAAAAAGAATTCATACCTATACCTTCTGCGTTTGGAAAGCCCAACAACTGGGTATTCCCTTTCAGTTTCCGCGGCGCCATCCATTTGCTTCTGCGGCTGCACAACGCTTATTACTACAAGAAGGTGCTGACTTCGCGATGATTGATAAAGCCTTTGATTTCGTTTGGGGTCATGGCGGCGATCCTGAAACCCAATGGAGTGAATTTTGCCTGGCGCTCGGTTTACCTGCGACCACTGCAAAACCAAGCACTGCAGAGATCAAGCAAGCTTTGATTGCCAATACTGAAAGCGCAAATCAAGCTGGTATTTTTGGAGTGCCCAGCGTTAAAGTCAATGAGCGGGTCTTTTGGGGTTCAGATGCCATTCCCTGGATCTTGGATTTTCTTGAACGCCCAACCATGTTTGCTGATGCCGCCTATCAGGCAGCAATTCATGCCGAAAACCCCTTACTCCACTGAATTTTTTAAGGTCTGCGGTAAGTCAACCATGATGGCTGTGCCTGGCACGGTACAGCCTTGATCACAACATTTGCCTGCTTGGGTGTTTTGGGTAATCGGTCGCTCTGCTTGAAGTTCAGAAGGGTTGCTCTCATGAGCAAGCACACCGCGGTTCAGTAGACGTTCTACCAAGGCTACTTTATCGCCAAGCGGATAGTTACGATAAATTTCCCGTTTCATTGCTTCTGGTGACCCGCCACCATGCAAACTAATTACCGAATACCAACCACCTTGATACGACGCAGTTAAGTCTTCAATAAAGCGTGCGGTTTCAATGCGTTTGTCATAAGGAATAGCTGGGTTTGCGCGCAAGACATCGGCCAAGTTTGCCGCAGTCGCCGGGTTATGATCTTCATCAGGCCCAGGTAATGCAACAATTAAACCGCCAGAGACATCATGTGCAATGCGTTGCATATCGTAAATTTGGGTGGCTAATAAAAGCTTGCCAATATTGGAGTAAACCGCATCGGGCATAAAGCTTTTTGAAAACGGATCACGCGTCGCGTATACCGAGGCAGCTACACCACAAGCATAAAATCCTTCGGTTATTTTGATTAGATCAACCATTTGGTCGCGTAAATGACCTTCGTCTTCGGGATTAAAACCATTGGCTTCGCACATTAAGGCGCCAGCACCAATTAAAAGGTCACCAAAACCAGCGCGTGCGCCAATACAACTATGGCGATGATGCGTAGCATAAGAGTGCGTCAGTGCTCCCGAATACTCCCATTCATCAGCATAAAAAACTTTTTCCCAAGGCACAAATACCTTGTCAAACATAACGACCGCAGTAGATTGACCATAGCGATTCGAAAAGAGTGCTGCCTTCTCGCCAGGCCTGCCTGCAGGCCGCGCAACCATCGTGATGCCTGGAGCGTCGATTGGTACAGCACAGCAAACTGCAAAGGCCGCATCAGCAGCCAGCATATTGCGGCCCGGCATCACCAATAACTCGTGCACATAAGGCGCGCCAGTCACAATCGCTTTAGTTCCCGAAATGACAATTCCTTTAGCGTTGCGCTCAACAATATGCACATAACTATCGAGATTAGCTTGTTGATGCGGGCGTTTACTGCGATCGCCTTTAGCATCAGTCATGGCAATTCCCAAAGTTAAATCGCGCTCTTGTACCTCATGCAAATAGGCTAAGAACTTTGCGCTATTTTCAGTGGTGCCTTTGGCATCATCAATTTGCGCTGACACTTGATAAATTGCATTTAAGGCATCATGGCTTAAATAGCGTTGTGCGCATCCCGTTTCTTGACAAAGCAAACGCACTGCTTCTAATTTATTCAGTAAATCACCAGCACTCTGATTAATATGCAAAAGTCGATTGACTGTTTTGCCGCTGCTCTGCTCAGTTGCCAACATTAATGGCTTAAATTCCTCACGCAAGGCATAGTCATAGGTCACACCAATGGCATTAATCCCTGGGGCAAAACCGGGCTCATCCGCTACCGAGGTAACCAAGCGGCCATTCAAATATACCGTGGGTTTATAAGACCGCAGAGAATCGCGGTATTCATTTGCAGACATCAACATAGCGCTACCTTTAATGAGTAATACAAGTAGTGTAAACAAAGTCTACAATTGGCTCTAGAACCTGAAAGATCTTTATGTTGATCACTGCCAATAACTCTGTACTCGTCATGATTGACCTACAAAAACGTCTCATGCCGGCTATCGCTGGAGGTGAGTCGGTCTTACAACAATGTTTACGGCTTGGTCAAGCCGCCCAAATACTACAAGTGCCTATTATTGGCACAGAGCAAAATCCTGCGAGTCTCGGTGATAACTTACTGGAGATTAAAGCGCTCTGCCAAACCACCATCAGCAAAACCTATTTTGATGCCTGTCATGATGGTTTATTAATTGAACTAGATAAATTTAAACCCGCGCGTCAACAAATAATTTTAGTGGGTTGCGAAACTCATGTTTGTGTACTGCAAACCGTATTTGGTTTAATTGCAAGTCAGTATCAAGTAACGATCGTGGTCGATGCCCTTGGCTCGCGCCAGACGCTCGATAAGGAGACTGCAATTGAACGCATGGAAAAAGCGGGTGCCAATCTGGTGACAAGCGAAATGCTCATTTTCGAATGGTTGCAAACCAGTAATCGACCTGAATTTAAATCTATCCTTAAAATCATTAAATAAATCAAAATAATATGGATTTTTCTCTCGACCCCCAAACGACAGAACTGCGTGAACGCACCAAACGCTTTATCGCCGAACAAGTCATCCCCTTGGAAAGTGAACTTGATCACCATGCACATGGTCCAAGTGAAACCTTACGGAAGGAATTAATCGCGCGGGCTAAGAAAGCAGGCCTACTTACACCCCATGCCTCAATTGAATTTGGTGGCTTAGGCTTAAGTCATGTTGCTAAAGCCGTCATCTTTGAAGAGGCTGGTTATTCTTGTTTAGGTCCTACTGCACTTAATATTGCCGCACCCGATGAGGGCAATATTCATTTAATGGAAGCGGTTGCCAATGCAGAGCAAAAAGAGCGCTGGCTGCGCCCACAAGTTCAAGGCCTTACTCGCTCTTGCTTTGCGATGACCGAACCGCCCCCAGGGGCTGGTTCAGACCCTGCCATGCTCATGACTACTGCCACTCCCGATGGCGAGGATTATTTAATCAATGGCCGGAAGTGGTTTATTACCGGTGCAGATGGGGCTGATTACGCCATCATCATGGCACGCCTTGAAAATACTGCACCAAACAGTGCAGATGCCAAGTCAAGCGGTCCTGCTGCGACGATGTTTCTGGCCGATATGAAACAAACCGGTATTGAATTAGTGCGTAATATGGACGCGCTGGACCAATGTTTTACAGGGGGTCATGGTGTTATTGATTTTAAGAACTTACGCGTACCAGCTAAAGATATCTTAGGAAAATTGGGTGAAGGTTTTCGTTACGCCCAAATTCGTTTAGCGCCCGCCCGTTTAACCCACTGCATGCGGTGGTTGGGCCAAGCCCGCCGCGCGCAAGACATAGCCTTGCAATACGCGATTAAACGTACTGCCTTTGGCATGCCACTATCTCAACATGAGGGGGTAGGGTTTATGTTGGCTGATAACGATATGGATTTACAGACTGCCCGTCTACACACTTTGCATACGGCTTGGCTTTTAGATCAAGGTGAAAAATGCAACTATGAATCGAGTCGTGCAAAAGTCGTTTGCTCAGAAGCTGAATGGCGTGTCGTCGATCGTTGTGTACAAATTTTAGGTGGTCAAGGGGTCACAGGCGAGACGCCGATTATGCGGATTTTTACTGATATGCGCGCCTTTCGGATTTACGATGGCCCGAGTGAAGTCCATCGTTGGAGCATGGCGCGAAAATTAGTTAAAGCTGCCCAGGACAATCAATAAATGGCGCAAGATCTTTTCCGCTTAGACGGTAAAACTGTATTAGTGACTGGTGCATCTAGTGGTCTAGGACGGCACTTCGCCCTGCTTATGGCGCAAGCTGGGGCAAGCGTGGCTTTAGCGGCACGACGTATCGATGTCTTAGAAGACTTAGTTCAAGAAATCAATTCAGCTTCACCAAAGTCTTCGGATGTAAAAGCCAAGGCATTTCAACTCGATGTGAGTAATGCGCAACAAGTGAGTCAGTGCTTTGATCAGCTTGCTGCTTGGCATTTGCCGGATGTGATCATCAATAATGCTGGCGTTACCATCACTAAACCCCTGTTACAGCAAAGCGAGAGTGATTGGGATCAAGTCATCGATACCAACCTTAAAGGCGCTTGGCTAGTAGCTACCGAAGCCGCAAGGCGACTAGTAGCTGCCAACAAACCAGGCAATATCGTCAATATCAGCTCTATTCTCGGTGAGCGCGTTGCGGGTGGTGTTGCGCCCTATGCGATCTCTAAAGCGGGCGTACTGCAACTGACAAAAACCATGGCACTTGAATTGGCGCGCTACTCGATTAGAGTGAATGCCTTACTACCGGGTTATATTGCGACTGATCTAAATCGGGCTTTTTTACAAAGTGAAGCCGGCGAAAAACTCCGTGCACGTATACCAAGTCGCCGTTTTGGCGAAGTGAGCGATCTTGATGGTCCGATTTTATTGTTAGCGTCTGATGCTAGCCAAGCAATGTCGGGGACCTCAATCGCGGTCGATGGCGCTCATTTAGTCAATACCCTGTAAAGCTCCGCTAAATGAGTGTGCTGATGAGTACGTCGTTTAATCTGCCTGCCTTTTCTGCCTATCTGCGCAATCATGGCATATCCACAAATAACGACTTACCCAAAGATATCAGTGAAGCCTTAATCATTAAGCCACTGAGTGGCGGCCAATCTAATCCCACCTTCTATATTGAGGCGGGCAAGCAAAAAATGGTGTTACGCAAAAAACCCACTGGTCACTTATTGCCCTCAGCACATGCGATCGACCGTGAGTACCGCGTGATGGCAGCACTTGCTAAGCAGGGTGTTCCTGTGCCGCAGATGTTAAATTACTGTGAAGATGAGTCGATTGTTGGCACGCCTTTTTTCTTAATGTCATTTCTTGATGGTCGGGTTTTAACTGAGCAAGCTTTGCCGGGTATGACCACTACTGAACGCGCTGCTATCTATTCAGAAATGAACCGGGTGATCGCCAGTATTCATGCGGTCGATTACCAAGCAGCAGATTTAGAAAGTTTTGGTAAGCCTGGTAATTATTTTTCCCGGCAAATTACCCGTTGGTCACGTCAATGTAATGAATCTAATTTACCCATTAGTTCTGCGCTGCAACGTTTAATGGAATGGCTACCAGCGCATATTCCGCCTGGCGATGAAACCACCCTAGTACATGGTGATTTTCGGATGGATAATTTAATCTTTCATCCAACCAAGCCTGAAGTCATTGGGGTGATTGACTGGGAACTTTCAACCTTAGGTCATCCGCTTGCCGATTTTGCCTACCAATGCATGGCTTGGCATATTCCACCTACCTTATGGCGCGGTATTGGTGGCCTAGATTTGACCACCCTAGGAATTCCGACTGAAGCGCAATATGTCGCTCAATACGCAGCTAATACCGGTAGAAATTCTGCTGAACATTGGGATTTTTATTTGGCCTATAACTTCTTTCGTATCGCTGCCATCTTGCATGGCATTGCCCAGCGCGTAGTTGATGGTAATGCTAGCGGGGAAGACGCGATTGCCAATGCCCAACGATCTGAACCCCTTGCCGAGCTGGGGTGGCAGTGCGCCCTCCGCTACTCAGCAAGTCGCTGATACGACTAAATGCTGATACTATGGAAACTAATAAAACGAGGACAAAACCATGTTTGCCAACTCAACACCATTTTTAATTACCTGGGGCGTAACCGCCCTATCGCTGTGGGCAGCTAGCTACGTCTTTAGCGGCCTGAAATTTAACGACACGGGATCCTTAATTATTTCTGCTTTGGTATTAGGCTTTGCTAATGCACTAGTAAGACCGCTATTAATAGTCTTTACCTTGCCGCTCACCGTCCTCACCATGGGTCTGTTTCTGTTGGTGATCAATGCACTGGTATTGATGCTCGTTGCAAAATTGGTGAGTGGTTTTAGTTTGGCTGGTTTTTGGACCGCATTCTTTGCCAGTATCTTTATTTCGCTACTAAACGTTTTTATTAGCTCTTTGTTTACCAGTAACTAAGTTGCGATTTAAAAATCTCCACACTCAGCACCTTTTTAAATTTGAACTATTTTTATAATCGTTATAGTCCGTACAAAGTAAACAATTCTCTCAAAATAAAACTCTATTTATTTTAGTTGCGAAAGGTAATGAGCAATTGCCTTTAAATCGTCCTCATTCATGCCATAGAGCGAGGCGACCATAATAGTATCTCGCCCAGTTGCCTTATTAGAGCGAAATTGCCGCATAGTGTGCAAAAGATATTCCTCCCGTTGGCCGGCAATCCGAGGCATTTGATCTCTACCAACATAAGTTGGTAAATGGCAAGTGCCACACAAGGCTTCCTTCGAAATATACTCACCTTGTACATACAAAATTTGATTACGGATACCCGCTTGAGACTGAGCAGTTTGGCCTGCATAAAATTGAGCTATTTCAACAATCGTAGCATCACTAAATCCATCAAGTAAACCCTTCATCTCTGGCGGAATATTACGTAGACCTTCCCGTATCATGATCATTTGATTTTCAAGAAAAGTTTTTGGTTGGCCAGCTAGCGAGGGGGTGCCAACAATCTTTGAGTTGCCATCAACCCCATGACAAGCGCCACAGGCCTGTAATTTACTAGTGATACCTTGAGCAAACAAAAGCGACGTTGCGCTAGAAAAAATGATACCTAAGGCAAACGTCGCTATTCGTAAAAACAACAAAATAATAAATCTTTTTATTTAGCTGCAAGTTGCTGCTTACTATATGTCACTCTATAAATAGCACCAAGCTGCTCATCTGAAACCAACATAGATCCATCAGGCATCTGCATTAAATAGGCTGGGCGGCCCCAAAAAGACTGATCAGCTGGGTTTAAAAAACCAGTAATAAAAGGTGTTATCTTAGGATTCTTGCCATCAGCTCCTGCTTTAACCATCACCACATCGAAGCCCGACTTTTGATTACGATTCCAAGATCCCTTACGTGCAATTAATGCGGCATTCTTATACTCTGGTGGGAACATATTGCCGGTATAGAACTTGATTCCCATAGTAGCTACGTGAGTGCCCATCAAAGCAACAGGTTGCTCAACCCCCTGACAAGCATTTGCTTTCGTAATGACATTGTCGGGAAGATTGCCTTGGTGACAATAAGGGAAGCCAAAATTTAAACCTGTCTTAGAAAGTAGGTTTAAAGTGTCATTGGGCTTATCGTCACCCATCCAATCACGCCCATGATTTGTAAACCAAAGTTGCTTGGTTGTAGGATGCCAATCAAAGCCAACGCTATTGCGCACACCCGTCGCCAAAACTTCCATTCCCGATCCATCTGGGTTATAGCGGCGAATTTGTGCATATTCTGCAGTGGGTGGCTCACAAATATTGCAAGGTGCGCCAAAGGGGATATATAGCTTGCCATCGGGACCAAATGCAATGTACTTCCAATTATGGTGCTGCTCAGGAGGTAGATTAAATTTAGCGGTTAAGTCAACTGGTGTAACGCTCGCATTTTTATCTATACCGTCAAAGCGCAATACTTTATCAATTGCCATCACATATAAAGAGCCCTTATTAAACGCAACTCCTGCAGGTTGGACTAATTTATCGACCACTATTCGATTCGTGCGCTCTTTCCCGTTATCGGTGACCTCATAAACACGGCCAATAGCACGGGTACCAATGTAAACTTTGCCATTATCACCAAGCGCCATGGCACGTGCGCCCGGCATTCCAGTAGCCCAAACCTCAATCTTGAAGCCGGGTGGTAGCTTGAGTTTATTAATGGGAATATCACTGATTGGCGTTGCGGTCATCTTGCCTGCTAAGGGGGCCAAAGTTGAATTGGCCATATCAGGTCCCATTCCTTGCTTCCAAGCGGGGGGTGGGGCGGCGGCGGCAGGGGCTGGGGCGGCTGCTGCTTTTGGCTTCTCTGGCGGAGATGAGGCACAGCCTGCCAAGATGACAACAATTGCTGTAACTGCCCATAAAGATGCATTCAATTTGACATCGTTATTTGTGGAATTTTTAGATAAGTTCATGCTTTTCCTACTTTCTTCGGATGGATCAAAAACTACTTATTAATTTAATCACTTTTTAGACTGTTATAACCAAGTCTTTACTTAGGGTTTAGCCTAATTAATCTTCTGTTAGTTCCTCAGCATGAAGCGGGCAAAACCTGATTAAAGCCCTACTCTAAAACACTAAGCGCGCGCCAACAGATACGGCTAAAGGCATTCCCGCCTGATAACTACTAGCGCTATTAGCAATATTAAAAGTCACATATTGGCGGTTAAATAAGTTCACCACAGAAGCAAAAATTGTCGCCTGCGGGGTAATCTCATAATTGGCTCTAAAGCCAACTACCGCATAAGCTGGCACCGGAAAAGCATGGGCTGTATCCATCCATGAATTTCCCGCATAACGCACGGTTGCAGTCAGGCTGGCTTTAGGTAAGGGGTAATAAGTAATTCCAGCACTGCCCAAATTTTGGGGAACGCCGCCAACTTGGCTATTCGTCGGGTCACTGGTGGCAGTCCAAGTTAGACGGGTCACGGTATAGGTATAGCCACCGTCAAGACTCCAGTGTGAATTAATATCGTGGTGATACTGAAATTCAAGGCCTTGACTTAATAAATTTTGATTATTGGTGAAGTAACTAATCGAACTCGAATTACAAACTCCTGCTCCGCCATTTTTAGTTAAGGGATTGACTGCACCAGAATTACATAAATTTTTAGCCAAAGCCACATCGGTAGAATTTGCCGCCTTCAAGGTGTAATTGGCAACTGCATTGGTAATGTAATTATTAAAAGCAGTGACTTGCGCAAAACCCCCGCCCCAGCGGTAATCGCTTCCGAATTCAAATCCTTTCATCGTTTCTGGAATTAAATTGGGATTAGAGAAGTACCAGCCTGTTGCCGAGCCATAGGTCCGCAAAGTATTGTTTAAGCTGGGCGCGTGATAAGCCTGATAAGCAGCGGCCCGAAAATCCCAATCTTTGCTTGCTGGAAATAAGAGTCCCAGAGAAGGATTGAAGGGGTTCACATTTTGGTTTTTAATGGTTTGCACCGTTTTATTATTGCCATTGGGGCCAGTGTTGTAATACGTGGGTGTTTGACTATTCCACGCATCAATTCTGGCGCCTAAAGTTACCTCAAGAGGAATCGTTGTGCCCTTCGACTTCAATTGCCCCATCAAGCCATAAAAATTTTGCTGACCTTGAGCATAATTAATCGCTGCTACATTACCATTGGTTGTTAAGTTATTGGTGGTATTCGAGGCGGATATATTGCGCGCGTCAATTCCCACAAGATATTGATCAACTAATTTTGATTTTAAATTATGGGTATATTGAGCAGACGCACCAACCGTACTATAGGGATCGGTGTAATTAGCATTGATATAAGGCGTGCCGTTGGCTGCGGTTGAACCGCTTTGTTTATAAAAATGGGTCTTTTCATAAAACGCGTTGACATCAATTTTTTTATCGACATCTAACTTTGTTGTTGCGCCAGCCGCGATATTGGTTTCCTGAATAAAATTGGGTGCGATACTGTAATTGGTACTTAAGTCTTTCATGGTGCTATAGCCGAGCCGAAAAAAACCTGAGGTATCTTGAGTAGGCTTGAAATAATTCTGCAAACGAATATTCGAGTTACTTGCATTATCCGTACCCATGCCGTTTTTTATATTATTAGGTGAGGCCGGTGAAATAGTGGCGTAATTTTGATATCCCAAGGTAGAGAAAAAATCAGCCGAGATACGTGTTTGCAAAGCATCAGATGTGACGATATCTTTTGAAACAGCTACGTTACTGGTATTAAAGGCACCGTAGCTAGCCGAAACATCTTGCGAACTATTTTTTGGCGTTTTGGTATTAATGTTAATCACCCCGCCCATGCCATAGTTGCCCCATAAATTCGAGACGCCTCCACGGACAAACTCAACACTTTCTACTGACGAGAGTGGGACCAAATTCCATTGCACTGTGCCATAGAAGGCATCATTAGCTGGCAAGCCATCAATTAATACTAAGGTACGACCAAAACCTAAACCACGCACGTTAATACTTTGGCCAGTGGGATCTTTTTGATAGTAAGGCACATCATTTAAAAAAGTGCCAGGAACATTTTTTAGCACTTGATCTAAGGTTTGATCAGGCGCCACTTCCAACACTTGCGGAGTCAAAATAGTAGTGTTTAAGGGAATTTGATTGAGTGGCGTATCTGATCTCGTAGCATTGACAACCATATCACTTAATTTTTGATCATAGTTGGCTGGCGGGGCAATTTGTGCGACTGCCAACCTAACTTGCAAGGCAGAAAATAAAACCATCACTAGGATGGCTTGAACACTTTGCCGTATTACTTTCATCGCTCAAACACCGAGATTCATTGCCTTAATTCACGCCGCAAAATTTTGCCTAAATTGGTTTTCGGTAAGCTTTCTTTAAATACGATGTATTTAGGCCGTTTATAGTTAGTAAGTTGGGCTTTACAAAAATTCTGAATACCTTCTTCCGTTAGATTACCCCTTGGTTCGACGGATAGATTCTCGCTTGGATCCGCAGTTACATCCTGTACTACAAATAATTTCACTGCTTCACCTGTTTCTTCGTCTGGAACCCCAATTACCGCACATTCCATTACCCCATCGAGTTGCATTAAAAGCGCTTCTATCTCATTGGGATATACCTTAAATCCAGAAACAATAATCATGTCCTTTTTACGATCAATGATTTTGACGTAGCCATCTGCATTCATCATGCCAATATCGCCTGATTTAAAAAATCCATCTGTCGTCATCGCCTCACGTGTATCTTGCGGCCTATTCCAATAACCTACCATCACTTGCGGTCCGCGAATACAAATCTCGCCCGGCTCGCCAAGCGCGGTCGGCAAACCATCGTCGCCTCTTATTTGGATCTCTGTACTGGGTAACGGTAGACCAATGTGCCCCGTAAATTCCTTAATTAATGGCGTATTTACACACGCCACCGGTGCTGTTTCTGATAAACCATAACCTTCGGCAACGGGTACACCCGTCATTTGTTGCCACAAATCGGCAACGTTTTTTTGCACTGCCATACCGCCGCCAATGGTAACTAGCAAATTGGGGAACTGTAGCTTAGCAAAATTAGGATGGCGCAATAAGGCGGCAAGTAAAGTATTCACTACAGGGAAAAGATGGATTGATGGATTTTTTGCTAACAATTGAATGAAGCCCGCAATATCTTTTGGATTTGGTACCAAAATGTTTAAGGCGCCCCGCTGAATTCCCACTAAAGCACACGCTGTTAACGCAAAGATGTGATACAGCGGTAAAGCACATAAAAACACTAATTGATCATCTTTGCTGACCGTTGCACCAGCTGGCGTTTTTAAGGTCAGCGCTGGCTCTAACCAAACATCAACCTGCAGCATATTGGCCAAGATATTTCGATGCGATAAAACCGCTCCCTTGGAAACTCCGGTTGTCCCGCCGGTATATTGCAAAAAAGCGATATCCGCGGGCAAAATTTGCACCGCCTGTAGTTGCTTCTTTGCGCCAATGTGTAATGCGCTTTTAAAAGCAATGCTACCTTCAAGATGCCAGGCTGGTACAACTTTTTTAACATGACGTAAAACAAAATCAATGGCCCACCCTTTAATGCCAATTAGCTCGCCAATACTAGTAACGATGACCTGCTTCAATTGCATTTGCGGTTCTATGCTTTGATAAACATGAGCAAAATTTTCTAAGATGATTAGGACAGAAGCGCCGCTATCCTGCAATTGATACTCCAACTCGCGGGGGGTATACAGTGGATTAATATTGACCACCACGAAGCCCGCTCTTAATATGCCTAGCATCGCGATCGGGTATTGCAGAACATTTGGCAGCATGATGGCAACCCGCGCGCCGCGCTCTAAGCCTAAGCTTTGTAAATAAGCGGCAAAATCTTGCGAAGCCTGATCGAGCTCGCTAAATGTTAGCGCCTGGCCAAAATATTGATAGGCTTTACGTTGCGAAAAGCGCGTAAACGATTCGCTAAATAAATCAAGTAGCGAGTTATACCGTGAGATATCAATCTGCTGAGGGACTCCCGCAGGATAGTTTTTTAACCACGGCTTATTTAATTCATCTCCCGCCGTATTCATGATGAAGCCCTCTTTCAAGAAACTTAAATCGCTCTGTCAGTTATAGAGTTAAATACTGAAACTGATTAATAGCGATTTTATTTTCTATTGCGGTTCTATTTTCTATTTTGATTTTAATTTTGCTGATGATTTTGTCGTACTTGCTTTAGCTACATGTACCTTAACTACTGACTCAGTTTTGCCCATTAAGGATGCGAGTAAAGGATTTTTTCTGGCGAGTGCATTTTTTTGCGCTGAAGTATCGGCTTTGCCAAGCTGCTTCGCTTTAGTTGCATTTTTCATTTGGTGGGCCACTGCTAGCCCTTGATTTTTATATAGATCCGTTTTTTTCATGATTTTTTTACTTAAAGACGATCGTCAACACCATCTATAAAGCCGCGAATTGCGGTATTAAACGCAGCGGGCTGTTCAATATTAGATAAATGCGCAGCATTTTCAATAATGATCATTTCAGAGTGCTCAATTAAACGATGCAGTACCGTGGCTTGATCAACGGTACAGGCTGGATCTTGTCGACCAGTTAACACCAGGGTTGGCGCTTTAATTTTTAAGAGCATCGCGCTATGCGTCATATCCCGTACCGCACTACCGCAGGCGATATAGCCCTCAACGCCAGTCCCTAAAATCATCTGCCGCACCTTTTCAATTTCCGCTGGTGAGCTATTAATAAAATCATCGAGAAACCAGCGCTTTAGGGTGCCAGGCATCAGCCCCGCTATGCCCTCATGCTTGGCCGTTGCAAAGCGCTCCTCCCACAAATTGCGCGGCGGCATCTCACTTGCGGTATCGCACAATGACAGCGAATAAACTCGCTCTGGAAAACGCGCACCTAATTGCTGACCAATCATGCCGCCCATTGATAAACCAATGAAATGCACTTTGTCTATGTGCAATGCGTCTAACAAACCAATGGCGTCATCTGCCAATTGCGCCATACTGTAAGGTCCGTTAGTTATGCCAGAGCCACCATGACCACGGGTGTCATAGCGCAAAGTACGATATCGATCAGTCAAGGCGGGAATGGTGCAATCCCACATAGCGTAATTCGACATGAGGCTATTACTTAGTAATACAACGTGGCCGTTTTCGGGTCCATCGAAGCGATAAGCTATATCGATGCCGTTCACTTTTATGCTAGTTTTGCTGGTGGTTTGAGCTGAATTTGTCATGGAAATAATTAAGGTTCTATACTTTACGATTATAAGAATGAGGTAATAAAAAGAGTTAGATCATTATCTTACTCAAAATAGCTCAATAAATTACGCCGCACGGCTAACCCTAAGGAGATAGCATGAAGCATTCCAACTGCACTAGAACTAACCCTATAAAGCCTTTTAGCTTGATTTCCCCACGTATTTTTACTCTGCTCATTGCCTTTAGCTCGATTTGTGCAGTTGCTACCCTTTCGGCCTTGTCTTTATATAGCACTAGTGCTCAGGCCCAAAATTACCCGACGCGCACGGTCAAAATGATCGTGCCCCTCACCCCCGGTTCAGGCGCCGATATCGCTGGGCGCATAGCTGCCAAAACCCTGACAGATATATGGAAGCAACCAGTCATTATTGAAAACCGGCCAGGTGCTGGTGGCCTCATTGGTACTGGTGTAGTCGTGAATTCAGAACCAGATGGGTATACCTTGTTAGTACAGTCAGCGTCGTATGCAGCTAATCCGGCTATTTATAAAAAGTTACCCTATGATCTTAAAAGTCTAACTGACGTCAATATTTTAGGAAATAGTCCCTATGCCTTAGTCGTGTCAGCAGAGAGCCCCTATAAAACCATTAAAGACTTAGTCAATGCCGCCAAAGCTCAGCCCGGAATCCTGCCTTTTGCCAGTGCAGGAGTGGGAAGCTCAACCCATCTTGCTGCTGAATACTTTAATCAGACCATGGGCATCAAGATGCTACATGTTCCCTATAAAGGCTCGCCTGAAGCAATCCAAGAAACAATCTCGGGAAGAACTGCCTATTACATGGCGCCATTGCAAACCGCAATTGCACAAATTCAAGGGGGGAAAGTACGCGCGCTTGGTGTAACTAGCGCTACTCGAGCTGAAGCCGCGCCCGAGATACCTACCATTGCGGAACAGGGCTTTCCCAATTTTGAAATTGGTTTGTGGGTTGGCGTTTGGGCGCCCTCTGCTACGCCTAAAGCTGTTCTACAAAAAATCAATACCGATATCAATCGCGCTTTACAAGATCCCGAACTTAAAACTGCTTATGCAAAAGCCGGTATTACGATTAAGTTGATGAATCTAGCTGAGACTGAAAAATTTGTAAATAGTGAAATTACGAAGTACCAAAGGATTGCGAAAGACGCCAATATTGAGCCGCAATAAGCGTGCATTCGGCCCCCCTTTGTCAAGCACCTGCTAGCGAAATACGCTCCCCGCGGAGTGTATTTCCTCGTGGCGCAGTCGATTGTCATGCCCATGTCTGCGGCCCTGCAGCCCAATATCCGTATGCTCAAGAGCGCATCTACACACCTCCGGATGCCAGCCTAGAAGACTATCGATCACTGCTACGGATGTTAGGCGTTGATCGTGCGGTGCTAGTACAACCCAGTGTGTACGGCACCGATAATCGCGCGCTCATTGATGCCCTAAAAACGGATTCAACGCACTTGCGTGGCGTAGCGGTATTACCAATCGATAGCAAGATGGTGAAGGATAAAGAGCTCGAGCGATTACATGCTGTAGGAGTACGTGGTTTACGTTGCAATCTAGTTGATGTCGCCGATCCTTCGGGTAGCTTACCGATTGAAGCGCTGACAAGCTTAGCTCTACAGATCGCGCCATTTGGCTGGCACTTAGAATTACTCATGCATGTGAATGCGTATCCGCAGTTAGCCTCTATCTTTGCGAACTTTCCGGTTGACTTAGTGTTTGGTCATTTTGGTTATTGCCATGCCAAGCACGGCATCCATAATGCGGGCTTTCAAGGACTACTGAGCCTGATGAAAGATCAACGGGCTTGGGTCAAAATGACAGGGCCCTACCGTATTTCTGCGCAATCAGCAGCTGCTACCAAGACAGGCGCAATTGCGGACTTATATGCTGATATGCGCCCTTTTAATGATGCGGTCATTGCCGCTAATGCAAAGCAACTAGTCTGGGGTAGTGATTGGCCCCATGTGATGGTAAAAAACACCATGCCCCATGATGCTGACTTATGTGATCTATTTGGCGACTGGGTCAGTGATGCTCATTTACGCGAAACTATTCTGGTCGATAATCCAGCGATGCTTTATGATTTCTCGTAATAGGCAGTTCGCCTTGCATAAACAAAAAATAACGCCAGGGTAATGAAAGCTACTAAAAATTATGGATATTATGTTAACTGTTTTTTTGGGGGCGCTCTTTATGGTGCTGCCCGTTATAGCGGGACGCTATATGTGGAAAAATTATGATCGTTATTTTGGCCGCAACGATCCCGCTTATATGGATACCCTCTCATATTTCGTGAAGAAATTAGGTCTATCTTTGCTAGTCATCTTTTTAGTTCTAACTTTGGGGATGGTTTTTATCTTTCAAAACCAAGCCCCACTAGCCATTGAAAAAGCAGCGGCAAAAAACACCGTGTCAGCTTCTTTAATTTAATTATTTTTCGAGCGCGCCATACACTAACGCGTTGACTTTCTCACGATGAATTTTACGAATGTCGCCTGGGGCAACTGCCATCATCACTACGACCATTTGCTCTTTGGGATCAACCCAAAAAAGGGTGCCATTAGCACCATTCCATGTGTAGTCGCCAACATTGCCATTAATCGCCGATAGACCGCGCTCCATGCGCACAGCCACACCCAAACCAAAGCCATATCCAACCCGTCCAGGCTCGGTTCCACCAACTAAATTTTTGATGTCTTTGTTTAAATGGTTCGATGTCATAAATGCCACGGTCTGCGGGCCCAGCACCCGCTTGCCATCTAGGCTACCGCCATTCAGCATCATTTGGCCAAAACGAATGTAATCACCTGCTGTAGAAAATGCACAAGAACCACCACAATCAAATTTCACCTTATCAGTCAAAATTTTGATTTTCTGTGGCTTCCCGCTCATTGGATCAAGTGGTAAGGGTTGGGCTAAACGTGCACGCTGGTTATCAGCAACCTGAAAGCTTGTATCGGGCATCACCACTTTTGACCACACCCGCTCTTGCAACACACTACCGAGAGGTTTGTTGGCAATTTTTTCCTCGATTAAACCCAATACGTCAATACCAAAACCGTAATCCCATACTGTACCTGGCTCATAGAGCAAGGGGATGGTCGCAAGCTTATCCATAAACTCTGGGCCGGTGTAATCAAAAGCTGCTGTTACCGAAGCACTTGGAAATAATTTATGTACTGCAGAATTGCCGCGTGCACCATAAGTTAAGCCATTGGTATGGCGCATCAGATCTTGAATCGTAATCGGATTCTTTGCTGGTACCGTGGTCAAGCTGCCATCGGCAGCCACGATACCGACTTTCATATCTTTCATTTGGGGATACCAATTTGAAATTGGTGCATTTAGAGGCATTTTGCCTTCTTCATAAAATGTCAACGCGCCCACTGCGGCCATTACTTTCGTCATCGAAGCTAAATTAAAGATTGCGTCGAGCGGCATTGGCGTATTCGTTGCCTTATTTAAAAAGCCATACGATTTATAGATCACCAGCTTGCCATTTTTTGCCACAGCTAAGACTGCTCCTGGCATCCGATTGTTGGCAATTTCATCGGCAAAGAAAGCATCGATTCGTTTAATACCATCAACACTGACCCCTTGACTCTGGGCATTAGCCATCGGCAAAGGCGGAGTGTTACCAGCTGCATGAGAAATGCCCGATGCTCCAAATAGGGTGCAAGTCATTAGACTAAGTAGGAACTTTGAATTCATGGGGTCTCCGAGTATTGGCCGCTTAATTATTAAAAGAATTTAGCTAGATTCTAACCGTTATTAAAAATCGGCTAACTCTATATACCTAAAATGATATATAAGATCAACTTTATATTATTTAAAGAAATAAGCAGGTTCTAGGACAATCCTTTCCTATGTACCAATATGACCCCATTGACCAAGCCCTCATAGATGAGCGAGTAATTCAATTCCGCGACCAGGTAGAACGCCGCATTAATGGCAGTCTGCCAGAAAGCGAGTTTCGGCCTTTACGCTTACAAAATGGGCTTTATCTACAGCGGCATGCTTATATGCTGCGCGTTGCCATCCCCTATGGCCTTATAAGTAGTAAGCAATTACTTACTTTAGCGGATATTGCCGATCGCTACGACCAAGGATATGGGCATTTCACGACCCGGCAAAATATCCAATTCAATTGGGTTGAACTTGAAAAGACCCCAGATATTTTGGCTGATCTAGCTAAGGTAGAAATGCATGCGATTCAAACCTCGGGAAATTGCATCCGCAATATAACCAGCGACCCCTTTGCTGGTGTTGCTGCCGATGAAGTCGTCGACCCACGGCCAATCTGTGAGCTACTACGGCAATGGTCTACTTTGCATCCAGAGTTTGCCTTCTTACCGCGCAAATTTAAATTTGCCATCAACGGCTCAAAAGAAGATCGCACCGTTCTCTTGTGTCACGATGTTGGTATTCAATTACACAAAGATCATCATGGTGAAATACTGGCTGATATTTATGCCGGTGGCGGAATGGGTAGAACGCCCATTCTAGGTAATTTAGTTCACACCAATTTACCCTGGCAGAAATTACCGAGCTATTTAACGGCATTATTGCGGGTTTATAACCGCTTTGGTCGTCGCGATAATCTCTATAAAGCCCGCATCAAAATTTTAGTGAAGGCCTTAAGTCCGGAAGAGTTTGCGCGCCAGGTGAATATTGAATGGCGCCAAATTCAAGAGAGTGATCACAACTTTACCCCTGCCGAGTGGCAACGCGTTGCACAACACTTTACTAAACCAGCGTATCAAATACTCCCATCACTCGATTCAGCTACGGTTGCATCACAAGCTGATACAAGCTCACGCCCAGCATTCCAGCGTTGGCTCGAGCGTAACGTACGCGCCCACCAAATAGCAGGCTATGCTAGCGTCGTACTTTCCCTTAAACCCCATGCCATACAAGCTCCTGGTGATGCGACTGCCAAGCAAATGCGCGCTATTGCTGGGCTGGCGCAGACCTATAGCTTTGGTGAGTTACGGGTAACGCATGAACAAAATTTAGTGCTTGCTGATGTCGAACAAAGTCAATTATTTGCCCTGTGGTGCGAAGCCAAAAAATCAAATCTAGTTTTACCTAATATTGGCTTACTCACTGACATCATTGCTTGCCCTGGTGGTGATTTCTGCTCATTAGCGAACGCTAAATCTTTGCCTATTGCTAAAGCAATTCAAGAACGCTTTGATAATCTAGATTATTTATTTGATTTAGGTGATTTGTCCGTCAACATTTCGGGATGTATTAATTCTTGCGGGCACCATCATGTTGGTAATATTGGAATTCTGGGCGTCGATAAAGATGGTGAAGAGTGGTATCAAATTACGCTTGGCGGTGAACAAGGTGTAAACGCTGCTATTGGCAAAGTAATCGGGCCATCATTTGGTGCGCTCGATATTCCTACCGTCATGGATGACATTCTTAAAGTGTATGTGAATGAACGCCAGAGTGATGAGCGTTTTATCGATACCTATCGTCGCTTAGGTATTGCGCCATTTAAAACTGCTGCATACCTCAAGCAAAACTTATCAGCGGAGCTTGTATGAAAGCTACAGCGCTAATTGCATATCGCCTGGGTCATCGCGCCACTTTTATTCAGAATGAATGGACTGTTTGGGGCCTACCGTCAGCTGAAGACAAGTCAGACCAAGACACTAGTTCAGACCTGCCCCCAGCGGTAGGCAAGGTGATCATTCCCTTCTCTTGGTGGCTAGAACATCGAAACAACAATGAGATCACCAGGCGGACTGCCCACGGTGAGATCGCAGTGTGGTTTACAGGCACAGATGATGTCCTCGCCCATGCTGCAGTAATTAAAAAGGCATCAGCATGGCCTTTGGTGGCTGTTCATTTCCCTATTTTTACGGATGGCCGCGGCTATAGTACTGCCGCATTGTTACGTGAGCGCTTGCATTGGCAAGGCAATATTTTAGCCATTGGAGATGTGCTGATCGATCAACTACGGCAAATGAGTCGGGTTGGTTTCGATCAATTTTCTTTGCGCGCAGATCAAGATCAAACCCTGGCCTTGAAACAATTCTCGCTCTACAGCGTTAACCTTCAACACGCCTGGCGCGATTCTCGAAGTCAACTTATTCAAGCAGCCAAGCATGACTGTCTTGAAGAAGAATTGCAGGCCGCTTAGTGAGCAAGGTATATTTAGTTGGCGCAGGACCCGGCGCTGCCGATTTAATTACTGTACGCGGAGCGAACTTATTAGCGCGCGCGCAAATTGTGTTTCATGATGCTTTTGTTGAGCCTGAAATGCTTGCTTTGTGTCCCCAAGCGATTCTCGTACCAGTCGGTAAACGCTGCGGGCAATTATCATCATCGCAACGTTTTATTAATAAGCGTTTAGTTGATGCTGCCCAGCGTTATGAAACTGTGGTGCGCTTAAAGGGTGGCGACCCCATGCTATTTGGCCGTGCTGATGAAGAATTACGCGCCCTAGAGGCGGCTGGGGTGCCAACTGAGGTAGTGCCAGGTATTACGGCTGCGCTCGCCGGTGCAGCGGCCATTAAGCAATCGTTAACTTTGCGTGGCGTGGCTCGGAGTGTGGCCTTCATTACTCAAGCGCAAGCAAGTAATATAGTCACAGACTCTGTTGGGCAAATTGCACCCACTTCAAGCCTTCCCAACGCACATGCTACTGCAGATACCTTGGTGTATTACATGGGTCGCAAAGATGCGGCGAGTATTGCCCAAGAATTAATTGCTCAAGGGCGTTCTATTGCTACACCAGTGCATTTATTAGAATCTGTCAGCACTCCACGCGAACGCATCTTTACTACTACTTTAGCTGAACTTGCAGATCATCAATCCGAGTCATGGTTTAACAGTAATTCGCCGCTCTTAATCATGATTGGTGAGGCTTTAAGAAGTAGACAAGAATCTCCAGTGCAGATTCAAGCCGCAGACGCCGTCTTAAATTGCTCGGCTACTGAAATCGATAATGGCTTGCAAGACCTGAGTGTCTTCGCCAACAGCCGACGAAGCGCTTAAAGATGCTTGCGGAAATTGCAGTTGGCAGGCCTCAAGTAATTTGGGGAAATCGTTGCGTAAATGTCCGCCCTGTCCAAAAAATACCGGAATCACTTGAATCGCAGTAGCGCCTTGGCCCACTAATTGAGCAACTGCCTCTGCCAGATTTGGCTCCATCATTTCTAAGAAAGCTACTGCACTCGGAACCTGCGGCTGTTGCTCGCACCATAAAGCACTTAGGCGATCAAACGGCTCACGCCAGCGGGCATCACGCGCCCCATGGCCAAAAAAGATTAGCGCTTTCATCATTATTTTTTAATTTAAATTGAACCTATGGATTTTAATCTGGCTAATGTGCTGTCGTGTATATTTATTCTTTCATTGCCTCCATTAAACTATGTCAAGCTTACTTAATCAAACTTGGGCCATTGCGCTACTTAGCGCCTTACTAATTGGCTCGGTCTTAATGGCAGTGCACCAAGCCGAGGTAATTGCCCATAAGGTTGGCGAACCATTCGGCACGCTAATCTTAGCGCTTTGCGTCACCATTATTGAAGTGGCGCTGATTGTATCGATGATGATCACGGGCTCTGCGGGATCTGAATTAATTGCTCGCGACGCCGTATTTGCCGTGATCATGATTGTGATTAATGGTGTTATCGGCTTATGTATTTTTATGGGTGGTCTGCGCCATAAAGAGTTAAGTTTTCGAATCGAGGGAAGTAATACCGCCCTAGCTGTTCTAGCTGCTCTGGCTATATTTAGTTTAGTCATGCCGGTTGTGACTACCAGCAGTCCAGGGCCAACTTTTAACAATAGTCAGCTGGCCTTTGCTGGTATTGCTTCACTAGCGCTTTATGGGGCATTTGTCTTTTTTCAAACGGTGAGTCATCGTAGCTACTTCTTACCACTTCAGGCTACGCAAAAAATGGCTGGCGTAACGCATGCCCCACACCCGAGCAATCTTAAGGCCATTATTAGTGGCATTCTGCTAATCGTAGCTTTAGTACTAGTGGTGGGCCTAGCCAAAGCCTTAAGCCCTGCTATTGAAGCTGGCGTTATGGCTATCGGCGCACCTAAAGCTGTCGTCGGCATTGCGATTGCCACTTTAGTTCTCTTGCCCGAAGGCCTTGCCGCAGTTAAAGCGGCGCGCGCTAATCAACTGCAAAGTAGTTTAAATTTATCGCTGGGCTCAGCACTTGCTAGTATTGGTTTAACCATTCCTGCGGTAGCCATTATTTCTATTTGGTTTAATTTACCCATTAGCCTTGGCATTAATTCAGTAGGCATCATTTTTCTTTTTCTTACTTTCCTTGTGAGTGTTCTCACTCTCGCCATTGGCCGAACTACCCTCATGCAAGGCGTGGTGCACTTAATTATTTTCTTTGAGTACCTGTTCCTGAGTCTGGTACCTTAACAGCAGTTGCATCAGTAGTTACATCAGCAGCACCAAACAAAATACGACTCACTTCGCTATACCCCAATTCTTCGCGAATGCCGACAAATACCAAGTAGGGCAGAATAATCAGCCAGTAAATAAAGCTGGTAGCTGCTAAGCGGTAGGGGTCACCTTGTTCAAAATTGAGTAGCGATTCCAAAAAGGGTTTGTGATGGAAGAGACCCTCCAAGCCTGCCTCAAAAAAACTAAGGGCTAAGGCTACAACTAAATACACTATCGAGTGCCGCATCAAAATCCAAAAAATAGGCCTCCCCTTACCAAGGGCCATGGGAAATAGACTTTGCCCTAAAAGCATAAATTTTGCGCACAAAGCGGCTTTCACTAAGGCAAAACTGAGCGTCAACAGAGGCAATTCATTAGCGCGCAAAATTGAATTTGATAGTAAAACTAGCGCACTAAACCAAACACTTAAATATAAGAATAGAACAATAAATTTTCTAGTCTCATTGATCGCACTGTTCTTTAGACCCGCTAGAAAACCGGCATGGTGGGGAAATAAGCTCAAGGGGTTCTTTTTCAGGGTTATAAAGACTAAAGAGTAGCAGATCGCTCTTACCCCAAGGCGCAAGAAGCGATCGAAACCTCGTAAAACTTCAATATAATGGCATCTTGCTCTTTTTTAGCTCTTTTATCGCTCTTTTTGTCTTTCTCAGCCATTCCTCATCATTTATTCTCAATGGCAACTATGCTAAGTACTCAAAAAATTAAACAGGCGCTGAAGTGGTTCATCTTGAACACGTTCAACCACTCGATGACTTTTATTAATAAGCATCCCCAATTACGTCAATCCTTATTTAATTTCTTGCGCTCAACTGGCATCTTAAAAATGCTCAAGAAAATGTATTTCAAGCATTTTCTGAAAAAGAATTTACCCTTTTCTCAATACATGATTGGCCCGACGATTGCTATCGATATTACTGAAAAACAAATGACAGCACGTGCCCATGCAATTTATGCTGATTTAAAAAATCGTCTTGCGACAACTAAGCATACGAAGGCTAATTAATGCGCATTGTTATCGATCTACAAGGCGCACAAAGTCTTAGTCGTTTTCGGGGCATCGGTCGTTATTCACTAGCGCTCACCCAAGGCATTATTCGCAACCGCGGTGAACACGAAATTATTTTGGTCTTAAGTGGCATCTTAAGAGATTCTGTGCCTACCATTGTGGAGTTTTTTGCACCTATTTTGTCACGTGAACAGATTCGGGTTTGGTATGCGCCTGGCCCTGTAGCAGAAATTCGTCAAGGTACCGAGCTACGGCGTGAGGCCGCAAAGCGCATGCGTGAAGCTTTTATTACCAGCTTAAAGCCAGATCTGATTCATATCAGCAGTTTTTTTGAGGGCTGGGGTGATGACGCAGTTGCCACCATTGGACCCTTTATGTCCGCAGATGGCCATGAAATTCCCGTAAGCGTCTCACTCTACGATTTAATTCCATTTCTGAATCAAGCAGATTACTTAGACATTATTCCGGGCTATAAATCAATTTATCTAGCGAAAGTGGCCGACCTTAAAAAAGTGCCGCTCTTACTATCCATTTCTGATTTTTCTCGTCAAGAAGGCATCGAACACTTACATATTGCCCCAGAAAAGATTGTGAATATCTCTTCTGCGGCTGATGATTTCTTTACGGATCAAGCCCCTAGTACTGACCCCCAAGCACTTTTTGAAAAGTTTCAGATTACCAAACCGTTTGCTTTGTATACCGGTGGCGCTGATGCCCGTAAAAACCTGAAACGACTACTACTCGCCTACGCCAGCTTATCACCAGCAATCCGCCAGGAACATCAATTAGTTCTAGCAGGGGTCATTGCGCATGAAGAACTCGTCAAATTACAAGAAATCCTGAAGCTCAATGGGATCAAGCCTGGTGAGGTCATTTTTACGGATTACATCACCGATAAAGAACTGCATACGCTGTACTTCACTTGCAAACTCTTCATCTTTCCTTCCTGGCATGAAGGTTTTGGTCTGCCTGCGCTTGAGGCAATGAAATCAGGCGCAGCCGTTATTGCATCAAACGTCACTAGCATCCCCGAAGTGATCGGTATTGACGAGGCGTTCTTCGATCCATTTTCAGTTGAATCGATTGCCCAAAAAATTGCCGCGGGCTTAAGCGATGAAGCCTTACGAACAAGGTTAATTGTCTACGGCAAAGCCAAGGCAAAGGAATTTTCTTGGGATATCACCGGCCAAAAAGCCATGGCAGCATTTGAAAAAGTCTATGCAAAGCATCAAGCTCAATTACAAGCACAAACTACAAAGCCTCTTCCTATCGATATTACTAATGCGGCACTGCGTAATCATGTACTGAATCAACTCATCAGCGATTCGCCTGATGCCGTTTTTCAAAAATACAAGCCTCATAATGAAGACTTACTGCGTTTATCCGTTTGCATTAGTCAAAATTTTCCAGCTGATGATCGTAAACCGCAATTTTTAGTTGATATCTCGCAATTAATTACAGTCGATGAAAAGACGGGTATTCAACGAGTGGTGCGCTCACTGATTACAGAATTTCTGGCAAATCCGCCAGCAAATTGGGACGTGAAGCTTGTCTACTCCGATCGCTTTTCTCTAGGGTATCGCTACGCTACTGAATTTAGTAAGCAATTTTCTCAGCAACCGACAGCTGCCGCCGATGATAGAGTTGATGATCAAGCCGATGATGAGTTAATTGAAACACAACCGGGTGATGTTTTTTTTGGCCTTGATTTGCAATCAGAAAATATTCAAATTCAGAAACAGTATCTTAATGCGCTGTTCATGAATGGCACCAAAATCTATTATGTAGTCTACGATTTACTGCCCTTATATTTTCCTAAAGCTTTTCCTGAAACTGTCGATCACTTGCATGCCCAGTGGCTTAGAGAAATTAGTAAGTACGATGGTATTTACTGTATCTCTAAAGCAGTAGCTGACGAATTTAAGGTCTGGTCGGCCAAAAATATTCCTACGCTTTCGCCAAAATTTGATGTCAATTGGTTTCATCTAGGTGCTGATATTGAAAGCTCTGCGCCCACTAAAGGGATGCCAGCCGATGCGCATGAAGTCATCGCCAAAATTAAGGCGCGCCCCAGCTTTATTATGATCGGTACGATTGAGCCGCGCAAAGGCTATAAGCAGGCGCTAGCTGCTTTTGAGAAACTCTGGGCCAAAGGCGTCGATGTCAATTTAGTCATCATCGGTAAACATGGCTGGCTAATGGATGAATTTGCGAATGATCTGCCAAAACATCCTGAATTTGGTAAACACTTTTTTTGGCTTAACCGCATTAGCGATGAATACCTAGAAGCGCTCTACGCTGCAGGCACTTGTCTACTACTCACCTCTCAAGGCGAAGGCTTCGGTTTACCGCTCATTGAAGCGGCTAGGCGGCATTTACCTATTATTGCCCGTGATATACCGGTATTTAGAGAGGTAGCGGGTGAGCATGCTTATTACTTTCACTGCGATTTAGAGAATGCTGCTAACCCTGCTGATAACACTGTCCCTGCAGCAGAATTCCCCTTGCACAATCTGGCTGAAGCAGACCAAATTGCCAGCAGCATAGAGGCTTGGCTAGCGCTTTATCAGGCTGGAAAACACCCCAAGTCGGATCAAATGCCTTGGCTTACCTGGAAAGAAAGTGCCCAGTCCATTCTGAAAAGCTTATTAAAATAAGGTTTATGAGCAAATTACCTTTGCAAAGCCAACCTCAAACGACCTCATTTAACTCGTTACCCCCCTCCTTGCTTTCGCTTTGGCAGTATCGGGCGTTTATCTTTGGTAGTACCAAGCGCGAATTTCAAATGAAGTATAAAAACTCGCTGCTGGGGTTTGCTTGGCCGATTCTGAATCCTTTAGCACTCATTTTGGTTTATACCTTGGTCTTTTCTAAGATCATGGGTGCTCGTCTACCGGGTGCAGAAAGTATTTACTCCTACAGTATTTATCTTTGTATCGGCATTATTACTTGGAGTTTATTTGCCGAAATTACTTCGCGCTCACAAACTGTATTTTTAGATAATGCCAACCTGCTCAAGAAACTAAACTTTCCACGCCTGTGCCTGCCAGTTGTAGTGATCTTCAATGCATGTCTTAACTTTCTCATTATTTTTGCTTTATTCATTCTTTTTTTGCTAGTTACCAATCAATTTCCAGGCTGGGTCATATTGGCTGTAATTCCCCTGCTACTAATTCAAATTGGCTTTGCAATTGGACTGGGAATTAATTTAGGCGTACTTAATGTATTTTTTCGGGATATTGGTTACTTCTATGGGGTAGCTTTGCAATTTTGGTTTTGGCTCACACCCATTGTGTATTCAGTCAATATTCTGCCGGAAAAAATTCGCCCACTGATTGCTTTAAATCCATTAAGCAGCTTGATGGAGGCATATCAAACGATCTTCATTAATCAACAATGGCCAGAGTGGTCTAGCCTTTGGTACATCATTATTTTGGCCCTCCTACTTAACCTGAATGGGCTGCGTTTATTTCGCAAGCGCTCAGGTGAAATGGTGGATTTACTTTAATGGGCAAAATTGTTGTCTCCAATCTTGGAAAAGCGTATAAACGCTATCCTTCCAAATGGTCGCGTTTAGCCGAGTGGCTTATTCCTTTTAGCGGGCAGCGCCATGAACTGAATTGGGTACTAAGCGATCTTAATTTCAGCGTAAAGCCAGGTGAAGCATTGGGCATTATTGGCATCAACGGAGCTGGTAAGAGCACCTTACTAAAAATGATTGCTGGAACATCACAACCCAGCACCGGCTCAGTTGCTATTTCAGGGCATGTAGCTGCTCTCCTTGAGCTTGGCATTGGCTTTCATCCCGACTTTACTGGCAGACAAAATGCCTATATGGCCGGACAACTCTTAGGCTTTAGTGTGGATGAGATTACTGCGCTGATGCCCGAGATTGAATCGTTTGCTGAAATTGGTGAGTACCTTGATCAAGCGGTGCGCTTTTATTCTAGTGGCATGCAAATGCGCTTAGCCTTTAGTGTGGCGACAGTAAAACGACCCGATGTGCTCATCATCGATGAAGCTCTATCGGTGGGCGATGCCTACTTTCAGCATAAGTGCTTTGATCGCATTCGCGAGTTTCGAGAGCTCGGCACCACTCTTTTGATGGTTTCACACGATAAGCTAGCGATTCAATCGATTTGTGATCGGGCTATTTTATTAAATAAAGGGCAAATCGCCATTGAAGGCGAGCCTGAAGTTGTCATGGATTACTACAACGCCTTATTGGCTGATCGCGAGAGCGAGCATGTGCGGCAAGAGCTCTCTCACCAAGATCCTAGTAAGCCAAATAAAGTGAAAACGATTTCTGGCAGTGGCGAGGCGCTGATTCAGGATGTCGGTTTATTTGCTAATGATGGAAATCGCATCGAAGTAGTCCAAGTTGGGCAAGCGCTTCAACTACACGTCAAGGTTAAATGTATCCAAGCAATTGATGCGCTGGTACTGGGGTATCTATTTAAAGACCGTCTGGGTATGCCCGTTTTTGGCACCAATACCTTTCACCTAGGGCGTCAATTAAGTGATCTGAAGGCCGGCGAAGTAATTGAGTTTAGTTTTCAGTTTATGGCTAATTTTGGTCCTGGCACCTATTCTTTAGCGCTTTCACTGCACGCTAGCGATAATCATATTGCCAAAAACTATGAATGGCGCGATCATGCTTTAGTCTTTACTGTTATCAATCAGCAAGAGCACTTCGAAGGAGTGGCATGGTTGCCATCCACCGTTGAAATCAAACGCTAAATAATGCTAGAAATGATCGAATGAACTCAAAAAATCCGAATTCTATTGGCCTTTATAAAGCTTTTGAGGATCTCCATCGAGGCTCGCACGAGTTAATTAAATCTCGCTTAGGAGTCTATTTACCTTTTATCGAAGTTGTCAAATCAATCTACCCTCCTGCTCCGTCCAGTTCTACAGCTACTGAAGCGATTGAAGCCCTCGATTTAGGTTGCGGCCGAGGAGAATGGCTAGAGCTACTTAAGGAAAACGGGGTCAGCGCTGAAGGCATTGACCTCGATGATGACATGCTCAGTGCATGCAGAGCTCGAGGCTTGAAGGTCGCTACGGGTGATGCAGTGGCCTATTTACAATCTCGGCCTAACAATAGTCGTAGCGTGATATCAGGCTTTCATATTGCCGAGCATCTATCGCTGGATGACTTAAAAATACTGGTCGAGGAATCACTGCGAGTGCTCAAACCTGCTGGGCTACTGATTCTGGAGGCGCCCAACACCGAAAACTTGGTCGTTGGCACCTCGAGTTTTTACCTTGATCCAACTCACCAGCGCCCCTTGCCTTCTCAGTTACTCACTTTTCTAACGGATTATTTTGGTTTTGCCAGATCAAAATTACTTCGCCTCCAAGAGCCAGCTCTATTACGTGATGAATTAACTCCGGTTAGCCTCTTTAATGTATTAAGTGCAGTAAGCCCGGATTACGCGGTGATTGCGCAAAAGCAAGCAGAAACAAATATATTGGCCCGTTTTGATACTTTATTTAATCAGGATTACGGTCTTAGCCTAGCGATTTTAGCGAGTCGCTATCAAGCACACCTCAATGACGTTGAGCGTCAAGTGCAATTTTTGACGGAACGCATAGATAAAATCTGGCGCCTCTTTGCGCCTTTGCGTTGGGTGAAAAACTTATTTAGCAAAGACTCAAAGTAAGCTAAGCATGGATCAGCAAATTAGCTCTCCTATTAGTTCTACTGCAGTTGCAGCTGAGCGTGGGTTAGTCGTCAGCATTCCGCCTCGCTACCTGCCTTTTGCCCTTTTTAATCTCAAGAAGATATATGGTGAATTAGGGTGTCAATTACCCATCGAAATATGGGAAGTAGGCAATGAGCTCAATGCTGATGCCAAAAAACAGTTAAATGCCATTACCGACAAAATTATTTGGCGCAACGTAGCGGAATTCACCCAAGACCTAAAACATTGGCAAGGCTTTCAAGTCAAAGCCTTTATCGTCGCCCATTCTGCGTTTAATGAAGTACTGTTATTTGACGCCGATGGTATTTTTCATCAAAACCCAGAAAATTTATTTTCTGATCCCGAATACCAAAAAACAGGCTATTACCTTTTCCGCGATTTAAAGCGTTGGGTCTTTGAATTTAATTGGTGGGATCGATTGATGTACAAATTAAACCTGCGCCAACCTTTTAAAGGCAATAAATTTCGTAATTATGCGTTCTTTTTGGAGCGCCAAGCGTGGTTGCGTAGATGTTTAAATAATATAAAGCCGAGTAACTTTCCAATCGAGTGGGATTACATTTGGCAAGATGAAATGCCTAAAGAGCCTGTCATCGAGACTTATGTAGATAGTGGTATCGTTGCTATTAATCGGAGTAAGCGTCCAGAAACCATTAAGAAATTATTTGAGCTCAATAATAATCATCCCGTTACCTATAAATATGTCTGGGGAGATAAAGAAACTTTTTGGATTTCAGCCCTCATGGCCGGCGAACCGCTAACCGTGAACCCTAAATGGGCGTATGAAAAAGATGCTGAACAAAATCAAGCATGGAAATCAAAGCAGAATCTAATTTGCCAAGATTGGAACGGCCAACTATTTTTTACCCAAAAGGGTGTAGTGTAGTGCCGCGCTTAATACTTTACTTCAGTACTATTTTTTAAGTAGTTGCGCTAAATAGCCATTAAGCTCTTTACCGATAAGACCTGCAGCATAGTCCGAGATATGGTCAGAATAGCTATAAAGTAGGCGATCATTTTTAGACATCCCACAGACCCCTTTCGTGACATCACACAGGATATCAGTGGTATCAAATACCGTTACTACACCTGGGTTACGCTTAGCTAATACGCGTAATAACTCGCTATATTTTTGCGTCATTTTTAGATGGCGCTCGTACGTTAAGGAACACCGCGCATTTAATTTCTTGGGGAAAATCCAATTTAATGCAGCTAGTGAGCTTTGCCTTTGCACGCAGTCCTCTGGAAATGCGAGCGTGGGGTTGTCCACCAATAAAACAACTTTTTTACCAGCGGCCTTTAGGGGGTTAATCGCATTTTGTACCGCTTCAAGAGCTACCTCAAAATAAGGGGATGCCTCAAGATCCTCCAGAAATTCAGTTTCTTTTAAATTAAAGAGATTGCGTGTAGCAGCCACAAATAAAACTGCTTCAATTTTAGAATTTTGTGCAATAGCATTAATGGCTAAAGGCGATGCTGGTAAAAATCTAGCATAAATGGGATCACTTGAAATCAGTGTTGTTACTGGAAACTTGCCTCCAGGCCCGCCAATAAAGAGCCAGCGACCATTTGTAGTAGATGTGCGCACTAGCCCACGAAAGATAGCTTCAGCATGGCTATCGCCAATCAATGCATACTTAAGCGGTTGGCGACTATCTTGCAAACAGGTCTTAAACCAAGACTTATCAACTGAACCTAAGCCACATTCTTCATTTAAATCAACGCCGGCAACCCCATCATTACCAGATAAAGGATCAATATTAATTTTATTGGCGACTCTAAATGGTAAGCCTTCACGCAATTTAATATTAATTCCTGCGCCAGCAATCGCTATCATCAACACTAATAAGATGATCGTTTTCATTTTCCCATTGCTGCCATAACGAAAGGGTTTCTCAATATATTGATAAGTTAGCCAGGATAGTAAGATCGCCAGCGCGACGATAATGCCGCGCGCTAGAAATGGTGCTACTTCGCTATTGAGAATGCGGGCCAATGACAATAAGGGCCAATGCCATAAATACAAAGGAAAGCTAATTAAGCCAAACCAAACCAAAATGCGATTAGATAAAACTTGTTGATTAAACCAAGGCCTCCCGCCATGGCTTCCTGAGCCAATTAAACAAGCAGCCCCAAGGGTCGGTAATAAAGCCCAATAGCCTGGGAAAAAGCTGTCCTTATTAATCAAGCTAATACCCAATAAAATCAATACAACGCCTGCCCAAGAAAGCCAATTTGAGGGTATTAATTTAAAGAACTTAGGAGTATATAAAACAAAATAAGCCAATAAAGCGCCAATCAAGAGCTCCCAAAAGCGAGTTAGAGGAGAGTAGAACGCTGCGACCCGATCTAGTTTTATTTCATCGACATTAAGCCAAAAAGAGCCAATTGCGATCACACCGACAACCCATAGCCAAAGATACGGTTGGGCAAGGCGTGATTTAACCCACCATGCTGCCCATAAAATCAATGGCCAAAAGATGTAAAACTGTTCTTCAATGCCAAGGCTCCACAAATGCAATAGCGGCTTAGTGTCAGAAGTGTTATCAAAATAGCCACTCTCTTTCCATAAAACAAAATTTGATAAAAAACTAGCGCCACCAAAAACATGTTTACCTAATTGCTGGTATTCGCGCGCCACTAAAATACACCAACCCAAGGCTAGGCTAACGAGCAAAACGGTGATTAATGCAGGAAAAATACGGCGTATACGACGAGAATAGAAATTAATAAAGCTAAACGAGCCAGCAGATAAGCTCTCAAATAAAATTGTCGAAATTAAAAACCCAGAGATTACAAAAAATATATCAACTCCAATAAAACCACCCGGCACCCACTCTGGAAAAGCATGAAAGAGCACTACGGCCAAAACTGCTACCGCCCTTAGCCCATCGATATCAGGGCGATATTTTATGGAATCATTTATGGTCGACAATTTACTGAAGCCTAAATGCATTGAGATAACCTAAAAAGTCTTGCGACCACCACCAAAAAATTTTATTTTCGCCAATAGTGTGAGCAATTCGCCAATAAAATAAATAGAGAAATGCCAACAAAATAACTAGTGGGAGTAGAAAGCGTGAGCCTTTATAAGTCAGTTCATGGTTATTTTTAATAGCAATTAAGATGATTAAAAATAAAAATCCTAAGATATGAATCCACCTACCCCAATCGATGCCAAGCATAAATAAAGGGAGTGTTGGTATTAAAGCTAGCCCCGAATAGACTAAAAACTGCTGATATTTGGGCTTACCTAAAGCAGCTATTCCATAAAGCGCTAGTGGCACTAAAGTCAATAATAATAGAGGAATGAAGCTTTTATAAAAACCCGAATGAATTTTCAGTGGTGGCTTACTGAGTATTTCAATCGCGTCGCACCCTAAAGAGCCATTTGTGCTCCATGGATTAAGGCTGGCACAAATAATAACGGTATCGCTCAAACTACCCTTGAAAAAGAAATAAAGGCTCAGCAAAATACCAAATGCAATGCCGTAAGGGATAATAAATACAAAGACTTTACTGTCCTTATTTAATAAGTAAATCAGTAAAATAAAAAATTGTAAGAAGAAAAATAATCCTTCGTGCATCAGCGTTAAAACGGGAAAGCTTAGGCACAAAAACCAAAAATCCCATCTTTTATAGAAAATATTTGTAGTTGGTTTGGCAATCAACTGTAACAAAGCAAAGATGGAGAAAGTAGCAAAGAGGAGTAATTCTTTTCTACCTGAACCCATTGGGTCATTTAGATCAAACATAAAGCCCCAAGGGGCTAAAATAAGTACTAACTCGATTGGCCCAATTTTTTTAAGGGCGCAGATCAGAAAAAATGATCCGCATAAGGTTGCGTAGAGTAAATACTTGGTGGCAAGTACGGCCTTAACAGGATTAATATCTAAATATTGATTTAGCCCTAAAGCAAATTCCCCAAATAAGCCGCGACGGATAAAGCCACTCGAATAATTGATTAGCCAATCAGTCGCAATATAGCCATGAAAAGAATAGGTATTTTGTATTTCATTAACTTTAAGAAAATAGGCTAATAAAAATACCGCTAAAACCACTAAGGATAAAATCTGCAGCAATGAGAATCGACGGAACTCAAAGAGAAGAGAGTTTTTCATTACCGCTAACTTAAGGCTTTTCGAGATGTCGCAGAAGAATATGTACGCGCTCAAGATTAGCGGCCGCAGTAGGATGCTTATCTAGCTCATGAATATAATATTGGCGAGAAAGGTCTTCATTTTTTGCAGCTAATGTGAGGTCGACAGCATCGATGCCCATACCTTTTATCTTGGCTAAAACCTTGTCATTATTATAAGTGCCGATAAACCAAGCTTCATCAGCTTTAATAAAGCCGACAACGAGTCGCTCCCCGCGTTTTTTACTTTCTAGTGCCATCGTCTTCAAAACACCAAGATACAACTCAATTTGCTTATCTTGATCAGTGGTAACCAAGAGACTATCTTGAATTAAATTAAAAATCTTTGATGAAGTAATTAAGGCGCGCAAGGCTTTGGGAGAATGCTCTACCCACACAAAGGAGCGGCAATAGCCATCCCGCTTAACTTCTCCAGAAGGCTCTAATTGATATTTAGGCGAGCCCAAAGAAAAGAAATCCGCGCAAGCAACCCGACTCGCATGCCATGGGGCAGTTAACACCACTTGCACATCGGCTTTGGTATCTAATTGACTTTGTAAGACCGCCAATGATTGATGAATTCCCCAGCCATGAATACCGTAATTCTTAACGACTAATGGAGTATATGCCTTTAAATTGCTGGGTACTTTATCGCCATTAAGTAAATCACCTGTGTAAAAACTCATGGTTTCGTTATCTGCCACGCCCTCACCAAAGGTAAATGAGTCTCCTAAGAAATTAATTCGGTGGCCTGACTGATCAGATGTAGTTTTTGGCGCAAGATTTGCATCGTATTGCGGTGTTACCCGAAAACCATCCTTGCCAATCGTAAAGATCGTGTCGTAAAGCACATCACCATTGGATGCTACCTTCTTCGCCGTAAATGCTCCGGGCTGAGGCTGACTGCCAAATTCGCCTAAATGCCAATAGGCTGGGGTGTTATAAGTTTGGGCTGAATCAAAATAGGCAAATACCGATTTATCTTTGCCGGTATTAATGCCAGTGTCAGGCTTTTTACCCATTAAATCAGGCGCATAAGCAAGCCCAGTTTCAACTAGAGCCATAGTCACTGTTAGAGAAATAATCACAATCACCGCGTCGCGCAAAAGGCTGGTAGTGCTAGCAAGACAAGCTAAGCTAAAACTGATTGCCCATAGAAAGGTAGCAACGCTGCGCTGCTGATAAGCACTATAAAATAAATACGCTGCAACAGCTGCAAAAATGATGGGTAGGATCAGTTTCTTCAGCATACGATGTGGTGAGCCTTAATGACTAATCAAGTTCGTAGGCGTTTTTATAATCCAGCTTTAATGCGGGGTCTTGATCTTCTTTACGCATAATTGAATTACCCACGACAAGAAATTCAATTTCAGTGCCCATCAGGCAACGGAAGGCATCTTCAGGAGTGCAAACAATCGGCTCACCCCGCACATTAAATGAAGTATTTACTACTACTGGGCAACCAGTGAGGGCTTTAAAGCGACTCACTAAAGCGTGATATTTAGGATTTGTCTCTTGATGAATCGTTTGTACTCGCGCTGAGTAGTCGACGTGGGTTACTGCGGGAATTTCCGAACGCGGAACATTTAATTTTTCGATACCAAAGAGTTTTTGCTCTTCAGTGCTCATCGATAACCGTTTTGACTTTTGCACATCAGCCACTAAAAGCATATAAGGGCTGTCGACATTAATATCAAACCATTCGTTTACATCTTCCCGTAATACGCTAGGTGCAAAAGGACGAAATGATTCACGGTATTTGACTTTAAGATTCAATAATTTTTGTGCTGATGGTGAACGTGCATCAGCCAAGATAGATCTACCGCCCAAGGAGCGTGGGCCAAACTCCATTCGCCCCTGATGCCAGCCGATGGCCTTACCCTCGGCTAAAGCCTGGGCAGTTAATTCAGTAACTTCGGCGTCCGAGTGATTGGTAAAAATAGCACCTGCAGCTGCTAAGCGTTTTTCAATATCAGCTTGCTCAAATTGGGGCCCCAGAAAAGATCCCTTCATACCATCCTGCAGGGCAGGATTCAGTTTGCGGGGCTGTTGCAACATAATGTAGTAAGCACCCAACGCAGCTCCCACTGCACCGCCGGCGTCTCCTGCAGCCGGCTGGATCCAAATATTCTCAAAGATATTTTCACGTAGCAACTTGCCATTAGCGACACAGTTAAGCGCCACACCGCCAGCTAAACACAAGTTTTTTAGACCTGTAGCCTGCTGAATACCCTTGGCTAACTTAATGACCACTTCTTCGGTAACCGCTTGAATCGACGCGGCCAAATCCATTTCGCGCTGCGTTAACAGAGCTTCTTCTTTGCGTCGTGGGCCACCAAATAGATCATCAAACTTTTGGTTGGTCATGGTTAGACCCGTGCAATAATTAAAGTAGCTCATATCTAAAGCAAACGAGCCATCTTCTTTAATATCAATCAGGTGATCTTTCATCAGCTGCGCAAACTTTGGCTCACCATAGGGAGCTAAGCCCATCACCTTATATTCACCCGAGTTCACTTTAAAGCCGGTGTAATACGTAATTGCTGAATACAGCAACCCTAAGGAATGAGGAAAATGAATTTCCTTTTGCACTTCCAATGAATTACCCTTACCAATCGCTAGCGACGTTGTAGTCCACTCACCCACACCATCCATCGTCAAAATCGCTGCTGCTTCAAAAGGCGATGGAAAGAAGGCGCTGGCAGCATGGCTTAAATGGTGCTCAGAAAATAAAAGGCGCTCAGTCCAATTGGTATTTTTGCCCCACAAACTTTTAAGGGCATCTGAAATAACCGACTTCTGAAATAGCTTATCTTTTAACCATACGGGTAAAGCAGTTGCGAATGACTGAAAACCACTTGGCGCATAGGCTAAATAAGTTTCTAGTAAGCGTTCAAATTTAAGAAATGGCTTGTCGTAAAAAACAATGTAGTCAATCTCTTCGGGTTTGCAACCCACTTCGCTTAAGCAATAATTAATTGCCTGATTCGGAAAATCTTGGTCGTGCTTTTTACGCGTAAAGCGCTCCTCCTGCGCAGCAGCCACAACCTCGCCATCAACGACTAAGCAAGCGGCAGAGTCATGATAGTAAGCAGAAATTCCGAGAATCTTCATGCTCAACCGATTTGCTTAAAACAAGGTATAGATAAAGGGTGCAACGACTGCACTCTTAGCTGCCAAAATTAACAAGCCGCCCAATACAACCATCACGATGATGATGGGTAAAAGCCAGAGCTTTTTGCGTACTTTTAAAAATTTCCATAACTCTTGTAAAAATGACATGGATTTAAGTCCTTTAATTTTATTTAGTAATTAACAATATAAAGTGATGATTTCGATAAATTTTTTTAAAATTGATCTTTAAATGATTCGGGATTGGGGCCCGGGGGATTGCGCTCAATCCAATAGGAATTAACGTGTTGTTTTTTAATTCTTAGGGCGTCACGACCAATTAAACGCATAAAAAGTGCGACTGGCGTAATCACAATAAAGAAAAGAATACCCAAAACCAGTGGGCTTACCACGCGCCCCATTAATAAGCCCAGTTGATACCAAGCTTTATTGAGCGGTGCTAATAAAGTTGGAGCAATTACCGTAGCCAACAAAAATGCAATCGATAAACCGCCAAAGGTTTGAACATAAATCGGCGCAGAATCCGTTAACCAGTTGTATGCGGCGATAAGAAAAAAGATGCCAGTAAAGACTAGGCCAAAAGTTCGGTTTTGCGGTAAAACAGAGCCGTGCAAAGAATTGGGATTTTTACTCATAGTCACTTTAAGATTATTCCCAATTATAAAGTCTTTAAGTAAAAGGGCTGATAGCCCTGTACTAAGCGTTTTAACTGAGCAATCAGGGCTGCAAAATCATCACGTCCGAGATTTTCTTGTAGCAGACTTAACTCTGTAGTCAATTCACTCCAGGGTAGGAAATCTTCTTTAGCCATCATGATGCGGGGATGCGAAGTGATTACAGGGTTTTCGCCAATCAAAAGCTCTTCATAAAGTTTTTCACCGGGTCGTAAGCCCGTAATCACAATTTCGATATCGCCCAAGAGGTCGCCGATTTCGCCCGCATTTCCATTCTGCCGATTAGTTTCGCTAAGCTGGTCGACTAAGGGTTCACGTACAGTTAAGCCTGAGAGCTCAATCATGCGCTTAGCTAAGTCATAAATCTTTACGGGCTGCCCCATATCAAGTACAAAGACTTCCCCACCCTTAGCCATTGCACCAGCTTGAATTACTAATTGCGCCGCCTCGGGTATCGTCATGAAATACCGCGTCACATCTGCATGGGTTAGGGTCACTGGCCCACCAGAGCGAATTTGCTCTCTGAACAAAGGCACAACTGATCCGCTCGACCCCAGTACATTACCAAAACGCACCATACAAAAACACGTTTTACTATTAGTGGCTAAAGCCTGCAATACCATTTCTGCAAACCGCTTGGTAGCGCCCATCACATTGGTCGGCCTCACAGCTTTATCGGTACTAATTAAAACAAAATTAGCAGTGCCATAGGTTTGTGCAGCCATGGCTAAATTGAAGGTGCCAAGCACATTATTCTGCAGTCCTTCAGCAGGGTTATGCTCAACTAAAGGCACGTGCTTATAAGCTGCTGCGTGATAGACCGTATCGATCGGCCACTGCTTGAAAATACTGTCTAAGCGGGCTACATCGCGCACATTGCCAAGCAGCGGAATGATTTCAACCCCCTCTTTTTGCTGGGCTTGCATTGACTCGCGCAATTCGGATTCAATGGCATACAAGTTATATTCACTGTGATCGAGTAGCAGGATTTTTTTAGGACCAGTCTGTAATATTTGTCGGCATAGTTCTGCACCAATACTGCCGCCAGCTCCACTCACCAAAACTATTTTATTGCGACTATTTTTTTCAATTAATACTTGATCTGGGGTCACCGGCTCACGCCCTAATAAATCATCAGGATCTAGTTCTTTAATATCAAGAACCGTTATGCGTCCCTGGGCTAAATCGACTAAGTCGGGAAGCGAGCGCACATGCACTTGATGTTGGCGCAGGTCTGCCAAAATTTCATTACGCTTGGCACGCCCTATCGATGGCATCGCCAACAAAATGTCGGTCACTCCATGGGTGTCAATCAAGCGACCAATCTCATTGGGAGCGTAGACCATCAAGCCATTAATCGTACTACCTTGATACTCTGAACCGTCATCTAAATATCCAGCCAAAAAATATTGGCCCGATTGGCGAAGGGCTGAAGCAATTTGCATGCCCGAGTGTCCTGCGCCATAAATGAGCAAGGTGCCTAATACAGGTCGACCATTTTTCCCACGGGCATTAAAGCCAAACGAGAGGCTTGCAGTAATGCGCGCTAAAGCCATTAATAAAAATAAAATGATGGGCTGCACTAACCCAATACTGCGATAGATATAAGGCGACGCAAACATGAAAATCGCCGTGAAATACAATACCCCATAGATCGCTACTGCTTTACCCATGAGCGCCATTGAATGCACCCCGGTAAAACGCAATACGGTTTTATATACTCCAAATTGGATAAATACCGGTATCGCTAAAGCTACAGCAAGGAAGTATGCGTATTTCTGCTCAGGAATGAGGCGATGCCACTCATCCAGACGCAATGAAAAGGCTAGCCAGGTAGCTAACAAGGCGCACACAATGTCGACTGACATAGCAATAAACTGCTTAGCCCAACGGGGCATACCCAAAATAGCCGCTAATTCTTTTTTCATGACCATCCTGTCAATTTAAGCCCATTTTAGAGGCTTTTTAGTCACGTTTTAATGTGCGACACCCTCACGTCCCAATACCTTCATACCTGTCAAAAACAGAATGTAGCAATCAAAGGGGGTTGAGCGCCTTTGCAGATACTCAAAGTCTAGTCGCACCTTTTGCTCTAAATCAAGCTCATCGCGCCCATTTACTTGCGCCCAGCCGGTAATACCAGGTAATAAAACCTCAATACCCTTGGCGTTACGCATCGCAATTAAATCATCTTGGTTATATAGCGCAGGGCGAGGCCCAACAAAACTCATCTGGCCAAGTAGGACTGACCATAATTGCGGCAATTCATCCAAACTCGATTTGCGTAAGAAACCACCAATCGGAGTGAGATAGCTTTGCGCGCCCGTTAATAAATGCGTAGCCACATTAGGAGTATTTTTTTGCATAGTTCTAAATTTTGGCATGAGGAAAAGTGAATTATTTTTACCGACCCGCATCGACCAAAATAAAATTGGCCCTGGCGATGTGAGGCGAACCGCGATTGCTACCAGTAACATTGGTATAAACAAAATGAGTAGCGCCAAGCTACATAGAACTAAATCTAAGCAACGCTTCATGTTGATTGCACTGCCTTTTTACGTTGCGCCAAAAAGGCTTGTGCCGATAGTGCAATCGCATCTGTGGCCTTAAGGGGTGGTTGCCAATTTAAAAGGGTCCGGGCTTTAGTCGAGTTCACTTGCAAAGAACCCACTAGGCGTTGAACTGCTGCCCTCATACCCAGCATAGAACCTAAATGAAGCATCAATCCTGTAGGCAAGGAAAATAATAAAGGTGGCTTTCTATGCATTCCCTTAGCAATCATTTGAATCAAAGCTGGCGTAGAAAAATCGGTTCCGTCTGCCAATAAAAAAAGTTGGTTTGCAGCTTTAGGGTGGGCAATCGCGAGGCGTATAAAGTCAACTAAGTTATCGAGCGCCAAAAAACTACGCTGATTGTGAATGCCCCCCAAGGGCAGCGGTATGAGATTCCCTAAGACAGTACCAGATTGAGTAGCTACTAAATCCATTAATTTACGAAAGTTTGCCTTCACACGTGGACCATAGATGAGTGGGGCCCGAATAATCACAAAGTCCATGTGAGAGCCATGCTCAGAACAGATTTTTTGTAGGCCCTCCTCCGCCTCCAACTTACTAATTCCATAAGGGTCAACAGGAGCCGGGGGGGAAGCCTCACTAAACGCCTCTCCTAGAAGCGTTTCTTCACCATTTACCTTAATGCTACTGAGGAAAATAAAGCGTTTTACCCCCGCAGCCGCGGCTTGCTGCGCTAAATTGGTGGTAGCAGCGGTATTAGCATGCCGATAGACGGCTAAAGGGTCAGGTGCAGACTCCCTCATCACATGGGTTCGTGCCGCCAAATGAATCACGGCGTCTACCCCCAAGAGGATAGGCCATTCTGTATTCGGGCCAATGTCGCCGAGGGCGACATATTTAACCTTAGAGGCGCTATTAGACCCTTCCAAAATAGCCTTACTTGGCAGCGATCGCACCGCGGCCAAAATCTCCAGTTCTGGCCAGGTTTGAGTCAAAACTGCAAGTAGGCGGCGGCCCACAAACCCAGTCGCTCCGGTTACTAATATCCGTCCCACGGCTGGGGAGGGCAAATTAGACGATGAGGTAGAAAAGGAAGAGTTAGTCAAGCCGCTCTCAGAGTATGGATAATCAGGGAAAACATCGAAAGTCTCAAAATGTCCAAAACTGCTATGTCCTGCAATTTAACTAAAAAGCTATTTTAGTCTGCACTTATGGGTTTAATTCGATTCTTCTTAGCCTACTCGGTGGTAGTGGCCCATTTTCTGTTTTTTCCCAGCTTTCGCCTCATTGGCGGCGAAGTGGCGGTTGAGGCATTCTTCATTATTTCTGGCTTTTATATTGCCATGATCCTCAATGGGCGCTATTCCTCTATTAAGGATTTTTGGATTAATCGGTTTTTGCGCCTCTATCCTGCCTATATTGTCATTGCGGGCTTCAACCTAGTAGTTAATTTAATTGAACCAGGCGAGCTCAAAAATGTCTTCGAACTTCCCACCGCGTTAAGTATTTATCTCGTCTTTACCAACGCTACCATGATGTTCCAAGATTTAGCGATGTTTTTGGGCGTACGCGATGGGCATGTCTTGTTTGTAAAGAATTTTTTAGAGTCTAGCCCGGTGGTATTTCGTTACTTGTTAATTCCTCAAGCCTGGACGCTAGGCGTAGAAATCAGCTTTTATTTGCTTGCGCCACTGCTATTTTTTAGGAAATATAAATACATCTATCTATTTTTCTTTATTTCTTTAATCATCCGCATTTATTTGCTGATGCACGGTAAGTTCGATGACCCTTGGAGCTATCGCTTCTTTCCTAGTGAGCTTGCACTATTTATGTTGGGGGCAATTGCATACAATATTTATGACAAGATTGACTTCAATAAGAATCCTGCACTCTTACAAGAAATTGGCAAATGGTTTTTAGTCTTAGTAATGGGATTCATTTTTTTCTTTCCTAATATCGCCGCAAATTATGAATTTAAAAAGGGGCTCTTCTATTTACTACTGGCTGTAGGGATGCCCTTGATCTTTAACTTAACTAAAGATAATAAAATTGATCGCTTTATCGGCGAGCTGTCTTACCCCATTTACCTTATTTGGGGTTTGCGGATCGACATCACTAAAATTATTTGCGATGCATTTCAAATCACCAATGAAAATGTCAAAGGCGTGATATTTTATGGCTCTATATTAGTATTAGCAATTGCTATTCATGTATTAGTTGAGAAGCCAGTTGAGAAAATTCGCGCGCATTTTAGGACGAGAAAAATATAGCTCCTGCTTAAGTTAAATGTTCAACTTATTAAAAATAACTGCTGGTATGTGCCGCACAATTAACATAATCAACTGCCATTTTTTTGGAGTATAGATGACTGCTTTTCCCTTTTCAATACCATGGACGATATCTTGAGCTACCGACTTAGCAGGGGCACATTTCAGACCATTTTCCCGTAGCTTTGCTGTCATCGCAGTAGCCGTAGGGCCTGGCTTGATTAAAGATACCCGAATGCCTGTAGCTGCAAAGCGGTGCTGCATACCCTCTGCGTAACGAGCAACTAAGCCTTTAGCGGCGCCGTAGATGTAATTTGATTTACGGCCACGATCACCCGCCACAGATCCAATGATCGCTATCTTGCCGCTTACCTGCCCTTGCATTGCATTGGCAAAGGCTTCGGCAAATAAACAAGGTGATACGCCATTAATTGCTAAGGTGTCATTACTAAGTATTAAATCATTTTCACAATCCAGCTGGTCTGGTAATGTGCCCTGCGCGATTAAAACAATGTCGATTGGACCTGCTTTAGCGATTACACGAACCATATCGCTAATAGCGCTGGGATCAATAAAATTACAGGCAATTGACTCTACTGAAGATTCTGGACTGCGCACTAATAGATCGGCTACCAGCGGTTTAGCACGCTCTAAATCCCTAACTATGAGCATCAAATTTGCTGGCTCAGTCTTGATCCAAATGCGGGCACATTCGATTGCAATGCCCGAGGTGGCACCAACGATAACGATTTTTTTCATTTCAATTCTTTATAAAGTGCCGATTAATGCGAACTAAAACCATTCCTTCACTTTGCCAACCCATTTATTCCAACGGGTAGACCAATCCTTACTGGATTCTTTTGGAGGCTCTGTGGGTGCAGAAGCAGAAGGGGTAATAGGGGCTTCAGTTTTAATAGGCTGTTCAGGCTTTTTTTGGGCTTTTTTATCTTCCTGTAATTTTGTTTTTTTTGCTTCTACTTCGAGAAGCTCGGTTCTATCTTCTAAATTAATCACCCAGCCGGCATTATAGGAAACAGTACCGTCTAATTTAGGGGCTATGGCTGTAGCAGATGGGGTAATAACTTCCTTGCTTACAGCTTTTGTTGTCTGAGCAAAAGCAGAATCAGCAAGCCAAGGCACTAAATAGCCGACTGCAGACCCAGCTAAAAGCTTAAGAAGGGAACGGCGGGTAATCGTCATTAGGTACCCTTCTTTAACTCTGCTACTAAGTGATCACCTAAACGCATACCCAGGGCAGCAATTGTCCAAGTGGGATTCGCATAGCCTACCGTAGGAAAAAGACTACTGCCATTAAGATATAAGTTTTGATAGCTCCAAACGCGCCCTGTATGGTCGCAGACACTTTCTTTAGGGGAAGTGCCAAAACGGGTAATGCCGCTGGGATGCGCCCAACCCCAGGGTTTTAAGAAAATAGCATCATTGTCAACAGTAGTCACGCCGAGTTTATTTTTTAGAAAATGCTCAGAGAGCATCCGCGTAGTAGTATCAAGTGACATCAAGTCGCGCGCGCCAAAAACACAATAAATCTTCAATTTATGCAAGCCTGCCGCATTTTTATCAGCAATAATTTCAATGCGGTTATCTACGTTGGGTAATTGCTCAGTACGCGCATAAAGGGTATAAAGATCTAACTTTTTACGCCACTTTTTTTGATAAAAATCTTGTACCGCCTCTTCGTTGGGGCTTAAAGGTCGTATGGCTGATATTGTTAATGAAACAGAGGCATTAAGTAATTTCAATTTTGTTTTGTAGTCGGCACCAATAATATAGGCTGGCAACCATTTTTTATAATTTACCTGTGCCCATGTAGGTTTACGCACCACGATAGGGTCAATAAAGCCCTCTCCTACAGCGATATGAGGATGGGCCATGAGCGTCTTCCCTACTAGGCCAGATTCATTGCCGACTGCCACCCGACGATTAGCAGCAGGCTGCAACAAAATTTGCGCATTCCCTAAGCCGCCTGCGCCTAACACTATCTTAGTATTTTTTTTCACGCTAGCGAAATGTACTGTGCCTTCTACCGAATACCATATCCCGTTAATGAAGCTACCCGAATCATCACAAGTAAATTTAATCACATTGTGCTTAACTCGTAATTCAACATTCTTATTGTTCAAGAGGGGCTTAGCATCGGCATAGGCTAGGGCTGGATCCATAATAATGTACGGCCGATCAACAAATTCCCGTGCTACGTTGTATTTAGTCAAATTGGCGACCGAAGGATCTTCTCCCATTACTGGTGCTGATATCCGGTAGTACTTTTCTAGTTCATCAATTCCTAAAGGCCACTTTGGGCGCCCTTCGATGCCGATAAGGTCCCAATTTTCTAGGGGAGCAGAAAACCCATTCCAAACCCGCGAAGCTCCACCATACTGTCGCAACCAATGGCCACCCCAATGGTGGTTAATGTAATGGCCCCGCTCATCGCTAAAAGTGAGATTATTACCAAACGGCGTTAGCTCATAATCACCGCCCTCGAGCACCAAAATACGTGCATTGGTCTTGAGTAGCGGTAACAGTACCGTTTGGGTTGCAATACTGGTTCCGATGACAATTACATCGGCATCAAAGGTTTTAACTGGTTCCATAAAAAGCTATTTTATCGGATTTCTTGGTATTAAGAATTAACTCAAGCTCAAGCCAAGCCCAAACGCTTCGATTGCAAAGAGGCAAACTTACCAATGGCATGATAGTGCTCTCGAACTGCTTCAAAGTCCTGCCAGTTGGGATAACTGGTTTTAAATGTAGTCTCGCTCATACGAGCGTCTTTTGCTAAATACAGTCTGCCTCCATATTGGAGTACGAGGTGATCTAATTGGTCCATTAGAGCGAAAATGGGCTCAGTAACCTTAAAGTCTAAAGCCAAGGTATAACCTTCAATCGGGAATGAAAGATAGTTGGCATTTTTCTTGCCAAAGGTTTTAAGCACTGCCAAAAAAGAGCCTTGGCCTGATGCGGCAATTGTTTTTAAAATTTGGCGCAAACCCTCGCGCCCTGCTGAGGTAGGAATCACAAACTGGTACTGCATAAAACCTGCTTTGCCGTACAGCTTATTCCATTGCAAAATTTGATCAAGTGGATAAAAGTAACTTTCAAATGACCTGCGTCTAGTACTAAGGCCATTTTGTGCTTTAGCATAGTAGAGGGCATTAAATGCCTTGATAGAAAATGGGTTCAAGAGGCTGCTGGGTGCATCGACTGGCATGGTCAATGGATTTTTATCAGCAACAGTCAAAGGTCCATCTTCAGCGTGTTCACCGACCATTAATAATGAACGCCCTAAATTCTCATCTTGGGCTAGGCAGTCAATCCATGCAACGGTATAGGTACTCGCACCGAACTGCTCAAACCCATCTAATACGGCATCAAGATTGGCAGCTTTGATAGTCGTTTCTATAATCTCACTCGACTTAATCGGTACCAAGCGAAAGGACGCTGAGAGAATCGTCCCGGTAAGTCCCATCCCCCCGCACGTCGCATGAAATAAGGCCGTGTTCTCGGTAGGAGAAACCTGAACGATCTCGCCGTTACCCAATAGTAATTGCAGCGAAATCACATGCTGGCCAAAAGTGCCATCTAGGTGGTGATTCTTTCCATGGACATCACTTGCAATTGCACCTCCAACTGTAACAAAGCGGGTGCCAGGAGAAACAGGGATAAACCATCCCTTCGGTACAAAGACTTTAAGAATCTCGAATAGCGAAACGCCTGCATCACAACTTAAAATGCCACTAACCGAATCAAAAGAATGGAAAAACTGTAAGTTAGTGGTTTCCAACACCCTGCTAGCTAAACTACTATCGCCATAGGCCCGACCCAAGCCCCTGGGAATAAGCAATCCATCACTTTTAACCAATGCACTTGCTTGCAATAAATCTCGCGGAAGATTCACTTCCGCATCTATCTTTGGATAACGACCCCAACCAGAAATTTGCATTACAAAGACGCAAGGGTAAAAATTAAAACGAAGCAAGCGGCCACAATCCAACTAGTGCGATCTTTAATCGCAAAAATAATTGGGTCATCCGTCATATTGCCACGGTGAGTAATCACCCAAGTACGCGATACCCAATACAAGAGTAAAGGGCAGGCCAACCAAATAATTTGAGGGGTACGATAAAGTACCGCTGTATAGCTGTCTTGAATATAAAACGCTAACACCAAAATCGATAAATATCCTGCTGCCACACCCATCATCGAAACAATCTCTAGATCATCGGGCGCGTAACCCCGCCCAGCTAGCTTCCCCCCGTATCCCTGTTCTTGTGCTGTCTTTAGTTCACTAAAGCGTTTGACAAATGCGAGGCTCAAAAAGAGGAACATCGAGAAAGTTAATAGCCAAAATGACACCGGCACTGAAACCGCTACTGCACCAGCCAAAATCCGGATGGTATAAAGGCCGGCCAACACCAAAACATCTAAAATAGCATAGCGTTTAAGCGCAAAAGAATAAGCAAGGGTGATTAAGAAATAGGCAGATAGCACATAGGTGAAAGCACTTGGTAAGAAAGAGATTGCCAATATAAAAGAAAGCAACAATAGACCTGGCCAAAGCATCCAACCCGTAAGTAGACTTAAGTATCCTGCAGCAAATGGTCTAAAACGCTTTCGCGGATGAATACGATCATTCGAAATATCAACTAAGTCATTCAATAGATAAACTGCAGACGCACAGAAACAAAAAGCGAGAAATGCAATGAATGCCTGAGCCCAGCCAAGTGGATTAGCGAGTTGGTGTGCTGCAACTAAAGGCACAAAAATTAAGCAATTTTTCACCCACTGATAAATACGCATCTCTTTAAGAAGTGCGCCAACCCAGCCAGGCTTCTCTGCTGCAAATACCTCGCCTAGGTTGCCGTTGGATGCTGCCTTATTAATTAGCGCTGCAGAATTACTCACCACATGAGCTCGTTTAGCGCTATGCCAAACGACAAAATCTGCCGCTTCGTTGCCAATATAGTCAAAGCCTTGTCCGCCAAATTGCTGCACCAACAAATCACGCTTACGCTCTGACTTTAGATTCACTGTACTATTACTAGCAAATACGCCAGTAAAAATTCCAAGGTGCTTGGCAACACTCTCTGCCAGCGCCTGATTGCTAGCTGTTGCTAAATAAATTGGTATACCTAACTTAGCCTGCTCGCCTAACCACCTTATTACTGCTTGGTTATAGGGTAAAGAAGCAGGATCCAAAGAAAAATGTTCGGCTAATTGGGCTTTTAAGTAGGAGCGACCTTTAAATAGCCAAAAGATCAATTTTCCAAAGGACAATGGCTTTTTTGTCAAAAATTGATTCGCTGACTCAAACAACAAGTCAGTTTTAATTAAAGTCCCATCTAGGTCAACGATAATGGGCACAGCTTGGGGCGCCATATAAAATATTCTTTCAAATCAGTACATTGCCATGATAAAGGAGAATCAGCCACAGTTTAATAAAACCCGGCACGAATTGCACGTATGCCGAGGAGGACTTCGACGTTATAAAAAAGCGCTTTTGCAATTGAATTCTCAAAAGCCTTCCATTAACGCTCACGCTACTTATGCTTATATATAAAGGTTTTATAGCTTTTGATTCAAAGTATCATAAATGAGAAATAAGCTTAAAATTCAACTCTACACTACTGTTTAATGATGGCACCTATGGCAGCTCGCCCTTTAATCTCAATCGTTACTCCTTTCTTTAACGAAGGGGCAGGGGTTTTGCATTTCCATCAATCCCTAAAAAATTCCATTGACGACTTAACTGATTTTGATTTTGAGATCATTTGTATTGACGACGGCAGCAAAGATGAAACGCTGAGCCGCCTCATTGACAGCTCCAAAAAAGATTCTCGCATCATTGTTTTAGAGCTTTCTCGTAACTTCGGTAAAGAGGCCGCCATGTCCGCTGGCATTGATGCAGCTAAAGGCGATTGCGTTATTCCAATTGATGCAGACTTACAAGATCCCCCTGCCCTCATTTCAATCATGGTAAAGGAGTGGCAAAAGGGTGCTGAAGTAGTCCTAGCGAAGAGAATAGATCGTTCGACTGACTCATTTGCTAAGCGCAAGACCGCTCAACTTTTTTATCGCCTACATAATATAGTATCAAATTTACAAATTCCTGAAGATGTAGGAGATTTTCGCCTTATGGATCGAGTTGTTGTAGATGCTTTAAAAAAACTTCCTGAGCGTCAACGGTTTATGAAGGGTCTATTTGCTTGGGTTGGTTTTCAAACCATAACTGTTGAATATGTAAGGAATGCCCGCTCAACTGGAAAAACTAAATTTTCTGGATGGAGGTTATGGAATCTCGCAATTGAAGGTATTACTAGTTTCAGCCTTGTGCCTCTAAAGATATGGACTTATATAGGTCTCTTTGGATCCGTATTTGCTATTTTTTATGCTACCTATATTATTATTCGGACGTGGATTTTTGGGATCGATTTACCAGGATATGCATCCTTATTGGTTGTCATGCTTTTTTTTGGCAGCCTGCAATTAATGAGCCTTGGGATTATTGGTGAATACATCGGCCGTATTTATTTTGAATCCAAACAACGCCCTATTTACCTGATAAAAAAACAATACCAATTTAAGAAATAAATGGCGGCTATTAGCGATCGTGCATACCCCTATAAATTGAGTATTGTCGTTCCTTGTTTTAATGAGGGTCAGCATGTTGCTCAATTTATTAATCAACTTAAAATTACAATCCAAAAACTAACCCCTAATTATGAAATATTAATAATTAATGATGGAAGTAAAGATAACACCCGTGATATTGCCCTTTCCTTCATTAAAAATGGTCATATACGTTACATAGAATTTTCTCGAAACTTTGGCAAAGAGTCGGCACTAATGGCAGGTATTAATCATGCCGTTGGTGATGCTGTTCTTCTTATCGATGCAGATTTTCAGCATCCATTAGATAAAATTGTGGAAATGGAATTGCTTTGGAAAAATGGCTATGAAATGATTTACGGTTTGATTGTAAGCAGGCTACAAGAGTCTTGGTGGAAAAAACTTGGAACCAGAATTTTTTATGCCCTAATGAACTCTTCAGAAGTTGTAATCCCCGCAAATGCAGGAGATTTTAGATGGCTTGATAGACGTGTTGTTGATGCACTCAAACAGTTGCCTGAAAGAAACCGTTTTATGAAGGGGCTTTATGCTTGGGTTGGCTTTAAATCAATTGCACTTCCATTTGAGCCAAATGAACGTAGATCAGGTAACTCAAGCTTCGGGATAAGTCGACTATCTCGCCTAGCCCTTGCTGGCTTAGCATCATTTAGTAGCATTCCACTTCAACTTTGGATCGCCACAGGTATTTTAATTTCTGGGTTGGCAGTAACTTATGGTTTTTATGTGGTGATTGATACTTTTATTTATGGAAATTCCGTTAGCGGTTGGCCCACCTTAACCGTCGCTATTATGTTTTTTTCGGGTATTCAATTGTTATCGATTGGTATCGTCGGAGAATATATAGGACAGATTTTTAATGAGGTAAAACAACGGCCCCTTTATCTTATTGCAGATGATATTTCTTCAGAAAAAAAGTAAAAGTTAAATTCCTTCAGCCGGTAAGGGGAAAAACCCTTAGGTTTATCGCTTTCCTCCAAAGCTGCCAACCATCGTTCCAATTCCAGCACCGTAAAGAGAATATGTGCCGCCAATTTCATTCAGGCCAGGACCATAAAATTTCCCATTCATCTTTCCAGTCATGCCACTTGTACTAGCTACAGTTCCTGTAAAATTATTGGTACCGGTTACATAAGTCATAACGCCCGTTAGCTGTAAATCAGTATTGTCGTTTATCTTTCCATTCGGTGCACCCTGAATGTTGGTGCTGGATGTAGTGAAATTCAAAGTCCGATTGTCAAAAGTTGAAGTAATTATCATATTGGCATTGGTGATATAAGAAAACTTATTTGTGTCAACATAGTAGCCAGTAGAACCACCGGTATAATTTAAGGATCCTACGGCGGGAATAAGGCTTGCTACCGAAGCAGACCCATCACTTATTGCATAAGAACTTCCAGTTGCATTCCCATAGGGCCCCCAGACGCCAAAGGCTTGGTAGTCAAAGGAATAGGTAAATGGATTGGCAAAAAGCCCAATAGTCGTTTGCGCCTTATTCAGAGTGGTAGTATTTTTTGTAAAGAAACTACTTTGCAACGTGTCGCCAAGTGCTGCACTAAAAACAGCAGAATTTCCAGATGATGCTGTTGGACTAATCAAGGTAAAGTTATTACTGGCATCTCTAGTAAAAGTAGCCGAACCGCTAGAATCTGACTGAGTAATATTTCCGACTAAATCAATGGAAGATGAAGACCCCTCGGTCATGGCAACCGGCACATCTGCAGTTGTAACTGACCATGAAGTAAAGGCTGTAATCGTAGGCGAACTTGGGGAACTAGTGGATGAGGTAGGGGTGGTACTCGAACTACTGCCCCCTCCGCAAGCACTCAAAAAAATTGCGCCAATGGCAACGAAGAAATAATTATTTCTTAAGTTTATTTGCCTCATTAGTTTCATTCTATATTTTTTTATCGCTTGCCGCCAAAGCCTCCTACCATTGTGCCAACACCTGCACCATAAAGCGCAAACGTACCCCCGAGCTCATTAATTCCAGGCCCATAAAACTCTCCGTTTATTTTACCGCTCATACCATTGGAAGAGGTAACAGTGCCAGTAAAATAATTTGTGCCAGTAACGTAAGTAAGTGTGCCCGTAAGATCTAAATTTGCAAACGAAAGTGCGTTACCACTCGGAGCGCCTAGGATCCCAGAATTTGATGTTGCGAATGTTAAGGTTTGTAAATCATAACTAAGAATCACCGTCATTGTTGCGTTAGTAACATAAGAGTTATTACTTGCATCAACATAATATCCAGTTGAGCCTCCAACAAACGCTATGCCGCCCACAATTGGAATTGCACTTACTGGGGAGGCCGAACCATCACTTAGCGCAAAAGAACTTCCCGTAGCTTTGCCATAGGGTCCCCAAGCGCCATAAGTTTGATAGTTAAAAGCATAATACGTCGGGTTGAGAAAAGTTCCAATCGTAGTCTGAGATTTATCTAGAGTAGTAGTAACAGCGCCATCAAAATTACTTTGCAAAGTATCGCCAAGCGCAGCACTAAATATAGTCGAATTATTAGTGGATGCTGTGGCACTAATGAGGGTAAAGTTATTGCTAGCGTCTCTAGTAAAAGTGCCCGATCCGCTAGACAGTGACTGCGTAATATTCCCAACTAGATCAACAGTAGATGAAAATCCCCCCGACATTCCAACGGGTACATTTGGGGTTGTAGCCGTCCAGGTGGTAAAAGATGCAACCGTTGGTGTGCTGGGGGTAGTGCTTGTTGAACTACTCGAACTACCGCCACTGCCGTCGCAGGATATTAAAATAATTGAAATTATTAGTATTAAGAGGTATCTCATCTTTTTCTCCTTATTTTCGCCCTATGTAAATAGGCATTACAAAGCTGGCTATATCCTCGAGATTACTTGATTGTATTGTACCCCCCTCGGGCACTCTTATAAAGTAGATATAAATTTGATTTAGTATATTTAATATAACAATGATTACTCTTACTCTGGTATCTATATTACGTGATATTTTTTAATAAAAATACTCCGCTCATTCCCTTATTTTTTGGCATTGTATTTTTTTATCTTATAGTTGGGCTTGGGCCCCTTGATCCATCTAATTTAAGCTGGATTTTTGGTAGATTTGACCCTCCTCAGCACTATTTGGGGTGGGTCTTTTATCGTTATGCGCCATGGACTTTTCCAATTGGCTTGAGCCCGAATTTTGGAATGGACATAAGCAGTTCGATTGTATATACCGACTCGCTTCCATTAATGGCCATTTTTTTTAAATTATTCTCACCAATATTACCTCAGGTATTTCAGTATTTTGGTATTTGGCTATTAGTTTGTTTTCTGCTGCAAGCCTGGTTTTCTTGGAAAATTATTTCTCTCATCTCCAATAATTTCTGGGTAAATTTTTTTGGCACTGGACTATTATCTTTTTCACCGCCAATGTTTTGGAGGTTATATACCCCCTCAGGAACGCAGGCAAGTTTAGTAGCCCATTTTTTAATCTTAGCCGCCCTATTTTTGCTGCTAAGAAAATCGCAAGAAAGACGTATTTTTTCTTGGACACTATTACTTTCTGTCGCTGTTCTAACGCATTTCTATTTATTTGCCATAGTTAGTTTTTTATGGATATCTGACTTACTAGATCGTTCAATTAGTCAAAAAGTGATGCCCTATCGAAAGCTTTTTTATGAGTTATTTTTAGTTAGTGGGGTGTTATTACTATGTACTTGGCAAGTTGGCTATTTCTCAATTATGGGCTCTTCAGGTATCGATTCAGGATATGGCTTCTTCAAGCTTAATGTCTTGGGTCCAATTGACCCAAGTGGCTGGTCTTATTTATTGCCGAATATTCCCATACCCACATCATGGGGAGAGGGATTTAATTATCTAGGTTTAGGGGCAATTTTGGTGATTGTGATCGCTTGCATATTATTAATATTCTTTTTAAAACCTAAATCTAAAGCACTTGCTCAGAAAAGTAATGTTATTCAGCTTTTTATTGATCATCGTTTTTTATGTATTTGTTTATTTTTTTTATACCTCGATGCCATTACTAATAATATTGGAATTGGTGCGCGGGTTTTCAGTTTTGAACTCCCATTATTTCTAAGTTCTCCCTTGCATATTTTGCGCTCATCTGCTCGCCTGTGGTGGCCTATTCATTATTGCCTTATTATTTTTTCAATTTACCTTATTTGCAAAGTCAGCTCCACCCGTATTGCAATTGTCATATTAACAGGAGCCCTAGTATTGCAAGTAGTCGATACAAAACAGGGATGGGCACTAGTTCACAAAGAACTTGCACAAGATACTTATGCGGGAATTTTCGCTCCAGACTTAAAAAATCCATTTTGGCAATCAGCTGCCCAACATTATAAAAAAATTATTCGCATACCGGCGATGACGCAAAGCTCGAAATGGGTTCAATTTGCATGGCTGGCATCAGAATATGGCATGAAAACAAATTCTGTATATTTTGCTAGGGTAGACAATCGTAAAATAGCGAAAGCTAATCAAGCTCTAAAAGCAGTTATTACGCAAGGTGAATATGATCCTAACGCGCTCTATGTTTTTGAAGATCGCTTCCTCATTCCCATTTTGGCAACCCGGGGGCCAAACGATATAATCGCTAAGGTAGATGGTTTTTTAATCCTAGCGCCTGGCTGGAAAACCTGCAAATCATGTGTCCCAGTAGCGCCCGAGGATTGGATAAATAATGATCAACTACCAAATCCTAGTAATAATGCGATTGGCTTTTCAAATCAAAAAAAGGATAAAGACTTAGTTTTTTATTTAGAAAATGGCTGGAGTTGGCAAGAGGATTGGGGAACGTGGTCTGATGGTAAAGCTGCCACACTCAATATACCTTGGCCCAAAAAAACTCCCCATTCAATTACGCTTAATTTCAAAACATTTCTTGACCCCAATAAACATCCGAGTCAAACCATTGATATTTGGATTAATGGTTTCTTTGATCGCCAAATAGAGATTCGACAATATGAAAATAACTTTTTGACGCTGCCGCTATCCAAAAAAATAATAGAGGATCCATACCTCAAGCTGGAATTTAGATTTAAAAATCCAGTAGTACCAAATGACTTGGTACCCGAGAATAAAGATAAACGAACGCTTGGAATTGGGTTGATCTCAGCGCAATTTAAATAGCCGAACGTAACTCATTGTATTCTGATTATCAAAGCATGGATATACAGCTTTAATCTCTTGCAAATCCATCTTAAGTCACAATCATGCTATTTTTACTACTAGCATACGATGCAATCGTCGCATACCTAACTTCAGAGCCTTTCAAGCTATAAATCCCATGACCATTAAAGTCGATACCGGCCTGCATCAAATCTGCATCTTCATTCGTATCTAGATATTCACGTAGGGTTTTAGTGAACATGCCTGGACCAGTCAAACTGAGAATCGCATTCTTAGGAACTGCAAATGATTTCTCTTTAAAGAAGGGGTAGTACTCACAAATATTTTCTAAAAGAAGATGCAAGAAAGCATGCTCCTTAGCAAACCCCATACCCCACTGTAAAACATATTTTTCGGGATGAAGCATTCTACGCATGGCATTCGGCTTGGGAATCACCACACAATCATGCGCTTCATACGATATCAATCCCGTGGCGCTTGCACTGCATAAAGATGCAATCGATACTGCGCAGCCCTTACTGATATCGAAATAAAAACCACCTCGCTCAAAAAGAATACAGTAGCGAAAAATATCAGCCAACATGGGTCCAAACTTAGCGCCTTTAAAGATTGGGTAGATAGGATGTTTTCCCCACACCTCTTCCATATAATTTTCTAAGCGTTCTTTAGCAAAAAATTGGAACTGCAGATCGGGATTTAAAGCGCGAAATTGTTGGATTTCGGCAAAATGGGTTTTACCAAAATAATTGACTTCCCAAGTTTGATAAACAATAGGGGGAATTTTTAATAATGAAGAAGGGCTTTTTGCCTCACAGTCCCCAAGCGTCTGCATTGGCCTCTCGCCAATTAGCTTCCATTTTTTCTTAATTGCTGTCAGCATTCTCATCAATCGCTTGTTGATAAACCGCTTGGTATTGCTTAGCTATAACAGGGTAACTGAATAAGTCTACCGCCCTTTGTCGTGATGCGTAACGAAGCTTAGCAGAGTCTTGCTGATTCTCTAATATCCACTGAATGCCAAAGGCTAGCTCTTCTGTATCAAAAGGTTTGGCTAAATACCCCGTGACTTTGTGATCAACCACATCCACCAAGCCTGTACTTGCAAATGCTGCTACAGGTAAGCCACAAGCTAATGCCTCACTCGCCGTTTGTCCGAATGACTCTTGCCGAGAAGGTACAACCATCACATCAGCTGCACTATAAAGTAATTGCAGTAATGCATCGTCTTGCACATGACCAAAATAATGACTCGGAATTCCATAGGGGTTAATCTCGCCTTCCGGTGCCTCTTGCCCAAATACCAATAACTGCAAATCCGGAGTGGCTGTCTTAAGTGCTGCTAATGCTTGCAAGAGCAAGTCAAAGCCTTTACGGGGATCGGCCTCGCCCCCTAGAGCGCCAAACAAAAGCATTGGCACATCAATCGGTAAGCCTAATTTTTGTCGTGCATATACCAGTTTTAGGGGTTGCCATTGATCGGTATCAATGGGATTTGCAATTGGCGTAACCGGCCAATCCTTCATGAGCGCGCTCTCAGAAATGCACTGTGCCAACCAATGACTCGGTGTCACCATCTGAATGGGCTTAGTCCAATACTGTTGTTTACGCAGCCAAGCCCAACGATTTAAATCCAGTCCTGATTCATTTGGCGGTCGATTCAAGGCGTGATAGCCATCTCGCCACCGCCTATTTTCTGAGTAATGCTCAGTGCCGCTAAAGCCCCACATATCATGCATGGTCCAAATGAGGGGCTTGGTAATTAGGCTAATGTCTTTAATGGACATCATTTCACCATTAATCCAATGTAAATGAGCAACATCAAAATTCGAATTATTAATCTCCTGTGCCACATCAGTTGGCATCACAGCTAAGGAGTGATATTCGGGTGGTGAAGTACGTAAAGTCTTGGCCAAGATCTGCGCAAAACCCGAATTAAATTTGTTTTTAAGCTTTGGTAGTGTGCCCTTAGGTTCTTGAATGGTCGCATCCTGTAGCACTTTTTGATTGACTCGCAAAATCGAATCAATACCTTGCTCGCGTACAGCACAGTGAATACGATAGGCCGCGCGCGCAGCGCCGCCAACCGTATCTGAATGATTTAAAGCCATCACTTTCATGCTGACTCACCCTTACCCAGCAAGTGTTGGATGGTTTTTTTTAAAGGGCGTAATTGACGTCTTAGATAACCCCACCAATGGATACCATGAATTCGCTTAAACATGAGGCGATCAACCTGCCAATCTGCTTGCAAGTGCTGGGGGTGAATCAATGGAAAAGATAAGTCACTTGGAATCGATTCAATTAGGCAAGCAGGTTTAGTGGCAGAGGTATGGGTAGCCTCCATGCCATAACCTAAATTATCCGTTAAATTGTTTGCAGGAATAATACTTTTCATACCAGTAGACCAGCAGGCAAAAAGCCATTGGTAATCCCACGTATCTTGTTTGCCCTGATAAACACGGTCTAGCGCATCTTGCCAATAACGCATCACTAACGCATTACCATGAAACAGTTGCTGCATCTGACTGCTAGCAAGCCAATTTGGATAAGTTGACATGGTGAGATCATATTTCTGCCAAGCACGTCGCCAGGTAGCCCAACCCCAAATAAGGGGAATGGCAGTGACAAAATAACTTGCTAGATTATTTTGGCCAAGGTTGTCTGGGCGCACTCTTTTTGAAACCAAATTGGATCCAGTAATCATGCCAATCGTTGGGTCATCCCGATATCGCTCTAGCATCTCATCGCAAAAGGTGAAAAAGCTGGGCATCGGCAATACATCGTCTTCCAAAATAATGCCCTCGATCTCGTTTTGAAAGAACCAATCAATCCCACTAGAAACACCGAGCTTACAGCCCAGATTTTTATCACGAAAAAGGGTTTGAACTTCACAAGGCCAATCGATTGCCGTAGCAATGCTACGTGCTTGAGCACAACGTTCCTCTTCATCAGGCCTTCCAGAACGCGGCCCATCAGCAGATATATAGAGCTTAGGGGGCTTGGCTTGGCGAATCGCCGCAAAGACCTGGTCCGTGGTTTCTGGGCGATTAAAAATCAGAAATAGTACGGGGCTTTTCACAACATAGCCCAATGCAAGCATGAATGTAGGGATGGATAACGGGATTGATACCGCAAGTGCTGGGGATAAACCAGTCTTAGGCGATAGAAATATGCTTTAAAATTAACCATTTAACGCTATTTTACCTTTTAGAGTGCACAGCGCCAATCTCAATTGACCTCAGCCGAAAAACTTCCTCAACTCCTTATCCGCCTCTGGGAGCACTTTAGCCCTAAGCGCAAGCAGCAATTTACTTGGCTACTGATTTTGATGGTCGTAGTTTCCTTTGCTGAGGTGGTGAGTCTTGGGGCGATCGTGCCCTTTTTAGCTGCCCTAACCAATCCCCAGCAAGTATTTGAGCTGCCCATAGCTCAATCCTTTATTCGTCTACTGCATCTACAGTCACAAAATGACCTGTTATTGCCATTAACTTTACTTTTTGGATTAACCGCAATTGTGGCAGGCGTGATGCGTCTGGTTTTACTCAAAGTGAGCTTGCGACTTTCTTTTGCTACTGGTGCTGATATTGGCTATAGCATTTATCGTAAAACCTTATTTCAACCCTACATCACTCACCTGTCGCGTAATACCAGTGAAATTATTGATGGGGTTACCGGCAAGACCACCATCGTCACAGACGGCATCATCATGTCGGCGCTCTATGTTTTGAGTTCGCTCATTATGCTGGTCTTAATGGTTACCGCCCTACTGATCATTGCGCCAATTCCCTCATTAGCTGCATTTGCTATTTTTGGTTTGATGTATGTCATCACCATGAAGGTGACGCGCAAGAAGCTGATGAATAACAGCAAAGACATCACAATAGAATCGGCGCGAGTTATTAAATCTTTACAAGAAGGTCTTGGGGGTATCCGCGATATTTTGATCGATGGGTCGCAAGACGCCTATTGCCAGGTTTACCAAAAATCCGATGCAATTTTACGTAAAGCCTACGCAACCAGTTCATTTATTAGTATTAGCCCACGCTTTGTCACTGAAGCCCTAGGGATGCTGCTGATTGCCTTATTAGCCTTTGCCCTTTCTAAGCAATCTAACTCGATTAATCAGGCTATTCCGATTGTTGGCGCCTTAGCGCTTGCTTCGCAACGCTTACTGCCAGTCATGCAATTAGCCTATAGCGCCTGGACTGCAATTCTGAGAAATCAATTTTCTCTTAAAGATACCTTAGACTTTTTAGATCAGCCCTTGCCTGAATATGCCGGTCAAGTCCGCGTTCCGCCAATTCCATTCCAACATCAAATTGATCTAAAGCATGTGTCTTTTCGTTACCGCGATAACGCCCCGCTCATTTTGGATCAACTCAGCCTTTCTATTCCAAAAGGTAGCCGTGTTGGATTTATTGGCACCACTGGCGCTGGCAAAAGTACCTTACTCGATATTTTAATGGCCCTACTGCAGCCGACTTCAGGCAGGCTCGAAATTGATAGCCAAACGATTACGGACGCTAATCACCGCGCTTGGCAAATGCATATTGCCCATGTGCCGCAAAGCATTTATCTTGCCGACTCTACGATTGCAGAAAATATTGCTTTTGGCGTACCACCTGATGAAATCGATCATGCCCGAGTAAAAGAAGCCGCTCACAAAGCCCAAATGGCCGCAACTATTGAAGCCTTACCCCAAGGCTATCAAACCTTGGTGGGTGAGCGTGGCACCCGCCTCTCAGGTGGGCAACGCCAACGTATTGGGATTGCTAGGGCGCTCTATAAAAATGCAGATGTACTGATATTAGATGAGGCAACGAGCGCACTCGATAATGAAACTGAAATTGCGGTAATGGACTCAATTCAGCACCTTGGCCCAGATTACACCGTACTCATCATTGCACACCGCTTAACTACACTCAAAGACTGTTCACTCATTGTGAAGTTGGATAAAGGGCGGATTGAGGCGGTTGGTAGCTACGAGGCGATTGCGGCGCCCTTAATTTAGAATATCTAAGCCCATGAAACTAGTTAAGTTATTTTGAACTTAGCGGAAATTGCCTGAATAAACGAAATCATTAATAAAATATATGCGCCGACAATCGTAACGGCAAAAACTCTTAAGCCATCAATGGTTATAAAAATTGAAAAATATGCAAGGCTCAGAGAGCAAATTGCTGCAATCGCGAAATAATAATTTCGTCGATATATAAAAAAGCCAGTAGTAATGGCGTAAAAAAGCAAAAATGGAATTCCTGGAGTCAACCAAAAACCTGCAATATTACTTTGATATCTTTCTATAAAGAACCCCAGCCCTTTATTAAAAATAAAATCTACCCTGCTTATTAATTCATAGTTAAAAATTAAATACCAAAATGCTAAAAAAATACGTGCAATTAAAATTCCTAAAATACTGGCAATAGCCAAGCCAGCCCTTAATTTCTTCTCAATAAATGGGGCAAATAGAAAGAGCATGGTTATCCCGCATGCCCCTAATAAGGCCATTGAAAAATGTGAAAGGCCAGCGAGACAGATACACATTAATACATAAATTGATTTGCGTGAAAACGCCGCTATTCCTAAAAATAAAATTGTCAATGGGTCAGGAAAACCTAAAATATAAAATTCTAAATACTGAAAGGTCGAAGCAAAAAGTAAGGTAAAAATAATTGCTTGAACCCTATTTTTAAGCATTTTTAGGCAGCACCATGTAAAAACTGGCAAAATTAAACAAGTCAAAATAGCACAAAGATACTTATAGGCTAATAAAGAATTGCTGACCTTAATAAGGCGGGCAATCAAGGGCAATAATATGGATTCAGCATAATATGCAGAATTAGCCTGAAAAATGGTTCTAGAAAAATCCACAAACCATCCATAAGAATTACTATATAAATCAGTTGATAACCAAGGATTTTGAAAAAATAAAAAGAGGCTTAGCGCACAACTCAAGCCAATAATCATTACATTTGCGCCTCTAGTAGTCATTAGCAGCTTTAGTGGTCATCGCTCTAGCGCAATACTGACTGCTGAAAAAAAGAAGTGAAACTTGGTAATGAATAATTCATTAAAAATATCATCAACATAAGACAAATAAAACAAACTAATATCAACGGTTTTTCTCGCCATAATTTTTCTGGTGCCTGGGCTGAACCATCGTTTTTGAATGCTAAATTGAGATACATAGCCATAATTAAAGCTATCACGGGGAAAGAGAGGATTAACTCTAGTTTGTATCGCATCACAAAAGCCCCAAAAAATAGCATCGATGAAGCGGCATAAAACATGATTGATACTAATAAATTTTGTTCTGTGTAAAAGGCAAATGATTTTCTATACTGTTTAGCCGAAATACTTTTAGAAATATCTCGCATTTCTGCAAAACGCTTAATTGCCATTAAATAGCAGCCAATCATCCAATATGAAATGAGTAGAGAAGTGGGCGGAACAAAGGGTGGAGACACCATAAACCAACCAGCTAAAAATCGAATTGGATTATTAATTGCTTCAACTAAAACATCAATGTATGAAATATCTTTTGCACGTATGGGAGCAATATTATAAATACATCCCATTAGCCATAATGCAGCTAAAACATAAACTAAATTTCTTGATACCAAAGAAGCTAAAGCTAACCCAACAATCATTAATGCTATCCATTGTAAATAAGCAAGTTTGATGTTTACTTGCCCGGACGGAGTTGGACGATTTTTTTTTGTAGGATGAAGCGCATCAAACGGAGCATCCAACACTTCATTAATAACATAATTACTTGAGGCAATTAAACCGCTAGCAAATAAGCCGATTAAAATATCATTTATAAGGCCGAAATTGATACCTTGCGGATAGAGGCTTAATGCCACTAAAATTCCAGGCAATATAAAGACGTTTTTAATCCAATGATCAAAGCGGCAAATTTGAAGATGCCCTTTGATTAATTTGGACCTTGCCTGAAATTTGATCTCTGATTCCATATTCTTTTAGTATATTGTCTTATAGCAGCAGGTAGACTTAATTTATTAAAAACAGCTTATTTTCCCAAATTTCGATCCAATACATGCGATTAAATTTAACCCAAATTCTCCATCCTAAACTGATGCGGGTTTCAGTCAGTCTATTTTTGGCAATTACATTTATTTTATTAACCTACTTACCCTTAATACTGCATGGCGGAATTATTGTTGATGATTGGGGTGATATTGCCCATAATTTGACGTGCGCAAATTTTAGTGACTGTTACTTATCTTGGTTCCCTCTATTTTCAAATCGTCCACTTGCGCCACTTCCAATAACTACGCTAACCTTTCTTTTTGAAACGAACTTCAGTGCTTATTTAATTTGCAATACAGCCATCTATTTAGCAGCAATTTACCTATTTGCAAGCGTAATAAAAAAAATAGTAACTTACGAAGCGGCGCTTATTTTCTTTCTGTTAGCGTCAATTCCTATGATTGCGATGCCACTAGTGAGCTCTCCAATCAATCAATCTACTGCAACGGTCTCTTTTCTTTATTGGGCCATCTCATTATGGCTTTTATATCAAGGAACCCATAAAAAATTATGGATATTCTTTTGTGCTTCGTACTTTTTTTTATTACTCAGTTTTTTAACCTATGAAATTATTTTGCCCCTAATTTTAATAAATGCCTTGTTACCATGGATCATTTTTGGCGATGGGCAGCAAAAAACTGCGTGGTTTAAATATTTTATAAAGTTTATTTTACCAATTCTAGTCATTTTATTAATTGTTACTTTATGGCAAAAGGAATTTGCCCCAAGATTTATGGATGTTGACTCAAGACTTAAGTTTATTCCAAGCCATTCCTTAGCAAAATTACATACCTGGTTACATGTATTTTTTATGCAAATTCCCAATCTTTTTCTTAAAACTAAGGATTTTTTTACTGCATACTCTCTTTTGACAGCGCTTACCTTAGTTTTTTGCCTATTATCTAGCTCATTTTCTAGGCCGCTAGCTAGTATTACCAATAGTCGTAATCAGCGTTTCTTTCTAGTTTGCTGTCTAAGCTTTTTTGCTTCTGTTTTAATTTTTATACTTTCAGATGAATCGGCTGTTTCTTGGGGCTATCAAGCGCGGGGTCTTTCCTCAACCTGGTTTACTTTCGCACTATTTTGGGCCTCCGCTTCATCTATTACAAAGAAATTGCGTTTTATCTATTTAATCCTCTTGAGTATCTTTTGCTTTCTTAGCTCCTTATCTTTTTCTGCTCAAAGAGATGGCTATATTGAAAGCTGGAAAATACAAAAAATTATTATTAATGACGTCCTACACAAACTTAATACTCAAGTTACTAAACCAAATCTGATTGTATTTGGTGATGTGCCTAAATTTCTTAACTTAAATTACAACGATGAAATTGTTTTTAGCCAATCTTGGGATTTTGGGGATGCCCTCAGAATCTACAATCCCCAACTAATAGCGGGTGGAGCAGTTATAGACTCAAGAAAAAAAGATTTTCATAATATACAATTTACGAATGAATATATATTACTAGATGGCTGGTGGAAGAATGATGCAAATAACATCTGGTTTTATGATTTTGATCCCATTAGCAAACAAGGTAAGTTATTTAAGATAGAAGATCTTCCACACCTTAAAAAATATCTTCAATTTCTAGGTGCGCCTGGCGCTTTAAACTAAATTTGAGGTTTATTTTTAAGCACTCAACTTAAAACGCTATACTTAGCTAAGCCTTAATTTAGTAAAACTGCTGGGGTTTAATCTTATGCAATATCCTAAAATTAGTATTGTTACCCCCTGCTTCAATGCCGCAAATTTGATCGATGAAACACTCGATTCTGTTCTTGGCCAAGGTTACCCTAATTTAGAATACATCGTGATTGACGGAGGTAGCTCTGATGGTACTGCAGAAAAAATTCAAAAACGCTATTCGAAACTTGCATTTTTTACTAGTGAAAAAGATTTAGGCCAATATGATGCTATTAATAAAGGTTTTAAAAAAGCAACTGGTGATATTCTCGCGTGGCTAAATGCTGATGATTTATTATTACCTAAATCACTATTTACTGTTGCTGATATTTTTATACAATTCCCTCAAGTTGATTGGATTTCTTCACTTCAGCCTGCTTCCTGGGATGCAAATGGGCGCTTAGCTAAAATTGATCTTCTTCCTGGATTTAGCAGAGAGGCATTTCTTGACGGGCTTTATTTACCAACAACTACTAAAAAGGGTTACTGGCTACAACAAGAATCTACCTTTTGGAGAAAGACATTATGGGAAAAAGTTGGTAATAAAATTAGCGCACATCAATTAGCAGGCGATTTTTCTCTTTGGTGCGAATTTTATAAACATGCTGAGTTGTACGGGGTAGATTACCCACTAGGCGGATTTAGAACAATTGAGGGGCAACGTAGTGAGGATATTAATCAATATATGTTTGAAGCTAACTCTGACTTGCAGAGCTTAAGAGAACATTTTAAATGGGATATAAATTTGAAAAATTGGTTACGATTTAATCCTCTTAACTCCCTGCCAGCTATTGCTAATTTTAATACGAATAATTTTGGTTATTTTGGGCACAGAATTACCAATGACAATACCAAAATTAAATCCTCACGCTGGCAATTAAATGAATATCGATTTTTACCCTAAAATTTATGTCTAATTTTTTAAATCAAAATTTTTATAAAGAATATTTTTGGTCATTTTTTATATTTAGCTTGTTTTCAGTCTCTTTTTTTATTTCTGCCCTAGTACCATCGTTTCAATCTCCCGATGAAAACGATCATGTTAAACGGGCATATTTGCTTAGTCGGGGTCAGATTTTGGTCGAAACCCCGCTAAATGGCTCATCAGGCGGTTTGATTGACTCAGGCTTGCTTAGTTATATGCAAGCCTATGAAATACTTAATTTTAAGGCAGCCAGAAAACTGTCGGCTGATGAAATTTATGATGCCAATCAAATTCAATGGTCAGGAACACATTCATTTTCTCCTACGCATGGAATTAGTTATAACTTCCCATTAGTTTATACGCCCCAAGCTATTGCAATATCAATTGGGAAATATGCTAATTTTTCAATCAGTAATTCATATTTATTGGCACGTTTTTTTGCCCTTGCTTTTTCTTGTCTTATTCTTCTATGGGCTTTTAGAATTCACCCCCCTGATTTCTTAATAGCTAGTTTACTTATTATTCCCATGAGCTTGTTTCAATTTGGCGCAGCCAGCATTGATGGGATTTCAACTACCCTAACTACTTTAGCAATCTCTTTATTTCTTAGAATCAGCAAAGATGGCAAAAATTATCGCCAAAGTGATTTATATTTTCTCTTCATTTCTACCATTTTAATTTGCACTTGTCGTAGCCATTTATTGCCTCTACTTTTGCTTCTCTTTACGGTCTATTTTTATACCAAAGATAAGAAATGTCTTCTCTTTGGTGTTTTAGCATCCCTCATAACCCTAAGCTGGCTCATATTTGCCTTTAAAACTACGATTGACAAAAATCAACTTTCGGGTTTAGCACCGACCCTGATACTTCAATTTTATCTTTCTCACCCCATTGATTACTTCACTGTACTAATTAATACCCTCTCTGATTTTTCGATTACTAAGGCTTATTTCACATCATTTATTGGCGTATTAGGCTGGCTAGATACTAGCTTTCCAAAAGAGGCTTACCTTGTTATTGGCATTCTCTTAAGTCTGATATTCATTTCTTCTCTGTCACGTAATTTTTTTAGAGATTGGACCTTATCTAAAATTTTACTGTGTATTTGCTCATTGCTTTCATTACTGATTATCTTCACCGCACTACTGCTTACATTTACCATACACCCTGCAAAAGTAATTATGGGGGTTCAAGGTCGATACTTTTTGTTACCCCTAATTCTGCTTGCCTATGCAATCCAAGATAGCAGTCGAGCAGATGATTGCTACCAGCATAAAATGGTTAAAAATGCTGGCCTCTTTTTCTTAATCTTGCTTTTTCTTTATTCTGGCTATCAAACTGAACGCGTCTTACTAAATCGGTATTTCATTACTAGCGAAACCCCGTTGAATCGAGAGCTTAAATTTGCGCCTAGTGCTTTACCAAAAGAAGATCAAGCAATCGAATTAAATTTCCTTAAAAAGCAAACGATAAGACCAGCTAAGTTGAAAGGGATTAGTATACTTATTACTAAATTAGATACTACTGTTTTAGGCCCTTCTGAATTACAACTCATGACACAAGGAAATGAGTTGAAAAAAATTCCTTTCAATACCAGCAGCATTGTGCCAAATGCCTATACCTATTTCCCCCTTGATGAGAAAGCATATATTAGCGCGAAAATAATATCTCCCATGGGGGGTGGTATACAAGTTATGGAATCTACGATAGACAATCAGCCTGTGTATTCTTGCATCATTTATGAACTAGATGATGGGAACAGAAGATATACGGTTGGCTGTCCTTAGTTAGATAGAATTTGATTCTGATATGAACATAAAAAAAGATTGGTCCTTATGGCTTGCCGGAATTAGCCAAGCATTCATATTATATTTAATTTGGAATCATCATTTAATCATCGGCTCAGAGGCCGGTAATTTTTTTTACCCCTACATTAAATATCAACGTCGTCTTGATCTTGGTATTGCTTTAATTGCTCTAACAATCTTTTTTATTTATATCTCTAAGATTGAAGCTTTTATAAAGTCATCATCAGAGAGAAAAGAGTTATTACTAGTATTACTTACCTATTTTATAGGGCTAGCACTTGAATGCTGGATTCGTAGTCGATATCCATTTAGCTTGGCTGCAGTTATTCAAGACAAAACAGCAACTGGTTTTTATACCGCAGCACTTCAATCTTCTTTTAGCCATATTTTGCAAGAATTTTCAGAATTTGCCTCTCAATTTCCTTCGGCGCATGTACAGGCAAATATGCCGGGGAAAACTCTATTTTTTAAAATATTACAGATGTTGTTAAATTTTCCTTCTCTAATTGGTTTTTTTATTATTGCCATTTCAAACCTCACGGCAATCATTATTTTTTATATTTGCAAGGAACTCTTTCGAGATAAATTGATTGCCTGGTCTGCACTCCTTCTTTGCCTTTTTATTCCAGCAAAAATACAATTTCAGCCAATACTAAATACAGTTTCTCCTGTTCTGATCTATATGTCTTTTTTTCTAATTATTCTAAGCACAAAAAAAAGAATGAAATTATATTCCTTGATAGCGGGGATCACACTTTTCTTTCAGTTTCTTTTTGATCCCGTTCCATTCGGATTAGGTCTTATTTTTTTGGCAATTTTATTTCGACTTTGTACAGGAAATAACTTTAAAATAAAGTTCTGCAATATTATTCTATTTGTTACACTAGGTTTTTGTGGAGCAGGAATATTATTCTATGCATTAACTGGCTTTAATTTGGTTGATGGTTTTATCTATTGTCTCAAAGATGCGTCGCACTTTAATGCTAGCATGCGCCCATATTCAATTTGGGTTATTGAGAATTTAAAAGAATATGTCATTGGTGCTGGTATTGCATCTTCTACAATTCTTTTATGCAGCATCTTTAAGCTGCATAAAATGAATTGGAAATTACCTGCTGAAGGTAATGCGGGAATTATTCTTGCTTTCTTTGTCCTAACGATTCTGATCTTAAATTTTTCTGGAGCAAATCGAGGAGAGGTGACGCGATTATGGATCTTCTTAACGCCGATGCAAGCTTTACTTACTGCATTTTTTTGCAAATATAATTATGGCAAGAACGGATTTTTGAATCCCCTTGGAGCTTCCTATCTACAGGCCTCTATCTCAATAAATAGTATTGGCTTTGTTCTAGTTAGCTAATCGTCAAATTAAGAATCAGGGACACGAGTAAAGCTCGCCCATGCCTAAGGTCAGCTTTGAGTAAGGTAATTTACGCTCCTCACGATGTATTAAACTGCATCCTTGTGGAGGGAGCGCCAAGCTGCCATTGCGTGTGGGCCAATAAAAAAGAAATGGTCGAGCTATCAAAGACAAATCGCCTGGATAAGATGAAATACATCGTACTTCAGTAGGATCTATTTTAAATTGCCATAAATGTAACGGGTTCACATAGATGCATTCTTCTTTACTTATGAATTTTGCCTGATTGGCCCAAAGTGCCGATTTACCAGCGGAAAATTGAAAATAATCAGTCTCAAATTTTTGGCCGCTTTCAAACTGCCGTGCTAATTCATTAATATAAGTATATTGGTAGGGGTGTAAATTAATGTCATCCCAGATAAAGAGTGGCAAAGAAATAACGAGAGCAAAATATGCTACTAATCGATTAAAATAAAAAAGGGATAGAATGCCCAAAATAAAAAGAATTGGAAACAAGAAAAGCACTTGACGCAATTCATTGTAAAGATTGACCTTCCGCATTATTAACAAGAAAACAATTGTAATAATAGAGAAAGTCAAGCCCACTAGTAAAGATATGTTTGGCGCTGAAATAAATTTTTTGCTTGCTGCATTGCGAATTAGAACTAGTGGCATGAGAATAAGTCCACAGATCACAACTAGAGGGAGTTTGACGCTGAACCAAAGTGGAATATATTGATAAAGTAGATTTCCCGGTTCAAACAACCTACCTCCAGCTAGGGTATCTCCCTTCCATGGATGTTGGCTCATATATAGAAAAGCATTCACTATTTCTAGTGGATTACTCCATAAAATAGGATTAATTAAATAAATTATAAGCAGCAAAGAAAAGCAAAAGTAAATAAAGTATTGAAACTTGAATATTAAATTCTTACCTTCAGACTTCTGCAAATTGCTAATAAAATAATAAGTTAAGCCCATCACTAAATATTCAATAAATATTAAAATGCCAGAAACTCGGATTGAAATTAACCAGCCAGTTGCTAACCCTAATAGCATTAGATTTAGTCCTTGCTTTTGCTGCTCTTTATTTAAAATATTATTTTGAAAATTTATGGCTGATAAAAAGCGAATCAGCATATAAGTGCAGAGTAACCAAGCAAATAAAAAGGGAATATCTTTAATATTCATCAGCCCATGCCCCAAAAGATATGGCCATAGCAAATAAGAAAATAACCCAAGAGCAGCAAGTCGAGCGTCTTGTGATGCAGAATAAATTATTGAGCGGACTAATAACCCACTACATACGTAAGCCAAAAAAACACTAATATGATTAAAGGCTAGATAACCACCCAAAGCATCTATCTCAAGAATTTTTGGTAAAGAGCCGTAAATGAATGAACTAAGGGCATTAGAAGCCAAATGAAACCCAATCCCATAATACCGATCCCCATATTCAAGTAATTTTTGATAGGATGAAAGATCTCCACTTATTAATCCTTTAAATGCATTGATATTTACTAAATAAGTTTCATATTCTCTGGCCTCATCCATGCCAATACCAATGTCAATACTGGCCCATATGCCAATTCCTAGCAATAGTAGAAATAAAATGCCTTCTATGGCTTTAAGGTAAAGCTGTTTATGCATATATTTGGTAAATAGCTAAAGAAAATATTTCATGGAGATAATTCCCCAGGTTAGTGGAATGCTCAATAACATACACCATAAAAGTAAACTGCTCTCAACTATAAGCCCCTGAGGTTTTCTAAAAAGCATCAAGATTACAAAGGGAACGATAAAATAACGCTGCTCCAATAAGGAAATAGGCAGAATAGAAAGAATTGTTACGGGATAAAGCCAATATTGCTCAGAAGACTTTAAGCGGATTACACATAGCGATAAAAAAGTCCATGCTATAGGTACATATAGCAATACTCTTAGCCTAAAGGAATCCTTCATCTTGAATAAAAACCAATTACGAATAAAGTAGTCAGATGGAAAATTATGAGGATGGGTTAGCTTGAAGCTGAGTAGATAAAAAATAAAACAAAGAGATAGCAAAGCAAAAACCCATATATTTTGTTTTAAAAAATTGAAAATTTTAGGTAAATTAGCTATATGTAGCGGTAATAAAGCAATCCAAAGCACTAAAAATAAAAAATATATTTGAAACGGATAGATGCCCCCAAATTGCTGATTATTTCGGTCACCCAAAGCAACTCCATCATTAAGGTAAATAAAAATCCCAAAAAGTAAAATGGGCAAGACAAATATTCGGGTTTTATATAATGCTTTCCATAAGCCAGAAAATACTTTTGGAATCGCTCTTAATTTAGGATTTTTAAAGAACGCCATTCCCTGGTCAAATCTATTCTCATAGCTTATTGCCATGAGCCAAAATAATACCGCCCAGAAAATATTTGATTGTCTAAAAAAAAGTGCCAAGATGCAGATCAACGCTGAGCTTGCGTAGCGCTGACGCGAAACCAGGATTAAGGCAATCAAAATAATTGATAAAGAGCTTAAGTCGGTATATAAGACCCAAAAAAAAGGCCACAGAAGGGGTACAGCAAAAAGCTGAGCAGTTTGGATGACAGGATATGCGGGTTGACCTTGACGTAGAAACACATAAATAAAAATCAGGCTTGTTAACGATACGCATGCGCCTACTAATCTAATCCCAGATAAAGAGTCAATATTGAATATTTTGGAAAATGCCGCGATGATCGCATGAGAGCCTGGAGGCATTGTTAAGGTTTGATCTAAATAAAATTGATTTGCCATAAAAAGCATTACTTGCGTAACATGAGAATGCTCATCAGCAACTAATTGGAGGGGCATTAATTGCATCATTACTAGGATAGCCAAAATGATGGCCAAGCCCAGCAATATATTTCCGACTAAATGAGTCCTAAATACTGTATGCAGTAAATTAGAAAAAAGCTGGGAATCAGGTTTTTTTATCATACCTAACCACCCATTTTGATAGGTATATTCTGGTAATTCTCACTGGATAATATCTCTACAGCTTTTGGTAAAACGGCAAAGCCAATAACTGATTTATCTTGATAAACAGGTTTAAAAAGATCTGACCGCAGATTGAGCCATGCAATCGTTGCATTTAGGTTTACCTCTTCAGTTGACGCGAAAGGATTGTCAGCAATTAGTATTAATTCAGGCCGAAACTGCAGAACAATACTAATAATTCGCTTTTTTCCCTCCTCGACAGGACTGATAGTTTCATTCGAGAGGTCATAAAAAACAGTGTTATTCCAATTTTTACCATAAAGGCCATAAGGACGTAAGCCAACTGCAAAAATTCTCAATGGACTATCTTGGACTTGTATCCAGGCATAGACACCTGTTTGATAATGAGGGCCTATTTTTTCGTAACCTGGCAAGCCAATAGAATTTATGTTCCAAGCAACAGCAATTACTATGAACACAATAAAGATCATAAAGCCTAAAAATAGCCTGCGAATCCTAGCTCCCACTCTTTTAATGAGGTCCTCTAAATCTGTAGCCAAATCCATGATGCTAAATGCATAAATAACTGATGCAGACAAAAATAATGGGGCGGCCAAACGCAATTCAAATTGCCCTTTTTGAAACATAAATGGGGTAATCAAAAAAGTTATCATCGCTATGCAATGAAAACTAAATACAACCCACCAGCTAGTATAAATTTTCTGAGAACGAGCCGCAATCAAGGGCATTACCAGGCTCGGTACGCATGCGAATAGTGCCATAAAAACAAGTATTGACTTACCATTGATTTGATAAAGTAATGCATTATTTAAGTTTGCTAGAACGCTGGTATTTAGCCCCCAGCTAGTGAGCACTGGCGAAAGCTCGCCAAATAATATGAGATTGCGCAAAGTCCAAAAGCCACCCATTGAAAAAGCAAGCATGAAGATGAAAAGTGCAGCAAATAATGCTTTTTTAATCTGCCGCTGCTGAAAATAGCTTGAAACTCCAATTAAGAGTGGAAAATATCCAAGAAATAATAACGCGGAAGGTTTTGTTGATATTCCCAAGCCAACACAGATGCCAATGACAATCAGATAAAGTTTTTTGCTCGCTGAGTTTAAATGATTGGTCTGAATCAAACGCATTGAGAAACCCAATGCAGAGAAGATACAGGCAGCCATAAAAAGATCATTTTTGCCGACAGCGCCGAAGGATTGGGGCGCAGTTATGGACCAGATTCCAATAGCAAGCACTGATATTGACAGCAGGCGCCCTAAGGAATACTTAGAATTGAATTGGAAGATAGCCCCACAAACCAAAGCAATAGATCCCACAACTAAGGCCAAGGCAATAATATGGGCAATTAATAAGCCCCAATGTGCATGAAAGCCTTGGGAAAAAAACATTCCGATCAACTCGAAGCCAAAACTATAGCTCTGATAAGGGCCTAATACACTCCAAAGACTTTGCTTTTGATAAAACTCTATCCAGGCAGGAAGGTGATAGGAAACTACATCCCACCCTAACGTTGCATGCGGGTCAAATAGCTTTAGTGGGATATCTTTAATATAAAGAAGAAATGGGCCGCAAAGAATTATGCCCGTTACAAATATGATTAAATCCACCTTAGTATTAAATATTGTAATCCTCTCTTTAGGCTCCTCAAGGAATGGGTATACTTTTTGCTTGCTAACGTACTGTTTAGTAAAAAACAAAAATAACCCACACAAAATAAAGAAACTCACCTGCGAAATGAATGGGCTTAAGACCCCTAAAATGCCAGGTACTAGACTAGATAAGTAGATGAAGCCTATCGATAGAAAACTTGAGCCTAAAAAAGGTGTCACCCCAAATTGCTCACACAGCCTCCAAGAACGACTCCAAACAAATATTAATAGCAATAAAACAAGCGCCAAGAGTATTAACTCGCCTTTAATCGCAAAGAGTTCAATAAAGTTCATCTGCATATTATTTTAAAGAAGTTCAATTTTCATTTGCTATCAATTCTTAGGCACTCTAAATAAAGGTTAAGTTATGCGAAAATTACAGTATTACCCCTATCTTACGGGATCAGAGCATCTTCAGGCTACCCTTAACTAGTAGTGTCCTAAATTCTTCTGTATATAAATATCTAATGCTCAATAACCCGCCATGAACTATCGTCCAGAAATCGATGGTTTAAGAGCTGTTGCAGTATTAGCTGTAATTGGCTTTCACGCTGGCTTACCAGTATTACCAGGTGGATTCATTGGCGTTGATGTCTTTTTTGTAATTAGTGGCTACCTTATTTCTAGCTTAATTCTTGAACAAAAAGTAAATCAATCATTTAGCTTAATTCACTTTTATGAACGACGTGCGCGCCGAATCCTTCCAGCACTGTTTACCGTCTTATTTTGTTGTATTCCCTTGGCTTGGATGTGGCTTCTACCTGCTGATATGAAAAGCTTTTCTCAAAGCTTAGTGGCAATTTCTATTTTTGCATCAAATATTTTATTTTGGCGAACTAGCGGTTATTTTGATTCAACTTCAGAATTAAAGCCATTAATGCATACTTGGAGCCTTTCTGTTGAAGAACAATTTTATCTAATTTTCCCTGCACTAATTTTGTTAGTTTGGCCCCTAGGGAAGAAATGGCTTCTAAAAATTCTAATAATTCTTTCTTTGATAAGTCTAGGCGCTGCACAAGTTTTTATAATAAGCGAGCCCTCTCCTACCTTCTATCTTTTACCTACGCGCGCTTGGGAGCTTCTATTGGGAGGTGTAGTTGCCCTTACCTTCCCTCAAATAAAAATTGCAACCCTAAATAAAGGGATGTTATTTACACACCACTGTCTTGCCTTTATAGGTCTGGCGCTGATTTTCTATAGTCTGACTCAATTTTCAGCGATCACTCCCTGGCCAAGCCTATACAGTCTTCTGCCTGTTCTCGGCGTAAGCTTAATACTTCTTTATGCACATTCCAAGGGCTGGGTCTTTCGACTACTTTCGCATCCTTTTATTGTGAGTTTAGGTATAATCAGTTATAGCGCGTACCTTTGGCATTACCCTTTATTTTCGTTTGCTAGACACCTTACCTTCAACCAGCCAAGCGCCCTTCTTTTAAGTCTTCTGACTGGCTTAACACTGCTATTAGCCTATGCAAGTTGGAAATGGATTGAAACCCCATTTAGAAATTCAAGCGTTATTTCAAAAAAAACACTGATTTCACTTGGTGTTATCGGCTCTTTGTTTTTTATCGGCTTTGGATTGGCGGGTCAATTTTCTAAGGGCTTTCCAGCGCGGATGCAAGAAGAATCCCAATATTTAGCCCACTTTGAAAACGCTATTCCAGACTGGGCCTTTTTTACCAAAATTGGCTTACCAGACAAGTACCGTATGGAATGTGATTTTTATGATGTTGCCCAATACCGCAAGGGAATGGCTACAAAAAAACCTAGGGTAGATATCCCAACATACTGCTATGCGCGTAATTCACAGATGCCACATTCGGTATTTTTATGGGGCGATAGTCATGCACAACACCTCTATTACGGGCTCAGAGAAACAATGCCTAAGGACTGGCAAATTCTCCAAATTACGACCTCGGGATGTGAACCCAAAGTTGATTCTAAAATATCAACTGTCGATTACTGCGATTATTCGAATGCGTTTAGCCTAGGGGCTATCGCCAATGCCAAGGCAGATGTTGTGGTTGTCGCACAAAATTTGCACCATACCATTGCCAAAATGGATGCTATTCGCGATGCCTTGCTTTCTATTGGCGTTAAAAAAGTCATTTTTGTAGGGCCAACTCCACATTGGCTAACTGAATTACCTAAGCTTATTACCCAAAAATTTTGGCCTAATCCGCCTAATCGAACGCTAGTGGGAATTAACGCTCCGGTACAAAATCACGATATGTATTTAAAAGAACACTTTTCCAATTCAGAAAAAAGTCAATATTTCAGCTTGATTGATGAGCTTTGCAATAGCAGAGGGTGTACCGTGTATTTTAATGACGACAAGTTGGGGGGCATTACCTCCTGGGATTATGGGCACCTCTCTCCCATCGCATCTTATACTATTGCCAAGCAAGGACTCACGCCTTTGATTATTCAAGGAATTGCAAAATGAAGCATGGATTCTTAATTACGGCCTACCGAGATTTTGATTCTCTTCAGGGACTTATCGAGCAGTTATTAAATCTACCTGATGCTCATATTTTTATCAATATCGATGGCCGCAGTAAAACCCTAATTTCACAAACGACAAATTATCTATTAGGATTAAATAACCCTCGAGTCTATTTGCAAACCCAAGTCGTACGTTGGGGTAGCTATGAGCATATGGATGTTTTTATGCAATTAGCACAATTGGCTTTTGATAAAGAATGTGACTACTTTCATACCATTACTGGTCAATGCCGAATTATTAAATCCCTTGCCCAATTTGAAGTTTTTTTTGAGCAAAATCAAAGGCATAGCTATATTCAATATTTTGGCTTGCCAGATGAAAATTGGAATGGACTGGGTGAGCCGAGACTCGACCGAGTTAAATACTATCAGCTTCACGACATCTTAGACGCAAGAAAGTGGGGTATTTTTTTTGTTGGAATTAATACGCTTTTTATTCAAATTCAAAAATGGCTTGGTATTAATCGACTACAAGATCGTAAATACTATGGCGGGATTGTTTATTTCTCCATTAACAAAATAGCCATGGAATACTTATTATCGCAATGGCCCAAACTTGAGCGCGAATTTCGCTTCACTTTCTGCTGCGAAGAAACTGCTCCGCAAACTATTTTGCTAAATTCGCCAGAAATTATCCGCAATACACTGGTTAATTTTGATCTCCGGTTTATTCTATGGACTACTCAGCATGGCGAAAATCCTGGTCTACTAGATGAGCGTAATCTTGAGCAAATTCAAGCAGGCGATTATTTGTTTGCTCGAAAATTTGATAGTCGATACTCTAAGCAACTCATTAAATCAATCAATCAATCAATTGAGCTTTAATGCTATCGTTAATTATCGAATACAACTATTTTAGGTGCTCTTTTTTTTCGCTACAATTAACTTAATATCACCCAACGTAACGGGTATTGCCCAATCTGGAATCCAGCGCACTAAGGTGCTTAATGGTCGATGGGAAAAAGTAGGTAGGCTATAAATTAATTTTTTATAGATGTATTGAACTGAAGCGTAGTGGCGATAGCCTGCTACATGCAAGAGTTCAAAATGATTTTTTTGCAGCATATCCTCTAAAACTGGTTTACGAAAATAATACAAATGCATTTCCATCATCCAAGGCCAATGCCTTCCCATTAACCGAGGAAACCATGAATCTAAATCCAGCGTAGAAAAGGCTAAAATACCGCCGGGCTTAAGACTTTGATTGGCCATTAAAAGCATTTGATTGGGATCGCGAACATGCTCAATGACATCCCATGAGACCACCGCATCAAATTCTTTGGGCAGGTGAATGGCGGCCTCCTCAAAATTCAGATTAAAAATGTGGGCATTTGGATTAGCTAAGCGTGAAAATTCTGCTGCCCACTTTGATGGCTCAATACCCCAACACTGCCAGCCCGCCCGTGTTGCTTCTTGTAAAAATAGGCCGCAGTACGAGCCAATCTCCAATAAAGTTCCTGGAGTGCTTCGAAGAAAAGGTCTAATTTCTCGCAGGGTATGAAGAAAAGTTTTTTGTTTGATTTTAAAATTTTCTAAATAATCACTATCCACTACTTCGCTATAAAGTTGGGTGAGGTCTTTAGGCTGCCTGGACAAGGGAATTTGTTCTAAGCCGCACTGGAGACACTGGGCAATCTGGGGCTTATTCACATGACCCATGCTGCTGCATTTATATAAATTAGATACATGTCCGCCTAAATGGGCTCCCATTAATTCAGGATACTTTTCATATAAAAAAACGCCGCCGCAGTTCATGCATACATCATCTAATAATTGCGATGGTGCGTCAGTACCATTGCTAGTAAAACTACCTAAAAATAACGTAAGTAGTTTGGTGGCGCCTCTAAAAATTTCAAGGCTTGGAATTTTCGATTTTCCTGAATGGCGATTATAAAAATGAATCGGCTCTTCTTTTAATTTAAGTCCATTAGCATGGAGACGTACTACCGACTCTAAAAAGAAAGAGTAGCCAAAGTTGCCAATCCAGTTAAATTTTACTTTTTTGAGCGAATCCACATTAAATACCCGAAATGAGGTCGTGAATTCGTGGATATTAATTCGCATCATTACCCGTGCTAGGATATTGGCGATGCGGCTGAGCTCTTTACGGTAGCCAACATAATCACATTTCCCACCTGGCGCGTAGCGTGAGCCAATTAAAAAGTCGCCATCTCCCAAACCCTGGACTAAACGAGGGATATCTTTAGGGTCATGAGATAAATCAGCGTCCATAGTCACTAAAAGATCATATTGACTGCGCATGGCATAAATCATGGCTAAATAATGAGCTGAACCTAACCCCAATTTACGGGGGCGATGAATGACCTTTAAGCGCTGATCACCTTGACTGATTTCATCTAAAAGCGTACCCGTACCATCGGGAGAATGATCGTCCACAATTAAGACGTCTGCCCAAGGCATCACAGCCCAAATATCAGCTAATAGCAGGGGAATATTTTGCGCCTCGTTATAGGTCGCAGCAAATACCAGAATCTTTTTTTGGTCCAATGGGGGCAAAGCCGTCATGTTGGGATATCTTTAGTTAAAAGCAAGGTAAAACTAATCTTCGTAACAGTTATAGATAAAATAAGGCATTTAAGGCAACCATAATACTGCCACTATGCCACTATTACATGTGCAAGCCATAGCTAGTCATTTTTTAAGAAACCCCATCATTTTGGTGCTGTTATTGGGTTTAATGGGATTTTTAACGCTGGTAGGCTATCGCGCGGTTTCTCCCACCAATATTGCGTGGCTTAACACTAGCGATCCCTCGACCTACTACTTGGGTTGGGAATTTTTTCGTTTTTCTCCCTGGGAATTTCCGCTCGGACTAAATCCCCATTACGGCTTGGGGCTCAGCAACGCCATTTTGTATTCTGACTCTAACCCGCTCTTTGCAATTAGCTTTAAAGTGTTTTCCGCTGTGTTGCCAGAACCCTTTCAATATTTTGGCATTTGGCTGCTGCTGTGTTTTTTGCTGCAAGCCAGCTTTGGCTATCTCCTCATGGGGCTTGCTACCCAAGACCTTGTACTGCGACTACTGGGTGCTACATTTTTTGTTTTTTCACCCATTCTTGCTTGGCGTCTACAAGAAAAAATTGGTCACCTCACAATTGCTGGCCACTTTTTTATTTTAGGCGCGCTTTACCTCACACTCAAAAATTCGACTCGCCCCAAGCGAGATGCGCTAGCTTGGTTAGCGCTTTTAGTAAGTGCAGCAGCAGTCAACTCCTATTTATTAATGATGACTGCCCTATTTTGGGTTACCTCTTTATGCACAGCCAGAGTATGGGAAAAACGGCAATGGCGCTTTACCTTTATCTTGATCAGCATCACAATTGGCCTCATTCTTTTGGTCTGTTGGCAAGTCGGTTATTTCGCCGTTTCTGGCGATGGCCTTTATATCATCTCCGATTACTTCAATTACTTTCGCATGAATGTACTAGGAATCATTGATCCCGGCATTCCTGATTATGGCCTCTGGTCTTATGTGCTACCTGATGTACCCGGGGACAACCACCAGCATGAGGGCTTTAATTTTTTAGGTCTTGGTTTTTTACTGCTCATGCCTTTTGCACTTTGGCCGCTCTGGCAAGGTCGTATGCTTTGGAAGGTGGATATTAAACGCTATGGAATTTTTATCTTGGTTCTTTTGGGCTTAGCTTTTATTTCTTTGTCACACAAAATTGGCATTGGTTCGTGGAACTACCAGCTAACACTCAATGAGTCCCTCTTAAAAATTCTCAATATTTTTCGCGGTCATGGCCGAATGTTTTGGCCCGTCTTTTACTGCATTTATTGGGTGGTCTTGGGTCTAATCGCCTGGGGCTACCCCAAAAAAATAGCGCTATGCATTCTGGGGATAGGCCTTTCCATTCAACTCATCGATACCAGCCGCGGTTGGTTGCCAATTCGTCAATATCTCATGATGCCCATCAGTTCAACCTGGCCTACACCCCTGACAAACCCATTTTGGCAGACTGCAGCGCAAAAATACCAACGGCTTTACCGCGTACCTGCAGGCAATGCCATCCCTCACTGGGTCACTTTCGCCACCTACGCGGGTAAGAACCATATGGCGACCGACTCAGTGTATCTGGGTCGTGTAAGCCCCCAAGCAGTGTCACTAACGCAATCCAAAGCCATGCAAGCAGTCTCTAGTGGAAATTACGAGGCAAACGCGCTGTATGTGCTTGATCCTGGGGTATTACCCCTGGCTCGAGAACACCTGGATCCAGAAAAAGCTGCACTACTATATATCGATGGCTTTTGGGTAGTAGCACCGGGGTGGAAATAAGTCCTGAATTGAACTTACTTGAACTTAGTTAGGACCTAGTTGGATTTCAAGTAACTTGTTGGCCCGGGTCTTTTAGGGCTGAGAAAAGATAATTTCTTTAAAGGTAATCTGATAGCTTTTTTCCCATTCCCATTTTTTATCAACTGGCCCAATAGAAAATGACTCGACTTTTTTTTCTGCTAGTGCCGCGCCACCTTTCATGACGAAATGAAAATCTTGAGAATTTTCAACGAGCGGAGACAATAAAAATCCAGCTTTAGCCATCGCGGGAATCAGCCGATAATAGCGGGTGGTGCCATCTTTAAGTCGCAATGAAATACGTATTTCACTGGTTTTATAGAAAATATTGATCAGCCGGCCTAAAAAAGAAGGCGAAATTGTGATCTCAGTAAAAACGTATCTCGCAGGGTTTGGTATGGTCACCCAGTCACCCATGAAATAATCTTTTTTTTCCAATATTATTTCTTGGGGAGCTATGTTACTTGCGCGCTTCTTTTTTAAAATTAAAAAATCATTAACGGTCATATCAAAGCGGTAATTTTCTAAAATAGTCGGCCAACTAAGACCATCATCTAAACTCGGCAGGCGTTCATCAATGGTGGCAACTTTAAATATGAGATTTTCTGGCGCATTTATTTTTAATAAATGCTGCTGATTTAGCCTCATCAAATCTGCGTTATAGGCTGCATAACTTTGAAAAACCGGCCGCGGATTCCACTCAAAGCCAGCAGCAATTAACCGAGCCTGATCATATGGGTAGGTATCTACTGTCCCCTCTAGTTTTGGAAAGACAATTTCAGCCCTAATTCTTTGGTTAGCGAGATTAAATTCAGTTTTTAAGTTTAAAGGCAAATTTAGACGATTTTTTACACCCTCAATAGCTGAGACAAAAAGCGCTTTACTACCAATAAGAAAGGAATTTTGGACGGCTTTATCATGATGGGCATCGATATAAAAACCGATCATGATGGATATCAATAGTAGCAAGATAGAAAAATAATTAGCAAAGATAATTAACAAGCATAAGCAAGCAAATATCAATGCAATCGCACTATGAATAGCATGACCGTCATGCCTAACGAAGCCACTTTTAAAACTAATCATGAGGTAAAGTGCAAAGAGCAACAGTAAAAAACAATTGGGCGCAGAATATCCGCCCCTCATTACAATTAAAGCCAGCATAAAAACGCCTACTAAGATAAAGCCAATAATTTCATAGGAATTACCGAATAGTGACATCGCCTCGCTATAGCCGGCAATAATTAAGCCCAAAGAGCCAAAGTAACTAGGCAGGCTAAGTAGAGGTTGTCCAGCATAAGCCCAAAATAAAACTAAGGATAGACAAATGGACGCGGGAATAATGACGGCAAGCCGCCAAGAGCCGCGCATTAAAAAAAGGCTAGCTGATAAAAAAGCAACCCCGAAGTACAAAATATAAAGAGTGCCCTTGATTAATGGATATAGACCAAACCCAGAAAATAAGACTGCTAATTCCCAAAAAATATGTCGCCGCTCTATATCAACAATATCCATCTGCGTGATTTGGTAACAATAAATTCCTACAACTAAGGCGTAGGCAAAAAATAGTGCATCATAAGAAAATTGCATGCTTAAAATGACAAAAGCAAAGAGCGGCAGAAAAATCCAAGGCCTGTTTTGCACTATCAATACAAGACTAAAGAAAAATAGTATGGCCAAATAAGTAGCGCCAAATACCATTAGATGGTCTGTCGCAGGATGGTAGGCTTTGGTAAAAATAGATGCATATGGGCCAAAGGTGAACAAAATAGTTTGTCCAAAAACTAACCCTTGCTCAACCGCCTGATTCATAGCATAGACCCAAGAGGGATCTAATGGGTTTATTGCCGAGGGCATCTCAGGCGCTAATGGCACAAAAACAACCAATAGCGTTAAAGCTAAGCCTGCGTACAGAAGCCATTCTGTAAATCGCCAAAAAGCCCGCGAATGCAAATGAAGTTTCATAGCAGGCATTTTAAGACTTTTTTTTATCTATCTAGCCTTAAAATATCTAAAGTATAAAGATTTAAGTACACTCTATTTGTCATGGTACTGAACAATAAGAAAAAAACTAGCCTAGTGGATGGAATTTTGATTAATTCTCTGCTGCTGGTAGCCCTTATTTACCTACTAACTATTCATCGCTTTGCCTTTAATCAACCTTATGGCGATGACTATGATGCGATTTTGGCATTTTTAAATCGCTATGTTCAAGTAAGCCCAAGCGAGCAAATTGAGTTATTTTTCTCCCAACATAATGAGCACCGTATATTGCTCACCCATTTGGCCGAGATTCTTGATTTATCTTTGTTTGGCAACATCAACTTTATTCATTTAATTTGGTTTGGCACTCTTGGCTGGTTTATGGCTATTTATGCCCTATGGTTTTTTTCTAAAAAATATGGCATTACCCTGACTGAATTTGCCCCTGCGGCCATTCTACTTTTGTCCTTCTCTCATTACGAAATGATGGTATGGGCTATGACCTCCATCCAACAGTACTGGCAGGTTACTTTTGGCATTATGGCAATTGGCTTTATGGTACATCGAAATTTTTATCGATCTATGATTTTTTATTTGGCTGCTATTTTTACTAGTGGCGGAGGAATGGCACTCGTCCCACTAATTAATCTCTATTATCTAGTGAACAGACAATGGAAGGATTTCTTCCTGTGTGCAAGTATCACTGCAGTAGTACTCTTAATCTATTTTGCTGTACTTCCATACCAAGCCCCGCCCACAAGACAAATTATTGAAATCCTATTTCATCCACACTTATTTTTAGCTTACTTTTTTGGTTTTATTGGGGGTCTTGGAAAAATTCAGAATCTAGGGCTCGCTTCCTATTTGCTCACTGGCCTTATGCTATTTCTCCTATTGACCAAAAAAGTAATCGAGATAAAAAATCGTTGTCCATTTTACTTTTGGCTCTGCAGTTATGTTTTATTGACAGCGGTCCTGGCTGCACTGAATCGTAGTATTTTAGGAGTGGAAACCAGTGGCGATAGTCGCTATTCTGAATATTCGCTCCTTTTTGCAGCAAGTACCTACCTTGCCTATATTTTTCTAGCCAAGGATAAAGATCGTACGCAGATTATTTGGCTTGGCTTTGCGATTGCCGTGGTGATTTTCACTTACTGGTATGAAACTTCTAAACCTTATTTAATTGACCAACGCTATTGGCTAGAAAACGGGCTGAAAACTCACCCAAATTGGGAGGAGGCTCAAAAAATAAGGGCACGCTCGATTGATTTGGGGATTATTAAAAAATAATTTGCTACTTTCTGTATAGCCAATCTTGTTGCAATAAAGTTTCACATTGCTTGCCAGTTAGGCGAAAACTCCAACTATGCTTGGCACTACCGGCATAATGTACTGGGAAGTCATGCTGCGCTGAATTGATGCAGATCGTAATTTGATCTTGCCAATGAAGTACATCATGCGTTCTCCCCAAGTGCGGAATGGCATTAATAATTGATAGTGACAATAAAATTCCAGCGACTGTTTTTATTAAAAAGCTCGTATCTAAAAATAGAACTTGTATCAAAACCCAACTAATTAATATATAAGGGAAAAAAAAGTACCTTGGGCCGGCATTAATGGGGTTCAGGATCGTGATATCCACCCGATAGATGGACATCAAAATACCTAGAAAACATAAGTAATATAGGGCGCCTAAAGGAACACTGCGATTACGTATGAATCCAATAATCATAAATATCAAAAGCATAAAACCAAAAATCCAATTCCAATTGAAATTCAAGTTCCCAATTAAATAGGATCCTAGAAATACAGGGATAACCAAATAGGCCGAACTAAAATTAAACTCAGCAGGCTTTCCATAGATCGCCATCACGCTGAGTTGGATCGCACAAAAAAGACTTGCAAAAATGGCAATCCAAAGCTCTGTAGAATGCCGCTTAAATATTACGGCCCTTGTCCAAAATAAGGGGAGCGTTACCAAGCAAACTGGCGATGATAAGGATGCTAAACCCAGTATACAAATCCTGAAAATCGTACCCTTATCTTCCCGCCAAAAGACCAGCACGAATAAAAGCAGAGCGCCCCACCAAAACGTATACATGGGTAGCCCAAAACATTCTGGATCAGAAGGGATTAAAAAACAGGCAATGGCTAGAAAATATTGGCCGCGTAGATAAAGCGGGGCTTTTACAATCACAAAAAATACCAAGATCGTAAATGCCCAAGCTAATAAAATACTAATCAGCGGATAGTAGCTAAACGAAATCTTTAGCGCTATAAATGAGATCAGTTTTGGAATTAAAACGAGGTAGCGGCCAACATGCCTAAAAACATCGATAAAGCCGTAATTAATCAAGCCATAAAGATTTTCCGTGCCATCTTATACCCAAACCTCAGGATAAAATAATCTTGGCCATGCTCTTAAGAGGAGCAATTTACTGGCAAGTAAAAAAAGGGCGAGATTGGAATCGAATTTTTTGGCAATTTTCCCCACTGAAAATAGCATCATTTATGCTATTGAATGGGCTTACTAACCACTATTAAAAACTGCTGCCCCATTAGCCTCCAAGCCCATGGAAAAAGTAAATAGAGTCGAACAAGCCATGGGTGGTTTGGCAATCGGTTCTGCGTGGTGTAGGGTAAAAACCGATCAATGCAAATGCCTGGCTCAAAGCCCTTCATTAACAATGCCTCAATTAAAGATAAGTGCGTAAGTCCGAGGTGATGATCGTAAAAATCCCAATAGATACCCGGGATATAACGCAAGTTTGGCCCCAAGATGATGTACTTACCCCCAGGCTTTAGAATCTCCATTACCTGCTCTAAAAATTCACTGAGGGTTTTTTTATCAGGTAAATGCTCCAAAAAATTAGATGTAAAGACCACATCTGCACAGCCTAAAAGATCATGATCAATTTGCAGGGCGCTACACTGATGAAACTCAATATCTGAATTTAAAAATTTGCGGGTATCGGGATTCATATCCACTGCAATTTTTCGCTTAGCAGTAATATTATTGATAAACTCGCCGTAACCACAGGCTATGTCTACAACTGTACTAGATGGGCTGATGAGTTTTTGTAAAAACTGTTGGCAAATCACCTGCCAAATGGCATTTTTGCGCGGTAACTGCTCTTCCGTAAAACGGATTTTATAAAGCTCGGATAAATCGCTGCCATTCATTATTACCGCCCTTGGTAAAACCTAAGTATAAAAGCAAGTCAAAACTAAACGCCTGCCCGTGGCGTTCATCCTGCCGTTGTCGGCATAGTCCCAGCTACATAAGGTGTCGATGCAGCTTTAGCCATTTTTCGACCAAAGTCTACACTCTCAGATATGCCCCGATCTTCTGGATAGTAATAAGAGGTATCCGCCAGCCATAGCCCATTAATGGGTAACTGTACGGGGGGCAAGGTATCAAGGTAACCGGGCTCACAAATAGGTTGCGCAAAGCGATAGCGACTCACCCGCATATCCAAGAAGTCAGTGGCAATTAAGCTAGGATTTAACTTCATGAAGTAAGCGGTTACCTTATCCATAAAGACTTGATCGGAGTCTTGGAATTTAGGATGCTCACCGGGCAAGTAAAAGGGAACGTAAGCAATATGCTCCTTACCCAGGGGACGTAAATTGGTATATTCGACAAGGCCTGGAATGTCCATTTCAGGATCATTCGTATTAAGCCAAAAATACTCAGTAACAGCTTTACGCAATTTAGCAATGACGCACACCACTGCAATATTTTTTTTCGCCGCTAATTGGGCTAACACTGCCGGCGGTAAATCTGGGATAATTTTGGGAATATAGGGTAAGGGAATCGTACTAATGACTTTATCGAAGGGTTCGAACTGACCCCCAGACTCAATACCTTGAACCTGTCCATTAGTAATACGTACGCGCGCAACGGGAGTGCTTAAGCGAACCTCACCGCCACGTTCTTGAATATACTTTTGCATCGCATGTAAGAGGGTTTGCGAGCCGCCATCCAGATAGCCGAGCTTCTCATGCATGAGGTTGTAACGCGAACGACCAAGACGGCGTACGCGACTCCATATCCACGCCGCCGAAAGATTATTGGTGTAGTCATAAAACTTATATTCAAATAAACCGCGCCAAAGTGCTTCATATGCTTCAGGGCCCACCCATTTCTTGACCCAAGTGACAGCATCCTCATGATCTAGCGCACGCCAATCATTGCGACGCACAGACATATAAGCGTGCAATCCATAACGAAATTTAGCAAGTAGACTCAAGCCTTTAAATTGCAGTAGTGCTAAAGGATTACCCCAGGCCTGTAAGCGATTGTTAAACCAAAAGCCCATCCTCGCAGGAACCCAGTGGAGTTGCTTTGATAAACCAAGCTCTCCTAAAATATCCATGAAGGCTTGATCAGACGTGCAATGAAAATGATAATAGCGCTCAATGGTGGTGCCTGAAAAATCAAAGGCGGCAGCCATCCCACCGACGCGGTCATCCGCCTCAAATACCACCGGCACATGGCCATCGAGCGCCAATTGGTAAGCCACCGCTAAACCCATGGGGCCAGCCCCAAGAACGGCTATACGTTCTTTTTTTTGGTTTTGCGAGAGCGTATTCATATTCAAAATTCTAAAGTTACTTTGCTGTATACAGGGTGGGTAAATGTTTCTGTAACGGCCTGTGCAAAAGGAGTTGGCCTAACCCCAAAAATACCGGGCCAATCGATCACTTCAAATTCATCTTTAGCTACTAGGGCTTGTAATTGCTGAGGAGTAAACGGCGGATTTTTATCAAAGCAACTCCAGATCCATAAGAGTCCATAAAATAAGGAATAAGGAATTTTAAGAAGAATTGCCTTAGCGTGAGTGGCTTTTTTAATCGAGCGAATCAAATCAATATAGTCAATTTTTTCAAGCCCAGTAATGTTGTAGATTTTCGCTGGAATGGATTTTTCTAAACAGGCAATGATAATTTCACAAAAGTCACCAACATACAAAGGTTGGCGCATAAACCGACCATTGCCAGGAATGGGAAAAATCGGCACCTTTTGGATAAAGCGCGATAACCAACCTAAATGCTTACGGTCAAACCAACCAAACATCAGCGTTGGACGCAAAATAGGGCAAGCAACATTACTGTCTAAAACGACTTGCTCTTGTTCAATTTTGCTGCGGGTATAAAAATCATCAGCAACTGACTCTACTACTGAAGAACTAATGTGGACCACTTTCGTAATTACGTGCGTACGAATAGCCTCCAAAATGAGACGGGTGGACTCAATATTATTGGCTACAAATTCATCGTAAAAAAGCCCACCTATTTGTGCTTGGAGCATGACTACCATATCAGCGCGCGCAAAGGTATTTTGCCAATCTCCACGCCTAGCTAAATCGACTTCGATTACCTCAACATCCGGATGCAGTGCGCGTAAGACCGCCACATTCTTGGGGTGTTTATCCAAAACAACAATATTGCAATAGCCTTGCGCTTTTAGCCTTGGGATTAAATTTTGACCGACTAAACCTGCGCCGCCAGGCAAAAAAATGTGCTGTGTTTTCATAAACTACGCTAGTTTAACGAATATAAGCTGCGTTTTAGTCTCCTGAGGCGATTCCTTTAAAATCCAGCAATGATTCCATCCAAATCGCCAATGTTTCTGATGGTACTGATTTATAGCTTTTTCTTAAGCCTTTGGCTAGTTTTTCAAAACCCCCTATTAGATAGTTATTTTGCTCTGGGAAATGTCGATTGGTACGCCAATTACGCTAAAACGATTTTTCATCCCGAGCACCTTGCTAAGGTCTTGTATTGGGGCGAATCCATCTTAATGCCCTTAATAGGCAATCTCGTAGGTGCTAGTCAAACGTTTATTGCCTATAAAGTCTTTTGCGCTACTTTACTCATTAGCATCTTGCCCTTCCTAGCTCTTTTATTTCAGCTCTACGGCCAAAACGCCCTCCAAACATTGCTGGTCGTTACAATCTTTGGTATTAGTTTTAAGTTACTGCAAACTGCTGGCCTGGGTTACCCCGATCCCTTAACTATTTTGCTACTGATCACCGCAGCCCTATCACGTAATAAAGTAGTCATCTTTTTAGCGCTGAGCCTTGCTGCGTTAGCGCATTTTTCTATGGCAGCAGTTGGCGCCATTGCTTTATCCCTCTTATTTTTTACGACATTTGAATGGAATAAAAAAACGGGGATACTCTTTGGCTTATCAAGCCTTGCGGGTCTTTTATTTGGCCGGGGGGTGCTGGAGCTATGGTACCGCCATTTTGATTATCTCTATACCAATGGCAGACTAGCAGCAGTCCTCGATAAAGGCATTCCCTTTTTTGCCCAACAATACGTGGCCGATATCTGGGGATTTTGGCTAACCCCAGGAATGCCATTTCTGATTGTTTATACCTGCATTCTTTTGTATCTACTCATTTATAAGCACTATCTTTTTATGTGCACTGCTGTAATTGCCCTTTTGCTAAGTTATGGTGTACTTTTTTTTACTGTCGATGGTCTGCGGGGTTTTGCTGTCACAATTGTGCCGGCCTACGTTTTTTTACTAGCGACCCTGAGTAAATCATTATTTAATAAAACTACATCAACTCCAAGATCGAAGTAAAACTGACGCTTACTCTATATGCACCCTTTTTAATACTCATAAAACCAGCTAATTGCATGCACCTCCTCAAAAAACCCCTCTTCATCATCGTCCTAGGAATTGCTTTAGCTATTTTTAATATTACCCAAGCAATTTTTTGCGATCAAAGTTTAGGGTGTATTGGGGCCTATTGGGGGCAATTTTGGATTACCTCTTACACCGATGGTTATACGCGTCGGGCATTTTTGGGTGAAACGCTCAGGAGCCTTTTTGGCCCTCAAATCTCCTTGATTGCACTGAATTTAGTTTGCCTTGCGATTGCCTTTTTAATTCTTGTGTTTTCCTATGGTCTTTACTTTCGCGCGAAAAAAGGTGCTAGCTATTGGCCATTGCTATGCGCCCTTGTCCTTAGTGGTCCTTACACTTCTTTACTATTTGAAGTTCTAGGCGATCCCTTGCAAGTCAGTATGGCACTCGTCATTGTTTATCTATTTTTGCAGGGCAATGTGTGGGTTGCCAGATTCTTTGGCATATTGATTGCATGCCTTGTCGTGGCTATTCATGAGGCCGCTATTTTTCTCATGCTGCCAGCGCTCTACCTAATCTACGCTTTGGCGCAGAAAAAAACTGTGCATTGGCTAGGTATTGCTCTAACCGTCTTTATCATTGCTATTGGCTATTCTGTTTTCTTTAATCACGCGCAGGAAATGCAAAATAGCATGGCAATTATTACCAAAAATGGCCAGCCATTTCGACTCTATGGTGGGGTATTACCTGATTTGATGACCCTTTTACAAGAGGAATGGCTAGCAAATTTTGGCTCAGTCAAATCCGTTTTTTATATGCTTCTTAAAATCCTGCGGGTATCTTTATGGCCTTTACTTGCCATCACACTCCTATCTGTATTTTTAAAAGATGGGTCACTACTAAAGCGTTTTATTTTCCTCTTAGTACTTTCCTTGCCTTTGTATTTCATTGCGCATGATTGGGGCAGATTTGAAATTTATACTTTTTTACTCAGTCTTAGTCTTGGGTTGATTACCCATAATCAAAAGCTATTACCCTTTGGGCTCGATTCTTTTTGCCAAAATCTATTACAGAAAATAACAATCCGTCCGCTGCTATTGGCTTTTTTCCCTTTTTTCTATCTCTCTTATGGCTATTACCGCGACAATGGCTTAAGCCTAGCAAATACGCTTTATTTACTCTGCACCCTGATGCTCTTTTGGTTTTTGTCTTCCTTTACAGAAAATAATAAACCATGCGAACCTTAATAAATACGGCGCGCGAAAGTTTGCGTCATGGCTTACTTACTTGGATGCTAAATGTAACGCCGCCACGTCAATTTGTGATTCGCAATACCCTCTTTAACTTACTACCCAGCCTCTTTAAGGGCACGTCTCAATTTAATCAGTGGCAAGAAGCTAAGCGAGTCTTACTAGATGGGCGCCCATCTTCAATTCACTTTATTGATTTACAGAAGGCATCTTTTTTGCCGGTATCCGCTGAGAAAAAAATCGCTATTCATGCCCACCTCTTTTATGCGGATCTAGCTAACGAGCTGGGAGGGCTTATTCAATCTTTGCCAATACCCATTGATCTTTTTATTTCTACGCCCCATGAACAAGATCTAGAGCTGATTGAGGCTCTTTTTAGACCGCTGCCCACGGTTAAACAGCTAACCGTTGCGCTCACCCCCAACCGAGGGAGGGACCTTGCGCCCCTGATTTGCACCTTTGGTCCCCAGTTAGCTGGCTATGATTACTTTGCCCACATTCATACTAAAAAAAGTCTCGCCGCCAATTCGTTTGGAGATACCTGGCGGGATTATCTATGGCAGCAATTATTGGGCAGTAAAGATCACCGTATAGAGAAAATACTCACGCTTCTGTCTTCCAATGCGCTTATCTATCCCCAAAAGTTTGCCCCGATTGATGTGATTAATTGTCAGTGGGGCCCAAACTGGGAAACGGCTAATCGACTTTGTGAAAAATGGGGCATTGCAGCACCAGTCAAAGGCTTTATTGAGTTTCCAGTAGGCACCATGTTTTGGGCTCAAAGTCAGGCGCTCGCTCCCCTACTCTTATCGGGCTTGCAGTATGCCGACTTTGATGAAGAACTTGGTCAAACTGATGGCACGCTTGCGCATGCACTAGAGCGGTGTATTACGCATCTAGTTACTTCGCGAGGCTTAGATGTCGCAATTCTTATAACCCCAACCTTTTTTAATCCCTACCCCTAAATGATGCAATGCACTAATGACTGAGCCTCTAATTTCCATTGTCATTCCCACCTATGAAATGAAAGGGCAAGGCGTAGCTTTTTTAAAACGGGCCTTAGCTTCAATTAAAAAGCAAACGGGTATTGATCCTCAAGCCATTGAAATTGTAGTGAGTGATCAGTCTGAGGATCAAGTCATAGAACATTTTTGTAAAACTACCTCACAGGGAGTTCAATATCATCGCACCACGACGCGCCGCGGCATTGCTGCACATAATCTCAATACCGCTATTGCATTAGCAACAGGAGAGTACATCAAAATTTTGTTTCAAGATGATGTATTGGTTGAGGATCACTATTTATCAACCCTTCTGACTATCATCAATATAGAAAAGCCCGATGGTATGTTGACGGGAGCTCTGCATACTACCGATGGAGAGTCTTTTACCAATCCCATCGCCCCGAAAAAAAATCCGTATTTTTTATTTGGTAATAATACTGCGAGCTCTCCCTCGGTCATTACGCTAAAGCGTGAAGTAGCCAAGGCATTACTATTTGATGAATCCCTCAAGATGCTCTTTGATTGTGATTTTTACTATCGCTTATTTGATCAGCACTTCAATATTCTCATCGCTGAGCAAATCCATATTGCCAATGGTATTTGGGAGGGCCAAGCCCAACATCAAATTAACTTTCAGCAATTTACAAAAGAAGTACGCTACCTCAATTGGAAATATCCCCAAGCTAAGCTTAGGGAGCTACTGCCGCCGTACCAAGCCTATTTTGGCAAACTCCATCCGACTGCGCCCTTCCCCTTTAATACCAATCTCAAAGCGAGCCTTTGGCAGCGGGCCTATTGGGCACTAACGAGTAAACAAACACCCGCTTAAACAGAATCTATTAAACAGCGTCTATTTTTTACTGGCCCCAGAAAGCCAATCTTTAAATGCGCGTAGCGGCGCAGTAATTCTCCACGAAGTAGAACTGCGCATCTGGAGGCAATGCTCTTGAGCAATTTTGCTTTCTTGCAAAGCAATCTGCAATTGATTTTGTGCCTCAATTGCCCCGGGTAAATAACTAAAGTCTGAGACAGTCTCTATCGAGAGTGCCTCTGTACTAATACGCTTAAGATAATCGGCAATTGCAGGAGCGGCAACCAAGGCTGGAGAAATCGTCACCTTGCGGATTTGCCACATCGAATAGGTCAGACGCGCTAAATACGCTTCGGTATAAAGGTGTCGATTGGTTTTTACGAACACCACCTCATAAGGGTGAACACTGCGCCCAAAATAGCCTAAGACCTCATTAGGGTCCCCTATTGTTGAGCTCGGATTCGGATTGGTATGGGGTAAGCGATAATCGGTAGCGTTTAGCTCAGGAAGTAAGGAGCGCAAGTTCCAACCAAGCTGTAATACAGATTGGGATAGATGGATTTCATAATTTTCAATCGCTAGTGTTTTGGTAGCATCACGCTCTTCCCCATAAAAGCCCTGTTCAATGAGTTTTTCTAAAACGGAGCGACGCAGGGCGTAGGCCATCGTTTGTACATGCGAATAGGGCGGTGTTCCACCAAAGCGCGCTTGATAATTCAGTGAATGGCGAAAGTCGGCTTTGATGGTGCAAATCGATGTCCCCACCATCCCCACATCCTCTTGCATTTGCTCTAAAAAGAGATGGGTCCAAGAACGTCCACTATAGGCAGGTAAAAAAGGGCCGCGCACCGACGAATTGATAAAAAAGATGTGCTCATAAGGGCCAAGGTCTAAACCCGCATTAATGACGTGTGCATAACCCCCAAAATCACTCTTTTTAGGGGGTGTAAAAAGATAACGTACATTTGGCAGACTTGGTAAGTCAACACTATAGTCACCGCTAATGACAACCAAGTAGTCAGTCTCTGTTTCTACCCCAAAGACCAAGAAATGCAAAAAGTTATCGCGGTAACTCGCGTCTTTTTCGAAATAGTGATAAATCACCAAATTGGGGCTAGGCATGGTCCTATCTTAATGCAGATTCACAGTTCATTTAAGTCTAGAGTCTCTAGCGCATGACTGGGAGTTCGTTTTGCAAAAAACGGTTTAATTCAGCATTGACCTACCAATCCTCATAGCCGAATAGGTAGGCCAAGGCCCAATTAAAACCGCCTGACTCCTTAGGCTGAAGTGCGTACCGTAAAGCTAGCGTCATTAGCTTGTCCACCAGCGGCTTTCAGTTCCACGTTTTTCGCCTCCACTAACTTAGGATCTTCCTTAAGGACTGGTGTGTCTTTAAGGACTTCTGGCAGCGCGATACAAATGCGATCTTCTTTTTGCCAATCTAGATGGGTTAAAGAAGCTAAGGCGTGAGTAGCTTTGATTTTACGGTTTTGAGCGGCAATTAAATAGCGCATCGTTTTCTCGTCAGACACAATTTGCGCCACTACCCGCGCTCGAATGCCGGCGATGATAATTTCGTACCGCTGCCATGCGTAAGCCCATATTAGATGGTGTTTATATTTTTCACCAATCTCATTACTGACTACCCCTAAATTAAGCGTTGGCGCTGACTGCTTAAACCGCGCGCCAAGTACCGCAATAAATGAGGCGCCTTCTCTTTGCCCGCTCATCACATACGAATACAAATTGGGGAACTCTTTGGCAATGGTGGGAACGATGTGATCGCTGTACATACGCTTCAGTTCTAATGCTTCTTCTTGCACTAAATCTACATATAGTGCTCTGCGTTTTTCTTGCTCACCCAATTCATCATCTTGAAAATACCAATGTGGCATCGAAAGATGGGTGCTGGGCGCAAAGCCAGCTTTTTGACAAAACTCCAGTGCCACATCCAAGCTTTGCATTGCCGCTTCAATTTGAATCCGCTCAAAGTTCATCGCCCGCGAGAGGCGCAGATCTGCCTCTTCGATATCGCGAATAAACGTCATGCGCTCTGGATGCTGATCAGCTTTCCAGGTTTTTACTAAACCTTGAACTAGAGCGTGCTGCTCTGTCGGGTCTTCCCAAGGTAAATACGCCTTAGCAAAGATGCCTTTGGTGGTTGCATTTTTGATGCAATGGCTTTGCCCTCTTGTGTTACTGGGCCAGTAGATACGGTCTTACGATTTTGATTCATGATAATTCCTTTATAAAAAAATAAAAAAGTGTCAAAACGACACCCTTAAATTTTCTTAAAAAGAACGGCTTTTTGACAGCCTATTGGGCCCAAGTACCCCCCGGAAATAGGGGTAATTTCTTCAGTTCACTCAGGATCGGATTCAATCAGCGCAATTGCCTTGGCACGATACGACTGATATTTTTCTGCATGATCGATAAATTTTCCAAATTTTTCCCGCTTCAGAATAGGCGCGGCAAATTTAGTAAACGGGGTAGGAAGATTGTGTTTGTTATTAATTTTGGGGTGAACTCCAAACTCTAAAACCCAGATCGAAAATAAGGTGGAGTACAAATATGTTCGCAAAGCCTCTTTATTTTTAGCACCACTTTTGCGTCTGCCTGTTTTGTCTACTTCACTAGGAACCTCTACCGGATTTGCAATATAGTCACGCACCAATAAAATAGCAGCTACTAACATCGCCTTAGCGCGAGCCGTCTTTTTGGTAAAGCCAGCACTCAGAAGATCTGCATCAATTTGCCCTTCTAGTAAAACCTGGGCGGGAGACTTTAAAACGGGGTGTTTCATGGTGTTACCGGGGTAACTTCCAACGCACCCCTGCTCCAGAGTCTGGGGTGCCTATGAATTCGATGCCAGCTGATTCAAAGGCTTTTTGAATAGCGTCCAGGGTTTTAGCTTGAGCGCCCGGTACACCCTCCCCTGGCTCTAGTCGCATTAGCGTAGAAAAAGCTACCCCAGAAGCCTCGGCAAGCTCTTTACCTGTCCATTTCAATAGCGCTCTAGCCGCTCTAATTTGCCCACTTGTAATCAAGTAATTAATACCTTATAATAGGTAATCATTACTCATTAAGAGATAATGATTATTTAATTTAGGAGAGTAAATATGCTTAATAATCAAGATTTTACAGCCAATCGCACCAAATACCTAGGCGGCTCCGATATCGGTGCGATTTTAGGGTTTTCTAAATACCGCACTGCTTTAGACGTCTGGCTTGAGAAAACTGGTCGTATAGTTAATAAGGTAGATAACCTGCCAGTGCGCTTTGGGTCTTTTGCAGAAAGCTTTGTTGCATCTGAATACGCCACTCAAACAGGCTACGCCCTAGTACATAGCGAAGAAGGTGTTGCTCACCCCACCTACCCCTTTATGGTGGGCCATATCGATCGCTTTATCTTTAAGTCAAGCTTGGATAGTGCCATTGATTCTGAACCTCTATTTAATCCTGATGGTTCTTGCGCTGCTGCCCACCTTTTAGAGTGCAAAACAGCCAGCCCCTTTAACCAATCGGATTGGGGCGAATTGGGAACTGATGAAGTGCCAATGAGTTACCTAGTGCAATGCCTTTGGTATTTGGCAATTACTAATTTGGAGAGATGTGATGTGGCCGTCCTTTTTGGTAAAAGTGATTTTAGAATTTATGAGGTCTATCGAGATAAAGAACTAGAAGATTTAATCATTACTAAAGCCGCTGCCTTTTGGAATGACTATGTATTGTCAGATACTCCACCACCTGCGCAGTGCGAAACCGACTACCAAAACCTCTTTAAAAAGGAAGTAGCTGGTAAAGCCATAGAAGCTAAACCAGTCATCTATGAACTGACTGCTAAGTTACAGCTGTTAAATAGTGAGATTAAATCTAAAGAGCTTGAGATCTCTCATATCAAGCAAACCATCATGGAGCAGATGGGGGAAGCTGAGCTTCTCACCTATCAAGGCCAAGTCTTAGCGACTTGGAAGAGCCCAAAGCAAAGCTATCGCTTAGATAGCAAAAGACTAGAACTAGAGCATCCTGAAATGATTTCTCAATACCAAGTGCCGATCCAAAACTCGCGAAGATTAGTGATTAAGGAGCTTGCAAATTCTGTAAAGGTATCAACTAGGATTCAGACGGGAGAGTGCGCATGAAAGCAAATCAAACCACAATTAAAAAAATGGGTAAACGTACCTATACCTTAAAAGAACTAGCACAACGCGATTTTGGCGTTTTACCCAAAACATTAACTGAAGCTACTTCACCTCATTTTTCTTTAGCCAATATCCAGGAAGATCTATTAGATGATGATTTAGATAAAGTAGAAAATAAGCCCGCAGCTACTTCGTCAATCAAAGAAGCTAGTGGTACTAAGGCGAAAAATCAACAAGCGATCAAAGCGCCACCTCCAAATACGCATCTTGTGCTACCCATTAAGCTGCTTACTAACTTGATTGAGAAAGAAATCGCGACAACAGCAAAGCATTTAGCTCTTGAAGTAGCCGAATTACAAGCGTGGATTGATTTACAGGTGTTGGTACCTAAACAAACCTTGTTAGCCTTGTTAAGACTGGCAAGAGCTAATAATTTAGACCCTCTAAAAGAAGAGGTGGCATTAGCCTTATATGAAGATGAACGTTGGCAAGCCTATATTACGGTTGAAGGCTATAGCAAGATCCTAAATAATCACCCCGCTTTTGATGGGATTACCTTTGCCCAATCGCCTGAACATACCAATGACATTCCCCTATGGATGGAATGCACGATTTATCGCAAAGATCGTAGTCATCCCATAGTGATTCGAGAATATTTTGAAGAAGTGAAAGGAGAGCAAGCTATCTGGCAAAAGATGCCTCGAAGGATGCTAAGACACCGGGTGATGAAGCAGTGCGCCAGATTGGCCATGACTTAATACAGTGCCTTAATCAATTGGGCAGAAAAACCAATAAGAATTATGGATAAACAACTAAAATGATGTCTATCACCCTAAAGCGGCCATTCTTTTTAATTATTATAAATACTGGATAAATTGGACATTTTTGTTGTTGCTGCATTAATCGCAGCCGCTCTCTTGCATGCCTCGTGGCACGCCCTCATCAAATCCAATAGTAACCAAATTATTGCCATCGGGGGCATGAGTGTGGCTACTACCTTGGTGTGTGGTCTTTTACTCTTTAAAGCAAGCCCACTATCAAACTGGGCATTTTGCATTATTGCCCTCTCCGTTCTGATTCATTTTGCCTATAAGGTTGCACTAGCAAAGCTCTATCAAAATACCCAACTAAGCCTGGCTTACCCCTTGGCTCGAGGATTATGTCCTGTACTGGCAGTGATCATTGCCTTTTTTGCCCTCGGAGAAAGGCCGGGAATCATTGCTCTTTTGGGTATTTTTTGTGTCTGTGCAGGGGTGTGTTTTTTAGTCACCGATGGATTAAAAAAGCAGGTAACTGTCTTTGTTTTTCTTTTGGCGGGATTTGCTGCAGCAACCGTTGCCCTTTATTCGGTTCTTGATGCCTATGGGGTACGTTATACCGGTAGTGTTTTCTCCTTTACAGCGCACCTTGTCTTTTGGGATGGCTTGGTTTTTATTGCCTACGCCCTATGGGCAACCCAAGGTAAAGCGCTTAAAATTTGGATCGTGGAATGGAAAAATACTGCGCTCACAGGCATACTGGGATTAACTTCCTTTTGGATTTTTATATGGTCTTTGAGTAAGGCCAGCGTTGGCGGGGTTAGCGCCATTCGAGAAACTAGCATTATTTTTTCTGTTCTCATTGGAGCGTTTGTCCTGAAGGAGCGCATTACGGCGGTGCGCTGGATAGGAGTAAGTACCGTAACGATTGGCGTCATGCTACTGGCAGTAGGTAAATTTACTAACTAATGAAATAAATACTGATGGATTCCTCTTTTCATAAACGCATTGAATACTATCTGGAGTTTGCAAGAAAACATCCCCATCACTTTGCCAACAATTTAGGTAGCGTGAAAATTGTATTTGATCCACAAAAAATATATGCCGCAGAACAAGCATCGCTTCTTCGCAATCAAGCCCTTGGCTTGCCTTTAGAAGGGTCACATGTAGGAATAATTTCAGAAGATCCTTGGGTAACTGTCATTCGAGATGCGGTGGAGTTTTCTGATGGCGATATTCGATTACATACCAGAACCATGAATCGTAATAATGAAGGGGTTGCTGTACTTCCCATTTTTGAAAATAAAATTATTTTAATTCGTCATTTTCGTCATGCCTTGCGTAAATCAATCCTAGAAATTCCGCGAGGAGCAATTGATGATATGGCGACAATAGAGCAAACGGCGCGCCAAGAACTCCTTGAAGAAATCGGGGGCGTTGCAGGTGAATTGGTACCATTGGGTTTTATTTATGGCACTACTAATTTGTTTGCCAATGGCTCCTATCTTTTTTTTACCAAACTAACATCATTAGGATCGCCTCAATTAGATGAGGGAGTAGAAGCAATTGAGCGCTACTCTGTGAAAGAGTTTGAATCTTTACTTTTGGCAAGTGAAATACAAGAAACTCATACAATCTCAGCATTTTGCCAAGCGCGCCTAAGAGGATTGGTGTAGCTAATAAATATGAAAATACTAATAATATTTATTATTAATATCTCCTTTACAGTTATCTTGTTTTTTCTAATTGAAGCAGGCTATCGATCATATATTTTAAAGACATGTGATATTAGCTGCGCATTCGATTATGTCAATACAAATACCGGCTATTTAGATGAAAATATAGATGTTGCGCTAACAAAATTTGATAAGCGCTTAGGATCACTTCCAAGACCATTTTTTGATAGTAAAGAAATTGAAAAATGGACAATGGGGCGTTTAACAGTAAATAAAAATGGATTTAGGGGTAATGGAAATCATATTAAATTCAAAAAAAAATTCTTTAAAATATTAGCAGTTGGAGATAGCTTTACTTTTGGTTACCAAGTTGGGGATCAAGAAACTTGGCCAGCCTGCGTTGAATACAATTTAAGGGCAGAAGTAGATAATGGTGGAATATTTGGTTACGGTGTAGCCCAATCGATACTGAGGGCAGACTTGGAGTTAATAACTAAACAATATGATGTAGTAATACTAGCAATTTTAGTGGGTAATGGATTTGCAAGAGATCAATTATTTTTTAGATCAGGTTTTTCAAAGCCTGCAGTAATCTTTGATAATGGAAAAATTGGCTACTCCATACCCATTTCAATTGAGGATTACAAAGCTAAACAGTCCGGTTTTATGAATTTAGCTGGCGAGCTTCGCAATAAATCATTTGTTGCTAATGAGGTGATGGATTATCTTGAAATAACACCCGCAGCCCCAAGAATGAGCCTTAAGCATCCTAGTGCTGCGTCCATTCCCGAGATAGTTAAATTTTCCCTTGAAAAATTTTCAACCATTAGTGCTAGAAAAATCTTAATATTTGACTATCAAGATCCCCGCCCCCAAGGGCTGACGGAAAAGGAAAAATCAGAATTAGCTCTTATTCATAAATTTGCTAGAAAATTGGACATAGAAATTATTGATCCTTTATCTAAATTTAGAAGTTTTCCTGAAAAAATGGTTTGGAATGGCCATCATACTCAATTTGGAAATAAGTTGATATGCGATTTGGTAGTGGACAAATTAAAACAAGATTAAATAATAAAAAAATATCCATGTCCTAAGAGCTTGTGATTGCTAATGAATGGTGAAAGTAAATATAGCACTAACTTTTCAAAATATACATTGCAGGCAGGCTTGTGTTGCAAAAAAATTCAGTTATGTAGTCCACTCATACTTTTTAACTTGAAATGGATATAAAAATCTTGGAACCTTAAAATTTGGCAAACTAAAAATTGGGGCAAATCTAAGTAGGCCCGAACTTCTATAGGTTTTTGTTTCAAAAGTAAATTCTATCCCCTTAAAAGCAGTAGATGCTATTTTTTTTAATTCAGACTCTCGCCAAAAATACATATCTAATTTTTCTTTGAGGGATTTTTTAAGCGCATTCCAGGTTAAGCCTTGAAGTAACCAAACAGGAAACCAAGGATTCATATCAAAAATTATGACTTTACCTCCGGGTCTTATTATTCTTGCGCATTCAGCAAGGACTTTACTGAGAATAATTTTATTTTGATTGATAGAAACTGAATTCATATGATGAATTGAATAAAACATCACCACACAATCGATCGATCTTTCAGCCAGAGGAAGATCTGTCGCCGAACCGCAAATACCGAGATCTATTTTACTATTTAGTCTTATCGAGGGATATGAGGGCTCAACTCCTATGAGATAGCTACCTTCTGGCTTTTCATAACAGGTAGATGGTCCACAACCAAGATCTAGAATCACATCTCCAGCTTTAAAAATTTTTTCAACTTCTAGCTTTTGTCTACGGTAACATAAGCTTTGAATTTCTGGTAATTCATTTCCAGACTCCATAAAATCATATTTCTTATCGAAGTATTCTGGGCTAATATTTTGATTGCTGATAAATATATTGTTATGAAACTTAAAACTTTGAGCACAAAACTGACAGTTTAGATTATTTTCTGCCTTACTAAAACTTGAGAAAGAATTCTTACAGCCTGGACAAACAAGGTTTTTAAAATTATCTAGCAAATCTAACTTTTGTATGTACATAACTTAAGATATATCGAATATATATTTTTTTGATTGAAAATTATATGTGATATTAACATAATGCCATGTATTAAAAAAAATTATCTAATTTAATAATTATTTAACTTCTAGCAAATGGCTTTTATTAGAGTCTATGGAACTTAAATATAGTGCTAGCCGTAATTAAAAAAATATTCAGTAATAAACTGAATGTAATTACTACTAATTAATATAAATATAGAAATAATAGGGTATAGTTAAAATTATAATCTCTCCCGACTTTAGATTGTCAAATCATGAACCCTTTTAGCCCCCTTAAGGCTGCCGCCTTTAGACCTTTATCACTCATGTCTCCCAATCCTTGGGTTGGTCATCTACCTTTCGCTTACTGGGTCATAGGAGCTACTCGTCCACCTATCTTCGTTGAATTGGGTACCCACACTGGTAATTCCTATTTTGCATTTTGCCAGTCTGTCAAGGAGCTCCAACTACCAACACAATGCTACGCTATAGATACCTGGCAAGGTGATAGTCATACTGGCCAGTACGATGACAATATTTTTAATGCTGTGAATACGCATAATCAAATGTACTACGGCGAATTTTCACATTTGCTCCGTATGACATTTGATGATGCGCTTACTCAGTTTGATAACAGTACTATAAATTTATTACACATTGATGGGCTGCATACCTACGAAGCGGTTAAGCATGATTTTGAGACATGGCTACCTAAGCTAGCTCCAAATGCTATAGTACTTTTTCATGACATCGTAATTCGCGATCATGGTTTTGGAGTATGGCAATTTTGGGAAGAATTACAAACTCGCTACAATGCTAATCTCTCCTTTCTACACTCAAAAGGCTTGGGTGTAATTTGCATTGGGAAACCAATCAATCCAAACTCAGCAAATTGGCTTGGAGCACCCCAACTAAATATTCAGGAAGTATATGAATACTTTACGGCTCTGGGAGATCGTCAACTTGAAGTATTTAATTTACGACAAGATGAACTAAAATTACGCCTTAATCATGAAGTCAGTGCCCTTTCTAAAGAACTAGAAGATCGGGATGCAGAACTTTCCGAACTTCGTCAATGGATTAACTCTTGGAAATTATTGATTGCCAGGGGAATCAAACTTTTTATTAATCGCCTTATAGGTATGAATTCATAATCATAGAATAACTAATTCGTCATGAATTTAAATTTATCACCTTCAAAAAAAATATTGCTAATAGATTATTTATTCATTGCTCTATTAGCATTACTTGCCATTTGGCTTTTTAGAAGCCACTTTATAGGAGATGGCTTATGGATTGGAAATCCAGATCGCCTTAACGGAAATCTCAAGTTTCTTAAACACTATATTAATACTTTACATGCGGGGCAAATTTCTGCGTGGGATGATTTTGAAATGATGGGATATGACAGCCTTGCCATGGTTGGTGTATTTCCAAACCCGTCAGTATATTTATTGGCTCTACTGGGAGCTGATAAAGCCTATATAGCTATAGGATACTTTGACATTGGTCTTCTAGCCTTATCTGGCATAAGTGCTTATTTCTTTTTACGTACTTATTTTCCTGCAGGTATACCAGCTTTTATCGGAGCCCTTTGTTATGAGTTTTCATCTTTAACTCTCTTAAAGGTAAGTCAAAATAGCATGAGTTTTGCAGTTTTTATCATGATACCGCTCTTAGCACTCGCAATACGAAAAATTAAAAAAAAATCAGCATTACCAAATTTTTTAATATTAACTATATTAATTGGGTGCATGTTACACCTGATGTTTCTCCAAAAAGCAGCGTATGCAATTTTACTCATATTTACTTATGCTGCTTGGTGCTCATATCGCCAGCAAAAATGGTCAATTTTTGTAATTTTTAGCTTGGCATTACTAGCTGGAATTAGTTTTGCTGCCCCTAGAATTTTAGGAATTGCTTTAGCTATGCGTGAATATAGTAGGGCAATTGATGGCCTAAACCTAAAAGACTTTGAAACCCTATACCAATTCCAAGGAATTTTTCCGTCTGAAATTTTTCGATGGTTTGACTATGGAATATTTGGAAGAACCATGTCCGAAAGGTCTGCGCTTGGGAACTCGATGAATCTTACTGAAGGATTTCTCATTTTTACGTCCCCTATTATTCCACTACTTCTGGCTATGGGGCTAATTAGAAACCCTAGAGAGTGGCTTTTATTAAATAAACAAAGTAATTCAGATACTCCTTTTTTCTTTTGGGTTTTTATTGCCTGTATTTCAGTTTTAATTTTCAAACCAGCAGCACATGCGATCTTCCTATTATTTATGAGGATGGATTTTACTCATGCACGGATATTGATCGCAGGACTACTACCACTTTCATTTTTAATTGCAATATCTTTAGAGGATCTTTCAAAAAAAACTGATTATTTGAATAAAAAATATACTTTTTTATTTAGTGTAGTTTTTGGATTATTTATTGCTATTTTAATTAACGCTATAGCATCACAATTTGGGGGTATATATACCCTTAAAAATTTTCCAGTTATGCGCCAAGAGTCTTTATGTAGAATTGCGCTCTCACTTATTACTTTCGTTGTATTTATAGTTATCTACGGCCTTCGAATTAAAAAATTTAATTCACAAAATATTGTCTATGCATCAATTTGCGGCCTTATCATTGGACAATGTTTAATTGGCGCTAACGCCCAAATTAATGACAGCTATGTCTGGAATTTTAAAAAACCATTTAATTCTGGGGACTTTTATTACGCTAAATCCAGCGAATTTAAACTCCCCAACAAAGAACAGCTAGAATCTCTCCATGAACGCATCAACCCGGATAGATTTCGGGTTGCTCTTGTTTGCGATAAAAATATAGCTGGTGGTTTTTGTGCGGGACATATTCCTGAGTTTTGGGAGCTCCGTACAATAGATGGCTACTATGGCATTGGTGTACCTTACAGGTTGAGAATACTTCCCTGGGGGAATGGTGCTAGCTTACGGACTATAAGCTTTACTGATCTTGCGACAATGCCATGGGATTTATTAGGATTTCTTAACGTGCGCTATGTATTAATAGGAGATGATGGATCTTATAGAAATATAAGCCTCAATAATGATCAAGTGACCGGTATAGCAGATCCCTCGAGTTTCAAAATAATTGAGTCTCCTGCACGAGTAACTCCTAGAGTTTTTTTTACAAAATCTGCTAAGTCTGTTATCTCTCCGAATGAAGCAGTAAAAGAAATTTTTCAAAAAAATGGGATCATCGATCCAGAAAAAGTATCATTTATTGAGGGTATTAATGAATCAAAGAATTTTGAAGATTCTGGCTTCATTACCTTAACAGGGGGCGGTGACTTCATCAGGCTAAATTTCAATAAGTCAGATTCTGAACGTTTACTAATTCTCAATGATCTTTACTTTCCCGGTTGGCATGCAGATATTAACGGCAAAGAAATACCCATTTTTCCTGCCAATGTTGTTATGAGAAGTGTAATCATCCCCCCAGGAGTAGATGAAGTAAATTTCAGATATACAACTTATTTAAAAACAAAAACAGCAGACTTTATTCGTATTTGTGCCTTATTTCTTATTGTATTAGTATCCTTTTTCCTCAAGAAATATTCTAAAAAATTGGATGAATAAGATTTCCCAGAGTAAATTTATCCACCCAAAAAATCATCAGTTATTTCTTTGGGAGCGCCATCTTTCTTTTATCTTAAGTTTAGGATTAATTCTTTTTATAATCGGTTTTTTTATTGCAACTCCTAAATACGGATTAATATTTAGCGAGTATATTATCAAACATCTTCCAGCGTTCACTGATAATCCTTTATCTAAAATTTTTGATTTTAATAATGTAGGGGATTCCAGAGGGCATATCATTAAAAATTTAATGATATGGATTAATATTCATTTTCGAAGGATATTATTACTATATACAGTTATTCATCCATCTTTGAGCTTTAATTGGGTAATTTACCCAACCACACTTTATTTATTTTATAAGGCAATTTGCCTTACTAGCAATAATAAACGACTGCCAATAATGGCAACGTTGCTTTATGCCTCATCCCCAGGGATGTTGGGCATACTTTTAGAATACTACTTGCCTGGAAAAGCTTTAGTAAATTTATTCTTTTCACTCGGCTTTTATGGAATTTCGCTGGCCTTTACAGTCCTTAAACCATCCCGTCCTTATATCGGAACACTTCTATTTATTTTTGCATTTTTAATGGGACTATTATCAGATGAAACGGCTATTTTCATTCCACTTAGTTTAATTTATGTATTAGCAAAAATAAATGTAAATAGATTAGATACAACTAAAATTACAATATTACTCTCAGGTCTATTAATTACAATATTCCTATACGTAACGACACTTACTTTAATTATTCCGCTTATAAATAATACGCTTAATCAATCGCCATTACAAATATTCGATTTAATATTTAAAGGTCCATATTATAATTTTGGTAATTTAATAAAATCTATAAGGCATTATGAGTTTTATGATCCCTTAAATTTATTTCAAGTAATTTTTTCTTCACATTACATACCCAATCGAATAGCCCCTCCAAATTGGGTAAGCAGCATACCATTTCCTAATTTTCTTGCCTGGTCATCTAGAGAAAAACTGGCTTACCTCGCCTATCTAATAACTTTTCTTTGTTTTTTTATCACCATTGAAAAAAATGAAAAAATTAATGCGGGAAAGATTGCATTCGCATTTTTTATATATTTATTTGTTCAAGAATTTTTAATTATATTTACAAATGGTTATTTACAGGATATAAGTTATTATGCAGCGATATCCTCATTTTTTTTATCTCTCTTGGTTGCGCACATTGCAGCTAATTCTGTTAGAAACATAAATTTCATACTTTTCGCATGGGTTTGGGTAGTATGTATCATTGCTTCACAAATTACTAATTTTATGGCTGGAGAGGAGCGTTATCCCTATTTTGGGAAAAATGATTTAACTTGGCATGATCTTAACGATATTAGAAACGAAGTTATTAGCAATCAAAATACCTGGAAAGGTAAGCAATTTTTTGACAGACGTTTTTCTTATGCATTTGAAACTGCTGCTGCTTTGGATTCTGCCAAAGATGTGAAGATTGATTTTCAGCCATTAGAAAATCCGGATCTAAGCCTTTCTAATTCAATAAAATTTCCCCCATATTTTCAAGATCAAAGTTTGCCAAAATTTAATTTTGGCAATTCATCATTCTCTGAACTTGACATGAAGAAAATAGGTGCGATTTTAGTTGGAAAGCCAACTTATTTAGACTATTTTAGCCAAAAAATTCTCTATAGTCATTTAAATGAATGGAATTTTAAGTGGCAGTTTGATGAGCTAAATAATGTGACACAATTATCATGGCGCCCGGGATTGATGCGCGTTTTTACTGACAAGGGAATTATCACAAAAAGAGATGATGAAGTTTGTGTCATTATTCAAGATCGGCAAGTTACATGTTTTTTTGCAATTTATAAATATAAAGATGTCTTCTATGCGTTTGATAAAAATGGCTCTTTAGTTATTAGATTTAAATTAGATCTATCAAACTCAAATTAGAATAGTCTAAATTTATGTTAAATCTAAAGAGCAAATGGAATCTAGAGAATTTTCCATATTTATATGCTCTTCTATTTCTGCATTCATTTTATTATGGCGCAATACTTTTATATAGTCATGGCCTACCATATGTAATGGATGCTAACGAAACTTATTCAGTTTACTGGCATTCATACAATTTATTACACTTTGATTTATTAAAATCTTTTGGGCTTACTGACGAGGCATATGGATTTAGTTCGGCGGCACACCCATATATGCATACACATCAAGGTAATATGCCTCGCCTTTTTGGTGCGTTAATATATTTTCTCGGCGCAACTAGTATTGAAGCGCAAGTCTTAATCACCACCTTTTTCATAGGTACGCTATCTTTAATTTTTTCTTATTTAAGTCTACGGCGTATTGCAAATCCATTATTTTCATTTATTTTTTCTGCGCTCCTATTTACAGATTACTTGCAAATCGGGCAGTGGCAAGTTGTAACTTATAGGGTTTGGTATGGCTTTCTATTCTTTGGAATACTTGCCTGCATTACTAACTTAGACTCTAAATACCCGATTAAGTGGCTTGCAGGATCTTATGGCTTATTTTTCCTAATGTTCTACAACGAGTTAGTATTCGCGGTAATGATAGCAACTTTCGCAATACTTTTTACTGCGTATTGGCACCGCTTAAACATATCTTTAATTTTGAAAATTTGGTTAGCTCAAGCTTTAGGAGCCTTCTCTGCTTTAGCTCTGCTATTTTCACAATTAATTTTAAAATTTGGTTTATCAGTTGTAAAACAAGATTTTTCGACCACCTTTAATATGCGAAATTTTGGCAACAAAGAGGATTGGGCTAACTCATCAATGACTTTTTTTAGTACCAATAAAATAGTTTATTGGACTAACCACACAGATTCTTCTCCCTTAAGAAATTTATTTTCGTTTATTCACGCCCAAACAATGTATGTCTTTCAAATATATACCCCTTGGTTAACCCTTATTGTAATTACAATCCTAAGTGGATACCTTTTTTCTTTAATTTGCAATTCAGATAAATTCAGTAAATTTAATTTAAAAATAAAATACTTATTTACACCGGCAGTTTCGTTTAGCAAGATCTTGCTATTTCTATTTACTTTAGTAACTATAGTTTTTTCCTTAACATATATAAAATTATTTAGTAGTTTTGAATTAATCGATGCTGTCTTTAGTTCCTTGATAGGCTTGATTTTTATGGGTATTATTTATGCAAATCTGACTAACGTAGATTATCTAAAAATTAAATCAAAGTCGGAATATTCTAAGTGGAATAGCTTTAAACCAATATTATTAATACTAACTACCTCTTTTTTAATTTTTATAATTTTTTATGGTCCGAGCCAATTTGTCTCTACTTTTCAGCTACTTGTATTTATATCTACTTGCTTAATTATTTTGTTATTAAATTTAAATAAGATTAAATGGTTAGGAAACATAAAACTATCTTATTTAATTAATTTCATTCTTTTATTTATAGTTATATTTTTAATATTTTTTACACAACGAATTTTTGGATTAAAAATTTTAGCTAATTATATTAATCAACTTAAATCTGGGGTTTACTATATAGTTTTTTTGTCTATATTTTTAGCGGCTCTTATATTTCTAATCACTGAATTATATAAAGATAAGATCATTAATAAGTTAGGCTTAATAAAATTAAGCCTAACTTTGAGAAAAACTTTAGGAAATCATTTATTCACTCAGACTACCTATCTTAGCTTCATAATTCTGATTCTACTCTTCCATTGGCGTCTATATGACCAAGATTATTCAACGGTTTGGATGCGTCCCTTTAATTTTTTTGGCGGAGAACTGCTCGCTCGTTTACTATCAATTTTCAGTATTGTATTTGGATGTTTATTCATTAGCATGAGTCCATATCAATTTCTGTCTAAAAAAATTATCACGCATCTAACTAATGTTTTCATACTTTTTTTTATTGGAGAAATAGCCTTCTTTATTGTATTTTTGCTTTCTCCTGGATACGTAATTAGTGGATATTTACAACGAACTGCTCCATTTTCAGTATTTTTTACAAGTATTCCATTGACAATAGCTATTTATTTATTATTTGCTGTTGGTCTAAATTTAAAAACTAAAGTGTTTTACGATTTTGAATTTTATGAAATTTCTAAACAAAAAAAATATGTGGGATTTACAGGCATTAGAAATCAGTATGTAGCTACTTTATTTTTATCAAGCGGAATTTCATTGGCTCTAATACTCTATTGGGCTGCATTACAATTTAGTTATGCTACAGCGTTACCTCCGAACTACTTTCCCTTTTTAAAGCAATTACAAAAACCTCCTTTTCTTGGAAAATCAGCAATTGTTATGACCTATGCTGCTCCAGTTGCAGCAATGACTGGAAGTTGGGCTTATTTTGACCCCTCTTCTCATTCACACAAAACGACTAAGACAGAAAATGGTTATGAAACAGAGCGGGATATGAAAAACTTTTTATGGTTAGCTGATGGTAATATTAATTTAGATTATAAATATCCCGACTATTTTATCTGCATGTGGCCTCAAAGCTTAAGAAATATTGTTGCAGACCGTATGAAGGGTTTTGAACCCTTTGATAATGTTTGTCCTAGAATGCCAATCGTAATAGAGGCTCAAAATAAATCGAGTGCCATGAAGCATGAGTTGATTGATTTTGATTTATCCCCAAGAGGTTCTTGGGCTATAGTTAAGCTTGATCATGAATTACCACCTTTAGTGAAAGATATAAAAGCAAAAGTTATACGAAAAAATGATGGTTTTTATATACTTCCAGAATATATTTATATTCAGCAACAAGGAACAGCTGAGCAAGATAGCTTAGTGGAAATAATTAGCCTAAATAATTTAGAATCAAACTCACGTGATCAGAATGCTAAAGTTATCGCAAAAGGCTATGGTAAAAAACTGATAAAAATACCTTCTAGTTTTAAAGGGATCATTGCCTTACGCATTACTCCAATCAGCATAAAAAAAGAAGGGGAGTCAACTACCTCAAGCAAATTATATATTTCCGAATGACTATCTTCCTCTGCAGAGTTTTAACCATAATATTATATTAACGTCATAGGTTTTAGTTACTTACTGAAGTATTTCTTATTTCAATTATGTTTGCTTTATATTCAATGATTAATATTAATCTAAATATAAAGCATATTTAGCGGCTCGAATTTATTTTATTTACTAGCTAATGTTAATATATTTCCCTTCATTTTAATTCTTTATTGAATATTTTATAAAATGATAAACTGAATTCTTTAACACTTCTACTATCAATACGCATGAAATATCTTTTATGTAAAAAATAATTCTGTACTTAATTAAAGCAGTCCACTAGCGTATCCGATCTTTCAGTCTTTTAGCACTCTCCTGCCGATATTTCTTATGAAGAATCATTTGATAAGATAGAGATTTCTGGTATAAATACTTCACTATTCAGTTTCATAATCTTGTGAAATAAAAATGATGGTAAAAATCGTAAGACTTTAACGAAATTCTATTGTAAATATTACAAAAAGTAGATAGCTCATGTATCATCAATATTAATATGAATATACTTAGCCAGCTCAAACAAATAACAATAAGCTTACTTGAGTCTCACCCTATTGGTTATATATTTGGACTTAAATTATTGGAATGTGGAAACTTCTTATTGCCCCATGAGTTTGATTATTATGGATTTGAAATCCTTGTTAATAATGGCTATAAAAATAATAAATTAATTTTAGATCTTGGTGCAAATAGAGGACATTCTGCTCGGGGATTCATGAAAATTTTACCAGATTGGAATGTATTCTCTGTAGAGGCAAATTCATTGCATATAAACGCACTCGAGAAAACTAAACAAGCCAGTAAAAATAGAATGGATTACAAAATAGCTGCGGCTGGAGATATAACTGGCCAAACTATTGAACTATTCACCCCAATTTATAAGAATATTTTTTTACATAGCGCAACGTCAACCTCCTATGATGAGGCTAAAAACGCAGTAATGGAGGCTTTTCCGCATTCCTATGGCGCCATAGGAGTAGTGAAATCTATTTCAAATACTATTGCCTTAGATGATTTAAATTTAAAACCAGGCTTTATAAAACTAGATATTCAAGGCGCGGAAAATGCAGCTATCACAGGACTAAAGAAAACTTTAACTATGCATCAGCCAATCTTACTTGTTGAGCAAAATTCTTTATCAGTCGAAACAAATATGATGCTGAGTTTACTTGGATATAAGCCATGGAGTTTTATTGCTAACTCTAAAACTTTCAAGCGTGGGCTACAAGGAGCGTCGAAGGGCCATAAAAATATATTCTATTCTCAGCAACATCATGAGAAATTTTTTAATTTGAAGTGACTTTAAATAGTCTTTAACGCTATAATACGATAATTTACTTATTCTATAATAATATTTTTTTTAATATAAATTATCATATTAATTCTCATTAGTAAGAATATAGCCGTATGCTATCAGATTTTAAGTAGCGCTAATTTGAAAGCCCTAGTTTTATTCTATTGTTTAATAATTCTCCACTTTTCTCATTTGAATTTGACTTAAGATGGGATATTAATTTCAAACTAATCTAAATATGTTGAGTGCATTTATAAAATATTTTAAACTTTACCCGCATTTTAATAGAGACCTTCTTTTTTCCACTCTAATAGCCTTCCTTTTCTCTTTTGAGTCTTGGCTATTAGGTCCTCTTTCTTGGATGTATGGCTATGGTAGCGGACTAGAAACTATCCCCGCCCTCAAGGCTTTATCGTTTGAAGATAGAAATCTTTCCCTTTGGTCTCCATTTGTAGCGGGTGGACTAGATAGGTTAGCCTTTTGGGGAAATGCTAATCCTTATGGCCCAGAATATTTTCTATTCAAATTTCTTCCGGCTTGGCTAGCAAATGGTATGCATCGGTTTTTACAGTATTTCGTGGCTTCTTACTTTGCCATCAAGGTTGCAAAAGAACAACTTAAACTTGAAGAATCATGGGCTTTTTTAGTTGCCTTGCTTTTTGCTTCTTTTTCTTTTTATACAGTAGGAGCTTTATTTACGCTTCCTGGAATTCCCCTAATTCTTTGGCTACTCGATCATTCAATACATGGGACCAAAAAATACTTTAAATGCTTTCTAAGTGCTTTATTAATTTCCTTTACTACAACTTTTACCTTTGGCGTTCCTTATATTTTATTTTTTTGTTTTTTATGGTTTCTAATAATACGTAGAATTAAGATAAGCCATTTTTTTTGGCCTTTTCTAGTTTTCACTTGTGTACTTTGTATTTTTACTGCGCCCCAATTATTAGCAATTTCAATCAATGGGTCACAATCGCATAGAGTTGGTTGGGACATTGAATCTCTCTCATTCTCAGTTGATGGTCTATTTTATAGACAGCTTCAATTTGATTTGTTTGGTCAAAGTAATTTCTTAACCTTATTAACAATGAATCTTCCAGTATTAATTTTTATGGTTGGGATGGTATTAAGTTTTTATAGTATGAAAATTTGCGGTGAAAGTAAAAGAGTATCTATTAATTTTTTTGGAGTTTCAGCAATATTTTTTCTCCTTTCCCAAAAATGGGCATGGATTAGTTTACAGTTAATTTTATCGAATCTTTTGCCTTTTATTAAAGGCGTTTATATGGGAAGGTTTTTTCAAATACCAGCCCCCTTCTTAATTGCATGTGGCTTAACATTATCTTTTCGTCTAGCTTGGCTGTTATGGAAAAAAATACTACTAGCAAAATTTTTAATCGTGATTTTTACTGTATCACTAGCTTTAGTTTTACTTATTACGCCAAAAATTCATTTATTTTATGATTTGGGGGTTCATGATTGGGGCGAAAAAAATTATCAGATAAAAGCACTTGATGAGTTACGAGAAATTCCTGACATTTTTAGGGTTGCAAGTGTACTGCCATTACAGCCGGCATATGCATATGCTCAAGGGCTAGAAACAGTTGATGGTTGGGCCAATCTTTACCCAAGTGTATATCGTGATCTGTGGCTAAAAATGTTAACACCTACTTTTAATATAAATCCCTATAACAAAAAAATATTTGGTGTTGACACTGGAAAAGCCGAGGATAATTTTATCTTTCTAGGATCTGATTTATTTTCCCCAGGGCTTGGGTTATTGCCAAATGAGAAGATCGAAGTCGCTCTTAAAGAAGGATTTAATGTTGAAAATAGATATAACCTAAATTTGCTAAGATTATTGAATGTACGCTTTTTACTATCCTCATACCCCCTCCAAGGAGAGGGGGTTAAGCTTTATCATGATATTTCTAATAAGCCCACTTGGGCCGAGAATCGCAGCAGAAACACTGGTCTGGTAGTGGGTGAGCGGCAACCCCCCGAAATGAGGCTGCCTCAAAACATCTCATTCTTTCAGCCATTTTGGGACTATTATCAGTTCAATAAAAAAAAGCTGAAAGGTAAAGATATATATATATATGAATTAGAAAATAGTCTACCAAGATTTAGATTAGTGGAGTCTATTAAGCTAACTTCAGATAAGGCTGATACCTTGAATCGCTTATACTCAATGAGCCTAGAAGAACTAAGAAAATCTGTAATCATACAAAAAAGTGATACTTTTACTCCCAAGAAAAGCAATAATCTTTCTAGCGGGAAAGTTATAGTTATGAAATATTCTCCAGATGAAATTATATTAGCAACTAATGCAGAATATGATTCATTTTTAGTCATAGCAAATACATGGAATCCATACTGGATTGCTGAAGTTGATAACTATAAAACTAGATTAGTTAGGGTAAATCATGCGCAATTTGGCTTAGAATTAAGCCCAGGCAAACATACAATAGTATTGAAATATATGCCTCCATATAGCTTTCTTAAGAAACCAATCGATTGGCTAGCTAGATAATTTTTATTTATATGAAAATCTCACAGAAATCCAATTATTATCTAGAGATAGGGCTAGCACTTTTTGCGGCGCTTATTTATGCAATTCCACTTGAATTTTTGATTCTCACCGGAGGATCGCAACTTCCATTTTCTAATGAAAGTATTGCATTTCGATACTTTACGGCATTACGGATTTTGAGTGGCGAAGGAGGAACGGTCTGGACGGCACAAGGACAGTTTACTAGCTTAATACAACTCTTAATTTTTTGGGCAAGCGAAAAGGTTAATGGTGCGGGTCTAACTAAAGAAAATCTAGATATTTTTTCAATTTTAAGTACTGCAGCTACAAATTTATTTATGCTGATAATTTATTTAAAAGTTGCAAGAGATCAGTTCCTTACTTTTTCAGATAAAGCCTGCATTTTCTTTCTGGGCCCAACTATTTTATTTGCAACTGTAAATGCTGGCTTTTATTACTTTTTACTGCCAGATTATTTAGCATTTTCAATGGTAATAATTTCATTATCTGCATATCTCACAATTCATGTATATCGCAAAGATAGTAAATTCACTTGGAATCATTTATTAATACTTTCATTTATATCTGGATTGGCCGCTTCAAATAAAATTACTTTACTTGGTATATCAAGTATTCCTGTGTTGTTAATGATATTAAAAAAACCTCTAGATTCAAAAGTAATTTTTATGCGTATGATATTTTCGGGATTCACCACAGTAAGTGCATTTGTACTTATTTTTTATTTTCTATACCTCTTCAATCTTCATGCCACATTAATTGCACTTATTAATGCAGCTGGCTTTCTAAAATCAATAGGCGGGGAAACGGGATTTTGGGCTCAAAACTTTAAATTATTTCAAACTGCATATGGCTATGACAAAATTTTTTATTTTTGGCTAGGTTGTACAATTTTTATGGCTGTAGAATTATGCCGAAGAAGAGAGTTTCGTGGGCTACCAATAATTGCTTCCTGTATTTTTACAGCCTTACTTTTGGGAATAGGCTTGTATAAAAGAGGGGCCGGAACGACATTCTTTGAATTATCCTGCATTCTTGGAGGGCTCACCTCAATTGCAATATCTATTGCAATTGGATCTACTACAAAAAATATTTTTATTAAATTTATTCCTATCCTTATATTTATCATCTCTATTTTTAAATTTGATTACGCCCATAATTGGATAGTAGTCAATAGATCGGTTGGGCTTTCTGGAATCTCATGGGAAGTATTTGATTATTTAACAAGCCTTAAAAGACCAGTTCAAGTCATCATAATTAATGGAATGGGAGAATATGAAACCAGTGGAGTCATAGATTTGAGTAAAGGACTAAGACTACTGAATACCAATGAATTTTCAAATGATTACCCGCTTGTTAAAAAAGTATTTCCAAATATTGAATTTTTGACACAACCGAAAGTCTTTGAATCAGGGACTGCAGTAATGTGGGTTGAAAGATGGGACCCTATTTTAAGCGCCCCGCTAAAGATTAGCGATCAATCCGAATTAGATCATTTAAATATACTAAACGAAATTGCTAGTAAAAATAATTGTAGGGAGTGGCTTACGGGCTACTCAAATCAACAAAAAATCCATGCTTGCATTATTGATAATTTATAAATTCATCCTTACCCGAATAGTGGACATATAATGAGAATAATTCTAAATTTTATTATATTTAAAACATTAGCTTTATTTAATCTTCAGAATTTCTGATTCGATATACATTTACACCACCAAAAGATTCAATTGCAGTTAATTTGTTTTTATCTTTTAGCATTTGAAAAATTTCTTGTTCTAATGGTTGCCTGGACATATCACCAACGATTATTACTTTGCCAACGCTACTGATGTCATTAATATTAGCGTATGCTCTTGCTCTCAAAATTTGAGACCTATCATCTACCATTGAATGCGTTAATCCCAATGGGTTATTTTTACGAAGAGCAAAAAAGAGGGTTGCGGAGTCCCATGTAAAAATATACCCATCACTATCACTGAACCACTTTTTTGCCATTATATACATTGCAATATTTTCACCTCCCATTCCTGTCGGAATTAATTGCCAAAGATTTTGGGAGGCGCTAGAAGTAATTGAATTTGGCCCAATAAAGCCAGTAGGCCATTGAAACTTATCTTTAATTCCTGCATAAAAACTACGTTTGAAGCAGTCTTTATTTAATTTGGGCAGAAAACATTCGCGCAAAATTATGCTATTAGATCTTATAGGGCTTACTGGTCGAAATAACCTATCAAATAATACCCCGCCAAATAAACTAAAGCTAATTATAAAAATAAAAAATAATATTGCTATTATATTTTTTGGTGAAAAGAGATTTGTGCTGATCTGCCAAAATTTATATTCCGATATTAAGCGGTCATAAAAATAAATAGCAATTATTACTAAAGGGAAAGAAATAAACACTAGGACTGGAGTTACAGCTCTTCCTGCATAATAGGAAAGCTGCATAATTCCAAGTAAACTAATACAGCCTAAGATAATTACATTTCTTAGGTCGCGGGAATCTCCTTTCAAAGTCCATAACTTAAATGCAGTATAGCCAACGCTAATAGAATAAAATAAGCCAAATAAAATGTAAGTACGAATTTGTGGATCTGGGGCTACTATCCAACCGCTAGAGGATACTTGGCTTTTTATAAGCTCAAAATAAATATCGTACCTTGGCCAACTCTTGAAAAATAATAAACTTAGCGTAATGAGGCATAGATGGGGAACTAAAGATAGTAATTGTAATTTTCCAGATTGGATTAGCACCCTTTTAATTTGGAAAGAATTTTTTGATAATTCTTGAAAAATAATATAGGCTTGGTAAACAATTAAACTATAAATAAAAGATTCTAAGGACCATAAGCAGGCGACAAAAAAAATACAAACAGAAAGAATTGAAAAGGTCTTGTTAAAATTTAACCTTGTAAAGCTATATATTAAAAATAAAGGGGGGAGGTACCGAAATGAAAGTGCTGATGGTGTATATGTGGGGTTGTATAAAAATGCACTAATTAAAAACAATACTAAAAAAGAAGCTAATACTGTCGATCTAATCTTATTTCTAGAAATACTGATGCAGATTAATATGACTACTAATATATAAAATTGATCCAATGCTGCTACGACCAAACTTACACTAAATAAGGACCAAGGCAAAATATACAAAGCTAAAGTAATGAGAAGGTAATTTAAGCCATATTGAGAAAAAACGTCAGTAAATGGACTTAAACCAAGAGCAACTGAACTCGCTGGTCCTATATATGGATCATAGGATAAAGTATCATGTCCCATTTCAGGCCTAAATAATGACAAGATAAATATAAAGATAAATCCTGCTATTACTATATTTTGATATTTAAATTTTTTAAAATTAAAATAAGTTACGGCAAGTAGACTTATAAAGCTAACAACAAACCCATAAATAAATCTTTTATTCGAAAACTGAAATCCATCTATATCTAAAATATTCTTGTATTCGAGTGAATATACAACACGATCTATGCCAATTAATCCATATGAAAATACAAACAGGGGTAACAAAAAAAATATAAAATTTATTTTTGAAGAAGACTTATATTTTTGATAAAAATCTGTACGTGCTATGAAATTTCCCAAGAAGATAGCTAAGGGTATAAATAAAACCATGCCAGTAAAAAAGGCTACGTAAAGATATAGTTGATTACTGACAAAGGTTGATTTAATTAAAATATAAAAAAAAGATACTATTATTAAAATAAATATCCCAATAAATCTCAGCATTTGATCTTGGTCATTATTTTGCATAAAATATATCTTTTTATTTAACATCTTTTCCCCCCAATAGAGGGAGTAATGATGCTAATGTAACTAAAAATAAGGGTGTTGTAAGTGCAAGTTCGGCTATAGTATGCGGGGCAGCGTATCCTACAATAGAAGGGACCATGCTCCCGAAAAATAGTATTCCAGATGTTGCCACTACAGGTATGGCTTTTTCCTTGCAAGGGTATATTCTTGCTAACAAATAAAATAACAACGCAAAAAAAGAAATTCGTAAGATCCAATAAAAACCTCTTTCTCCGTATCTATCCAGTTGATTAGAGGTAAAAATAAATTGTTCTTTTACTACGTTACCAATTTCCTGGTGTTTCGAAACAAATAAATCTATATTTGGAGGATATTTCTTCAATCCATACACCCAGGCAATAGTCCCAATCATTGCAATAGGTTTATACCAAAAAAAACTAGTAATACAATCTAAAAAATATGATGAACAGCGATCAACTACTAGCTCTTTAACGACTAAATCATAAGGAGTCCAACTAATAGTTGTATAGTTTTCGGAAGGTCCATTAATAATAGCCCATTCATTAGCTCGTCCATTATCTTTTAAGAATTTTTCAACTGCCTCTAGAGTGGTGAAGTCATCGATGCGTAATTGCTCTCGAATAGAAAAATTTGGATTAAAAGCAAACCCTGAATATATGTTGTGCCAAAATACTCTTGTTGCAATTTGCCCTTTTTTATAGTACTCATCCGGCAATCCTCTGTACAAAAATAAGTTTAACGTTGAGTAGAAAAATACTAAAAAAGTAAGAATTAAGGCTGCGGGATATATTTTGAAATGATATTTTTCTATATTGATTAAATTAGGCTCTTTTCTCAATGTAAGAACAACAATACTAATTATTATAATCAGAGCAAACATCCAAACTGTTGTAGATCTTACAAAGATGATGAATGTAAGTAACCCAATCTGAAAAAATACCAATACAAATTGTAAAAGCCTAATCTTTTTTTCAAAAAAAAATAATATGCAGTGTAATAATGGTATTAGAGCTAATAATGGAATGCATCGCAACGCCAAAACTCCTGCTAATTGTCCATCATATTTAATCATCGGAAGAATAAGTCTATGACAGAAGTAAAATGTTGCTAATAATAATAAAGCATAAGGATTATGACGATAAGCATAAGCAAATATAATCCCAGCAAATCCTAATATTAAATAATAAATATAAAGAACGCCCTCCACCTTAAAGCCAAATAATTTAAATGCAAGCTCAATTAGAATAACAATACCTTTATCCTCTCCTGGCATCGTCAGTTCTTTCATTTCACTTGTTTTTTTAACATTTTTTAATTCAGCCATCCCCTTATTTATCGTAGCTGCGCTAGTATTAATAGTTCCATCATTAAATTTTATATGTATAAAATCTAATGTCATAAATCGACGCGTTCCAAATGCTACATTTGAAAACGCAGGCGGAACTGCAGCCCAAACCCAATAAGGTGGCTCAGTATCCATTTTTAGCTTTAAAGCAGCATTAAAGCTAATAAAAAAAGTAGCTATGGATAAGCAAATAAAAAATATAGACAATATGAATTTTTTTTTGTTTGGGGCTATAAAAAATTTCATATTGTCTATATTATTTATTAGAGCTTAAGCCTAATATTTTTCTAAGTCTTTGTGAGTAATTATCCGTTCCCATAGGATTTGCAATGTAATATTCAAATTGCTTTCTAAGCTCTACTTCTTGTAAGAGATTTAAATCTTTTAATAATCCGTCATATCTATTAACAAGTAGGTTGGAATTAAATACCAATGGATTAATTGTAACTATTGGATAGATATGAATTATTTTTACAATTTCATTGATCTTTTGAAAATTATTAAAGTTAGTAAATGTGGTGTACATACAAAGTAAAGCCAGTAAATAAAGTGCATATTTTGAAATTGGCTTTAAGTTTAGGTATATAGAAATTACACATAAAATAGAAAGGGGGGCAATTGAGGCATGGTAATAATAGGTCAATTGACCTAAGTTATTTTTAGTAGTATTAACTCCATCAATAAATGTGAAGAAAAAACTAGTTAAGCTAATTGCAATTAGCCAAATAATTACTAATGACCATTTTTTGTAAAAACTAAAGATTAAGGTAGCCACTAAAATTAAAGCCGTAATACTAATTGATGGACTTATAAAACCAAAAGTAACTGAAACAGCTGTCGCTAAATCCTCAATAGCAAGATTCCAAAATTTAATAGTAAAAATATTCTGGAATAACCCAATAATCATTTCTGAATTTAATACACTATTTCTTGGACCAGTTTTACCGAATTCTTCGTATATTGGCGGTAATAAAACTTTAGAGACTATAAAAAATATTGGCGGAAGAAGTAAATACCATATCTTATAATATTTTGTAGAATAATTCCAAATCAATAGTCCGAGAATCAACCAAAATATATACCCAGCTTCATCAGAAAAAAAGTTACAGAATGTCACCAAAAGTGCAAGTCTAATATACCAATCTTTTCCAGTTAGCCTATAGCGAAATGCAAAAAAAACTAAGCAGCACAATCCTAGCATAGCCAATCTTTTGGCAGGCCTTATGTATGGTACAAAACTAGATAGATATGCTATTGAAGAAATAAATAAGCCAGTGAAGAGTAGCGCCTCTATTCGTGATAGGCCCATTGATCTAATTGCTCCATAAAAGAAAAATGGCGTTGTAATAGCAATTATTAAACTTGTAAATGTAATGCTTGGATGATGTGAAAATAAATTATTGGAATATGGCCTAAATATTGCGTCAATAACCTCAAGGAAATCACTTAATATGCGTAATCTTGTGGGATTAGAATCGAAGTAGGTCCAGTCAAAAATTGCCTGCAGCCCTCTTGAGCTAGCATATTCTGAAATATTTAATAGCTCAAGGTGAAACCAGCCACCAACAATCCATAAATATAGGGCTGTTACTGCAACAGCTAGCATCCAAAGTCTGGATAAACCATATAAATTCATATTTTATATATTTATATTGCTAGTTAAATTCTTGTGTCTGAAGAAATTTTTCATATAAAAAAAACTTTTATTGAGTACTTTACCTTTATTAGTAGTACTTAATACTCCATCAATTTCAATTAAAAATTTATTATTTAACAATCTAGCTACCCTAGCATCTACCATTTTTTCATAATTAGTAATTTCGTTACTAATTTTAATTTTTTTATTAAAACCTATGTCTAGAATTAGATTTGCAGAAATACTACTCATAATTAACGTGAAAAAGAAAATATATAGTTCACACATAAAGAAATAGGAAAATAATATTGATAAAGATTGAATTGATATAAAAAAATCTAAATAAGATTTCCAAAATAAAATTAAGCCTAAAAAACTGCTAATGATAGCAAACGAAATAACTGAATTACATTTAATATATCTCTGCACTATGGAGTGAACTATTACTGATATAGAGAAAAATAAAGCCGAATATATAACTATCATTTTATATGTTGATATTTACCATTCACTAACCAATGAATAAAATTTAAAACGGTAAATACTAGCCTTCCTTTTGGTGTTAATTCAAAGTTACCTTTCTCTTCAAGCAGAATTTTTTTATTCAATAGTGATTGAATTCTGTTCGTAAATTTTATCTTTCCTATTGTTGCTAATTTATTTATATCGGGTTTTCTATACTCGTATTCAGCAATCCTAATTTCTTCAATTATGGATAGCGAATACCCTCCTTGAGCAAGTGACCAAAACTCCAAAAAGGAAATTGCATATATTCCATATAAGCTAATACAAAGTATTAGGTCAGCTAACACTATGTTCTTTAATGTAAACCATAAACAGATAGCAATTCCAGTTATTAGCAAACCGGGTATTAAGTGATATAGGAAAATTCCTTTTTCAGATTTAAAAATATAAAGATTTCGAACTATTAATATATATAAAATAAATTGTATTAATATAAAAATTAATACGTAATAAAACATATCAATAAGGCCCCTTAAAACTTTCAGTTAAATCAATTAAACCAAACTCCTTGGACTCAACTCCAAGCATTGAACAAATGGCTTTTATTAAAGTTGATGATGATGGATAAAATACTTTTTCAAGGGAATTCGAAACAGGGGCTGGACAATCTGCTATTGTTATTCTCCTCGCCGGGCATTTCAAAAAATTAAATGCTTTTTCTGCAGCTAAAGCTACTATTTCACTTGCAACTCCACACAGTTCCCAGCTAGTGTCTGCGACTATTAATCGACCGGTTTTTTTTACTGAATTTAATACGGTTTCCTCGTCTAACGGACGTATACTTCTTAAGTCCACTACCTCGATTGAGATCCCGCTTTCTTCTAATTTTTTAGCCGCGTTTAATGCTTCAAGTGACATGAAGGACGTTGCGACTATCGTTAAGTCTTTGCCTTCTTTTATGACCTTTGCCTTACCAATTGGTGTCGGAATTGGTTTTTCAGATACTTCTCCCATAGTATCGTATAAAGTACGATACTCCAAAATAACAACTGGCCCAGTATGTCGTAGAGCACTAATCATTAATCCTTTAGCATCCTCAGGAAAGGCGGGCATAACTACTGTTAAACCAGGGAAGTGTGCTAAAGGAGCTTGTATACTTTGGGAGTGTGTCGAGCCCTGCCCCCAACCTCTACCTATAATTCCTCGAATTACGATAGGTACATTTCCAGCATTTCCACCATACATATATCTCCACTTTGCAGCCAATTGCAGGAGCATGTCAAACGAAAGGAACATAAAATCTACCCTTGGATGAACGAGTATTGGCCTTTTACCAACGGCGGCGGCACCAATTGCAATACCAGTTAACGCATTCTCCATTGCAGGTGAATCAAAAACTCTGGAAGGTCCAAACTTTTTAAATGCCTCTATAGTTGTTCCAAAAATGCCCGAAGGATAATCGACCGCTATTCCGGTAATAAATATATTTGGATTAGACTCCATTTCCTGCACGATTCCTTCTGATATAGCCTCTGAATACTTAATACTTCTCATGGTTATTCCTAATCAAACATTTTCAAAAAGAGTTTTTGGATCTGGCCAAGGGCTTTCATATGCCTTTTCTAAAGTCAGAGATATTTCTTGTTCTATTTGATTATTCCAATTATCAATGGCTTGAATAGTGGCTATCCCTTCATCAATCAAATATTTACGAGCACGAATTACAGGACATTTTTTTATCCACTCATCAAGCTCTTCTTTTGTTCGATATGTTCTATTTATCTCGTAATCCCACATGGGGCCTACATGTTCCCGCCAGCGATATGTCATACATTCTAAAAACATGGGGCCATGACCATTTCTACAATAATTTAGTGCATTTATTGCGGCATGGTAGACATCAAAAACATCATTTCCATCTATTTTTTTAGCTTTAACTTGAAAAGATTCTAACCTTTTGCATAAATCAGCTTCACTGTGCTGTCTTACAGACATCGGGCTTTCAGTAGCATACAAATTATTTTCACATACAAAAAGCACCGGTAACTTATTGACAGAGGCATAATTAAAACATTCCCAAGCGGCCCCTTCATCGCAAGCCCCCTCTCCAAAGAAGGCAACAGCCACTTTGCTAGTATGATCCATTTTAAAAGCCAGTCCAGAGCCACTTGCTAACGCTAAAGAGTGTCCAAGAATTGGTGAGGATCCCAAAAATCCAACAGAACGATCAACTAAATGAACTGAACCGCCCCGCCCCTTTGAGCAGCCCCCGTCTCTTCCCAAAAGTTCTGCCATAAGCCCAAAGAGACTTCCACCTTTACCTAGGTAATGCGTATGACTGCGGTGGTGCGTATAAATCACGTCATCATCATTAAGTGCAGCGCAAACCCCAGTTGCTATGGCTTCTTGACCAATTCCAAAATGGGTGGGTGTTTTCATTACCCCTTTCCTATACTCATCAGATAATATTTCCTCAGCTCTCCTGATGTAGAAAATATTTTTATACAATTTAATAGCAGTATTTTGATTAAAATTATCCATATTTTTCTTACTTTAGCTTTTAAATATCAGCATGGTTGTTTAATGCTTCGATTTCTTCCAAACCCAAAAAAAATTACTATAAAAACTAATTGTGGTAGACAAAATAACGGCTACTGTACTTGCTATCAAATAATGCATCCCTAAGATAGCAAAAACATTTACGGCAGTCCACCATACCGCTATCGCAGCTAAATTGGCAATATGATATTTAATTAAGTCTCTAATACTTATTTTTTCCCTGAAAACAATATAACTATTTGCAAAATAGCGTAATATTGTTGTTAATTCAACCGTAACTAAAGTTGCTACTAAAATGGAAAAATACAATACCTCAACGAAAAAGAATAAAATTAAATTAGTAACCCCAAGAAATATTAATCCCATGCATAACCATAATGCTATTTTTTTATAGTTTTCTTTTAAATAAAGCATATTTTTTGACAATTCTATTTGGGCAATACTTCGAACTCAAAGTCTACTCGGCTGGGCCGTTTTGTATATTTAGAATTTGACTTTATATGCACTTCATAGATTAAATGCAGATAGACTTTTATTACTTCAATGAAGCTTATAAAACTAGCTGATGTACTCCCTAACATGCCGACCTGCCTTGAACTAGGCAATTCAAGAAAACTTAATCCTTGACGCAGCAACTTTACATTAATTTCCACAACAATACTAAATCTTGTTGACTTAAGTTTTAACTCTTGCAATAGTTTAGTAGGATAAACTGCGGGCCCATTAACATAAAGCATATATAAATCAAAAGAACTTGTGTAAATCACTTTAAATAAAGAAGATAAAAGATATCTTTTTCTACCGCGACATTCATCATTTGGAAAATACGTCATTACAACATCAGCAAAAAAAGCATTACGAAAAAGTAGTTTTAGGGTAGATAGTGGTAGATCATTATCCCCGGGTAAAAAAATAAATTTTTCCATTTGAGCGCATTGAATTGCTTTCTGAATAGAAGCCCCAAGACCTAAATTCTTTTCATTTTGAATAAGTGTAATTTCAGGATGAATTCTGATTTGATTTAACACAATTTCGGAAGTAGCATCGACGGATCCATCGTCTATTACTAATATCTGCGTTTTCAAATTTGGAGTACTTGCCAGAGCATCTAGAGTTGTTTGGATAGCTTCTCTTATAAATTCTTGCTCGTTATACGCACAAATGGCAATAGTAAGAGAACCTTTACTCAAAGATGGATTGATTAACAAAAGAGGCCCCTTTTAGATACTTGTATATAGTTCTATTATACTAAATATCATTTAATGCATGAAGAATAATATCTAAAAAATTTTATATACTTAGTATTGGGTTTTATTTTTTACTTCTTATTGCACCCAATAGCAAATAGGTAATGTGCCATCTTATAGTAACCTGTATGAATTACCTCATCATTCATAGAAAACATAAAAACGTTATTAAAATATTTTTGCATAGTAGATTTTAGGTCGGGCATGGATTTGCAGTTCACATGCCCCTCCTTGCTCATTGGTGATGCATAATCTTGTGACTCCAATGACGGCATTCCGATTACCAAGACTCCATTTTCAGAAAGTGAGCTTACAATGTTTCCTAGGAACAAACTCTCATTTGCAGGCAGAATATGTTCCAACACATCCAAAGCATAAATTCCATCAAATTGATCCTTAATCGGACCTTTTAACATATCGTGCACTAAGCAGTCGAAAGCCCACTTGTCACCCATCCTTGCAAGGGTATCCTCAACAAATAATGGATCAAAGTCAATTGCAGTTAACTTTTCAACTTCCTGCTTTACTATTCTCGTTGCAAAAGCATCGGCACACCCAACCTCAAGAACATTTTTGCTTCCTGCCAACATCTTCGCAGCAAACTTATATCGTGCTAAGGTGAAGGTTAAACGTTTTGGGTCATCATACCAAGCCTGACTTGTCATCAATCCAAGAGACTCTAGGCCCTGCTTATCTCGGTAATCAAGCATGACCGTATATTGCTTTTCCTGTGTGTGCATTTTACTCATTTGCTTAACTCTCTCTCCAAGAATTTAAACGTTTAATTGCAATTCAATCTACTTCTAGAATTGTCCAATAATAATCCCCATTAAACCCTGCTTCTTTAAAAATTTTATTCCAATCATTAGGTGTTCCATAGGTTTTTGCAGTAAGCATCCAATCCTCAAATATTTTTTTTTCACTTATATTTCGATAGGCATCAACTTGAACGTAAGATCTTCCTGGGGCTACTCGCTCAATCTCCCCTAAAGCAGCAATACAGTCTATGCGTTCAAGATTGTGAATGGTATTAATTGAAATAACAGCCATAAAGCTATTATCTGGAAAAGGTAATTTTGTGGCATTGCCCAGATGAAGTCGTCCTATAACGTCGGGGTGTGCATTGAAAAGTGCATACTCAGATATATCAAGGCCATAAACTTCTAGGCCAGGAAGGGTCCTCATTAAGTCATGAACTAAAAATCCTTTTGCACATCCTATATCTAAAACCCGGTCACCGGGCTTGAGATTAAAATGCTGGATTATATCTTTAGCAATGGGCAACCATCTGCCATCATAATAATATCCTCCGTACCCCTGCTCTCGATCTCCATCAAAATATTCTTTCCCAAATTTTAATGCGACTTCACGAGCACTCTCTTTATTTTTAATTCTATTTTTTATAATACGTTTAGACTGTGGATATCTAGATAAGAGGTTTTTTTCAGACATTTCTATCTTTTATTTCTTAATAAAATAAAACGCAATCCATTAAAAAAAACTGCAATCATTGCTACACCACCTTTTCTTGCAAAGTATCGATTGTCATTTAAGTAAATTTGATTGCCTGCTGTTAGTCGCTCAATACGTACCGCTAAAATTTCGCTCGCTGAATATTTTCTGAGTAAAACCTCATCCGATAGTCCTTTTTCACCAACTATCGCATATTCTTTTAGCATTCTAACCCTCAAAGAAGAAACATTGGCATTAATAATATTAAAAAGAATAAATGCAAACTCAAGATAAATAATGCAATACAGGATGCCATATGAAATATTATTAAGAAGGCTTAATTCTGCATCCCATAATAAAAAAATTAAGAAAGATAAAGTGACAATTAAGCCAATTGCTATTGAAATAAATTGAGTACCTACATGCGCACCTTTCTTATTTATTCTACTTAGAATTATATGCGCAATAACATCAAGCAAGATGCCAATCAAGGGACTAATCGGTAAATAGTTAATAAAACTACTATTAATGTTATGCATTTCTTTTTATATTAAAAATCTTAGATATCAGAGTCGCAATTACTGCGGCCTTTTGACCTTTTGAAGTTAATTGATACTCACTGCTTTCTGCAATTTGAACCAAAATGCCATTGCGCCTCAAAGCATTAATTCTAGGTTTAATGAAAGTATCATCAGTAATTACTTGGGCCAATTCTTTACTGGTGCAGCCTTTTTGTATATTTTTTTGGAGTGCCCAAAAAATTGCTAAGGATGGGCTTGTTTCCTCTACCGCCGTATAAACTATTAAATAGCAGCCTAAAGTGCCAAGATAAAACATTGAAATTCCAAGCAAAAGTGGAACACTAAAAGTGTTCACTAACCAACTAGGAAATAACAAAATAAAGCATACTGCTACAAAAATAAATATCTTGATTAATGCTAATGATTGATTTTTTGGTGTGTATATTTGCCAAAGCAGAACATGAGTAATCCAAGCAAAAATAAATAGGCCTATTGATAGTAATAATGCATTCATATGTGCTTAGCTATAGGAGTTACTTTTATTTCCATGGCATTTGAGTCTTGCTTGAAATAAACAAACTACCTTCACGATGAGAAATAGGCATATCTTCTACTTTAGATACAGCACCCCATCCAAGCTTTTGAGAAAACATATTTACGCTTGTACCATTAAAGTGCTTAAATACTGCTTTTGCATTTTCTGGATTACCAATTTCTACGATAATATCAAGGCTCTTCATTAATTCCGGAGTAGCTGCTTGTAGCAATTCCTTTTCATGACCTTCTGCGTCTATTTTTGCTAAATCTGCCCATTCAAACAGTGGCTTAACAGCACATACTGGAACGATAAAGGTTTCTTTTTGTCCATAAGAATCTTTTGATCCCGCAAGATGACTTCCTGTTGTATTGCCTAAAACACGGACAAATTCAGCCTTGCCATCGCTTATCGATACTGCCTGTTTAAATGATGTTACGTTCTTTGCGGAGTTTGCAATTAGATTTTTTGTCAGCATTTCATAATGCCACGGATCTGGCTCGAAAGATCTAACGCTATAATCGCATCTAGACATTACAATAGAGTGTAACCCCAAGTTTGCGCCAACATCTATTACTCTTTTATATCTATTACGATTTACATGATAAAAGGAGAAAATGATTAGCTCATCTAAACCAAATAAGTCTAAAGAATTAATTGCTCCCATTCTAGTAAAGGGCAAAGAAATATCCCCAAACGGCCCAAATGAACTAGGTCTTCCCTCTGGAGAATTAAAAAGGTCTTCGATTATCTTCAGAACAACCTCCTTATTAAGCTTATAAAATGCTGATGAGCGATAGTGAAGGGACGGACTCTCTATGAGAGCATCAAATACATTTTCTAATAGTTTCATAATTTTTTTAAGTTAAAGAGATTGGAAGGGGTTGGATTATCATATTTTTTAAAAATTCTTCGCGCTCAAGTAGTGGTTCAGAATCTTCATTTGGTCTACCAAAACGTACTTGAGGGGCAACACCAAATTCAGGATTTATTTCCACATTCACCAAACATGGATCACTTCCTTGTAAAATGCTTTTAATCTTACTTATGCAATCGTCGCTTGATTTAATAGATTCAACACGAAAGCCATATGCTTTTGCAATTCCTATAAAGTCCGGATCAGGTAACCCGCCAGCAGTAGACGTTGCATAGTGATTACCATCTAACCACATATCTTGAGTCTGCCGAACCATTGCGTGCCCATGATTATTAAATAATATAATTTTAATTGGCAACTTGTGATGGGCTATTGTAGCCAACTCTTGAATATTCATTTGGAGACTTCCATCTCCAGTTATACAAATAATATTTTGTTTCGGCCTGGCAAATGCCGCTCCAATTGCGCCTGGAACGGCATAACCCATTGGTGTGCTATTAAATGCGTGGAAAAAACGCTGATCTTTTTTAAAAATAAATCCTTGCATCATCCATGCTAAAGCACATCCAGTATCGGCAAAAATAATTTCCTCATTATTAAGTAAGGAAGAAAATTGCTCCATAAACCAGTATGGATTAACTTCACTATTTTTTATATCTTTTTTTACATAAATTGGGTATTGAATTTTCCATTGATTAATACGTGAAACCCATTCAGAAAAATCAGGCATATCTTTTGCTAAATCTCTTTGCGCAAGATTGCCCAAGAGAAGTCTTAAAAATTTTAATGCGTCTAAATTGGCTGGCACATCAATCTTCACATTTAAATGTTTGAATTTATTAATTTCGGTGACATCGATATCAACCATAACCAACTTCGCCTCACGCGCAAAACTAGTTGGGGGCGTGCCTGTTGCCTTTGTATCTAACCGCGATCCAATGGAAATTACCAAATCGGCATTTTGTACTGCAAAATTTGCTGGGCGCGTCCCATGCGTGCCAAATCCACCGGCAGCAAGCGGGTCTACAGACTCCAACAAATCACGCGCTGCCCATGTTAACGCAATTGGTATTCCCAGTAAATGGCTTAGCTCAATCGCTTCATATTGAGCGCCAGCTAAATGCACCCCCCAACCATATATTAGAATTGGTCTTTTAGATTTTTGAATCAATTTAACCGTTTTATCTATGATGGACATCTCTTTTTTAATTTTCTCAGAAGTTTTAACTTCTTCAAGAGGGGTATATTTCTTTAGCTTTGAAACATCGATATCCATTCTTTGAATATCGTCTGGTATATCAACCAAGACTGGCCCTGGTCGGCCAGTTTTTGCAATGTGAATAGCCTTTCCAAGTTCAAACAATACTTCATAGGGATCTTGAATAAGTACTCCATATTTTGTAATCGATGAGCACATATCAACGATTTCCGTCTCCTGAAATCCCATTTGTCTCACGCCAGTATCTTTTTTAGATCTAAATGTAGCTACCTGTCCTGTTAAAAAAAGTACTGGCACCGAGTCATAGTAAGCGCCAGCAATTCCAGTAATCAAATTAGTTGCACCTGGCCCACTGGTAGCAATAGCACATCCAAGATTGCCAGTAACTCGTGAATAGGCATCTGCTGCAAAAGCCCCTGATTGCTCGTGCAGTGGGCATACATAATCAATGCCAGTGGTAGCCGCAATAGAATGAATTAGATGCAGTGAAGCTCCGCCAGAAATAGCAAAAACATGATAGATTCCCTGATCTTTTAAAAATTGAGCTACTACATCAGATAATTTCATTATATTTTATCCATATTTACATTTATATCGTTACCAAATCTACGTAATTTATACATATCCAGATCTTCTTTCAACGCATTTGAGAGTGAGACTCCTCCGTCTACACGCCATGCATCATAGACAAGTGAAATATTTCTACCTCCAATAACAGCTTTACCCTGATGCATACACCACATCAAACACTCAAATATTTCTTGATGACTCGTTCCCGGGCTGCCAGAATCTAAAAATTTCATTAATTTTAAATAATTTGGACCACTTTTGATAGGCTCTTTTAATGTCTGCTCGTGAATCTTGGTTCTTACAATTCCAGGGCCAATGATAAAAAATTGAATATCAGGAGTTTCTGCATCCAATAACTCGCACATCTTAATCAGCATTATTTTTGAAGCGCAATAAGCAGAATATGCGGGAGCAGCATTATTTGTACCCGATCCTGAAAAAAACACAACACTTGAAATTTGGGCGGTATTTCGCAGTAAATACAAGTCTCTAATCATTCCCAGGGGGGCTAGGGCATTCACGCGAATGCTTTCATTCCATACCTCTTCAGAACTATCCCAAAAATTTCCAATAGGCTCTTCAGTACCAGTCGCAATAATAAATAGATCCCAGGAAATATTGTTTTTCTTTAAGTGCTGAAGAAAGCTATGCCTTGTTGAAATATCCAAAACATCGCAAGGAAATATATTAATGCCCTTTGGGAAACTAAAGGACGGCTTAGTACGATAAGTTCCCCATATTTCCCAGCCATCTTTAGCCAATCGAACAGCCAATTCATAACCTATATCACTACTAATTCCAATAATAATGGCTGTTTTTTTCATTTTCTGGCATCCTGATTGAGTTTTTCTTTATCAGCTAAAGCCTTTTGCTCGGCATTTACTAACTCTGAAATTCCTTCTTCCAAAGACGTAAATCTAAATTCAGGAAAAGAATTAAAGATAGCTTTATTAACAAAAGTTCTATGTACGATGGATCCAATGGGGCGCCCTAAATTATAGATAAATCTAAAAATTTGAGTAAACTTATATGGTCTATGAACTACGGGAACAAGCCTTGGTAAAAACTCAATCCTTACGGAAGTATTTAATTTCATGCGCACTATATTAGCTAGTGTAAAAAAAGTAGTGGGAGGACTAATAGCTACATTTAATACGCCTACACTTTTATTTTTTACTACAAGGCCCACTAGGCGAATAAGATCATCAATAAAAACAAAACTTCTTTTTTCCTCGCCTCTCCCGTATATCTTTATATTTCCATCGGTTAATGCGCTTCGTACAAATTGATTTGGGCCATAGGCATTATGCGTATCGCCAAATCCATAAATTGCTGTTAAACGTAAGATTGTTAATGGTGCTCCAGGAATATTTTTTTGAAAAAAATCCCCCAAAAGAATCTCACGAGCAGAATGAGATAGCGCATATAAACTTATAGGCTCGCGAGAGGAATCTTCATCTAGTGGTATTTTTTCAGCATCATAAACTGCATCAGAACTCAAATATATAAAATGACCGCATTTTATATATTTGAGGGCAGTACAAACAGTCTCTACCATTCTTAAATTTCGCATTACAGATTCATAATCTAACCCAAATTCAGGGGTAAGCATTGATGTCATTACAATTACATCGTCCTCACGCAACAAAGAGGATAAGAGCTGAGCGGAACTAAAGTCAGCTAAGTCAACCTCATCTTGGCCAATTAGCCTACATTCAATATGATTGTCTTTGGACCACCGAGCAAGGTGGCTCGCTATAAAGCCATGTGCACCTAAAATTACCAGCCTAGTAGGGGGGACAGGAGAGGAATTTAGGTTAGTCAGCATATTATCATTTGATAATTTAGAAAATTACTATTTTCCAAGCGTCACATACTCTACATTTAAATCATCAATTTTATTCATCTCTAGCACCCCGTAGGGATCGATGATTAACTTCCCTCTCAACATCTCAACAATATCATTAGATCTTAAGGCTGAAAATTCTTTCCATGGGGTCATTATTGCTACCGCATCCGCATCTTGACAGGCATCCATTGCAGATGATGCCCCGTAACAATTAGGATGATTAACTACCGAATTTGAAACCAATGGATCAAAGACTCGAATATTACACTCTTGCAATTTTTTGATGAGCGCTATTGCGGGAGAGTTTTTAATTGAATGGGTATCTTCTTTATATGCCAATCCCAAAATTGCAATTACTGGTGATTTTGACACGGTCAGCAATTTTTCTTTAATAATCTTGAAGGGCCATTCCTTTCGATACTCACTATTTTTTATCCATGCTCTTACAACACCTATATCGGTACCATTTTTTTGTCCAAAATGACATACGGTAGCTAAGTCACGCTCTAAATTTCCGCCTGATATTCCAAGTCCTGGAGATAGGTAAGAGAACTGCCCTATTCGGCGATCTAACTTTAATGCAGGCACAATTTCAGACCAATCTGCTCCAATCTTCTCGCATAGTTCGGCAAGCGTATTTGCAGTAGACACCGAAGCAACTAAACACATGTTGATAGAGATTTTGGCTAGCTCAGCACTTTCAAAGCGCATCGGTAAAATCGGGCAATCATGCGCCTCCAGGAATTGCGCAAACGCTAAAGGAATCGGTACTTCAGGATTCTCACAGCCAATGATGTATCGCTCAGGATGTAAGGCGCGATGTATAGCTTGACCAAAAATTAATGTTTCAACTTGATAATAGAGAGAACGGCCAGCTTTTAATTTTCCGCGTGTAAAACCTGGCGGCACTTGGGAGAGAACCACAATCACACATTCGAATCGCGTGGCCTCTAAGGCAAGATCAAGTAATGCGGTAATGGTAGTCAAGTCACTCTCACCTTGATCGTTTGTAGAAACATCAGGTGCAACATAGACTACATCACATTTTTTTAATTCGTTAATATCAGAAGTAAAGCTCAAGTGGGACTTATTTTTTTGCGCTAACTCAACTAGCTGTGGTTCAGATACCGGAAAATGACCAGAATTAATTTCGCTAATTAATTGCGCGCTTGGATCAAAACCAATGAGCTCAAACCCTTTTTCTGCAGCGGCAATGCAAGAATTTAACCCTAAGTGGGTCATTCCTACAAAGCCAATCACTGGTTTAGACATAAAGCACCTTACTATTTACAAATTTTATATATCGATTATCCCACTGCATTGGCATAAACCTCGGTAAGGCCTGTGTGCCAATCTCTAAATTGAAAACCTGGGAAGACTATTGATGCAACAGATGGCTCAAAGGGGCGATATCCATCATGGGGCATTACCCCAACACGCTGCGTTTCAATGACGACGCCTGTTGAATGAAAGAAAGTAGTAGCAAATTGCGCTAACTCATTAAAGGAAACAGTTTGATTTGATACCGCATTAACTACCCCAACCGCGCGATGCAAAATGAGTAAACGAACTAACTTAGCAATGTCTTCTACATACACATGGTCACGTTTTTCCTCGCCCTTACCAAATAAGACAATCTCGCCGCCCTCTTTGGCTAAGCGTCCAAAACGATTAGGGCCATATCCATTGTGCGGATCCTTGATGCCATACACTAAAGTTGGGCGCACGATAGCAAAGGGGCCCTGGTACTGCTGCCTTAAAATAAGCTCCCGGGCTAAATGCATTAATCCATGCAAACTCTGCGGCTCAGCACAAGATTTTTCAGAGATAGGCTCCTTAGAGTCTTTATAGACCGCATCAGAACTAATGTAAATAAGTTGAGCAACGCTTTGTAAGCTAAGTGCTTTGCCTACCGCTTTAGCCATTTGGATATTATCTTGCAACATATCAACATCTTTACACGGTGCTTTAGCAGAAGCAAAAACGAGTACATCGTCTGCGCGTAACTTTAGTGCTAAGTTCTTTGCAGCATTATCGTCAAGCAAATTCAGTGAACTACTCTTGAGAGTTAAAACCTCAATTGAATCAGCAACTAAATGCTCGGCAATAGCCCCGCCGATAAAACCGCTGCCTAAAATAACTACGCGCCTGGGCTTAAGAGGAGATGGCTGCAATAGTGTCAGTGTCATTTTAATCTTTACAAGTTTGTACTAAGATTATTCAGAGTTCGATTAATCCAAATATCATTTTTTATATTACTCGTACCGTGTTTACATAAATCTTTAAAATGGGCATACTCCAAAGCCCAAGTTGGATCCGACTCAATCAAAGTAATTGACTCCTCATCAGGTCTACCACTAGGTAACTTGCGATCCCGATATATAAAAGTACTAGGTCCCCACTTACACAAGGATTGGATATGGGCCGTACCCTTTTCTGCATAAACATCTGCATAAAAATGATTTCGCCAAGAAAGCAAACTCACTTCTAACTGCACAACCGTATCTGCATTAGCCCCAAACGACACATGATCATAGGCCAGGTTCTCAAAACGGTTTGCAGAGTAAATAGAAAATCCCTCAACCGGCTTTCCTAACCAAAAATTCACGGTATCTAATAAATGCGACCCTAGATCGGGAAGCACACCTGTACCTTGATCACGCCAGGCAGAATCACGCACTAGCCGCGCAGTGCCATTGCCGTAAAACATTCGAATGCTATAAATCTTGCCTAGTCGCCCTGAGTCAATTAATGCTTTCATGCGAATAAAATGCGGCTCAAAACGGTGGTTATAGGCCGTATAACAAACCACACCATTCTTTTTTGCTAACTCTTCTAGCACCAATAAATCTTCAGTGCGATTTGCAAATAGGGGTTTTTCTACGAGCAAATGTTTCTTATTTGTCAGTAGATATTCCAACATAGCTATTTTGGGCTCATCGGGAATGCAGAGTAAAGCTGCATCATAACTTTCCAAAGGAACATCTTCAATTTTGCGATAAGTCGCATCAGGATGCACAGGATCAATAGTAGCCACGACCTCTTCACCAGCAACGGCCTGTCGCTTTTTTCCCTGGACACCAAGACCAACTACAATGACGCGCATGAACTATCCCAAGCAACAGCTAAATGTAGTTGTTCATGTCCCATAACGCGCAATCTTTTCTACGGCGTCAATTTTATGCATCACCATTTCTGGGGTAACGGGAATATTACCTTCTTGCTCACACTCAATACCAGCGGCCATGTTACCCAAAATAGCAGCAATCACTTCATTTTTTGTTGCCATCATGGATAAAGTTGCATAGGAGAGCAACGCATCTCCCGCACCGACTGCATCAACCACCCTACCAGCAAAAGAGTCAATCGCAAAAAATGCGCGGTAGTCATCTGGGGAATCCATCCGGTAAGTCACAATTCCTCTATCGCCGCACTTCAGGATTAGCAATTTTGCATGGGATTTTCTAAATAGTTCCAAGGCTAATGGGCGCACTACTGAATCTTGATCTCCCAAAGAAAAGCGGGCCTCTTTTTCATTGGGGGTAATTAAGTCAAAACCTTGAAATTCTAAAATATTGCCCCAGCGACTAGCTACCTGACTATCGGCAACTCGAAATACTCCCTCAGGAATACTAGCGCACAAAACTGGTGCTGTTGCACGATTAAAAATACCATGTCTAAAGTCAGAAAAAACGATTGCATCTGTTGGAACAGTTTTAATTTGACTTTGAATACGCTCTAGAATTTTGTCAGAAATTGAGCGGTTATCTAAGGTATCCACCTTTAGTAACCGGTAAGTATCAGCAACAATGGCATTCTTATTAGTCGTAGGACGCGTTTCATCAATTATCGGAGTGCAATGAATCCCCGCAGCCTCTAGGTCTTTTAATACTAATTCTTGCAAAGCATCTTTTCCTAATACAGTTGTAAAAGTAACGTCCGCTCCTGCTGCTCTAACGTGCTTTGCAACTACTCCTGCACCACCTACATAATCGACTTTTTTCTCAAAGAGCACACTCATGGTTGGTGTTTTCGTCATACCGCCAATTAAATGACAATAGGTAAAACTATCGACAATCGTATCGCCCACCACATGAACCTTCAATCCCTTTAACTTACTTAAAGCCATACGCAAGTCATTAAAATTTAATTTTTCACTCTCCATCAGCGAGAGCAATTTATCAACGCCGATAGTTGGAGGCGCTAACTCTATTAATGCTGATGAGGAATAAACAATATCACCTGGCGTAAAAATAACTTCGCCGCCATAACTTTCTAAAACAGCAATCTCTTCCTGGGTCTTAGGATTTGTAGCGCCTGCAGTATATTCATAGCCCTTAGCAAAATAATCTGGTTTGATCAGTTTAAGATTTTCTAAGGGGGTAGGATCTGCATCTATTAATACGTAATCCACCATTTCTAAAGCGGCTAAATTGACTGCGCGTAAATTTTCCGGCACATAAGGGCGTAAGTTGCCCTTTTTAATGTGCTCATCTGCAGTTAAGCTAGCAATTAAGATTGGCGCCTTGGTTTTTGCATAAAGAAGATGGCGAACATGCCCGGGATGCACCACATCGAAAGTGCCGTGACACATAATGGCTTTTTTGGAGCGTGGGCGATCTCCAATTAATTGGGCAATTTCAGCTGCCGTTTTAATCTTATGAGAAAACATCTTTTGGCTTTCGTGGTCCATCGCCATTACCTTTCAGACATAAATTCAAACCATAATTTTGTGGCGCCCTCAATAGATTTAGGATCCCACAAAGGCGCGTTTTTCCAATAGTCAATATTAGCTAAAATTTTTCCTACGCCCTCTTCAAAACTGACCTCCGGCTTCCAACCTAATTCTGCCTGAATGCGCGTGATATCAGCAAATGTGCAATCTGGTTCACCTGGTCTTTTAGGTAAATGCAAGACCTCCCCACCGCCGAGCAATTCAACCAAACGATTGACTGATTGCGGCTTTCCGGCCCCAAGGTTGTAAACCTGTCCTACTGTTTTGGATACTCCAGCAGCATAAAATGCTTTAGCCACATCGGTGACATATAAAAAGTCTCGTGTTTGTGTGCCATCACCCACTACCGTGAACGGTTGCTTACCAATTTTTTGGCGTAAAAATACCCCAAAAACTGCGCCATACGCTCCAGAAGTGCGTGAGCGCGTTCCATAGGCATTAAAAATACGGACAGCATTGACCGGTAACTTATAGACCTGATGCCAATGAAACGCTGCTTGCTCGCCTTGATACTTAGAAAGTGCGTAGGGATACTTGGTTTCGATGGGATGATCTTCTGTGGTTGGCGTTTTAGCTAAGCCATAGCAGGACGAAGAAGCGGCGTAAACAAATTTATCGACACCAGCATGCCGAGCACACTCGAGCATGCTGACGGTACCCTGTACGTTTGCTGACATATACTCAGCCGGATTTTCAATGGAGGGCACAATATCGCCAATGCCAGCAAAGTGAAATACCAATTTTGCCTTTGTAAACAAAGGGTCTTTGGCAGAAAAGCTGCGAATATCGCGCTTTTCTAGAGCAACATCTGAGTTGGCAGCATACTGGGAAAGATTTTCTTCGCGTCCTCCAACCAAACTATCAATTACTCTTACGGCATAGCCTTGATCGACCAAATGATCAACCATGTGGCTGCCAATAAAGCCAGCTCCCCCTGTTACTACTGCAATGGGTTTAACACTCATTTAGCACCAATCAATTTCATCGTGCGTACATTGAAATACTTATCATCATCAAAACTGTTTGGGATCTTGCCGTCTTGAAAGGCTTGGCATAGGCCACGCACTGCATCTTCTACGGAATACTTAGGGGCAAAGCCCAAGACCTGCTTAATTTTGTCCGAGTTAATATGGTAAGAACGATTGTCATTGGATTCGGTCACTTCAATTGGCAAATTGCCTTTCTCAGGGAAAAATTCTTCTACGACCTTTTTCACTGCTTTAGCGATATCCATAATGCTCATATTCTGGAAGCCGCAATTGAAAATTTGATTGGCTACTTTATCCGCTGGTGCTGTAAGCAGCAATTTACATAAATCGGCGTAATCTTGTACGTGCAAATTAGGACGTAATTGAGCGCCACCAAACACCATGATTGTGCCTTTATTCACAGCAAAATTAGTCAAAATATTGACGGATAAATCTAAGCGTAAACGTGGGGCATAACCGCATACGGTTGCAGGTCGAAATACCACGCCCACAAAATTCTTATCAGTGTGCTTTAGTAATAATGGCTCGCACATTCCTTTGTACTTGTTGTATAAGGTCAATGGGATTAATGGATGGTCTTCAGTCACGTTGGGTGAATCTGAGACACCGTAAACCGAGCTTGATGATGCAAAAACAAAACGTTTAACACCAGCCTCTTTAGCGGCAATGACTAGTGGCTCAAAAGAATCTAAGTTCACTGAAGTAGACAAGTTTTCATCAAGCTCAAAACTTGCATCATTAGAAATACAGGCTAAATGAAGTACGTGATCGCGATCTTTCAGGGCCTCTTTAACAGCCTTAATATCCCGCACATCGCCCTTGATTAAGGCAAGGTTGGGGTTCTTAGGAAAATGATCAGTACCATACCAAAAGGTATCGAATACCCGCACGTCCCAACCCTCTTCTAATAACTGAGGAACTAATAAACTAGCGCAGTATCCACCGCCGCCAAAAATAACTAATTTCTTCACAAACTACTCCTTCGATTAATAAATTTAAATTTGAATATCAAACCCGGCTGCTTGGGCATCACGATAAAACATTTCAACTGTCTCTAATGAATAGGCATCCAGGTTTTTATCAACTAAGGTTAATTTTTTCAAAATATCATTTGTTGCTGTAATAATGTGACAACCTACTTGATGCGCCTGGAAAATATTCAGTAGCTCTCTTGGACTAGCCCAAATTAACTCTGCTTTAGGTTTAGATTTTAAGATTTGCACTGCCTCAGCCATCAGCGGAACTGGATCCACCCCGGTATCGGCAATCCGACCTGCAAAAATCGAAACAATCGCGGGTGAATTGATATTCAGATTCTCGACAATTTTTCTTACTTGATCCAAAGTCATGACAGCAGTGACATTCACATTAACGCCTGCATCTGACAAGGTTTTTACCAAAGGGCCGCAAAATTCACCTTTGGTATTGGTTACGGGAATTTTTACATTCACATTTTTACCCCATGATGCAATCTCTTTGGCTTGCTTTTCCATGGTCGGAAAATCATCGGCAAAAACTTCAAATGCCACTGGCAGCGTAGGTACGATCTCCAATACCTTTAAAGCAAAGGCTTTGTAATCGGTAATGCCAGCCTTGCGCATTAAAGTAGGATTGGTCGTAAAGCCGCCAATCATTGGGTTTGAGGCCATTTCGGCAATTCCAGCCAAGTCTGCCCCATCAGCGAATAACTTTACTTTTAATTTTGTAAGTGTGCTCATACCTTTTCCCTTAGTTTTAGTAATTGGGTTTCTTCTAAAATAATTTGTACGGCTTCGCCTAAAGTACGCACGATAGTATATGGAGGCTCAGGTTTTTTTTTACTATAGCCATAATCAATAAAAAAATTAGTTTTGCATCCTGCTGCCTGACCGCACTCGATATCCCTCCACCGATCGCCGATCATATAGCTTTGAGTGATATCGATACCATACTCTATAGCTGCACTCACGATCATGCCAGGTAGGGGTTTTCGACAATCGCAATGATCAGCCTCTATATGTGGGCAAAACTTGATGTCATCTATTTTTAACTCAGTAAAACAGCATTCTTGAATAAGGCGAAATTGCTCCGAATCTATTTTTCCAGTGCTAATGTCTGGCTGATTGGTCACCACAATATTCATCAAGCCAGCATTTTTTGTCAGTGATAAGGCCTCTTTGACTCCTGGCAAGAAATTAAAATCAGCGAGTAATGTTGGCGCAAACGGTCTACCATTTTGTACGAGAGAGTGATTAATTACACCGTCTCTATCTAAAAATAATGCACGCATAAGAGAGTCTGACTAAGGACTTAGTGAAGACCTACCACTTTGTGGCCATTTGCTGCAAAACTGGATGGGAAACAAGACAATGCCATACAACACCTTGAAAGGCTTCGGCATGTGGAGTAACACGGCTTGCATCTACGGTAGGCACCACCACTACGCAATCACCCACCTGTTTGGTATAACCACCATCGCGTCCAACTACGCCAAAAATTTTAAGGCCTCGCTCTTTTGCTAGCTTTAGACCCTGCACAATATTGGGACTAACGTTTTTTTCCAGGTTGCCACCACCTACAGAAAAGACCAAAACAGCATCATTTTTATTGGCCTTACTAACCTTAAGCCAGCCTGAAAAAATGGTATCCCAACCTTCATCATTGGTTCGGGCGGTAAGCTCCGATACATTATCCACTGGCGCGTAGGCTTCGATGCCGCACAGCTTTCTAAAATCATTGACCGCATGGCTACAGTTACCAGCGCTACCACCAACACCCAAAATAAAGAGGCGTCCATTACGATCCCTTAAGTCCTTCAGTTCATGGGCTAGGGTTTCAATCGTATTTAGATCAATCTGCTGAGCAACTTCAACAACTTCTTTGAAAAATACTTGGGTATGCATGTTAGGCCATCTCTTAAAATTAAATTTTTCCCTCAAAAAAGCGGTTAAAACGGTAATTTCCGCAGGCTTTTTGGGCGTTTTTTTGATTTAATTATTATAAATGATTGGCTTTGGCCTTAGGAAGTGCTTTTTTTGGCGATCTTTAGAGCTGGAACATGAGTTGACCAGGGCGAGCAGGCCCAATCGGTGCATCCCCGTATCCGGATAAAGTGTTGTTGGGCGTCTAGAACGGGTCCAACATTTAGATCCCTTTTTTCACCGTCTATTAAGGTTATCCCCGTAAAAAATTGCCCATCGAGGGATTTTTGGACCTCAAAATACCTTACATTCTCCCCTGTGCGCCAACTTAAGGTTGCCCGCCTGCCATCTAAATTTGATTTGACTTCGATATCTAGCGGTGACTCAATTGGAATTCCGTGTCCACAATACACAGGTGTAGTGTCAGCCATACTAAATGGCTCACTCCAGAAAGTCTCCCCATACTTAGTGGTTGATTTTGGCGTTACGGAAACTTGTAATGTCCCAGTTCCCAAATGAGCTAAGGCAATAGTGGGGGCAGTTGTAGAAAAAATGAGCTTTGGATCATTGGTTTGATTGCAAGAGTTCAGCCTATATAACCTGATAACAGAATTCTCCTCAGCTTTTTTGAACTGCTGCTGATATTGATAATCAATTCGAATTCCATTACTAGTGCCAACAATATTGATGAATCTAGGATTATTTTTCAATGCTAAAAAGGGTGGAAAATCATTATCCAGCGCTACAATCGCCCAACGTCCTGAGCCACTGGGGTCTGAATCAATTAATTTATGGTCAATGAGATCTGAAAAATTTTGATTTTTTACCCCACTCATAAGATTTTTGATGAGTGGAATATCGATATCGCATCTTGGATTAAATCCTACTAAAAAATCATAATTTGCCTGCAGAAAGCAAATGAAATAATCTGGATTTTTATAAGCATTATTTTTTTCTTTATCGCTAAGCCAGATATATTTATCTTCTATTTCATAAAAATACCCATCATTAGTTCGGTTAATTCTTCCCGAAGAAAATGTTGGGCTAAAGTACGCCCATTGATTGGTTTGAACTGCAAAAGGTGCTGCATAAGTATTGGCAGCAATACTAGCAAATTGATATCGGGGGCTGGCTAGTTTTTCCAAAAGAATATGATCTGTTGTTTTAAACTCCTTAAAATAGATTGTTTGTAAGCCAACCCAAGTACCAATAATAAATAAGAAAACGATAGTTAAAGGTAAAATTTGGATGCTATTTTTAATCGCCTTAATCAGTGCGTCCTGAGTAAGGCTAAATTCTTGAGTAATTCTAGCAACCGCACCTTTAACTAAAAGTGATAAAAGATAGATGGGAATAACAATGAATAAAATTGTGTTGTACTCAAAAAGTGGTGCGTACCGCATGTAATACCCCGACAATATGTATCCTGGTACTAGCCACCAACAAATACCCCAAGCTAAGAACCCTGAAATAATAAACGGCACTAAATTTAAAATTCTTTCTGCCTCTTTGGGTAATTGATAAAATCGTTGGTTTAATATAATGAAAACTCCAGTTAGCAAACTAAAGCACCAAATTATTTTAGGAACTACTCCCCTTAACTCATCAAAAAATAATATTTTTTTCCAGAGTGCCTCATACACCTCTATTGGCGGACCAAACGATTCAAATAGTTTGTGATTTATTAATCCAAAACCCAATAAAAGGCCAATAAGCGCAATGATGATTAATACCTCGTAGAGCTGCACGCTTACCTCAGAGGCGTCTCTAAGTCCTCGCCATACCCAGGCAGTGAGAATAATTAAAGTTGATAATGTTACAAAAATTGATGCTTTACTCATTGCATATTGATGTATGTCAATATGTGTAACGATGGTAGTTTTGAGGGTAACAAATAAAACGATACCGAGCATCAAAACCGCTATACCAATTTTATTAGTATTACTTTGAGTATTTAAGATGGTGAGTAGGTAGTGTTTGTCACTTTTAAAAAAAGACCTATCTCCAAACTTATTGGCAATAAATTTAAATGCAAACACAGCGTTAAATATCAGTAGCACTAAAATTAAAAAAGGCGTATAAATCATTAGGTTATATTTAAAATATAACTGGATTGCCAAAAATAGAGACCTTAGATTTGCAGAACTTAAAACAAAGTTATCCCAAAATACTAACTTTTTAGCGTCAACAAAATCCCAAATTTGGCTTGTCATCGCTGCAAATTCAAATTGATTAGCTATGTTGTAATTTCGGGCTATGAAAGTTAGCCTTAGGTCATTTAAAAACCCATCTAATCCGTGGTAATAAAAGATGGTTTGGGTTATTAGCACACTAAATCCTAGAATTACCCCAGTAAAAACTAAACTAATTGGGTAAAACCACAATTTTGGTTTTTTCAATTGAAAGATCAACATTCCTGCTGATAAGATGCTAATAAATACAGCAAACGTCATTTCAAAATAGGCTAGACAACTGAAATTTAAGAGCAATAGCGGGATGTAAATTTTATTACTCATCGTTTTGTATTTTTCAATTAACAATAGTGATGAGAACATAAAGAAACAATGCCATACTCGCCAGGTATTGAACTGCCATTGAAAATGCATCACATAATCAGTTAATAAAATGAGGCAGTAAATTAAAGCAAAAATAGGGGCTATTTTTTTTGCAAAAAAAGTATAGGCAAAATACAAGGCTAGTGTATTAATTATGGCTATATGAGCAATAATTTGCGACTGAATGCTTTTGAGTCCCAATAAATAGAGAAAGGCGGCAAATAGTCTGGGGAAGTTCCCTTGGTGTGTATATACATAGGGATGGGCACTTTCTGTGACCCCATAACTTTCATCAGTCAAACCAAAACTTTTTAAAAAATCAAACTGGAGCAGATTTTTAGCATGAATGATCGATGAAAAGGATTCATTATTATCAAAGACGTAAGGCAGGCCCTGGTATTGAATTAGGTAGACAATCACCAAAACTATGTAAATCGACCCCAAAATCAACAAACCATTACGATAGGATAGATTTTTTTGCTTTTGCAATAAGGGTTCAAGCATCTAATGAGTGGTCTTTTTATAGTCTTAAGTAGTTTAAGCGATGAACCGACTTGAAAAAAGGCTTTTAACTATTTTGCTCAAACTCCATGCCCCAATGAGGATGCCTATTCCAATACCGCTACAGACGCTATTTTGAAGCATAGACTGTGTCAAACTAGGCATGCTTGCGCCATTTTAATAAGGAATGGCCATGCGCTTCTTTTTTTGGCGCTTTTGGCCTTATTTACAATTTCACTGCTTTAATGAACGCTCTTAAACCTGCCTTTATCTCTACTAAAGCCCATGCGTATAAACCTTAGTATTGCGAACCCGCAGCTAAATGGGTTAACCCTAGCAATTGGCTTTCTTTGCCTTCTGAAGCTAACCTACGCTTACTTTATCCCCCTTAACCTTATTCCCTACCTCATCCACGATGATTTTTTATTCTATCGACTCGCTAGCCACCTAGCAGAACTGAAATGGCTTGGCCCTTATGAGGCCACGACATTGATTAAAGGGTTTGTCTATCCTGGGTTTATTAGTATCTCGTTATATACCCACCTTCCCATTCGGATTTTAGAGGCGGCATTAGTTTGCCTTAGCTCCTACTATTTCCTTCGCAGCATGCAAACGTTTTGGAATAAAACACTGCTCGTCCTATTATTTGCGACGCTACTTTTTTACCCATTGCAATATGGGGCGACCGAATTTCGCTTGGTACGTGACACCATTTATCCGCAACTGATGTTGCTCCTTGTGACATCGTTATTTTTTATCTACCTTCAGCCGAAGATCCAATTTAATTGGCGCAAGAGTTTTCACGCGGCAGTTTTTGCATTAGCCTTATTTTTATTTCTCAATACTCGAGAAGAAGGTATTTGGATTTTACCGGCACTAGGCTTTCTTTTGCTCTTTATTGTTGTTCGGTATTACCAACAAAAAAATCTGCTTTCTTTACTCAAATGTACTATTGTGGCGAGCGTTGTTTTTGCAGTCTTGCACCTGGGCCTTTTGGCTACCAATGCCAGGGCTTACCACAGCGCTGTGACGACCATCTTTCAAGATAAGGCATTTAAACATGCTTACCCTGCTTTACAGCGTGCATCTTCTGCTCGCTTACCCCTTGACGGCATGGCTAACCGTGACTGGGAAAAGTTATATCTCATCTCGCCTGCCGCCTTAGAGCTTAAGCCTTATCTGGAGAGTAAGCATTACGCCAACTGGGCTAAAGTCGGTTGCGCCACTCTTCGCTCCTTGGGTCAAGATATGTCCCAGTCTAATTGTGACCAAGCGGTTCCCGTAGGGCATTTTATGTATGCATTTTTAGATGCCATTGCCAGTGCTGGATACAAAAGCTTGCCGGAGGTGCTGGGCTTTTTAAACCGCCTTAGTGGGCAAATTAATCAAGCTTGTGATCAAGCACGCATCATTTGCAAATCCTACAATACGAGCACGATCGACTTTGCATTACTTAAGGAGCCTGGCGCAATGGGGAGTATTGCGCACCTTATCAAGCAAGCGCTCATGATTACCGTCAGCTATCAAAATCCAACCCTAGCCCAAATCACTCCAACACTAGAAGGAAGGGAGCCTTATTACGAGATGAAAAAACGTTTGCGGGCCTTTGGTTTTGATAGTCCATTTAAAAATCTTCAATTACACTCAGAGCAACTTACACTCAGTGCCTACCCATTAGCAATGGGTGGTAGTGGTGTAGTTGATCGAATTAGTTATGTCAATGGCATTTTGACGGTGGGTGGCTGGGCAATGACCCAAAGCAATCAGCCTTTTAGCCTAATAGAAGTTGAACTGAATGGGCGTCCCCTGTGCACTGTTAGTCCAGATGGATTTCGCCCTGATATGGCGCATCTTAGTACCCAAAACCTCGGCTTTTTATGTTCAGCAGTGGCCGCAATTACCCCGCAAAAGCCAGTTGTATTGCGCGCCTATGGAGTTGATCCTAACACCCGCACTAAATTCCCTTTAATTCTTTCAGATGCAGTGCGTGCCAGCCTCACGAACGAGTGGAATGAGGCTTGTTACCTTGAGGCTAACCCAGCAATTAAAGAAGCGGTAGTGGCTGGGCGTATGACAGCACTGATGCACTGGAATACCTTTGGCGTGCATGAAGAGCGGCCCTGTGCACCCCTTTTTAATCCCCTATATTCACCCCAAAAAACTTACTGGAATGCGCGAGTGAGTATTTTGGCCAACTCGCTCTTAGAGACACTCTTTTTTTGGAACTCGAAGCTCTATCACTATTTTAATCTGCTCTTTGTACTAGTAATACCGCTTTCCTTTGGGCTTTTGTATAAACAAAAAAATAGTGCACTACTCCTTTTAAGTAGTACTTTAGCGCTGCTATTTTTCACGCGCATTGTAGTAATTTCTATATTAGATTATTTAGGTCTCGCGCCCATTTGGCCAATCTACCTGATGAGTGCTTTTTATGCCTACTTTATCTTGGGCTGCGTAGCGCTTGTGCATCTCTTATCCTTGTTACCAAACTATTGGCAACAACTACAAGGTCGCAGATCTATCTAACTAATAGAATTGGCTACTTATGCTAATAACGCAAAACTATCTTCGCCGCCAGATAAAACCTAGCGTTTAAAGTGTTTGGCAATCTGCTGCATAGCTGTTGTTGCAGAAAAAAAAGTGGTAGCTAGCTCGGTGCACCGTGCACTTAGGTTGGCATCGGTTTGACGTAGGTGCTGCACAGTCAAAGTAGCTTCTAACAGCTGAGCTGAATCAGTGATTGCTACTCCCACTCGGTTTTTTTGCACCACCTCTAGTAAATCATTATCAGGATTAACAAGCGCAACAATGGGTAAGCCAGACTGTAAATAGGTTAATAACTTACCCGGAATATTGTGGGTGGTGTGCCTAGAATCTAAGGCTATCAAGCCGATATGGCACTGCGCAAAAAGACTAGGAATAAACGCCGGATCAATTTCATCTAAAAAGAGGATATTGGTTAAGCCTGCATGCGCAGCACTCGCTTTTAAGCGTGGGACTTCGCTACCGCGCCCAACAAATAATAGGCCCAAGTTAGAATACCCCTCCAAGGACCGAGCTAAATCTAGGAGCGCGTCCATTCCTTGGGCTAAACCCATATTGCCAGCGTAAACCAAGATTGTTTTACCTTTAAGTAGGGTATTTGATAGCGTTATAGGACAATTCAATAGCGTCGGTGCACCGATCCAGTTCCAGAGCACCTCCATCTTTTTATTAAGATCAGGAAATTGGCGCTCTAAATACTGAGCGTTATTAGGAGATTGTGCGCCGATCACATTAGCCTGTGCATATTGATAGCGCTCCACCTTTTTTAAAAAGGTATAGATCGGGCCTTTTTTTAATACCCCTAAATCAAGCGCCCAATCAGGAAAAAGATCGCGCAAAATTAAATAAGCAGGGCAGCTAAACTTTTTTTTAAGGCGACGTACCAAGGGTCCCCAGAAAATCGTGGGCGAATACCAAATTACACCATCAATTTTTTTATGCTGAAGTGCAGAAGTGCTTTGCAAATAAAACCAAATCCAAAAGGGATTGATGAACTCGGCTAGAGTGCGGCGCACGTAATTAACATCTTTGGTTTGAAAGGCTCGCACCGTAATTACTTCGCAACCGTGGTGCACCTCACGTTTAACTCTATTAGCCTGTGAAGCCACTGGAACAATCACTGTGATTGCGTGGCCAGCCTTTCGAAACGCTTGGCCCAAATCAAAGAGTTGCACAGCGCCTGAGGTACGCATCGGGGGATACGCATCGGTCACAATTAGAACGTGAAAAGCCAAAAACTTAATCCTGTTTCCAGGTTTTTTGATTGATGAAGTCGGTGTAACTCAACAGAATACGTAATACCTTTGCAGAGACGTTGGTAGCAGCGTAATCGGCGACCATCGCCAGCCCGCGCTTTGTCCCGCGGCCTTGTGTTTTTAAAACTGCCAAGGCTTGTAATACCCGCTCTGGATTCAAGCCTACCAACATCACTGCGCCCTCCTCCATTCCCTCTGGACGCTCATGCACGGCGCGCAAATTAAGGGCTGGAAAGTTTAAAATAGAAGACTCTTCGGTAATCGTGCCACTGTCTGAGAGTACACACTGCGCCTGAGTTTGCAGTGCGATGTAATCAAAAAACCCAAAGGGTTTATGTAAGCGCACAAGGGGATCAAGTTTAAGTTTGGCTGCAGCCAAACGGGCTTGGGTACGCGGATGAGTAGAAAAGACAATCGGTCTTGAAAATTGCTTAGCCAAGGTATTTAGTAAGCCAACAAGTTTGGCAAGGTTTTGAGGGACATCAACATTTTCTTCACGGTGCGCGCTTACCACAAAATATTGCAATGGCTTTAAATTGAGTTTTTTCAAAATCCGTGAGCGCTCAATTGATTTTGCATAGTACTGGAGCACTTCACGTAAGGGGCTTCCGGTTTGAATAATCTGGTCGGGTGGTAAGCCTTCGCGAAGTAAATATTCTCGCGCAATTGTGCTGTAGGGTAAATTAATATCTGCAATGTGATCCACAATGCGCCGATTGATTTCTTCGGGCACACGAAAATCAAAGCAGCGGTTGCCAGCCTCCATATGGAAAATGGGTATGTGACGCCGTTTAGCAGCAATCGCAGCTAGGGCACTGTTGGTATCACCCAAAATCAACACCGCTTGGGGTGCGTAGCGTTCAAGCGCTTGATCGGCCCCCATAATCACCTGACCGATAGTGATGGCTGGTGTCTGGCCGGCAGCCTCTAAAAACACATCGGGCTTACGAATTCCGAGTTCTTCAAAAAAAATCTGATTTAGCTCGTAATCGTAGTTTTGCCCGGTGTGAACAAGTACATGCTCACATTCGCTATCAAGCTTAGCAATCACACGTGACAGGCGAATAATTTCAGGGCGAGTACCCACGATTGACATGACTCTTAGCCGCGCACTTGCTTGAGACTCACGCGTACCTGGGCTAGATTTTTTGAGCTTGGCGGGGGTTTTCCTGCTTGGCTTAGTTGCTGACTTAGTTGCTGACTTCGTTGCTAACTTCGTTGCTGGCTTAATCATGTAGCACCTTTGTAATCAGGGGCGACTGCATGAGGAGTGCTTTAATCGCAGCTACATCCAAACGCTGGGTATTGTGTGAGGTGTAATCATCTTGTTGAGAAAGCGCTAGCTCGCCTTCACTAAAGTATTTGTCGTAATTCAAATCGCGCCCATCTGCTGGAATCCGGTAGTAAGCTCCAAGGTCTTCGGCGCGCGCCATCTCTTCACGCGAAACCAAGGTTTCATAGAGCTTCTCGCCATGTCGGGTACCAATGATTTGCAGTGCATTGGGTTTTTGCAAGAGTTCAGTAAGTGCCAAAGCTAAATCACCGATCGTTGAACTTGGTGATTTTTGGACAAAAATATCACCGGGCCGTGCATGCTCAAAAGCGAACAAAACGAGATTAACGGAGTCATCTAAAGACATTAAAAAGCGGGTCATATTGGGATCGGTAATTGTTAAGGCCTGACCGCTTTGCAGTTGCTTGATGAATAATGGGATTACGGAACCCCGCGAGCCCATCACATTACCGTAGCGGGTTGCACACACCACGGTTTTATTATGCTTTCCCAGATTTGATAAACGCGCCTTAGCGACCATCACTTTTTCCATCATTGCCTTTGACAAACCCATGGCATTAATCGGGTATACCGCCTTATCGGTACTTAGCACTACGCAGCGCTCAACCCCACTGGTAAGTGCAGCGCGTAGTACATTTTCAGCGCCCAAAATATTGGTCTGCACGGCTTCCATCGGATAAAACTCACACGATGGCACCTGTTTTAGTGCGGCAGCATGAAATACGTAGTCCACGCCCTGCATAGCGTCCATCACACTATCAAAATTACGTACATCGCCAATGTAAAACTTTACCCGCTCGTTTTTTAAAGCAAGGCGCATGTCTTCTTGTTTTTTTTCATCACGACTAAAAATCCGAATCTCACCCACATCCGAATGCAAGAAACGCTCCAACACAGCGGTGCCAAACGAGCCTGTGCCACCAGTAATTAAGAGGGTTTTATTTTTGAACATAGCAAGTCCAATGGGTGTGCATACGCGAGATTAATTCAGGCCAATCTGGCGTATGGTAACCAGTCGCTTTTTCAAACCGCGCGCCATTTAAGGATCGATCCAAAATCGGGTTGGCAGAAGGCACTATCGCAATATCCATATTAAACGTGTTCGCAACCATCTGTAGCAAATCGAGTTTCGTAATGGGCTGCGCAGATACCTGATATAAGCCGTTTAGCTTGGTATTGGGTATAACTACATCGCGCAGAATTTCTGCCAGTATAACGGTGGGTAGACCTGAGAAGACGGCCCGGCTATAACCAGGGCAAGAGCCAGTTTGAGCCATAAACCAAGCCAATAGGCCATGGCTGGCTTGACTGGGTAATTCCGGACCAATGATTGAGGTGCGTAAGGTCATGGAATTGGGGCTACTTAACTCGCCCAAATACTTGCTTTTGCCATACCAGTCTTGCGCATCGCAAATATCCTCTTCGGTATAACCCCCTTTTTGCCCTGAGAAGACACAATCAGTACTAATGTGAATCAAGCGCACGGCGTGCTTTGCACACCACTGCTCCAAACGGTGTGGCAAAAGTGCATTTAGCGTAATGGCCGCTATTGGATCATTAGCGCTTTGGTCTTGCTTAATTAAACCCACGCAATTAATCACTACATCGGGTTTGGCTAAATCTAAAGCATCTTCAAGCGCTACTAAATCGGTAACATCCACACCTGCGATCACCTTGTCTGCATAAGCCGGCAAAATACTCTGAAGCATTTTTTTGGCTTTGCTACTTCGTACGGTGCCTACTACATGCCAATCTCTCACGCTAGAGAGTACTTCAAACAACATGTGGCCGAGCATGCCATTGGCGCCCAAAATTAAAATTCGTAGTGATTGAGAAGCAGAATTCATGCAAGTGTCGATCGGTTTTGCATAGCTATATCACCTAAAAAAGTAAATGTTTCTGAGGCACACTGCTGCCAAGCATACTCTTTTGATAACGCTAACGCCTTTGTTTGGTTGGCTTGTCGCAGCTCAGGTGAATGAATCAAGGTATCAAGTGCATACATTAAAGATGGGGTTGATTCAGGATCAAAATAGGCTACGCAATCTTTGGCAATTTCAGGCATAGCGCTACGATTAGCGCAAGCCATGGGTAAACCCATGGCCATCTCTTCGAGCAAAATAATGCCAAAAGTTTCACACGAGGAAGCAAAAACGCCCACTTGCGCTGCTTGATATTTGGCCTTTAAATCTTCCGTTAAAAGTGGGCCTAGGTATTGCGCCCACTCGCCCTGTGGATCTAAGGCATGCAACTGCGACTGCAATTGCCTAAGGACCTTTGGAACTGCTGGGCCGATAAACTCCAGCCGCAAGGGTAATCCCTCCTTACGTAGGGCTGCCACTGCTTTTAATACTGTCCCAGGGTGTTTATAGGCGTCAATATTGCCCACGCATAAAATTAAAAACGGCTGCGCTTGAGAATATTGATTAATTGACAGCGGCATAGTTAGCGCTGCCAGATCAATCTGAAAGTTAGGAACGAGGCCATGCGCAATCACTTGCGTTGGACAAGCTAAAGAGCCAGTTACTCGTTCAACTGCAGATTTTGCGTAGCAGCTGAGAAAAATGAGACCTTGTGCTCGACGAAAACTAAAGGTCTGCACCCACCGTAAAAGTAACATTTTGAGGGTGTATAAAGAAAAGCTACTTCGGCAAAGCTCACGCCACTCAAAGGGAAGTAAATTTTGACTCATGAGCACCCGCGGCGAAAAACTGCCAACAAATGAACCACCTGGCACAAAAAGAATATCGCATTGATTAGCACGTACTTGTTCACTTAAATAGCGCACCTGCCAAAATATCCGCCATAACAAACCCCGATTAAGCATTGCAATGCTCATTTTACGTAGCCACGGTGCGTCCGGTAAACGGGTAAGCGTTATATCCCCACCCCAGACAATGATCTCTGTAAAGGTATGGCTCTTAGGACTAACCGCGCGTAATAATTCAGCTAAATGGGTAATGCCCCCACCTTGGCGTAAATTACTCGCATCAATGCCAATACGAATAGGTTTTAGTAAGCCCATTAAAACCCCTGCACTAGTTTTGCCAGTACGCGTGCACTAATCCATGCTGGCGTCTTAGCTAGAGCACGCCAACGAATCGGTGTATCAGATTCACTACTTAATAAATGCGCAGCTAAAAGTAAGTAGCCAAAGCGGGGCACTGGTAAATCTTGAGGGTTCCCTAATAGATAGGTTATGGCACTAGCTAATTCGGGAATTTGAGTGCGTACAAAATTGCGACGTAAAGCATGCATGGCAGCTCGATTCTCACGCGCATTTACCTTTGAGAGTGCACTGGGTAAATTGCGATATAAAAAAAGGGTTGAATTTACATTACCTAAACGCGCACCACTTTGTACCATGCGACACCACAAATCATAATCTTCTACGGGTACGCCAGGATGGTATTGTAGTTGATGCTTTTCTAAAAACGCTGCGCGCAGTAAAACCGAGCCGTGGGCAAAAGGGACGGTGCAAACGAGTGTCACCAAAATACTGCTAGAGGAAAGGGGCATTGGAATAGCCTGGCCCCATCGTCCATTTGCATCGATTTGCTGCACATGACAACCACAAGCATCCAAATTATCTTTTTCCATAAGCGCTACTTGAAGAGCTAAACGCGTAGGTAAACTCACATCATCTGCGTCCATACGGGCAATAAATACTCCTTTAGCTTCTTGCAAACCTAGATTCAATGCGCCCGTTAAACGCTTGCCTAATCCTTTAATAATTCTCACCCGCGCATCGCGCGCAGCAGTTGCTTGCAATATCGCCAGCGACATATCACTTGATTCGTCATAGACCGCTAGAAGTTCAAAATCCGTGAAAGTTTGAGTAAGGATACTCTCTAGCGCTTCTGATAAATGCGCTGCTGCATTAAACACCGGCAGTACTACTGAGACTCGGGGTGATATTTCAGGCATGTGCGCCATTACTTAAGTACAAAAAGAAGTCTATTACTTACTTTGCACATAAACGCTGCATGACAATATGACCAAAAACAAAATGCACATCTTCAGCCAGCTGCATATCATCAGCGTCTACCCAAATTACCTGCTGCGCTTTTTCTTTGAGTCGCCCGCCCCGGTAACCACAAAGCCCCAAGGTGATAGCGCCATGACTATTGGCGTAATCAACGGCACGAATCACGTTTTCCGAATTGCCACTGCCAGATAAGGCAATCACCAGATCGCCTGGCTCTAAAATATTTTTGAGTTGCTCACTAAATACATCCTCAAAAGCAATATCGTTGGCGTACGACATTAATAAACCCACGTTATCCACTAAGCTACGACCCCGAAAAGGCACGCCATGACTTAAATAAATGCTTTTATTCCAATCGTTAATATAGTGTAAAGCCGTTAAGGAACTCCCTCCATTACCAAGCGTAATTATTTGTTTACCTGCCTTCCAAGCGGATTCAATAAGAGCCACAGCACGATCGATTGCTGCGTGATCGAGTTGTTTTAAAACATGACTTAAACGCTCGGTATAGGTTAGCGCACTTGTTTGATTGGTAGAGGTATTCATAGACGGTTTCTTTTTATATTTACGCTTGCGAAAAAATTATTTGACTTCCCAAAGCCTCAAACTGAACAGGTACCCGGCGGAGTGGCGCTAGGGCTTTCTCAATAGCAGGGTGGGTTTCTGGCGGGCCATAGAGCATTAAAAACCCCCCTGCCCCTGCTCCCAGTATTTTGCCACCCAATGCTCCTGCATTGCGGGCCTTCTCATACCAGGAATCGATCGTATTCTCACTAATGTCAGCCAGCAGGCTTTTTTTGAGCATCCATCCCTCATGCAATATAGAGCCAAAGCTATCTAGCTGATTATTATTTAAATCATCTCGCAAGCGATAGGCTAAACCCACCATCTGGGCCATCACTTCTTGACTAGTAGAACTTTCAATCAGTAACTGTCCTTGGCGGCGCAATAAATCACTAGCCAAGCGCGTTTTGCCGGTATAAAAAAGTAATATTCCTGCTTGCAACTGGGTTTGGGTCGCAGCTGAGCACATCATGGGCTCAACTACAACAGATCCATCAGAAGCAAACTCAATAAAATTAAAACCGCCTAGGGCACTCGCATATTGATCTTGCTTACCTATGGGGTCATGGCACAAATCTAACTCTACATGACAAGCCTCTTGCGCCAATTGCAATGCAGAAACGGAGTCGCCCAAATATGCATGTAGGGCATTTAAAAGGCCAACCGTAAACGTACTCGAAGAACCAAGGCCAGTTCCACTAGAGGGAATATCAGCAATCGTAGTAATTTCAATTCCACCATGAATTTTTAATAAGGTTAGCGCATTGCGTACCAGCGGATGCTCAATCTGCGCGACCTCTTTGACTTCTTCATTTTTGGCATAGCCAACCCGAATACCCTGATCAAATTTAGGATTGACATTGACATACACAAAATGATTAATGGCTGTGCTAATTACTGCACCGCCAAATTGCTGATAGTAAGCAGGCAAATCACTGCCGCCACCGGCAAAGCTCATGCGTAAAGGAGTTTTACTAATAATCATTTTTTCCGTAACTTATGCCAAGTCTCATCCTAAGCCTTGTCCTTAACTTAAACCTTAACCTAAACCCAAATCCAAAACGCGTTGGGCGTTCTTGCGACTCTCTAGTACGACTGGATTTTCATCTAAAAGGCGCTTTTCATAAATACTAACAGCCTCCTCTAGCGTTTTAGCACGTAGGGCGTATTCGCGTAAGACCCGCTCTTTACGCACTAACTCGTCAATCTCGACAAACCAGGTATGTACGCCAGGACACTGCACAGCCGGCGCTAGGGCTGCCCCCACTACACCCTCAATGATGATTACATCTTGAACGCCTATCGTGAGACTTTGTTTTATTGCTTGAGCCGCGCGGGCCTTTTTATCGTAAATCGGTACTGCTAGGGTCATGGGCTCATGACGATTAACGCAAGCCTTAAGTAAGTTCGTAATTGCCTGCACATCGTAGCGACCCAAGACACCATACTCACGCTCATCTTCTGGCCTTAACCAGCCATCTAAAGCAAGGGTATGCGTAGTGATGCCGCGCTCCATCAGCGCTTCTTTTAAGGCGCTAGCGAAAATACTTTTGCCGCTACGCGATAGTCCGCCGATCACGATCACCTCTCCAGGCATCACCGGTAAAACCCATTCTTTACATTGCTTTAAAAGCTCGGGGTGGGTCTTGAGAATAAATTCCACTGCCATCGCTAAATTAGGCAAAGTGTAATCAGCCACAATGGGATAGCGCGCGTCAAGTCCGCCATAACCGGTTTCTAGAAGAATGGAACGCACACCAGCATTGTGGGCAGTTTGCATATCCACTGTGGTGTCGCCGATAAACCAAGAATGTTCTAGATCGATATTCCAGTCTCTCTGCGCCTCTTCAATCATGCCAATGGCAGGTTTGCGACATTGGCACGGTATTTTTAGTGCGGCAACTTCTCCAGCAAAGCCTGCATCGGGATGATGGGGGCAATAGAGGATACGATCTAAATAAGCCCCTTCGCGGCCGAGTAAAGTCTCTAACTTATTGTGAATGCCTTGTAGCTCATTAACAGTGCAATCACCCCGCGCAATCACAGGTTGATTGGTAATCACAATAGCGCGGTAAAGCGACTCATTTAAGCGTTTGAGCGCTGCGCCCACTTGCGGTAATAAGCTCAACTGCTCTGGCTGATGCAAATGATGTACCTCGTGAATTAATACGCCGTCCCGATCTAAAAACACGGCCCGTTGTGGCTCCTTCAAACTAAAGGCAGTAATGCGCCCACTAATAAAATCCTTTGTTACTTTATCTAAGCGTGCAGGCGTGCCACAATCCTTAATGTATTCAGGGCTGATATATCCCAGCAGCTCTTTGCTTTCAGTTAGTAAAGCAGGGAAAAGATCGCGCCCAAAATCCATGAGCTGAGGCGAAGTCTGCGAAGTGAGCTGCAGCGTGGTCTTAAGTTTGGTTCGCCACGTAGTCTGCCAACTCGCTAATGCGTTTTTACGTACTACATATAAACCGGCATTAACTAAATTAGGTAAAAAAACTTCTGGCGAATGCGGATAAGGATGAAAGGCGATCACCTGCCCAGTAGAATTAAGTTCTACTAAATCTGAGTCATGGGGATGATCGTTAGGATGCAAAAATAAAGTTGCCGCCACTTCAGGATGCGACGCGTGAAACTTAGTCATGCGCGCAAGGTCCGCCTCTAACATGGTGTCACCATAGACTACTAAAAAATCATCAGCTAAATAATCCCATGCTGCAAAGGTTGCCCCGGTAGTTCCTAAAGGTACACCATCATTAATGAATGTGATCTTTAAACCCCAGTTTTGATGCGTCTCACAAAACTTATAAATCGCCTCGGCCTGATGATTTATAAGTAAAACTACCTCATCAATACCAGCGTATTTAAGTAACTCGATTTGGCGTTCTAATAAAGCTTTGCCGGCAATATCGATGAGTGGTTTAGGTAAACCGTTTAAACGCGCTGCTAAACGAGTGCCTTTACCTCCCGCAAGGATGACAGCTTGCTTTACCATCGACTACGCACCCAATATAGCAGTGGCAATCTGATCAACGGCTTTTTGTACAGCTTGGTTCGAATGTAGTTTAGGTTGCCAACCTAAACTGCGTAATTTTTCAATCGAGTAAGTAAATTTAGGTACATCTCCAACCCAGCCTTTATTACCCTGCCCATAGTTAATTTGCGCCTGTGAAGCAACCCGCGCTACGACTAATTCGGCAATTTCTTTAACGGTAATACCACCATCATCTGCGCCAATATTAAAATAATTGAGTGGGTCCTTAGCATGCTCTGTTATAAAAAACATCGCATCTAGCAGTTCTTCAACATGCAGATAACTTTTTTGTTGCGTGCCATCACCAAGGACGGCTAGTCTTTGCGAATTACTTTGTAATTTATGAATGAAATCGAGAATGACGCCGTGCGTAGCGGGTAAGCCAATTACATTAGGAAAGCGAAAAATAAATGCCTGGGGTAAATAATCTTCTACTGCGGCGCTAATGAGTGCTTCAGAAGCGAGCTTCATAGCCCCGTAATTAGAGATGGGGAAAAGTGGTCCCAAATCTTCGGTGAGTACTTGATTACCAAAATCGCCATATACGGCTGAGGATGATGCAAAAGCTAGGCTAGGGATTGACAATTGCTTCATCACTTCAAGCGTATTAAATGTCGTCAAAAAAGTATCGCGTAGATCCACGCCGGCATCAGCAATACCTGCCGGAATATCAGAGTTGGCGGCTAAGTGCCATACTACTTTGATCGGGTCTTTCGCATGATAGCTACCAATGCTACTTTTTAACGCGGAAAGATTGTTTAAATCTAATTCGGCAAAGGTAAAGCGAGCATCCGCTTGGTAAGCACGCAAATTATCTAAAGTGCCGCGACTCAAATTATCAATCGCCAGCACATTATTTCCCCGTGAAAGACATCGGGCTACTAAATTTGCGCCAATAAACCCTGCTGCACCAGTAATTAGGATGGACATTGAAAAATCGCGTCGCCTTTTCTCGTAAGCGCCTATTTTACCACTTCAGCAGCCTACTTTAAGGAGACCAAACTAAGCTTAATCATTGAATTTGCAAGCATTTTTAGAAAAAATTGGGCCTAACTAGGAGTGATGCCGATATAATTTGAGTCATGTTGATTCTTGAAGCCAAAACAAACCCGAAGAATTACTGGAAGGCTATTTGGCAGCGTCGTTCTTTGCTGTTTTATGTCACGCGCCGCGATTTAACGGTGCGCTACAAGCAGACCTTAGTTGGCATGAGCTGGGTTTTAATTCGCCCAATTCTAACCATGCTGATCTTTAGTCTACTTTTTGGCTCAATCGCTAAGCTCGATTCAAGTGGCTTGCCCTACGGCTTTGTGGTCTTTGCTGGCATTGTGCCGTGGTTTTTATTTGCTAATCTCTTTGGCGAAACTAGTAACTCGATCATTGCTAATGCCACCATGTTCACTAAAGTCAACTGTCCCCGGTTAATTTTCCCCATCAGCACCTTAGTTGTTGGTCTAGTCGATTTTTCTCTCGGATTTATTCTGCTGCTAGCAATGATGCTCTGGTATGGCATACCGATTCAATTGGAAATTATTTGCTTTCCTATTTTTATTTTATCTGCTGCGATGCTGGCAATTGGTCTTGGATTAATGGCGGCAACGCTCAATGCTCGGTTTCGAGATTTTCAACAACTCATTCCCTTTGTGTTGCAAATGGGTATCTATCTCTCACCCGTTGGCTACCTCAATCAATTAGTGCCAAAAAAATGGGAGCTGCTTTATGCCCTTAACCCCGTTGCTGGAATTATCAACGGCTTTCGCTGGAGCTTAACGCCCAATGTTATCGCGCCTTATTGGCCTGGTCTAATTTATTCGGTGGTGATTAGTATTGCGATGCTCTATTTAGGTATTAAATTTTTTCGCGCAGCCGAAGATAATTTTGCGGATACGATCTAATCTTGACAACTGCCATTCACATTGAAAATATTTCTAAGCGCTATGTCATTCAGCATGGCTCTGCAGCTGGCTCTCTAAAAGAGTTAGTAGAGCACTATCGACGCCTCATTACCCGTAGATTTATTCCGAACTTCAAGCGTGGGCAAAAAGATCCATATGAAGTGACAACAGAAGAATTTTGGGCTCTAAAAGACGTTTCGTTTGATATTCCTAAAGGCGATAAGCTTGGCATTTTAGGTCGTAATGGCGCTGGCAAATCGACTCTTTTAAAAATTATGAGCCAAATCACGAAGCCTACTGAAGGGCGAATTGTGATTTATGGCCGTATTTCTAGTTTGCTGGAAATGGGTACGGGCTTTCATAGCGAGCTTTCGGGGCGGGAAAATATTTTCCTCAACGGCGCACTTTTGGGGATGGGTCGCACTGAAATTACCCGGAAATTTGATGAGATCGTTGCATTTTCAGAAATCGAGCAATTTATTGACACCCCTTTTAAACGCTACTCTAGTGGTATGCAAGCGCGTTTGGGGTTTTCGGTTGCGGCCCACTTAGAGCCCGATATTCTCATTCTTGATGAAGTGCTTGCCGTAGGAGATGTGCAATTCCAAAAAAAATGTCTCATCAAAATGGAATCCATTAGCAATAGTGGTGCTACCGTGATTTTTGTAAACCACGGCATTGATGCTATTAAGCAATTTTGTAAACACGCCATTGTGCTCGAAAAAGGCAGGCTCATTTTAGATACGCATGACGTTGATGAGGCAATACGTTTATATTTAGGTGAAAGCGTGTAGCGCACCACTATCGAACTTAGGTTTCCAAATAAACTAACGGTTTTGTCAATGCATATTAGCTATTTTGAAGTAGTAATATCAACAGAGATTTTTTCTTAGACTTATTTGAAGAAATATTTCATCATAGGAATCAAGTACATTTTTTAGTAGACAGATTTTTGTCATTGAACTTGTTGATAAAAGATTACAAGAATTAAAAAACTTTATGATTCGCTATCCATTTCTGTTGCCAGCATTCTCTTCGCTTATAATGCTATGGTGTATTAGCTATTGGGTGCCTATTAATTTAAATGCCCCATCGATTTACTTTGGGGTAGATAATTTTCATGGGATTCAACCTCGAGCAATAATTGGAAGTTTTATCTATTTATTGCCTCTTGAAAAAAATAATGTTAATTTCATTGGTAACCTTATAAGATTGGTTTCTACCTTTGCTTGGTTATTTTTTATCCACTTACAACTAGGCCGATCTATTTTTAGCACCAAGCTAAAACATATTGAACTCAATAAGGCTATTCTTTATCTAGCGCTAGGATTTATTTTTGCCGCCTCATCAACTAGTTATTTATCTTTTAGCTCTTCAGGAATTATTGATGCCTTTCCCTCGTCAATCATTGCTCTGGTTGTAACTTCAGAATATTTAATTGGCAGCAAGAATCAATGGCCCTTTAAAGTGTTCATTATTAGTGGACTTCTCGTACTAGCGACATGGGCGCATGAAAAAACTCTTTATGACATTGCAATTTTATTTGTTTGGTTTTCCTATCGATGGGGATTAAAGCGGTCCTCTTTATATTTCTTGCCAGGATTATTTTTATCCCTAGCCTTGATAGTTCGCATGGCTCATAAAGTCACATCAGGAGAAACTCCTGCAGGATATCTGGCAATTCTTTCTTCTGGGGTTGAATTTTTTTGGATACATGCATTTAGTATCTCTGGCGCTGCCATCGGTGGTGGCGCTCTTTGGGGTATCTATTGGCTTGCTTCTTCGAAATTAATTCGTACTACAAAATCTTCATGGGACTATTGGACGGCTGTATTCAGTATTTTCCTGATGCTTGTGATTTGCTTTTTACCTTTACTGGTTGCATTAGATACTAGTCGTTTATGTGCGCTTATTTGGTTGCCGGCTTTATTAGTTTTAAAAGAGATTAATCCGACTGAATTATTTTCCTCCACGACTCGTAAGTGGGTTCTATTGGCTCTGTGTATTTTACAGGCCTTGATTCCGCCAATGTTGGTTTACCAGAAAGGAATTGCGCCATTTAATTGTTATGGCTTATGGCTGGGACAATTTTTACCCCCTCGATCCGAGGTTGATATACGGTCTTTGGGTCTATTTGTCCTATCTACCCATACGCGGCCAGACTACACGGATTTCTTTATTAATCAGTGCCCAAAAAAGTAGGGTTTTCGTTCTCTTCATGCCTTTATGGCGGCTAAAGGGTAACTAAATTATAGGTTTGCTATTTAAGTTGTTTTGCGGTATATCTCTCTAAACCAATCGATGTAGCGTTGAGCTTGTAACTCCAGAGTAAAGTGTTCGGTAACCCGTTTAACACTCGCCACCCCCAACTGGTCTCGTATTTTGGGATTAGCCAAAACATATTCCATCTTTTTACTTAAAGCTTCACTATCACCAGAAGCCACTAGATAGCCCGTGTGACCATCGATAATTTGCTCAGGGATACCTCCAACGGCTGTGGCAATAACTGGGGTAGCACAAGCCATCGCTTCTAAAATGCTATTCGGAAAGGTATCGGCTTTAGAGGCATGCACATACCAGTCTGCTGCTTGGTAATACTTTGCGACTATTTTTGGATCTGATACTTTCCCAAGATAACGAATGCGTACTGAATCTATTTGCTCATCTGGTACTTCTTCACCTAGGGCAAGGAGCAAAATATCTTGGCTTGTTCGCTTAGCTAGTAATGCAATGGCAAGGTGTAGGGTTTTGTAATCTTTAAAGGGATTACGACGAATGCCATTGGCAGTAAAAAGAAAAATGGCTTGACTATTTGGTAGACCTAATTCCAGCCGCACATCAGCTTGCGTTCGAGGATAAAAAATCTGCGTATCTATTCCATTCGGAATGACGCGCGCCTCTTTTATAGCCGGGGCCAAAATTGAGTCTTTCACTTGATTCATGAGCCACTGTGAAGGGGTAGCAATATAAAGGTGGCTACGTGCATAGATCCTTTTTTTGCGCTGCCAATTTAGCGCTGTAGAGTCACGCGACAAACCTGGGTAAATATGAATATCGGGGCAATTTCCGCAGCCCATTTGCCAGCGCGCGCAGCCTAGTGAATGCGCGCAATTGCCACTTAAAAGCCAAGCATCATGTAAAGTCAGTACCACTGGAACCTGCTGCGATAAATCTTCTAGTGCGCGTAAATCAAAATACCCCCCATGTAAATTGTGCATTTGCACAATATCGGGTGAAAATTGGGTAAGCTCAAGTAACTGTACTGAAGCGGGAAAATGAAACTCTTCCATCCCTAACCAGCGTGGTATCGCGTCGATCCCAATTGCTAAATCGCCAAGCCATTGGCGCATTCGCGCAATCCCGCGAATTTTGCCGTGTGCAGGCATGAGCCACTGCTGCAAACCCAAACAAAAGCGTGCCCACGGAGTTTTCCTTTCGCTTTTGGCTATTTGGATGACCGCAGGATTTTCGCCTCGCTTCTCGCCAACAGCCAATAAGGCGCTATGCTCAGTCTGATTAATCGCTTGCGTGAGGTTTATAGCAATCTGCTCCGCACCGCCGCCCAAATCATATGTATTAACTTGCAATACCTTCAAAGACTGCTTCATGGCAAAATTCGCTTTTTTAGCGACGCCCACAGTTGAATCAAAGAGCGGGTGCGCAAAATATAGATGAGACGCTGCAATTGCCAGGTTTGTTCCATATAAGTGTAGTACTGATAATCTAATTCAGACAGTTTTGCTTTTGCAAGACGAAGCACCTGAGGCTCATTAAAGCGCTGTGCAATTCGGTTGGCGGCTTCTTTTACACTTGCGCGAATGCGCACGTAGTTTGGTTTTGGGCTCACTCCCGCAAAGTACCAATGGCATAAAGCCCCAAAATCACGATCTTCTAAAGTGGGTTGTGACCGTCCGCATGCAAAGGCTAGATTTTCTGCAGAAAAAAGGCTAATACGCGACAAGATAAGTTGTGCTTTCTGATTATCAGGTAAGCGCAAAGCACTGGATTCGCTTTGGGGTGTCTCACGATAAATCAGCAAATACTCCGGCAAATTGGCGAGCTCAAATTGACGTGCTACCCGGGAAACAAATTCAAAGTCTTCCATTGGTATCCGACTTGACTCTGTAGCGTACATTCCAACGGTTTCTAGCAACTCCCGGCGAAACATACAGGAACTTAGAACAAAGGGTGAATCAAAGAGTAAAGCAAATGCGAGCATCCCCGGGCTCGTGGGATGATCATGCGTTCGTGAGGTAGAAGTATCGCCCATCCAAATTTGGGCCCGCGTGCCGACGTAAGCACATTGAGGATGGGCTTGGAGATGTTCAACCTGCTGCGCAAACCGAGTAGGTAAAGATATATCATCGTGGTCGTGGCGCGTAATATATTTGCCGCGCGCCATAGCTAGACCTCGATTAGAAGCTCTAGAAACCCCTTGATTCTCCTGCTTTACAATTCGCATACGGGTATCCCGATAGGACTCTAGTATTTGCCAGGTATTGTCAGTGGAGCCATCGTCGATCACGATAAGTTCAAAATTACTAAAGGTTTGCTGCAAGATCGAATCGATTGCCTTTTGCAAAAAAATCCCGCCATCTTTTACTGCCATCACTACCGAGAGTAAAGGCGTGGCACTCGCTTGCGACCCGACTACAAAATCAAGCATACCTGACCCCAACAGAAAACATATTTCATTTCAATTTGACTGCGGTGGTTTATTTTTGTAATACGCCAACCACTCGCGTATGCGCGTCCAAATACCGTGATGGGTCATGAGCCGTGCTTCTAAGCGTTGGCATTTTTGATGCGCTATTAAATAGAGCTCTTGATACATAGCTAGTGCTTCTGTTGGGCTAAGTCCTTGCAAAACCTTCGCCCCTGCAGTGCCACGACCTTGCATTTGCCGAATCTCTTGATGGGGTTTTTCTAAATGCAAAATATAGGGATTGCGATCCTTGGGTGGCGTGACTGCTGGCCAGGCAAACTCTGCTGATAGGGCAAAACAGGGATGCTGAGCTAAATAAGCATTTAAATACGACTCATCATGCCAAATGGGAATCTGACCCAAGAGTAAATCGGCTTCTACTTGCGCCTTGAGCGAGAAAATCAATTGCTCAAAGGCGTGGCGCTCACCCCCCCAAAAACAACCCTGAAAATAGTGCTTACGTAATGGCGGTGCTACATAGGTACTATCTTGGCGATCGAGCTCAAAGGGGCCTTGGGCATTTAGATAGCCCGGGTGTTTAACGGCAATTAATGGGTGCTCAAAAATCGTCTTGGGAATGGGACGAAGCACTTGCATATCCGCGTCCATATACAGTAAAAAATCATGCTGGGACAAGGCTTGCCACTGCTCTTCAATTAAGTGATAGCGCAGTAAAGTACTAAAAGGCCAAGCCTGATGCGTTACGGCAAAATGGACTACGCCTGCAATAGTAGCGGGTTGATCGGTAAAGCAATATACCGTCACAGTCTGGTGGTCTACATCAAAAAACTGCTCAATGCTACTAACGAGGGTTGGCATGAATTCTGGGTAATACTTACCCGTAGCAATCGTCACAATGCCCACAGAACGTTTTGGGGTAGTATCGGTCATGCGAGGAAATGCATCCTTTTCGTCAGGGTTTGCGATATTCTTGCCTTATTGTAGCTTTTCACCTTCATAGTCTATGTCAAGTCCACTGGTCAGCGTTTTACTTCCGGTTTATAACGGGGAGCGCTATCTGCAAGCGGCGATTCAGAGCATTTTGAACCAATCGTTTACCGATTTTGAATTAATTGTGATTAATGACGGCTCAAGCGATGGCACAGCTACGATTGTGGATTCGATCCAAGATGCGCGCGTGAAAGTGCTGCACCAAGCGAACGTGGGTCTACCGATTACACTAAACCGCGCCATTCGGCTTGCCCGCGGAACCTATTTAGCGCGTCAAGATTCAGATGATTTGTCGCTTCCTACGCGCCTTATTAAGCAAGTCCATTTTTTAGAGCAGCATCCCCAGTGTGGATTACTCGGTACTTGGGCGGATATTTTACTAGAGGATGCGCCAACCAACCGCGCACTTTGCCACCCCACTAGTAATGGCCAGATACAAATTCAGTTGCTATTTTCAAATTGCTTTGTACATAGCTCAGTCATGATTCGTAAATCCATTTTGGCAGTAAGTGGTTTATACCCGGAAGAACCCGAAAAGTTTCCGCCAGAAGATTATGATTTATGGCTTCGCATTGCCAAACACGCAAGTGTTGCTAATTTAGGTGAGGCTTTACTCCTTTACCGTGAAATGCCCACAAGCATTTCGAGAACCAAACTAGCAATTATGCAAAAACGGGCTGAAGGCATGTCACTAGAGGCTTTACAAACGCTGCTACCCAATGAAACTCCAACTGCTCCTACTGAGCGTCTGATTAAAGCTATGACTAATAGCATAAGTCCATTTAGTTATTCTGATTACCAATTCGGTTTACGTTTATTGCAATCCATCTACCACATCAAACTGCAGCAATTTCCAGATGATGGCGTTGATCTTGCGGCATGTGTACTAAGCAATCAAGGCCGCTTAAAAGATGCTTTTCTTAAGGCTTGGGTAAGGCGCTTTGCGCCTTTGTTACCCTTTGATTTGGTGGCCCTTTTAAAGCGGTTTAGGTAGATATGCGCGCGCAAATTGACGTTGTCATCCCCGCCTTCAATGCAGAAGCGTATCTCACGGAAACCTTGCAATCGGTAACTCAGCAAGGTGACGTCCTTGCGCAGATTATTGTGGTGAATGACGGGTCTACTGATCATACTGCGGCTTGCGTGAAGCAATTTGCCGGGGCTCACCCACAATTGAATATTGTGCTCGTAGAGCAAGCTAACCTCGGATTATCAGCTGCGCGTAATACCGGTATTCGTAAAAGTACCGCGCCCTATATTGCATTTCTTGATGCCGATGACCTTTGGCAAGCCCATAAATTAGACGCCCAACTACAGCTCTTTTTGTCTTCTGTCGACCCCAAACTGGGTGTTGTTTATACCGGCTATAGCCTCATTTCAGAGAGTTCCGCGCCTTTAAGTGCTAACACTAGACTTGTAGCACCTAAAGTGAGGGGTGATGTGTACCAGGCTTTACTACGGGGAAATTTTATTTCTGGTAGTGGTAGCAGCGTACTCATTAAGCGGGAGGTATTGGATGTAGTTGGCGGCTTTGATGAGAAATTACACGCATCTGAAGACTGGGATATGTGGCTACGCATAGCTAGGCAATTTCATTTTGATTTTGTTGATAAGCCCTTAGTTGCCATTCGAGTACACGCAAAAAATATGCAAAAAGATCGCCTGCGTATGTTAAGTGCTGAACTCATGATGCTCAATAAATTAACCCAAATGCAAGCCGATAATTACTTTCTGCTATGGAAAATTCGCACTATCTTAGTTGAGCAAAAAATCGCTGCTACACAAATTCCGGGATTTGATGAGTGTAATCCCCGCCTTCAGAAACAATTAACGGGCCCAACCATGCAACTCAGTAAAATATTGATCACGCCCTTGCAGTATTTAGCCAAAGCCTATTTGGCCTATCAAAAGCAGGTGCGCTAAGAAGACGCGCTAATCGGGATGATGATTGAGCGCAGCAAGGCGCGATTTGCGGGTAAAGCGCGCTCCCCATAATTTTGCTGGGATTTTTAGTAGCAACATCGCTAAATTGGTATAGATGCCATTGTCTTTACAGGCTTTAACAATCTCTTGATTTAGGACCCAATTGCGCTGCCAATTGGCCGTGCTAGCCCCGCCAACCCGCATCCGTACTATGGGTTTGGGTAAGTAAGCGTAACTGGCTTTTTGCGTAAATAAAATACGAATGAGCATTTCATAATCGGCGGCAATTTGATAATCGGTAGCAAATGGCCCAACTAGTGCATACAGCGTTTTTTTCACAAAAACGGTTGGGTGAGCGGGCATCCAGCCCCAGCGAAACCGACTAGGCTTAAAGTAGCTAGAGTCGTAATAGCGCACTGGTTTATCCGTTTTTATGGGATCAACCAAAATCAGGTCGGCAAATACCACATCGACTTGTTCTTTTTGCATAAGACCCATGAGCTTGCTGACTGACCGATCGCTCATATACACATCATCAGAGTTAAGAATACCGATCACTTCCCCGCTTGCCTTAGCAATGCCTTTATTCATGGCGTCATACATCCCAGTATCGGGCTCAGAAATCCATACAGCTATGCAGTCTTCATATCGCTGAATAATTTCTAGCGTCCCATCTGTTGAGCCGCCATCAATCACAATATATTCAATTTCTGGATAGCTTTGGCTTAATACCGATTGAATGGTTTTTTCAATCGTGCGCGCACTATTAAAAGCTACCGTAATAATCGACACCTTCATACTTGCGTATCCAGTACCTGCGCAATGGCTTTTTGCGCACTGAGCTTTTGGGTTTTCATTTGGCGCTTAACTAGGGCGACATACTGATCAGCTAAATTGCGATACCAATAGGCCTGTAAATAATGAAACTGCGCTCCTACGCGACCATCTAAAAAACCCGCAAGTATAAAGTAGCGTAGAAAAAAATACGCCATCGCCCTTGCCCCACCAGGTAATTTGGCATAAACCGACTCCTTAATGCGCCGCTTAAAACTAATTTGAGTTTGCATAGCAAGATGATTTTCCCCACTAATTGTCGGATTAAATTGCAATTCTAAATTGAGTAAATCAATCGCCTCGCGTTTGGCATAGTTGCGGTGTTTTTCTTTCCACCAGGATAAGGAATGCAAGTTGTGATCAATGATGGCGCCATTCAGATGCACTATTGGGCCACGCACGCTAATATGCTCATCCATCCAGCGGCTCTCAGACTGGCCATGTCCATAGCGAAATAAACGTAATACGACATTGGCACCAACGCCGCCAAAGCGAATCAACTTGTCCTGAAATATCATTTTTCGGTAGCACGTAATGCCATTCACCTCATTGCCAAGTGTTGGCAAAATAGCCTGAATTTGTGCGATGAGTTCTGGAGTGAGAATTTCATCGGCGTCTATGCGCATCACCCACTGGGTATCTTTGGGTAGTTGCGCTAAGGCCCAGTTGACTTGCGTGGAATGGTTGTTTTCCCAGGCCCGCTGTAAAAGTGTCGCGCCAGCCTCACGGGCAATTTCGCAGGTCTTATCGCTTGAATACGAATCTACCACCACCATATTCGGCGTTAAAGCCTGCACGCTCTCTAAACAGCGCTTTAAGTGCAGCTCTTCGTTATAGGTCAAAATTAAAGCGGTAATGGACATGCTAATAACTCACCTTTTTAAAGCCCACTGCAAATACACCGATTTAAGCAAAAAAACTGCATGGGCCCAAATTTTAGGATAGCCATTTTGAATTAACGCCATCCGGTATTCCGCTAAGACTCGGGGTAATTGCGCGTCGGTACCATAAGGTTCATTTTCAATCAAGATCGTCTGATCGCGCCTCATCCGCAATGCTTGACCTATCACGCTACCAAGGCGGCTAATACGCAAGTAATGTTCAAAGTCAGCTGCTAAACGGTAATTTTCATCAAATCGCTGCGCAAGTAAAAGGGTTTTTTTATAAATAATCGCCTGGTGAGAGGTGGGCATCGACCAAAATCGCCAGGCTTGCGGTCTAGGTAGGCGAGTTTTGCCACGCACCGTAAAACCAAATAAGTGAATATCCATCTTGGGATCTAAAGACAAAGAAGCGATGGATTTTAGGCTAGATGAAAAAACATCACCACTATTTAAAAATAGGAGATCTTCCCCACTTGCGTGCAAAATCCCCTTATTCATCGCGTTATAGATTCCGGTATCAGGCTCGGAAATGAAGACATCGCCAGTAGTCATAAACGCCCTTGCGAGTCCATCTACTCCATCACTTGAGTCGCCATCAATACACACCCACTGAAAATCACGACTTTCTAGCGTTTTCAGTGAAGCAATAGTTTTTGCTAAACCTACCCGATTATTTTTATTGATCGTAATTATGCTGAGCATGGGTTTCTTAAGCAAGGGTTGGTGGACGATGGGTGTATTGCAAATAAGCAAAGACCGAAAGTAGTAAACCCCAGAAAGCTAAGCCATTAGAAAAACCCCCAACCGAAGTCGCAACACAGGTTATGGGCGTGAGAATGAGGATCGCTAATCGCCAACCAGTTTCTTTTTTAATTATAAGAAAAAACAATACGGGGATAAGCAAGGTAACGTAAATGCCAAATTGAAATAAGGCACGCGTATAAAAAGCCTGCAGCATGAGGGGATCACAATTATGACTATTGCCTGTAAACCATTCAGCAAAATCAGGTAAGCGACTACAAATATAGCCTGGCACTTTCTCATAGATGCCAAAGCCAAAGGGTTTAGCTAGAATTTCAGTCCAACTAAAATCGTAATGCGTAAGGATGGCCTGAAGTGACTGCACACGGTCGATGGTGCTTACCGGCGCATTAATATTCCGACCTTTGCCAATATAAGCAGCTGCTAATAATGCCAATAGAGTCGCAATTAATTTTTGTCGCCAACTTACTGTGAAAAAATAAAAGAGACAAACTGCTGCAAATGAAAGGAGCCCAGAACGACTTCCCGATAATGCGATTACCGCGGCAAGCAGGATAAAATCAAACCACTTTCTTTCTTTGACGATAAAGAAAAGTACAATAAAGCAGTTCAAATACAGGGTTATCTCAAAATTATTCTCGAAAATGAAATAGGGGCGAATCATCATTAGCTGCCCTAAATTCGCATTTTCTTTGAGGTAAACCAAAAAGAGATCCCACAATAAAATCAGCGGATAAAGATATAAAAATAAGCGCATCCATTTGGCAAAATTGACGCGAGGCGCGTTTGCTGAATATAAACTTAAAATACAAATGTAGATAAAAGGTTTTAAAACAACAATAAAATTATTTTGGTATTGGGTATCGGGCGGAATCGGTGATAAAAAATAATAGCCCAAAAAAAGCATTAAACTAACCCAAAAAACCGAAGATACTTCTTGATTTAAATCACGAAATTGATAAACTAAGTAAAGTAATAGCACTAAGTCTGGTAGAAAAAAAACTGGCGGATGATAGAAAAAAATACCCGTGTGAATTGCCAAACAAAGTAGCAAAATACCAAAAAAAGAAAGTGGCCGATAAAAAAAATTAGGCACGGTATTTATTTCGTAAGCTAACCCCAAAAATAGCCAATAAAAATCCTGCAATTAGCGCCGCTAAGATTGTTTTTTGGGGATTGGGATAGATATAACTATCGCTTAAAGTAATGTCTCCAATGACTACCGCCTTTTCCAGCTGCTTTATCTGAGGTGCATTTTTTCTCGACCGGCTGTCATAAATACCATCTAAATCTTGAATGATTAAATCCCTAAATAGGATGGCGCAGTGCAACACCCTTTGCCGGCCTTCGAGTCTTAAGGAAAAATGAATAATGTCACCACTACCCATGAGGGACATCTGTAGTGTCTGAATTAATTGCTTGCGGCTTGCATTAGATACATCGCCCATACATGTCTGAATCAGTGCATTGGGATGACCCATTGGATTTTGAATGCCGCGCAAAAAGTCTAGGCCAGAAATTAATAAAACCCACTGATTTTTCAGGCTTTGGGCTTTAGATTCATCTTTTGAGGTATCACTGGTACTACTGATTTCCATTTTGGGAAGTCTGACCGCAAAATTGGCCTCATAGATGTGGGGCGTAAAGTATAAAAACGTGCCTGCAGCTAATAAACTCATGCATTCAAGCGCCAAAAGTAATTTAAAATTTTGACGAAACCAAGTGCTTACGATGGCGTAGCTGATATACATAGTCAATTTAATCCATATTCCACTCAGAATTTTTAATGATTTTACTTCTAAACCCAAATGAGGTGGTGTTTTGAGGCTAGAGTGTTACAGTTGCTTATCATTTCATTAATTCTTTTGGGTTGAACTGTATTAATTAGCCGCTTCCTTATGTCTGCCATCATTTTCTCTTTCTTTATTTCATTTTTACTTTGCTTGGTATTAATTCGTTATCAGCATCTGCATGCGAAATTTACTGGCGATGGTGATTTGACGGGGATTCAAAAGTTTCATACCAGCATAGTGCCGCGCATTGGTGGTCTACCCATTTTTTTTGGCCTAGCCGGCGCTTTATTGATTCGTTGGCCAAGTAATGCGCAAGTCGGTACTTTTGCTAGCTTATTATTGGTCGCTGCTCTACCCTGCTTTTTAATGGGTTTGGCAGAAGACATTACCAAGAAAATTCGAGCGCGCGAGCGCTTATTAGCGACGATGGTTTCAGCTGCCATAGCAAGCCAGCTTTTAGATGCTTGGCTTACTAATGTGCAAATCTTTGGCGTTGATTGGATCTTAGCCATACCACTTATTTCCATGATCTTTACTTGCTTTTGTATTGCAGGTGTAGCTCATTCATTTAACCTGATTGATGGCTATCATGGACTTTCAAGCGCGGTTGCAACAATCATTTTAATTGCGCTTGCCTATGTCGCTTTTCAAGTAAGAGATTACCCAATTATGATTTGCTGCTTTGCGGGCATTGGGGCTATTGCAGGGTTTTTATTTTGGAATTACCCCAAGGGCTTAATTTTCTTAGGTGATGGTGGTGCCTATTTAATTGGCTTTTGGATCGCCGAACTATCACTCTTATTGGTTTTGCGAAATCCGATTGTGTCGAAATGGTTTCCGCTGCTCTTATGTTTTTATCCTATTTTTGAAACCCTCTTTACTATCTACCGTCGTCTATTTTTAAAACGCATCAGTCCTGGCATTCCGGATGCAGCGCATCTGCATCAAATTATTTATAAACGAGCTGTTCGCTGGGCTGTTGGCACAAGCGAGGGTGAACTCAAAACCCAGCGCAATGCCATTACTGCACCCTATTTATGGCTCTTATCGAGCTTAGCCGTCGTTCCTGCAGTACTCTTTTGGAATAATCACATTGCTCTCAAATTATTTAGCGGGCTATTTGCGCTGACGTATATTTGGCTTTACTGGTCGATCGTGCGCTTTAAAACACCCAAATGGCTCATTATTAATAAACAATAAGTTACCAAAATATAGGGGGCTTCATTTGAACTCCCAGACGACGACTATCGGCGCTAATGCCTAGATTTCTTGGTGTATAGCAACTCGATAATTCTAAACGCGCAGAAATAACATTGGGAGAGTTGACATAGGCTTCAGGTAGCAATAGATTAAATTTACTAGCTTCATTCACAGTCCACTGTATAGTCTGGCTAGCGATGGGTACTTTCCCTTTACCTGCTTCCCAGGATAAGAGTTCTAGCTTGGCGCGCAATGGTTTATGCGAAAAGATCGGGCGATTTGGGGTTAAGTCAAGCGTAATGCCCTTTGCACCCCGAGGAATTAGCTCTTCCCATGCGCCTGAAGTCCAGCCATCGTCGCTCAGGAGTTTTGCTGTTTTATAGCAATCATTTCCTGCATAAAATGGCAAACGATAAAACGAAGAAATAATCTCTGCGCCTGTCCCCAATATGAGTAAACCAATCAGGCCATACCCATACCAGGGCATATTCTTGGCCGTACTAGAGTGCATTTCTGCTGGGCTATAGTTACTTTGGTCCCTTTGGTTTCTTTGGGGCCAGCTATACATCAGACCCAAAAGGGCTGCGCCGAGCAATAAATTTTCTCTGACTAAAAACGCATGGGCAAAAAGATTACCTAAAAATAGGCCCATTAAGCCAATCACCGCAGGATATAGCTGCTGACGATGAAGCACCTTAAACCAAGGATATAAAAATGCCAGTAAAAAAACGGCGCAGCCAATGAGGCCTGTTTCGGTTAAGGTTTGCAAGAAATAATTATGGGCATTTTCACCGCCATAGTGCTCCAAAAAATAGGAGCGGCTAAAACTCGGATTTGATGACAATCGATAAAACTCACCTTGGCCAATTCCCAATAAGGGATAGGAAAAGAACATTCGTAGCGCTGCTGCCCAAATTTCAATTCTTGAACCTAATAAGCCGCTCCAAGCACTCAGACTTGTTAAATCCAGTTTTTTGATTTGCTCAACCAGCGGGCCAAACCACCCTAGGTTACTTAGAGCTTCTGTATTAAAGAACAGAAAGATGCAGCTTATTCCCACGCATACACAGAGCACAAAGAAATTAGTCCAAATCAAAAAACTTTTTTTATTGGCTTGTTTTTTTGTTTGTTCTTTGGTTTGCTGTTTTGATAATGATTTCTCTTGCCATAGTTGATAGCTAAATATAATCCAGCCGATACACAAAGCGCTTAGTCCAAAAAAAAGTGAGGCACGCGATTTGCTGGCAATTAAGCCAATAAGGGATAACACAATAATGGCTAGAACTACTTTGCGCTCGCTAGATTGGCGCGTGCGCTGACAAAGCCAGTAGTAGCCCCATAAACCGACTACCCCCAGCAACATATGGGCAGCAAAGGCATGTAAATCAGGTTGTAAGCCAATAGCGGCATAACCAAATGCATCTTTGCGAAAATCTAGGGTGGACTCTACTAAACCAAACCCGGTAAAGCTTTGGATAAGACCTACGATACTTGCGAACACTAAGCCGAATAAGAGGGGTCGAAATATCACGGCATTGCGAACTTTCTCGGGCAAGGCTTGTAAGTTCCACACCACTAAGGCGACCATTGCACTTGCTATTGAGTAAGCAATCCAATCGCGCATGGGTAAAAAATCAGCTTGCCAATCAAGCGGGCGAAAATGAATCAGATTAAAAATAAAGCCGTGGATAGAAACAGCGCTAGCTGATAGATGTAGATTGCGAAAAATACTTAAGAGTACAGAAGCCGTAATGAGTAAGGAGACTAAACCCACAGGCCAAGGCATCACTGCCATTGGTATTTTTTTGAATCCTCTAGTCAAGATTATTTGCGCAATAGTACCTAAAAATAGGCCTGCAACTAAATCTAAACCAACATTTAAGACGGGTAAAAATTGAATTCCCGTTAAAGCACTGAGCTGTGTATGAAGGCCTGCTGATAAGGGTATTAAAGCAATGACGCCCATTAAGCCCCACGGTTTAGGTAGGAGCGCAAATAATAAGCCGCACAGAAAAAGATAGGTACTTGTGACTGGAAAAGCAGCACCCCAGTGGACCCAATCATTCACTAATACCGCCAGCGATCCGAGCAGCGCTGCGCCCAAACCAAAACTCGAAAGAATGGATAAATATCGACGCCTTACTAAATCAACTGAAAACTGCATTAGAACCTAGAAAATTGCATAGTTAAACCCATCTCAAGGTGGTAATAATGGTGCTGAATACTAAAACAAGTATTTTAAGTGTTTGGTGGGAAAATAGTAACGATATTATTTTATCTTTGGAATATAGGAAAAGTTGTGATGACTTTGATGGCTCGGCATAGAAATGAAATTGCCAAATTAGTGAGTGCGATATTTGCAGGTATCTTACTTTACCTCTTCTCCCTATGGGTACCGTTTGTGGATGGATTTTATGATGAATGGCAAAAAGGAGATTTGTTAGTCGAAATTCGACCGCGCGCCCTTTTGGGAACGGTTGCAAATATATTTAATTTTGGCAGCTCTGGCTTTGGAATTTTAAAGTTAGTCTCGCTTTGGGGCTGGCTTACATTAATCATCTGGCAAATTTTCACAGCATTAACGCTTCCAACCAAGAAAATTAATCTCTACACCACATTTGTCTTGATTTATTTAAGTTTTATATTTGCCTTTAGCACAGTTGCACAGATGACCTTTGGGCCAAGGATGTTTATAGACTCTGTGCCGTATTTTTTAGTTATGATTGCCTATTTATTTTTCGTAAAAAAAGAAGGAGGGTTAGTTTGGCGCCCCATCATTTGCACCCTTTTACTATTAACTGCCATTGCGATACATGAAAAAACCATTTTTGATGTCTCCATACTTTCAGCATACCTTTTATACAAAAAGGGAGTGACTAGAGCACTAATTCTGATCGGCCCAACTTATATTTTTAGTTTTATATTTTTACTTCTTATAAAAGATAGGGCCCTAGCAGGTGAGTCGCCAGAAACGTATTTCAATATCCTCAAAAAAGGATTTGATTTTTTTGTAGACTATTCTTTTGATTTGCCTACTCTGTTAATAGGAGGCGGGGCTCTTTGGGTTTTGTATGGAATACTGTGTGGCTTTTTTATTCAAACAAGTCCGAATCGCAGAGAAAAGAGATATAGGGTAGTTTTAATAATAGTGATGTTGCTTGGTTGTTTTGCACCCCTGCTAGTTGCTTGGGATACAAATCGACTAGTGGGTTTAATTTGGTTACCAACTATAGTTCTTATAGTTGAAACAGGTGGCCTAATCTTCATTAAGCCCAATAAGATTCAATTTATTACGCTATTTCTCCTATGCTTTTTGCAATTAGCTGTACCTCCAATATTGCGCTATCCTAACATGATAGTTGCTTACAATTCATATGCAAAGTATATATACGGAGAGAAGGCAGTCATAATGATGCCACCAATACATAAAGGTGATTTTTTGTACTTTAAAGATCAATCTAATGGCAGTGCCTACTTAAGAAATGGTTGGAATGGCCCAGAATCATGGGGTGTTTGGAGCCGAGAAAAGGACTCAACCATCATTATTGATGCAATTCGAGACCCATCAATAACATATTTAGTTATTGATTTTCAGGCGATGGCATCCGATAAACTGCCGCAGTTTTTAACAGTATTTATAAATAATCAATTAGTTAGTGAGTCCACTATTACAAAAATGAATGGCAATATGATTAAATTAATGATCCCCAAAAAGACCGAGGGGGAGATGTATTTGCGATTTAATTTATCTAATCCGACCACACCAATTGCGCTGGGGATATCAGCTGATGATGGCCGTATGTTAGGAATTGGATTGGTATCAATCCAATTTGAGTAAAATTATTTTTTCAGTTAAATAACTATCTTGATTAATATTAAATGGGGGCTAAGCCTCACTTGAAATCTCAAAAAATTCTCCTTACCGGTGCTAATGGCTTTACCGGGCGCTGGTTTGCCGCAATGGCGAAAGAGACTGGGCAAGAAATTGTCGCCTTAAACGTGGATTTGATGGACGCTGCTTTAGAGACTGAAATACTTAAATACAATCCAGACGCAGTAGTTCATCTTGCTGGCATTAGTTTTGTAGCCTCAAAAGATCAAGAGGCTTTTTATCGTGTTCACGCGCTTGGCACTAGCCGCTTACTTGAAGCGCTAAGTAAATTACCCCAGCCGCCTAAAAAAGTGCTTCTAGCCAGTAGTGCTACTGTATATGGCAATATTGGCCCTGCCCAATCTTTAGAAAATCAAGCGCTCTCGCCCATTGACCACTACGCGACTAGTAAAGTTGCGATGGAGGAAATGGCAAAAACTTTTTTTCATCAATTGCCAATTGTGATTGTGCGTCCCTTTAATTACACGGGCCCCGGACAAAAACCGAATTTTCTCATTCCCAAATTAATTGCCCACTTTGCAGAAAAAAAAGCCACTATTGAGTTGGGCAATCTAAATATTGAACGCGAATTTAATTCTGTCAAAATGATCTGTGCAGCGTATTTTGGGTTACTGCAATTTGGCGAGCCTGGCGAAATTTATAATGTTTCTTCAGGTCAGGCGCATTCACTACAATTTGTTATAGATAGTCTCATTAAGCTTACTGGGCATACACCAAAAATTCGGGTTAATCCCAATTTTGTGAGGGCTAGTGAAGTGCGCCGCATGTGTGGTGACCCGCAAAAACTAAATTCTCTTTTGCAAGCGCATGGTGTTTTACTGCCTACTATTTCGCTTGAATCGACCTTTCAAGAGATGCTCTTAGATGCAAAAAAATAATCCTCTACTAAGCGTAAATCTACGAACCTTTTTGGTGAGGTTTTTAGTGAAAGTCTGGGCTTGAAACTGGCTTTTGGTACCACCCTTTTAGAGCGGGGCTTGCAGGCTAATGGAATTGATGGGATTGGCCAATATTGTCAAGAGCTGCTCTATCAATTTGGAAAAAATCCTCAAGCGGTAACTGCGCTGCCTTATACCTTTGGTCTTGAAGCAAGTAACCCGAATGCTCATACCCATCGTTTCCCAAGCTATGGGCGCTATGCAATCGCAAGCCAATTAAAAACTAATCAAGCCAGTTGGTTTGACTCTGTAGATCTAGTGCATGCTACGGACCAACTCATGCCACTATGTCAAAAACCCGTAATTGCGACTGTAATGGATGTGATTCCACTAAGCCATCCTCAATTCATTAAATCCCCTTCGCGCTTTTTAAAAGCCAATCTTTGGAAATATTTAACTCGACGCGCTGCCCGCATCATTACTATTTCAGAATTTTCAAAAACCCAAATTGCCCACTATTTTGACTATCCTACTACGCGGATTGATGTAATACCGCTGGGGGTCAATGCGCAGTATTTCGAACGCCTTAGTGAGCAGATGAAAAATGACGTATTAAGCCGTCTTGGGATTAATACGTCATTTTTTATTTTCATTGGCTCAATACAGCCTAGAAAAAATCTCCAGCGCCTACTTTTAGCGCACGCCAAATTACCGCGCGATCTTGCAAGGCAATTTCCACTTGTGATTGCAGGAAAAGTGGCTTGGGATGATGGTGACATTCTCAGTTCCATTGAACGTGGGGTTGCAGAAAAGCGCTGTATTTATTTGAATTATGTAAGCGATCTTGAAAAGCGCTGCTTACTGCAAAGTGCTTTAGCCATGCCCTTTGTTAGCCTGTATGAAGGTTTTGGATTGCCGATTCTAGAGGCTTTTGCTTCTCAATTACCAGTCCTTACCTCGAATTGCTCGGCTATGCCAGAAGTGGCACAATCCGCCGCTCTTTTGGTCGACCCAATACAGGAATCTGCGATTACTGAAGCGTTGCTAGAACTGATTGACAATCGCAATCGTTACGAAGAATTACAAGCTGCTGGCTTAGCGAGAGCTCGTGAATATTCTTGGGAGAACACCTTTACGCAAACACTAGCAAGCTATCAAAAGATGATATAAATTTTAAAGCTGAAGTATTCAGACTCTATTCAAACTCTACACAGACTCTAGTGATAAGTCGCTGATACAAGTCCAATACCTAAACGTCGATCATCAGTAGAACCCACGCCTACGTCTTTTGGGCTAGCTGGATTTTTTAAGGAAAAAGTGATTTCAATAAACTGCTTGCCGGGCGAAAGTTCAGGCATGGGTAAATCGACCTGATTGGCTTCAAATAGACCTAGTGTCGCAATGACTGGGGGCATGCGATCAATAAAGATCTCGATTTTTTGCTCAGGATGATTTGGTGTTACAAAAGCCCGAAGATTGAGCGTTAAGCGCTTGGGGCTTGAGCTAACGGGCAATGGCAACATTAATTGTGCTTGGTTGCCAATCGTCCAAGCACCCCACTGCTCAGGCCATGCCCAGCTACCTCCCAGGCCATTGAAAAACTCACTACCCAGTTGGCCTTTGCCAAAAGAAATCGGTTTATCAAGCTTAATTTGGGCAATGCGAGCTTGCATCTCTTGTCGCAGGTTATCTTGCATCGGCGGGCAAGTAGCGCATTTCTTCCAATTGGGTGCTAATACCGTGACCCCGTCTAAATTCATTAACAAATCCGTATTGGGATTAAAGTGAAAATAGGCCGGCAAAACTAAATTGGCTTGCAAAATATAAAGTACGCTGGGGTCCCAATATCCTTGGCTTAATTGAGACTCAAATTGCCGTTGCGCTTGATCTCTTTTTGCGGCATCGATCCGTGTAAAAAAAACTGCGTTGGTTGGTAAATGGTATTTTGCCGCATACAAAGCAACTTGTTCCCACCCTAAGGACTTATCCTGTGGCGGCATGAGAAGTACTTTTTTATAGTGCTTTGCGGCTTCACCCCAAAAAGGATCTTTAAATTGGAGGTCATGCTGGGACTTATCAATGATCGTAAAATTTTTCCTTAATTGACGCCAACCAGCACTACTATCAATTACTTGAATACAAAATGCAAAGCCCATTAGTAGAATCAACAACTTCGACTTAATTCCACGCAGGACAAAAAATAAACAAGCGATCGATAGCCCATAAAATAGAGGCCAAAAGAAACGTCCAGAGGCCCTAAAAATACTTGCCACAGTATAAATTTGCTCAGAAATTGCAAAGCCAATTTCTCTTGTTCCTAGGGCGATATGATTCGTAATGGCAAATAAAGCCATCATTACCAATCCTAGTATTAAGCAGGCGTTTTGTTTAAAAAAAATTAAGATTGCGGGAATAAAACGTCTTGCCTGAAAAATTGCAAACGGCCATAAGACTAAAAAACCGAGTCCCCAATACATATAGCCCTCGCCATAATCCATTAGGGTTGGTAAAGGCCGCATGAAATAAGACCAGCCTTTAGCATCAAATGGCGAGAGTAAATTCATGCGGAAAAAGCCATATCCTTCCATGGCACCTGAGCCTGAACTCATCACAAAATAGCCAGCCTGCCACAATAAAAAAACCAAAATCATACCCATACCAATAATCTCAACTACAAGTTGAGGCCACTGTTTTTTTATGATTGGGCGTGACCGCCAGAGCAAATCGATTCGGTTCGTTAACCACATTACCAATACCATCACAAATAGTGAAAAATGAATCAACAGACTTACTGAAAGTAAAGCAGTCCATGCTAAGATTCTTGTAGGTGAATTGGAAATTTTTACTTGACGTAAAATTAAATACCACGCTACCAAAATAAGGAAATGTCCCACTAAAGCTGCGTGTTGATTAATACGCCAAAGCATCGGTGGCGAAAAAAGTAATAACCCACAAGCAAAAAATTGTGCCCACCGATTGGTCGTGATAAGACCTACAATAATCCAGGCGAAATAGGCTTGTAGAATAAAGCAGATTAGCGTCCAAAGTCCCAAGTACTGAAATGGCTCCGGCAAGAATTGGCGTATGGACTTAAAAAAAATGGCTAATAAAGGTATTGAATCGGTAAAAACGACTGAGTTACTAAATTCAAGTCCATAGCTGGGATTTAGCCCAAGCGGAAAAGTCCAGGGCGCATTGCGAAAAAATATCCAGCCTATATAGTCTTTAAATGGATCAACCCCTTGGGCAAAATCAAGCCGAGTTGGGTTTAGTGCTCCCGGCCCAACGACGATAAAAAACGCAATGATGCCTAAAAAAGTAGGAATCAGCAGTGTAAGCCAAGCAAGTGGGATTTTCATCCCTGAATTCGCTTGGTTTGAAGTATTTTCGAACATCACTACGCATTCTACCTAAAGCCGATTTTCAAACAATAGATACTTAATCTTTTTTGATCGCTTTTAAGTTAGCTAAATATTGATTAAATAATAACTCGGCACCAAACCGATTGATATGCCAACCGTCAAAATAGTAGGTACGACCTTTTCCATTAGACGCCCTACATTGCCCGTTTTCACAAAAACTTGGGCTTGGATCAATGATGGTAATAGCTGGGAATTTCATTCGTAAATGCTCCCCCAAAAAAAGGTTGGCGGCTACAATATCTGCACGCATAGGCGCAATACATGTTTTCTTGGAGAGCGAAAAAGGCCTAATAACACAAGATTTAGGATCTATGCCATGAGGAATAGTTAAAAAAATAATTACCTCTCTATTTTTTTGCAAATGACTGTTAATCGTATTATCGAGGCTTACTAGAAAATTATCTTTAGCGAAATTTTTTTCATTCCAAATTGCTTGATCCGCATTTTCAGCATAAAAAACATAGTTAGCGGCCATCACCACGGTCTTAATATTGTCCTTGGAAGCAAGTACTTGATTGACATGAGCGCCATCTTTTAGGCAATCATTTACACCATACCCACTCAGTAATGGGCAGCTGCCCTTACCAATCTGAGTGACTTTTTTACCAGTTTGTTCACGTAATAATTGCAGCGCTGGACTTAAGGCATAAGCAAAAGAATCACCGATCAATAAAATCGAGGCTTCATTAATGCCATCAAATGGATTGCAGTACCCCTGTATTGTGATATTTAATGCTGGGTCACACGCGGTTTTAATTTGCAACCGATTTTCAAAGGATTGATTAAACGCCTTCGCAACTTGCCTAAACCCAAGCCCATCTCGCAAATATGTATTACTACCGATAATACCTAACACAGCCATAAAGACCAGTAATAGGATTGTGCCCAATTTCCTTCCTCGCTTCCCAAAGCGAATTGGCTTTTCAATAAAGAGGTAAGTAACGATTGCCAATAAAAAAGAAACTAAGAGGGCAATCATTCTATGCGTCCATGGTGCTTTTTCTCCATTCAAGATCACTAAAAATGAAAGTACTGCCCAATGCCATAAGTAAAGTGGGTAACTTATTAATCCCAATTTCACCAACCAACGATTGGACAGAAAGATTCTGTTTATCCAAGCGTGTGGGCCAGCAGCAATAATCAGTAAAGCACCGCATGTCGGCAGCAACGCCCACCACCCAGGAAATGCATAGGTCGGCTGGATAAGAATTAAACCCAAAATAATGAGGCTTAAACCGCTGCCTGAAGCATAATTATTAGCCTTTTCGCCCCCCCAGCCCTGACTTAAATGACTTTTATTATTCTGCAGCAAATAAACCAAAATGGCTCCTAAGAGCAGCTCCCAAAAACGCGTTTGGGGCGAATAAAACCCGGCTAATAAATTGTGACTGACTGTGAGCGTCAAGATATTTAAAATAAACGAAGCTATCGCAATAATCACTGTCGTCAACAGCAAATTAAAACGTAATCTGTAAGCCAGCCATAAAATAAAAGGCCATATTAAGTAAAATTGTTCCTCGATGCCAAGCGACCAAAGATGCAATAAGGGCTTAGTGTCAGCAGATACATCAAAATAGCCCACCTCTTGCCAAAAAAAGAAGTTTGATGCAAACGCGGCGCCAGCTGCTATATGCTTACCTAGTAGGCTATATTCGTCAGCCAATAATACAAACCAGCCAAAGATATAACTACTAAGCAAAACAATAATTAACGCTGGAAAGATTCGTCGGATTCTGCGGGCATAAAATTCACTAAAAGAAAAATTCTGAGTCTTTAGCCCCTGAAAAAGGATTCCAGATATTAAAAACCCCGAAATAACAAAGAAAATATCGACGCCGATGAAACCCCCTGGCATCATTTCTGGAAAAGCATGAAAAAATACAACAGCAAGAACTGCTATTGCCCTTAGGCCATCGATGTCTGAACGGTAGTTTATTTTTAGCCCAACTAGGTTTATCAATGCCCTAAATTATCTCATTCATATTCGATAAATTCGATACCCATTGCAAGCGGTCTGGTATCAATTCCAAGACCCAAGGATTGCGGTGAAATAGCGTCGGGAAATTGGAATTGTAACTTTATTTGTTGCTGCAAATTGAAGGCTCGAGGAAGGGGTAACTCTATCCTATTCTTCATTCGGTCTAGTAAAATGACTTCCTTAATAAAAATTTGGTTAATATAAATATTAACGCGCTGCTGCGGGTGACTACCGGTAATGAATGCTTGAGCATGAATGATGAGCTTCTTGGGATCTTCTGCTGGCAATGTCAATTGAATACTTGCCCTTTTTTGGATTGACCATGTACCCCAATTTTCAGGAACCGACCAACCTGACTCTAAAAATACGGTTGCATATTTTCCAAAACGCGATAAATCAATTTTCTCACCCAATTTAATTAATCGAGTTGTGCTTACTTTGGGGTCAATTTCATTTTTTGAATTGATCTGCAAACAATCTTTACATAATTTCCACTTAGGGGCAAATACATTGATTTGGTCAAAACGGGCCAATACATCAGCACTTGGGTTCATCATCGCTAGAAACTTAGGGACCTCAACGTCCTCAACTACATAAAGCGTATCGTCATCCAACTTACCTGATTGAATTTCGGCCTGTAATTTGACATTGGATGCATCTATTTTATTTTTATCCACGCGTCCCATAAAAACAGAATTGGTTCCCAAATGGTATTGCGCAGCATAGCCAGCGAATTTCTCCCACACCGCTTGCTCATTCCAGACGGGAACGCGGACGACTTTTTTATAGTGCTTTGCAGCTGACTCCCAAAAAGGATCAGCCAGCGGTGACTCTAATTGGGTTAAAGGATGATTGATTTTATGGCGAATGGGTAGCCAGCCATTGCTGGTATCAGCAACTTGAATGACAAGGCATATCCCTAAAATGCTGATTGCTAAATTCTTAGAATAGCCTTTGATCAAATAATAAATACTTGCTAGACTAATCACATAAATAACTGGCCAAAACATACGCCCTGATGCACGCATAATACTCGCGATTGAAAAAAGTGTAGGTGATAGCGGCACAGTAAAGCTCCAAGATCCAATCGCAATTTGGTTTGAGAGCGCAAATACTGTGAGACTCAATAAACAAAGTAGGACAAATATAAATCGTCTAGCTAATTGCTTGATTTGTCCTAAGTGCTTTACCGCGACTGGCAGCGCTAAAAGCAAAATCAGGATCATTCCTAAGCCTAAATAGCTAAAACCTTCGTAATTATTTTTAGCCCTCACTTGGGGAAGACTAAATAAATAGGACCAATTTTGCGAATCAAACCCACTCGAATCAAATAAAGCCAATAAGTTCATCCGATAGGTACCAAACCCAGTTTCACCTGGGCTCACGCTCATGAAATAGCCCATTTGCCAAGCAAGCAAAATGGTAGTGCTAAACACCAGCAAAACCTCTTTAGCCACTTGCTTCATGCGAATTTCATGCTGAATAAATAAACGATCTAATAAGTCCGCGATCCATAGTGCCGAAATCATGGCAAAGGTATAGGGATGAATTAAAAGCGTGCATGGTAGTAGTAATGTCCACCACCACAGGCGATAGGTTTGTTGTGGCCTAAAAATTAAATATAGGGCCGTCAAAATAGGAAAATGACCAACCGTTGAATTATGAAAACCAATCTGAAAAAGCATGGATGGTGAAAAAGCTAATAACCCAGAAGCAAAAAAGCGCAGCAAATTATTGCTTGTCATTAAGCCAATAAGCTTCCATGCAATCCAAGCCTGTAATAAAAAACATAGGAGTATCCAGATTCCCCAGAATTGAAAAGGCTCGCCTAAAAGAGGATTAAACACTTTAAAAATAGGTGCAAAAATTGGTAGGGAATTTGAAAAAATGATCGAGGAGCTAATATCTAATCCAAAATTGGGATTCATACCAATCGGGATAGTCCACGGGCTATATCGGTAAAAAGCCCATCCCAAATACTCTAGCGTCATATCAAAGTCAGCCAGTAACCAGCCGACATTTCGAGGATTGAGTATCCCAAACCCCACTACCAAGATGAAGAAGCCTAAACCCAAAAGTAAAGGCACTGCGATACTGAAATACGCTCTGCTATTCTCTTTGGTGTTTAATCTGGTATTAATAGCCATGATTTACGTTAGCGAGTAAATTGGATCGACTGGAGTCCAATACCCAGTAAACGCTCATCTGCACTAAGGCCCATATCTTTTGGACTCACAGCATTAATTGAGCGAAATTCTAAATTTAAGATGGGATTTGCCATCACCTGATCTGGCAATGTCACTTCAATTTGATTTGCATCGGATTTTTTGAGGATTGCCTTGCCCAACAGACTTCCATTTCCCCAAACTTCAATTTCTTGTTGAAGATGCTTAGGAGCTAGGAATGCTTTTGTATTAATCACCATTTTTTTAGGTTTGGATGAGGGGAAATTAAAAATCAGTTTCGCTTGGGGCGCTATAGCCCAAGTTCCCCAATTTTCACCATACCCCCACCCCTCCAACATGAAATCGACCCTACCTCGACCTTGACTAGAAAATATAATTTTCTCGCCCAAAGAGATTTCTGGAGCAAGCTGGTTTAACTCAGAAGCTTCACTTGCAGTTAATTTTTCCACTAAAGCCTTCTCGCTCGCACGTGGTGGACAATTCGCACATACCTTCCAGCCGGGGGCCAAAACATTAAAGCCATCAATACGTGCCAATAAATCCACCTTCGGATCAAAGCGAATCTGCTGAGGTGAATCTTTCCAATCTCTAAAAATATAGAGCGAATTTACATTAAGTGGGCCTTGATTTACTTCTTTTCTAAGTTTTTCCATCGACTTATTGGCTTTGCCATCATCAAGTCGAGCAAGATGAACCATGTTTGTCGAAAGTCCATATTGCGCAGCATAGAGTCCAAAGGTTTCCCAAAAAATCGGACGCTCATTCATCACCACATTTTGATAATGCAAACCAGCTGCTTTCCAAAAAGGATTTTTTAAGGGGGATTTAAATTCAGATGAAATCGGTACATTCATGATTTTTCGCATCGGCCGCCAACCGGCGCTAGTATCGATTATCTGGAATAGTGCCCCAATAACCAATATAAGATAAGTCGTTTTTTTTGAATATCCTTTAATAATCCAATAGAGGATTAAAAAAATACTGGCGTAATAAAATGGCCAAAATAGTCTAGCAGAGCTGCGCACAAAGCTAAGTACGCTTAAAAATGGGGTAGGAAGATCCAATCTGAAGTTCCAAGATCCAATGCCAATATGATTGCTAAAGCTGATTAGGGCCATTGCAAGCAAAGCCAGCAATAGAAAGAGATATTTTTGCCATACCACTTGTAAACTCAATTTCCGCTTAATTAAAGCGCAAATTGCGCATAGCAACAGGAATAAATTACCAGCCCCTAAATACTGAAATCCTTCACCAGTTGCTGCTTCTACAGAATCATGCAAGTTAATTGGTTTAAGCCAATAAGACCAGCCCCGTGAATTAAATAAGGCGAGTAAATTCGTGCGGAAATCACCAAATCCCCGTGTTGCTCCAGATGCACCGCTAACAGCAAAAAATCCGGCCTGCCAAAGAGTGAATAATAAAATGAAAATGGTGATGCCAATCTCAATCAAAATAAATTTAGGCGAAGCGGTTTTTTTTACTAAGGTACGGCCAAGAAGATCGGCAATCCACAGCACCAATAGCATCACTAAAAAATAAAAATGGGTTAAAGCACTAACCGACAAAAGTAAAATCCACCATACAGCTTGATTTTTATCTTGAGCCCTAAGGTTTAAATAAAGACCCGCAAGAATTAAAAAATGGCCCATCAAACTTTCATGTAAACCCATCCTAAAAATTAGGGGCGGTGAAAATACAAAGAAGAATGTAGCTAGCGCACACACTAATGAATTAGCTGAGACTAGGGCGACAAGCTTATAAGCAAACCATGCTTGCAATACAAAACATCCCAAAACCCATAGGCCAAAGTACTGAAAAGGCTCAGAAAGAAAACGGGAAATGACTTTAAATGGGATTGCTAGTAGGGGTATGGAATCAGTGAAAACAATCGAGTTACTAAAGTCCATGCCATATTTTGGGTTTAAACCAAGCGGCCAGTCCCAAGGGCTATTGCGGAAAAATGCCCATCCAAGATAATGTTGAAGGGAATCACCTCCCGAGAGCCACGCAATATTTAATGGATTTAAAAAATGGGGGCCAGCAATTAGGAAAAATGCAGCCGCCCCAATTAAAAGAGGTAAAAGAAATAAATACAAATTTACTTCCCGCTTAACCATTTAATCTATTCATTGATGCCCCTAAACGCATTAGTCAAACTGAACTGATACCAAACCAAAACCTAAAATACGCTGATCGCTAGAAGATACACCAGCCTGGGTTGGAGAAACTGCGTTTGGGGTTCTAAATTCAATATTTAATAGCTTATCTGGATTTAGATCATCTGGTAAATTTAGGCTAATCGCATTACCCGTGGCCCGATCAATTCTTATTTTTTGCAACAACCGCCCATTAATCAAGATTTCCAAGTCTTGATATGGGTGTTGGGGAGTTAAAAAAGCATTAAATTGTATTTTAATTTTCCGTGGGTTTCTATTTGGTAGTGGAATCAATAAGTCAGCATTTTTACCATCGGACCAAATTCCCCACGCTTCGCGATCATGCCAATGCTTATTTAAATAACTGGTAATTGGACCTTTGCTATCTTTAGCAAAAAAAATTGTCTCGCCGATGCGGGTATTGCGATCCATAATTTTCACCTTAGCTCTTACTTCATCACAGCTAGATTCGCCACTAAGCAGCTTTGGATACAAAATATTATTTGAAAAACCCGCCTCAAAAGCCTCTTGGGAAAAATAGGGGTATTTATAAAAATAAAAGTATTGATATAAGCCAAAAAAAATAACGCCCAAAGCAATAAAACTTAAAGCTATTTTTTTTGATCTTAATATATCATTTATTCGGGACAAAATAATGCCAGTCATTAACGCATAAAACGGCCAAACTGAAATTGCTCTTAAGGCATGGGGCGAACCTTCATTAGTTAAGGCGGCTGGGATTATGCCAACTACGACACCTATTAAAGCAATACCTAAGATTTGATATTGGACATCCTCAAATATGTTTGGGATTCTCCTCAAAACTCGTGCCCCTATGAGGCCCAATATACCAATTAATGCTAAAAAATCTAACCAACTTAACATTCCAAAAGATTGTATTGAATGTCGAAGATTATTTTCTCCAGAAATAAATAGGAACCGAAAAGAAAAATGTGCGCTAAAGTTCCTCAAGAAAATGGGAATGAGCTCACTTAAATCTAAATGTCGATAAGGATTATAAAAAGCAGGGCTCCATAAAGCCAACATATTAGAGCGATTAGCAAAATTCTCATCTTGGAACTGAAAGAGTAGGGGAATGCAAAAGAATCCAGCAATAAGTAAAACAACAATTTTTCTTCTCCAAGTAATACCTGGGATGAGTAGCCAAATTAAAGGCGCAATGATACGTAAGGGTGGGTAAGAGTAAATGGCAAGGGCTATTGGAATTCCGGTAAGCCACCACCGCTTTTGCCACGTAGATATCCATAAAGCCATTATGAGAAATAAAGGGGCTAAGGGTGGATCCCATGCAATTCGAGAAAATTGAAAAGCCCAAGGCATGATGCTTGCAACAAAAGCAACATACATAGCCGTCCTATAATTGATCTTATTCTTTACAAATAAATAGAGAAATAAAATCGTAAGAGTTGTTATAAAAGCAGGAAAAGCACGAAATGATGTAATCGAGTAACCAAAAATGCTAGTCCATAGAAGTTGACCATATAAATACGTGGGAGTGTAAATAGGCTCGCCAGGACCAGAAATTGCAAATAGAGGTAAAAAATGTCCAAAAAAATCTGCTCCAGTCTGCCGGACGCACATTACTTGAGTAGCACCATAGGACTCATCTGCGTAGAAACCTGGTGGAGATATTTCTAGCCCGCTAAAACGTAATGCGTTAAATAGAATGATGAGATAAAGCATTTTTTTAAATTAAATATTTCAATTTATATTTGTTTGCAATAATAATCGCTTCGATTCTATAAATTGAATCAATCAAAGATATTATTTTTATAAAGCATAATCTCTTATTAAACCGTCATAATGACATATTGAGCAAGTAAAACTTGGAGTATCTACCCTGAATGAAACTTAGCATCCTTATGCCCTGCCTTAACGAAGCAGAAACTTTAGAAAGTTGTATAAAAAAAGCAAATCAGTGGATTAGTCACTCTAGAATCGACTGCGAGGTCATCATTGCCGATAATGGCAGCACTGATGGGTCACAAGCGATTGCAATTGCCAACGGTGCACGATTGATTTCTGTCTCGCAAAAGGGTTATGGATCAGCCCTTTACCATGGAATTAAAGCCGCTCAAGGTCAATTTGTCATCATGGGTGACTCTGATGACTCCTATGACTTTAGTCAATTAGACGCCTTTATTAAAAAGCTTGAGGATGGTTATGACCTAGTGATGGGTAATCGTTTTTTAGGAGGCATTAATAAAGGGGCAATGCCCTGGAAGAATCGTTACGTTGGTAACCCGATTCTGACTTGGATTGGGAGAATTTTATTTCAATGTCAAGCCAAAGACTTTCACTGCGGGCTGCGAGGATTTTCTAAATCTGCTTTTGAAAAAATGGATCTACGTACCACTGGAATGGAATTTGCCTCAGAAATGGTCATTAAAGCCAGTCTATTTGGAATGCGAGTAACCGAAGTGCCAACTATTCTCTCAAAAGATGGGAGATCAAGGCCGCCACATTTGAGGCCCTGGCGTGATGGTTGGAGGCACTTGAGGTTTATGCTGCTCTTTAGCCCAAAGTGGTTATTTTTATTTCCCGGCTTATTTATTCTGGGTCTGAGCACTCTTATTTATATTCTTCTTGTTCGTGGTCCTGTTCACATTTATTCTGTTGAATTTGATATCCATACACTTTTTTATGCGCAGGCAGGCATGATCATTGGCTATCTCACAATAGCTTTTGGAATGATCATTCGCTTATTCGGTATGCGCGAAGGCTTACTACAAAATAATGTATGGCTAAGAAATTTGAATTCCTATCCATTACTAGAGCTAGGTGGAATGATTGGCATTTGTTTGACTATTCTAGGGATATTGATAGGTAGTTATGCTTTAAATAGTTGGAGATTGCTTGAATTTGGGAATTTGAATGACCATGTAGTTTTAAGAATCGTTAGTATTTCAACAACATTCATTATCTTTGGCGCGATTACCATTCTAATTTCATTAATTATGGGATTTATAGCATTGCCGACCAGAGAAGATCGATTTGATTAGTTTGCTCTAAGATGCAGATACAAAAAAGTCTTATCCCATGGATCTTGACCATATCAATAGCCATTATTTGGCTTATCGTTTCCTTTCAACACTTCGAGAGCGGTATTTTCTGGGATCTGGGCGTTTATACCAAGGCCATTAATATTTTTAATAATGGGGGCGACCCCTATTCCCCCAATCAACTGGGCGGCTACCTCTCATTCGTCTACCACCCTCTTATATTGCACGGTATGGCTTTATTCGGAAGTTGGCTATTACCTGTGTTAATCACGTTTTATTTCGCAAGTATGGTTTATTTTCTTTTTAGCCTCAGAAACAATAGTAATTTATGGTTATCGTTATTTCTAGCTTTCGCCTATTGTGGCATTGGCCTTATCTCGCTTGCCAGCGGGAATCTCACAGTCTTTTTACATTTGATTTTGCTGGCGATCTTAGTAAAGAGTTTGTCACAAAATTTAGACCAAAACAAGAATCAAAATTTGAGCAGTTTTACTTATACTAATACCACTTTTGTAATCCTAGTCATTGCATTTAGCTCTATCAAGCCCTACTTCTTAGTTTATTTAGCAATTCCTTTAATAATGCAATGGGGAAAGAATGAAGGAGTTGCCAAAACAATTAGACTCGTATTAACGTGGGTTAGTATTTTTTTTGCCTTGATGATTTCTTCATCCCTTTTTTATAGCACTGAATTTTCTGCTTTTATAGCGACATTACAAAACCAAACTCTAGGTAAGCGCGATCTTGGTTATGGCTTTGTGATGTTTTTTTATGATTACTACTTAAGCGCTGGACCATTAATTTATCGCGCTTTCGTTTTACACTTCGCGATCGCTGTTTTATTGCTTTTAATCGTAATATATTTGGCCATTAAAAATAAATGGTTAAGTGTAAATAAATTAAATTCTGCCTATTTTCCATTTTTACTTTACTTTTTATTAACCTTGTTTAATCCCCGTCTTAAGGTTTATGACCTCTTTCCAGCATTCTTTGCCCTGTACGTCTATTTTTTCTCTCTTAAATCAACTACAGTATCACGGCTCTTATTTTTAGTTGCGTATGCGCTTTCTTTAACTCAACTCACCGGTAGCGTCTTCTTTGCAAGCCAAGGAATATTCGCAAACCCAATAAATGCCTATTACTGGTCGATGGGTATTATCTTTTTAATTATTATTGTCACCTTAGCAAAACCAGCTCCTAACTAAAGGTTACCAATAAAAAACTTTTCCCTCTAAAGTGACAAAACAAATTTACTGGTAACTTGTTTTTTCTCTAACTCTATTTGACCACCTAAACCCTGAATTTCTAGGAGGCAAATTGTGCCAACCACTATGCCGCCTACTTGATTGACTAAACTAGTCGCAGCCAAAATGGTACCTCCCGTTGCTAAAACATCATCCACGATAATTGTGCGTGAACCCATGGGTAAAGAATCTGCTTGAATCTCTAAACTGTCCTTACCATATTCTAAGCCGTAGGCTTCTTTATGCGTCATGAGCGGCAGCTTGCCCGGCTTGCGTACCAAAACCAAACTTTTATGCTCGTGATGGGCGAGTGCCGAGGCAAAAATAAAGCCCCGTGACTCAATCCCGACAATATGGGAGAATTCCCAATCTTTTACTAAGTTAGCTAGCTGCTCTATGGCATAGCGAAAGGCCTTCGGATTACCTAAGAGTGGAGAGATATCTCTAAACATAATTCCAGGCTTGGGGAAATTGGGAACGCCTGGTAGATAATCGAGTAAATTCATATTTATTAATATTTTTAAGACTCTTATCCTATTTTAAATCTTTCAAAAGTTTCGCGAAATAAGGTTATTTTTAAAAAAATCAGGAGTGATTTTTTATCCCTATCTAATGCATTTAGAAATTATTTTTAACAAATTACTCAAAAAAAAGTAATGCTTTTCAAACCTATCCCTAAAAGCCTTGTATCTTCAGATAATCCCAGCTGCTTGGGAGATCTTGCATTGGGTAATGTTATATCCATTCTTAAAACATCATTTTTACTTGCAGGGAAAGGTAATTTAATTTGGATAATATTACTATCAAATTTATTTATTTTATATTTTTGAAGGGGGATATCAGGGCCGGCTATCTCAATGACCTGCTCTTGCATTGGGGGGCTTACAAAGCCCCTAATATCCATCCGCATGCCCATTGCTCCCTCTGGTATTGGCAGCAAAATTCTTGCCTGATTAGTACTTGACCATATTCCCCATGATTCATGGTTATTATCCCAACCCTTAGATAAAAAACAGCTAGTATTTGGGTCAGAAAAAACAATGGGTTGATTTATTTTTACATTAAGCAACCCTCCTTCAAGCGGCACTTTTCGCTTAAAAATTACATATACTGATTTACCTCCAGACTGAACGGTATCAAATATTTCAAATTCATTTTTTTTCAAATACTCAGAATACTTATGACTTTTAATTATGAGGAAAATATAGTCTGAACATTCTTCCGTGCGGTGTAAAATAAGTTTTTCCTGATCTATCTTTGACAACATCAGCACCGATTCAAAAGGCGTTCTTTGCCAAACTGTAGAGTTAGATCCAGGAAATTCACCAAGAGCATTTCCCTTGTCGTCATAGTAAACATTGCTAAAAATAGAAACTTTTTCAGCAAAACTTTTATCAACTATTTTTTGCAATGAATTTTTATATGCAACCCCCCAATAATCAACGTCAAATTGACGAATCCAATCTTTAGGCAACGAATTAAAGTATAAATATTGATAGGGGTGATCTTTAATCATCCAATAAATAGTAGTGGATAAAGAAAAAATTACGATACCCCTCAAAATATTTAATAATATTTTTAACTTCATTGATAAAATAAAGCAATACCCCCTAACGCATAAATATATAAACGATGGGTAAATGAAATATAAATGTCGCCATCCGTTATAGAGCACTGAATTTAAGACGACTACCAAAATAATTGGCCCAAAAAAAAGAATTAGAAAAAGGTAATCCTGTAATTTTTCATCAAATATAGTTTTTTTATTGGTAACTGTTATGCCAAAAATACCAATAAAAAAAAGAAATATATATAGTAAGGGTGTTGTAATTGTTATCCATGTTGGTATATAGAACCATGGGAGGTTTCCACTCCATGTTATTTCTCCAAAAAATAACATATTCAAATTGGTTCTAAATTTAGACATATTCTGGAATGCCTCGAGAAAATTGAACTGACCTGATTTTTAGTACCACTCCAAAAGAGAGGATTTTTGATAATCTTCACCCTAAAGGAGTGCTAATCATGGCTAAAGGTCAACGTCTTAAACCCGAACAAATTGTCACCCTGTTACGCC
>NZ_JAJVCS010000004.1 GCF_021395205.1 Polynucleobacter sp. IMCC 30228 | reverse complement strand
CAAATCCATACCAATTCGAATAGTAAATTCCGGCTTGGTTCTTTTGCCAACCATAGTCAATTCTGGCTGAGGTTTGTCCATCAACCAATTCCTTACTGGTTTGATTTGAAATCGTCGGGTTTAATGTCAAATTGACCTGATGATTGCGATACCCTTGATTGCCGTAATCAACATCGATAAGCCGAGCTGTTTTTCGCAAAATATCGCGCACATCTCGCCAACCCAAATTCGGATTAGCGCTTAACATTAATGCTACAACTCCGGTAACAGTGGGTGCTGCAGATGAAGTGCCGTTCATTTGATCAAAATCACAATTTGGGTTTTTTTCTTTATTAATGGGCGAGCCACCAATCATGAATTGAGCAGTATCAACTGCAGACAACCCATTCTTGCTATAGCCTCGCTCACAGCCCATTAAATCTGTAGAATAAATCTGTGGCCCCTGCTTATTGGCTGCGCTACCTGCCTCGCCGTAATTACCAATTGACCGCAGCTCTCCACCAAGCCCTGTAATCCAGATCACTGAGCCTGCCGAGGAATAGCTTGATTTGTAGCCCATGGCATTGCCCGCTGCAGTGACAATGACCGGAAGCGCAAGCCTCTGGGTATCAGAAGATGGATTTACACAACTAACAAGGCGATAGAAAGAATTGCCGTATTGAAATTGTGGGCAATTGTAAGTGAAACCGAGAGTATAGTCGTCATGATCCTCGTACGCATTGCCCGCAGACTTAACCACCACAGCACCTTTGCCGCCCCGCAAATTCGGCAAGCTCTCAAGCCATGACGAGCGTCCGAAATATCGTGGTAATGGTGGTGCACTTCCAAAGGACGTATTAAATACATCCGTATATTTTGACCATTCTGCGCCACCGTAAGCGTCAAGGATATTGTTTGTAGTAGTCACAAAACCCACGAATCTTGCTCCGCCCAGCGTAGCTCTAGGGGCGATTCCCATGACGCCAATCCCATTTTGGGCGGCTGCAATCATCCCGGCAACATTAGTGCCATGGGCATCAGCTGGATTTGAAGGCGTTGAATCAGAAGTGCCGGTTTCAAAATTCCATGTCATTGCCGGATTGATATTGGCTTTCAGATCAATATGATTGATCTCCATTCCATCATCTAAGACCATGACATTGATGCCTTGCCCTTTAATGCCTAGCTTATGTACTGCCTCAACATTTAAATCTGTAAAACCATCGGCAACAAGGGGAAATCCAGCAAAGAAACTTTGCGCAGCATTTAAGGCCCATTGATAGGTATATAGGGGTTCTGTAGCGCCTGTTTGGCAGGCATAGGGACCAGATTCAGAACAAGATGAAGTACTAGTGCTATCTCCACAAGATACGAGCTGTGTTCCCAGCGCAACAATAACGAGCAACGCTAAAAAAGTCTTTATCAATTTATCCTCCGCCAAGCTAACAGACTAGTTCAATAGATAGGCATGATTTATCGTTTAACTATTTGTTTACTAAAACTTATAGCCAATACCTACTAATAGGTTATAGACATTGGCACTAAAGGTGGTTGAAAGAGACGCTGCTGTTCCGCTAACTTGGGCTTTGCTAGTAGAGGTTAAATTTCCATAAGTAAAGTAGTTAACTTCACCAAAGCCATACCAATTACCCATAAAGAATTGTTTATAGCCAAGGCCTAATGAATAACCTGTTAAGGTGTCGGTCGAGGTGTCACTTTGTAAAGTATATTTAACCGAACTGCCCGTGTAGCCAACTTTGAAATATCCCAAACCATCCTTACCGATATTCATACCCGGGGCTAGGTAAATGTTATAGACATTTTGTTTTTGGTAGGTACCATTAAAAGTATTACCAAGTGCGGTGGCAGAGAAGTTACCCGACTGACTATTCACGGGATAGTACTCAACCCCAAGGGCTAAAGTGAAGTCCTTATTAACTGCGGCGGTATAACCAACGGCGACATTTCCGGTAGCCCCTGATGTTGTACTAGCAGAAGTAGAAAGGGGGATGGTGCCAGTATTAGCTCCGCTAATTACCAAGGGAGAGTTTGTCAGGCTAGGATTAATGCCTTCAAAGCCAACGCCGACCTGACCATAAAAGCCTTCAAATTTAGACTGAGCAAAAGATGGTGCTGTAAGGCTAATTAATCCAACAGCTAGTATCAGCAATCTAACCTTCATATAACCTCCATTAGTTATCATTTTTATGAAATATGGTAAATCCACGACTAAATCCTAGTATAGGTTAAAGAGAATAAAAAGACGGAATTTCACTAGATTAGCCAAGGGCCTACACCAAAATATTAAATAATTAGAAAAATATCACCACCTTTTTTTGCTTTGAAATATTGAAGGGGGAGGTGTTGCATCTGAAAATTCTTTCAGATGATCTTGGGAATTTGCAACCCATGAGCAAAATACTATGTATAGGTTGGCTTAGTGAAGTGGTCGATTTAGGCTAGTGGGGGTACGGTAGGGTCTTGGTTATGGCAAAGCGTTAAGGAGTGACCCTACACATAAAATAAAACCCCCTTGGTTTGACTTGATGTCAAACTTTTGGGGGTCAGTTCAGAAGGTGGATGAATCAAGCAAATATGTCAATACATAGCACTAGTTAATCTGAATATTAAATCTATTTTCGGCTGGTTTGAACATATTAACTGCCGGACCAGTACCATCGGGCTTTGTCCCATTTTTAAATTGAATGGTTTGTTGATCGCCTAGTATTGTGCAATCAGCTGTCAAGCAAGAGAATTGATATTTATTGATCTCTTGGGATGCATTAAATACAAACCCGAGCAGATAGGTATACTTGCGCCCATTTATATCTGGTACGTAATCTGTGATTGCTAGGGCGGCAGATAAAATCCCACCATTACTATTCAGAGATTCATAAAAAGTATTATTAGGGTCGTAATTAAAATATGTTAAAACATAATTATTTCCTTCTGCCCCAACTCCATTTTTGTAACTTTGGGGGCAAGAAAGCTGTCCTCCACAAAAAACGGCCTTATTATTCACCATCATAGTTGACTGACTCTTAAGATAAAAATCATCTCTATATCCACCAGTTGTCGTATATGGGGTGGCCGTTAGTCTGCCTGAAGTATAAGAAACCTCGCTACCAACTAAAACGCCCATCACATTTCTAGCGGCAGTTGCGCCTGTATAATAAAATTTCGAGTAAGTTGTCTGACTGCCATTAGAGCAATTTGCCACTACATATGGCCCCCATGGAGTATTCGGGCCTGAATACCACGCCGAGATATTGGGCTGATAAGATGCGCCATCCGCATTCAATCTAGAGCAACCTAGATCTTTGTTAGCGATACTTTGTAGAATGGGAAAACCATCCATTAGGCCATAAGTTGCAGGTAAGCCATCAGTGACATTTGTCAAGGCTGCTTGAGCATAGCTTCTTACATCTACTTTTTGTAGCGCTACAGTTTCTCCTTTAAATGGGTTATCAAAACTCTGAGACAACTTAGCCAGCCTTGCTACCTCAAGCACATTAAGCTCATCTATAAGCATATTTTGGAACATACCTTGATAAGCGGTAATTTGAACCAATAAACTAATAATCATGTTATTGCATGCTTTACGAATAGCTAATAAATCACCAACTGCGTTTTTCATGCCCGGATCTGTTGCGCAGACGTTATTCAGGTTGGTTTTTATGAGATCAAATCGGGTTGGTTGTGCTATATCAGTTAGCAGTTTTCGTTGGACATCTAAAGAACTTATTAGCTTTATTGCGCCGGCCTGAACTCCATTTTTAGTGCTACCTGGAACCATCGAGGCAGTATCTAAGCCGCCAGTTTGAGCAAAAAAATCAACGAGACTTGCATATTGACCTTTTTGTGGGCCCACAAACTTTTGGTAACTGGCTAGTACACCATCCATGTCACTAATAATCGTTTGAATCTCCAAAAAACTAGTCTTAGCTTGATTCAGTGAGACGGTATTTTGTATTGCGTTAATCGAATTCTGTACATTGTCTAGGCCAGTTTGCAGACTTGTTAATTGGGCCTTTATTGAATCTAACTGATCAAAAATTGCCTGGAATCGGTTTTCAGTATCATCACAGGCAGCGCCAAAAAGAGCCGCTATTCCTTTTGAAATGGCCCCGAGGTAGGGTATGTTATCTACTATTTTATTTTCTATATTAATAGACTGTCCTCCCCACGCTGCGACTGCACCTGCGGCTCCACCCACGATAGCGGCAGCCCCCTTAGTGGCAACACTGCATTTTGGGGTTGGCGCAGCAGCAATGACTGGCGAAGCGGCAACGATTATTTTTGACTTAACTGGGGACGCTGATGGATTTGAAAGAGGTGTTGCAAGTATTTCACCTTTGTCTAAAGAAGCTTGTAGCTGTTGATAGTACCCCGTTGCAGATTGTGCTCCTGTCGCTGCAAAATAGGTATCACTATCCATCTTTAAGTTAAGAAAAAAATCTGGCGTCTGCCCTTGTGCTATTGCTGCAGCGTTACTTTTAGAAAAATAGTGGTTTATCTCCGCTACACTCAGATGGTTCTCTTCGGGGTTGGCCTTATCCAACTGCCCAAAAAGATAGGCCCCCAAATGAGTTGCAGAAGCATTGATTGATGTAAAGCTAGCTGGTGGTGAACTACTAGTCCAAGCACCCACTAAATCGCCATCTGCGTTATAAAATAAGACGGTGTATCCCTCCTTAGTGTTAGCTGCAATAGTAAGGCTACAGGTATTGGCACTAGGGCAAGAAAAAGGGCCACTATAAAGGTTGGTATTACTAGAATCAGTGGTAATGCTAACGCTAGTAAAATCTTGGCTTACGCCATTGGCGACTGAAAATTTGATGTTGCCATTAGGATTACCCTCTTGGGTACTTGAAGTGCCATCGCCGCCACAGGATACAAGACCTAACATCACTAAAGGGGTAACAAGCCCAATAATTAGTGATTTAAATTTCATATACCCACCTTTAGTTATTAATATTATGAAATATGGAAAATTCACTACTAAATCCTAGCATAGATAAAAGAGAAAATAAAGACTGAATTTCACTAGATTAGCCAAGGGTAGTTGGTACGCCAAAATATTAAATAATCAGAAAAAATACCCCCACTCTTTTGATTAGAAACAATGACGGGGGGGTGTTTCTATAAGCCCGCTTACTCCCAGTCTGGAAACTTCAGTAAGGGGTACCCCCTGAGCAAAATACTATGTATAGGTTGGCTTAGTGAAGTGGTCGATTTAGGCTAGTGGGGGTACGGTGGGGTCTTGGTTATGGCAAAGCGTTAAGGGGGGTGCGCTGTCACCTTAACATTGTTAGAGTGAGGAAAATAAGTTGCTACTTCACGCTCACAGGCGAATGATGTGTGAATTGCCGCTTTAAAATTTATGGGCTGTTGGCGGAGAGAGCGGGATTCGAACCCGCGGTAGGTTTAACCCTACGCACGCTTTCCAGGCGTGTGACTTAAACCGCTCATCCATCTCTCCGGAACCCGTAATTCTATACGCTTAAGTAGCCTAAAGAGAATGGATCGCGCTTCGTGCCTTATCTTCTGGCTGCTTTACCTTAAATACTGCCTTTATATCGGCTCTTTTAGCTGATCCAAAATAGCCGGATTTTCTAAAGTCGAGGTATCTTGGGTAATCTCCTCCCCCTTCGCAATCACCCTGAGTAAGCGACGCATAATTTTGCCCGAGCGAGTTTTAGGTAAATTATCGCCAAAACGCACATCTTTTGGTTTAGCTATCGGCCCAATTTCTTTGCCAACCCAATTACGTAGCTCAGTCGCAATCATTTTGGCTTGATCACCAGTCGGCCTGCCACCTTTGAGCACTACGAAAGCGCAAATGGCTTCACCGGTCATTTCATCGGGGCGCCCTACGACTGCAGCTTCGGCAACTAAGGGGTTAGCCACTAAGCAAGATTCAATCTCCATCGTGCCCATGCGGTGACCAGACACATTAAGCACGTCATCAATCCGTCCGGTAATAGTGAAGTAGGTCGTCTCTTTATGGCGTATCGCGCCATCGCCAGCTAAATACAAGGTACCACCCAATTCTTCAGGGAAGTAGGCTTTGACAAAACGGTCGGGGTCGCCCCAAATGGTCCGAATCATTGCGGGCCACGGCCGTTTTACAACCAAAATTCCACCGTGGCCATTGGGTACATCATGACCAGCCTCATCCACAATCGCCGCCATAATGCCGGGCAATGGCAAAGTGCATGAACCAGGTACCATGGGTGTAGCTCCGGGCAGCGGAGAAATCATATGGCCCCCGGTTTCAGTTTGCCAGAAGGTGTCTGCAATGGGACAACGCGAACCACCGACTTGTTCGTAGTACCACATCCATGCCTCAGGATTAATCGGCTCACCAACAGAGCCCAATAAGCGTAGTGAGGATAAGTCATATTTATTCGGATGTATTTTCTCGTCAACGCTTGCTGCTTTAATTAAAGAGCGAATTGCAGTTGGAGCAGTATAAAAAATACTAACTTTATGTTTTTGAATCATTTCCCAAAAACGGCCGGCATTGGGATAAGTGGGGACGCCCTCAAACACTATCTCAGTCGCACCTACCGCTAAGGGGCCATAGGTAATATAAGAATGTCCTGTCACCCAACCGATATCAGCGGTACACCAAAAAATATCATTTGGCTTAATGTCAAAAGTCCATTTCATGGTGAGAATTGCCCACAATAAATAACCACCAGTAGAGTGTTGAACGCCTTTGGGTTTCCCAGTGGAGCCCGAGGTGTAAAGAACAAACAAAGGATGTTCTGCACTAACCCATTCAGGCTCACAGCTAGTGGGTTGGCCGGCCATCGCATCATGCAACCAAGTATCGCGCCCAGCCTGCATAGGAATGGTTCTGCCAGTGCGTTTATAAACTATGACATTTTTTACTTTTTCACAATCGCCCAGCGCTAATGCTTCGTCAACAATCACTTTTAAAGGCAACTCTTTACCGCCGCGCATTTGCTCATCAGCAGTAATCACTGCGACAGCGCCCACATCAACAATGCGCTCTTGTAATGATTTTGCTGAGAAACCGCCAAATACCACCGAGTGGGTTGCACCAATTCGTGCGCAGGCTTGCATTGCAATCACGCCTTCAATGGACATCGACATATAAATAATGACGCGATCGCCAGATTGAATTCCCATCTTGCGTAAGGCATTAGCCAGTTGGCAAACCCGCCCGAGTAAATCCTCGTAACTTACTTTGGTAACAGTACTATCGTCCGCTTCAAAAATAATCGCTGTTTTTTTACCATCACCTTTTTCAATGTTCCGATCGAGGCAGTTATAAGAAGCGTTGGTTAAGCCATCTTCAAACCATTTATAAAATGGTGCTTTTGACTCATCAAGAACTGTAGTAAAAGGTTTTTTCCAATACAAATTTTCTCTTGCTAAGCGCGCCCAAAATCCCGCGTAATCTGCCTCAGCCTCGGCACATAATTTCTGATAGGCGGCCATCCCGGAAATTGCCGCATTTTTGGCAAAATCGACTGGTGGTTGAAAAACGCGGTTTTCATTGCTCATTGCTTCCATTGGTGCGGCCATAGTTGCATTACCCCTAAAAAAACTCTGATGAAATTAGTACTAGTTTTTGTACTATTAATAGCTATTGTATAAATAAAGCAAAATACCTTGAAATCTGACTTACATAGACCCTCGAAGATAATTCAAATCAATTTGGATTTGCCCTATGGCAAACCCTTAAAATAGGCTTTTAGTAAAAAATTCACCTCAATTTGGGCCCCAAACCATGACTAATATCAAGCAAGCCGACCTGATTAAAAGCGTTGCCGACGCCTTTCAGTTCATTTCCTATCTGCATCCCAAAGACTTCATTCAGGCAATGGGCAGGGCTTATGAGCTCGAAAAAGGCGATGCGGCGAAAGATGCTATTGCCCAAATTCTGACCAATAGTAAGATGTGCGCGGTCGGAAAACGCCCGATTTGCCAAGATACAGGTATTGCGGTGGTCTTTATTAAAGTTGGCATGAATGTGCAATGGGCCGATGCCACGATGAGCGTAAGCGATATGATTAATGAGGGTGTACGCCAAGCCTATTTGAATCCTGATAATCCTTTGCGTGCTTCGGTACTAAGCGACCCAGCCGGTAAACGTAAAAATACCGGTGATAACACCCCTGCTGTTATCCATTATGAAATCGTACCGGGCGATGGTGTTGAAGTCACCTGCGCAGCTAAAGGTGGTGGCTCAGAAAACAAAGCGAAGTTTGTAATGTTAAACCCCTCCGATTCAATCGTCGATTGGGTAATAAAAACAGTGCCATCCATGGGCGCTGGCTGGTGCCCCCCAGGCATCTTGGGAATTGGCATTGGCGGTACACCCGAAAAAGCCATGGTCTTAGCCAAAGAATCCTTAATGGGTCCGGTTGATATTCAAGAATTAATTGCGCGTGGACCCAAAAACCGAACTGAAGAATTACGGCTTGAAATTTATAAGCAAGTAAATAATTTAGGTATTGGTGCGCAAGGCTTGGGCGGTTTAACCACGGTACTTGATGTGAAAATTTTAGAGTACCCCACCCATGCGGCGTCTTTACCAGTAGCGATGATTCCGAATTGTGCGGCTACGCGCCATATTCATTTTTATTTAGATGGAAGCGGTCCAGCTATTTTAGAAGCACCTACCCTTTCGGATTGGCCAGACGTTTTATGGGTGCCGGATATTGAAAAATCCAACCGCATCAATCTCGATACCCTTACCGCTGCAGAAGTGGCTAGCTGGAAACCGGGTCAAACTTTATTACTCAATGGCAAAATTTTGACAGGTCGCGATGCGGCCCATAAACGTATTCAAGATATGTTGGCAAAAGGTGAGCCTTTACCAGTGAGCTTTAAAAACCGCGTTATTTATTACGTTGGTCCCGTTGATCCCGTGCGCGAGGAAGCGGTTGGTCCTGCTGGTCCCACTACCTCAACGCGGATGGATAAATTTACCGAAATGATGCTTAGTCAAACTGGCTTAATTGCGATGATTGGTAAAGCAGAACGTGGGCCGGTGGCAATTGAGGCGATTAAAAAACATAAATCGGCTTACTTGATGGCAGTAGGCGGGGCAGCCTATTTAGTCTCTAAGGCAATTAAACATGCAAAAGTAGTTGGCTTTGCAGACCTAGGCATGGAGGCAATTTATGAATTTGATGTCGAAGATATGCCTGTGACGGTTGCTGTTGATTCTACGGGGGTATCTATGCATCAGGCAGGTCCACGTGATTGGCAGACCCGAATCGGCTTAATTCCGATTACCGAACTGCATGACGCAGCCGAGTCGCATTAAACCCTGAATCCAGAGATTATTTTCAGTGGCGCTGATTGGCGTATTCGATTCTGGTGTGGGTGGGTTATCTATCTTGGATGAAGCGCTAAGGCAATTACCCCAAGACAATTTTATCTATTTAGCCGACTCAGCAAATGCGCCTTATGGCGAAAAATCAGCCGAGTGGATTGCACTACGCAGCCTTGAGCTATGCCGCTATTTAGTCGCGCAAGGCTGTGAAGCAATTGTAGTCGCTTGCAATACCGCGACCGCTGAAGCGATTGCACATATTCGGCTGGCTTTGCCGCAAATTCCGATTATTGGTGTCGAGCCAGGTATTAAGCCAGCAGCGATGCAAACCCAAAATGGCATTGTGGGCGTGTTGGCAACTCAAGCAACCTTAAATAGCGATAAATTTAATGCCCTACTTGCAACCTTACCAGGGAATTGCCAATTTATTAAACAGGCCGGCGCTGGCTTGGTGCCCCTCATTGAAGCCGGTCAAATTAATAGTGCTACGACCTTAACTTTACTCGAGCAACATCTTACGCCCATTCGTTTAGCAGGTGCTGATACCTTAGTATTAGGCTGCACCCATTACCCTTTTTTAAGTCCATTAATTCGAAAAATTATTGGCAATAAAATTAATTTAATTGATACAGGTGATGCGGTTATCAAACAATTAGCGCGGCAATTATTATTGCTAATACCAGGCCGAAATAGTTCAAGTCAAGCTAATGCTACAAACTTAGGTACGCTTACCCTTATCACTACAGGCGATCGCAATAAACTCCTTCACATGAGCGAACAACTACTCCAGTCGCCATTGCTGCGGCGTCAAGTCAGTACCCTACAGCTGCTGGTGCAATAACTCGGTCTCTATGAGAGCCTCTACTAATCCCTCAGCTAAGCGCCGCTTTTTACTCATTAGTCGTGATGAGTGGATCATCATTGCGATTGTGGTGTTGGTGCACGTATTATTTTTCGTGGTGCCATACCTTGAATTTCCTTACGAAAAAAAAGCGCCACCCGATGACACTCGGGTTATGGCTAATTTAGTCAGCCCCGAGCCCACTAAAGCCGACACCCCCAAACCACCCGCTCCACAACCCAAACCCAAAAAGGAAGAGCAAGCCAAAAAACCGGTTGAACCTAAAGTTGCAGAAGCGCCATCGCCCAAGCAAGCCGAGCAGCCTCCCTCACCCCAGAATAAGGCGAGCGATTCACCTATAGCAAATACGGCTGTAGCTCCCTCATCTAGCGGCGGGGCAAGTGGCACGCCGATTCAGACTGATATTGGTAAACTAGTCGTTTTATATCAACCTGATGCCGACCCCTACTATCCCTCATTCTCAAAGCGCGCAGGTGAACAAGGCGCGGTAGTAGTGCGACTCATTATTAACGAAAGCGGGGAAGTTTACGAAGTAGCCTTATTACAATCAAGCACCTTCCAACGCTTAGACCGTGCAGCAATTGAAATTGGTCGACGTTATCGTTTTAAACCTTTTTTAGTAAATGGCGCACCCGTAAAAATTTCTACTAACTTACTCATTAAATTTAACTTAAAGTAATTAACATTATGAATACTGCATTTGGCATGGCAAATCTCTGGCTCGAAGGCGATGCAATTACGCGCTTTGTCGCGGTTCTTCTAATCGCTCTGTCGATAATCACTTGGGTGATTTTATTGTCGCGCTACTGGAGTTTGCGCAAATTAGGTCAAGTAAAATTACAAACTGAACAGTTTTGGCGCGCGACTTCATTCGACGATGGGCTTAATAGCTTTACTGACCCCGCCATCAACCCTTATTACTTTATTGCTAAAGGCGGCGCCAATGCCTCGACCCACCATCAAAACCAAATGTCGAGCCGCCGTGAATTACTGCAAACCTTGAATTATTCTGAATGGATGGCTCGCTCGATTAAGACCAGTGTTGATCGCTGCGCAGGGCAATTACAAAAGGGCCTCACCTTCCTTGGTTCAACTGGTGCAGTAGCCCCGTTTATTGGCCTCTTTGGTACAGTCTGGGGCATTTACCATGCTCTTATAGCAATCAGCAGCTCTGGTAGCGCGCAACTTGATCAGGTAGCGGGCCCCATTGGTGAATCACTCATCATGACTGCCCTTGGTTTGGCAGTGGCAATACCAGCGGTTTTAGGTTTTAACGCCATTAATCGGGCTAACAAGTTAGTTATGGCTGATCTCAATCGATTTGGCAATGATTTGCTGGCTTATTTCGTGACCGGTGCACGTGTTATTAACCCAGAAATTGAAGCTTAATCATGTCATTTAATCAACTCTCCAACGAGGATGATGATTCCAACATCATGGCGGAAATTAATATGACGCCCATGGTCGACATCATGCTAGTTTTGTTGATCATTTTTATTATTACCCTGCCCGTGATCCAACAGGCTGTAAAAGTCGAGTTACCGAAAGCCAATAGTGCTCGCAATGAAGTTAAGCCTGAGTCAGTCCAGCTCACCATTAATGCAACAGGGCAAATTTTTTGGAATAGCGCACCCATCGACTTAAAAACCTTTACAGGCTACGCTGAAAACGCTGCCAAGAAAGAGCCGCAACCTGAAATTAATTTACGTGCAGATAAAGCGGTACGTTATGAAACGGTTGCCCAGGTCTTAGCTGCCTCGAGACGTGCGGGTTTAACTAAATTAGGCTTTGTCACTGAGCCTGATTAAGTAGATTGCTTTACACTCACACCTTAATTGTGAAGAGATCTATTTTTAGCAACTAAACTGGGGCGCTGCCATGGCAAGACAAAAGCTGCTGATCTTTACTGCCGTATTTGTTACTAGTTTTGCGGCCAATGGGCAAAGCTCTCAATTTATTGGCGCCTATGGGCAAATTGGCGTTGGTTATCAAAACGCCTCTCCCGCCTTTTCTAATTCTTCCCTCTCTGCTGGTGGTCAAACGCTCACACCAAATATTTCTGCGACCAATGCGACTGGTTTTACTGGAGCTGTTAGCGCTGGCTATAACTTTCAAATAGCACCCCAATTTCTGCTGGGGCTCGGGCTCGACTTCAATCCGATTGCTACCCCAAATGCGACAGCGACTGCAAGCTATAAAGGAATACAGGGCAGCTACCAGCAATCTGCATCAGTGCACATCAATAACTCACTTAACCTTTTTGTGATGCCGGCAATCGCCCTTGATCCCAGCAAATTACTTTATGGCAAAGTTGGGTATTCAGGCGCCAGCGCCAATGGAGTCGATACTGATTTTTATATGGCCGGTTACTCACTCGGACTTGGTTACAAGCAAATGATTAAAAATGGATGGTATGGTTTTGGTGAATTTAACTATGCCAATTATGGCAGCCTCAGTCGCTCGATTACTGGCACGCTGGTAAGCCCTACTGGTCTTCGCACTCCAGCAACTTTGAGCTCTACTGTCAGCGCAAGCTCTTCAAATCTTCTGTTTGGTATTGGGTATCAATTCTAAGATTTATTGCTTAGCGGGCATCTCTCTCACTAATTTATAGGCCACCGAGTATTTATAAATATTACTCACATACTGCACCGTTTCACTCCCAATCCGGTCTGCCACCACTCTTTCGACATTATCAAACCAGACATTAGGATCTAGCCCTCGTTTGGCGGCCTCCAAACGCATTTGCTGAATCTTACTAGGCCCTGCGTTATAAGCCGCAAATGCAAATAGCACCTTATCGAGCTCGGTCATTGGCTCATTGACAAAATACTTTTCTATTAAGTAGCGGACATATTTAACGCCGCCATTAATATTATTATTGAGGTTATGAATATCACCAACCTTTAATTCTTTTCCAGTTGCTGGCATCAACTGCATCACGCCTACTGCGCCCACTCGACTTTTTACATTTTGATCAAGTCTAGATTCCTGATAGCCCTGCGCCGTCATCAATAGCCAATCAATCTTATATTGATCGCCATATTGTTGAAAAATACTAGCCATCGAATTAAATTTTTCAATTTCTTGGGGATTTGTTGCCGCCTTAACCCACTTTACCGTCTTTAAATAAGTCTGTAATTTTTGATTACCAAAACTAGTGCCAATTTTATGATTATCAGTAAAGGCATCCAGCGCAAGCTTTAACTGTGGAGATTTTTTACGAAATGCAAAAGCAATATCACCCCCACTACGAATCACTAAATCCTCGTGGATTTGAATATTAGGAAAAATATTTTTCCAAAATTGAGCCAAATAAAGGTCACTTACCGTAATTTGCACTAAACCAGCCTGGACCATTTCTAAGATATCGTCAGTCTCAAAAATGCCTGGTGCTTCTTTAATGTTAATAGGTGCTAATTTTTCTTTAGCAAAATCGGTATTAACTTGTTTAAGGCTCTGGTAATAGCTCGAAGTGGGATTAACAAATACCATTTTTCCTGATAAATCATCAAGCTTATTTAATACTGGACCTTTTGCCGAACTGACAATGACTTCTTTAACTCCCTTAGCAAGCGGTGTTGAAAAATCGACTTGCGCTTCACGCTCGGGGGTAACTGTAAAGTTGGCAGCAATAATATCGCCGCGACCAGCAATTAAGCTGGGTATTAGCTGATTACGGGTGGTGGGTATAAAAATAAAATGAAGCCGTAAATTTTTCTTTGCATACTTTGCATTTAATTCCTTTTCAAATTCCGTCATCATGTCGTACATGAGTCCGCGTTGCTGGCCGCCTTTATCGAGAAAATATAAAGTTTTGTTATATGGCACTAATACCCGAATAATGCGGCGTTTCACCATGGCATCTAAATCACCTAGCCAAACTTGATTAGGCGAGCTAATCGTTAGGTGATCGCCAGGCAAAGGCTTTGCCAGTGCTAAATGGCAAATAAGTATGCCGCTGATGAATAAAGCAGCAAAGGAAAATCGCGGTAAAGTCATATAAGCGAACAAATGACAAAAAGATGGTGCCCGAGGCCGGAATCGAACCGGCACGACCGTTTTATGGTCGGCAGATTTTAAGTCTGCTGTGTCTACCGATTTCACCACTCGGGCTTGATACGAAGATACGAATACTAACATTTTCGGACCATCATCCTCGAAAACTGGGGCTTTTCGAGCCTAAAATAGAGGGATGATTCAGTCTTACCAACGTTCCCGTGCCCAATCCTTCTGGCGCATCACATTATTCAGTGCCCTAGCCCTAATTACCGTATTGGTCATTATTGTTGCCACTTACTTATTATCTGCCCACACTGAACTCAGTGGCAAGCGGGTGATTCAGGGCTTAAATGAGGCCGTCTCAATTCAATTTGATACTAACGAAATTCCCCATATCAAAGCAAAAAATCCCAGTGATGCTCTCTTTGCCCTAGGCTACTTACATGCCAGTGAACGCTCTTGGCAAATGGAAATAAATCGGCGCCTGGCGGCTGGGCGTCTATCTGAAATTTTGGGGGAAGAAACCGTCAAAATTGATCGCTTTATGCGCACTCTGGGTATTAAGCGTGCCGCAGAAAATCAACTTGAGCGCTATCCGATTGAAGCCAAACGGCTTTTACAGGCCTATGCTGATGGCGTTAATGCGGGTAATACCAATTTAGGTTGGGCTTTACCTCTTGAATATTTTTTGACGCGCTCTAAACCTGGTTATTTTTCCGCTGCAGATAGTGTCGCTTGGATGTTAGTAATGGCGCTGGATTTGGGAGGTAATTGGCAAAAAGAATTGCAGCGCCTAGGGCTAGCCCAATACCTTACGACTGCCCAAGTATGGGAAGTGATGCCGCCTTATCCTGATACAAAACCGGTGAGTAATGTCGATTTTTCGAAACTCTATCAAGACCTACAAGTTTACCCAGCAACTAAAACTGCACAGACTAATGCGGCGACGGTTACGCAAGATAAAGCGGATTTACAACTCAGTCATTTTTTACCTGGGGGCAAAGATGGCATCGGCTCAAACAACTGGGTAATCAGTGGTAATAAAACTGCTAGCGGCAAACCACTCTTAGCCAATGATCCCCATCTAGGTTTAAGCGCCCCTTCAGCCTGGTATTTTGTCCATATTGATGCGCCTAAATTACAAGTGATTGGCGCAACCATGCCCGGCATCCCTGCTGTCATAATTGGCAGAACCAAGCAAATTGCTTGGGGCTTTACCAATACCAACCCCGATGTACAAGATTTATACCTGGAGCAATTCGACCTAAAAAGTAGTGGTCTCTACCGCGGACCAGATGGACCACTTCCATTTCGGGTGCGCGAAGAAATTATTGATATCAAAGGCGAAAATTCCTTCCGTTTTATCGTTAAAGAAAGCCGCCATGGGCCAATTATTTCTGATGCCTATGAACTAGCTAAAAATACTATTGATGCCAAGCGCTATGCCCTTGCACTGCGTTGGACTGCACTCGATTTAGAAAATCAATCTCTGGCAACTCTGCTAGACATGAATCGCGCTGAATCTATCGATGAACTTAAAAATAGTCTGCGTCATTTTTATGCGCCGATGCAAAATATTGTTATGGCGGATACCTTAGGTAACATTGCTTTGCAGGTTGCTGGAGTTGCCCCCAAAAGAACCTTGTATCAAGGTTTATATGGTATTGCGCCTGTGCCAGGCTGGGACCGCCAATACGACTGGACAAGCTACATCCCTTTTGATCAGTTGCCAGCGATTACGAACCCTACTGAAGGCTGGCTGGCAAGTGCGAATCAACAAATTCTTGCTGACTATAATTCCAACCCCCTCACAGCGGATTGGGAACTGCCGTTTCGCTACGACCGCATTAAACAACTACTAGAAGCACAAAATAAACACGATCTGAACTCGATGCGCGCGATACAAGGAGATACTTTGTCACTTGGGGCAACGCCGCTACTGGAACTATTTAAGAGCGTGCAATCGACTCATCCATTAAGCAATAGTGCCAAGCAAATTACCAATACCTTTGCTGGTGACATGGTGGCTAATTCAGCAGCTCCCACTATCTTTAATGCTTGGGTCGATCAACTGACCCGCTTACTGTTCTCGCGCTTAGGTGACTTATTTAAGCAGGAATACGGTAAGCGGCGACAATTTCGTGAAGCCTTAATTTTACAACTTGCTAATCCAAATAGTCCTTGGTGCGACCAGCCCTCAAGCACCACGGTTGAAAATTGTGCCGAGACTGCAAAGCTTGCTTATGATTTAGCCTTAGATCAACTAAGTAGCGCTTACGGACCAGACCCGCAAAAATGGCTTTGGGGTCAAGCCCATTTAGCAGTTGCTGAACATCGTCCCTTTAGTAAAGTACCCTTACTCAATAAAATCTTTAATCTCGTGAATCCATTTCCAGGTGATAGCTTTTCGGTAAACGTGGGACGACTCGAATTAGGCAAATCAGCGTCGCCATTTAATACGAAACAAGCAGCTAGCATGCGGATTATTTTCGATTTTGCTAATTTAGACCAATCAACCTTTATTTATCCTACGGGCCAGTCGGGCTGGGTGCAAAGTAGCCGGTACCGCAACTTGAACGCGTTGTGGGCCAATAATGAGGCTTTACCCCTCACTAGTAAGCCAACCAGCTATTCGCGTCAGCTCGACCTCGCCCCTAAATGACAATGCTGTATAAAATAACTCGATTAAAATATCCCCTTAATAATAGAAAGATTCTAATGAAAAAAATACTTGCTCTAGCCGCTGGTTGTTTTGCTTTCATGTCCTGCGCGCCCGCATTTGCTGCTTGGCAAGAAATTGGCTTTAATGATCAAGTGACTATTTATGTTGATCCTGAAACGATTAAAAAAACGGATGGCGACAATCTGCAAATACTGTCAATGCTAGATTTAAAAACCCCTGGCAAAGATCCAAAAACCGATAAAGCCTTGAGCTCGATTATTGGACTTAATGAATTTGCTTGTGGTAAGCAGCAATATCGTCCTTTGGAAGTGAAACTATTTACGGGGAATAAAGGGGGTGGCAGCCTTATTTCTGATGAAAAATTAAGCAATAGCCCTTATGAGCAGATTGTTAGTGGCTCGTGGGTGGTGGGGGTTTATAAAACCGCCTGTGGTATTAAATAAGAACCAAGCACGGTCTTGCTGTCGCGCTTTGCTGCTGCTAGGCTTTTTGCTGCAAGGCTCTGCCTGCGCCCTACCAGCAACACTGTTTGCTAGTGGCACTACCTCTGCCACTGCCACCGCGACCGCCTACCCCATTACTACTGCAGGTGTAGCTACTACCGTAACTACCGGAAAATCACCTACTGAACATGCGGTCTCTCACTTAACTCAAAAAGATTGCAGCCTTTTTCATCTTTTTACTTTTGATAAAGACTTCTGTAGCGAGATACCGGCCGTTATTATGATTGATAAAAGTGCCCCTTATCAACTGCGCTAGCGTCATTGAGCTTGAACCTTGATTTAGCACTATCATCTAAAAAATTACCAGCCTAAGAAAGAGATGAGTTGAAGATCTATAAAATTGCATCAATTCCCGGTGACGGCATTGGCAAAGAAGTGATTCCTGAGGGTGAAATTGTTTTACAAGCGCTAGCTGTAAAACAAGCACAAATTGCCTTCGAATTTGAGCGCTTTGATTGGGGTGGTGATTACTATCGCCAGCACGGCATCATGATGCCCGTTGATGGCTTAGAACCCCTGCGTAATAAGGATGCCATTTTATTTGGCTCGGCGGGCGACCCCAATATTCCAGACCACATTACCTTATGGGGACTACGTCTCAAAATTTGCCAAGGGTTTGATCAATACGCTAATGTGCGACCGACCCGAATTTTACCGGGCATAGAAACACCATTACGGAATTGCAAACCGAATCAACTGGATTGGGTTATCGTACGTGAAAATTCGGAAGGTGAATACGCAGGTTTAGGGGGCAGAGCGCATCAGGGGCACCCCATTGAGGTAGCTTCTGATATGAGTATTCTGACCCGCGTTGGGGTTGAACGCATTCAACGTTTTGCTTTTAAGCTTGCCCAAGCTCGCCCCCGTAAACACCTTACGGTTATTACTAAATCTAATGCCCAGCGCCATGCAATGGTCATGTGGGATGAGATCGCCCGTGAAATTGCCCGCGAGTTTCCCGATGTAACTTGGGATAAAGAACTAGTTGATGCGGCTACTGCCCGAATGGTTAATCGCCCTGAATCGCTCGATACCATTGTTGCCACCAATCTTCATGCCGATGTTTTAAGTGATTTGGCAGCAGCATTAGCAGGCAGTTTAGGAATCGCGCCAACAGGCAACATCGACCCCGAGCGCCGCTATCCATCGATGTTTGAACCGATTCATGGTTCGGCCTTTGATATTATGGGAAAAGGCTTAGCTAACCCGATAGGTACTTTTTGGTCTGCAGTAATGATGCTCAACCATTTGGGTGAGCCAACACTTGCACAGAAACTAATGCAAGCAATTGAAACAGTTACTGCTAATCCTAAGTTACACACCCGCGATTTAGGCGGCAATGCCATGATGAAAGATGTCACTAACGCAGTTTGCGAGGAAATATCAAAATGAAAATACGTCGCTGGATTCCGCTATCTGTACTATGCACCTTTGCTCTAATTAATCTAAGCGTATGGGCGCAACCGTTGCCTGATAAAACCATTCAATACATTATTCCGTTTCCAGCTGCAGGTGAATCAGATTTAGTGGCACGTTTACAAGCCGATGTTTCTGCTAAAAAATATAATCAACCGATGATTGTGGTCAACCGTGCTGGCGCAGGGGGCGCCCTTGTGTGGTCGCAACTCAATACCTATGCAGCCGATGGCACAATCGTAGTGGGCGTCAATATTCCGCATATTATTTTGCAACCGCTCGAGCCCAGCACCCAATATAAAACCGATGATATTAATGCAATTTATTACTATCACTTCACCCCTGATGCATTAATGGTCTCGGCTGATAGTCCATACAAAACGTATCAAGAATTTATCGCTGCTGCCAAAAAGAATCCAGGAAAAATGACCTTAGCTGGCTCAGCCCAATTTTCTGCCAATCATATGGCGACTGAACGCCTCAATAAATTAGCTGGCGTCAATGTACAGTACATTCCTTTTAAAGGCACGGGTGATTTAATTTCCTCGCTCATTGGCATGCATGTGGACGGTGCAATGGGCTATTTACCTTTAGCAATTCAACAAAAAGGGAAGGTTCGTACGCTCGCAGTAGCTACTGAAAAGCGTCATCCCTCGCTACCCGAGGTGCCAACCTTCAAAGAATTAGGCTTAAGTTGGATTGATGGTGCCTATCGCGGAGTGGCGATGCCCAAAGCAACGCCGAAAGCATTGCAACAGAAAATGTCAGATTATTTTGCGCTCTTGAATGCCGATGCAGACAACAAAAAGCGGCTTGAAGAAGCTGGATTTGTCTTGGTTGACATCCCCCTCAACAAAATACCCGCATTCATGAAAGAAAAAACACCTGGCGCCCTAGAAGACGCGAAGAATGCGGGCTTACTTAAATAAAAAAACCTACAGTAACTAGATCTTAGCTGCCTTGATAACGCATTTAGCCATTTGATCGAAATAGTTACAGGTCTTTTGGGTTGGCTCAATGTATTTTCTGCGGCCATCACTAGAATCGAGAACTATTTTTACCATGCCTTTTTTCTTTAATTGTTTTAAGCGACCATGTAAGGTTGCTTGTGAGGCAATCTCTTTTAAAGAAATGGCATCGGCAATTAAAATTGGTTGATCTTTATTCCAGCGCAATGCCAACGCACTTAGCACCTCACGTTCAATTAAGTCAAGACTGGGAGCTGCAGGCGTTGCTTCAATGCTCTTAGTTAAGTTTAGGTATCGAAGATAGGCTACGCTTGATTTCATAGTAAGTAATAATCCAAAGTTGTTGTTAAGGTATTGCACTATAGCATTATCTTGCTATTTTTTCTGCGTGCGCCATTCAAAGTTGTCTAACAAATGTCATCTAAGAATTATTATTTTTAATATTTTTGGTAGATATGGAAAATAGAATCATTTTTGCCCGCCTCAAATCGTGATTCAAAGCAATTGCTTCTCTAATTAACCCTATTGCAATCATTAGTATTTTTTTCAAGATCCTGCCAGAGGATTAAGCCCAATGCGGAAGGTAATGTATTGGAAAAAATTGCTCCAAAGAGCCCGCGATCAGTAGCCCCCCAGTCGAGGATAATATTTTTACGTCAGCAACAGAGTTAGCAAACTACACATAACCCTAGTATGTATTTCTGCTTAAAAAATATTTTGAGAATTTTAGGTAATTTCCACTTTATTACTAAATTCATCACAAGATAGTATTTAATTTAATAAGCACAATAAATAGACTATAGTACACGCATGGCTTTACAAACAACCCACCCCTCTTCAGGTCCGGTCGGCGATACCGAGCTGGTAAGCCTGAGCTATGTGAGTGAACTGAAACAGCCCCTCGAAACTCTTGAATTAATGCAATTAGTCGACCTGGCTATTGCGCGAAATAGCAGTCTCAATATTACGGGCGTTTTATCTTGCGAGGGAAATCGCTTTTGTCAAATTATTGAAGGGCCAGCTGCTGCAATTGAGACGCTATGGAGTTCAATTAAAAATGACCAACGTCATTACAATATTTTTACTTTAGGTACTAAAAAAATTAAGCAACGCGCTTTTGCAAATTGGTCGATGCGTTTAATCGATAGTAAAAAAATGGCGACATTCAACCCTAAATTAAAAAATGGCGACTAAATTGATTTGGGGTGGCTGACGGGACTCGAACCCGCGACAACAGGAATCACAATCCTGGACTCTACCAGCTGAGCTACAGCCACCATCGTAGAAATCAAATTATAGGGCAGTTTCTAGGTCAAAGGCAGCCCAATCGCCAAGCTCAAGGCTAGCCTCAAGGAAAAAGTCGGCAATGGCGGCTTTACTCTGTACCCGCGCTAGCGCATGATGATCTGATAAACGCTGTCGCCAATATCGTGAGCCTGCTCTGCCGTGTGCCAAGCCAATAATATGGCGGGTTATTGCCCCCAAATAAAAGGGTTTATTTGCCTCATTGCACCAGTCAAACCAAGCTTGAGATTGGCGCACTAAACCGATTTGAATGCGGTGCCACTCGGTTTCGCAAAGTAAATATCCGGCAGCCTCCCCATTGCTCTCAAGTAAATCATCCCAACCCAATAACATAGCGGGAAAGTGATAGGCGGAGCGCCCCACCATAAAACCATCAAAGTCTTGCCAATGCCCAGCGATTTGTGCATTATTTTCAAGCCCACCATTTAGTAAAACCTTGAGCGCTGGAAAATGTGTTTGGGCATCCCGCCGCAGTTGCGCTGCTACCGCGTAATGTAGTGGCGGTTTGGTGCGATTTTCTTTAGGCGATAAGCCTTTTAATACAGCATTGCGCGCATGAATCGTCACTTGCTGAGCCCCCGCATCAGCCACGGCCAAAATGAAGTTCAAGGCAAATTGATAATCATTTGGCGAGGTAGAGGCATCCATTTGATTTAAACCTAAGCGCTGCTTTACCGAAATGGGTAAATGTGTAGCCTGGCTCATGGCCCGAACACATTGAGCCACTAATTCAGGTTCGGCCATTAAGCACGCGCCAAACGAGCCCCGCTGGACTCGCTCTGAAGGGCAACCACAATTCAAATCAATTTCACTATAGCCCCACTGCTCGGCCAAGACTGCGCACCGAGCTAAATCATCTGGCTCACTACCGCCCAATTGCAAAACGAGGGGGTGTTCTGTAGCAGAATAGTCAAGATGGCGCGGAATATCGCCATGCAATAAAGCACCCGTTGTGACCATTTCAGAATACAGCACTGCTTTTTTTGAAAGTTGACGATGAAATGATCGACAATGTCGATCAGTCCAGTCCATCATCGGGGCAACCGCTAAGCGTTTACTCGCGGGAGGCTTTCTTACGCTCATGCTCTTTAAGATACCGTTTACGTACCCGCACACTTTTGGGAGTCACCTCTACTAACTCATCATCACTAATAAACTCAACTGCATATTCCAAAGTTAAATCAATTGGGGTAACGAGGCGCACGGCCTCATCAGTTCCTGATGAGCGCACGTTGGTTAATTGCTTGCCCTTAATGGGGTTGACCACAATGTCGTTATCGCGACTATGAATACCAATTACCATACCCTCATATACAGGGCTGCCATGGCTAACAAACATCCGCCCACGATCTTGTAGTTTCCAAATTGCATATGCCACAGCCTCACCATCATCTTGGCTAATTAATACCCCATTATGACGCTCGCCTAGAATGCCATCTTTAGCAGGATAGTAGGCATCAAAGGTATGACTCAGCAAGCCATTGCCGCGGGTCATTGTCATGAAATCGCCTTGAAAGCCAATCAGGCCACGTGCGGGAATGCGGTACTCTAAGCGGGTGCGGCCTTTACCGTCGCTTACCATGTCGAGTAATTCACCTTTACGCTTTCCCAACTCTTCCATGACGCTGCCCTGAGTCGCATCTTCAACGTCAACGGTTAGGTTTTCAAAGGGCTCCATTTTTACGCCATTTTCTTCGTGAAAGACAACACGCGGGCGAGAAACGGCCATTTCAAAGCCTTCGCGGCGCATGGTTTCAACCAAAATCGTTAAATGCAATTCCCCGCGACCTGAAACTTCGAACACCGTGTCGTCATCGGTTTCCCGGACCCGTAAAGCCATATTCGATTTTAATTCGCGATCTAAGCGCTCACGAATTTGGCGACTCGTCACAAACTTGCCTTCGCGACCCGCTAATGGGCTGGTATTTACCATAAAATTCATAGTTAAAGTAGGCTCATCAATTTTTAGCATCGGCAATGGGTCCGGGGTATCCGGTGAGCAAATCGTCGTACCAATGGCTAACTCATCAATGCCGTTAACTAAAGCAATATCGCCAGCAATCGCTTCATCCACAACCTCGCGCTCAAGCCCCTTAAATTTCAGCACCTGATTTACTTTGCCCTTAAATGGCAAGCCATCTGGGCCATTCATGCAAATGACCTCCATACCTGGCTTAACACGGCCACGATTAACCCGACCAATACCAATCTTGCCAACATAGCTGTTGTAATCAATTGACGAAATTTGAAATTGCAAGGCGCCGTCGGGATCATCATCGCGCACTGGCACATGCTCTAATACGGCATCAAATAAAGGGCGCATGTCGCCCGAGCGTACATCCTCAGTAAGACCAGCGTAGCCATTTAAACCCGAAGCAAAGATTACTGGAAAGTCGAGCTGCTCTTCAGTGGCGCCCAACTTGTCAAACAACTCAAATGTGGCATTAATTACATAATCGCAACGGGCGCCAGGGCGGTCGACTTTATTTACGACCACGATTGGCTTTAATCCTAGTGCCAGCGCTTTCTTGGTCACAAAGCGGGTTTGTGGCATGGGGCCCTCAACCGCATCGACTAACAACAACACGCCATCCACCATCGAGAGCACGCGCTCTACTTCGCCGCCAAAGTCTGCATGGCCTGGCGTATCGACAATATTAATATGCGTACCATCGTATTCAACTGCACAATTCTTCGACAAAATCGTAATACCACGCTCTCTTTCAAGATCGTTCGAGTCCATCACCCGTTCAGTCATTTTTTCATTGCTACGGAAAGTGCCAGACTGACGCAGCAGTTGATCTACTAAAGTAGTTTTACCGTGGTCAACGTGAGCGATGATGGCAATATTACGAAGGGCGCGTTTGGTCATGTAATGCTTCTATCTAAGGAAAGGGAAATAAATTAAGAAACTTGGGAAATCAGGCGTCGTGGATGAAGGACGCCAGAGCGCCAATCAGCAGTGCCAATAAAATTATGGGGCGCAGAAGTAGCACGATAAATGCGCACTAAAACATCGGCCCAAGGGATGGCATGGCTTAGTGCTAACGGGACGCGCTGGCCAAGACCGAGACGTTTTGCCTGAAACTCATCGACCGTTAATTGTGGCAAGGTTTGTAACAAAGCGTCAATGGGAAGTAAGTCAACTCCTTTTTCAGCTCCTTTGGTTTGCAAGGCATCTAAAGTAATCGATTGTTGTAACGATAAATGACCCACAGCGGTGCGACGTAAGCCGACTAAATGCGCCCCGCAACCCAACATCGCGCCAAGATCTTCAGCCAAAACGCGAATATACGTACCCTTACTACAACTTACTTCTAGAGTCGCTTCAGGCCATTGAATTGCAAGCCAGCGAATGGAATGAATGGTAATATCGCGCGCAGTGCGCTCTAATTCAACCCCAGCGCGAGCATACTCATACAAAGGCTTGCCATCCCGCTTAAGCGCAGAATACATGGGCGGAACTTGTAAAATAGGTCCAGTAAAGCGGGGCAAAAGCGCCTCTAAAGCCGCTTGCAAAGCTGCCGCATCAGCAAATTCCGGTAAGACATGCTGTTCAATAATATCGCCTTCCGCATCGCCCGTGCTGGTACGAATACCAAAACGAATTTGGGCGATATAGGTTTTATCGGCATCTAATAAATCTTGTGAATATTTAGTCGCCTCTCCCAGACAAATCGGTAAGAGTCCGGTAGCCATTGGATCGAGGGTGCCCGTGTGGCCGGCTTTCTCAGCCTGCAAAGCACGCTTCACCGCAGTGACCGCGCCTTGGGAGCTAAGACCCACAGGCTTATCTAGCAATACCACTCCATCAACCCGTTGTGACATAAGAATCTCGGTCTTCGCTTAGTCTTTAGTCTCGCCAGCTTGATCACTTTGCACAGCTTGATCAATTAAGCGCGACATCTCAATACCACGCTCAACGGAAGTGTCGTGCACAAAATGCAAAGTAGGAATAGTGTGAATATGCAGGCGTTTAAATAAGATGGAATGCAAGTAGCCAGCTTTTTCTTGCAAGGCGGCTAAAGCATGATCGGGCTCAGCACCTAATACAGTAAAAAAAACTTTGGCATGGGCTAAATCGGGTGATAACTCAACCCCTTGCAAGGTAATTAAACCCAAAGATTTATCACGCAGTTCACGGGGAATCAGCTCAGCCAAATCACGTTGAATTTGGTCGGCTAATCGTTCATTGCGATGCGGGCTCGTTTTATGCATAGTATTGGCTGGAACTTAAAGTGTTCTAGCGACTTCAGTGACTTCAAAAACTTCGAGTTGATCACCCTCTTGAATATCATTTTGGTTTTTGAGTGACAGGCCACATTCAAAGCCGCCTTTGACTTCTTTCACGTCATCTTTAAAACGTTTAAGCGAATCTAATTCACCAGTCCAAGTAACGACGTTATCGCGCAGTAAACGGACTTTTGAATTGCGTTTAATTACGCCCTCTAAAACCATGCACCCTGCAATCGACCCAACCTTAGAAACGGTGAAGACTTGGCGAATTTCTACTAAACCGGTTATTTCCTCTTTCTTATCAGGTGTGAGCATGCCGCCTAAAGCCAATTTAACTTCATCGACTGCGTCATAAATAATGTTGTGATAACGAATATCAACACCATTGTTTTCGGCCAATTTACGCGCTAAGGCATCGGCGCGAGAATTAAAGCCAATAATGACGGCTTTCGAAGCTACCGCTAAGTTCACATCGGTTTCAGTAATGCCGCCTACACCTGCGTGCACAATTTGCACTTTTACTTCAGGGGTAGATAACTTTTGCAATGATTGTGATAAAGCCTCTTGTGATCCTTGAACGTCAGCCTTAATAATAATGGGCAAGAGCTTAGCCTCAATTGCGCCTTCACCCATATTTTCCATTAAGGTTTCTAACTTAACCGCTTGGGCTTTAGCTAACTTCACATCGCGGAACTTGCCTTGACGGAACAAAGCAATTTCGCGCGCTTTGCGCTCATCAGGAACAACTTGGACCGCTTCTCCAGCATCGGGAACTTCTGACAAGCCTTGAATTTCGACTGGAATCGATGGGCCGGCCTCATTACAAGGCTTACCGTTTTCATCTAACATGGCGCGCACGCGGCCAAACGATGAACCTGCTAACAACATATCGCCGCGACGTAAGGTACCCGATTGCACCAAAATTGTCGCTACCGGGCCTTTACCTTTATCTAAACGTGCTTCAATGACTAAGCCTTTGGCTGGTGCATCACGTGGTGCTTTGAGTTCGAGCACTTCAGCTTGCAGTAATACGTTTTCAAGCAAGGCATCGATACCTTCACCCGTTTTGGCAGATACCTGAATAAAAGGTGAGTCGCCGCCATACTCTTCGGGAACCACTTCTTCAGCAACCAATTCGGTTTTCACCCGATCAGGGTTTGAGTCGGGCTTATCAATTTTATTAATCGCGACGACTAAAGTCACTCCAGCAGCGCGAGCATGGTGAATCGCTTCTTTGGTTTGCGGCATCACACCGTCATCAGCTGCAACTACCAGAATAACAATATCCGTGGCCTTGGCGCCACGGGCGCGCATCGCTGTAAAAGCTTCGTGACCAGGGGTATCAAGGAAAGTAATGACGCCACGGGGCGTATCAACGTGGTAAGCACCAATGTGTTGGGTTATGCCGCCTGCTTCGCCAGAAGCTACCTTTGCTAAACGAATTTTATCGAGCAGTGAAGTCTTGCCATGATCAACGTGACCCATTACCGTTACTACTGGAGGACGAGGTAATAATTCAGCGTCTTGCCCAGTAATACCTAAATCGAGATCAGGATCATCGAGCTTTGAGGCAATTGCTTTATGACCCATTTCTTCAACCAAAATCATCGCTGTATCTTGATCAAGCACTTGGTTAATGGTAACCATTTGACCCATACCCATCAACAGCTTAATTACTTCCGCACTCTTCACTGCCATACTATGTGCCAACTCTGCAACCGTGACGGTTTCTGGAACGTGCACATCGCGCACGATAGGCTCAGTGGGCGCTTGAAAATTCGTTTCGGGATTGCTCTCAGCAGCTGGAGTTGCGTGATGTTGCTTCCTGCGACCACCTCCGGAACGCCACCCACCACCAACACCACCCGAACTATCGCCGCGAGTTTTTAAAGTTGTTTTGCGTTTAGCTCCTTCTTCTTGCCAAGTTGAGGAAGTTTCGGCGGATTTAATTAACTTGCCGCCTACTTTAGCTGGCGTTTTTTTCTTGTCGTCCGCACCATCAGCTTTTAGGGGTTTATGTAAAGTGCCTTTTTTATCTTCTTCAGCGGCAATTTCACTGGGGGCTTTTAGTACGCGAGCTGGGGTACTCATCATTTCGCGAATGGCTAAAGCCTCGGTTTCGGCGGCCGCACGCCGTGTACGTAAATCGGTCAGCTTTGCTTCGGCCGCATCATGCAATTCTTTGGCAACCTTTTTGGCGGCCTCTAATTTCACTTTAGCAGTGGCAGCCTGTGCACCGGGAGTCGCTTTTTCTTCGGCTTCAAAAGCATCTTTTTGACGCTTTTCTCTTGCCTCTTCTGCCGCCTTCATTTCATTTTCTTGCAAAGCCAAGAGTTCAGCTTGACGAGTTGCTTCAGCGGCGCGTTTTTCTAACTCTTCCTCAGAAAGAATCGATTTTTTATCTCCGCCAGAAGGTGATGCAGACTTTACGATAGGCTCTTCAACTGCCGCTTTAGCAGCCTCATCACCGCGCTTTACTAAGACTCGCTTTTTGCGCACCTCAACTTGAACGGTACGGGTACGACCAGCAGAATCGGCCTGACGAATTTCGGACGATTCACGCTTAATTAAGGTAATCTTTTTACGATTGCCTGTATCGGCATTACCATGCTCTTTTTGTAAATGCTCTAACAAGACGGTCTTATCCTTTTCAGTGATCTTATCGTCCACTGATTCTTTCGTAATTCCAGCCGCGTTTAATTGCTGCAAGAGCTCAGCTGCCGAGCGTTTGAGCTCTTGAGAGAGTGCTTTTACTGTGGTTGTTGCCATACCCTGCTTCCTCTCATGAAGTAAACCAATGTTCGCGCGCTTTCATGATGAGCGTTTTCGCAGTTTCTTCGTCAATCTGGGTTGCCTCTACCAGTTCATCTACCGCCAGCTCAGCGAGATCATCACGAGTGTGGACATTGTTTTGAGCTAATTTAGCAAGCAACTCTGGCGTAACGCCATCGAGCGACAGTAAATCTTGAGATACTTCGCCCAAGCGTTCTTCTTTAGCAATTTCCATGGTTAATAAAGAATCGCGCGCACGGGTACGAAGCTCATTAATCGTATCTTCATCAAAGGCTTCGATTTCTAACATTTCAGTGAGAGGAACATAAGCCACCTCTTCTAAAGTATTAAAGCCTTCTGCGATCAAAATCTCAGCCACCTCAAGGTCGACGTCGAGTTTATCGATAAACAATTGACGCGTGACAACTGCCTCTTTCTCGGTTTTCTCAGCCGACTCTTCAGGCGTCATGATATTGATTTGCCAAGCTGTTAATTCGCTGGCTAAGCGCACGTTTTGGCCGCTACGGCCAATAGCAATGGCGAGGTTCTCTTCGTCAACCACCACATCCATGGCATGGCGCTCTTCGTCAACCACAATAGATGAAACCTGTGCTGGTGCTAATGCGCCAATGACAAATTGGGCCGGGTCTTCGGACCACAAAACAATATCTACCGCCTCACCAGCAACCTCGTTGCGCACCGCAGTCACGCGCGTACCACGTACGCCAACGCAAGTGCCAATTGGGTCAATTCGTTTGTCGTAAGTTACGACCGCAATTTTGGCACGAATACCAGGGTCACGAGCAGCGCCTTTAATTTCCAATAAGCCCTGCTCCATTTCAGGAACTTCGTTTTCAAATAATTTTATTAAAAACTCGGGACAAGTGCGTGAGAGTTCAATTTGCGGGCCCCGTGCCTCACGGTCAACTTTGAGAATATAGGCTCTAACTCGGTCGCCCGAGCGTAAATTTTCTTTTGGAATCATTTGATCGCGACGTAATAAGGCTTCTACTCGACCAGACTCAACAATCAAACCATTTTTATCAGCACGCTTAACTGTGCCCGTCATAACCTTTTCGCCACGCTCGAGATAATCATTCAAAATTTGTTCGCGTTCCGCATCACGAATGCGTTGCAAAATAACTTGTTTGGCAGCTTGCGCACCAATACGCCCAAAAGCCATCGATTCAATTTGCTCTTCAATGAAGTCGCCAACTTCCATTTCAGGAATTTGTTCTTGCGCTTCAAAATGCAGAATTTCTTTATCTGGCTCTTGCAATCCAGCTTCGTTGGGCACAACTAACCAACGACGAAAAGATTCATACTCGCCACTTTCGCGATCAATGGATACGCGAATATCGACACCTTCGTCGTACCGTTTTTTTGTTGCTGATGCTAGCGCTAATTCAAGGGCCTCGAAAACAATTTCGCGATCCACATTCTTTTCGCGCGCTAGCGCATCTGCCAACATGAGAACTTCTCGACTCATGATTTTTTTCCTTTGAAATCAATAACAGGGACTAACCGAGTTTTTTCTACCTCGGCCAATGAAAAAACCAACTCTGATGGCGTACCATCACTTGCTGCAAAAATTAAACCAAATTTGGCATCGGCAGAATTCAATTCACCACTCACCAAACCTTGCAATACCCCTTGGAAATGCTTACGGTTCGCAACCGCTACCCGTAATTTCAAATCGACTTCAAAACCCACAAACCGCATAAAATCAGCGGCTGTTTTTACTGTGCGATCGAGACCTGGCGAGGAAACTTCCAAACGCTCGTACGGAATGTTTTCCACTGGCAGGGTGTAAGTCAATTGATGACTTACCTTTTCGCAATCTTGCACTGAAACTAAACGTTCAAAATCGGGGTTTTCAATCGTGATGCGCAGCAAACCGCGGCCCTCACGCTCAATATCAACGAGCGTATAGCCTAAATTTTCCACCTCGGCAGCAATAACTTGCTGTTCTTTCACGCGATTCCCCAAAAAAAAATGGGCTTCAAAGCCCATATTCTTAAATTCAGAACAGGCCAGCTTACGTTGATCGCAACATCGGCTGGTTACTACAAACAAACTACGAGAGCGAAATTATAGCTGATTTAGGAAAACCTGAGTGAAATCAGAAGCTTTCGCTGGGGGTGCGTGGCTTTCTGGGGCCTTTATGAAAAGGCTTGCGTCCTTTAGGGCCGGTTCTTTTAGGGCCATTTCCAGGTGAACCACCGCCTAGTTTGCCTCCTCCCCCAGTACCTGGTGGATTAAAGGCATGCCCATGGTGCACCTTTTTCCCTTTGTATTTACTGCTGCCGTTACTGGCTCCATGGCTATTACCGCCATTACCCGAACGACCTTGATGGGTTAAGCCGCGATGTTGGCTCGCTAACTGTAAGGCCTCTCTTGAACCCCAATAAGAAACTGAGGTTTGCATTGGATCAGGCTGAAAATCAGGGCTATCGACTGAGTTTGCGCCGCCAATGCGGCCGTGGGAACCTTGACCAGCCTGGCGGTGACCTTGCCCAGAACGACCTTTGTCTTGACCGCCCTGTGGCACCTTTAAACCCGCCGCTTTCATTAATTGGGTAACGCCTTCAGGGGGAACCTCCTCCCATTTGCCCCGTCGTAAACGGGGTGGCAAGAGAAAAATACCGTAGCGCGTGCGAAGTAAACGCGACACAGTATGTCCCGTAGCTTCAAACATCCGGCGTACTTCACGATTTTTACCTTCAGTTAAGGCCACGTGATACCAGCGGTTAGCGCCCTCGCCTCCACCAGCAGAAAGGCGTAAAAAGCGAGCCTGCCCATCGTCAAGTTGAATGCCACTTTTCAGCTCAGTTTGTTGCTCATTACTCAGTTCGCCCAAAATGCGCACAGCGTATTCTCGCTCAACCCCATAACGTGGATGCATTAAACGGTTAGCTAGCTCACCGGAAGTGGTAAATAGCAATAAGCCTTCAGTATTAAAGTCTAGGCGCCCAACCGCAATCCAGCGACCCTGTCGGGCTTTAGGCAAGCGGTCAAAAACAGTAGGACGACCCTCAGGATCAGATTGACTCACAATTTCACCAGCGGGCTTGTGATACAAAATAACGCGCGGTGGTTTGGTATGAATTTTGCGATGTACCGGCTTGCCATTAATTCGGACTTGATCGGTAGGGCCCACCCGCTGGCCAATATGCGCCGGCATACTATTAACTGAGACGCGCCCTTGCACAATCAAGTCTTCCATTTCGCGACGGGAGCCCATGCCAACATCAGCTAAAACTTTATGTAATTTAACCGTATCTTCGTCATCCGCATCATCATCTAAACCGTCTAGATCTGACCAGACTTCATCGCGCATGCTTAAGGGCAAATCATCCACATTAGAAAACTGCAGATTACTTAAATCGTTGTTTGCGCTGTCTTCATCCTCAGAATCATCGCTGATATTTAACTCATTACTTTTTATTTCGCTAGCTTGATGTGAAATCGCAGATTCATCCTCATCATTTAATAAGGGCGTAGCAACGGTTTCCAATTCAGGGGCATCTAGAGCAGCATCAAATTCTCCCGATACAACTGCATTAAATAGGGCTGCGCTTTCTGCGGCCAAAGCTGGATCAGCTTTCGCTACCGCATGATTGGGTTTGTGGTTAGACTGATGATTAGGCTGGTGGCCACCTGAGCGATCGCCTTCGCGCTTCGCTTTATCACGAAAATTGCGTGATTTAAATGGATGCTTACTCGGGCGTCGAGGACGAACTGCTGAACTCGTATCACCACCTTCGCTATTTACTGCAGTTGCGCTAGCAGGGGTGGAATCAGCGGGCGCTGCATTCGCGGGTACTGCACTGGTGGGCGCTGATCCTGCTGCGGCGTCGTTGTTATCACTACTCATTGGGGCGGTCTATTGGGTTGGTTTCAATCACATCGGTAACGCTTAACTTCGTTTCAAACTCAATTACCGCTTGCGCCAAAGGCTCCATAGATGGATTAGCGTCTTCTAGCATCGGCAAGCTTTGTAAATTGCTTAAACCAAGATCATTTAAAAATTGTTTGGTCGTCGCGTACAAGCCAGGGCGACCGATCGTCTCTTTATGGCCAATGACCTCAACCCAAGAGCGGTCTTCTAACTGTTTCATCACATTGGTACTGACGGTAACACCACGAATTTCTTCAATCTCACCACGCGTGACGGGTTGACGGTACGCAATAATCGCCAACGTCTCCATGACTGCCCGTGAATATTTAGGGGGCTTCTCCGGCGTGAGGCGATCGAGGTATTCGCGCATCGATAAGCGGCTTTGAAAGCGCCAGCCGGTAGCAATGCGGACTAATTCCATACCACTCTCTTGCCACTCTCCTTGCAGTTCGAGCAAAATAACTTCCAACTCTTTGGCACTCACCTCTTCGACAAATAGACGGGTTAAATCAACCGTGGTGATGGGCTCTTGAGCACAGAGGAGCGCAGTTTCAACAATGCGCTTAGTTTGAATTGCATCCATAAAATTCTGCCATCAGGGTAGCCTGAAAAGCATTTAAAAAGGTAATCTGTTCAGGTTTATTGGGGGTGATTTTCTTTTACTTCGCGCCACATACACAAAATGCGATGCTTGTAGCTATGTGCTCTAAATTCACCAATTGGTGAGTATAAAGGAGGCTTAGAGATTACGGGTGGTTTTCTTAAGGGCCTTAAATTCTTTCATCAGGGCATTGCGCTCTTCATCACTGAAGGAATCGGAGCCATCTAAACGTCGAGCACCATCAAAACGCTTATCCCAATAGACCTCTCGCATATCGTCAACCCGCACACTGGCATTTTTGGCGGGCGAATGTAAAAACTTGTTATCCCCCACATAAATGCCAACGTGAGAAAAGGTTAAACGCATGGTGTTAAAGAATACCAAGTCCCCAGGCTGCAGTTCCTCGCGGGAGACTGGCTTACCCACTCGACTCATTTGGGATGACTTGCGGGGCAGCAAAAAGCTCAACTTATCATTAAAAACATAACTTACGAAGGAGCTAGCGTCAAAGCCAGACTGAGCAAACTCACTACCCCAACGGTAGCGCACACCAATCATTTCCATCGCCTGATTAATGAGATTTTCCGAGTTACCGGTAACCGAACCAACGAGCTTATCTGTGACCCGCGCGAATAGACTTTTACTGCTGTCCTTGCCAGTGTCTTTATACGCGTCTTTCGTCGTCTCGCTAATGGCGTCTTTATTCGCTTCTTTACCGTTATCGGCTAGCGATTGAGCCTGTACCGCGGTCGAAAACACAAAAGCCAAGCAAATTATTCCTGCTAAAGGCTTGAGGCAATTTATAAGCCCTTGATTTGCAAGGGTAATCTGTTCATTTTTCAGTGACATTACTCGATTCTATCAAAAAATAAAGGGGCTGGGGAAGATTAAGTGAGTTCCGCAGCTTTAAACAGATCGCGCGTGTAAGCATGGCGCGGGTTAGCGATGACCATTTCAGTATCCCCCCGCTCGATAACCTTGCCCCCTTTTAGAACCATAATCTCATGCGACATAGCCCGAATCACGGCTAAATCATGGCTAATGATGAGATAAGCCAAATTATATTTGTGCTGCAGTTGGCTGAGCAAGGCCAGAACTTGTTTTTGAATCGTCACATCGAGTGCAGAAGTGGGTTCATCTAACACTAAAATTTGAGGTCGCAAAATTAAGGCTCGCGCTATAGCGATACGCTGGCGCTGACCTCCCGAAAATTCATGGGGATAACGATTTAATACTGAACGATCTAAGCCAACCTCGCGCAAGATATCTACCACCCGGGCCTCACGCTCAGGCGCACTTAATTTTGGAAAATGCACATCAAGACCCTCGGCTACTATTTCCATCACCGTCATGCGGGGAGATAAAGAGCCAAATGGATCTTGAAAAATCACTTGTAAGTTTGAGCGCATTGCGCGGCGTTGGAGCGCGTTTAACTTGCCCCACACTTGCCCCAACACATCCACCTCACCCGAGGTCACGGCACTTGAATCACCTAATAAACCGAGAATAGCCATTCCTAAAGTTGTTTTGCCAGAGCCAGATTCGCCAATCACGCCAATCGTTTGACCTTGCCGTAAGGTCAGACCAACCTGCTTTAAAACCGTATGTCGCGGCGCTTTGGCAAACCAGCCCTTACGCGCAGAGCTGGGATATGAAACGGATAAATCATGCGCTTCTAGCAAAACCGGTGCTAATGGCATCAGTGGTAATAATTCCCGTACAGGTTCGCTATTTACTAAAGCTGCGGTATATGCATTCTCTGGATGCTTAAACACTTGCTCGGTTGGCCCTACTTCCATTAGGCAACCTTGATTCAATACGGCAACCCGATGCGCAAAGTGGTGCACTAAATTCAGATCATGGGTAATTAATAAAATAGCCATGCCACCATCCGCCTTGGCTTCTTCTTGTAAATCTTTCAACAAATCTAAAATTTGTAATCGCAAGCTCACATCTAAAGCGGTAGTCGGTTCATCGGCGATTAAAAGTCGGGGCTTACAAGCCAGCGCCATCGCAATCATCGCGCGTTGACGCTGCCCACCTGATAACTGATGAGGATAGTCGTAAAAACGCCGCTCGGCTTCTGCAATGCCAGTTTTTTTCAAGAGGCTGATTGCTGCACTAACGCACTGGGCCTTCGAGAGTAGCGGTTGATGAATCAATACCGCTTCTATTACCTGATTACCAATGGTATATAGCGGATTTAGCGCTGTCATTGGCTCTTGAAAAATCATCGCAATTTCGCGCCCCCGAATCGAGCGAATTTGCTCAATTGGCAAACTTAATAGATTCACTTCGCGGCTGGCATGGGCATCTAACCCAGCATCGCCATGCCACCAAATTTTGCCGCTGACCTTAGCGCCTTCGGGCTCTAATTGCAAAGGTGCTAAAGCAGAAAGGGTTTTACCAGAACCCGACTCGCCTACTAAGGCTACCCGCTCGCCAACGCCAATGGATAAATTAAAGTCGCGGAGGGCAAATTTTTCACGGCGCCCCACACCAAAAGAAATGGACACATTTTCATAGCGCAACAAACTGGTTCGATCTAACTCAGACACCACTCGGTAACCCCGCTAAAGAACCACTTTTCCGCGAATCAAATGCGTCACGTAAAGCCTCGCCCATAAAAGTCAGTAAAAGTAATAGGGCCACTAGCACAATAAAAGTTGAAATTGAAATCCACCAGGCATCTAAATTTCCTTTGCCTTGGGACAGTAATTCACCCAAGCTAGGAGTACCAGGGGGAACACCTAAGCCTAAAAAGTCTAGGCTGGTTAAAGAAAGAATCGCCGCACTCATGCGAAATGGTAGGAAGGTAATAACTGGTGTCAAACTATTTGGCAGAATATGACGCCGCATTATTTGTAAATTGGTGAGCCCAAGGGCCCGCGCAGCACGTACATATTCAAGCGCACGATTACGAAAAAATTCAGCGCGTACATAATCGGAAAGCCCCATCCATCCAAAAGCAGCTAATAAAATAATTAATAACCAAATACTCGGATTGAAGATCGAGGCAAAAATGATAAGTAAATATAATTCGGGCATTGCCGACCAAATTTCAATGAGGCGTTGCGACACTAAGTCAAACTTACCGCCAAAAAAACCCATTAAGGAGCCTGTGATAATGCCTACTGAGACACCCACTACCGTTAAAGCAATGCCAAACAAAATGGATAAACGTAAGCCGTAAATTAAACGTGCAAGCACATCGCGACCACGATCATCGGTGCCAAGCCAATTTTCAGCCGAGGGGGCTGCAGGATTTGGTTCGCGGGAAAAATAATTCAGCGTCTCATAGCTATAGGGAATTAGTGGATAGATTGCCCAATTCCCATGCGTCGTGATATTGCGACGAATATCGGGATCTAAAAAATCAGTTGGGGTAGCAAAATCGCCACCAAACACTGTTTCCGCAGGGTTATGGGCAATCGGAAAATAAAACTGGCCTTGATAGCGAACAATCAATGGTTTGTCATTGGCAATGAGTTCTGCACACAAACTTAATCCAAAAAGAATCGTAAAAATCCATAGGCTGGCATAGCCAATACGATTGGCTTTAAAGCGCGCCCAGCGATTCAAGAGCCTCCTCCAGCACCAAACTGAATACGCGGATCAATGAATACATAACAAAGATCAGAAATCAACTTGGTAAATAGCCCAATTAATGTGAAGAGATATAAAGTACCAAACACCACGGGATAGTCACGGCGCATAACTGATTCATAAGATAACAAGCCTAAGCCATCAAGTGAAAATAAGGTTTCGATGAGTAATGAGCCAGCAAAAAAAGCGCCAATAAAAGCCGCTGGGAAACCCGTCACCAATGGTAATAAAGCATTGCGAAATACATGCTTCCACAAAACCTGACGCTCTGTTAAGCCTTTAGCCCTTGCCGTAAGAACGTATTGTTTTCGAATCTCTTCCAAAAAAGAATTTTTGGTCAGCATGGTAATGACCGCAAAACTGCCTAAGACCATGGCCGTAATGGGTAAGACTAAATGCCATAAATAATCTAGAATTTTACTGAGAAGATTTAAATCATTCCAATTGTCAGAAGTAAGTCCTCGCAAAGGAAATATTTGTAAAAAACTGCCCCCACCAAACAAGACTAAGAGTAAAACGCCCAAAACAAATCCTGGAATGGCATAGCCCACCAAAATCAGTAAGCTAGTCACCGCATCAAAACGCGAGCCCTCACGCACTGCCTTCGCAATACCTAGGGGGATCGAGACTAAATAGGTAATAAAAAAAGTCCATAAGCCAATACTGATTGAAACCGGTAGCTTCGTCACAATTAAATCCCAGACCCGTTGGTGTTGGTAATAACTTTCACCCAAATCAAACTGGATAAAGCGTTTTAGCATGGTGAAGTAACGCTCTAGAGGCGGCTTATCAAAGCCATACAAGGCTTTTACTTCCGCTAAACGTTCAGCATCTAAACCTTGACGTCCCCGATAATTACTGCCACCGCCGGATGACTCAGCGCTCACCGCTGCGTCGCCCTTCCCTTTTAACTCCATCATTAATTGCTCAACAGGACCACCAGGCACAAACTGTACAACTACAAAGGTGAGGGTCAAGACCCCCAAAATTGTGGGGATCATTAACAGTAAGCGCTTCAGAATATAGGCCCAGATTTGTCCGCGCATTATTTTTCCTCTCGCCACCAGTTCGATAAAATCCAGCCCTCAGCCATGTAGTACAAAGGCGGCTTGGGAAAGCGCATCTCTTTACGATAGGCGATCCGATGCGTGGGGTTGTACCACTGCGGAATGACGTAATAACTATTCCACAAGACGCGATCGAGAGCACGACTAGCCGTGGTCAGTTGTTCACGAGTTTCGGCTTTTACAATTGCGTCAATGAGTGCATCGACTACTGGTGATTGCACCCCGATGACGTTATCAGAACCCTTTTCTTTGGCCGCATTACTACCAAAACGATCCCATAACTCATTACCAGGGCTTTGCGAATCAGGAAAACGAATGGTGGTCATATCAAAATCATACTCATCCATACGCTTTTGATGCAAAGCAAAGTCGCTAGTGCGAATTTCAACTTTAATGCCGAGCTTCTCTAAATTGCGCACATAAGCTGAGATGACACGCAAAAAGAAGGGGCCATCTTCAACCATCTCAAAGCGAAACTGTTCGCCTTTGGCATTACGTAAGGCCCCATCCCGATAAGTCCAGCCCGCTTGGGCTAACAAATCACGAGCGCTACGTAAGTTTTGTCGCAAACTGCTTGGCGGAGCAGTTGACGGAGCCGCAGGCATCGCACCAAAAACTGCAGGGGGAACCCACTGGGGATAGCGCGCCTGCAAGGGTAGTAATAATTTCATTTCAGCAGCAGTGGGAACCGTTTCGCCAGCAAAATTGGCACTCAAATCACTATTGGTAAAGTAACTATTAATACGACTATATTGATTATAAAAAAGCTGTCGATTAAGCCATTCAAAATCTAAGGCGTAGCCTAAGGCTTGGCGTACTCGTGCATCTTGAAATAGAGGTCGCCGCAAATTCATCGCGAAGCCTTGCATGCCAGCGCCATTAAAATTCGGAAAATCTTTTTTCAATAAAGTGCCATCATTAAACTTCGGCCCGACAAAACTTTTCGCCCAATTCTTGGCGCGATACTCGACTAATGCATCAAACTCTCCAGCTTTAAATGCTTCTAATCGGACGGCATCATCGCTATACAACTTATAGACCACTCGGTCGAAATTAAAGAAACCGATCCGGACATTGACCTTGAAGTTGGGTTGATCAGCCCAGTAGCGGGGGTTACGTTTAAAGATCATGGTCTTACCCGCTTTATATGACTCAATTAAATAGGGTCCGCTTCCCAAGGGGATTTCAAACGCTAACTTATCAAAAGCAGTTATCGAGCCATCAGGTCGCTTGCCCCAGAAGCGTGAAAAAATAGGTAGGGAGCCAACCATAACGGGTAACTCGGTATTGCGATTTTTAAAATCAAACCGAATCTCGCGCTCCGAAATCACGACTGCTTGTTTTACATCGGCATAGACGGTGCGAAATTGGGGGTTAGCTAGCTTGCTCATTAAAGTGTCGTAGCTATGTTTCACATCAGCCGCCAAAATAGGGCTACCATCTGAAAAACTCGCTTGCGGCCGAATTCGGAAAGTAACTGACATTTTGTCTTTGGCCACCGCAATATCTTCGGCAATGAGGCCATAAGCGCTAGATACTTCGTCGGCACTGCCTACTGTCAGCGATTCAAACATCAGTTGCGCTACGCCTGGAGCGGTAACCCCCCGCAGCGTAAAAGGATTGAACTTATCAAAACTCGTGCGCCGGTCCGGATTGGGCAAAGTTAAGGTGCCACCCCGTGGCGCTAGGGGGTTGACATAATCAAAGTGGGGAAACCCAGTGGCATACTTAGGGTTACCGTATTGGGCTATTCCCTCACTGGCTAAGGCTTGGGGCACCGGTATTAATAAAGCGAAGCTAACTGTCAGATAGCTCGCTAGGGTGCGAATTGGGGGTTTAAGACGAAGCATATGCAACAATTGTAGATAGCAAACCACATTTGATGCAAAGGATCTAAGATGGGCTTTCTCGCTGGCAAAAAAATTCTCATTACCGGACTATTGTCAAACCGCTCCATAGCCTATGGCATCGCCACTGCCTGCAGGCGTGAAGGGGCTGAACTCGCCTTCACTTATGTCGGCGAGCGCTTCAAAGATCGAGCCGTTGAATTTGCTAAAGAATTCGAAACTAGCCTCATATTTGACTGCGATGTTAGTAGCGATGATCAAATAAAAGCCTTGTTTGTGGATTTAGGCAAACATTGGCCCCAATTCGATGGGCTAGTTCATGCGATTGGCTTTGCCCCACGCGATGCAATCGCGGGCGAATTTTTAGACGGCTTTACCCGTGAAAATTTTCGTATTGCCCATGACATCTCGGCCTACAGCTTCCCAGCTTTAGCTAAAGAGGCCATGCCTTGGCTTAGCGCTGATGCCTCTTTACTAACCCTGACTTATTTAGGCGCTTTGCGCGCGATTCCGAATTACAACTTAATGGGGCTGGCGAAAGCCTCCTTAGAATCGTCGGTACGTTATTTGGCAAGTTGCTTAGGACCCAAAGGTATTCGCACCAACGGAATTTCAGCTGGTCCAATTAAAACACTTGCTGCTTCTGGTATCAAAGACTTTAGTAAGCTTCTCAATATCGTTGCTAGCTCGGCCCCCTTACGCCGCAATGTCACTATCGATGATGTTGGCAATACGGCAGCCTTTTTACTGTCGAATTTATCGAGCGGTATCACTGGCGAAATTATTTATGTCGATTGTGGTTTTAGTCACACCGCAATCGATTCAGGATCAGTTTGAAGCCAGTCGCACTGCGCGAGGCGCTCAGTTTTTGGCTTAAGCTCGGTTTTATTAGTTTTGGCGGCCCCACTGGACAAATCGCTATCTTGCATCAAGAAGTCGTTGAAAAACGCCACTGGATATCAGAGCGCCGTTTTTTGCATGCGCTAAATTACTGTATGGTTTTACCGGGGCCCGAAGCCCAGCAACTAGTAACTTATATTGGCTGGTTAATGCATCGCAATCTTGGTGGAATTTTAGCGGGTAGTTTATTCGTGCTGCCATCCTTATTTATTTTAATTGCGCTTTCGTGGGTTTACATCCGCTTTGGGCAAGTACCGATTATTGCGGCGATTTTTTTTGGCATCAAACCCGCCGTTACTGCAATAGTCATTCAGGCAGTTCAGCGCATTGGCTCACGAGCGCTTAAACATCAAGCGCTTTGGTACATTGCAGCAGCCTCCTTCATCGCCATCTTTATTTTCAATTTAGCGTTTCCAATAATTATTATTTTGGCTGCGCTAATCGGCATGTGGGGAGGCAAGCGTTATCCCACTGTGTTTGCCATCACAGGAAGTTCCCATGGCAAAAAATCTGACGGGACAACTGTACCGGCCCTAATTGATGATGACACGCCAATACCCGAACATGCCCGTTTCCATTTAAAAAAATTCATCATGCACTCAGTTGTTGGTCTTGGTCTATGGATTGCCCCGATAGCCTTACTCATTGCACTCTTTGATTGGAAATCACTTTACCCGCAACTGGCCTGGTTTTTTACCAAAGCTGCCCTTCTCACTTTTGGCGGCGCTTATGCTGTACTACCCTATGTTTATCAGGGCGCGGTTGATCAATACCATTGGCTTACTGCAGGGCAAATGATTGACGGACTTGCTTTAGGTGAAACCACGCCTGGACCTTTGATTATGATTGTGGCCTTCGTTGGTTTTTTAGCGGGCTACGCCCAACATCTTTTTGGCAGTATGAATGCCTTTTGGGCTGGTGCCTTTGCTGCGACTGTCGTTACTTGGTTTACTTTTTTACCATCTTTCTTATTTATTTTGCTTGGCGCACCGCTCATCGAATCGACACATGGCAAGCTGAGTTTTACAGCGCCCCTAACTGCAATAACCGCAGCAGTCGTTGGCGTGATTGCCAATCTTGGCCTGTTCTTTGCCTACCACGTCTTCTTTCCCCATGGTTTAGCAGGTACGATTTCTTGGTTCAGTATCCTGATCTTTATTGGCGCAGCCATTGCCCTGTTACGCTATAAAAAAGGGGTCATGCCAGTTCTGGGTTGCGCAGCACTAGCGGGGCTGGCAAGCTTACTATTGCCGTAGCACAATAGCGTATGCGCATCGAACCGAATACCATCAAACACCTGCAAGAGTGGGTTGGCAAAACTGAAGTCGTCCATGATCAAGTTACCGTAGCGCCAATCAATTGCTTGGCTGCCACACTCGATTACCCCGATCTCGTCAATTCCTCTGAGCCTACAGCTTTAGCGTTACCCGAACTATGGCATTGGCTTTATTTTTTGCCGCATGCACGCCAAACAGAAATTGGTCCTGATGGTCATCCCCAACGCGGTGGTTTTTTACCGCCCGTGCCATTGCCACGACGGATGTGGGCAGGTGGGCGCCTCGACTGGCCTAACCCTCTTAACCCATTACGTGTCGGCGATCAAATTGAAAAGGTATCAACTATTGAATCAGTAACGCATAAAGCAGGCCGCAGCGGCGATCTTATATTTGTCTTGGTACGCCATACCATTTCAAATCAAGCGGGTTTAGCTTTAATCGAAGAGCATGATATTGTTTACCGCGATTCGCCTAGCGCTAACGAAAAACCGATCGTTCCTACCCCCGCACCCCAAAATGCGCGCTGGACTAAAACAATTACCCCGACCGATGTCCTTTTGTTTCGTTATTCTGCCCTTACTTTTAATGGCCATCGAATTCATTACGATCGACGCTATGTCACTGAGGTTGAGGGCTACCCTGGCTTAATCGTGCATGGGCCCTTAATTGCAACTTTACTAGTTGATTTAGTGCGGCAAAGTATTTCAAATTGCACCCTCAAACATTTTGAGTTTCGTGCCATCCGACCTAGCTTTGACCTTAACCCATTCACCGTTTGTGCGGTTCCAGATATCACTAGCGATCCTAGTGGTAAAACCATTCAGGTGTGGGCGCAAGATCATGAAGGCTGGCTCACCATGCAAGCTACTGCAGTTTTAAATTAAATATCTCCCCTTTCAACCATGAAAAATTACTCAGCCGAATTAGCCCACTTCGCGGCAAACTTATCTGCTCAAGCAATTCCTGCCAGCGTCATGAATCGCGCCGAGGATTTATTGGTTGATTGGTTTGGTTCAGTAATCGCCGGAAAAGGTGCTAAGCCAGTAGAAATCATCGCGCAATTTGCCCAACAAATGGGGCCCCATTTCAGTCATTCCCAAACTAATCTTGCAGGTACTGCAGAAATACTCTTGACGCGTCAACCCTCTAGTCCCTACTTAGCAGCCATGGCTAATGCTGCGGCTTCACATGTGGCCGAGCAAGATGATGTGCATAACGGCTCAGTTTTTCATCCCGCCACCATAGTCTTTCCGGCAGCGCTAGCCTGTGCTCAGGCCTTAGGTCGGTCAGGCGAAGAATTGTTAGTGGCGGCAGTAGCAGGTTATGAAGTCGGCATTCGGGTGGGAGAATTTTTAGGTCGATCGCACTATAAAGTCTTTCACACTACGGGCACTGCTGGCACCCTCGCCGCGGCAGCAACAGTAGGTCGCTTACTCAATCTCTCTACTGCGCAAATGCTGCATGCCTTTGGCTCTGCAGGAACACAATCGGCTGGTTTATGGGAATTTTTACGCGATGCTGCAGATTCAAAACAATTACATACCGCGCATGCCGCAGCGGCAGGCCTCATGTCTGCCTATCTAGCCCAAGCCGGCTTTACTGGAGCGCAACATATTTTGGAAGGGCCGCAAGGTTTGGCGGCAGGCATGTCGAGCGATGCAGATCCTAAAAAATTATTAGATGGCCTCGGACAACGGTGGGCCTTAGCAGAGACCAGCTTTAAATATCATGCCTCGTGTCGCCATACGCACCCTGCGGCTGATGCCCTTCTTCAGGTCATGCAGAGGTATCAACTGCAAGCGAGTGAAATTCAGCGCATTGAAGCATTGGTGCATCAAGGTGCCATTGATGTTCTCGGACTTGTAATTGATCCAAGCTCAGTCCACCAATCCAAATTTTCAATGGGCACAGTCTTAGCTTTAGCCGCTTACTATCAATTTTTAGGCTTATCTGAATTTGCCACCCACTATCACGATGAGGCCATTTGTAATTTACGTGATCGCGTAACCATGATTTTGGATGACGAGGTTGATCAAGCTTACCCCCAACGTTGGATTGGCAAAGTCAAAATCTTTTTGACCGATGGTCGATGCCTTGAGGGGCGCGTCGATGAACCCAAAGGCGATCCTGGCAATACCCTTAGTCGCCCCGAAATAACCGCAAAAGCCATGCGCTTAGCACAATTTAGTGGCGGGGCAAGTGCAGCTGAAATGACTGCAGCGATCGAAGCCCTTTGGCACATTCGTAGTTGTCCTAAAATAGGTTTTTTATTAAAGCCCCGTGATCATGAGCCCTCTTGAAACTTCGCTCGCCTTTTGTACCAACTTTTTGTTTGTCCCTGGTACTAGGTCTGATCGCTTTCTTAAAGCCCTTAATAGCGGGGCTAGTGGCGTCATTATTGATCTCGAAGATGCAGTTGGTCCAAATGATAAAGAAACTGCGCGAACCCAATTACGGGAAGCTTGGGGCACGTTTAGCGCGGCTCAAAAAAAACAGCTGGTCATCCGTATTAATGCCCCAGGAACAAAATATTATGGTGCCGATTTATCCCTGGCACAGGAAATCCATGCGCCCTGTTTACTAATTCCAAAAAGTGAATCGCTCGACCAAATTAATGGTGTTGCGCAAATTTTACCCAACACTGCCATTATTCCAATGATAGAAACTGCGCTCGGCCTTGATCGACTCAAAGAAATTGCTAATGCCCAACAAGTTTTACGTTTAGCTTTGGGTAATTTAGATTTACAAGCTGATTTAGGAATGGTGTGTGATGAGCAAGAAAGTGAACTGCTCACTGCCCGTTTCCAATTAGTCTTTCAATCACGGGTGGCCGAAATTGCACCCCCAATTGATGGCGTAACAACTAGCACGACCGATGAAAACAGGATTAGCGCTGACGCTGCCCGGGCTAAACGCATGGGCTTTGGCGGTAAATTATGTATTCACCCTAAACAAATTGGCTTAGTACGCCAAGCCTTTGACCCTAGTAGTGCCGAAATTGAGTGGGCTAAACGGGTTATAAAAGCGGACTATGAATCCCACGGAGGAGCTGTCAAATTGGATGGGCGCATGATCGATCGGCCAGTCGTAATATTGGCGCAAAGAACCCTCAATCAAGCCAAATAGCCCTTATTTTGGCGCTGAATTGCTGGTAAACACCTATCTTTTCAAATCATTGCTAGTGGCAGAATAAACGAGTTATCTATCGGAGGCCTGCCCAATGAAATTACTAAAAATGCGCCACCATTTTGCGAAACCAGTCTTTTCTCTACTTTTAGGTATTAGCGCCCTATCATGCCTAAGCTTGGCCTACGCCCAAAGCAAAGCCGATGAAAAATTTCCTACTCGGCCCATTAGCTTAATCGTCCCCTTTGCGGCAGGTGGGCCAACGGATATTGTGGCGCGTCTAATTGCAGTGCCAATGGGTAAGTCACTGGGCGAAACCATCATCGTTGAAAATGTCTTGGGGGCTGGCGGTACGGTTGCTGCTAATAAAGTCGCCAAAGCTAAACCGGATGGCTATACCTTATTTATTTATCACATCGGCATGGCTACTGCGCCTGCTCTAAATGATAAATTAGCGTATGACCCAATGAAAGATTTCGAATACATCGGTCAAGTAGTCGATGTACCCATGGTGCTATTAGCACGTAAAGATTTCCCTCCTAATAATCTCAAAGAACTCATTGCTTATTTGAAAAAGAATGAGAAAAAAGTCACCATGGCTAATGCTGGCCCAGGAGCAGTTTCACAATTATGTGGCTTAGTCTTTATGGATGCAATTGGTGTAAAACTCACAACCATTCCTTATAAAGGCACTGGCCCCGCATTCAACGATCTTTTGGGAGGGCAAGTGGATTTATTATGTGATCAAACTACCCAAACCTTACCGTTTATTAAATCCGACAAAGTCAAAACCTATGGGGTCACCACACCAAAACGGTTACCCAGCATACCCAATATCCCTACTTTAGATGAGTCTGGATTAAAAGGCTTTGATGTCAAAGTGTGGCACGGTATCTATGCACCTAAGGGCACGCCTGCGCCCGTACTAAAAAAACTCAATACGGCTTTGAAGGCGGCTTTAAGTGACCCCACCATTAAAGCGCGCATGGATGAATCGAGTATCGATATTGTGCCAATGGCAAAAGTATCTGAGCAGGGCCTAAAAGATCACCTTGAGAAAGAGATCAATCGCTGGGGCCCACTGATTCGGAAAGCCAATATTCCTGATTAAGCTTCATCTGTAAATCCCTTTATTGGGTTTGGCCGGTAGTAGTTAATTGCCAAACTCAATAAAGCCCAAAGGCACAAAAAGGGGTCGATTAAGTAGTCCCATAAATTGCTCGACTCATGCCATTGAAATGCCCACGCTGCTAAAGCCAGTGCGATTGCCAATACCAAGCCATAGCTACGCGCCCACCAAACAATTAAGGCTACTAGTAGCACAGCCAGCAAAAAAATCCACGACCCATATCCCCATGCATACGGGTCAAACATACTTAAACCTAGGGCGAGTGGATAAAAAACCAGTGCGATAAAAACTAAGCCTAATTTGAACTGCAGCGGTAGCAATAATTTCTCGCGCAAGAAAAAACTAGCCCATAATAAAAAGAGTGTAAGCACACTCAAATCACCAACCATACCCCGTACATATGCAACTAAAGGTAACTCGAGGGGAGCGCCTAAATAATTCCAATACTCGCTGGGCAAAAATAAAGTCCCGGTTAAGCCGCAAAGCAATAAGCTACGCATGAGTAATGAGAAACTTTGCGCAAAAATCAACTCACTAAACCAAAGTAAAATGATTGAACAAGTGATGGCCATTTCTAACAAAGCGAGTAATTGCTGTCCTGACAATGCGGTAATGGTATCGAGAAATGTACTCATGATGGGCTGAGGTCACTCCGCCGATTTTTAAGCCACTCTGCAGGCAGCTGTAAGTGACGAATTTTTTTTCTATCCCAGGTGTAAACCAAATGCGCATCGCCATTGCTGGTCACAGTTAAAAATGGATAGGAAAATTCGCGGCGTTCGGCTTCAGGTAATTTGCTATCGTCTTCAAGCACAGAAATTAAGCGCCAAGAAGAATATCGAGTCTCTTGCGGAGTCGCCATCAATAAGACTAAGCGATGCCGACCCACTGCCAAATCATTTAATACCAATAATCTAGTGCCATCGGGTAATTGCACTCCGGCAATCGCAGAATTGGGATTAGGCAACAGCAGGTCACTAGCCTGCTCCCACCAATAACCAGCGGAATGGGTCATACTAATTGGAATTTGGGCTGGCCCAATGCTACGCGCTTGTCGAAAAAAAGCTGTAGCTTGTTCGGTCGACTCAATAAAAACAAGCGGCTGTAGGCTTGTTCTTCCCGAGCTCATACGACGCTTATCAATGACTCGGTGCGCATCAAGACGCAGGAACTCACCAAACTTACCCAGCAATTCATGATAAGAAGGTAAGCCTAAACGACCATCAGCAAAACGGATGGCAGATGATTTCACTAAAGAACTGAGGTTTAAGAAAGGCGAAGTAATTAAGCGGTTTGGCCGCTCCCAATTAATACCTTCATCATTAGATACGATCGTGCTAATTGAACTACCAGCCCAACCACCCACAGATACTGTGACAAAAAATAGTCGTAAGCGTCCATCGGTATCCCATGCTGGAACTGGGTTACCCAATTTAGCGATATAACGCGATAGCCCTTTTTCGGCAGTAACGCGATCCATTACTACGGTTGGCTCACTCCAATGACCCGTTTTGGTATTGAGCATCGAAGAAAGAATCACTACATCAGCCGCCCCCTCACGGCTTCCAGCAAACCAAAATGCCCTTAAATTACCATCACTTAATGGAATTAAAGATGCTGCGTGCACAGAGGCTGCCATTGAGCTAGCAACCCAAGCACCAGTCTGCTGAGGATCAAACGCGTTCCACATTAGATTCGCAGCTACATTACTAGGCGTTTTTTCTCTGACTGCTGCCCCAACATCAAACAAGGGTGGCCTAAACTCAGACCAAACTGGTAAGCCATTCAGATAAAAAATGGCATAAGCAGCAGCAAGCAATAAAGCCGTTAAACTAAAAATTCGCTTCATCGACAAGCTTCCTTTAGTCGCAGGCTAGTTGGTAAATCAACAGCAGGTGCGGCAATCAGGTATTCGTTCACAAATAAATTTTGGTTAATTTGACCTAACAGAATCGCCAAAATTTCATCCTCGCTTTGCCGTGCGCGCATTTCACTACGCTGTCCAATAATTTTACAACCCTCGCACAAAACCAATTGTTCTGCAGGTGATGAATGCACGGCAAATAAAGGATATTGGCTGCTGAGCTTAGCTATATTGTGGGCTGCATCTTGTTGATAGCCATGAATTCGAGCGCCAGGCATAAGCAAGCGATATTCTTCATCTTTAGCCCGATAATCACACGGTACCCATACATCTTGATTCTCGATTGCTGCAATTGTTGCCGGACTATAACGCCCTAATTGCGACTCTAATGGCCCAAGGCTGCTAGCTAGCAAGGTGCAAGCAATAAAACTGCTCACTAAAGCGCTTAGTTTAGTTGCCTCCCGGCGCCAGAGCCCGATTAACACAGTGCCTAACGCGGCAGCCAATAGAACCCAATGCCAAAAAGCAAATGGCCATGATAAATTCCACCCAAACCAAACGAATGCCAGCACTATCAAGAGCTCAAGCAGTAAGGCAAGTTGAAATCCCCAGAGCGGCAAACGATTCCAATGTATAGCAATGAGGGCAGCAACAGCTGGCATGACCGGCAATAAATATCGACCGGAGCGTTGACTTGGCAAACTAAAAATTAAGAGGAAAGCAAGGATGAGTAACCAGAGGAGCACTTCTTCCATGCTGCTCCGATGGCGCTCACGCCAACTTTGCGCCAAGGTAGAAAGCAAAACAAAAATAAATAAACCCGTGTTCGCGAGGAAAGCCACTAGTAGCATCCATAGGCTATCTCCACCCCATAGCAAATCCTGTAGATAGGCAAAATTACGTATCTCAAATTTACCCGCATTTTCGCCGACCACGAATTCACGCCAAACTGCTGCCGGCTCTGGATCAATTACAAACCATAAAGAAAAAATTGCTAGCGCTAGAATGCCAATGCCAATGATCTTTAAGCCATCGCTACGCATGACTTGAGTAATAGAACGATGTCGAAAACGCCAATACCAAAGGCTTAAAGCAAGGCATACCGGTACAACATAGGCAAATGACTTATAAAGAAAAGCAATACCAAAACACCCCGCTGCGCAAAATGGAAAAAGCCATTTTGATTCAAACGCTGCGCGACCCCAATACAACAAAGCAAAGAACGGTAAGGTAAGCCAAAAGACTTCGGGTGGATCGGTGAGAAAGGGGCGCCCATATCGATAGCTCGCAAAAAAACTGAGCCAAATGAAGGCTGCCAAACAGCCAGTACGCCAGTCGCGGGTAAAGCGCCGCACCGCTAGGAATAGAAAAAATGCGGTCAGGCCAGTATATAAGACACTCGGCCAGCGCAAATTCCATAAAGACCAATGATTACCCCAGCCCGCTGTGGCGATGCCTTGCCAAAATAATAAGGGGGGCTTAGTATTTTGCATCCCCTCTAGGGCCGATTGCAGTGGCAACCAGGTCTGCGCTTCTGCAGTCATACGCGTAATATGCATATACACATATTCGTCACCATTTTTGGGGGCAAAGCGACTATCTAAGCCAAAAAGGTAGGTGAAAATAGCCAGAGCCAGTATCAGCCAAGCTACTCGAATCGATATTTGTCCCCGCATCCCCCTAGTTTATCTAGTTATCGCTTGTGCCTCTTTTTAAGCGGTTGTCATACCCGCAAAATACCCCTAGTAAGAGTCCAAATAACAACGAATAGGACTCAATTAAGGGGAAACTGCGTTCTATTAGCAGTTTTTGGCCGAATCGTTTAGCATCATCAATGCCCAATATAAATTCAACCTGGCACCATGAAAGGAGTCTTCATGCAATCCGATACACCACGTGAGGTTTCAAAGCTAGAACGCAATTTTGAGCGCTGGTCGATTCCGTTTGGCAACCTACTGGTCTCTATTTTTCATCGGCTGGCTTTATTTGCTATTGGTATGGCTACGGTTTGGTCAGCGGGAGACGCCTTTATTGCCATGTTCCAAAAAGGCTTTGCCACTGTTGGTGAACTCATTTTGCTATTTATCTATCTAGAAATTGGCGCCATGATTGGGGTTTACTTTAAAACCAACCGGATGCCAGTTCGCTTTCTCATAGCCGTGGCAATAACGGCAGTGACCCGTTTGATCATCGATATAGTTAGCACTAATCATGAAGCTAATCTGCAGATATTAATTATGGCGGGAGCGATTTTATTATTAGCTTTTTCCAGCGCAATCATTCAATACTCTTCAACTACATTTCCTGATAAAGTCGACCCTAGTTAAAGCATGCAATTACTCCGTAAGTCAAACGAACGTGGTTATGCAGATCATGGTTGGCTAAAAAGTTTTCACTCTTTTTCTTTTGCGGGGTATCACGATCCCCGCTTTATGGGCTGGGGCAATTTAAGGGTGATTAACGAAGATTGGGTGGCAGCTGGCAAAGGTTTCGGTAAACACGCTCATCGGAACATGGAAATTATTACGTATGTACTCGAGGGTGTGCTTGCACATGAAGATAGCATGGGTAATGTCGAAGGCATTCCACCAGGTGACGTACAACGGATGAGTGCAGGCACAGGAGTAACCCACAGCGAGTTTAATCATGCGCACGATACCACCACCCACCTCTTACAAATTTGGCTTGAGCCAAGTACAGCAGAAATTACCCCTAGTTATGAGCAAAAAACGATTCCCACCTTAGAAAAAGAGGGTCAGCTGCGCTTAATTGCTTCACCTAATGGTGCTCATAATTCAGTAGTTATGACGGCTGACGCCAAACTCTATGCTGGTTTATTTTCTGGTGCGCAAACTGCTGATCTCAAACTTAATCCTCAGCGTAAAGCTTATGTACATTTAGTTCGGGGAACATTAATGGTTAATGAACAGCTTCTACAGGCAGGTGATGCCTTACTCATTGCCGAGGAAGAACATCTCCACCTTAGGCAGGGGCAGGCTGCGGAAGTGCTAGTGTTTGATCTGGCACCTTAAAAATTATCTGTAAAATCAAACCATGAAATTTCAGGACTATTACGAAACGCTTGGTGTTGCCCGCACCGCAACTCAAGATGAGATTAAACAATCCTACCGTAAACTGGCGCGCAAATACCATCCCGACGTAAGCAAAGAAGCAGGCGCCGAAGAGCGCTTCAAGCAAGTTGGTGAAGCCTTTGCGGTACTCAAAGACCCAGAAAAACGGGCGGCCTACGATCAAATGGGCAGCCAATGGAAAAGCGGTCAAGACTTTACTCCGCCACCCGATTGGAATTCAGGCTTTGAATTCAACGATGGCAACTATGGTGGTGACCAAAGTGAATTTTTTGAATCCTTATTTGGGCGACAAGCACGTGGAGGTCAACGTCAACAAAGACGTAGTGCCAATATGAACTTTAAAGGCCAAGATCATCACGCCAAAATTATGATTGATCTCAACGATGCCTTTCAGGGTGCTAAGCGCAGCATTAGTCTGCAAATGCCTACTTATGATCAGAATGGTAATTTAGTCGCACAGGAACGCAAACTTGATGTCACTATTCCCAAAGGTATTCGCGCTGGGCAAAGTCTTCGCTTAGCGGGGCAAGGTGGGCCAGGCATGGGTGAAGGTGGAACTGGCGATCTCTACTTAGAAATTGCTTTTCATCCTCATCCCCTTTATCGTGTTGATGGCCGCGATATCTATATGGATTTACCGCTTACGCCATGGGAAGCTGCGCTGGGCGCTAGCGTCACCGTACCCACTCCTGATGGTCCAGTAGCGATGAATATTCCCGCCAACTCGAGTGGTGGTCGTAAACTCCGCCTCAAAGGTCGCGGCATTCCCGGTAAAGAAGCGGGTGATCTTTATGCCGTGCTCACCATTACTTTGCCGCCAGCAGATAGCGAAGCCCATAAAGAGGCCTATAGTAATTTTGCCAAAGCATTTGACTTTAACCCACGTGCGTAGAAAAAGGGGAAGATGCCATGATTCAGACTAATATCACTATTTTTCAAACCAGTGTGGTCGAAGAAGAAGTGCACATGACCATTGTGGAATTATGCCAAGCAGCAAGCACGCCTGCAGATCAAATTATGTCTTGGGTTGCTGAGGGCGTTTTAAGTCCAGCAGGCTCTAGTCCGCAAGATTGGCGTTTTAGTGGCAACTCCCTCCGTCGTGCTCGCTTAGCCGCTTCGCTTACTAAAGACCTAGAACTCAATACCCCAGGAGTTGCCTTGGCGCTCGATTTATTAGAAGAAATTGCCGAGTTGCGCGCGCGTATGCTACGCAGTAATTTACTTTGATAAGGCTTTCTTTTTTGCCATGGATGGTGCGGCAGTTTTGCTCGCCAAAATAGCATCAGCACGGGCTTTCTGAATCTTCCAATCCTCATAACCACCCTCGTACTCGCGCCAAAAGCCTTCGCCTTCGTTCGCAATAATGCTGGTGACTACGTTGTCTAAAAAATAGCGATCATGGCTGACAAGAAAAACTGTACCTTGGTAATCTTGTAATAATTGTTCCAACAAATCTAAAGTATCAATATCTAAATCATTCGTTGGCTCATCTAACACCAATACATTGGCAGGTCGAGCAAATAAGCGCGCCAATAATAAGCGATTCCGCTCGCCGCCCGAAAGTGTACTCACGGGTGAGTTCGTTCTTTCGGGGGAAAATAGGAAGTCATTCAAATAGCTCTTGACATGTTTGCGATTACCGTTAATTTCTACCCATTCACTTCCAGGGCTAATGTAATCTTCCAGTGAAGCATTCAGATCAAGGGCTTCACGCATTTGATCAAAATAGGCTACTTCAATTCGGGTTCCCATTGTTACCGTTCCAGAGTCTGGCGTAATTTCTCCTAAAATTAACTTGAGTAAGGTTGTTTTACCAGAACCATTAGGGCCCAGTAAGCCCACTTTATCGCCGCGTAAAATCGTCGCAGTAAAATTACTCACAATCGGCCGCTCATAGGCTTTAGAAACAAATTGCAGATCGGCGACAATTTTGCCACTGCGCTCACCTGCCGATACTGCTAGCTTCACTTGGCCCATCGCATCACGACGTTCTGCCCTACTTGCGCGCAATTTTTCCAGACGCACAATGCGGCTCATGCTCCGAGTTCTGCGCGCCTCAACCCCTTTGCGAATCCACACTTCTTCTTGGGCTAATAACTTATCTGCCCGCGCATTAGCAAGCGATTCAGACGATAACTCATCTTCTTTCAGTTTTTCATAAGCCGTGAAGTTGCCAGGATAAGTACGAATAATGCCTCGATCGAGTTCAATAATTTGGGTACATACGGCATCCAAAAAAGCCCGATCATGTGTCACTAACAAAATGGCGCCATTAAAATCGTTTAATAAACTTTCCAGCCAGCTAATGGAATCTAAATCTAAATGGTTGGTAGGTTCATCCAAAAGCAAAACATCGGGCATGGCCACTAAGGCTTGTGCTAAAGCAACCCGCTTTTTATTCCCGCCCGATAAAGTCGCAATTTGTGCCTCGGGATCTAAATGCAAGCGATCCAGAGTTTCATATACCCGTTGCTCCCAATTCCAACCACTAATAGCTTCAAGCTTCGATTGCAATTCATCAAGGCGGTGATGTGCTGCATCATCCCATTCGCCTACACTCAATTCTTCGTACTCTGCACGCAAGGCCTTGGCGATAGCCACGCCTTCTGAAACAACAGTAAACACTGATTCATGAGCTTCAAAAATAGGTTCTTGAGCAACATAAGCCATGCGTAGACCTTGCTGATATTGCAAGGTACCATCATCAAGCTTCTCTAGGCCAGCTAGAATTTTTAGTAAGGATGATTTGCCAGTGCCATTGCGGCCAATTAATCCTACGCGCTCTCCTACTTCTAAGGAAAAAGCGGTGTTTGCTAGTAAGTCCACATGGCCAAAAGCCAGTTTTGCATCAGTGAGTACGATTAAAGCCATGGCGCATTATCGTCGGTTTACCAAATCCAGCGCTAAAGCTTCGGCAACCCGAATACCATCTACTCCAGCGGATAAGATTCCGCCAGCATAACCAGCCCCCTCCCCTGCAGGATATAAGCCCTTGATGTTCACACTTTGATAGTTAGTGCCACGCGTAATACGTAGAGGAGCTGAAGTCCGCGTTTCAACGCCAGTCAGAACAGCATCGGCCATGGCAAAGCCTTTAATTTGCTTTTCAAATGCCGGAATTGCTTCCCGAATTGCTTCGATTGCATAGACTGGCAAACTCGTCGATAGATCAGTGAGATGAACACCCGGCTGATAGGACGGCAAAACAGCACCGAACTCTTTAGATGGTCTTGCAGCTAAAAAATCGCCTACCAACTGGCCCGGTGCCTCATAAGTCGAGCCACCCAGAGCATAAGCCTGAGACTCTAGAGTGCGTTGAAATTCTATCCCCGCTAAGGGGTGGACTGGCCCAGAACCTGATGCGTTAGCTGGTAAAAAATCAGTGGGAGTAATTCCAACGACGATGCCGGCATTGGCATTGCGCTCATTACGTGAGTATTGACTCATACCATTCGTAACAACACAGTGAGGCTCTGAAGCGGCAGCCACCACCATGCCACCTGGGCACATACAAAAACTATAAACCGAGCGCCCATTTTTGGCATGGTGAACTAATTTGTAATCAGCAGCACCAATTAAAGGATGACCAAGATGCGAACCTAAGCGGGCACGATCAATGACAGACTGTGGGTGTTCAATACGAAACCCCACCGAGAATGCCTTAGCCTCCATAAACACTCCTGCTTCATACAATACCTTGAAGGTATCGCGAGCACTATGACCTAAAGCTAAGATAACATGATTTGCTAATAGCTCCTCACCGCCTTCTAATTGCACTGCCTGAATCGCCTGAGCTTCGATACGAAAGCCCACAACTTTGCTTACAAAACGAATTTCGCCGCCTAAGCGAATGATTTCTTGGCGCATTTTTTCCACTACACCCACTAAGCGGAAGGTACCAATATGAGGTTTAGCCACATATAAAATTTCTGCAGGCGCGCCAGCTCTCACAAACTCTTGCAACACTTTGCGCCCGTAAAATTGAGGGTCTTTAATTTGGCTATATAGCTTTCCATCTGAAAAAGTTCCTGCACCCCCTTCGCCAAATTGCACATTCGATTCCGGATTTAAACGATTTTTCCGCCATAGACCCCAGGTATCCTGAGTGCGCTCGCGAACTGGCTTCCCGCGCTCAAGGACAATGGGCTTAAAGCCCATTTGCGCTAAAACTAGTGCGGCAAAAATACCGCAGGGTCCAAAACCAATGACTACCGGGCGCTCAGTATTAGCTGCTGAAGCCTGCGTTACAAAGTGGTAACTGGTATCGGGTGTTAGTCGAATCTGCTGATCACCCTTAAAGGTCTTTAAGATTGTCTGCTCATCACCCACCGCAACATCAACGGTATAGATAAATGCAAGGTCAACATTTTTGCGGGCGTCATAACTACGTTTAAAAATGGAGAATTCGGGCACCTCAAATGCATGCAGTTTAAGCCGTTGAATAATTTTCTTAACCAGATCCTCGGGGGAATGGTCAATAGGCAGGCGCAGTTCAGTAATTCGAATCATTAGGGGGTATTTAACCATTCTTTGGCATACTCAAAAGATGAAACTGCTAATTCAATCATGGCAAGAGGCGGAAGCCCTTGCGGCTCCAATACGCCGTGAGGTCTTTGTAGAGGAACAACACGTGCCAATTGAATTAGAGCTAGATAGCATCGATTCTCATGCTTGGCATGCCCTTGCCTTCCTCAACGGGGCCTGTATTGGCACGGGTCGCCTATATACAATAGATGGTATCGGCCAGATTGGGCGCATGGCGGTATTAGCGGCTTGCCGTCGACAAGGCGTAGGAAGTGCGCTATTGTCGACACTCGTGCAATACGCCCAATCGCTTAATATTCATTCCATTTACTTAAACGCCCAAATAGCGGCTATACCCTTTTATGCCAAATTCAATTTTATTCCTGAGGGAGCCATTTTTAACGAAGCTGGCATTCCCCATCGCACCATGCGCTTAGATTAACAACTATGGCCCTACGCGCAACGATCCATAAAGTTGAACTACACCTGGCCGATGCCGATCGCAATTATTATGCGAGCCATACATTAACGATTGCCAAACATCCATCGGAAACCGATGAACGTATGATGGCGCGTTTAGTTGCATTTTCACTACTTGCACAAGAAAATTTAGTCTTTAGCAAAGGGTTAAGCGATACCGATGAACCAGATATTTGGGTCAAAGATTTAACGGATGCAATTCAATTATGGATTGAAATTGGTCAACCTGAAGAGCGCCGTATTCTCAAAGCCTGTGGTCGATCAGATCAAGTCGCGATCTTTTGCTATGGCGGCCAAGCAAGTAAAATTTGGTGGCAAGCAATTCAACATAAAGTGACGCGTGCGCAAAATTTAAAGGTCATCGCGCTACCTAAGGAAGCAATTGAAACACTTGGTAAGTGGGTTGAACGCGGCATGACTATGCATGTTAATGTACAAGATGGTGAAATGCTCATCTCAACAGAGCAAGGCCAAATTACCTTAAGCCCTGAACTTTGGTACCAAGCAAAAGAAAAGTAATCTGCTGCTTAGTGCGCCAGAAACTTAACGATCAACGTGCTTATCGAGCTGCAGATTCAATTCTCGAGCAGTTTCAAGTAAACCCTCATAGCCAGAGCGTACATGGGCTGGCAAATCGACGTCACCAATCATCGAACCAATAGTTTCAGTCAAGCTATACAAAATGCCTTTCGCGGCACCAAGAGCAATGCTCTGACTAGCAATTAAATCGCCAACATGGTTAACAGCGGCATCGAGTTGTTCAAATTTGGGCTTTAAATTTTGCACAGAATTCCTTGTTGATTTGCTTTTGCCTAGTTTATCAGCGCCAGCCGATAAAATACAATAACTAACCTTCAATTACCTTGCTGAGCCCCACCTCATGAACTTTACCCTTGTTTAAAGCCCAAAAACAGTATCTTTCCAGTATTGTGATGGCGAGCATAGGAGCTGTACTCTTTTCTGGTAAAGCCATCATCATTAAATATGCCTATCGCTATGGTGTTTCGCCTGAAGCCCTATTAGCCCTTCGCATGCTGATTGCATTACCGCTATTTTGGTGCGTCTACTGGTTTGTATCTCGCAATAACAAAAAACCAGCGCTTTCCAAAACAGATTATCTTAAATTGCTCGGTTTAGGTTTTATTGGTTATTTTTTTTCGAGTTACCTTGATTTTTTAGGACTGCAATTTATTTCGGTAGGGCTAGAAAGAATTATTTTATATCTCACGCCCACTATCGTCATCCTCATATCTTATTTTTTTCTGCATAAAAAAATTACTCGTCTGCAGTGGTATGCAATGATTGTTGGCTATCTCGGGGTGATGCTGGTCTTTTTGCAAGATGCCGGCTCCAAGGGAGAAAATGCGTGGCTCGGGACGCTACTAGTCTTAGGTAGCGCCTGCATGTATGCTGCATATTTAATTGCTGCGGGCGAAATGGTAAACCGCATTGGAAGTATGCGTCTTGTTACTTACGCTACTTCCGTTTCTGCTCTCTTTAGCGCAATCCAAATTGGCTTCCATGAACCAAGCGCCCTATTTACGCAAATGCCACAAGTTTATTGGTTGAGTTTAGTGAATGCCAGTATTTGTACGGTCATTCCCATGTTTTTAGTGATGCTGGCAATTCAACGGGTCGGCTCTTCAGTAACGGCACAAGCAGGTATTTTGGGGCCCCTAGCAACTATTTTAATGGGCTGGTACTTTTTGGATGAAACCATGACCCTCATGCAAGTTTTTGGTATGGCGCTAGTCGTGGCTGCCATGTGGTTACTAGTTCGTAACCGGGAAACTATCACCAACTGAAATCTACTTGAATTTATTAATCTACTTTAGCGCCAGATATTTTGACTACTTGCGCCATCTGCTCATAGTTGCGGCGCAAGAGTTGATTCAATTCTTCTGGTGTCATGGTACCAACCTCAATACCTTGTGCTTTAAAACGTTCGCTTATCTCAGGCCGCTTTATGAGCTGGGAAATATCGGTCGAAATTTTATTAATCACCTCTTTCGGGGTAGCTGCTGGCGCCAACAAAGCAAACCAGCTATCAAAAACATAACCTTTAAGGGTATTGTTAATTGGCTGTACCCCAGGCACAAAGGGAGTTAATTTTTCTGAAGTTACCCCCAGAAAACGAATTCGGCTATCTTTAGCAAATGGCAAAGCAGAAATATTCGCAGCTATCACAGCTTGAGAGCGACCCGCTAATAATTCATTAATCGCTTCGCCAGTTCCCTTGGTTGGAATATGCGTCATCTCCAAGCCAGCTAACCCAGTAAAATAAGCCATCGCTAGATGTGAGGCGCTGCCATTTCCAGCGCTAGCATAATTAAATTGTCCAGGCTTCGATTTCACTAAAGCAATGAATTCGGCTACTGTCTTGGGTGGAAATTCGGCATTTGTCATCAATACATATCCCGTATTTCCTAGATACGCTGCCCCCGTAAAATCTTTCAAGGGATCGTAAGGCATTTTAGAATAAAGTGAGCCATTGATATTGTGGCTTGCAGCTGCAACCACTAAGGTATAGCCATCGGGTGCAGACTTCGCAACCAAGTTGGTGCCAACTGTACCGCCTGCACCAGCCCGATTTTCTACTATCACCGATTGGCCAGAAACAGTAGCTAGCTCATTTGAAAATGAACGTGCCAATAAGTCTTGCACTCCGCCAGCAGAAAAGGGTACGATTAGCTTAACAGGCCGAGACGGCCAAGCGTCGGCAGCATTAACTTGGAGGCTAAAAAAAGCCAAAATAACTAGTAGAAAAGTACGCATAGCCTCTACAGTAGCAGAAATTACCTGAGCTGTAATGATTATTGCCCTCAATTCTTAGGCCTTAAGTTAGTCGACCCCTTTTTGCTGGGCGTTTTTAACTGAGAAGAAATCACAATGCCCGCGACAATTAATCCAAACGCAGCCGCATGAAATAAATGGGGCATATCCCCCAGCAAAGCGGCGGCAAAAAGTGCCGTGAATAAAGGAATTAAGTTGCCAAAAAACCCCGCTATATTAGGCCCGGCAATTGCAACCCCTGCACTCCAGCATCGATAAGCAATTAAGGCTGGGCCAAGGCCACAAAAAATAAGTAAAGGCCAAGATAGACTCGGGCTTAAATCAATTTGCGATAAGCCCAAACTAAATTCAAAGCCCGCAAATACTAGTGACCAAATTAGACCCAAGACTATTTGCGCTAATAAAAATTCAGTCCACGGCCATTGCTTTTCTGGGCTTTTACCAGGCTTGCTTAGCATCCAGCTATAACAGGCCCAAAGCAAGGTGGCTGCAACCATCAACATATCGCCAGGCACAAACTTAAGCATCAAAATACCATCTAAATTGCCACGGGATAAAACAACCGTCACGCCAATGATAGACACTACCGCGCCAAGCATTTGCCAAGGGTTGACTCGATTTTGATAAAAAATAGAACCAATTAACAACATCCAAATGGGCATACTTGCGCCAATTAAGGTGACATTAATCGGCGAAGAAGTTTCGAGAGCGATATATAAAAAAGCGTTATAACAACCTACGCCCAATAAGCTTAAGGTCAAGAAACGTTTTTTATGCTGCCACAATAGACTTTGGGGTAATAAAATTTTCCACGCAAATGGCATCAGAACTGCTGCAGCGATTATCCAACGAAATAAATTAAGTAAGGCTGGTGACAGATGCCCAACAAACCATCGCCCCACTATTGCATTTCCGCCCCATAAAATCGTCGCCAAAATTAAGTAGGCTGCCGCATTTAAGGTTAAGCGCTGATGGGTTGAAGACATGTTAAAAACCGCCATTAGGCGGTTCAATTACTTTCAAAATCAAACAAATTTACGGTTTTATTTGGCTAATGCTTTAGCAGCCGAGCCAATAATAACCAGCGACCAACCCTGTAATACAAGCTCAATGGCAATTAACATGCCCGGAACCCACAGGCTCGAAGAAGGCCAACTACTCATAATTAAAGCAGCCAGAATAATAGAAATTAAGCCCGAAATTGCGGCCCAAACCCAGCCATTCATCAGTCGATGCTGAAATGCTGTAAAAATACGCAGCAGGCCAGAGAAGAAAAAGAATACTGCTAACCAAAGCGTTAAGCCCGCCAAACTAGCTAGGGGGAAAAAGCATACATATAAGCCTGCAGCAATATAGAGTAGCGACATAATCAATTGAATACTTACAGATTTCCAGCCATGTGATTGCAGCGCATGGTAGCCTTGTAGCAAGCCTGCAGCGATCGCAAAACCGCCCAACACACTAACCGAAATCAGCGAAAATACCGTTTGCCCAAAAAAACCGATGGTGCCTAAAACCAACATCATCACACCAAGACCAATGAGTAAATTAGCATTATGCGCAACCTTGCCTAAGACAAGGCCTTGTAATGCAGTAAGTTCTGGGATTTGAGATGATGACATGGTTTTCCTTGATGAAGTGGGTAAAACAAATATCTTACTCGGTATTTGTGAATTTATTTCTCAGAGCTGTAACTCTTATCTAAAAACAGTTGCACTCCATCAAACATTAACATGCGGTTTTTTTCCATAATGATAGAGTGTGTTCCCTCACCAATTTCCAATAAAACTCGATATGGGGCATTGGTTAATTGCTTAAAATATTCCTGTAGCATATAACTAGGTAAATCAGCATCCCATTCGGCATGAACCAGCATCACGGGTACAGTAATTTTTTTAGGATCATAGAGTGGCTTGCCTGCAGCCCAAAATTCACGCGTATCTTGCACTGTCCCATTAGGGGCTCGTAGTTTTTTTGGATTTTGGTTTTTTCCCCAAGGATCTGTTTCAAAAGTTGCCTCAGCCCACTTTTCAAACCAACCTGCAGGCATTAAGGTTGCCTGTGCATATTCTGGAACTCCGGCGGATTTCCGGCTCTTAGCATCCTCTACGGTAACTACACGATAAGCCCCCAAGGTTCCTCCCTTGTCGGTTAGTGCCGCTCCGCCTTGTCGTAACCATTGAGGAGCATATAACACTAGTTTATTTACTTTCTGATTATTTTCAGCGGTGTATTTACCCATGATAGTCGTACCCCAAGACCATCCCAGTAAATTCATTTTATTGATGCTCCGTTTTTTTAAAATAAAGTTAACGGCACTACTCACATCACTGACGGCTACCTCAGTGCGCACTATTGGTGGACTCTGATCTGCAGGTAAGTCTAATTCGGCAGGACGCGTTGACTTACCGTAGCCCCTCAAATCTACTAACCAAACATCGTATCCACGTTCTGCAATATATTCCATCCACGAAGTACCACCCAAACTCAAATCAAAAGCTGTCTCCGATGGATAAGTAGAGCCGTGTACATAGAGTAAGGTTTTATCTGGACTAAATTGCTTCATTCCTTGGGGATGTTTATTGCGCACATATAGGGATATTCCTGGGGTATCACTGGGAACCATATATTCCGACATCATTAATTTAGGCGCCGCCCCTACCTGCCAGGGCGAAATGATGAGTATCGAAAAAAGAATGAGAAAACGATGACTAATTTTATGCACAATGCCTCCCCTATTAGTATTCATTTTAATAAGTTCAGAATACCACGGGAAATTAGGTAGTTGGAAATGGTCTCATCGAACGATAAACTTCTCGACGCGAGCGTTTACTTAAGACTAATTGCCACAATTGACCTTGGCGTGAACGAAAAAAACCAGCGCAGGACAGCAGATAGTATGACCACATCCGATAAAATCGCTCACTGTATTCGCTTGCTACCTGCGGCCAAGTTTGCACAAAGTTAGCATGCCAAGCAAGTAAGGTTTTATCATAATCTTGGCCAAAATTATGCCAATCCTCAATTAAAAAACGGCCATCTAAAGCTTTAGTTAATTCAGCTGAGCAAGGAATCTTGCCATTCGGAAAAATATAACGATCAATCCATGGGTCAGTACGCGTTACTTCTACATCACTGCCAATGGTATGCAATAAAAATAAACCATTGTCTTTTAAAAGTCGCTTGGCAGCATCAAAATAAGCCAAGTAATTTTTTTCACCGACATGTTCAAACATGCCAACCGAAACAATTTTATCGAAGGTGCCTTGTAAATCACGGTAATCAATTAACTCGATCGTTACCGGTAGGCCCCTGCAACGCTCTTGTGCCAATGCTTGCTGCTCTTTAGAAACCGTAATACCAAGCACCTCTACACCATAGTTTTTAGCTGCATAGGCAGCTAAGCCACCCCAGCCACAGCCAATTTCTAATAATTTTTCACCTGCCTTGAGTTCTAATTTACGACAAATCATTTCTAATTTATCGTCTTGTGCTTGCGCCAAATTATTAGCCTTCTCCCAATAAGCGCAGGAATACATCATGCGGGGATCTAACATCCGCTCAAAGATATCATTGCCAATATCATAGTGTTGCTCACCAACCTGAAAAGCACGCTCTTTTGATTGCAAATTAAATAATTTGGCACGTATTACTTCGCCAACCATTCTAATCCGTGCAAACCCATGGACCGTTTCATTAAGGTCTTGACTAAGCAGGCGACAAATCATTTCATCGAGTTGGGCACAATCCCAATAGCCGTCCATGTACGACTCACCCAAGCCAAGCGACCATTTTGATAAAATCGCGTCATACGTCTTTGGGTTGTGTACCTGAATATCCCATGGCTGCGGACCATTAATTTCGATACCGCAATTGGCAAATAACTCCACCAAAATAGGGGGAGGGACATTCCGCTCGCTTAAGTAGGGCTGACTAATAGAATTCATAGTGAAATCAATAGATTAGACTAGACAAGTTGGTTTTCCATAATCATTCTACAATTGATCTTTGGATTTTTAAAGTAAAACTGTGAAACAGCGTTATACCCATATTGCTATTGCCCTACACTGGATTATGGCAATAGTGGTGCTCACGACTTGGTCGATCGCCCTTATTGCACACGATTTGCCCGTGAGCCCCGAGCGTATTTTGGCGATTAGTTGGCATAAATGGCTTGGGCTGACTGTTTTATGGCTGGTTTTTGTGCGCCTCTTTTGGCGTGCGACCCATCCCGCACCAGAATTAGCCGTTCGGCTACCAGCCTGGCAAGAACGCATCATGCAACTTACCCATTTAGCCTTTTATCTACTGATGATTGCCATACCTATCTTGGGCTGGCTAATGAGCTCGGCGAAAGGCTATACCGTTAATTATTTTGGGCTCTTTGAATTACCCGATTTAGTACTTAAAGATAAAGCTACGGGCCGCTTACTGAAACAAATTCATGAAGTGCTCGCTAATCTTCTCATTAGTTTAGTGGCCTTACATGTACTCGCTGCCTTAAAGCACCATTTTTGGGATAAGGATGGCTTACTTAAACGCATGTCTTTTTTTAAATAATTTTAGAGATCAATTCAAGATGCAAATTTTGCGAGCATTAACTGCCAAAGCAACTCTGTTAATAAGCGCCATTTGTAGCTTAATAAGCTTATTTTCTGGGCCTGTTCTGGCAGTGGATTTTAATTCGCTTGATACCGCTAAAAGTAAAATTACCTTCACCTGCAAACTAATGGGCTCGAGTATTAATGGTAACTTTGACCAATTTGGGGGGATAGTGAGTTTCAACCCAGATAGCCCCGAAAAGGCCAAAGCAGATCTATGGATTGCGTTGGCAAGTTTTAACGCTGGGGGCGATGAATTGCGCGACGAGGCTCAAGGCAAAGAATGGTTCAACAGTAAAGCATTTCCCAAAGCGCAATTTGTATCTGAAAGTATTAAAAATTTGGGGAATGGTAAGCTCGAATTAAAAGGTAAGCTCACGATTAAAAATAAAACCCAACCCCTTACAATTATGGCAAGCTATCAGGCCCAAGGTAAGCAAATGATCTTTAATGGTAGTTTTGAGTTACTGCGCCTGAATTACGACTTAGGAGCAGGGGCTTGGGCTGATACCAAGTCGGTTGCCAATGAAGTACCAGTAAAAATTTACCTCGTTTTAAATTCAAAATAAACTGACCGAATTTTTTATTACTTACGGAGAAATCAATGCAATCAAAATTATTTATCAATCTATGTAGTACCGTTACCTTCATTTGCAGTTTGAGTTTCAATATGCAGGTTATGGCAGCAGCCGAAAATTACGTCACAGAGCCTAATCACACCTTTGCTGAGTTTTCTTATAACCATCTCGGTTTATCTAACCAAACTAGTCGCTTTAACACGGTTAGTGGCACTATTACGATTGACCCCGTTGCCAAAACGGGGAAAGCAGATATTACGATCGATACTAAGTCGGTTGATACAAGCTCTAGCGCGTTCAATAACCATATTCAAGCTGAAGACTATTTATCCACCACGCAGTTTCCCACCGCAACATTTAAATCCGATAAATTTACTTTCTCAGGTGATAAATTAACGGGGATGCAGGGCGTTCTTACTTTAAAAGGTGTTAGCAAGCCTGTAACGCTTGAGGTTTCTAACTTTGATTGTAAAAAACATCCCATGATTGGGGTTGATTTTTGTGGCGCAAATGCAATCACAAAAGTAAAGCGCTCGGAATTTAATATGGGCAAAAATGTCCCTGCGGTAGGTGATGATGTCACGATTCGAATTGCTATTGAGGCTAAAAAGAGTAGTTAATAGCCAAACAAAAGCCGCTGACCTATTTCAGCGGCTTTTTTTATCGACGGGTTTAACTCCCTATTGCGACCATCTACCAGGTACTGTCTAAAAAAAATCCCTAAGCAGGGGCTGTCGTAAGCTGTTCAACTGCTCTCACTTGTTCGATCGCAGACTCCAAATGAGCGACAGTGCGCTCAATATGTTGCAATTTTTCTAGGCCAAATAAACCCACTCGGAAGGTCCGAAAATCGCTACGTTCATCACATTGCAAAGGTACCCCTGCGGCAGTTTGCATGCCTAGGGCCATAAACTTTTTTCCATTCTGAATTTCAGGATCAGTGGTGTAACTAACCACTACCGCTGGAGCTTGAAAGCCTTCTGCAGCAACTGAACTAAAACCATTTGCTACCATTAAGGCGCGTATCTTTGCGCCTAACTCAATTTGTTTCGCCTGCAGGTTGGCAAAACCTAAGGCTTGGGTCTCTTGCATTACATTGCGCACTAAACGTAAGGTATCTGTTGGCATCGTGGCATGGTAAACATGAGCCCCTTTTTCATAAGTCTCCATCGTAACTAACCACTTCTTTAAATCAAGTGCAAAACTATTACTTTGGGTTGTCTCTATTTTTTGACGAGCGCGTTCGCTCATACCAATTAAGGCGCAGCATGGGGGCCCGCTCCAGCCCTTTTGTGGCGCACTAATGAGAATATCAACATTACAGGCTTTCATATCGACCCACATCGCACCAGAGGCAATGCAATCCAATACAAATAAGCCGCCCACTGCTTGCACCGCTTTGCCTACAGCTGTTAAATACGCATCAGATAACATTAAACCAGCCGAAGTTTCTACATGGGGAGCAAAAACAACTGCGGGTTTTTCCTTCAAAATAAGGGCAACTACTTGATCGATTGGCGCAGGCATAAAAGCCCCATCAATCTGATCGGCTACTTGACGTGCTTTAAGAACCTGTAAGTCAGTTGTGATTTGCGCCATTTCAAATATTTGCGTCCAGCGATAACTGAACCAACCGTTACGCAAGATAAAGCATTTTTGATTCACGGCAAATTGACGTGCAACAGACTCCATGCCGAAGGTGCCGCTACCCGGAACAATTACAGTTGAATGGGCCTGGTAAGCACATTTGAAGATGCGCGAAATATCGCGCATCACTTGACCAAAATCATGCGACATATGATTGAGTGAGCGGTCGGTGTAAACCACTGAAAATTCGAGTAATCCAGCTGGATCAACGTTGGGAAGTAAGCCTGGCATAGGAATTCCTTGAAAATAAGGGAAATGCGGGTTAATTAAGGTTCATTTTACTGGTGCCCTAAAGCAAGAGCCAAACTTCTATAATGCACCTATGAATCTAATGCGCCCAATTCTTGATCACCCCTTATGGGTACTACTCATCACCTTTTCCGTACTTTCTGCAGCCGTTTCGCTTGGCGCCGCCTTGCGTCGCATCGAAGTGAAGCGCAATCCCCAAAGTACGGCCGATGCATCGATTGTGCAAAACGCCACACTTACCTTATTAGCCCTCATGATCGGTTTTACCTTTTCCATGTCGATTAACCGCTATGACCAACGTAAATTGTATGAAGAGGCTGAGGCCAATGCAATTGGCACCGAATATCTGCGCGCCGATCTATTGCCGACCGCCTATGCTACAGCGACAAAATTAAACCTCAAAAAATACTTGCAATATCGCATTGCCGAATATCAAGCACTCGCTCCCAGCGACATTCAAAAACTCGATATCGAACTAGAGCGCCAACAAAATCTACTATGGACCACTGTTTTACCCGCACTGAAAGAGCACCAAACGCCCATTCATGCCTTAGTGGCTGCTGGCATGAATGATGTCATTAATTCTGCTAGTTATACCCAAGCTGCCTGGCTCAATCGTATTCCTGCTCCCGCCTGGGCTTTATTGTTTATTATCGCTATCTTTGCGAGCATTGCTGTGGGTTTTAGCGCCAATAGCTTTAAAGCGAATCGCACGCTTTTTTTATCAATTCCGCTAGTGGTTTCAGTATCGTTTTTTCTGATCGCGGATATTGACGGCCCTCGTCACGGCATCATCAAAGTTTTGCCCGTTAATTTAATTGGCCTTGATCTGCAACTCAATAAACCTTAATCATGAATCTGTCCGAAATCGATTTCACTCGCATGCAAAATATCATTCTTACTGCGGTAACTGATATTGGTCTAAAAATTGTTGCGGCGATTTTATTTTGGTTTATTGGACGAGCTTTAATTCAGTTTACTGTTAAATTAGTTCGCGCTTGGATGGAAAAAAAAGTTCTAGACCCAACCGTCGAGAACTATGTGGCCGCAGCAATTTCAGTAATTCTGAATATTCTGCTAATCATTGGCATCTTAGGTAATTTTGGCCTCCAAACCACGAGCTTTGCCGCGCTATTTGCCACCCTTGGTATTACCATTGGCGCCGCCTGGGCGGGGTTGTTAGCCAACTTGGCAGCGGGTATTTTTCTCATTGTGCTTCGTCCATTTAAGGTGGGCGACTACGTGGTAGCGGGCGGCATTAATGGCAATATTACGCAAATTGGGCTCTTCTCTACTACCATTACTACGGCTGATAACGTCGCAACGCTAATCGGGAATAATAAAATTTTTAGTGATACGATCCAAAATTTTAGTAGCAATGCTTATCGACGACTTCACCTTAAGGTGCAGCTCACTAGCGGAGTAGATTATCAAGCGGCGATGACTTTATTACGTGAAAAAGTTGCGGCCATACCTGGTGTTCTGGCTAACCCAGCGGTAGTAATTGATATCGGCGACCTGAATTTAGTTGGACCCGTTTTAGTCGTGCGTCCTTGCTGTAGTGCGTTTGATTACACCCCGGTGCATTTTGCCACCAACCGAGTCATACTTGAAACATTAGAGGCCGCTGGTTTCGCCCCCAAGATGACAGGCCAAAATCTCTTGATCAATCAATAGAATTAATCTAATTTTTAATCTAATTTTGCCCCAGCCTGCTTCACTACTTTAGCCCATCGAGGCGTTTCAATAGATAAAAACTTCGTGAATTGTTCAGCACCTAAAAAGGCGGGGTCTGCCCCTTGCGCTATCATGCGCTCTTGAATTGTCGGTGTTTCAAGCGTTTGTTTAAAGGCATTACTCAATTTTTGAATCGCCTCTGCGGGCGTATTACGCGGTGCAAGTACACCGTAAAATCCGACCACCTCTAAGTTAGCTACACCCGTTTCAATTACCGTTGGTACTTCAGGTAAAGCAATACTTCTAGTTTTACTAGTTACTGCTAATACTTTAATTTTGCCTTGTTTTGCATAATTTGCTACTTGAGGAATCGATTCCGCCATAAATTGGACGTGTCCAGCCATCAAATCAGTAAAAGCGGGTGCACTACCTTTAAATGGAATATGCACTATATCAATTCCAGTTTCCTGTTTTAGCATTTCTGGTACTAAATGAGAAATCCCGCCGTTGCCTGCAGAGCCATAATTTAATTTGCCTGGGTTCGCTTTTGCGTAGGCAATAAATTCTTTAAGGGTTTTGACTGGCACATCATTATTGACAATTAAACCAAGGGCTTGTTGTGCAGTACGAGCGACCGGCTGAAAATCATTCAATAAAATATAAGGTGGTGGCGTGTAAATAGCAGGGTTAATGACCATCGTGCCTGTATTACCGAGCAATAGGGTGTAGCCGTCTGCAGGCGACTGAGCCACAAAGAGTGCCCCAACCGTTCCTCCAGCACCTGCTTTGTAATCAACCAGAATAGGCTGACCCAAAATGGCCTGTAACTTATCAGTTAAGAGTCGAATATGAGTATCTAAAGGGCCGCCAGCAGGAAAGCCGATCACAATTTTGATCGGTTTATCCGGATAAGCGGCTTGCGCATGGCAAGAAAGCCCCAGCAAAAAACTAGCTAAGCAAGCGCAAAGCAAAGGTCGTAAGCGGTAAGTAAACATCATAGATGCTATCTTACCTAAAATAAGCTTAGGGATGGTTAAAATGGCTGATGATTTTTAATGCCGATGAAGAAGAGCTAGGGCCCAGCAAATCCGCGCTTAAACGCCAAATGACCCAACGTCAAAAATTGGCTGAAGTTCTTTCTGAACTCAGCAGCGATGCGCTGGCTAGTATTCCAATCGAAGAAAGCCTACGTGCTGAAATTGCCGAAACCAAAAAGATTAAAACTTTTGGGGCAATTAAAAGACACAAACAACATTTAGGCAAACTCATGCGCTTTTTAGATGAAGCTGAAATTGCCGCTATTCAGTTACGACTTGATGCAATTCAAGGCCTTAGTCGAGCCGAAACGGCAAAAATGCATCGCTTCGAAGCCATGCGCGATAAACTCATTGCCGATGATGGCGCACTAACTAAGCTGATTGAGCTCTATCCTGCCTTAGACATTCAAACGATGCGGAATTTAATTCGCAGTGCCCGCAAAGAGAAGGAGTTAAATAAACCACCCAAATCATATCGGGAAATTTTTCGTCTACTGAAAGAGTTAAGCGAGCCCTAACAAAGGGCTGCTTACTGTGTTTCCATTTTACTGCTGCTCAATTCCCGCATCTTTAATGGCCTTGGCCCACTTGATGGTTTCAAGTGCATTGCGCTTAGCCAAGGCAGACGGTGGTCCTGGCTCAACCTCAAAACCTAATGAAGCAAAACGTTCTTGAACGTCCTTGTTACGAGCAGTTTGATTCAAAGCCTCATTTAGCTTTTGAATAATTGCTGGCGGAGTTTTAGCTGGGGCATAAGCAGCAAAGTACGCAATAATTTCATAGCCTTTAATACCCAAGGCTTCATTTACGGTGGGTAATTCAGGAATAGCTTTAGATCGTTTTAACGAAGTTACGGCTAAGCCCCGAATTTTGCCAGCCTGAACTTGGGGCAAGGTTACTGCAAAGTCGGCGGTAAACATCATTACCTGCCCACCAATTAAATCGGTCATCGCATTGGGGCCGCTTTTATAAGGCACATTAATCATCTTCACTCCAGTCATCGAGGCTAAAACTGAGCTCGAAACTAGCTGTGAACTGCTTGCGCTTGCAAAAGTGACTTTACCAGGAGAATCTTTAGCGATTTGGATAAACTCTTTGAGTGTTTTAGCAGGAATTTCATTATTAATCGTCACAATAAGGGGTACTTCACCCATGAAACCAATGGCCTCAAAAGCAGTATCTTGATCGTAAGGCAATTTCTTCATTAAACTTTTTAATGCTGCATTGGTACTATTGGTGCCAATTAAAATCGTATAGCCGTCAGGATCAGCCTTGGCTACCGCATCAGCGCCTAACATGCCGTTAGCGCCCGGTTTATTCTCAACCACTATCGGCTGACCTAAAATCTCCGACATCTTGGCTGCAAAAGCACGGCCAATCTGATCAGTAGCACTACCAGCAGCAAAAGGCACAATCGCTTTAATCGGTTTATTGGGATAGTTTTGCGCTGTTGCTTGTGCATTAGCGTCTTGAACTCCAGTTGTCAATCCGATCAACAAGCTGGTAATAACTATAAAAAACGGTAAACGCTTAAATAACTTATCTTTAGTCTCGAGCATGGCTTTTCCTTTTTTTAATGGTTTATTTTGACTGAATTTCCATGGTAAGTAAATGAAATGATAGGGCTTTACCGTGCATATCTAAATTCAGGGAATCATTTACACCACCATCTAAAACGCCTTCGAGCACAAAATTCATAGCACCCAGCTTTGGTAGCAAATACCGTACGACCTGAGTGGGGTGGCGAAAGGCAAAATGGGTAGCAACCCGCTCTACTGTAAGCTGTTCTACTAACCATTCATAGTCCGCTAATTGATAAGCAATAACGCTAATATTAGAGCAGTTACCTTTATCGCCCGTACGGGCATGCGCTAATTCATATAAGGTGATCGAGTTCATCAGCAGTCTGACAAAAAATAAAATGTAGCGGGAACGTGCTCACGCTCAATTAAGCAAGATTGGATAGAAAGTCTTGGTCTTTTCGCTACGCGAACGCCGCCGCCACCTGCAGGACCACCGGTCCACAATGCTGTTACTTCGCGGAGGAGTAAATCAATCATTTTCAAATCACAGTGTTGCCCTGCAACGCGTAAACGTACATCATGAATTTCACCATGGGTAGGATTTTTTATTGCATTTTTGAGAAAACTATTGGCATCATCACCAAAAATGCTGCTGATACCAATTAAATCAAAACGTAAGGTCATCGCTGAACCCAAACGATTTTGTAGTATTTCCATTGCAAGTCTTGCCCTGCCTTTTGCATTTGGCCCGGCATACGAAATCTCCCCCTCGCCAAACCAACCGCCATCAAAAAAAACATTTGTTTTTAATGTATTAGTGCGCGGATGGCCCAAAACACCAGATAAGCGCACTCGATGTGGGGCGATTTCAGTTACTGTAGCCTGAGTAATATCAGCCACCACATCAGGCGTAATATAGGCAGCAGGATCATGAAGTTCATATAAAAGTTGTTCTTTTACGGTCCGTTCATCAACCAAGCCGCCGGTATTGCTTGCTTTGGTTATCACACAGCTACCATCAAATGCAATTTCTGCAATTGGAAAACCAATGTTATGAATCTCGGGCACATCCTTCACTCCAGGATCAGCAAAGTATCCTCCAGTCACTTGCGCACCACATTCCAACAAGTGCCCAGCCATCGTTGCACCTGCAAGCGCATTCCAATTATTGTCACTCCAGCCAAAATATGCCATGGCAGGCCCTAGGGTAAGCGATGGATCAGCAACACGGCCAGTTACGACAATTTGTGCACCTGCCAAAATTGCATTGGCAATTTCTCGCGCACCTTGGTATGCATTCGCACAGACGAAATTCGCCGCATCAAATTGTTCGCCTAAATGCTGGCGCAATAAGGTCTCAACTTTTTTACCATCCAAACTATCGCCCACCACAATTGCAATCCGAGGGCTAGGTAAACCAAGGCGTTTTGCCAAAGCCTGAATGACTTTGCCAGCCCCCTCTGGGTTTGCTGCTCCAAAATTACCGACAATGGTGATCTGATGCTGCAAGCAAGCCGCCAATATAGGCTCCAGCTCAAGTTCTAATAAAGGCTCATACCCTAATTGTGGGTTAGCGCGTTTAGCTAATTGATGGCTTGCTAAGGTTCTTTCTGCTAAATTCTCAAAAATAATGGCCGCAGGACCGCCCCGCTCGATTAAGGTTTGCACCACGGGTGCAGCTGCATCGGTACGATCACCCGAAAAACCAGCTCCGCAGCCAACCGCAAAAATCGGCATTACAAATCACCGCGTTTTTTCAGCCACGCATCTCGATAGATATTCGTCATACCAATCATGATCGAAGTAGTCCAAGCTACAGAAAATAGGCCAGAAAAGGCAATAAAGAGGGGTAATACTTTCCATTCAAAAGGCATGATATTGCTAATGAAACCAATTGTGGTGTAGGTACTTCCAGCAAATAAAATGGCTTCGATAGGGTTCAGCACTAAACCTAGTAATAACAACATTACAGCCCACAGAATCACTTCAATAATATGAATTAAAGCAATAAAAGCAAATGATAAATAGAAATGAAATAGTACTAAATTGAATTTTTCACTGACAAAATCTAATTTGGTGATGTTATTAAAACGCATCAAAATAAAGTTAATCGTAATGCCATGAAATAACAAGATGAAGACTAAACCCCCTAATCCAAAAGCAGATTGAATCGCCAGATCAGTAAAGGAAAAATGCTCTAAGTCAAGGTGAATTGAATTCATCGATAAATTATCTCAAATACGCTAGCTATGTTAAACAAGCGACATAAAAGCGCTTAATTTCAGGATCGCATTGCACATCCCTTACTTGAATCGGTTTTTGTAAGCTGATGCCCTCAATTGAACGGCAGCGACTTAAAGCCACATAAACCTGACCCGAAGCAAACGTACCCGAGGAAAGATCTACTCTTACCTTATCTAAGGTTTTACCCTGACTCTTATGAATGGTTACGGCCCAGGCCAACATTAAAGGAATTTGGGTATAGGTGCCAACTACATTGGGCTTTATTTTTCCCGACATCATCTCAATTGCGTATTGATAAGATTCCCAATCAAATGACTTAACCTCCACTGTATTCATGTAGGAAGCACTCTGAATCTCGACCTTGACCGCATCGCTTTTTAATTCCTTCACCACCCCAATACTGCCATTGACCCACTTCTTCGGGAAGTCTTTGTCATTGGCAGTAAACATAACTTTTGCGCCAATTTTTAAGGCCAAATGAAGGGGCGAAGGAAGGTTGCGCTCGTCGATATTAAATTTGCCATCTAGCTTACCTAAATATGTTTTTGCCGGAGAAGTAATTGCTACAAGTTCACTATTATTAATTTGGTCGGCCCGTGCATTGGTAGTAGTGAGAGTGATACTTAACGGGTCAAGATCTTGCTTGGCTGTCGTCGCTGATTGAAAGCATTGGGCGTTAAGACGCTCTAAGGTCGCATCAATATCTTCATTCAGCCGAATTTGATTCAGCATCTGCGTAAACTCACCATCTTTTTGGCGAAATATTTTTTGTAGCTCAATCATGGTTACCGCTTTACGATGCAAGACCATGGCACAAAAAAAGTAAGCGCCTTCGTAACCGCGCTCACGCAATATTTCCATATCTTCACTTCTTACGACCGGAGGTAATTGAAATAAATCACCTACAAACATAACTTGTATACCGCCAAAAGGCTCTCCTCGTTTGGGCCCATTCGCGCGTAAAAATAAATCCATTGCATCAATCAGGTCGGCACGCACCATTGAAATTTCATCAATAATAAGTAAGCGCATCCCTTCATACAGGCGCTTATCGCGCAGCACCTTAATATCTTCTTCAGGAAATATTAGTCGAGGAGGAAAACGAAAAAAAGAGTGGATAGTCACACCACGCACTTGCAAGGCTGCTACTCCAGTAGGGGCCAAGACCACTACATTGCCAGCAAGGTTTTCACGTAAATAGCCAATTAAGGTTGTCTTGCCAGTGCCTGCTTTGCCACTCACAAAAATATAGGGGTCACCCCGAGCAATTGCCTCCATCACCGCCTCATATTCAGGGGTGATTTCAATTTCAGAATTAGCGACATTTGTCATAGGTGCAACAATAACACCCTAAAATAGGTACTTCAGATAAGATTGGCGGATTATATTAATGAGATCAATTCGAGCATGAACGAAAAGTCTAAATCAGAAGAATTTACCGAGCAGTCAACCCTTACTCCGCAAGCGCCTGCCTTATTTAGCCGCTGGCTACCCCCTGGGCTTGGTAGGAAACTAATTCTTGCATTCTTTCTTGGTATGGGGTGCTTTGGCGTTTCTGAGGGGCGCTACTTGTGGTCCCTGTATTGGTTGGTGGCTATGACATTTTCACCGCGCATGGTGGGCTATTTTGTGCGGGGCTATGGTGGACTGATGAAAAAAATTAACCACACTATCAATCGACCATAAATCCGAGAATTGGATAAAATCAAAGCCGATATTAGAGCTTGCTTTATGATTAGCCTAACGCCTTACCGTGCCCCTTTAATAGGTTTGAAATGAACAAAATAATTGCCTTATTTTTGCTATCCATTGCCATCTATGGCTGTCAGGTTGCGCCCTATTCGGACTCATCCCCCGGCATGCAAAACACGATTCAGAATCAAATTACTGAGGGCGGTTGCATGGGTATGCCATGCAATTATGGCAACTAATAAGCTTAACTAAAAAGCTCGCTTACTCCAAAAAAAATGACCCTCACTCGAGAGTCATGATTCAAGCAGCCAAATGCTGAATTATTAAGAACTTAACCGGCTGATTTATCCTGAATTGCAAAAGACAAATAACTTAAAAAAAGCGCTATACCTAAAGACGCTAAAAATACAGCGACTTTTGACTGGCCAGCAGGGAAAATTAAATAAAATGCAGTGGTAATACTAATAATCATTCCAGCAATACCAGCTAGTTTCAAAATCTTATCCATCGGGCTTTGAGATTCAGTAAAAAGCATATTCAATATCCTTTCGTTAAGCAAAAATATTCACCGTAAAGCAAGTGAAATAATTCGCACCTTAACCCACTTGCCATGCGCTTACATTACATCGTGGTCCAGCCAGAGTCAAGACTAGCCGCAACATATTCTTAAAAATATCAATTAGGCGCTCTAAACCCAATTAAAATATAGGCTTATGGCTGGGCTGAATCGGTTAGGCAGAAGTCTTCATTTGTTCGGTAGGGAAGATAAAGGCGCCAATCACAACCAAGAAGCAAAATGCTGCAAAGGCCTGTAGCATTAAAGTAAAACCACCGTTGGCATAGAGTAAGGCCACTAAGCCTACCGAAGCGCCTGCTGCAGTAAAGCCCAGGAAATAGCGAACCGCAAAAGCGCGGGCGCGCCACTCATCCGAAGTATATTTACCAACCATCGTGTCGTTTACAGTTACCTGACCAAAAATACTAATCACAATCCCAATCGAAACGAGAATTAGCATAAAACCAGATGTTTCTGCTGCAACATACAGCATCGCTACTAAAAAAATAGCTAGTGGCATAAAAATCTTTTTAAGCGGATATTTATCCAGCAAATTACCAATCGTATATTGGGCTAAAGCACCAAATACATAAACCGTAGAAGCAATTAAACCTAAAAGCGCAGTATTTTGGGTGATCTCGGCGAGTCTTTCTTGAAATAATTTTGGCAGCGCTACCGTGATCGCATTAAAAGTGGTTGAGCTAGCAATAATTGTCAAGACTAAGGACACCACCACTAGCGCCATCACATTTTTTGATACTCTGGCATTACCCACGCCCAAGGATTTTTTGGCAATTTTTTCATCATGAATGGTTTTCATAAAAATGAGCCCAATGACGATGGCAATGACACCGGGTAAAACAAAAGCCCAACGCCAGCCTAAATATTCACAAATTAAGCCCGTGATGAGTGCTGATGAGGCTACTCCTAAGTTACCGTAAACACCGTTGATACCTAGTTCCCTCCCCAGTTTTGCTGAGTAAGACGTTAGCATGGCCATGCCTACAGGGTGATAGATCGAAGCAATGATCCCAACTGCAAATAGTGCAATCCCTAGCTGCATTGGTGTTTGTATCAAGGCAATGCCTAAGAGGGCAGATCCCATGCCAATAAAAAAGATGGCAAGCATATTTCTTCTGCTCCAGCGATCGCCTAGCCACCCGCTAATTAACGACCCAGCACCAAAGGCAATAAAGCCAGGGGTAGCATACGGCAGTAGCTGCGCATAGGTCATATTAAATACTGGCGCCATCACAATGACTGCGGCTGCAAACACCAGCATGGCATAGTGATCAATAAAATGCGCCAGATTAATAAAGCCAATGACTTTTTTGGGTGAATTCATCGCCAACCCCTTATAAAACAGATGTTTATCCTAATTAAGATAGAAATTCTATTCCTGATTGTCAATTTTTTGATAATTACCCCAATCTTATCGGGCTCAATTACACTAACTACTAATAAACGTCTTAATCCGGAGGCAACCATATGAAATTTGAAACTAAAGCTGTACATGCTGGCTACAAACCCGATCCAGTTACCAAGGCAGTAGTGCCCCCAATTTACCAAACGGTAGCCTATGCCTTTGACAGCGCACAGCATGGGGCCGACTTATTCGATCTAAAAGTGCCTGGCAATATCTATACCCGTATTATGAATCCAACCCAATCAGTGCTTGAAGAACGTGTGGCTGCGCTCGAGGGCGGCATCGCTGCCCTCGCACTGGCTTCAGGGCAAGCTGCAGTCACTTACGCAATTCAAACTATCGCTGAAATGGGCGATAACATCGTTTCTTCAAATGCCCTTTATGGCGGAACCTACAATTTATTTGCCCATACTTTGCCTCAATATGGAATTGAAACTCGCTTTGCCGATTATCGTGATCCCAAAAGTTTTGAGCCGCTAATCGATGCCCGTACCAAAGCAATTTATGTTGAATCGTTGGGCAATCCCCAAGGTAACGTGACTGATATTGCTGCCATAGCGGAAATGGCACACCGCCATGGCGTCCCTCTCATTGTTGATAACACGGTACCTAGCCCCTATTTATGCCGCCCCATTGAGCATGGTGCCGATATTGTGGTGCAATCTTTAACCAAGTATATGGGTGGCCATGGCAATAGCTTAGGCGGCGCCATCATTGATTCTGGCAAGTTTCCTTGGGCCGAACATAAAGAAAAATTTAAGCGACTTAATGAGCCCGATGTGAGTTATCACGGCGTGGTTTATACCGAAGCGTTAGGACCCGCAGCTTATATTGGTCGCGCACGGGTAGTACCACTAAGAAATATGGGCGCTGCTATTTCACCGTTTAATGCCTTTTTAATTTTGCAAGGAATTGAAACCTTGCCGCTGCGCATGGATCGTATTTGTGAAAATACGTTAGCGGTAGCTAATTTTATGAAACAACAGGCGAAGGTGCAGTGGGTTAACTATGCAGGCTTACCCGACCACCCTGACCATGCCTTAGTAAAAAGAATAATGGGCGGCAAAGCATCGGGCCTAATGACTTTTGGTGTTAAAGGTGGGCGAGCTGCGGGTGAACGTTTCTTAGACGCCTTAAATTTATTTACCCGTTTAGTCAATATTGGCGATGTCCGCTCTCTCGCTACACATCCTGCTTCAACCACCCATCGCCAGCTTTCGCCAGAAGAATTGGCTAAATCTGGGGTTACCGAAGATACGGTGCGTTTATGCGTTGGCATTGAACATATTGATGATTTAAAAGAAGACCTCGCCCAAGCTTTAGCCAAGGTATAGAGTAAATAGGAGAGTCAAGCTGAGAGTTGCATGCCACATTGCTACCCACACACATTACTGAGTAGGGATTTAATCAATATGCCTACCAAGCTGCCGGAGACATTTAGGATATTTTTAATTGCCTAGTCAATTGCAGGAACGGGTAACTAAATCTTAAATGCCTGGCGTCCGATCAACTTCCACTCACCACCTTCAATTCGAAATACATAGATAATTTCTAATTCGACATGCCCTGGTTTGCCGCCCGGCGCAATATCAGCCGATACGTGATTACGTACAACGGCAAGATCCCCCATCATGACAATTTTTTGATTAGTCACATCAATTTTAGTAAATACCGACTTCCGTTCAACTAGAGCATCGATGAATTCTTTTTTGTTCTGCACCCTGCCATCCGAATGCCCATAATTAACTTGGGCTCCTGAAATTGCACTGAGCTTTTGCGCATCGCCTGAAAGAATGGCAGCATTCAACCTTTCCATCGCCTTAGATACCTCTGCTTCGGTTGCAGGTTGAGCAAATGCACTTGAAAAGCTGATGGCAAAAAGAGCTACTAATTGTAATAAACGAATCATAGTTGTCTGAACCATAGTTGTCTCCTAGGGGTAATTTTTTTAATGTCGGTCAATAATTTATAAAATAAATAATCGTCTTTTTTCTTCACTATACCTGAATAGCAATAAATTACTACTTCTGCCACCGCTTCAGTGCTTCATCATCGGTAATGCGAGCATCGACCCAATGCTCGCCAGTGGGTGTAGCCTCTTTTTTCCAAAAAGGGGCAGCGGTTTTTAAGTAATCCATAATAAATTCGCAGGCGGCAAAGGCTTCGCCACGATGTTGGCCTGTCACTGCTACCAAAACAATTTGCTCGCCAGGCAACATTTTGCCGATGCGATGAATCACTAATGTGTCGCGAATCTGCCAGCGCGCCTTCGCTTCGGCAATAATTGCTGCTAGCGCTTTTTCGGTCATGCCAGCATAGTGCTCTAACTCCATGCTGTTTACCTGACTACCATTATTCATATCGCGCACAGTACCGACAAAAGAAACAATTGCGCCGACCTCTAAATCACCAGAGCGTAGCGCAGCAATTTCGGTGCTCAAATCAAAATCAGCAACTTGAATACGAACTGTCATTTCAGCCGCCGGTAACAGGGGGGAAAAAAGCGACTTCATCGCCGTCGCTGATGCGCACATCTTCTGCCGCAATGTGTTGGTTTACAGCACAACGTATGGGCCGTTCGGCATTAAATAATTGCGCCCAAACTTCACCCCGCTGCATGAGCCAAATCCGCAACTCTGCAGTATTCACTACAGATGGCGGCACACTAACCAATTCCTCGCTTAAACCGAGGCCTTCGCGTAGGGAGGCAAAAAAGCGTAACTGTAGTTTCATCGTGCCATCCTAAACGATTTTATAGATTGAATGATGCTTAACTCAGGAGCCCACTAAAAGGCATATAAGTTACCATTGCACCGCGTTGAATTGCTTGATTTGGCGGACAGTCAACTAGACCATCGCCCCATGATGCGCTTGTTAAGACCCCTGAGCTTTGATTAGGAAATAAATCGAGGCCGCCTGCTGCGTTCTCCTTAACTCGCAAGAATTCATTACGGCGATCGGCTTTGAGCCAATCGAAATCTGCCCGCATAAAATATCTTGGTGCGTTTATCTCATGACGACCCTGTAAGCGCAAAATAAATGGCCGGACAAATAATAAAAATGTAACGAAGCTCGACACGGGATTACCTGGCAGACCCATAAACCAAGTTTCACCACTCGCAACATCAGCCCCTTTACGCACCGCACCAAAGGCCAATGGTTTACCAGGTTTAATTGCTATTTGCCAAAGGTCTAAGCGTCCTTCTGCGCTAACAGCGGGCTTAATATGATCCTCTTCCCCAACCGAAACCCCACCTGATGTAATGATCAGGTCATGATTTACACTTGCCGCCCGCAACGCCGCGCGAGTAGCGTCTAAGCGATCGGGTACGATACCTAAATCAGTAGGGATACATCCTAACGATCTTAAGCAAGCTAATAAAGTATCGCGATTCGAGTTATAAATTCCGCCAGGCTTTAATGGTTCGCCAGGTAAAGCTAGTTCATCACCAGTAAAAAATGCAGCAACTCGCACGCGGCGTTTCACCATTAAATGGGTAAGACCAGCAGATGCAGCAACCCCCAATTCTTGGGGACGTAAAAAAGTACCCGCTGACAAGGCCACTTTGCCGGCTGTAAGATCTTCGCCACGGCGACGAATCCATTGCCCCGCGAGAGGTAAATGCAGAATCTGTACGCGATCTGTTTGTCCCGCAATTTCACTTGGTAACAAGCTGGTTTCTTCTTGCATGACTATCGCATCTGCACCCTCAGGAATCGGAGCGCCAGTGAAAATACGTGCAGCTTGCCTTAACTCTAATGTCTGACCAACTGTTCCCGCAGGAATACGTTGACCAATGTGCAATGTCATATCAGCAGCGCTTAAATCGGCACAACGTACTGCATAACCATCCATCGAACTATTATCGAGGGGCGGTACGTCTACTAAACTAGCTAAATCAGCTGCCAACACTCGTCCTAGAGCTGTCTGAGTTGGCTCACGCTCTACTTCGCTAACCGCCTGAGCATGCGGCAGTAAATGATCTAAAGCTTCTTGAGCAGTGAGCATAGTTTTTATTGAAGATGTGAAGTAATAAAAGCTTTCACCTGATTGACATCGGGTCTCATTGTCTGCACCCGTTGCGGTAAAGTTTTAATACTTTGAAAAGCAGGCGGACAATCAGCCGGGCGCCCTAGCGCAGCTTCAATGGTCTCTGCAAACTTAATTGGCAGAGCAGTTTCAAGCACAATCATCGGTATCCCCGCCTGTAGATGATGGCGTGCTACCTGCACACCGTCAGCGGTATGCGGATCGATCATCACGCCATACTGCATATCGATATTACGAATCGTGTCGAGGCGATTTTGGTGACTACTACTTCCAGAAATAAACCCAAACTGCTGTATCGCTTGAAAGGCTGGGTCCGTAGATAAATCAAAGCCGCCAGTCTTCTCGACTTGCTTAAATAAAGCAGCAGTCCGTTGACCATCTTGACCTAATAAATCAAAAATAAAGCGCTCAAAATTACTGGCTTTCGAGATATCCATTGATGGACTAGTGGTATGTAAAGTCTCCGCCGCTTTACGAGCGCGATAAATACCTGTGCGGAAAAATTCATCAAGTACATTATTTTCATTCGTAGCTAACACTAAATGCTCGATTGGTAAACCCATCATGCGCGCTATATGGCCTGCACAAATATTACCAAAGTTGCCTGAAGGAACAGCAAAAGACACCTGCTCTGTATTCGCTTTAGTGGCCAGAAAATAGGCTTGAAAGTAGTACACAACCTGAGCTACAACCCGCCCCCAGTTAATTGAGTTCACAGTACCAATGTGGTAGCGGGCTTTAAATTCTAGATCATTACTTACTGCTTTAACAATATCTTGGCAGTCGTCAAACACCCCTGTAAGCGCTAAATTATGGATGTTGGCATCAGGTAAAGAATACATTTGTGCGGCTTGAAACGCGCTCATTTTGCCTTGCGGTGACAACATAAATACCTGAATACCAGCTTTACCGCGCATGGCATATTCTGCTGCGCTACCCGTATCACCCGATGTCGCACCCAAGATGTTAAGTTGTTGCCCCGTTTTTTGCAAAGCATATTCAAATAAATTGCCCAGCAACTGCATCGCCATATCCTTAAACGCTAAGGTAGGCCCGTTAGAAAGACTTAAAAGGCTGAGGCTAGTACCCTGCTCTTCTCCCAAATAATGCAAAGGAGTAATATCGCTTGCTAAATCAGTGCGACGACCATTGCAATAAACCGCTGCGGTATAGGTTTTACGAGTGATGTCAAGTAAATCTGCTGCTGGTATGTCATCACAAAACAAATGTAACACCTCATATGCTAAATCGGCGTACGTTAATTTGCGCCAAGCATCGAGTTGCGCCGAGCTGACTTGTGGATAATGCACTGGCAAATATAAACCGCCATCGGGAGCTAAGCCACCAAGTAAAATGGCCTGAAAGCTGACTAGCGGGCTATTACCGCGGGTAGATTGATACAGCATTGTGCTTATCTATACGTAGCCGCACTTACGATAAGTTTTCAAGCCGCAGCTTAACAACGTCGGCCATAACAGTCGGCAAACATTGAATCTCTTGAATTGCTGCCAACATATTTTTTTCTTTAGTCGCATGAGTTAACATCACTAAATCAGTTTGTCTTTCACCTTCGAGTGCTTCTTTTTGGATGAGCGCGTCAATTGAAACATGATGTGAAGCCAAAATTTTCGTAATTTCTGCCAAGACCCCTGCCTGATCTGCCACACATAGGCGCAAGTAATAGCTACTCGTAATTTCGCTCATGGGCAAAATAGGTAAGTTTTGCATCGCCTCGGGTTGAAAAGCTAAATGGGGAACACGATTATCTGGATCAGCTGTCATTAAGCGAGTTACATCAACTAAATCGGCAATAACGGCGGAAGCGGTTGGCTCAGAGCCGGCCCCTTTACCGTAATACAAAGTTGTGCCTACTGCATCGCCAAAAACTTGCACTGCATTCATCGCCCCCTCAACGTTGGCAATCAGGCGCTTGGCAGGAATTAAGGTGGGATGCACCCGCAGTTCAATGCCTGCAGGCGTACGCTTGGTAATGCCAAGTAATTTAATGCGATAACCCAGTTGCTCGGCATAGCGAATATCGATAGCTGACAATTGAGTAATACCTTCAATATGGGCCTGTTCAAATTGCATCGGAATACCAAATGCAATGGCACTCATAATGCTCACTTTATGCGCTGCGTCGATACCCTCGATATCAAAAGTAGGGTCGGCTTCAGCATACCCAAGGCGTTGCGCCTCCTTCAGGACGGTAGCAAAGTCTAAGCCCTTATCGCGCATTTCTGACAAAATGAAATTGGTCGTGCCATTAACAATTCCAGCGATCCATTCAATACGATTAGCCGATAAGCCTTCGCGTAATGCTTTGATAATAGGGATCCCGCCAGCAACTGCAGCTTCAAAGGCCACCATGACACCTTTTTCATGCGCTGCTGCAAAAATGGCATTTCCATGCACGGCAATTAAAGCTTTGTTTGCGGTAACGACATGCTTGCCAGCAGCAATGGCTTCCATCACTAAATCTTTGGCGATGCCATAACCACCAATAAGTTCGATCACGATATCAATTTCTGGATCGGCAATTACCGTGCGCGCGTCAGCAACCACTTGAGCCCGACCTTGCACCAATTCTTTAGCTCGAGATACATTTAAATCGGCAACGGTATGAATGTGAATACCACGCCCCGCGCGCCGTTGTATTTCCTCTTGGTTGCGCTCAAGCACCGCAAACACGCCGCCGCCGACCGTACCAATTCCTAAAAGACCGACCTGAATCGGTTTCAAGCCATTTTTTTTCATGATGATTTAGCAGTCGTTAACGCTTTGTTGGTGCCGTGTTTTAGTCGATACCGCTCCAGAAACTGGGCTAAGCGGCCAATCGCTTCACGTAAAACATCCTCATGCGGTAAAAAGACGACGCGGAAATGGTCAGGCTTGACCCAATTAAATCCAGTACCTTGCACTAATAACACTTTTTCTTCCCGCAAAAAATCAGTAATCCATTTTTGATCGTCGGTAATGGGGTATACCTCGGGATCTAATTTTGGAAAAAGATATAAAGCAGATTTAGGCTTGACACAAGTCACGCCGGGAATAGCGGTAATTAAGTTCCAGGCTAGTTCACGCTGGCGAGCTAAACGTCCGCCACTTGCTACCAAGTCATTAATGCTTTGATAGCCACCCAATGCGGTTTGAATTGCATATTGACCTGGTACGTTTGCACATAAACGCATCGAAGACAACATATTTAAACCTTCAATGTAATCTAAAACGTGGCTTTTATCGCCGGAAACCACCATCCAGCCAGCCCGATACCCACAAGAGCGATAGTTTTTCGATAAGCCATTAAAAGTAATGGTAACGACATCGGTCGATAAAGCCCCTAAGGAAATATGTTCAGCCTGGTCATAAACCATCTTGTCGTAAATTTCATCGGCAAATAAAATGAGGCCGTGTTCACGGGCAATGGCTATTAAACTCAAGAGCACTTCTGAGGAATAAATAGCACCAGTCGGATTGTTGGGATTGATTACTACAATTGCTTTAGTGTGTGGTGTAATTTTGCTGCGTAAGTCGTTTAGATCGGGCGCCCAGCCATTGGCTTCATCACATAAATAATGAATTGGGTTACCACCCGATAAACTTACTGCCGCTGTCCAAAGGGGATAGTCTGGGGCAGGCACCAACACTTCGTCACCATCATTTAACAAGGCATTCATAGCCAAAACAATCAATTCAGATACGCCGTTACCGGTATAAATATCATCTAAAGTGACACCTTGGATATTTTTTTGTTGACAGTAATGCATGATCGCTTTACGCGCAGAAAAAATGCCCTTTGAATCGGAGTAAGCGGATGCGTTACCCAAATTACGAATCATGTCGAGTTGAATTTCTTCGGGAGGATCAAAGCCAAATACCCCCACATTCCCGATATTCAGTTTGATAATTTTCTGGCCCTCTTCTTCCATTTGCTGGGCAAGGTCGAGCACAGGGCCACGAATGTCGTAGCACACGTTATTGAGTTTTGCGGATTTGAGGACGGTTTTCACAATCGGTCTACTGGTCATCTATTGGCCATCTAATGCCCATTCTTAAGGAATAGGTATATAGAGAGGCTGGCTATAATTCACTCAATTATGACAGAGCGCGCACGTGAAGCTTCATTCTGACGACCATTCCGGCCTAAATACGATTTCGGGCTATGGTACTGACTATATTCAGATCAACCAGAAAACCTATCAGCATGCCGTCTTAGTCAGCCCCTCGGGCGCAATAGTGGCTTGGCCGGTAGCAAACTTTGCAGCGCTGACCGAAGCCGATTTTTTGCAAATTTGTGCGCGCCAGCCCGAATTATTTATTTTGGGCACAGGGGCTCGTCAGCATTTTCCTCGGCCAGAACTACTAAAACCCCTTATTCAAGCACGCATGGGTTTTGAAATCATGAATTCACAGGCAGCCTGCCGCACTTACAATATTTTGATGGGCGAAGGTCGGCAAGTATTGGCTGCTATTCTGCTTGATACCGTATGAATAAGCCCCCTGTCAAACTTGGCCTAGCGTTTGCTGTGCTAGTGGTCTATACGATCATTTGGTTCGGCACTTTGAACTATCGTCACCTAATTCCTTCTGACGAAGGTCGCTATGCTGAAATGGCGCGCGAGATGCTTGCTAGTGGCGATTGGATTACGCCGCGCTATCACGACTATCTCTATTTTGAAAAACCCCCTTTACATATTTGGGCAACCGCTGTCATCTTTCAGGTTTTTGGTATTGGGGAATGGCAAGCCCGCTTATGGTCTGGCTTGTTGGGTTATCTCACGATTCTGCTGGTCGGCTTTACAGCTTGGCGCTTGTATAGCCCGCGTGCAGGACTATTGGCAGCAGTGGCCTTGGGTTCTGCCCCGATGTGGGTGGTGGGTGGACACTTTAATTCACTCGATACCGGTTTATCGGCCTGCTTAGCAGCCGCGCTATGCACTTTTTTGCTAGCGCAAGCGAGCCCTGAAACGCGTACCCGCAGCCGCTGGATGCTCGGGTGCTGGGCAGCCATGGCCTGCGCAACCCTCAGCAAAGGCTTAATTGGCATTGCGTTGCCTGCCATGGTTTTTGTGGTGTATTCAACGGCGACTTGGAATTGGCAAATTTGGAAATCATTATCTTTACTCAAAGGCTTATTACTATTGCTTGCCATCACGGCCCCGTGGTTTATTTTAGTGTCACTACGCAATCCTGAGTTTGCCCAATTCTTTTTTATCAATGAACACTTTCAGCGCTTTACCCAAGAAGAACATAGTCGTCCAGGTCCAATCTATTTTTTTCTGCCCTTTCTGTTATTGGGATTTCTGCCGTGGCTACCGCAAGTCGGCAGTGCAATGTGGCAAGCATGGCAACAGTTCCGCACTCAGCGCCGGATCCAGTTTTCTAGTCTTGGCTTATTAAGCTGCTGGGTTCTCGTCATTCTCGGTTTCTTTAGCGTTTCACAATCCAAATTACCGGGCTACATCATGCCCACCTTTCCGGCCCTAGCCTTGCTGGCTGGCTATGCCATTGATCGCAGTTTGGGCGAGCGTACTCACTTATCGACTTACTGGAAGGTACAAGCGCTATTTTTTGTCGTGCTAGGTTGTGTTGGCTTTGCTTTTTTACCGCTAATTGGCTTTGAAGCCAAGCCGGATGAATTATTGGCCTATGCCAGTTATACACAGTGGGTTATCACTGCATTGCTTATGCTTATTCTATTTAGCCTTGCTGCAGCACTATTGGCTAAACGCAATGCGTTAGTCAGTATTTATTGTTACGCGCTCGGATTCTTTTTCACCTGCACCATTGCCGGCACCGGTCATGAAGCTCTGGGACGTGCCGTTTCTGGAGTTGATTTAGCCGCCCAAGTAAAAGCCAAAATTCCTCGTGATGCCACCATTTATTCCGTGCGGATTTTAGATCACACCTTCCCTTTTTATCTTGGTAGAACCATGGTGATGGTCGAGTTTCCAGACGAACTTGAATTTGGCGTTAAACAGGAACCAAAGCGCTGGGTGCCTACCCTCGATGAGTTTATCGAGCGCTGGCAAAATGAGCCCACTGCCTATGCGCTGATGGTGCCAGAGCAATATCTGGCCTTACAAAAATTAGGCTTACCGATGCAGGAAATAGGTCGCGATTCTCGGCGAGTGGTAGTGGCTCACCCAAGTTTGCGAAAATAGCACCATGAACGAAAAAACCGCTGCAAGCCAGATTTCGCCGCCAGACTTTATTCCTTTTACTCGGCCAAGCTTTGATGAGGCCACGATTGCTGCGGTGGCAGCAGTAATGCAATCGGGCTGGGTTACTTCGGGCCCGAAAGTCGCCGAATTTGAGGCAGAGTTAAGCCGTTATTTTGGTGACCGACCAGTGCGTTGCTTTGCCAATGGCACAGCAACAATGAAAATTGCCTTGCAAATAGCAGGTATTGGCGTAGGCGATGAAGTGATCACCACACCGCTATCTTGGGTTGCCACTGCCAATGTGATTTTATCGGTTGGCGCTAAGCCTATTTTTGTCGATGTCGACCCGCGCACTCGCAACCTCGATCTCTCACAAATTGTTGCGGCCATTACCCCGCAAACCCGCGCCATCATGCCAGTGTATTTAGCGGGCTTACCCGTTGATATGGACGAGTTATACGCCATTGCCAAATCCCATCACCTGCGAGTGATTGAAGATGCTGCACAAGCATTTGGCTCACATTGGCGCGACAAACGCATTGGCAGCATAGGTGACTTAGTCAGCTTTAGTTTTCAAGCAAATAAAAATCTGACTACCGTTGAAGGAGGCTGCCTCGTTCTCAATAACTCCAATGAAACTGCCCTAGCTGAAAAACTGCGTTTGCAAGGCCTTACTCGGCATGGGCCAGATGGGATGGATGTCGATGTCTTAGGGGGTAAAGATAACCTTACCGATATCAATGCCGTTATTGGTTTACACCAGCTTAAAAATCTGCCCACTTTTCAAGCGCGACGTGTCGCCATTGCAAAACAGTATTTTGAGTTATTAAAGGCCGGATTAAATACAAGTGCGCTTAAGGGCTTTGCCCTACAACTGCCTCCCGAAAACTTTAGTGATAGTAATTGGCATTTGTATCAAGTGCTGTTACCTTTGCAGCAATTAAAAGTAGAGCGGTCGCAAATCATGACCGAATTAAAAGCACTGGGTATTGGCACAGGCGTGCACTATCCCATCATTACCAATTTCTCGCTCTATCGAAAATTAGGTTACCTTGCAGAAACGACGCCAGTAGCCGAAGTCATTGGCCGCTCAATTTTGACCTTGCCCTTATTTCCTGCCATGAGCGATGCTGATGTCAAACGCGTTTGCAGCTCTTTAATCGGGGTTTTTCAGCACCATTATCAAGCCAGCGCATAATTACGCTATGACGGCCTCAACGCAACTCAATTCGCTCATCAATGCACCGCAATTAAGCATTATTGTGCCGGTATACAACGAAGAAGCTGGCTTACCCGCGCTCTTTAGTCGCCTCTATCCTGCACTGGATATGCTGGCTCAAAAACGTCAGCTACAGTACGAAATTATTTTTATTAATGATGGTAGTCGCGATCGTTCTGCAGCCATGTTGGGTCAGCAATTTGAAGCACGCCCAGATACCACACGCGTCGTGTTATTTCAAAATAATTTTGGCCAGCATATGGCGATCATGGCTGGCTTTGAATACGCTCGCGGTGAATACATTATCACTTTAGATGCGGATTTACAAAATCCCCCCGAAGAAATCGATGCGCTAGTCCAAGAATTAGTTGCAGGGCACGATTACGTGGGGACGATTCGCACTAATCGTAAAGATACCCTATTTCGTAAAAGTGCCTCGCGGCTGATGAATCACTTACGCGAAAAAATTACCCATATCACCATGACCGATCAAGGCTGTATGTTACGCGGCTACCGGCGGCGCATTATTGATTTAGTAGGAAAATGCAATGAAAGCAATACTTTCATTCCAGCACTGGCTTATACCTTTGCTACCAATCCAACCGAAATTACTGTGCAACATGAAGAACGGTTTGCGGGAGAGTCGAAATATAGCGTTTACCAGTTGATTCGTCTTAATTTTGATTTAGTCACTGGATTTTCGGTGGTGCCCTTGCAAATTTTTTCCATTCTTGGCATGTTATTGGCCTTGGCAGCAGGCAGTTTATTTGCCACCCTCTTAATTCGGCGCTTTATTATTGGCGCTGAGGTCGAGGGTGTGTTTACCCTTTTTGCACTAACCTTTTTCCTCATTGGAGTCATGTTATTTGGGCTGGGTTTATTGGGCGAATACATTGGGCGCATCTATCAACAAATTCGCCAACGGCCTCGCTACGTAGTGCAGGCCGTACTCGAAAAACCTTAAGTTATTTTTATGCGCGCAGTTGTTTTTGCCTATCATGATGTTGGCGTGAATTGCTTGCAAGCGCTTCTCGACGCAGGTATAAAAGTTGATTTAGTCATCACCCATACCGATGACCCCAATGAAAATATTTGGTTTGCGAGTGTAGTAGAGCTCTGTAAGCAAAAAAATATTCCTTATGTACAGCCTCTGGCTAATGAATTAAATGCTCTTTTACCCCACTTACAAACCCTTCAACCAGACTATATTTTTTCGTTTTATTACCGCTACTTAATTCCTGCCACCCTTTTAGCCTGTGCCCGCATTACTGCCCTCAATATGCATGGCTCTCTACTGCCCAAATATCGGGGGCGTGCCCCAGTTAATTGGGCTATTTTGCACGGTGAAACTGAAACGGGCGCCACCTTGCATGTCATGGAAGCAAAACCAGATGCTGGCGATATTGTTGGTCAAGAAGCGGTTGCCATTGGCCCAAATGACACCGCCACAACTGTCTTCGCAAAAGTTAGCGCGGCCGCGGTTCACGTACTCCAAATTGCTCTGCCGCAGCTGTTGCTCGGGCAAATCAAACGCTTACCCAATAACCTCAAACAAGGTAGTTACTTTGGTGGTCGCAAACCTGCTGACGGCAAAGTTGATTGGTCGCAAACTGCGCAATCGATTCATAATTTGATTCGTGCGGTTGCGCCCCCCTATCCAGGGGCGTTTACCACTTGGCAAGGACGGCAAATGGTCATAGCAAGCTCGATTTTATTGGCCTTACCACCCCCACAAATTGAGCTTAGTGAGCTGGGTGTGCAGATGGTTGATAATCAGGTGTTTGGCATTTGCGGTGATCGACAGGTCATTCAGATCCTGCACTGGTATCCCGCTTAGTGCTTAGCGTGCATTTGTATTCAATTTTTTAGACGAGGCAGCACCGATGAAAAAAATCCTCATTCTTGGGGTTAATGGTTTTATTGGCCACCATCTTTCCAAGCGTATCCTTGCGACCACCGATTGGGAAGTGTATGGCATGGACATGCAAAATGATCGTCTAAGCGATTTGCTGAGTAATCCGCGCATGCATTTTTTTGAAGGTGATATCACAATTAATCGTGAATGGGTTGAGTATCACATTCGTAAATGTGATGTCATCTTGCCCTTAGTCGCCATTGCTACGCCAGCCACTTATGTGCAGCAGCCGCTTCGTGTATTTGAACTCGACTTCGAAGCAAACTTACCCATTGTGCGTTCAGCGCTTAAGTACAAAAAACATTTGGTCTTCCCCTCAACCTCTGAAGTTTATGGCATGTGCAGTGATGCCGAGTTTGACTCAGCTACTTCAAATCTAGTTTACGGACCCATTCATAAACAACGCTGGATTTACGCCTGCTCTAAACAATTAATGGATCGGGTGATTTGGGGTTACGGCATGGAAGGGTTGCGCTTTACCTTATTCCGTCCATTCAACTGGATTGGTCCAGGCCTGGATAGTATTTATACGCCTAAAGAAGGTTCGTCACGCGTTGTCACCCAGTTTTTAGGGCACATTGTGCGGGGTGAGCCAATTAATTTAGTCGACGGTGGCGAGCAAAAACGGGCGTTTACTTATATAGATGATGGCATCGATGCGTTGATGAAAATCCTCGCCAATACTAATGACATTGCGAATGGCAAGATATTTAATATTGGCAATCCTAAAAATAATCATTCTGTACGCGAGTTAGCCACCATGATGCTCGAAATTGCTTGCAGTATTCCCGAGTATGCAAAAACTGCGCAACAAGTCCAGATTATTGAAACGACCTCTGCCGCCTATTATGGTGAAGGTTATCAAGATGTGCAAAATCGCGTTCCGGCGATTGATAACACCAGGACCGAGTTACATTGGCAGCCAAGTACGACCATGCATGATGCCTTGAAACATATTTTTGAAGCCTATCGGCATGATGTTCCTAAGGCGCGGAACTTAGTCGATCAAGACAATTAAGTTGACCACTTAGCCCATGGCAAAAATCGCCCTCAAGGTGGACGTGGATACACTACGCGGCACGCGCGAAGGGGTGCCTAATTTAGCCCGCGTTCTGGAGCATTTACACCTGCACGCTACATTTCTGTTTAGTCTGGGGCCCGACCATACTGGTTGGGCACTCAAGCGCGTTTTTCGACCTGGTTTTTTAAAAAAAGTAGGGCGAACTTCTGTCGTTGAGCATTACGGTATTCGCACCTTACTTTATGGGGTCTTATTGCCAGGTCCCGATATTGGTCAATTGGCTCGCGAGGAGATGCAAGCGATTCATCGTGCGGGTCATGAAACCGGGATTCATGCTTGGGATCATGTCGCTTGGCACGATGGGGTTCGTAACCGCAATGCTAAATGGACCCTCAAACACATGCAGCTCGCCTACGATCGCTTTCAAGAAATTTTTCGTCGTCCGCCAAGTACTGCTGGCGCGGCTGGTTGGCAAATGAATGAGGTAGCGCTTCAGCAACTAGATAGCTGGGGTTTAAAATATGCCTCAGACGGTCGTGCACCCCTAAATTTAGCGCCTTATCGCCTGCTCTTCCCCGCAGAAAAAAAAGGTGCCCCACCCAGCAAAAGTCAATGCATTCAATACCCCACTACCTTGCCAACCCTAGATGAACTGATTGGTGTTGCAGGTATGGATGCTTTTGCTGCCGTTCGACATCTACTAAGTCTGACCCAAAGCAACCCCAATGATCAAGTCTTTACCCTTCATGCAGAACTAGAGGGGCAGAAGCTCTTGCCGGCTTTTGTAGAATTAATCGAGGGATGGTTGTTACAAGGTCACCATTTAGTCACCTTGGGCGAATTACACCAATCTTGGGTGGCTACGCAGCAACTCGATAAAATTATGGCTTGTCCCTTAAGTTGGGGTACCGTCCCCAATCGCAGTGGTGAATTAATGGTCTTACCGTAAGTTATTTTGAAATACTTTTTAACCCTAAAGGATTGATATGAGCATTGCTATTGGCCAACGTTTACCGAATTGCACTATTCCTGCAACCTCGCAACGCATATTTTCTCCCGCAGCATATGCGGGTCGTAAACTGGTTTTATATTTTTATCCTAAAGATTCAACCCCAGGATGCACAGTTGAGGCTGGCGAGTTTCGTGACGCCATTGATGCCTTTTCTAAAGCCAACACCTTAGTTGTCGGGGTCTCACGCGATAACCTGAAATCACATGATCATTTTCGGCAAAAACTGGATTTGCCATTTGAATTGGTGGCCGATACCGAAGAAAAACTCTGCGCCCTTTTTGGGGTAATCAAAATGAAAAATATGTACGGCAAGCAAGTCCGCGGAGTTGAGCGAAGTACCTTTTTATTTGACTCGACTGGTAAGCTCTGTAAAGAATGGCGCGGCCTCAAAGTACCTGGGCACGCAGCCGAGGTTTTACAAGCGGCAGAAGCCCTTCAATAAAAAAGCAACAATTAACCCTTGCATTGCATTTAATTTGAGGTAAAGTAAAGGCATATGCACCAAAAACGATGGTATGGTTTGATCATCAGCCTTGGCAATACAAAGCCAAGTAAGCGCAACCTCCCCCACAGTTTGGCTAATTTTTATCATTTTTTTGTCAACCGCCACCGCGCTTTGCCTGGCGGTTTTTTCTTTTAGGAGCCCTGCATGCCTTTGCCCCCACTGCCGAAGCAAATTGCCGATCAAGTGAAATTGAACCGTAAAGAAGCTCCGGATTTAAAACAAAGGCTAGTGCCCCTTGTCAGCAATGCGGTGGATACCCTCTTAGATACCCAAGTTGATCTTGAAGCCCTAAGCTCAGCAGATTGGGCAAATAGTGCTCAAGTTGATTTATCCGCCGCAGAATTAGCCCTTGAAAAAATTAAAGGTGATCATCGGCTGAAGCAAACTGAAAATAAAAATTCAAAACGCATTATCCGTAGCGGGCCACCAACTTTATTTGTGCTGGATACCAATGTTTTAATGCATGACCCTGCATCGCTCTTCCGTTTTGATGAGCACGACTTATATTTACCAATGACGACTTTAGAAGAGCTCGATAACCATAAAAAGGGGATGAGCGAAGTTGCGCGTAATGCCCGCATGGTCAGTCGTTCGCTCGATCAACTCATCGCGGGGACTACTGGCACTCTTGAGGAGGGCATCCCGCTGAACAAGTTGGGACACTCGGATGTTTCAGGCCGGCTGTTTTTTCAAACCCAATTATTTACCCATGTACTGCCTGAGGGGCTGCCCGAAGGTAAGGGAGATAATTTAATTCTCGGGGTAGTACGTGAGCTCAAGCAAACGAAACCCGAACAAGAGGTGGTCTTGGTATCGAAAGATATCAATATGCGGATTAAGGCACGGGCACTAGGCTTGCCTGCAGAAGACTACTTTAATGATCAAGTCTTAGAAGACCGTGACTTAATGTATACGGGGGTAATGCATTTACCAACCGATTTTTGGCCTAAGCATGGCAAAGCGATGGAAAGTTGGTCAGATGTCAAATCAGGCTCGATGTTTTACCGAGTCACAGGTCCATTAGTATCTAGTATGCTAGTTAACCAATTTGTCTATCAAGAAAATCCCGATGGCTCGACGCCGTTTTATGCGCAAGTAAGAGAAATTAATGGCAGGACTGCGCTCCTACAAACGCTGCGCGATTTCTCCCATCAAAAAAATAATGTTTGGAGCGTAACCGCACGCAATCGCGAGCAAAATTTTGCGATGAACTTGCTGATGAATCCCGATGTTGATTTTGTTACCCTACTCGGCCAAGCGGGCACCGGCAAAACCCTTCTTGCTTTAGCGGCTGGCCTTGAGCAAGTGCTAGATAGCAAACGCTATAACGAAATTATCATTACTCGCGCGACCGTACCAGTCGGCGAAGATATTGGCTTCCTGCCTGGCACCGAAGAAGAAAAAATGCAGCCTTGGATGGGTGCCTTTGATGATAATCTTGAAGTCTTGCATCGCAATGAAGATAACTCTGGTGAATGGGGTCGCGCTGCAACCCAAGAACTCATTCGTTCGCGTATTAAGGTCAAGAGTATGAACTTTATGCGCGGCCGCACCTTTGTCAGTAAGTTTGTGATTATTGATGAGGCGCAAAACTTAACGCCAAAGCAAATGAAAACCTTGGTTACCAGAGCTGGTCCTGGTACGAAAATTATTTGCTTAGGCAATATCGCCCAAATCGATACCCCCTATTTAACTGAAGGCTCATCTGGTCTAACCTATGTCGTTGACCGCTTCAAAGGTTGGCGTCATAGCGGTCACGTGACTCTCGCCCGTGGCGAGCGCTCACGCCTTGCCGATCATGCTGCAGAAGCCTTATAACTATCGCTTTAGTCTGCTTATTGGTCTTGCTGTTTTTGGTCTCACGGCGTGCGGCATGTTTGGCGGGCGTTCAACTCAAGTCTCGCCATTTTCTTCGCCACGAGTAAGCCAGTTTAAGGAAGATACCAGCGTTGGCGCTGAAGATATATCCATTGCTGCTGTTGGTTTAGTTGATGTGCCATATCGTTTTGGAGGCAACACTCCAAATGGCGGTTTCGACTGTAGCGGCTTAATTGTTTATGTTTATAACAAAGCGGTTTCAATAAGACTGCCGCGAACGATTGAAGAAATGAGTAGAAAAGGAAGTGGCATTGGTCAACAAGCGCCAGCGCCAGGCGATTTGATCTTTTTTAATACCACTGGAGAAAAGTATTCGCATGCAGGAATTTATGTGGGTCAAGGTCGCTTTGTGCATGCGCCTAGCGCCGGTGGCACGGTTCGTTTAGACCGCATTGACACGCCCTATTGGGCCGCACGCTTTACTGAAGCAAGGCGCATCGTACCTAACAACTAAGTGGCGCAATTAAAAGGGTTCGTACCCACTAAAGCTACTACCAGAACCATTGGAGCCATTACTCGATGAAAAGCCGGCAGCCCCGAGCGCCAAATTATCAAATTTAGTGTATGGGCCTTGCCAGCTGAGGCGAATCGTTCCAATCGGTCCATTACGCTGCTTGCCAATAATAATTTCCGCCACGCCTTTATCGGTAGTGGTATCGGGGTGATAAACCTCATCACGATAGATAAACATAATTAAATCGGCATCTTGTTCAATTGCACCCGACTCACGTAAATCAGACATGATGGGGCGCTTATTGGGGCGCTGCTCTAAACCACGATTTAATTGTGACAATGCCAGCACGGGGCATTGCAATTCCTTAGCAAGTGACTTTAAAGAACGAGAAATTTCTGAAATCTCAGTGGCGCGATTTTCAGAACTAGACCCGCCACTACCGCTCATTAATTGTAAATAATCAACAATCACCAATCCTAGTGTGCCGCCAAATTTTCGCGCAATACGGCGTGCTCGCGCGCGTAACTCGAGACTTGATAAAGCACCAGACTCATCAATTAAAATTTGGGTATTACTTAAGCGGGCAATCGCATCCGTAACTCGCGGCCATTCATCATCTTGTAACTTCCCGGTACGCATGCGTGATTGATCAACGCGCCCTACTGAGCCCAAAAGGCGTGAAGCTAATTGTGTTCCTGACATTTCCATCGAAAACACTACTACCGGTAAGCCCTCAACTAAAGCGACATTTTCAGCGATATTTAGTGCTAACGCGGTTTTACCCATCGAAGGTCTGCCAGCCACAATGACTAAATCCCCTTTTTGCAAGCCACTTGTTTGTTTATCTAAATCAATAAACCCAGTGGCAATACCCGTAATATCGCTGCCGCCCTGACGGTTATATAGCTCGTCAATGCGTGACACTACCTCTTGCAAGAGCGGCTCAATTTCTAGGTAATCGCCTTTGCGGCTACCCTCTTCCCCAATTTGCAAGATGCGTGATTCAGCTTCATCTAATAAAGTGCGAACGGAACGACCTTCAGGTACAAATGCAGAATTCACGATGCTGTCTGAAACCGCAATCAGTCGGCGCAAAATACTGCGGTCACGCACAATTTCAGCATAGCCTTTGATATTGGCTGCACTGGGCGTATTTTGCGCTAAGGAGTTCAGGTAGTCGATACCCACTAATTCACCCCCCTGCTCTGTCTTCATGGCCTCGTGCACGGTAATCACGTCAGCAGGGTGGTTATCGCCAATTAAGTTTTGCACTACGCGAAAAATTAAGGTGTGTTCAGGGCGATAAAAATCGACCTCGGTGAGAATGCCACCCAGCCTATCCCAAGCAGAATTATCTAGAAGTAAGCCCCCCAGCAGAGACTGTTCAGCCTCTACCGAATGGGGGGGTACTTTTAAGGCCTGTAGTACCGCATCCCCTGACCCCGCCATGCTAGGATTAAGCGTAATAGAACGGGAACGGGATTCAGCCATAAGGCTATATTAAGCCTGTTCGCCAACCACGCGAATCACGATGTTAGATATCACATCGGTATGAACCGCCACCGCAACAGGATGATCGCCCACAATTTTTAAAGGGCCAGTGGGCATACGCACAAATGATTTTTCAATCTCAAAACCCTTGGCTTTTAAGCCATCGGCAATATCATGGTTGGTGACTGAACCAAACAAACGGCCATCGACTCCTGCCTTTTGACTGATTTCCAGCACTAAGCCATCGAGTTTTTGGCCAACTGTTTGCGCTGCAGCCAGTTTTTCTGCGGCCAGTTTTTCAAGTTCGGCACGACGCGTAGCAAAATCTGCAATCGCTGATTCAGTAGCACGACGCGCTTTACGTTGGGGTATCAAGAAATTACGTGCATAGCCATCTTTGACGCGCACGACATCACCGAGGTTGCCTAAATTAGTGACTTTTTCTAAGAGAATGATTTGCATTAAGGGCTCCCAATTATTTCTTGTGTTGATCTGAATATGGCAACAAAGCCAGGAAACGGGCGCGCTTAATCGCCGTATCTAACTGACGCTGAAATTTTGCTTTTGTACCAGTTAAACGAGCGGGCGTAATTTTTGCATTCTCACCAATAAAATCTTTGAGGGTATCGATATCTTTGTAATCGATTTGCTCAACACCGCCGACCGTAAAGCGACAATAACGCTTCCGCTTAAACAATGGGTTTTGCGCGGGTTTCTTTTTGAAATCGGGTTTCTTTCCAAACGCCATGATGAATTCCTCTTTAATCTTTCAATTGAATATGGGTAATATGAAATACAAGACGCTGATTACGTAAGGTTTTGGGGGCTAAAAATCCTGCAAACTCTGCCATACTTCCTAGGTTCATTTGCTCTAAACCCCGCTGTACAGGGCCAATCGCAATTGCCTCAACACGCATCTGAATTTTCCTTGGCATGGCTACTTCGCTAACCTCGCCAACATACTCAAGTTGGCAATGCATCACGGGTAGACCTGCTGGGGTAAATCGAATCGCGTCTTTGGATACCAGGGAAGCAGTTAGGGTGAAATGATTCAACGCCGTTCCGCCACTTGCTTACGCTCTATCGCCTCCGTATTTCTCTTAAATTAACTAGCTGATTCCGTCGCAACTGGTGCGTCGGCTTGCGCTTGCTTGCGTGCGTCTTCACGTTGCACTTCCTTCATCATGACGGAAGGCTCAACTTCAGCCTTGCTTGCCTTGATGATTAGGTGACGCAAAACCGCATCGTTAAATTTGAAGGCATGTTCGAGCTCTTCCAGCGTTTTCTGGTCACACTCAATATTCATGCAAACATAATGGGCTTTAGCAAGCTTATCGATCATGTAAGCCATCTGCCGACGACCCCAATCTTCAATGCGATGAACTTTTCCGCCTGCAGCAGCTAACACCGCTTTGTAGCGCTCAATCATCGCGGGCACTTGCTCGCTTTGGTCCGGGTGGACGATAAAGACTATTTCATAATGACGCATCTAACACTCCTTCTGGATAAAGTCATCTGGGCGTCTTGCTAACTTCTGATGGTTTTGAAGTCGGCAGCCAGTATGACAAGGGTGGAAACAAATTGTAGAAAAACTGCAACTCCGATTTATCTAAATTCAGATAAGAGGGCTATTCTAGCAAAAAAGACTGCTCAAGACTCAAATTCAGCGCCCTCGAGGCTTAAAAAGCCGCTTGGGCAGGCATGGGAGCATTTTTTTGGGGGTTTAATGATAAATTTTCGTGGTTTTAAGGGCATTCAGTCGATAAAAGTTCTTGAAGTATCAAAACTACTGTATACAATATCAGTATGGACATAAATACAGTCGAATTTCTCAATTTACCCAAATTAACCCCCCGCCAGGGAGAGATTTTGGCCCTTATCTCTCAATCTATTGAAGAAAGTGGTTTGCCGCCTACCCGCGCTGAAATCGCTACTCGACTGGGCTTTGCTTCGGCCAATGCCGCTGAGGAGCACCTGCGTGCCCTCGCCCGCAAAGGGTATGTTGAGTTAAGTCCTGGTACCTCTCGTGGAATTCGGATTCCCCCCCAACATACGCAAAGGCGCGCGCAACATGCTTACCAAATGGCACTGCCCTCAGTGGCCTTACAGCAATTAACCCTACCCCTCATTGGTCGAGTAGCTGCTGGCTCGCCCATTATGGCAATTGAACATATTGAAAAACAAGTGCCAATTGACCCCAGCTTATTTAGTAAAGGTGCTGATTATTTATTAAAAGTAAAAGGGATGAGCATGCGCGATGCAGGCATTTTCGATGGCGATTATTTAGCCGTGAAAAAAACCAGTGAAGTGCGCAACGGGGATATCGTGGTAGCTCGGCTAGATGATGAAGTTACCGTAAAACGTTGGCACCAAAAAAGGACGGCGCAGGGCTTGGTAATTGAATTACAGGCAGAGAATCCCGACTTTAAAAACATCTTAGTCGATGCGCGCCAGCCTAACTTTGCCGTTGAAGGTCAGGCGGTTGGCTTAATTCGCTCGCAGGGTTTATAAGCCGAAGTTAGTCTTACTTTTTTGTCGGTGCAACCACATTGGCGTTTTTTGGCGATGAAGTGAGGATGATCTGTGATTTTGGTCCCACCATCGAACCATCAGCAACTTCAACCAGCACAGTGCGGTCACCCTTGGTAAAAACCAAAATACTCCATTTCGCCTTAACGGCGCTAATCGTAGTCCATCCTGCTTTAGGAAACTCAGACTGAAAAAATGCATAAATATCAGTTGGGGTTTGCAAACCGCTCAATACCACGCGCCCCACCCAGGCATCGCCTCTGCCAATAATTAAAGACTCGGCACCAATGATGCGCGCGCCAGTGGGTAAGGGTAAACCGCCCAATAATTCAGCTTGAGTTTGGTTAATTTCATCGGGCGTACCAGTGGCGATATCACCCGAACCCGAGCTTGCGCAGGCAATGAGGAAGCAGGGGAACAAACAACTAAATAAGATTTTGCGCATCACCGTGTCTTTCAGCGATATAGAAAAAGAACTATTCCCATTTTAGGGTGCATTCGAATTTCGTCAAGCAGTGGCATTGAGGCCTCAACTACAGGATAAAGGGGGCTAAATGAAGATAAGTGGAGGTGCGTGAGGGAATCGAACCCCCGTAAGAAGCTTTGCAGGCTCCGGCCTAACCACTCGGCCAACGCACCAAATTCTCGAAGCGAAAATGGGAAGCTTTTTAGGGCTTCCCATCGAACTTGGAGCGGGAAACGAGGCTCGAACTCGCGACCTCAACCTTGGCAAGGTTGCGCTCTACCAACTGAGCTATTCCCGCGTAATAGGGCGCTAGTTTAGCAAATAATCCCTTAACCTGCCTCTTTACTGCTTATCAACCAATTGAGGGAAGGCTTTTTGCAAATAATAAAACATCGACCACAGCGTTAATAGGGCAGCGACCCAAATTAACCAACTCCCTACCCGCGCACAATCAAGCCAGCCAAACAGGATATCGTTAAGTAGCAAAAAGGGAATAGCCACAAGCTGCGCCCCGGTTTTTAGCTTACCGATGAAATGCACCGCCACGCTCCGTGAAGCTCCGACTTGAGCCATCCATTCGCGTAAGGCCGAGATCGTAATTTCACGCCCAATAATCACCAGCGCAACCCATACCTGCACCCGATCGAGATTTAATAAAACCAACAGTGCTGCCGCCACAATTAATTTGTCGGCTACCGGATCGAGAAAGCCGCCAAAAGCTGATTCTTGACCCCAGCGGCGGGCTAAAAAACCATCTAACCAATCGGTTAATGCGGCTAAGACAAAAAGAATGGTGCCGAGTAGATTTTTTTCAAAAGGAGTAAGCCAACTATTAGGTAAATAGAAAATACCAACAATGATTGGAATTGCACCTACCCGCAACCAAGTTAATGCAATCGGTAAATTAAAAGGCATCCTGCAAGCATAAACTAAACCTTGCCAGAATTTAAAAAACCCTTAAGGTTAATGAAGCTGCCGGTAAATTTGTTCGGCTAAAACCTGTGAGATACCCTCTACTCCAAGTAACTCTTCAATACTGGCATTCGCAACGCCGCGCAAACCCCCAAAACGGGCTAATAATTTTTGCCGCCGCTTGGCACCAATGCCTTCAATTTCCTCAAGCCGCGATACGGTGCGGGTTTTGGCTCGCTTCGCTCGCATTCCTGTAATGGCAAAGCGGTGAGCCTCATCACGAATTTGCGCTAACAACATTAATGCTGCACTATCGACTCCTAAAGCAATCGCGGCGCGATCGTCAGCAAAAATTAAGGTCTCTAAACCGACTTGGCGATTCTCGCCCTTAGCGATGCCAACAATCAAACTAATATCCATACCAAAGTCGACTAGTACTTGGCGAGCCATTTCCACCTGACCTTTACCCCCATCAATCAAAATAACTTGCGGTAATCGTTCGGGTGGAATTTCTTGAAAATTAGCGTAACGACGTTGCAACACTTGGCGCATCGCTGCGTAATCATCACCGGGGGTAATATCCTTAATATTAAAACGCCGATATTCGCTGGCTTGCATGGCATTTTTTGCATACACCACACAAGCTGCTTGAGTTGCCTCACCTGCGGTATGACTAATATCAAAGCACTCAATACGTAACTGCTCTAAATTGTCGACCTCCAAAGCCAAAATATCGGCTAAGGCGCGCGCTTTAGCGAGTTGTCCACCCGCTTCAACTAAACGCTTGGCGATGGCAATTTTTGCATTGCCTTCAGCCATCGCTAACCAATGGCGTCGTTGGCCATGGGGTTGATGCAGAAAATGGATTTTACGACCCGCTCTAGCTTGTAATACCTCTGGTAAATCAAACGCTAATTCAACGTCGCCTTCAACTTGAGTCAAGTGACTCAAAATAATCGTCGGTGGAATAAAATGACTATCTGAAGCTACGTCTCCATCTAAGTAATGTTGTTGCATAAAAGCTTCTAAAATTTCTGCTGGGGCAGGCAATTCACCAGCCACCGAGCGCAAGGCCTTCGGAAAATACGCACGGTCGCCTAAGTGACGTCCGCCACGAACCATTGCCAAATTAACGCAGATCATTCCCTCTAATTCGGCTACTGCCAAAATGTCCACATCGCCTTCACCATCGGCAACCGCGTCCATCGATTGTTGTTGCAAGACGCTCGATAAATCGGCAATTCGATCACGTAATACTGCGGCCATTTCAAACTCCATAGCAGCACTATGCGCCTCCATTTCCTTTTCGAGCTCTACCAAAACCTGACTATGGTCGCCCTCTAAAAATCGCATCGCTTGAGTTACATCTTGACCGTATTGCTCTTCACTTAAGCGGCCAACACAGGGCGCACTACAACGATGAATTTGATGGAGTAAACAAGGCCGACTACGATTCTTAAAAACAGAATCTTCACACGTTCTCAAACGAAATACCTTTTGCAAAATTTGGATGCTATTGCGCACCGCCCAGGCATTAGGAAAAGGGCCAAAATACCGATTACGCCGGTCGACCTTGCCGCGATAAGAAGCTAAACGTGGAAAGGAACTGCCACTCAACATGAGATAGGGATAAGACTTATCATCGCGAAACAAAATATTGAACGGCGGCGCCAATTCCTTGATTAAATTATTTTCTAAAATTAAGGCTTCAGACTCGGTCCGAGTTACAGTGGTTTCATAGCGCGCAATTTTTCCCACCATGCGTTCAATCCGCGGTGATAATTGAGTGCGCTGAAAATAACTGGCGACTCGCTTCTTTAGATCGCGGGCTTTCCCGACATACAAAATATGGCCTGCCGCGTCAAAAAAGCGATAGACCCCTGGTAAACCAGGGAGCCGTTTAACATCTTTTTGTAAGGTTTTGAAAAGCGAATTACTCATGCGTTGGGATATTTTCTGTCAAATCGTTGATAACTTTGGAGATGCAGGGGTTTGCTGGCGTCTTGCCCGCAGTTTAGCAATTCGCCACAAGCAAGTTGTTCGTCTTTTTTGTGATGATCTAACTACCCTTAATTTACTCGTTTCCGGTCAACTGCCGATGATGGGGCTCACAATCCATGCGTGGGAGGCAAGCTCTAACCCTCTCCTTAATAACACCTCTGCCCAGATGGCTCCGGATGTGGTGATTGAAGCCTTTGGCTGCGAGCTGCCCCAAGCCTATCTCACGAACCTCGTTATTGCCAACTACCAAGCAGTCTTAATTAATTTGGAATACCTCAGCGCCGAAGCATGGGTTGGTGAATATCATGCCAAAGCCTCTCCCCAAGCACATGGTTTAGCAAAACATTTCTTCTTTCCAGGCTTTCAAGCCAATACCGGGGGCCTACTCATTGATCCGGTTTTGCCAATACCCACTATAGCTGCACCGCCTGCCAGCCTTGCAAGCCTTTGGCAGCAAATGCGCCCGACAGCGCAACGCATTAGTATTTTTTGCTACCCCACAGCGCCCTTGCAGGAATGGCTTAAGAACCTTGCCACGCTAGATGCTGAATACGATGTTTTGCTCACCTTTGACCACGCCTCCTACTTAAATCAAGCGCTAATATTGCCTGAGTCGATGCGCCTGCATTTTTTACCTTTTATTCCGCAAGATGACTATGACTGGCTCCTGCACCAATGCGATTTCAATATCGTGCGCGGTGAGGATTCATTTGTTCGCGCACAACTCGCTGCTAAACCGTTTTTCTGGAACATCTATCCGCAAGACGACTTAGCGCATGAGGTCAAACTTAAGGCATTTCTCGACCTCTATTTAGAAAATGCCTCGCCCGCACTCATTTCAGCTTGCTGGCAAGCCTCTAAATGGGCCTCTCCTACAGTCTGGTGGGCCCTATTACCCGAATGGGAAACCCATGCCAAATTATGGCGTACCAAGTTGCTGGCCGAACAAGCTGATGGCGGCTTGGCAGCCCGTTTATTACGTTTTATCGAGTAATCGCCGCCAAATAGGTAAAATGGTGGGCTTTTGCGTCACCCAATCTCAATTTGTCATTAGGATCATTAGGAACACCCAAGATGAAAACAGCTCAAGAACTCCGCGTTGGTAACGTAGTGATGGTCGGCACCGATGCCATGGTAGTGGTGAAAGCCGAATACAGTCGCTCAGGGCGCAACTCTTCAGTGGTGAAAATGAAATTAAAAAATTTGTTAACAGGCACGCCGAATGAGGGCGTTTATAAAGCTGATGACAAATTCGATGTGGTGATCTTAGATAAAAAAGACTGCACCTATTCCTATTTTGCCGATCCCATGTATGTATTTATGGATGCCGAATATAACCAGTATGAGGTTGAATCTGAATTCATGGGCGATGCATTGCATTACCTCGAAGAAGGCATGCCCTGTGAAGTTGTGTTCTACGAAGGCAAAGCACTCTCGGTAGCAATGCCAAATTCATTGGTTCGCGAGATTATTTATACCGAACCGGCAGTTAAGGGTGATACCAGTTCGGGCAAAGTATTGAAAAACGCCAAATTAGCTACTGGCCATGAATTACAAGTGCCGCTGTTCTGTAACACTGGCGACAAAATAGAAATTGATACCCGTACAGGCGAATATCGTAGTCGCGCTAATTAAACGCCAGATCAATCAGGATTAGTTTAAAAACTGAGTGCGCTTAAATTAGCTGCAGCTGGCTCAGTAACTTTTTCGCCTGGACATATTCTGCCTGCTGCTGCAATTCATCCCAACTGAAGCCCGCAACGCGCGGCATTAGATGACTTAATCGCTGTCTTGAAGACTGCAATTTTGCGCTAGATACCTTTAACTCTGTGAGTAAACGATCTGCTAAATCGGGGCGATTACAAATTAATACTGCATCACAACCTGCTGTTAATGCTAATTGCGCTGCCTTGACCACATCACCTGCCACACTAGCGCCTTCCATGGCTAAATCATCACTAAAAATGACCCCCTGAAAAGCCAATTTCTGGCGCAAAATGGTTTGTAACCAAATTGCGGAAAACCCCGCCGGATGCTGATCGACTTTGGGATAAATTACGTGTGCAGGCATGACAGCCGCTAAACTCAAATGCAACCATTCATAAGGTTTGACATCATCATTCAGGATTTTTTTTAAGGGTCGCTCATCTACGGGTATAGCGACATGGGAATCCGCTTTTGCCCAACCATGCCCAGGAAAGTGCTTTCCGCAATTGGCCATGCCAGCCATTTGCAATCCCGCATTTAAGCTTTTAGCTAAAGCAAACACAATTTGTGGATCTCGCGAAAAAGAACGATCGCCAATCACTCCACTACGTTGAAAATCTAAATCTAACACTGGTGTAAAACTAAAATCAACTCCACACGCACGTAACTCTGCAGCTAAAACATATCCACAGGCAGTAGCAGTTTGCATGGCCCGGATTGCTGCAGTTGCAGGATAGTTTGTAGCTTTCACAGCTTTCCCATCAGCGAACCACATTTCACCCAAACGACCCATTGCAGGTAAATGCGTAAAGCCATCTTTTTTACAACGCTGCACTCGACCACCCTCATGATCAATCGAGATCAGCACATCGGGGCGCAAAGCCTTAATACTCGCAGTCAACTTAGTTAGTTGAGCCCGATTGGTAAAGTTTCTACCAAATAAAATCACGCCTCCTGTTAAGGGATGCAAAATACGCTGGCGATCTGTCGCAGTCAAACTAAGGCCAAGAACATCTAAGGTAATCGGTCCTGGCGCAATTTGTGGAGCTATTTTTTTCATGCTTGAGTACTCACAATGACAAAAGCAATGACCATATCTTGCTCATCGCTAACAGTCACTTGAGCATGCCAATCACGCTCTGCCATCCAATGCGCTAGCACACCGGTGTAATGGAGTATGGGCTGACCGCTCGCTTCATTCAATGTTTCAACCGAACGCCAGCTCATGGGTGTATGCATACCAAGGCCAATGGCTTTTGAAAATGCCTCTTTTGCGGCAAAACGGGTTGCCAAATAGGCCATGCCACGGCGATGATTGCGAGCCAAGCGTTGACTAAACACCATCAGCTCTTGTTCACCTAAAATACGCTTCGCTAGACGACCCTGTGTACGCTCATATGCCGCAACCAAACGGGGTAATTGCAAAATATCAGTGCCAATGCCGATAATCATCTTTTATCAGCTCCACTGCGCGCATTGAGCATGATTTTTTTCATTGCCGTAATGGCTGGTTGCCAACCCTTAAATATAGCCTCTGCCACAATGGCATGACCAATGTTGAGTTCAGAAAGTTCACTAATTTGAGCAATTGGCGCCACATTACCTTCATGTAAGCCATGTCCTGCATTTACCCGCAAGCCTAAGCTTTTAGCTAAGCGGGCTCCCACAACTAAGCGCTGTAACTCTGCTGCTTGCGCTGCACCTTCTGTATCGGCATAGCGACCCGTATGTAACTCGACGACGGTAGCGCCAAGCTGTTGTGCTGCTTCTATCTGGGACAAAGTCGGATCAATAAATAAGGATACCCGTATGCCTGCAGCTTGTAATAGCTGTACCGCTGCTTGCACTTCTGCCTTCTGTTTGAGCACATCAAGCCCGCCCTCAGTTGTCACTTCGCTACGTCGTTCGGGCACTAAGCAAACATCATGGGGCTTGACTCGGCAAGCAATGGCGAGCATTTCTGGGGTGACCGCACACTCTAAATTCATACGGGTAGTGATTAAGGGTCGCAGAGCAAACAAATCAGCATCTTTAATATGGCGTCGATCTTCACGTAAATGCAAAGTAATTAAATCAGCTCCTGCTGCTTCAGCTTCGAGCGCGGCACGAAGAGGATCGGGATACAGGGTACCGCGAGCATTACGTAAAGTCGCTACGTGATCAATATTGACACCTAACTCAAGTGTCGAGTGATTAGTCTGTGCAGAGAGGCTCATAGGGCAAGGTTAACTGATTTATAAAATGATTTAGATTTTTTTGAGATCAATCAAAATTTGTCGAGTTGTTAAGACTTGGTCTTGTAAATGCAAGCCCAGCAAAAACCGCATGAGCTGCTTACTTTCGGTGAGCGTCTCCGCTCCTGCATAATCACCCACCGCAATCTGCGCCAAAGTATCGCCACTTAATACCGGCCAGTGTCCAGGATCATCGGCTTGCCAAGGGCGAATACCACGCTCAGGTTGATAAACATATTGTTTACCAGTTTCGGGAACGGTATTCGTTTCAACGCAACGGTCTAAAGCAGCAGCATAGCCAGTTTCTTGCAAGAGACTTAACTCAAATGGTCGCAAGATTTGCTCAATACCTAAACGCGCCTGCTCTAACTCTGCCAGGGCAAGAATGGTTTGGGCATAACGATCGTAAAGCTTTTCGTAAGCATCTTCGCGGGCTAAAAACTTCACCAACAGTTCGTTGAGATAAAAACCACATAGCAAGGCATCGCCTACTAATGAGGGCGTACCCCCCACCCACTCAGATTTAGTGAGGGTGCGTAATTCAGAACGACCGCTCCAAGAGACTAATAGGGGTTGAAAGCGCTGTAATACCGGGCGTAATACCGAATGAGGACGTTTCGCTCCCTTCGCAATTAAGGCCATCCGCCCATGTTGACGAGTAAAAACATCAAGAATTAAGCTGGTTTCTTTATAGGGAATACTATGCAGTACAAAAGCGGGCTCATCGATGATTCGAATTGAAGCCATTTATTCCAAGCCCTGTGCTCGCAATTCAGCATGATCCTCGGCCCAACCCCGCTTCACCTTAACCCAGGTTTCTAAAAACACTTTACCGTCAAAGAGTTTTTCCATATCGATACGGGCTTCAGTTGAAATTTTCTTTAAGCGCTCACCCTTCTCGCCAATAATCATTGGCTTATGGCTGTCCCGATTAACCAAAATAGTCGCCGCAATACGGCGCATCCGACCATCCATTTTAAATTGATCGATGATCACCGAACTGGCATAAGGCAACTCTTCACCAGTGTAACGAAAAACCTTCTCACGCAAAATCTCGGCCGCTAAAAATCGTTCGCTGCGATCGGTTAATGTTTCTGGATCATACTGAGCCTCACCAAGAGGTAAATAATTTTCCAAAAGATCAAGCAGTCGCTTAACATCATCGGGATTTTTACCGCTCATGGGTACAATCTCAGCAAACTGCTGCGTTTGGTCAGGTCGACCGCCCAGCTCATTCCATGGCAAACCCATTTGTTTCATAAAATCGAGTAAGACTAAATCGCGCTCGCCAGGAGTTTGAAAGCGCCGAGAAAATAAATCCAGCTTATTAAGTACTAAAATAATCGGTAAGTCAGGTGGCAAAAGCTGCAATACTTTGACATCATCGGCCCCAAAGTATCCGGCCTCAACTACAAAACAAGCCACATTAACTCCCTGCAAAGCGCTGGTAACCGTACGATTCAGCGCCTTATTGAGGGTGTTCATTAATCGGGTTTGGAAGCCTGGAGTGTCGATAAAAATAAATTGTGCTTGGGGGCGAGTTTGAATCCCTAAAATACGATGGCGTGTGGTTTGCGCTTTACGCGAGGTAATGCTAATTTTCTGCCCCACTAAAGCATTTAACAGCGTCGACTTACCCATATTGGGTCTACCCACAATTGCAATGGTGCCGCAGCGAAACACACCATCAGCAAGCGTCTCTAGGGATACATCTTCTCCACCTTCAATTGTCATATTAGCCTTTTAGCTTCAGCTTCAACTGTTCATCGGTGGAGGCCGATTTGGCCGCTTTTTTCTTTGCCGAGCGGGTTTTCTTGGGTTTGCGAGTTTCTTGGGGCAGCGCTTTTTGTAAAGCACTTAAGGCTAACTTAGCTGCCGCTTGTTCAGCGGCACGGCGCGATGCCCCACCACCCTTTACTTGAATTTTTAAGCTCGCAATCACGCACTCGACTTCAAATTGCTGGCTATGCGCAGCCCCAGTTGTACCGGTAACGTTATAGGCTGGCAAAGGCATTTGAAAACCCTGCAAATATTCTTGTAAAAGCGTTTTGTCGTCTTTACCCAGAGTTTTTGGATCAACATGCGCCAAGATCGTGGAATACAATTTATTTAAGCTTGCGCGTGCCGCATCAAATCCGCCATCAATAAAAATAGCGCCAGTTACCGCCTCTAAGGTGTCAGCCAAAATAGAAGGTCGATGAAAACCACCACTTTTTAACTCGCCCTCTCCTAGGCGCAAATAATCGGAGAGCGATAACGATTGTGCAATTTCATACAACGCCTGCTGCTTTACCAAATTTGCCCGCACCCGCGACAAGTCGCCTTCATCTAAATCAGAATAACGTTCATATAACATTTCGGCAACGACACAATTCAAGACTGAGTCGCCTAAGAACTCTAAGCGTTCATTATTTTTTTTACTATGGCTGCGATGAGTAAGCGCTTGGTTTAGCAGCTCAGGTTTTTTAAAGCTATAGCCCAAACGCTCTTGCAGGGGTCCGTGGTCGATCACAGCGCGAGCGTTCATAGCTTACTCAAATCTGCCGATACGGCTTAAGGAACCTAAGTTAAGCCACACAAAAAAAGCTCGCCCAACAATATTTTGATCGGGGACAAAACCCCAGAAGCGCGAATCAGCACTGTTATCACGATTATCACCCATGGCAAAATAATGTCCAGCCGGTACTTTACAAGTCATACCAGAGCTTTGATATTGGCAATGCTCAATTCCTGGAAATTTTTCAGGCTGAAAAACACCCGTAGTGCGTTCGGGATCATTTAAAATTTTATGCACTACTCCGCCTAAATTTGCTGGGTAGGTTTCGGTAAACTCTTTTTCATAGCGCATGTTTTCTGGATCTAAATAGGGTGCTCCGCCGCTATAGAGCAAAGGTTCGCCGTTAATAATTAAACGCTTATTTTGGTATTCGATGACATCACCTGGAATCGCTACCACCCGTTTAATGTAATCAACCGATTCATCACGGGGATAACGAAATACCACCACATCACCTCGTTTGGGAGTACCAAGCTCGACTACTTTGCGATTAATCACCGGCAAACGAATGCCATAGGTAAACTTATTGACCAAAATAAAGTCGCCAATTTGTAAGGTTGGAATCATTGATCCCGATGGAATTTTGAAAGGTTCAAATAAAAAAGAACGCAGAAAAAATACTGCACAAATAACCGGGAAAAAACTCGCTGAATACTCTACCCATAGTGGCACACGCTGGTCGCCTGCAGCAATACGGCGTGGGGCAAAATAAAAGCGATTAGCGACCCATGCAATACCTGTGGCGATAACTAAAATAAAAAGAATTAAAGCAAAATTCATTTATTCCACCTGCAAAATAGCTAAAAAGGCTTCTTGCGGAATTTCTACATTGCCAACTTGTTTCATCCGTTTTTTACCTTCTTTTTGTTTTTCCAACAGTTTACGTTTACGCGAAATATCGCCGCCGTAGCATTTTGCTAATACATTCTTACGCAACGCTTTGACGTTTTCACGCGCCACAATATTGCTACCAATTGCCGCTTGAATCGCTACATCAAACATCTGCCGCGGAATAATGCCGCGCATTTTTGCCACTACGTCACGCCCACGTAATTGGCTATTACTCCGATGCACAATAACGGATAGCGCATCAACCTTATCCCCATTAATTAAAATATCGACTTTCACCACATCGGCAGCGCGGTATTCCTTAAATTCATAATCCATCGATGCGTAACCACGTGAGACAGACTTCAAACGATCGAAAAAATCGAGCACAATTTCTGCCATGGGTATTTCATAAGTTAACTGCACTTGGCGACCCAAATAATTCATATTGGTTTGCACGCCACGCTTACCCGTGCATAGAGTAATAACCGAGCCTACATATTCTTGTGGCATATATAAATTGACTGTCACAATTGGCTCTAGAATCGCCTCGATCTTACTTGGGTCCGGCATTTTCGATGGGTTATCAACGGTGAGCATGCTGCCGTCTCTTTGCTGCACTTGATATACCACAGTGGGTGCCGTGGTAATCAGGTTCATGCCGTACTGCCGTTCTAAGCGCTCCTGCACAATTTCCATGTGCAGTAAACCCAAAAAGCCACAACGGAAACCGAAACCCAAGGCTTGCGAAACTTCGGGCTCATAAAGTAGGGACGCATCATTGAGCTTAAGCTTCTCTAATGACTCGCGCAGCACATCGTACTCGTTAGCTTCAACTGGGTATAGCCCAGCGAAGACTTGCGACTTCACCTCCTTAAAACCAGGTAGCGCTGAAGTAGCTGAGATGCGGCCTTGTTGTCCTGGTGCGTGGGTTGCTGTATCGCCTACTTTGGCCGCTTTTAATTCTTTAATGCCCGCAATTATGAAGCCTACCTGGCCAGCGCTTAGTGAGGGTCGATCGACTGATTTAGGGCTAAATACTCCAACATGCTCGACTAAATGCGTTGAGCCGTTGGCCATCAGCAGAATTTTATCTTTGGGTTTTAGCGTGCCATTCACCACCCTTACTAAAATAACCACACCCACATAGTTGTCGAACCATGAGTCAATAATCAGCGCCTGCAATGGCGCGCTAGCATCGCCCTTTGGCGGCGGTACCCGCCGAATCATTTCTTCCAATATTTCGGGTACACCTAGACCTGTTTTAGCTGAGCAAGTTAAAGCCTCTGTAGCATCGATACCAATGACATCTTCGATTTCTTGTTTGGCGCGCTCTGGATCTGCTTGCGGTAAATCAATTTTATTTAATACCGGCACAACCTCGACCCCAAGCTCGATTGCGGTATAGCAATTTGCCACTGTTTGCGCTTCTACGCCTTGGCTAGCATCAACCACTAGTAATGCACCCTCGCAAGCGGATAGCGAACGACTTACTTCATATGAAAAATCAACGTGTCCAGGGGTATCAATTAAATTGAGGTTATAAATCTTGCCGTCTTTGGCTTGATAACTTAGAGCGGCCGTTTGCGCTTTAATCGTTATCCCACGTTCGCGCTCAATATCCATTGAATCAAGCACTTGTGATTCCATTTCACGATCGGAAAGGCCGCCGCACAATTGAATGATTCGATCGGCCAAAGTCGACTTGCCATGATCGATATGGGCGATGATTGAGAAATTACGGATTAAATCCATTGCGCTTTATGAAGTCCATCAGAAAACGCCTTGCTGCAACACAGCAAAATGATGCGCTGCAAAAAGCCGTCTTACCCGCATTGTAATGGTTGCACAGAAACCCTACTTTGCAGGGCTTAGTGGATCACCCCAAAAGCAGAAAAACCGGCTTTTAGGGTGATTTAGGGCTTGTTTGGGCGTATTGGTAAAACTAAAGTGCTATCTGCGCGACGCACAAAAACAGCCGCCGGACGATTGAGATCTAAGCCCTTGGCAACGGTTTCAAATTGCCTAACTCCAGTTATATCTACATCGCCAATGCGCACAATGACATCGCCCACGCGCACGCCGGAACGTGCCATCGGGCCATCATTAATAGCAGTAACCTCAACACCATTCTTGATGCCTAAGCTTTGTTTTTTGGCATCAGTCAGCTCTGCGACTGCAACCCCAAATGCGGAATTCAAGGCACCGCTTTGCGGGGTTGAACTCTCGGCTTTTTTGCTTGCTACCTTTTCACTCGGCTCGGCATCGGCTACTACGACAGATAAATCTTTGATAGCACCCTTACGCCAAACTTGCACTGTTGCGCGCGTACCAGGTTTAGTCTGACCTACTTGGCGCGGTAAATCTGTTGATTTCTGAATCTCCAGACCATTGAAATTCAAGATCACATCGCCTGCCTCAATACCACCAAGCGCTGCAGGCGCACCCGGCTCAACATTACGTACATAGGCACCACGTGGCTTGCCAAGACCCAAACTTTCAGCAGTCTCTTTGGTAATATCACCAATCGAGACCCCAATTCGCCCGCGGACCAATTTGCCGTTCGCCCTTAACTGATCAGCTACTCGCATTGCCTCATCAATGGGTATGGCAAAAGAAATTCCCATATAACCACCAGAGCGACTAAAAATTTGCGAGTTAATGCCAATCACTTGTCCAGCGGTATTGAGCAAAGGCCCTCCAGAATTACCAGGGTTCACTGCCACATCAGTTTGAATAAAAGGTAAGTAATCGCCAGTATCACGGCTTTTTGCTGAAACAATTCCAGCCGTAACAGTATTTTCTAGGCCAAAAGGTGAGCCAATTGCTAAAACCCACTCGCCAACCCGTACCTTAGAAGAATCGCCCAGAGGTAACTTAGGTAAGCCGCTAGCCTCAATTTTAATAAGCGCGACATCGGTACGCTTATCAGCGCCCAATAATTTTGCTTTTAATTCTCGCTTATCAGTTAAGGTGACATAAATAGTTTCTGCACCTTCAATGACGTGAGCATTAGTCAAAATATAACCATTAGCATCAATAATAAAACCCGAGCCTACGCCACGGTCATTCTCCTGTGGCGGTCCTGGACGATTAGGGCCTGGATTAGGAGCTTGGTTAGGCGCCTTAGGCGAACCAGGTATGCCCGGAATATTGGGGAAAGGAATCCCAAAAAAACGCCGAAAGAACTCCTGCTGCTCATCTGTGCCGCCCTGGCCATTGGCACCAGCTTGTTGCACAGCCACTTTTTCTGTCGTACGAATATTTACGACCGCAGGGCTGGCTTTTTCGACTAAATCGGCAAAATCGGGAATTGCTACACGGGGGGGTTGCGCCATAACAAGCGGCGCAACAGGCAATTGCACAATGCCAACAAAAGCAATAACACTAAGGGTATGAAGCAATATTTTTTTCATTTGGATCAACTTGAAAGCGAGTTTCGGTGAGAACCCCGTAAAACAAAGATAACTGTATATCAGGGCAACTTACCAAAAATCAAGGTGCCGTTAGTACCCCCAAAGCCAAAATTGTTTTTCACAGCATAGTCAATGGGCAGATCGCGTGCGGTATTGGCGCAGAAGTCCAAGTCACACTCAGGGTCTTGGTTGAAAATATTAATCGTCGGCGGTGATTTTTGATGGTGTAAGGCTAAAACAGTAAAAACTGCCTCTAAACCGCCTGCCCCGCCTAGTAAATGACCCGTCATCGACTTGGTAGAGTTAATGACGACCTTTTTGGCATGATCACCTAAGGCTGCTTTAATGGCTTCAGTTTCATTTTTATCCCCTAAAGGGGTAGAAGTTCCGTGCGCATTAATGTAATTAATTTGCTCAGGATTTAAACCTGCATCGCGCAAAGCATTCAACATGCAGCGGCGGGGACCATCCATATTAGGGGCCGTCATATGATAAGCATCGCCGCTCATTCCAAAACCCACTAACTCACAATAAATCTTGGCGCCGCGCGCACGGGCCTGCTCATATTCCTCTAAGACCATGACGCCCGCGCCTTCGCCCAGCACAAAGCCATCGCGATCCTTATCCCAGGGGCGGGAAGCGGTAGTGGGGTCATCATTACGAGTTGAAAGCGCGCGGGCCGCAGCAAAACCACCAACGCCTAAAGCAGAAATAGTCGACTCGGCACCCCCAGCAAGCATGACATCGGCATCGCCCGATTGAATTAAACGGGCCGCCAAACCAATGCTGTGTAGGCCGGTAGTACAGGCCGTTGCCGCTGCAATATTGGGTCCTTTTAAATTAAATAAAATACTTAAATGCCCTGAAATCATATTAATGATTGAGCCCGGCACAAAGAAGGGGGAAATCCGCCGCGGACCTCGTTCTAAAAGCTCGACACCGGTATTTTCAATCATCGGTAGGCCGCCGATTCCTGACCCAACCATGACGCCAATGCGCTCCGCATTCGCCTCATTTACTTCAATACCACTATCACGCAGTGCTTGGGTTCCCGCGGCAATACCATAGTGGATGAAATGATCCATATGGCGCGCCTCTTTAGCTGAGACATACTCTTCAATATTAAAGTCTTGAACCTCGCCAGCAAAGTGAACGCTTAGCGGGGTATGATCAAACTTGGTAATCGTCGCAATACCAGATTTACCAGCAAGTACATTTGACCAAGCCGTCGCGACAGAATTTCCAACTGGAGAAATAAGACCTAAGCCGGTAACTACGACCCGGCGTTGGTGTTTTAAAGCAGACACAGCGAGTCCAAATATTAGCCCTGTGATGCTTTAGATTTTGCGAAATCAATCGCAAGCTGAACAGTGGTAATTTTTTCAGCCTCTTCATCTGGAATTTCAATTCCAAACTCATCTTCTAAAGCCATTACCAACTCTACCGTATCAAGCGAATCAGCGCCGAGGTCATTCACAAAAGAAGATTCATTCTTAATATCTGCTTCTGGTACGCCTAACTGCTCAGCAACAATTTTCTTAACACGTTGTTCGATGTTGTCCATCAAGTCCCCCTAGGGTAGTAAAAAACGATTTAGGGATTTTATCAGTTTGGCAAAGTCACCCTCAGATTACTGCGCCAGACTCCTAAAACCCCATTCCATAAATCAGGCTAAATACAGGCCCCCATTGACGTGGAGGGTATTTCCCGTAATATAGCCCGCTGCTCCTGAAGCCAAAAAGACCACTGCCTGCGCCACATCTTCTGGGCTCCCTAAACGGGCCAAGGGAATGTTCGCTTTGAGGGCATTTTGTTGCTCTTCACTTAAGGCGCGGGTCATATCGGTATCGATAAACCCTGGAGCGACGCAATTCACGGTAATGTTGCGACTGCCAATTTCCCGCGCCAAAGCCCGAGTCATTCCCGCAACCCCCGCTTTTGCAGCAGCATAATTCACCTGTCCGGGGTTGCCCATGTGGCCGACGATCGAGGTGATATTAATAATGCGCCCAAAGCGGGCTTTCATCATCGGCCGCAAAACTGCTTGCGAAAGTCGAAAGACTGCGCTTAAGTTGGTATCAATCACATCTGCCCACTCCGTGGTTTTCATCCGCATCGACAGTTGATCGCGGGTAATGCCAGCGTTATTGACCAAAATATGAATGCCGCCAAATTCTTTGCACATGGCCTCAATTATTTGCTCACTTGCCGCAGCCTCATTCACATTCAGAATTTCGCCCCGCCCACCAAAAGCCTGTAAGCGTTCTGTAATAGCCAATGCACCAGCAGCTGAGGTGGCAGTGCCAATAACTGTCGCGCCCGACTGTGCAAGCGCTTCGGCAATCGCCGCACCAATGCCACGGGAAGCACCAGTAACTAAGGCAATTTGTTTGCTTAGATCAATTTTCATGTGACTTGTCCTAAAGCTGACTTCACTTCATTGAAGCTCGCATCATCAAATAATGCGAAGCCTTGTAATTGCGCATCGATGCGCTTGGTTAAACCTGCCAACACTTTGCCTGGTCCACATTCAATCACCTGAGTAATGCCTTGTGCGGCCATCGCTTGAATAATTTCTTGCCAACGTACGGGTTTAGCAGCCTGCCTTACTAGGGCATCTTTAATAGCCTGCGGATCACTCAAGACACTGACATCAACATTATTAATCAAGGGAATCGAAGGCGGATGAAAGGTGACATTTTCTAAATAAATCGCCAGTTTTTCAGAGGCTGCTTGCAATAAAGAGGAATGAAACGGGGCTGATACCGATAAGGGTAAAGCCCGTTTAGCGCCAGCTGCTTTTAATAACTCGCAGGCTTTGCTGACTGCTGCATTGGCGCCTGCTATGACCACCTGACCAGGGGCATTGAAATTGACCGCCTCAACTACTTCATTCGTCAAGGTGCTCGCCTCAGCACATACTGCTTGCACTTGGGCGCCGTCTAAACCCAAAATCGCTGCCATGGTTCCTGTGCCTAAGGGCACTGCGGTTTGCATCGCCTCTGCACGAAATCTAACGAGTGGCACGGCATCTTGAAACGAAATGACATCTGCGGCAACTAAAGCTGAATATTCGCCCAAGCTATGGCCAGCAACAAAAGTCGGTTTTGCACCACCACTTGCCAACCAAGCACGATAACAAGCAATACCTGCTACCAACATCACTGGTTGCGTATTGGTTGTGAGTGCGAGGGCTTCTGCTGGTCCAGCAGCAATTAATTGCGTGAGATCTTCGCCTAGGGCGAGTGATGCTTCGGCCAAGGTAGCCTGCACTTCGGGACGAGCGGCAAGCGAGTTCAGCATACCCACAGATTGCGAACCCTGTCCTGGAAAAACGAATGCAAATGTCATGAGAAAAAACCTGTTTAATATTTTAGAGCGACTGCGCCCCAAGCAAATCCGCCGCCAACGCCCTCTAACAAGAGATGTTGACCACGCTGAATTTGACCATTGCGGATACCAAAGTCTAAAGCCAATGGAATTGAAGCAGCAGACGTATTGCCATGCTCGGCCACGGTCACAATTACCTTATCCATTGAGAGTCCCAATTTGCGCGCCGTACCTTCCATAATACGAATATTAGCCTGATGAGGAACCAGCCAATCAATTTGTGTTGGCTGTAATTGTGCGCGCTCTAAAGCTTCAAGCGCAACCTGCTCTAAGGCCTTCACAGCAAATTTGAAAACAGCTGGGCCGTCCATCGTTAAGAATGGGGTGCCCTCAATGCCACCGGCAATTGCACGACCTGGTACACACAAAATGGCGCGTTGCCTGCCGTCAGCATGTAACGCTGCAGCCAAAATACCGGGTTCATCTGCGGCCTCAAGCACCACTGCACCTGCACCATCACCAAATAAAACGCAGGTTGTGCGATCATTAAAATCTAAGATACGGGAAAAAATTTCAGCCCCAATAACTAAAACTTTGCGGTATGTGCCTGCGCGAATAAATGCATCGGCAATGGCGAGTGCGTAGGTAAAGCCAGCACACACTGCCTGCACATCAAACGCCGCACCGCCATTGTGAATACCTAGCTTGTCTTGAATCACGCAAGCGGTACTGGGAAAGCCACCCAAATGATCTGGAGTTGAGCTGGCCAAAATAATTAACTCAATTTGATCGGCACGAAGATTGGCGTCGTGCAATGCAGCCTGTGCGGCCAACATACCTAAGTCACTGGTTAATTCATTGTCAGCGGCAAAATGACGCGCTGAAATACCGCTACGCGTTTGAATCCACTCATCACTTGTCTCTATGCCCACTTGCGCTAAACGCGCTGCTAAATCATCGTTACTTAATCGTTGTGCAGGCAAATAACTGCCTGTTCCAGCAATGCGTGAATAAAGAGACCTTGAAGTCATGGCCTCACCTCTGCACTAAAAGCTTCAGCGATGCGTTCAACCATGCGATTCTTGCCAGCTTCATAAGCACGCTCCAGAGCGGCGGTAAAAGCTAGGCGATCGGCAGAGCCATGACTCTTAATCACACAACCGCGCAAACCAAGCAGCACAGCGCCGTTATAGCGCCGATGATCAACCCGATTTTTGACACGAACTAAAGGCAACATGGCACATAAGGCCATGAGCTTAGTTAGCCAAGAGCGATTAAATTCCGTACGAATCATCCCAGTCATCATTTTTGCCAGACCTTCGCTCGCCTTTAAAACAACATTACCCACAAAGCCATCGCAGACCACAATATCGACGGTGCCCTTAAAAATATCGTTTCCTTCGACATTACCAAAAAAATTTAATTGGCTATTACGTAATAATTCACCGGCTTCCTTCACGACTTCATTACCCTTAATGACTTCTTCGCCGATGTTCAGCAGGCCAATCGATGGTGAAGGCTTGCCATCAACAACCCGCAACATCACATCCGCCATTTGCGCAAACTGTAACAAATTCACCGGCAGACAATCGGCATTAGCGCCCAAATCGAGCACGGTAGTACTCGTACCCAATTCATTCGGAATTGCGGTGGCAATTGCTGGGCGATCAATGCCATCGAGCGTTTTCAATAGATAACGCGAAATCGCCATCAAAGCGCCAGTGTTACCAGAAGAAATAATTGCTTCGGCCTTTCCTGTTTTGACTTGATCAATGGCTAGACGCATCGAAGAATTTTTCTTGCGTCGCAACGCAACCTCAATTGAATCATCCATGAGCACGACTTCGTTGGCAGCAATAATCTCAATGCGCTTCAGCAATTCAGGCGCTGCCTTAGCTAACAATTGCGTCAGTAACTGTGAGTCACCCACTAACTGAATATGAGCGTCGGCGTGAACTTGGAGAAAATCAAGGGACGCAGGTACCGTGACTGCTAAACCCTGATCTCCGCCCATTGCATCTACTGCAAGCCTGACGTTCATCAGAGAATTCATGGGCGCTGGGGTTGCCAAATTTGCTGAGCCAAGAAAAAAGCGGCCAATTTAAAGCCGCTTCGATTGATTAAATGAAAAAATTAATCGTTCTTTGTTTTCACGACTTTCCGACCACGGTAAAAACCGTTGGGGGAAATGTGATGACGTAAATGCGTTTCGCCGGTGGTTGCTTCAACTGCCAATGCACCCACGGTCAAAGAATCATGGGCGCGGTGCATGCCACGCTTAGAGGGGGATTTTTTATTCTGCTGAACGGCCATATTGGACTCCTAAACAAGGGGGCATTCTAGCATAAAAATGCCTCTAAATACGGGATTCTAGGCATTGATGGGTAGGTATTAAAGGCCTCAATTAACCCAGCCGCCAGAGCTATTTCTTGATATTTTTCAATACCTTAAAGGGGTTTTCAGGTTCTTCAATTACACCCAATAATGGGCTTGGGGCACATAGCGCTTCAGGGTGTTTTGGCACTAATGGCAAGGATAAAAGAATTTCATCTTCGATTAGCGCCAATATATCAAAATGGGGGCTGCAGACTAAGGGGTCGAGAAGGTCATCTTCAATTGGATAGGCATCCGCAGCCGCTTCATCGGCCACAACAATAAATAAACGCTCCACGTTTAAGGAATACTGGAAAGTCTGTAAACACCGCTGACAAGTTAAGGGTGCTTGTCCATTAAGCCTCAAACGCAAGGTTTGCGCTTGGTCCCCGGCTTGATTAGCCGTAAACTGGGTTTGGATTTGCCAAGCAAAACCATTATCTGGGCTGCTGATAGCCAGCTCTAAAGCCACTCGGGGTAAGGCGCCCAGCGACAACCTACCCTCACCATGGTAGGTTTGCGGGGCACACAAATCAACCGCTTGTAATGCTTGCGGAGTTGCAGAAATTTCAACTTCAGGTAAAACTTGTTTACGATTCATCTCATCAGTCTAATTCAAGGCGCTATTTTTCATGACGAATTCCGACGTAGCAAGGCATCCAGCGCCAATTATTTTGGCCTCAAGCTCGCCGTATCGCCGCGAATTGCTTGCCCGCTTAGGGCTGCCCTTTACTTGCAGCACGCCTGCAATTGATGAAACTCCTTTGCCCCATGAAACTACCCTTGCTCTAGCCTTGCGTTTGGCTGAACTGAAAGCCAGAGTGATAGCGAAACAGAACCCGGGGGCATGGGTTATCGGCTCAGATCAGGTAGCTGATTTATTTGGCGCTGTATTAGGCAAACCGGGTAATTTTGAGCGGGCCTTAGCCCAATTACAGTTGATGCGCGGCAATGCTGTCCACTTTCATACGGCACTATGTTTCATGCGCGACGAGCAGTACACCACCCTGAGCGTGCCAACCACGGTACAGTTTCGCGATCTATCTGACGCGATATTAGAAGCTTATTTACATGCTGAGCAACCCTATGATTGTGCTGGTAGTGCCAAAGTAGAGGGGCTTGGCATCAGTCTCCTTGAGTCGGTTCAAAGCGATGATCCCACTGCTCTTGTTGGTTTACCGCTGATTGCATTAAGCGGATTATTGCGAGATGCCGGTTTTGCGCTACCTGCAAAAAATTGGTTCGCAACCAGTAAATGACTATCGGCACACTTTTTCTTATCCCGAATACCTTGGGTGCGGAAGGTCGCGCAGACCAATTGCCGTGGGTTTTGCCGGCCGCAACCATCACTCAAGCAGCCACGCTGAAATACTGGATTGTGGAGAATGCTAAAACCGCACGGGCATTTTTAAAGGCAATTGATACCGTTACGCCGCTGAGTACGCCTTTGCAGGAATTAGTGCTACTGGAATGGCGTGGCGCTGCGCAAAATGCAAAATACAATTCAAAAACACGTCCTGAGAGTTTGTTGCAAGCCTTAGTAGATGGGCACAATATGGGATTAATGTCAGAAGCAGGAGTGCCTGGAGTGGCCGACCCTGGAGCCGAATTAATTTTGGCTGCGCATGGTTTAGGTGCCCCCGTCAAACCCTTAGTAGGCCCTAGCTCTATTTTGTTAGGCCTCATGGCAAGCGGTCTAAACGGCCAACAGTTTGCATTTCAAGGCTACTTACCCAATCAAAACCCAGAACGGATTAATCGCCTCAAGCAACTAGAAGCGGAATCGCGACGCTTACAACAAACACAAATTTGGATTGAGACCCCTTATCGCAATGCTGCGATGTTCGACGCTTGCCTGCAAGCATTAACAGCAGAAACCCGCTTATGTATTGGCATCGACCTGAGTTTAGCGAGCGAATCGATTCATACCTACACGCTCACCGAGTGGCGGAAACGCTACCCTGGTGAAAAAATGGCCGGTGAATTACAAAACCGTCCGGCGATTTTTTTGCTACTAGCTTAAGTACGTAGTAAAACGTACTACTTATTTCAGATTGGCATCTTTCATTAACGCTTGACCCATTGAGGTGCCCATTTCTGCGCCAAACTTTTTAGCTACCCTTTCAGCAAAATTTTCCTTTAAGGTGTAGTCCAAAACATCTGGTGCCTTCAAAATATCGCGGGCTACCGAATCAACGGTACCAAACCCATCAGCCAGACCCAATTGAACTGCTTGCTCGCCATTCCATACCCGCCCCGAAAATAATTCAGCATTTTCTTTTAAGCGCGTGCCACGTCCCGCTTTAACTACTGCAATAAATTGTTGATGAATTTGATCCAACATCGATTGCACCATTTCAACCTGTTTCGGATTTTCCTTGCTAAAAGGATCGAGCATGCCTTTATTCGAACCAGCCGTGATCAAGCGGCGAGAAATTCCTAATTTATCCATTAGGCCAGTAAAACCAAAGCCCTCCATGACCACGCCAATTGAGCCGATTAAGCTAGCTTTATCAACTAAAATTTTGTCACCCGCTACCGCTACGTAATATCCACCCGATGCACAAATATCTTCTACCACCACATAGAATGGTTTTTGTGGATACAAAGTACGCAAGCGGCGAATCTCGTCATTAATCATGCCCGCCTGAACTGGTGAGCCACCCGGGCTATTAATTCGTAAGATCACGCCGACGCTATTGGTATTTTCAAAAGCCGCATCTAGCGCTGCATTCACGTCGACTGCATTCGCTGTCGTAGTCGGTGAAATCATGCCATCTAAACTAATTAAAGCGGTATGCTTTTCAATATGCATACCACGGCCTGGTATATGCAAATCAAATACCTGGGCAATGATACCGACAACTAACACTAGTAAAACTAAGCGGAAAATTGTTTTCCAGCGCCTAGCCTTACGAGTTTCTTTTAAATTTTCAAGCAGTAAATGCTCAAGAGCCTGTCGCTCCCAGTTTTCTTTCGGCTCCATCAATGCTTTACTTTCTTATTTATGTTCAAGGTTTGCTCGTACAAATGTTGATTGAACCACTGCGCTAATTCTTGCACATTATCAACGCAAATTAAGGCATTGGCAGTGCGCAGCTCCTCTAGCGGATGGGCGCCATAGGTAACGCCGACACTATCCACTCCGGCATTTTGCGCCATCAGTAGATCGTGCGTGGTATCGCCAATCATCAGCATTCGCCGCAATGGTACTTGCAAAACATCCGATAACTCTAACAGCATTGTCGGATTTGGTTTTGACGCCGTTTCGTCGGCAGTACGACTAGCGTGAAAAAGTGCTTCTAGCTGATGAAATCCCAAGGAGCGATCTAGGCCCTGCCGCGATTTACCAGTAGCCACGGCTAGCAAAAATCCCGCTTGACGTAAGTGCTCGAGCAATTCACGAATGCCGATAAATAAATGCAACTCATGATCGCGGGCTAAATAATGAAAACGAAAACGCGCAACTAAAGCAGGGTATCGTGCAGGCGCAATACTGGGAACGGCGCGCCGCAAGGAATCATCGATACCTAAACCAATCACCGAGCTAGCTAATGCATCGTTGGGCACTGGTAAGTCTAAATCGCGGCAAGCCTGTTGAATGCAATGCACGATGGTTGGGGTTGAATCCATTACGGTACCATCCCAATCCCAGACAATTAAATCGTAGCGTCGCTCTAGATTCTGTTGATGCGTGTGGTTCAAACGGACATTTCCTCAGCAACCTTCAATTAAATAACATCCCACTATACTGATTTGTGGCTTACGGCGTCGCCGCTGGGTTGCTGCTGCTGGGCTCCACCTTCAGCCTCTTTAATAAGGCGTTGAACTCGGCAGGTAGCGGTGACTCGATGCGCATTTTGGCACCGCTGCGCGGATGAACAAAACCCACCAAATGGGCATGTAAATATAAGCGTTTGGATTTTAAGCGGCGATCCTCTTCCTCTAGGCCGTACTTATCATCACCTAAAATCGGGTGGCCAAGACGCTGTAAATGCACCCGAATTTGATGGGTGCGCCCGGTTTTTAATTGCGCCTCTGCCAAGCTCAGCGCTCCCGCCTCCCCCGCGAACAGTTGCGTAACCCGCACCGCAGTATGGCTGGGCAACCCCTCAGCATCAACCCGAACTCGACGTTCGCCATTTGCTAAGAGAAATTTATGCAAGGGAAACTTTAACTGCATTACCCGTGCGCCTGTTTCAATTTTGCCGTGCGCCAATAACCAATAGCGCTTATCAGTTAAGCCTTCACGTATTTGGCGATGCATTTCAACCAAGGCACTTCTGCGCTTAGCCAATAACAGCACCCCGGAGGTATCGCGATCGAGGCGATGCACTAATTCAAGAAAATGGAGTTCTGGGCGGGTCAACCGTAAAGTCTCGATGACCCCCAAGGCAATACCCGAGCCACCATGCACGGCCAGTCCCGCGGGCTTATCGATGATCAGGAGCACGTCATCTTCATACAAAATCGGGATTTGTGCGGCATATTGCTGAGCCCGCGCGAAATTTTGACCAGCCTGCACGCGCTCGGGTGTGGCAATGCGCACGGGTGGCAAACGGACGATGTCACCCTCAACGAGGCGGGTGGTGGGCTCAGCGCGCTTTTTATTGACCCGTACTTCCCCAGCACGAATGAGCCGATAAACATGGCTTTTGGGTACGCCTTTAGCCCAGCGCAGTAAATAGTTATCCAGACGCTGACCAGCGTCATCAGGACCAATGGTTTGCAATACCACTGCTGGTGGTTTAGGCGCTTTACCGAGGGAATGAGAAGTCATGAGAATGCTTATTATGAACTTCTGCCTTATAATCAAGGCACTAGCCATATTGGCTCAGATTGGGTTCAACTGATAATATCTACTTGAAACCCCAATCGTGGTGCTGGAATCAACCATCAGAAATAGATTCCCAGGGTTGCCCCTCCCCTGTTTAACGAGGCGCAGGGTTGGCGTGCTGTATGCCGCGACCCGCGAGTAGATGACAGTTTTCAGGCGCGCGCCTACATTGATAACCCTAAAGGAGGGTAGCTGTGGCGAGCGTTCGGGGTGGCAACGATGTCCAGTAATGGACTCGATTCGAGCTAACTGATTAGCAGCTTAGTTCTCTTTTAAACCACGCCCTGTAGGGGCCAATAGAACCTAGTTCTTTGGTAGCCTTAATCTCATCTACATCGCGTCGCGCATCGTCCTCCAACCCCATTTGGAGAGAATTATGAAACGCATGCTATTTAACGCAACTCAGCAAGAAGAGTTGCGCGTCGCGATTGTCGACGGTCAAAAATTAATCGATATTGATATCGAATCAGCTGGGCGTGAACAACGCAAAGGCAATATTTACAAAGGGGTTATTACCCGCATTGAGCCATCCTTAGAGGCCTGCTTTGTTAATTACGGTGAAGAGCGTCATGGCTTTTTGCCATTTAAAGAAGTAGCCCGCGCTTACTTTAAAGAAGGCGTTGACGTTCGTACCGCATCAATTAAAGATGCCTTACGCGAAGGCCAAGAAATTATTATTCAGATTGAAAAAGAAGAACGCGGCCAAAAAGGCGCCGCGCTCACTTCTTTTATTTCTTTGGCTGGCCGTTATCTTGTCTTAATGCCTAATAACCCAAGGGGGGGTGGTGTATCTCGCCGTATTGAGGGCGAAGATCGTCAAGAACTCCGTGAGGCCATGGGTCAGCTCGAGGTTCCTGAAGGGATGAGCATTATCGCTCGCACCGCCGGAATTGGGCGCGATGCCGTTGAATTACAGTGGGACCTGAATTACCTCATGCAGCTATGGAAAGCCATTGATGAGGCTGCCAAAAGCAACTCGGCGCCGCTCTTAATTTATCTTGAATCGAGCTTGGTTATTCGCGCCATTCGCGATTATTTCCAACCCGATATTGGCGAAATTTTGATTGATACTGACGATATTTTCGAACAGGCTCAAGCCTTTATGTCGGTGGTGATGCCTGATAACTTACCCCGCGTCAAGCGCTATCAAGATGATGTCCCGCTCTTTTCCCGCTTTCAAATTGAGCATCAAATTGAAACTGCGTACTCGCGGACGGTACCGCTACCCTCAGGCGGCGCCATTGTGATTGACCATACCGAAGCCTTGGTTTCGGTTGACGTGAATTCAGCGCGCGCTACACGGGGATCTGATATTGAAGAAACCGCCACCCGCACCAACTTAGAAGCTGCAGAAGAAATCGGCCGCCAAATGCGTTTGCGCGATTTAGGGGGTTTGATCGTCATCGACTTTATTGACATGGAATCAGCGAAAAGTCAAAAAGATGTTGAAAACCGCTTACGCGATGCCTTACGCCATGATCGAGCCCGCGTGCAAATGGGCAAAATTTCTAAATTTGGCTTAATGGAAATGTCGCGGCAACGCTTACGACCCGCGCTCTCAGAAGGCAGTCATGTGACTTGCCCGCGCTGTAATGGTACTGGCCATATTCGCGATACCGAATCATCTGCTTTGCAAGTACTACGCATCATCCAAGAAGAGGCGATGAAAGACAATACGGCAGCTATTCATACACAAGTACCTGTTGAGGTCGCAGCTTTCCTTCTCAATGAGAAACGGGCTGAAGTCATCAAAATTGAAAGTCGCTTTAAGGTTAATGTCTTGATGGTGCCGAATAAGCATCTTGAAACACCGCATTACAAATTAGAGCGCTTACGTCATGATGATCCCCGTTTAGATGATCAAAAAGCCAGCTATGTCATGGCGCAAGAGGCTGCTACCGAGTTAGAAGCCGATACGATTGTGAGTCGCAAGGAAGAGACCAAAGTAAAACCTGAGGCTGCAGTCAAAGGTATTACGCCAAGTCAACCTGCGCCAATGAACCAACCCCGTGCGGCACGTGTATCTGCCACGAACGAAAAAGCGGTGGCTGAGTCAACCGGTGGATTTATGGGTTTCATTAAGAAACTATTTACTTCAACTCCAGAAATAACCGTAGCAACACCCGAAGCACGTCCTCGTCCTAGCGGAGCACGCGAAGGCCGCAATGGTAATGAACGTGGTGGTCGTAATCGCCGTGGCCGTAATGAACGTCCAGCAACAGCATCTACCAACGAAACAATTGCTCCTACTGAGACAAATGGGCGTGAAGCAAAGCCTCGTCAAGAGGGTCGCGGTCGTAACCGTAATTCCCGTCCTGAACGTCCAGCGAATCAAAACGGCAACGACACGCCTGAAGGCATCACCAACAATGCGAATACTGGGGCCACTGATTTAGTTAACGCTGAAGGCGAAGAGCGTCCGCGGGGACGTAATCGCCGTGGACGTGGTCGTGGTCAACGTGAACGTGGTGATAATCGCACAGATATCCCTGCTCAAGAAGCTGATTCAAACTCAACAGTAACTCACCCAGCCATTACCGAGGTTTCTGCCACCTGGCCGCCAGTAGGCATGGCACATATGGCAGGTGATGCAGCTACTTTGCCGCTGCACGATCTACAAAGTAATTTAAGCGGTGCACCCCAAACCGCGCCTGTAGCAAATTTCGTTCCCGTGCCTGCTGCTTTACCTAAAGTCTCCTTCTCGCGTTTAGAAGAGGCGCCTTTGGAGCAAGTGGTGCAATCAGCGGGAATGGTTTGGGTTGCTACCGATGCGACTAAATTTGCCGAAGCACAAACGCAAATGAATGCTGAACCCATTCAACCGCGGGCCGAACGCGCCCCTAAGGCGCCAAAAATATTACCTAGTGGTCCCATGGTCTTAGTAGAAACAGGTGGCCAAGAAAAAATGATTGATAAAAACTAGTCTGGTAATACTCAATAGACTAGGTATAAACTTATTTAGCTATGGTTGATCGAGCCTATTCGCGCATTATTCCCATCAGCAATACTGTTGGTGCCTCAGCGGCAATTCCAACAGTATTGCAAGGGGTCCATTCTGAAACAACTGACTTACGTCAGCGGCAATTACGTGACTTACGCATTTCAGTAACGGATCGCTGTAATTTTCGTTGCACTTATTGCATGCCGAAATCGGTCTTCGATCAAAACTATCCGTATTTAGCGCAAGATGCCTTACTGCGTTTTGAGGAAATCACCCGCATGACGCAAATCTTTGCCAGTCTGGGTGTAGAAAAAATTCGCCTTACAGGAGGCGAGCCGCTTTTACGAAAAAATTTAGAGGCTTTAGTGGCGATGCTCGCCCAAGTTAACACGCCAGCAGGGCAAAAATTAGATCTCACTCTCACAACGAATGGTAGCCTCTTAAGAAAAAAAGCGCAGCTCTTAAAAAATGCGGGCTTACAACGCATTACAGTTAGTCTCGATGCATTAAGTGATCCTGTTTTTAAAGCGATGAATGATGTTGATTTTGCAGTTGACGAGGTACTGGATGGTATTGAGGCAGCAAAAGAGGCTGGCTTTAAATCCATCAAGGTTAATATGGTCGTTAAGAAAGGGGTTAATGAGCAGGAGATTTTGCCAATGGTGCGGCATTTTCGTAACTCTGGTATTACCCTACGCTTCATTGAGTTTATGGATGTGGGAAGTTCGAATGGTTGGAATATGGCTGAGGTATTGCCTTCGCGAGAAGTCATCAACCAAATTCATGCTGAGTTTCCCTTGCAATCACTAGAACCAAACTATGTCGGTGAAGTTGCGCAACGCTGGCGCTATGCCGACGGCGCTGGTGAAATTGGGGTGATTTCTAGTGTGACGCAAACCTTTTGCCATACCTGTACCCGTGCTAGGCTCTCAACCGATGGACATCTTTTTTTATGTCTATTTGCGCATCAAGGCGTCGATTTCAAAGCTCTGCTTCGCTCCGGCAAGAGTGATTTAGAAATTGCGAATGCCATCATGAATACTTGGGCTAAACGTGATGATCACTATTCTGAAATCCGAGGTTCACACACTCCCATCGGAAATTCAACTGGTCGTAAGGTTGAAATGTCTTATATCGGTGGCTAGGCTCAATCCCGAATGGCAGCAATCATAGCTTCATTACCGCCCTTAGTAATCACGGGCTTAGTCCTGGCAGGGGGTCGAGCAGAGCGGATGGGCGGAAGTGATAAAGGCTTAATACCCTACCTAGAAAAACCCCTGATCGAGACTGCGTTAACCCGCCTTCAAGATCAGGTAAGCACGATCCTAATTAATGCCAATCGCAATCACATGCGTTATGCAAGCTATGGCTACCCTGTTATTGCCGATGACAGTGCGGTTGAATCTGCACCATCTTATTTTGGTCCGCTCGCAGGTTTTATGGCTGGTCTGCGCCATTGTCAAACTGAATATCTCCTTACCGTGCCATGTGATTCACCGCTCTTTCCGCTTGATTTAGGCGCACGCTTAAGCGCTGAATTACTGCGCGGTCCATTTGATTTAGTATACGCATGCAGTATTGATAACACCGGGCATCAATGGAATCAAGCCGTTTTCTGCCTCATGAAAAAAACGGTTCAATTATCGCTTGCAGAATTTTTAGCAAGTGGTGCGCGGAAAATTGACCGCTGGTTTGAAAATGTCAATAGTAGTGCCGTACTTTTTGAAAATGAACAGGCCTTTGCAAATGCCAATACACCCGCAGAGCTAGCCTCGCTAGAAACATTGGCGCACCTCGAGAAGCAAAACAAAATTGCGGTGCAGTCCCAAATAAAAACATGACCCTCAATACCCCCACTAGCTCCTTATCCGTTATCGAGACCCGCCGTATTATCAGTGCATTAATTACCCAAATAAACGAAGAGGTACGCACAAAAAATGGGGGGCTTCAGAGCGAAACGATTGCACTTGAAAATGCGGTTAATCGTATTCTGGCTGAAGATCTTTTATCGCCAATGCATGTTCCCAACGCAGATAATTCCGCGATGGATGGTTATGCTTTTCAAGGTCACGTCAATGAAGCTGCTCATGCAGGGCAAAAAAAATTAAAAATCGTTGGTACGGCGTTCGCTGGAAAACCGTTCTTGGGTCAATTGGGCGCTCATGAATGCATCAAAATAATGACTGGCGCACTCATGCCTGCCGGCTGCGATACCGTTATTCCTCAAGAGCGCATTACAGAAATCATCTCTAACGCCGCTCACGAAAATGAATTGCTATTTCCGGCTAACGCCGTAAGGGTGGGAGAAAATCGTCGGCTACGGGGCGAAGATTTGCGTTTAGGCCAAGTTGCCATTCCTGCGGGACGTATTTTGCGGCCATCTGATTTGGGTTTAGCTGCCTCTTTGGGGATTAAAACCCTATCCGTGCGTAACAAAATACGGGTTGCCATTATCTCCTCTGGCAATGAATTACGGAGCCTTGGCCAAGCACTTGATACCGGTAGCGTCTACGATAGCAACCGGTATAGCCTTATTGGCCTGCTCACTCGCCTCAATTTAGAGATAATCGATTGCGGAATTGTGCAAGACGATCCAGTGGCCTTAAAAAAAGCCTTTTGTGCCGCAACCTTAAAGGCTGATGTGCTCATTTCATCGGGTGGCGTCTCCGTTGGTGAGGCAGACTTTACCAAGCAAGTCCTGCAAGAGTTGGGTGATATTGGCTTTTGGCAGATTGCGATGCGCCCAGGTAGGCCGATGGCTTTTGGAGTACTAAAACCGCTGGCGGACGCTGCCAACTCTCCAGAAGCTAAAAATAGTACCTTATTTTTCGGCTTACCAGGCAATCCAGTAGCGGTGATGGTGACGTTTTATCAGTTCGTCCGCGCGGCGCTACTGCAATTGAATGGCGCAACCCAGACCGCTGTCCCCACCATTCAAGTGCGCTCTGGCGAAGCAATTCGAAAAAAACCCGGGCGCACCGAATTTCAACGGGGTATTGTTACGCTTGATGATGCTGGGCAAGCCACAGTTCGGACTACTGGCAGCCAAGGAGCAGGCATCTTACGCTCGATGAGTGAAGCCAACTGCTTTATTGTTTTGCCGGCGGAACAAGGCAATATTCAGGTTGGTGATTTAGTTAATGTAGAGATTTTTGAAGGACTGCTTTAAGATTACGGCATGATGAAATTAACTAAAAAAGAAATAACCTTCCTTGATCCTATGCATACCGCCAAAACCTTAGTTTTGGTTTACTTATGCTTTTCAGTTCCAATCGTGCTTTTAGCCCTCTTTGTTGCCTTTATTCGTGATGGCGCAATACCGGGATTTACAGTGCTGTCTGCTCTTATTCTTAATGCTGTTCTTGGCTTTGGCTTGCTTTGGGTAGCCTGCAAGGTTTATAACTGGGTTGCCAATAATTTCGGCGGTATCGAGTTAGCCTTGAAAGAGGTGCCCGAAGAAACCAATGACTGATTATTAATGCAGAAAATACGCTCGCTGTGAATTCTTTTGGCCAATCAATAAAAATAATTACTTCAGTACTTCAGGATTAATCAAGCTGGGCGGCCTATCACCTGCCAAAGCAGCGCGCACATTTTGAATCGCTAAATCAACCATTGCGCGCCGCGTTTTTTCTGTACCACTAGCAATATGCGGCGCCAACACCACATTACTGAGTTTTAATAAATCAGGGTGCACAACGGGCTCACCTTCAAACACATCGAGGCCAGCGGCAAAAATTTTCTTTTCTCGTAAGGCTTGTGCCAGAGCTACATCATCTACGATCCCGCCCCGCGCAATATTTACTAATGTCGCGGTAGGCTTCATCAGCGCAATTTCTTTTGCGCCTATGGTGTGATGATTGTCAGCGGAATAAGGCAAAACTAAAATGACATGATCAGCTTGACGGAGCAAGCTCTCTTTATCAACATACGTGGCTCCACAGGCCATTTCATCGGCCTCGGGTAAGCGCCGACGATTGTTATAAATCACTTTCATGCCGAAACCTAAAGCCCGTTTTGCAATCCCTTGACCGATCCGGCCCATACCAATAATGCCCAAAGTACTGCCATGAATATCCATACCTAAAGGGTTGTTGGTAATCGACCATTGGTCCCATTGACCATTACGAATCCAATGTTCAGATTCAGTAACGCGCCGCGCCGTAGCCATCAATAGCGCAAACCCAAAATCAGCGGTGGTATTCGTCAAAACATCAGGTGTATTTGTCGCCATCACACCTGCGGCAGTAATGGCGGGTACATCAAAATTGTTATAGCCAACCGAAATATTGGCAACAATTTTTAGTTTTTTTGCCTGGGCCAATGCGTTCGCATCGATCCGTTCGCTGCCGGCTACCAGGGCCGCATCGACTTCGCTTAAGTATTTTTGCAGTTCGGCTGGCGTGAACACACGATCGGCCTGATTATCGATGACTTCAAAAGACTCATGCAAAGCAGCCAAAGCATCGGGGAAAATTGACCTAGCAACTAAGATTTTGGGTTTGTGGCTTGTATTCATCCCTAAACTTTACAACAAGCTGGAAATTGGGGTGCTTGGCGCTTTTAGCTTCATTTCGGCTAAAATCAAGTATCCGCCTTTTATGGGCTTTTATTTATCGACCTAAAATCATGACTTACGTTGTTACTGAATCCTGTATCCGTTGCAAATATACCGATTGCGTTGATGTTTGCCCCGTAGACTGTTTCCGCGAAGGCCCTAATTTTCTCTCAATCGATCCTGATGAGTGCATCGATTGCGCGGTCTGCGTTCCCGAATGCCCTGTGAATGCCATTTATGCAGAGGATGACGTACCTGGAGATCAACAAGCGTTTATTCAACTCAACGTTGAACTGTCTCGCCTCTGGCCTTCAATTACCAAATCAAAGGCGCCGTTAGCTGATGCCGATGAATGGCAAGACGTTAAAGATAAACTTAACGAATTAGTTAAGTAAACTGTGAGCTGCACTTTTTAGGACTATTTGTGTCACTCCCCCCTATTGAAGCCGATGCCGTCATTATTGGCGCCGGACCCGTTGGACTTTTTCAAGTCTTTGAGCTTGGCCTTTTAGAAATTAAAGCCCATGTAATCGACTCTTTGCCGGTCGTCGGTGGCCAATGCGTGGAGTTATATCCTGATAAGCCTATTTACGATATCCCCGCTGTACCCATGTGTACCGGGCAAGAGCTCACCGATAATTTAATGAAACAAATTGAGCCTTTTGGCGCCCAATTTCATTTGGGGCAAGAAGTGACTGAGGTAGAAAAACGCAGCGATGGCCGCTTCGATCTGCGCACTACTTTAGGCACTCATCTCATCACGAAAACAATTTTTATTGCCGCTGGTGTGGGCTCATTTCAAGCGCGCACCATTAAAATTGATGGCATTGAAGCGTTCGAAAATAAACAACTGTTTTATCGCGTCAAAGATCCAACCCAATTTGCTGGCAAAAATATCGTCATTTGTGGTGGCGGCGATTCCGCTCTCGATTGGGCACTCAATTTTGTTGGTAAAGCGGAAAGTGTCATCTTAATTCATCGCCGCGATGGTTTTAAAGCTGCGCCTAGCTCAGTAGCAAAAATGAAGGAGTTATGTGCCAACTATGAAATGCAATTTGAGGTTGGACAAATTACCGGCTTCGAAGAACGCGATGGCCACCTAAGGGAAATTAAAGTCACTGGTAGTGATGGGGTTACGCGGCGGATGCCACTCGATGTTTTACTAGTTTTCTTTGGCCTTTCACCCAAATTGGGCCCCATTGCTAATTGGGGCTTAGGTATTGATCGCAAGCAACTTACCGTCGATACCGAGCGCTTTGAAACAACCGTTCCCGGCATCTTTGCGGTGGGTGACATCAATATCTATCCAGGCAAGAAAAAACTGATCTTGTCAGGTTTTCATGAAGCCGCCTTGGCGGCATTCGGGTGTGTGCAATATATTTATCCTGATAAAAAGGTGCACCTGCAATACACCACCACCTCAACTAAGTTACATAAAGTCCTTGGTGTTGAATCGCCTATTTTTGATTAATTGCTTAAAGACAGCTGCTAATGCACCAATACCATGACTTAATGAAAGCAGTATTGGTACAAGGCGTTGATAAGGCTGATCGCACTGGTACTGGGACCAAATCGATTTTTGGCTATCAAATGCGTTTCGATTTGGCTGCGGGTTTTCCCATGGTCACTACCAAAAAACTCCACCTCAAATCGATTGTGTATGAATTACTGTGGTTTCTGAATGGAAGTACAAATAATCAGTGGCTGAAAGACCGTGGCGTTTCTATTTGGGATGAGTGGGCTGCACCCGATGGCGAACTCGGCCCTATTTATGGCTATCAGTGGCGCTCATGGCCAGCGCCAAATGGCCAACATATTGATCAAATTCAAGAGCTCATGGCAACCCTACAATCGAACCCCGACTCACGCCGAATGATTGTGTCGGCGTGGAATGTAGCAGACATTCCTCGCATGGCACTCGCCCCCTGTCATGCCTTCTTTCAATTTTATGTCGCGAACAATAAGCTATCGTGTCAACTCTATCAGCGTAGCGCTGATATTTTCCTTGGCGTACCTTTTAATATAGCCAGTTATGCAGTCCTTACCCATATGGTTGCTCAGCAAGCTAATTTAGAAGTGGGAGACTTTATTTGGACCGGTGGCGATTGCCATCTGTATAACAATCATTTAGCCCAAGTAGAAATGCAATTAGCGCGTGAACCCTTTCCTCTGCCTACATTGCAATTTCGCCGTAAGCCCGCTTCCTTATTTGACTATGAGTTTGACGATTTTGAAGTACTGAACTATCAGTCTCATTCCCATATCAAGGCTCCTGTCGCCATCTAAACCAATCGAATATGACTAATCCAGCCATTGCTTTTATCGTTGCTCGCACCCGTAACCACGTCATTGGCAAAGACAATCAAATACCCTGGAAGATTTCTGCTGACTTGCAATTCTTTAAACGCGTCACTATGGGGCATCCCATTATTATGGGGCGAAAGACTTGGGATTCTATTGGCCGGCCATTACCAGGACGGCGGAACTTGGTTATCAGTCGTAATACCGACTTGCAATTAGCTGGGGCGGAAGTGATGCATTCGCTAGACGATGCCCTGAAGCAGCTTGCTGACGTTCCGCGGGTATTCATTATTGGTGGCCAACAATTATTTACCCAGGCTTTTGCAAAAGCCGACCAACTTTATCTTACCGAAATTGATCTAGATATTACTGGAGATACTTTTTTTGCAGTTCCTGACCCACAAAATTGGCAGGAAATCGAATGTGTCGAAGGTCAAGAAGGGGAAATTCATTTCCGTTTTTTAACGCTAGAGCGCAAAAAATAGTTGCGCAAATAAACGCACTGGCTTATTTACCACCAATAGTCATTGAGCCAATGAGGAGTGAGCCCGACTCCTTCGAGCCTCGCACTAAAACATCACTGCCCACCATTTGAATATCAAGCAACATTTCGCGTAAATTACCCGCAATCGTAATTTCTTCAACTGGATATTGAATTTCTCCCTGCTCGACCCAGTAACCAAAGGCTCCGCGCGAGTAATCGCCAGTGACATAATTGACCCCTTGACCCATTAATTCGGTCACGAGTAGGCCGGTACCCATCGCCTTCAGTAGTGCGGGTAAACCGCCCGATACGGTATTGTTACTCGCCAAGCGAAGATGATGTGAGCCACCTGCATTGCCAGTACTTTGAAGGCCTAATTTTCGTGCGGTGTAAGTCGATAAAAAATAAGCTTGCAGAACACCGTTTGCAACTACCGTGCGAGCCTGTGTTTTAACACCCTCTTCATCGAATGGTGCACTACCGCTAATACCAGGAATATGTGGATCTTCATATAAGCTAAGGTGACTTGCCAAAACAGCTTTACCCAAACTATCTAATAAAAAACTCGAGCGCCGATATAAAGCGCCCCCAGAAACAGCCTGCACAAAAGAGCCTAATAAACCAGCGGCCACTGGCGCCTCAAAAATAACGGGGCAACGCTGCGTGCGAATTGACCGTGCTTTGAGGCGAGCCAAGGCACGCTGAGCTGCATAGCGCCCAATTTCGGCGGGCGGAGCTAATTGAGTTGGAATACGTGAGCTGGAATACCAATCGTCACGCTGCATAGACGGTCTTTTGCCCGTTGTACTCGCGATGGGTGCACATGAAATAAAGTGGCGTGAATAGGCATAGCCGCCTAAAAACCCTTGGCTACTAGCCAAAATAAAATGACCTTGATGCGTTGAGACAGAAGCGCCATCACTATTTTGAATTTGGGGGCTCACTGCAAATGCAGCCGCCTCGGCAGAGCGTGCTATTTCAATAGCGTCTATGGCTTCAATATCCCAAGGATGAAATAAATCGAGATTCAGGGGATTTTTTTCAAGCAAATCATACTCTGGGAGACCTGCACAATCATCCTCGGCAGTATGTTGAGCTATATGAAAGGCGGCTTCGACGGTAGCCCGTAGCGAGGTCGGTGAAAAGTCGCTAGTACTTGCATTACCGCGTCGCTGTCCCAAATAAAGACTTACCCCCACTTGTTTATCGAGGCTTTGCTCTATGGTCTCAATTTCTCCCTTGCGGGTGGTTACAGCTAGCCCATGGCCCTCAGAAATCTCTGCAGCGGCATCGCTCGCCCCTAAACGACTGGCTTCTGCCAGCATAAATTGCACAATTAATTGAAATTGCTCAGTAGTATAGGTAAACATACCCTAATAATAGCTAGAATAGCGATATGAAGCATACCGAAGCTTGGCACCGCAGTACCCCCAATGAACTGAAGATTGGTTTGGTCTCGGTTTCCGACCGAGCCAGTCAAGGGGTATATACCGATCAAGGCATTCCTGCCTTGCGCGCTTGGCTTGATCAGGCCCTAGTCTCTCCCCATGTTTTTGTTGAGCGCCTCATCCCTGATACCCAAGAACTCATTACCGTCACCTTAATTGAGCTGGTCGATGAGTATGCCTGCGATTTAGTTCTCACCACTGGCGGCACTGGCCCCTCTCGGCGCGATATTACCCCCGAGGCGACTTTAGAGGCGGGGACAAAAATCATGCCTGGATTTGGTGAACAAATGCGGCAAATTAGCTTGCATTTTGTACCCACCGCTATTCTTTCACGGCAGCTTGCAGTCTTGCGTGAAATTGTTGACCATGCTGCTTTAATTATTAATTTACCTGGGCAACCGAAGTCCATTCAAGAAACGCTAGAAGGCCTTAAAGATGCTGATGGCAAAGTACTGGTTCCAGGTATTTTTGCCGCAGTACCTTATTGCATAGACCTCATTGGCGGGCCTTATATGGAAACGAATGAAGCAGTAGTGAAAGCTTTTCGACCAAAAAGTGCATTGAAAAAATAGCGATTGCCGTCAAGCGACCCTGCTTTTGCGCTAATTCGCTAATTGGGGGTAATAAAGAATTTTTCGCGGTAATACTTCAACTCTTCAATCGATTCTAAAATATCCGCTAAAGCAGTATGGGCTTGCTGCTTCGCAAAGCCTTTCATTAAATTGGGTTGCCAGCGTTTCGCCAATTCTTTAATGGTTGATACATCCACATTGCGATAATGAAAAAACGCTTCGAGCTTTGGCATATAACGCGCCATAAAACGGCGGTCTTGACAAATTGAATTGCCGCACATAGGAGAAACGCCCGCTTTCAGATATTGCTTAAGAAAATCGATGGCGGCCTGCTCAACCATGGCTTCGTCAAGCACTGAGGCCTTGACTTTATCGATTAGCCCAGATTTACTGTGGGTGCCAGTGTTCCAAGAGTCCATGCCGTCTAAAACTGCATCGCTTTGATGCACTACGAAAACGGGTGCGGTAGCCAGTAAGTTCAAGTTTGCATCGGTAATGACCAAGGCAATTTCCAGAATTCGATCACTATCAGGTTTAAGTCCTGACATTTCCATATCAATCCAAATTAATGACTCACTAGCAGTACTTAGGGCAGTTTTTTCACTCATAACTATAATCATCTCATGACCTTCACAATTATCTTCTTGAGCGCCTTTTTTCTTAGCTTTGGCATACGCTACTGGCTTGCCCAGCGGCAAATAAGGTATGTCGCCCAACATCGTGATGTCGTCCCGGCCGAATTTGCGACAAGGATCTCTTTGGTAGAACATCAAAAAGCTGCCGACTACACCATCGCCAAATTACGCTTAGGCACTATTGAAAACATTCTGAGTGCCATCGTCTTAATCTCCTTCACGCTCTTGGGGGGTCTTGAATACTTAAATCAACAACTCACGCAATGGCTTGGGAATGGCATTTCGCAACAAATCGCTTTACTGTGCAGCATCTTCATCATTACTGGGGTGCTCGATTTACCCTTTAGTTGGTACAAGCAATTCAAGCTTGAAGAGGCCTTTGGCTTTAATCGCATGACCCTAAAACTGTTTTGCCTCGATTTATTAAAGGGCGTGGTCTTAGGTGCTGCTTTGGGCCTACCACTGCTGTGGGTAATCCTAAGCTTAATGGCTGAGGCAGGGCCGCTCTGGTGGCTGTGGACTTGGTTTGTCTGGACTGCATTCAATGGCCTATTACTGTGGCTATTTCCAACCTTTATTGCACCACTGTTTAACAAATTTAAAGCCCTTGAAGATGGTCCCCTCAAAATTCAAATTGAACAACTTTTAAAGCGCTGTGACTTTGCTAGTCAAGGCCTCTTTGTGATGGATGGCAGTACCCGCAGTGCCCACGGTAATGCTTATTTCACGGGAATTGGCAAGGCGAAGCGAATTGTTTTTTTCGATACGCTGATTGAAAAACTAAACCCGGGCGAAGTCGAGGCAGTTTTAGCGCATGAGTTAGGCCACTTCAAACGTAAACATATCCGCAAACGTTTATTGGTGTCATTTGCCCTCAGCTTAGTGGTATTAGCACTCTTAGGCTGGCTTAGTGGGCAACCTTGGTTCTATTTTGATCTGGGTGTCACACCGAGTCTGTCTGGCTATAACGGCGGTTTAGCATTGGCCTTATTTATGTTGGTGTCACCCGTATTTGGTTTTTTCCTTACCCCCCTTAATAGCCTTGCTTCTCGTAAACATGAATATGAGGCCGATAACTTTGCGGCTGAAAAATCGTCTGCGAGCGATTTAATTTCAGCATTAGTGAAGCTCTATCAAGACAATGCGTCAACCTTAACTCCCGATCCGCTCTACACCGCATTCTATAGCTCACATCCCCCTGCACCGCTGCGCATTGCGAATTTAAAGCAAAGCCGCTGATGCACTCTTAACCCCAATGGCTCGCGTTCCATGTCGCTTAGTCGCGCCCTACTAATAGCTTCGTATGGCAGGCATTATTTAGCCCAAACTCTGCGTACCGATGTATCTAAGCATCAATCCCATGGCGGGCCACTGATCGAAGTGACCACGCCAGGCAAACGCCATTTGGGTGCAGTGGGTGATATTTTGCAATTAGAAAGAAGTTCTGATAGACAAGCGCGCTTAGTTGAAATTGAGCCCCGCCGTAATTTGCTTTATCGCTCCGATGCATTTAAAAGTAAATTAATCGCTGCTAATGTGGATCAAATCCTCGTGGTCTTGGCAACTCAACCCGCTTTTTCTCCAGACCTGCTAGGGCGTGCAGTTGTGGCAGCAGAGGCCAATCAAATTGGTTTACATATCTTGCTTAATAAATGTGACTTAAGCGACTCAATTGAAACTGCGCGAAAATTGATTGAGCCCTATGCACGCATGGGCTATCCAGTGAGTGAAGTCTCCGCAAAATTTGATACCGCCTCACTCGAGCGTCTTCATGGCGCGCTGCAGGGTAAAGTTTCTGTACTGGTTGGCCAATCGGGTATGGGTAAATCAAGTTTACTGAATGCTTGGGTACCCAATGCCGCGGCCGTCACCCAAGAGTATTCTGTGCGCCTTGATACCGGCAAACATACAACTACTGCCTGTCGCTATTTTAATTTACCCAGTGAATGGGGCATAGCAGATGGTAAATTAGGCGCCCTTATCGACTCACCCGGTTTTCAAGAATTTGGTCTTGCTCATCTCTCAGTGAGTGAGTTACAACATGCATTTCGCGAGTTCAAAGACTATCTGGGGCACTGTCGTTTTCATAATTGCGCCCATGAAACAGAGCCTGGCTGTGTGATTCGTGAAGCGGTTGCTAAGCACATAATTGCACCAGAGCGTTTGGCTTTATTTCGTCAACTACGCTCAGACTCGCAAACCGCTGATATCCAAATGATGGGTATTACTACAGCCAAACAGCGATAGTCAACATTGCCAACAAAATCATTAGAGCAATAATCACGCGCCAGACTAAACCAATTGCCGAACGCAATGTTCTTTCACTAGGCTCAAGCCCTACATCATAAATTGGCGCGTCACCCGCCTCAGCCATGCGTAAAGCTTCTTCACTATCAGGCTCACGTAAAGGCTCACCTAAGCGAACACCCAGAGCGCCACTACCGGCCGCTAAAATCACTGCTGATAATTCATCAGTCCACTTATGCGTGAGATAGCGCCAAGCATAGATGGTGTCTTCAAAATTTCCAGCCAAAGCAAAACTCATCGCCGTTAAACGTGCCGGCACCCAATCGAGCACATAAAAGAAATGACGGGCAGCCGCTTCTAAATTATGTGAATTGGGCACATGCTTACCCCAACGCTCGGCGGCCATATCGGCCAAACGGTATAAAACAACGCCGCCAGGCCCTAGGGGCATCAGAAACCAAAAAAATACGCCAAATACATGACGATGCGAGCCAATAATGGCTTTTTCTAAAGCCAAAGAAATAATCTCAATTTCATTTAAATGTGCAAGCTCTAAATCGGGTCCATACCACTCACCCAATGCAAGGCGCGCTGCTGGCAGATCATGGTTTTGAATGGCCTGATGCACCGCTGTAAAAGAATGACTAAATTGACGAAAACCAAAGAACCAATACACAATTAAGACATTCCAGAAGAAAGCCAAAATTGGATACGTCATCATGCAAGCAATGTGAATAATAAAAACTAAAAAGGTTGGCAAAATAAAAGCAATCAAACAGGCGAGGCGAGCCCCAACTGGAGTGGCACCCTGCCCAGCTTTGCCGCTAAATTCTTTGGCAACCCAATCTAGCCAAGCAACACTCCAACGACGAACCCAATGCTGTGCATTGACTTGCCGATATTGTTCAGCAATGAGGGCAAAGAGAATGGAGAAGAAAATCATACTTTAAGTAAATGATAAAGGTTGCGCAGCATACCTGCTGTAGCACCCCAAATAAAACGATTTTCGAAGGGCATCGCGTAAAACCGACGACTGCCCTGCTCGCTAGTTGCCACGCGCACTTGGTGATGGGCCGGATTCATTAAGAATGTTAAAGGCACCTCAAACGCGTCAGCCACTTCGAATTCATCTAAAACATAATTGGTCTGTGGATGCACTAAACCTACGATGGGAGTAACGCGATACCCCGAGACCGTTAAATATTCAGGCAATTGACCTAGTAACTCAACCTGATCAGCTGCTAGCCCAACCTCCTCATAACTCTCACGTAAGGCGGTCACCGCAGCGCTACTATCGCTTGACTCCATGCGCCCCCCAGGAAAGCTAATTTGCCCCGCATGGTCGTGAAGATGATCGGTTCTTTGCGTCAATAAAACAGCTATACCAGCTGCTCGTAAGACCAGCGGAATCAGCACTGCAGCTTGAGTCGAAAGGCCTTGTGCTTGGCGCTGCGCAATAATATCGCTGGCCATCACATGGCGATTTTCATCGGTAATTTCCGGCGTCCATATTGGTGGCGCAATAAAACGCTGGCGCAATTGATCGGGTAGTAGCCTACTACTTGCAATTGATGGCTCGCCAGCACAATTAGACTGAATCGGAACCGCCTGCGGATTAAACCCAAGTGGTACGGCAATCGAGGTAGCGGACGGCGAAAGTTTAGACATCATTGGACTATTTTAGGGTAATAAAAAAGGCGACTGTAGTCGCCTTAGTTTTGCCGCTGAAAAATGCCCTTATTCAGTGGCAGGCGCTTCAACAACTTCAGCAACCACCGCTTTAACGCGGGCTTGCAACTTTTCTTTAATACGCGCAGATTTGCCTGAGCGATCGCGCAAGTAATAGAGCTTGGCACGACGAACATCGCCGCGACGCTTCACCTCAATATTAGCAATTAGGGGTGAATATAACTGAAAGGTTCGCTCGACCCCTTCTCCAGAGGAAATTTTTCGCACAATAAAGCTGGAATTCAGGCCACGGTTGCGTTTTGCAATCACGACGCCTTCAAAAGCCTGTGTTCGCTTACGCGTGCCCTCAACCACATTGACACTAACCACAATGGTATCGCCAGGCGCAAAGCTCGGCATTTTTTTATTAGCACTGAGACGAGCAATTTCTTCTTGCTCAATTTTTTCAATCAAATTCATTACAACTCCTTAAACATCATGTCTGCGTTTAATCCCGTTTACCTCTTAGTAATAAATACCTGAGAGCGGACCAGATAGAGGATGCAATTAAACCATTTTTATTAAGCTAGAGAATGAAGAAACTGCTCATCCTCTTGACTTAATAACCCTTTTGCACGAGCAGACTCAATGAGATCTGGTCGTAACCTTTTTGTCAGCGCCAAAGACTGCTGCCGACGCCAACCCATTATTTTAGCGTGATGTCCGCCTAAAAGCACGTCCGGCACAGATAAATTACCAACTATTTCTGGTCGGGTGTAGTGCGGATAGTCCAAAAGGCCATTTATAAAGCTATCTTGGGCTGCTGACTCTTGATCCCCAAGGGCCCCAGGAATTAAGCGAATCACCGCATCCATCATCGCCATGGCAGGTAATTCACCCCCAGAAAGCACAAAATCCCCCAAAGAAAGCTGTAAATCGACCTTGCGCTCAATAAAACGCTGGTCAACTGCCTCGTACCTACCGCAAATTAGGGTTAAATTACCGTAATTGAGGATATCTGCTGCTATCTGTTGCGAAAATGCTTTTCCTTGCGGGGCTAAAAGGCAGACTGGGCCTGAACGAATGCCTAGCTGTTGATGTTGCGCCTGAATTGCCTCGACCGCATCTTCAAGCGGCTTGGCCATCATCACCATGCCAGGACCACCGCCATAAGCCCTATCATCGACTGTTTTACGGGCATCAGTAGAAAAATCCCTTGGATTCCAAAGACTTACGCTAGTTAGCTGGTGCTCACATGCACGCCCTGTTACACCCCACTTGGTCAAAGCGGAGAACATTTCGGGAAAGATGGTAACGACATCAAAGCGCATTGAAGCCCCTTTCTTACCAGTCGGCTTGCCAATCAAGCTCAATGGTACGGGAAGATAAATCCACTTTTTTAATGATTTCGGGTACAAAGGGAATCAGGATAGGTTTTGGTCCGACTGACAAGATCGGGTGGGCTGCGTTATCCGTAATCTCGATTACCTCGCCCAAATCTTCCCCCTGGAGATTAATTACTTTACAGGCGATCAAATCAACCCAGTAATACGCGTCATTCTCAGGCTTTGGAAAATCGCTTCGTCTCGCTAAAATACGACCGCCCTTTAAAGCTAAGGCTGCATCACGATCAGTTACCCCCTCTAGGTGGAGCACGACTAAGCCACTATGGCTCTTCGCCTGCTTAACAGCATATTTTTGGGGGGAGAAAACTGAACTAGGAGACTTTTCACCAGCGGCATCTTCCGCCAAATGGGGGCGCAACGACAACCAAACCGACTTAATTGCTAATAGGGCAACGGGATCTGGGGAAAAAGGGCGAACTTTAATTCCGCCCTGCAAGGCTTGTGCATCTTGAATTTGGCCTAGCTCAACTAAATCGTCTGGCAGTGAATCAGCCACCTCAGCTTAAACTACAGCAGCAGGATGATCTTTGATCAAGCGTTTTACAGTCGGCGAAATTTGAGCACCGACGGTAGTCCAGTAAGTCATGCGTTCTTGCGCAATACGCATGGCCTGCTCGGATTCAACAGCATTCGGGTTGAAATAACCCAGACGCTCAATGAAGTTCGAGTCACGACGATTGCGTTTATCGGTTGCAACAATGCTATAAAAGGGGCGGTTCTTAGAACCTCCACGTGCCAGTCGAATGACGACCATACTTATTCCTTAAAATCTAAAATGAAAACGGGTTATTGATGACTCATGCCAAAGCAGAGAACCCCATATTCTAGATGAAAACCGTGCTTTGAGCCATCAAATTCCCTAACCTATCATTAGCTAGATATGAAAAACCCCTTAAAAACAACATCTTATACGCCATCTAGGCCCCTATCGGCGATCTGCTTATCGCCTATTAAAGGCATCGTCATCAGCTGCTTACTAGGCCTTCTTACCGCCTGCAGCAGCCTTACCCCACCTTGCGCCGCTAGAGTAAGCCCGCCTTATGCGGAATTGCGCGGCACTAAGTGGGAACTGATACGTTGGAATTTACCCCCCAATACTGCCGGAGAGGTGCGTCAGCGACCAATTCCTCAAGGGGATCTGGGCCAGCCGATTCAATTTGAATTCGCTCCTCAAGGCCTCATCATCAGTGGTTTTACTGGCTGCAACCGCTTTACTGGTGAGATTGTTGAGGAAGCACGAGGTATTAGCATTGAACGCGTGGCTAGTACCCGTATGTCTTGTTCGGGCCCAAGAAATGAATTAGAAAATGATTTTCTTTATGAACTCAATGATTATCGTAATCTAGTGCGTGATGGTGATCGACTGCTCCTCATTGGTCGTGACCGTGAAGTGCTCAGCTTTATACAACGACCCGCCTCCATAAACCCAAAAAAGAATTAAGAGAGTAACGCTACTTGCCCACTATCCAAATTAAACGGAAATCAAAACTGCTCTTTTGCGCCCTTGGCCTACTTTTGCCTGGCACAGGCATGAATTGTTTTTATTTGCGCGGCCTTTCCTCATTTTGGGCTTGGTCTCAGTTACTCGCCCTGCTTTTAGGTTGCATCGGCTGGACCATCTTGCAGGGTGCCGAATTAAATTCCGTACTCGGCTGGATATTATTAACGCTAGGCTTTATTTCTTTAGAGGCCAGTTGGCTAACGACAATTGCCTTTGGTTTACGTACCGATCAACGCTGGGATGCCCAATTCAATCCCTTAATTGACCCGCAGCAAGCTACTCAATCAGGCTGGCTAACCGTGTTAACCGTGATTTTTTCGTTGGTCTTCGGGGCTGGAGTAATGATGACTTTTCTAGCGATTGCATTTGAGCAATTTTTTATTGCCCAATTGGCAGAAGCGCGTAAACTCTCGCAATAAAAAATAGTGTGCACGCCCAATTTAAAATTGTTCGCTAGCGAGAGCATTGGTAATAGCGCCCCCAGTAATAATACTAGTGGCTAAAGCACTCGCCTGAGGCAGTAAATTTTCAGCAAAAAATTGGGCGGTGATTATTTTCGCCTCATAAAATGTTGGATCTTGATCACGTAAACGCTCTGCAGCTAGTAGTGCGCGCGCCATTTGCCAGGCGCCTAATACTAGACCGCATAGCTTTAAATAGGCGTAACTGCCAGCATACACATTTTTAACTTCTGTTTTGGCGTGCAATAAGATATAGCTCAGTACTTGCTCAAAAGCCAAGCGACCTATTTGTAATTGTGCTAACACTGCTAGTGCAGCAACGCTATTACTGGTCCTCAAGTTCGCTTCTGTAGCCACAATACTGGCAATGAGTTCATAGGCTACTTTGCCCCCATCGCGGACCGTTTTACGACCGATCAAATCATTGGCCTGAATAGCTGTGGTACCTTCATAAATCGTCAAAATACGCGCATCACGATAAAACTGCGCGGCGCCAGTCTCCTCAATAAAACCCATTCCGCCGTGCACTTGCACGCCAAGACTCGCAACCTCTATCGCCATTTCAGTAGAGAAGCCTTTAACAATAGGCACTAAAAATTCATACAGCCCTTGGCCATGGGTTCGCTGCTTAAGATCTACAGCAGCATGTGCAGCATCGTATTGAGCAGCAGCCATGTAGGCTAATGCGCGCGCTGCTTCGGTGTAAGCCCGCATCGTTAACAACATGCGTTTCACATCAGGTTGATGAATAATGCTGACAGAATTTTCTGAACCATCTAAATCACGCCCTTGCACCCGATCTTTAGCATAAGCAACGGCCTTTTGATAAGCTCGATCAGCCACCGCTATGCCCTGAATGCCTACTGCAAAGCGAGAGGCATTCATCATCACAAACATATACTCCAGCCCACGATTTTCTTCGCCCACCAGATAGCCGATTGCACCACTCTGATCGCCAAACTGTAAAACTGCAGTGGGGCTCGCTTTAATCCCCAATTTATGTTCTATTGAAATGCACTCAACTTCATTTCGCGCACCTAAACTACCATCTGCTGCTAACAGGAATTTTGGCACCACAAATAAAGAAATGCCTTTGATTCCCGCTGGCGCGTGCGGAGTTCGAGCCAATACCAAATGCACGATATTGTCAGTCATATCGTGTTCACCATAGGTGATATAAATTTTGGTGCCGAAGAGCCGATAACTACCATCGGCTTCTGGTTCAGCGCGGGTGCGCACCAAGGAAAGATCGGAGCCAGCTTGCGGCTCAGTTAAGTTCATTGTGCCAGCCCAAGCACCAGAAATCATCGCGGGTAAATATTGCGCCTTTAAATCATCATTAGCGGCAATTAACAGAGCTTCAATCGCACCATCAGTTAAGAGCGGACATAAAGCAAAAGAGAGGTTAGCTGCATTGACCATCTCTAAGCAGGGTGTAGCAATTAATTTGGGTAGGCCTTGGCCGCCATACTGCGCGGGATGAATCACACCCTGCCAGCCAGCATCTGCATATTGCTGCAAGGCTTCTTTAAAGCCAGCAGTCATGCTCACCACACCGTTATTCCAAGTGCTGGGATTCTGGTCGCCAGCCCAGTTCAGCGGTGCAATAACAGTCTCATTGAATTTCGCAGACTCTTCTAAAACAGCGGGGGCCAGTTCTTCATCAGCACCCGCTTCAGCGTACCGCGGATATTGCACTACCTTAGCCAAATCAGCCAATTCTTGCATCACAAACAACATGTCCTTCACTGGCGCATGGTATGTCATGACAATGGCAGATCAGCTCTTTAACAATGCAGTGAGCTCAGGAATTGCAGTAAATAAATCGGCTACCAAGCCATAATCAGCAACACCAAAAATTGGTGCTTCAGGATCTTTATTAATAGCCACAATAACCTTCGAATCTTTCATGCCAGCCAAATGCTGAATGGCCCCAGAAATTCCGATGGCGATATAGAGCTGGGGTGCTACGATTTTTCCAGTTTGGCCTACCTGATAATCATTGGGCACATAACCAGCATCGACTGCTGCCCGTGAAGCTCCTAATGCCGCCCCCAATTGATCGGCTAAAGGGTCAATCAACTCATGGTATTTTTCACTCGAACCTAAACCTCGACCACCTGAAACAATTATTTTTGCTGCGGTTAACTCAGGGCGATCTGATTTAGTTAAGTCGCGACCTACAAAACTCGATTTACCTAGATCTGCAACTGCAGTTTTTTGCTCAATACTTGCTGTACCCCCCGTGGCAGCAACGGCATCAAAACCCGTAGTGCGCACAGTAATGAGCTTTTTAGCGTCACTGGACTGCACCGTCGCAATCGCATTTCCCGCATATATAGGGCGTTCAAAGGTATCTGCCGAAATCACTTTAGTAATATCAGAAATTTGGGCCACATCTAATTTTGCTGCCACGCGAGGTAAAACATTTTTACCATGCGAGGTTGCAGGCGCCAAAATATAATCGTATGACGGTGCTAACGATAAGATTTGTGCAGCAACGGGCTCAGCCAACTGATTACTTAAAAAATCGGCGTCAATGTGAATAACTTTACGCACGCCCACGATTTTTGCTGCTGCTTGTGCCACGCCCTCTGCTACATAACCAATCACCAAGAGATCGACTTCAGGAGAGCAGGCTAAAGCAGCAGTAACGGTATTCAATGTTGCAGATTTGAGCGATTGATTATCATGCTCGACAAGAACTAAAGCGCTCATTTAAATTACCTTTGCTTCATTTTTTAATTTATCAACTAAAGCCGCTACATCGGCAACCATGACTCCAGCAGTTCGTTTAGGAGGCTCTTCCACCTTCAGGATTTTTAAGCGGGGGTTCACGTCAACGCCCAAGTCTGCTGGCTTGATGATTTCAAGGGTTTTCTTCTTCGCCTTCATGATGTTAGGCAAGGTTACATACCGTGGTTCATTTAAGCGTAAATCGGTGGTAATGATAGCGGGTAAAGTAATTGAAATAGTCTCTAAACCACCGTCAACTTCGCGAGTTACATTCGCCTTACCATCAGCAACCGTCACCTTAGAGGCAAAAGTAGCCTGGGGGAAATCTAATAAGGCAGCTAACATTTGGCCAGTTTGATTGCTGTCATCATCAATGGCTTGCTTTCCAAGAATGACCATTTGCGGGGCCTCCTTAATACAGAGGGCTTGCAAAATTTTTGCGACTGCTAAGGGTTGCAAGTCAAGCTCGGTCTCAACCAAAATGGCGCGATCGGCACCAATTGCCAAAGCAGTGCGTAAGGTTTCTTGACATTGGGGTAAGCCAGCAGAAACCACAATCACCTCGGAAGCTAAACCAGCCTCTTTTAAGCGTACTGCTTCTTCAACAGCAATTTCATCAAAAGGATTCATACTCATTTTGACGTTGGCGATATCAACTCCAGATTGATCTGATTTAACCCGCACTTTGACGTTGTAATCAACGACTCGCTTTACCGCAACTAAAATTTTCATTGCACTCTCTTTAAATACTAAAAAATCACTTTAGGGCATTAAAATTAATGGGGGAAATGGCTTATTCCAGCCTCAGTGCTATTTTATCAAGCTCTGGCAATAGACTATCTAAACATCTATAGCCGTAGCTGAGCCAGCGCGTTTACGTAACTCAAACTTTTGAATTTTGCCAGTTGAAGTTTTGGGCAATTCACCAAAAACAACCGCCTTAGGCACCTTAAAGTTGGCTAAATATTGCTTACAATGGGCGATAATCTCGGCGGCAGTTACGGTTTCACTGGCCTTAAGCTCTAGAAATGCGCAGGGCGTTTCGCCCCACTTAGGATCGGGCTTAGCGACTACTGCGGCGGCTAATACCGCCGGATGGCGATACAGTACATCCTCAATTTCGAGTGAAGAAATATTTTCACCGCCAGAAATAATAATATCTTTACTGCGATCTTTAACTTTGATGTAACCATCAGGATTCATCACGGCTAAATCGCCTGAATGAAACCAACCGCCCGCAAAGGCTTCTTGTGTTGCTTGCGGGTTTTTTAAGTAACCCTTCATGGTGATGTTGCCGCGAAACATAATTTCACCCATAGTTTCCCCATCAGCTGGCACAGCTTGCATGGTTTCTGGATCAAATACCATAAAAGCTTCTTGCAAGTGATAGCGCACACCCTGCTGTGCATTAAGACGTGCCCTAGTGCCTAAATCTTGTTGCTCCCAATCATCCTGCTTGACACAGACAGCGGCAGGACCATAAGTTTCAGTAAGGCCGTATACGTGGGTCATATCAAAGCCCATCATTTCCATGCCCTCAATAATGGCTGCGGGAGGCGCCGACCCAGCGATCATTGCCTTAACACCGCGTGGCACACCAATTTTTAATTCAGCTGGGCTATTGACGAGCATATTGTGCACAATGGGTGCCGCACAATAATGGGTCACGTGCTGCTCTTTAATGGCCGCAAAAATCGTTTGGGGGTCAACTCGTCGTAAACAGACATTGATGCCAGCACGCGCCGCAACAGTCCATGCAAAACACCAACCATTGCAATGAAATAGTGGCAAAGTCCATAAATACACAGGATGCTTTGCCATATCCCATTCTAAAATATTGGAAACAGCATTAATTGCTGCACCTCGGTGGTGATACACCACTCCCTTTGGATTACCGGTGGTACCAGAAGTGTAGTTAAGGCAAATTGCCGCCCATTCATCTGCAGGTAATGCCCATTTATATTGGGGGTCTCCTTCAGCTAATAATTGCTCATAGGTCAGCTTGCCAATTTTTTCACTTGCCCCTGAATACTCAACATCTTCTGCGTCAATGACTAAAATCTCACGACCACTTTCTGCGCGCGCTAAGGCCAATGCTTTTTTCATTGTGGGCACAAATTCAGGATCAACAATCACCGCTTTAGCTTCACCATGATTTAACATAAAAGCTATCGCCTCAGCATCTAAACGGGTATTGAGTGCATTTAACACTGCGCCCGACATCGGCACCCCAAAGTGAGCCTCGACCATCGGCGGCGTGTTTGGCAACATCACTGCTACCGTATCGCCTACTGTAATTCCTTGTTTGTTAAGAGCGCTAGCTAAGCGGCGACAACGAATGGCCGTCTCGCTCCAAGTTTGCCGCAAGGATCCATGAATAATGGCTAAATGATGAGGATAAATATCCGCTGCTCGCTCAACAAATAAAAGCGGTGTCATGGGCGTGTAATTTGCCGCGTTTCGCTCTAAACCTTCTTCAAAAATACTTGCCATCTTGACCTCAGAAATGATTCCTGTAAATATACTTATAAATCCCCTAAAGCCTTTAAGTGAGCAACTACACTGCGCCCTAATGCAGAAAGGTTATAGCCGCCCTCTAAGCAACTCACAATTCGACCTTCAGCAAACTCATGTGCAACAGCTTTGAGGCGCTTGGTAATCCACGCATAATCATCTTCAACTAAACCCATTTGACCTAAATCATCTTCACGATGAGCATCAAACCCAGCTGAAATCACAATGAGCTGCGGTTTAAATTCTCTTAAGCGGGGTAACCATACTGCATCTACCAACTCGCGCACAACTTTGCCATTGGTTGATGCCGGCAAGGGAATATTAATCATATTATCGGCAGCCTCTAAGCCGCTGTATGGATAAAACGGATGCTGAAAAAAACTACACATTAACACTCGTGGATCATCGATAAAGGCGGCTTCGGTACCATTACCATGGTGGACATCAAAATCAATAATCGCTACCCGCTCTAAACCATATTGCTGCATCGCATAGCGTGCGGCTATGGCAACATTATTAAAAATACAAAATCCCATAGCACGATTTGGCTCAGCATGGTGTCCAGGTGGCCGTACCGCACAAAAGGCATTTTCTACTTCGCCCTTCATCACCGCATCAACTGCTGCTATTGCCGCACCTGCGGCGCGGCGGGCAGTTTGCCAAGAAGCACTATTCATAATCGTATCGCCATCGAGCATGAAGTAGCCACTGGCAGGTGCGTGCGATTTTACAAACTCAATATGATCTGCGCCATGCACTAATTCTAAATTGGCTTCGGTTGCCAGGGGGGGATCAATCCGTTGCAAATAACCATCAATACGACTTTGAATAATTTGATCTTCAATCGCCTGAATACGCTCAGGACACTCAGGGTGGTGGCGCCCCATCTCATGTAATAAAAAATCTGGGTGGCTGATATAAGCGGTGGTCATTTTTACTGCCTTTCCATCTAAACGGTAAACTACTTCTGCTCTATGAATAAACTTTATTCCATTAATCAATTGAACACTGTCAAGCTTGGCTTCATTTTTACTTTCATTGCCACCTGCATTCTGATTGCGCTCTGCTTGTCAGGCTGCACTACACCCATCCCTTCCGGAACTCCCGAGACACTAGTCAGCCAAGACCCCATTGCTCCAGCCCAAACCCCTAATGCTAGGGCTCCAGATGCTAGTTTCGCAAAAAACTTGACTGAACTATTGCTCCAAGTATCAAACAATCATAACGTGCCGCTACCCATCCTTGAGGCGGGATTTCAAGATACTAAATCGATTCATAGTATTAAGAAATTGGTATTACCCCCATCTCAGGAATTTAAAAAGAATTGGGCCGCTTATCGCCTGCGCTTTATCGAACCCGTGCGCATTAAGGCTGCGCAAGCATTTTGGGTGCAAAATCGCGAATTTTTGAGCCAAACCGAAGCCAGTACTGGAGTTCCGGCTCCTTTAATCGTCGCAATTATTGGCATCGAAACAATTTATGGCCGTCAATTAGGGGCCTTTCGGGCTAAAGATGTCTTAACTACTCTCGCCTTTGAATACCCACCAACCCCTAACCAAGCTACTCGTGAAGCCTTATTCCGAGAGCAAATTAAAGAGCTCATTTTACTTTGCTGGGCCGAAAGCAATACTGGCGCAAATTTTCAGCAAACTCAATTTAATCAATGCCTCAATCAAAATAGCTCTTATGCTGGCGCCATTGGATTACCTCAATTTATGCCAAGCAGTATTCGCGCCTACGCCAAAGATGGGGATGGCGATAATAAGATTGATTTAAAGGTCAGCGCTAAAGACGCCATTGCAAGCGTAGCCAATTTTTTGCAACAACAGGGCTGGCAAGTTGGTATGCCAATTTATTTTCCACTATTACCTAGTTCACAAGCCCTAACTGCCGCTGCTCTCCTTGCCGATGGCGAACCTGACCTAAAACATACCATTCAGGAATTAATTCGACTTGGGATTCTTGCCCCCGAGCGAGGCGATTTACAGCATGGTGGCGTGAGTCCAACAAGCAAAGCGCTGATTGTTGATTTACCTTATCTGGATAAAAAAGGCCTTGAACAAACTCGCTATGTAGTCGGACTAGCCAATTTTCTCAGTATAGTAAATTACAACCGCAGTTATTTTTATGCTCAAAGTGTGGCTGAATTTGCTGAAGCCTTGGGTTACGAAAATAAAAGTGCGGTTCCTATTATTCCTCAATCCATGCAATCTTTAGTGATGGAAAAAACAGTACCGTCAAGCTCTTCAGCGAAAGCGAAAGCGAGTACCAAGAAAAAACGGCAGAAGACTAATCTCGCAAATTAAGCGGGGAAAACCCCTGTCGACAAATAGCGATCACCCCGATCGCAAACAATAAAAACTATAGTGGCATTCTCTACTTCTTGCGCAATCCGTAAAGCAATAACTAAAGCGCCAGCTGCAGAAATTCCACAAAAAATCCCTTCTTCCGCGGCCATTCGGCGCGCCATTTCTTCTGCAGCCGATTGGGTTACGTACTCAATACGATCAACGCGCTCGCCTTGATAAATTTTGGGCAAATAAGCAGGTGCCCATTTGCGAATTCCGGGAATTTGCGATCCTTCGGCAGGTTGCGCGCCAATAATTTCAATCGCTGGATTCATCATCTTTAGATAGGTAGATACTCCAGTAATCGTGCCAGTGGTGCCCATTGCCGAGACAAAGTGAGTAACTTGACCGGCAGTATCACGCCAAATTTCAGGGCCGGTAGTTTCTAAATGAGCGCGGGGATTATCGGTATTGGCAAATTGATCGAGTAAACGTCCACGTCCCTCACGCTGCAGCTGTACAGCATAATCACGGGCTAATTCCATACCCCCAGAAGCCGAAGTTAAAATTAATTCAGCGCCATAAGCTGTCATACTTTGACGGCGTTCTAGACTTTGATTTTCTGGCATTACTAAGAGCATTTTGTATCCCAGCATCGCCGCCGTCATGGCCAAGGCAATACCCGTGTTGCCACTAGTTGCCTCAATCAAGGTATCGCCCGGCTCTATTTCGCCGCGCTCATGGGCGCGTCGTATCATCGATAAAGCTGCACGATCTTTGACTGAACCGGCGGGATTATTCCCTTCTAACTTACCCAAAATGAGATTGTTACGGGGCTCACCTACCGCCCCAGGAATTCGTTGTAAACGGACCAAAGGCGTATTACCCACAGTATCGGCAATAGTAAGGTAGGCAGGAGTTGGGTCGACATTTGGCACGGCAGGCAAGTTCATTGCTTCATTTTAGCTATATTGGAAATTACCTGCCGTAGGCTGAGCATCTTACTTTAGCGCCAACTTACCGCCTGAGTTAACGCCTAAACCGCGGCTTAATTTCTTGGTGACGGCTTTCCTGAATAGGCCTTTTCACGCTCAGCACTTTTATTACTTGGCTTACGACGACCCCCACCTTGATCAGCGCGGCCCTTGCTTTTGGTTTCACGATAACCACTAGCCGCTTCAATCGTCAGACCGTTATCGATTAATTTTTCAACAGATTTGCTGCCAATACCGCGTACCCGTTTTTGCAAGTCATCGGCATTTTGAAATGCACCGCCATCATCACGCGCAGTAATGATCGCTCGCGCACGTGCGGGACCAATACCCTTAATACTTTCGAGCTCACTTTGACTGGCCGTATTCACATTAATACCGTCTGTAGCAGCTATTGCGGTGGAATGCAATATCCCCCAAGATGAAATAAGCGCCAAGACCAAGGCAAGCTTTAAAAGCGTATTACGAAAAACTGTATTCAAATTCCAAGCCATAGATTCTCCAAAAGTTTAAACATCGATAACAATTCACAAGCTGAAGCCTGCGAAGCATTACAACGGAATTGAAGATGGTGAGTTGACTAAAAAAACGGGATTAGATCGGCTGGGCTAAAAAATCAGCGTTAGCTGACAGCCAGTCAACATAACGACTGACGCCCTGCTCAACATTGAGGAAGGAATCAGAATAGCCAATAGCGCGCAATTGTTGCATATCAGCTTGCGTAAAACACTGGTACTTACCTTTTAAATCAGCTGGAAACGGCATGTATTGAATCAAACCAGCTTTAACTAATTCGGGCAGAGTCAGTGGTGGCTCACCGGCAGCTTTGCGCAAAGAATTGACTACTGCACAAGCAACATCATTAAATGGCTGGGCTTGGCCAGTACCTAAATTAAAAATGCCACTTTTGTCGGGATGATCAAAGAAAAATAAATTGACTTTAACCACGTCTTCAATCGAAACAAAATCCCGACTTTGTTCGCCTGACTGATACCCGCCATACTCACCAAATAATTGTACAAAACCTTGTTTTTTAAACTGATGAAATTGATGAAATGCGACTGAGGCCATGCGACCTTTGTGTGATTCGCGCGAGCCATAAACATTAAAGTAACGTAGGCCAACCACTTGCGCCGTATTAACATTTTCAACAAACTTGGCGCGCATATATTGATCAAATAAAAATTTCGAGTAACCATAAACGTTTAGTGGCTTCTCATATTGGCGCTCTTCCATAAATTTTTCAGAGCCGCCATACACTGCAGCAGAAGAGGCGTACAGAAACGCTGTCTTTTGAGCCATACAGGTTTCGTAAACATCCAACGAATATTGATAATTGTTTGCCATCATGAATACGCCGTCACTTTCCATGGTGTCAGAACAGGCACCTTGATGGAAAACCGCACTCACCTCGCCAAACCAGCCCTTTTTAAAGGAATTAATAAAAGCTGACTTATCGACATAATCTGCTATGTGCAGATCGGCCATATTCCGAAATTTATCCCCTTGACTCAAATCATCGACGGCAATGATCTGCCGCTCACCGCGCGCATTCAGTGCTTGGACTAAATTAGAGCCTATGAAACCGGCGGCCCCAGTAACAATAACGGTCACTGTAATTCCTCACTAGTAACGGTGGCTGTGCCTAGCTTACCCACGACGATACCACCAGCACGATTAGCTAAAGCCATAGCGCGTTCTAGGGGCCAAGCCGCTGCCAGAGCCACTGCTAAAGTAGCAATGACCGTATCGCCAGCACCAGATACATCAAATACTTCGCGGGCTTGAGCACGTACATGGCTGACACCAGCATCGGTATATAAACTCATGCCATCTTCTGAACGCGTGAGTAGTAAAGCTTGAATTTCTAAGGAACGCCGTAAGGCTTGCGCACGCTCGGTCAGCTCTTCTTCACTAGCCCATTTGCCAATGACTTGCCGCAATTCAGCGCGATTCGGCGTAATCACCGTTGCGCCTCGATAGCGTTCAAAATCGCTACCCTTAGGATCAACTAAGATAATTTTTTGTTGAGCCCTGGCCTGCAAAATCATGGTGGCAACTTGATCTAAAGTGCCTTTGCCATAATCCGACAGAATCACTGCATCGACTGCAGTAAGTAAGGATTCAAACCGGGCTAATTTATGTTTTAAGGCTGCAGCGCTAGGCGCCTCTTCAAAATCAAGGCGAATCAGTTGTTGCTGCCGCGCAATGACACGCAATTTAACCGTAGTCGGCACTTTGGCATCTTCTTCTAATTGACTGTCAACTCCGCTAGCTAAAAGCAGTTCGCGCACACGAGTGCCCGCTTCATCTTCCCCAACGACGCCCAATAAACTGGTTTTTGCCCCCAAGGCAGCCACATTACGGGCGACATTTGCAGCCCCACCCAAACGCTCGTCAATTTTTGCTACCTGCACTATTGGTACTGGGGCCTCAGGAGAGATGCGCTCGCTATCCCCAAACCAATAGCGATCTAACATGACATCGCCCACCACCAAGATGCGGGTTTGTTGAAATTGTGTAGCTTGTGCTTTTTCGACCATCTGCTTTTTGCTCGCTAACTTAACTATGCCGCCCAATGCCAAAATATTCAATCCCTAATTCTTGCATAGTTAACGGCTCATATAAATTTCGGCCATCAAAAATAACGGGTTTTTTCAACTTTTGTTTCAACTGCTCAAAATCGGGACTCCGAAACGCCTTCCATTCAGTCACGATGACCAAGGCATCGCAAGCGTCAACCGCCTCCATAGGACCGTTTACCATGCTGACTTTTTTTAAACCCGTAGGATTATCTTGAAAGTCTAATTCAAGGCAGTGTTGGGCCTCTGTCATCGCAACAGGATCATAAGCCACGACGCTAGCGCCACGGCGAACCAATTCTTGAATAATGACGCGACTAGGCGCCTCACGCATATCATCCGTATTCGGCTTAAAAGCTAAGCCCCATAAAGCAAATTTCAAGCCGGATAAATCATTGCCAAAGCGTTTCACTATTTTTTCAATCAAAATGGTTTTTTGCGCCTCATTCACCGCCTCAACTGCTTGTAAAATTTTTAAATCGCGACCATGCTCAAGCGCTGTTTGACTCAGCGCTGAAACATCTTTAGGAAAACAAGAGCCACCATAACCGGTGCCAGAATATAAAAAACCATATCCAATACGCGAATCAGAACCAATTCCTTGTCTTACCGATTCAATATCTGCACCAACAATATCTGCTAAATTGGCTAATTCATTCATAAACGAAATACGTGTGGCTAACATCGCATTAGCTGCATACTTGGTGAGCTCAGCACTTTTTACGTCCATATAGTAGGTGCGCTCATGATGACGATTAAAGGGTGCATATAGCTTCCGCATTTGTTCTCGTGCACGTAAGCCTGCAGCGTCGGTAGCAGTACCAATCACAATCCGATCAGGGCGCATAAAATCTTCAACTGCAGCACCTTCTTTTAAAAACTCTGGGTTTGAAACAACCGAACACAGATCTAGATTTAAGTTGCGCAGCTGAAGTTCCGCTGTAATTGCTGCTGTTACTCGATCGGCAGTCCCTACGGGTACTGTCGATTTATCAACAATGACTTTCGGAGATATCATGTGGCGGCCAATATTACGCGCGGCGGCAACTACATATTGTAAGTCGGCTGAACCATCTTCATCGGGCGGTGTACCGACCGCAATAAATTGAATCTCGCCATGCGCCACACTGGCGGCAACATCGGTAGAAAATTGCAAACGACCCGCTGCGCGATTACGCTCTATGACCTCTTTAAGTCCAGGCTCAAAAATGGGCACCCCACCTGCATTTAAAGTGGCGATTTTTTTGGGATCTAAATCTAAGCAAAAAACATCATTGCCAATTTCAGCTAAACAGGCACCAGTTACCAAACCAACATATCCGCTACCAACAATGGTTACTTTCATCAATCTTTCCTTACGCCTGCAGAATTGGTCATCATCACATAGAAGGGCCGCTAATCACGACACCCTCTGATCTACGAGGCGAGTATGCCTCCCAATGGTTACAACCTGGACACTGCCAATAAAAACGTCTAGCCCTAAAGCCGCAATTACCACAGGTATAACGCGCTAATGAGGTCGTACGCAGTTTTAGTAGCCCTAGGGTAGCCTGTAAATCGGTGACACGTGTCGCAGGGCCATCGGTCTTTGCTAAAGTCAAGCGCGTTTCTGCCAACTTTGCTAAAGCGCTTAAGCTAGGTGAATGCTGCATGACCTCAACTAACATCTGTTCCGCAGCATTTGCACCCAATAAGCTCATAGTGTGCTTATGAACGATATCCAACAATTCGCCTGAACCTTGCGTTGGTAACAAATCTGCCAGCTGATTTAAGCCTTCCTTAGCCCTATCTAAACTAGTGAAAGCAGCCATCCAACGATCCGCAACTAAATGCATATATGCAGGATGATTTTGGGCAATTAAATTCCACGCTTCAATTGCTTGTGCTGGCCGATCCATAGCTAGCAAATAATCCCCTTGCAAAATGAGCGCTCGCGCTTGATTTGGCACAGCTTGTAAAGCACGCTCAATTGATTGTTCAGCCTCTAGCAAGTCGTTTCTGCGCAGCGCCTCTTGGGCGATCTCACAATGAAACTGGGCAATTTCAATTTGGTGACTTTTCTTTTGTAAGGCAGCAAGTTCAGTAGCAGCAACGATCGCTTTTTTCCAATCGCGCTCAACTTGATACATTTCCAATAAGCTTTCTTTAGCGGGTATGGCGTATTTACCTTCACCCACGCGGTTTAAAGAGGCTTCAGCACGATCTAATAAGCCTGCGCGCAAAAAATCCCGACCTAATTCATATGCGGCATGATCGCGATCACGCGATTTTAAATCAGTACGATTCGCTAAATGCTGGTGCACCCGAATCGCTCTTTCAGTTTCACCTCTTCGCCGAAATAAATTTCCCAATGAAAAGTGGAGCTCAATGGTCTCGGGATCAAGTTGGGCAATTTTGACTAGGGTTTCGATTGCCTGATCAGGCTGCTCATTCAGTAAAAGGCTTAAGCCTTTAAAAGTCGAGCGCTGTTGACGCATGCGCTCTTGTTCATCCATCCGACTTTCTAAACGAAAATCCCATCGCGATGCTAGCCACCCCAAACCAAACAACACCGGCAGGAGTAATAACCATGCGGTTTCAATCTGAATCATGACACCCAAAGCGACTAAACACCCGAACTACCTTTGGCTTTAAGCGCTTGATAGTCGACTCGTTCGCGTAATTCTTTACCAGGCTTGAAATGCGGCACACGCTTCTCGGGGATGAGCACTTTTTCTCCAGATTTCGGATTTCGGCCTGCGCGCGCTGGGCGATGATGCAAAACAAAACTGCCTACGCCACGCAATTCAATACGCTTACCCTCAGCTAAGGCTTGAGTCATGGTATCGAGCAGCGTTTTCACCGCCAACTCAACGTCACGAGGTAATAACTGTGGAAATTGCTCCGCCAAGCTTTCGACTAACTCTGAACGGGTAATCGCTTGTTGCTCTTGATCTGACATGATGAATAAATAAAAAAACGCTACCTTCAGATGAAAGTAGCGTAGATTTAAATTAGCCCTGATTGTCCATTTTTGCTTTTAATAAAGCGCCTAAATTGGTCGTACCCGATTGCGCCTCACCTTGCATTTTGGTCATCGTGTCCTGCTGATCAGCACTATCTTTTGCTTTAATCGAAAGATTAATGGTGCGTGACTTACGGTCAATATTAATAATCATTGCAGTTACCGAATCACCCTCTTTCAACACATTGCGCGCATCTTCAACCCGATCAGTTGAAATTTCGGAAGCACGTAAATATGCTTCTACTTCATCGGCCAAATGAATGACTGCGCCCTTGGCATCAACACTCTTCACGGTTCCTGTAACCATACTACCTTTATCGCTAGTCGAGGTGTAATTGTTGAATGGGTCACCAGACAACTGCTTGATACCAAGCGAAATACGCTCTTTCTCAACGTCAATTGCTAGTACAGTTGCCTCAACTTCATCGCCTTTTTTATACTTCTTCACAGCCTCTTCACCTGGCTCGTTCCATGATAGGTCGGAGAGATGCACCAAACCATCAATGCCCCCAGGCAAGCCAATAAATACTCCGAAGTCGGTAATCGACTTAATTGCACCGCTTAACTTATCGCCTTTTTGTTGACCACGTGAAAACTCTTCCCAAGGGTTCGCTTTGCACTGTTTAATGCCCAAGCTAATACGGCGTTTATCTTCATCAATATCAAGCACCATCACTTCAACTTCGGTGCCTAAAGCAGTGGCCTTACTAGGTGCGACATTTTTATTAGTCCAATCCATTTCAGAAACGTGGACCAAGCCTTCGATACCAGATTCGATTTCAACAAACGCGCCGTAATCGGTGAGGTTCGTGACTTTGCCAAATAAACGGGTATTTGGAGGATAGCGTCGAGCGATGCCAACCCAAGGATCATCGCCAAGCTGCTTCACACCGAGTGAGACACGGTTCTTCTCTTGATCGAACTTCAAAATCTTTGCGGTAACTTCTTGACCAACAGTCAACATCTCGCTTGGGTGACGCACGCGACGCCAGGCCAAATCGGTAATGTGTAAGAGGCCGTCAATGCCACCCAAGTCAACGAAGGCGCCGTAATCAGTAATATTTTTCACCACACCCTGTACGACGGAACCTTCTTTGAGATTCGACATCAACTTAGCGCGCTCTTCACCTTGACTGGCTTCGACTACTGCACGACGGGATAAGACCACATTGTTACGCTTCCGATCAAGTTTAATAACTTTAAACTCCATCGTTTTGCCTTCATAGGGGCTTGTGTCTTTAATGGGGCGGGTATCAACCAGTGAGCCAGGTAAAAAAGCGCGAATGCCATTCACCATCACAGTGAGGCCGCCTTTAACTTTGCCAGTCACCGTACCGGTGACGATCTCGGCTTGTTCGAGGGCTTTTTCGAGATTCATCCATGATGCCAATCGTTTGGCCTTGTCACGGGACAAAATCGTATCGCCATAACCATTTTCAAGCGCATCGATGGCAACAGAAACAAAATCGCCAGGGTTAACTTCAATTTCACCAGCGTCGTTATGGAATTCTTCAACAGGAATAAACGCTTCCGACTTTAAACCAGCGTTTACAACTACGAAATTATGATCAATACGAAGTACTTCGGCCGAAATAACCTGGCCGGTTTTCATATTAGAACGGGTTAGGGATTCTTCAAATAGTGCTGCAAAAGATTCAGACATGTGTATTCACTTTGTGCCGCCGGAAGGCCCGACGGGTTAGGTTGCAAAAGCCTTACAGAAACACGCTTTTAAGAATTTGCGTTGTAGAGTTTCTGAAGACGCCAAAAAAACAAGAAAACGAATTACAAACTACTTTTACCAAAAACACTTGGATTCATTCTTCATACCAAGCTAAAACTTGCCGCACCGCTTGGTCAACTGATAAATCAGAGGTATCCAAGGTTTTGGCTCCTTCTGCTATTAAGAGGGGCGCATTTTTGCGGGATTGGTCCCGTGCATCACGCTCTTCTAAATCTCGCAGTAAGTCTGCCATATTAGCAGAAAATCCCTTAGCTATCAACTGCTTATACCTTCGTTGGCCGCGCGCCAGTACGCTCGCGGTGAGGTAGACCTTAAGGCTGGCATCAGGGAAAATCACACTACCCATATCGCGCCCATCAGCCACCAAGCCTGGCAATTGACGAAAACTGCGCTGCAAACCCACTAAAGCGGCTCTAACCTCAGGATGAATCGCGACTTCCGAGGCCCTTTTGCCAATTGACTCTGCCCGAAGAGCGCTACTAACATCCGCCCCATGCAGTAAAACTAAGCCATCCTTGAAGGAAATGGACAGTGTGGCAGTAAGTTGCCCTAAAGCAACAGCCTTGGTGGAACTTAAGCCCGCTCGCTCACTGGCCAGTGCCACTAGACGATATAAGGCGCCACTTTCTAAATAATGGAATCCCAAGGCCTGGGCGACCAATATCGCTACCGTCCCCTTGCCCGAAGCAGTGGGGCCATCGATGGCAATGACGGGGGGTAAAGATGGCATGAATTAAGTCTTAAATCAATTAAGTGAGGTGCTTGATGAGGACGGCAAAATAATCAGGGAAGGTTTTTGCTACGCATGCAGGATCATTTATTTGAATTGCCTTTGGACCGAAGCTGGCTAATGAAAAACACATGGCCATGCGATGATCATCGTAGGTATCGATTCCCGCAACTGGTGAACGCCAATTTGCGCGTGTGGTTGGCGGCCGAATACACAAATAATCATCCCCTTCCTCTACGGTTGCTCCTAATTTTTGTAATTCTTTTGCCATCGCTGCAATGCGATCGGTTTCTTTTACCCGCCAACTAGCAATATTATTTAAGCGAGTTTCTCCTTCAGCAAATAAGGCAACTACCGCTAAGGTCATCGCTGCATCTGGAATCGCCGTGCAATCTAAGGTAATGCCTTGTAAGCGACCTGAGGATGTTTGTACTCCAGCCACCTCAAGCCAATCGGCGCCTTGATGAACTATCGCCCCCATTTGCGCCAACGCGGCCACAAATGCGACATCACCTTGGATACTATCGCGACCGACTCCCAACACCCGCATCGGACCCTTAGTAATGGCGCCGGCTGCTAAAAAATAGGATGCTGATGAAGCATCGCCCTCAACCAGAACTGTGCCAGGGCTTTGGTACGCTGTGCCCTTAGCTGCGGGAATTAAAAAAGTATGGTCATCGGGACACTGCACAACTGCTCCAAATAAAGCCATCATCTTGAGGGTAATCTCAATGTAGGGACGAGAAATTAATTCACCGACCACTTCAAGTCGAATGGCTTGTTTTGCCACTAACGGTAATGCCATCAACAAGGCCGTTAAAAACTGACTCGAAACATCACCACGAACTTGCACTGCTGCAGGAATTGAAATCGCAGCTGGATTAATTTGAATGGGTGGATAACCTTCTGTACCAAGATATTCAATCTCTGCGCCCAGTTGACGTAAGCCATCCACCAAATCGCGAATGGGGCGTTCATGCATTCTCGGCACTCCCGATAAGCGATATGAACCCCCTTGTACAGCTAAAGCCGCCGTTAATGGGCGAATAGCAGTACCCGCATTACCCATCATCAAATCAGCTTGCTTAACAGGAAAGTGCCCGCTACATCCCTGCACCTTACAAGCCAACTCAAAGACCTGATCGGTGACCTGTAAACCCAAAGTGCGCAGGGCTTGCCGCATCACTTGCGTGTCATCAGCATCCAATAAATTTTGTAAACGGGTTTCTCCGCTAGCTAAAGCTGCTAAGAGCAAAGCGCGATTAGAGATACTTTTAGAACCGGGCAATTGCACTGTTCCACTAGCTTGGGTAAAGGGGCCCAATTGAATCATGGGAGCTTGACTAAGCTCAGTCATTCAGACCCAGTCCATTTTTGGCGTGCCTCACTCGCTTTAATAAATAATTTTTCTAAGGCAGCGCCATCGCTATTGGCAATTAAATCGCGTAAGTGTTTTGTTATAGCAAGATATTGATCTAATTCATGCAAGATGGCTGCCCGATTAGCCAAACAAATATCACGCCACATTTCAGGACTAGATGCAGCTATGCGGGTGAAATCACGAAACCCACCGCCCGCGTGGCCTAACTTCTCAGCTGCATCTTCCGCATTCATCACGCTTAACATCAAGGCATAAGATAAAACATGAGGTAAGTGTGATACAGCAGCATAAATAGCGTCGTGTTGGATTGCTGAAATCAGTTTTACAGTTGCGCCTGTAGCACTCCAAAATTGTTTAATTAAATCTAAATCGGTCGCAGAATTTTCTTGTAAGGGGCAAATAATGGTTTGCTTTCCCCTAAACAAATCGGCTTGCGCAGCTGCTGCGCCATGTTGCGCGCCCCCAGCAATTGGGTGGGCCGGAATAAATTGGCAAGCTTTTTTGCCCAAGACTTCTTTTGCGGCCAAAATAATATCGCTCTTAGTACTGCCTGCATCGGTCACTAAGGTATTGACTTGTAAGATCGGCTCGAGGGCAATAAAGCAGGCACGCATTTGCGCAACGGGCATGCATAAAACAATAATTTGCGAGCGCGCGGCAGCCTCAGGAAGACTTACTACCGCATCAATCGCACCCATTGTTAATGCTTGATCTAAATTAGCTTGACTACGCCCCACCCCCAAAACTTCTGTTACGCAACCCGCTTTTTTTAAAGCTAAACCAAGTGAGGCACCAATTAAGCCCACCCCAACAATCGTTACCGTTCCAAAATGGGCTTGACTCATAAGATGGCGCGTAAGGCTGCAATAAAAATGGCGTTTTCTTCAGGCAAGCCAATTGAAATTCGCAACCATTGCGGTAAACCATAATTACCAACCGGTCGCACAATAATGCCCCGCTTAACCAAAGCTAAATTCACTCGCACGCCCGCACCTTCATCGTCGCCTACCCTAACTAAAACAAAGTTACCCGCTGAGGGCAGAAAGGGCAAATTGAGTTCGGTGAATGCTGCAGTCAACTGCGCATAACCAGCGCGATTCAAATCGTAACCACGCTGTAAAAATTCCGTGTCTTGCAAAGCCGCAATCGCCGCAGCTTGGGCCAAACTATTCACATTAAATGGCTGGCGAATCCGATTGAGTAAATCGGTTAACTCGGGTTGTGCAACGCCATAGCCAATTCGTAATCCAGCCAAGCCATAGGCTTTAGAAAAACTTCTTGATACCAGTAAATTGGGAAAGCGCTTAACCCAGTCAATCGCGTTATAACGCTGTTCGGGACTTAAGTATTCGTTGTACGCCTCGTCCAACACCACCACCACATGACTAGGTACAGCGCTTAAAAAAGCTTCAATTGCCGATGCACTTAAATAACTACCCGTTGGATTATTCGGATTGGCAATGAAAACTAACCTGACTTTAGATTTACCTAATGACTCGGTATTGTTAACTGCTGCAAGCATGGCAGTTAAATCATGCCCATAATCTGCCGTGGGTGCAACTTCAATAGCCTGCGCGCCAACGGCTTGCGTTGCTAATGAATAGACCGCAAAAGCATGTTTAGAAAAAATAATGGTGTCGCCTGCTTGGGCTACTGCTCGGGCCGCAAGCTCTAAAATATCATTGCTGCCATTCCCCAAAGTAATCCAATCGCTAGGAACGCCGAGGCGATTAGAAAGAACTTCCTTCAGCTCAAAGCCATTGGAATCAGGGTAGCGACCTAAGTCACTTGCTGCACGAACCATTGCATCCATTGCCGACTGCGGCATACCGAGGGGATTTTCGTTCGAGGCTAGTTTGACAATCTTGCTTTCATCTAGGCCATATTCCCGTGCTACCTCGCTAATAGGCCGGCCGCCAATATAAGGTGCAATAGCCTGCACATGTTGTAAACCCAGTTGGGCAGTCTTCGTAATCATCGTCAATTAAACCGTAGCGCGAGGATAAGAACCCAGCATTTTATAAAATGCTGCTAGCGCCTGTAAATCGCTAAGGGCTAAAGCAACTTGGGCATCTTCAGCATGACCCGCAATATCAATATAAAAATGATATTCCCAAGTGCCCTTACGCGCGGGACGAGACTCAAAGCGCGTCATTGACACCCCATGTTGGGCTAGCGGCGCTAATAAGCGATAAACCGCACCGGCTTGGTTATCCACCGATAACACTAAAGAAGTTTGATCGTGACCCGTTGCCTGGCAAGTATGCCGACCAATAATGACAAAACGGGTGCGATTGTGCGCATCATCTTGAATATGCCCTGCATTCACTTGCAAACCATAAGCAATTTGAGCAGGATCACCGGCTATTGCAGCCAAAGTGGGATCGAGTGCAGCCATGCGAGCCGCCTCAGCATTGCTACTGACGGCCTGTCGTTTGAGGTTTGGAGTATGGGCAGTAAGCCATTGCTGACACTGCGCTAAAGCTTGTGCATGTGCACAAACCGTGGTTACTCCAGCAAGCAAGCCTGTCTTGGTAAGTAAATGGTGACGAATCGGCAAAACTACTTCGCCACTAATTTGCAAGGGCGAATCTAAGAGTAAATCTAAAGTTCTAGAAATTGCCCCTTCACTCGAATTTTCTACAGGCACCACGCCAAATTGCGCTGCCCCCTTTTCAACCGCCTTAAATACCTCATCAAGGCTATTGCAAGCAAGGCCTTCAATCGAACTTCCAAAAGCAGCCTCAGCTGCTTGCTCTGAAAAAGTTCCTCTTGGACCTAAATAGGCAATCGTTTGCTTAGCTTCTAAAGCCCGACAGGCAGACATAATTTCTCGCCATATGGCCGTAATGCCTTCCGCATGCAAAGGGCCCTGATTCGATTGCAGCAAATTAGCAATCACTTGTAGCTCGCGTTCAGGCCGAAAAACTGGCGAAGCGGCCTCGCCTTTAATGTGCCCAATCTCCTGCGCGGTACGAGCGCGCTTAGACATGAGCTCAAGAAGCTTGATGTCGAGAGCATCAATTTGCGCTCGCAAGGGTGCAAGGCGTTGATCTTCCGTTGCCATTAATTAAGCCAATCTTTCAAATTCACGCATAAATTCAATTAGAGTCTCGACACCTTTTAAGGGCATCGCGTTATAAATACTAGCGCGCATCCCTCCCGCTGCCTTATGACCCCGCAATGCTGCTAAGCCATTTTCACTCGATTGCGCTAAAAATGCAGTATTTAATTCTTCATTTTTTAAAAAGAAAGTGACATTCATCCGCGAACGTACCGATTTTTCGACGCGATTTTCGTACAAACTACTACCATCTATAAAATCGTAAAGTAGTTGGGCTTTTAGTTGATTACGCTTGGCCATTACGGGGACACCGCCTTGTTGAATCAACCATTTAAATACCAATCCCGCCATATAAATTGAAAAGGTCGCTGGGGTATTAAACATCGATTGATGATTAACTTGTTTAGCCCAATCAAATACCGAGGGCGTTATTTGCATTTGGTGGCCGATTAAATCGCGCCGAATAATCACTATCGCCGCCCCCGCTGGACCAATATTTTTTTGTGCTCCGGCAAAACAAACACCACAGCGTGACACATCGAACTCTCGCGACAAAATATTACTGGAGATATCGGCAACGAGGGGAGCATCACCCACCTCTGGAATCGTTTGAAACTCCACTCCACCAATGGTTTCATTTGCGCAGTAATGCACATACGCCGCATCACTCGATAATTGCCAAGTCGCTCGATCGGGAATCGAGCGGTAATGATCTGCTACTGAAGTGGCCGCTAAATGGGCAACCCCATATTTTTCAGCCTCTTTAATCGACTTTTCCGACCACACCCCTGTGACAATAAAGTCGGCTTTGGGCCCATTGGGAGCTAAGGACATGAGGTTCAGAGGAATCGCCGCATTTTGACCAATACCGCCCCCTTGCAATAACAAAATTTCGTAGTTATTGGGAATGTGCATTAAGGCACGTAAATCTTGCAAAGCCTCTTCATATACTGCCATGAACTCTTTGCTGCGATGGCTAATTTCCATCACGCTTGTGCCAAGACCATGCCAATTTAATAATTCATCAGCTGCCTGCTGCAAGACTTCGGCAGGCAAGGTTGCGGGCCCCGCTGAAAAATTAAAGATGCGGTGGTCAAACGTCATGTTGGTGAGTTAATTAGCCCAAGACAGGCTAGTTACCCGCATCATCATCAGGCACATCAGACCCCGTATCTAGCGTGCCTTCGCTCACCAGCCCACCATCTGCATCGACCTCTTCGCCATCATCATCGGTATCGCTCTCAGCAATGCGCTGCAGACCTGATAAACGGGTGCCCTCGTCGACATTAATTAAGGTAACGCCCTGAGTAGCTCGGCCCATCTCCCGAATTTCAGCAACCCGGGTGCGCACTAAAACACCTCCCGTTGTAATCAACATAATTTGATCATCTGGGGAAACCAAAGCGGCTGCAACTACTTTGCCATTTCGCTCGGAAGTTTGAATCGCAATCATACCCTTGGTGCCGCGGCCGTGACGGGTGTATTCCACGATAGGTGTGCGCTTACCAAAACCATTTTCGGTAGCTGTTAAGACACTACCCTCGGTAACTTCTGCAGCTGTTTCAGCAGGCGCTACCAACATGGCAATGACCTGCTGGGCGGCGGCGAGGTTCATACCCCTTACCCCACGCGCAGTTCGGCCCATGGGACGCACATCATTTTCATCAAAGCGAACCGCCTTACCAGCATCCGAGAACAACATCACATCATGCTTTCCATCGGTAATTGCTGCGCCAACCAAGAAATCGTTTTCGTTTAAATCAACCGCAATAATGCCGCCTTTACGGGGATTAGAAAAATCAGATAAACGCGTTTTCTTGACGGTTCCCAAGCTGGTGGCCATAAAGACAAAGTGATCATCCTGATAACCCTTAATTGGCAAAATAACAGTGATCTTTTCGCCCTCAATTAAAGGGAACATATTCACAATCGGTTTGCCGCGCGAAGTACGACTACCTTGCGGTACTTCCCACACTTTTAGCCAATACATCCGACCCCGATCGGAAAAACATAAAATCGTGTCATGGGTATTGGCAACAAATAAGGTATCAATCCAATCCTCGTCTTTTGTCGTTGCGGCCTGTTTACCGCGACCCCCCCGTTTTTGTGCCCGATATTCGCTTAAAGGCTGGCTCTTCATGTAGCCGGTATGCGAAAGGGTCACCACCATATCAGTAGGCGTAATTAAATCTTCCGTGAATAATTCCGTCGCATTCATTTCAATAAAAGAGCGCCGCCCTGAATCACCACCAGCAATACCAAATTCAGCTTGCACTTCTTTTAATTCTTCCTCAATAACCTGCGTGACCCTTGATGGCTTGGCTAACAAATCGAGCAGATCGGAAATTTCAGTCATGACCTCTTTATATTCCGCAACAATTTTGTCTTGCTCAAGACCAGTCAAACGCTGCAAGCGCATTTGTAAAATTTCTTGCGCCTGACTATCGGATAAGCGATACAAACCGCTGGCTTGCATGCCATACTCGGGCAATAAACCATCGGGGCGGTAAGCATTACGACCGCCGGGAGTGTCGGTTTCAGCGCGCGCTAACATCTCGCGCACCATGGCAGAATCCCAAGGTTTGCTCATTAATTCTTGTTTAGCAACCACCGGATTTGCCGCGGCTTTAATGAGTACGATGAACTCGTCGATATTCGCCAATGCAACTGCGAGTCCTTCAAGCACATGGCCGCGATCGCGAGCTTTACGCAATTCAAAAATCGTCCGCCGCGTAACTACCTCGCGTCGATGCTGTAAAAAATATTCCAGCATCTGTTTCAAATTGAGCAGGCGTGGTTGGTTATCAACCAAGGCCACCATATTCATCCCGAAGTTATCTTGTAGCTGAGTGCTCTTGTATAAATTATTGAGTACGACTTCTGGCACCTCACCGCGCTTAAGTTCAATAACAACCCGCATGCCTGATTTATCAGACTCATCACGTAAATCGGAAATGCCTTCAACTTTTTTCTCGTTGACTAATTCAGCAATGCGTTCGAGTAAATTCTTTTTATTTACCTGATACGGTAACTCATCAACAATGATGGCTTGGCGTGAACCCTTATCAATATCTTCAAAGTGGGTTTTAGCCCGCATCACTACCCGTCCTCGGCCTGTACGGTAACCTTCACGCACGCCTTGAACCCCATAAATAATGCCCGCAGTAGGGAAGTCGGGGGCGGGCACGATTTCGATTAACTCATCAATAGTGCAATCGGGGTTATGAAGGACATACAAACAAGCGGTGATCACTTCATCTAAGTTATGGGGGGGGATATTCGTAGCCATACCCACGGCGATGCCTGAAGAGCCGTTAATCAGTAAATTGGGTACTTTGGCAGGCATGATCAGGGGTTCGTGTTCGCTCCCATCGTAATTAGGCCCAAAATCAACGGTTTCTTTATCTAAATCGGCTAAAAGCTCATGGGCGATTTTGCGTAAGCGAATCTCGGTATACCGCATTGCCGCGGCATTATCGCCATCCACTGAACCAAAATTGCCCTGGCCATCAACTAACATATACCTTAGCGAGAAATCTTGAGCCATTCGGACAATAGTGTCGTAGACCGCAGAATCGCCGTGCGGATGATATTTACCGATGACATCGCCAACTATACGGGCAGATTTTTTGTAAGGACGATTCCAATCGTTGTTTAATTCATACATCGCGAAAAGGACCCTGCGGTGGACCGGTTTTAGACCGTCACGTACGTCTGGCAAGGCTCTGCCGACTATGACGCTCATGGCGTAGTCCAAATAGGACCTCCGCATTTCGTCTTCTAGGGATATTGGTAGTGTTTCTTTAGCGGCTTGTTCCATATCGAAATAATATCATCTAGAAGACCCATAACTTGTGCTAACATTCTGGTCAGATTGTAAGAAATTTAGATGTGTCGCCTTGCAAAAGCTTAATAAAGCAAAGCGAAACGTGTGAGTTTGACATTATTTTAAAGTGATTTTTGAGGACAAAAAATGAACAAAACCGTAAAACTATTGCTCGCTTCTGTAATTACCATTTCAGCAAGCTCGGCTATGGCCCAAGGTAAAGACAACTGGGCTAACTCAGATGGCACCATACCTTGGAAAAACTCCGATGGCACACTGTGCTGGCGCGATAACAACTGGACACCCGCTTCAGCAATGGCAAAGTGTGATGGCTGGATTGCTCCTAAGCCTCCTGCTCCTGCTCCTGCTGCTGCACCTGCTGTAACCCAAAGCAAAATCACTTTACAAGCCGATACCTTGTATGACTTCGATAAATCAACATTGAAGCCAGAAGGCAAAGCTACTTTAGACAAAATTGCTGCTGATTTAAGCAAAATCAAATTAGAAGTCATCATTGCTGTTGGTAATACCGATAGCATTGGTACTGATGCATACAACATGGCTCTTGGCCAGCGCCGTGCGCAATCAGTTAAAGACTATTTGGTTAGCAAAGGTGTCGATCAAAGCCGTATCTATACCGAAAGCAAAGGCAAGAGCAACCCAGTTGCTAGCAATGCTACTGCTGAAGGACGTGCTAAGAACCGCCGTACCGACATTGAAGTTGTAGGAACAGCTGCTGTTAAGAAGTAAGCGCTTCTCTCGCAAAAAAGCCCGGTTAATCCCGGGCTTTTTTGTTTCCGCTATATTCGTAAATTTGGAAGTCTAGCTCTCTAATTCCTCTTTTCACTCGTCTATAAATATATGAACGTCGATCAATCTGAAATAGCTAAATTTAGCGCTCTTGCCCATCGCTGGTGGGACCAAAATAGCGATTTCAAACCCTTGCATGCTATAAATCCATTACGACTGGGCTGGATAAAGTCTTTCGTCGAACTGAATGATCAACGTGCTTTAGATGTTGGCTGTGGTGGCGGCATTTTGGCTGAAGCCTTGGCACAATCGGGTGCACAAACGACTGGCATTGATTTATCGGAAAAGGCCCTAAAAGTGGCTGAGTTACATGCGCTTGAAAGTGGCGCACAAGTAAATTATCAAGCCATCTCTGCCGAAGCACTTGCGCTAACTGAGCCCGAAAGTTTTGATGTAGTGACCTGCATGGAAATGCTCGAGCATGTACCCAGCCCTGCTTCAGTGGTCCATGCCTGTGCAACACTAGCTAAGCCTGGAGCCACCTTATTTTTTAGCACCCTCAATCGCAACCCAAAATCGTATTTATTTGCCATCATTGGGGCCGAGTATTTACTGCGTTTGCTACCAAAAGGTACTCATGACTACCGTAAATTTATTACGCCCTCTGAATTGGGGCGCTTTGTGCGTGATGCAGGGCTTGAAATCATTGACATTAAAGGTCTTAGCTACAATCCGCTTACGCAAATTTATAGCCTTAGTGACGACACTTCTGTTAATTATTTAATTGCGACGCGTAAAGCTTCTAAAAACTAGGGGTAATGATTTGGCCCATAGCCCGTTCGCAGGAATATTTTTTGATTTAGACGGTACGCTTGCTGATACTGCGCCTGATTTAGTTAATGCTGCCAATTTATTACTCATTGCCCGTCAACTTCCACCAAAGCCTTATGAAGAAATGCGTCCCCACTCATCTGCAGGTGCGCGCGGTTTAATCCAATGCGCCTTTGGTATCGATACCAAGCATCCTGACTTCATTCCTTTGCGCGATGAATTTTTTATTAATTACGAACAAGCGCTATTAGTCCATAGCAGCATCTTCGAAGGTATTCATGATCTATTAAATACCTTAGACGATGCCAAAATGCCTTGGGGTATCGTTACCAATAAAAGTGAGCGCTTTACGCATCCATTAACTGAGCTCATGGGTTTACGGCATCGCGCTGCCTCCACCGTTTCAGGAGACACGACTGCCCATCCAAAACCCCACCCCGCGCCATTGCTGCATGCAGCAGAAATTGCCCAAGTGGACCCCAATAAATCCCTTTATGTCGGTGATGATATTCGCGATATCGTCGCTGGTAAAGCCGCTGGAATGAAAACCGTCGCAGCCGCCTATGGCTACTGTGGTTGTGCTGAACCCCCGCAAGACTGGGGCGCTGACTTCCTCGTCAATGATCCTCGCGAGCTACTGGCGATCGTCTTTCCCAAATAAGGTGCAATTTCTTTAGAAGCGCTTTAAAATAGTCGTCCCAACGTTTTTAATTCGGGGTCGACATGGTTTCGACGTGGATTACAAAGCAGCAAGGGCATACCGAGGACCCGTTATCTCGTAAATCAATGGGAATGTAATAACTGCTAACGACGAACGTTACGCACTAGCCGCTTAAATGCGGTTGCCCCTGAACTGATTCTCTCTTGGGTCAGGTAGCGCAAGCTACATCAGGGTCATTTACAAGAGATAAGATCATCTCGTGTCACGAGGGGTGATACGAAAACTAAGTGAATCGCGATTGCATAGCGTGTTGGTTCGCGGTGCAATGGTTAAATTAAATAACACAACTAAGTATGTAGAACTTGTTGTAGAGGATTTGCGGACGCGGGTTCGATTCCCGCCGACTCCACCATTTTGAAGTCTGTAACAGTGCAACGCCACCCACCAGGGTGGCGTTTTTCTTTATAGATAAAGGCCCGCAATATTCGCCGGGGAATTCAAGCAAACAGTGGTGACTAGCTACAACTTTGTACGGTCCATGCAGAGCTAGTTGCACTACCAGTAGCTGGCGCATAAGCCCATTCCGCACTGCTATTGCACCAAGCTGCAACACCGGCATTGCACTTGTATAAAAAACCATCGCTAGCTTTTACGATGGTTCCACTTAAATAGCTACCACGTCCAGCTGGATATACCTGTGAACCACTTGGACAGTTATTACTAATACTTGATGTTGGGCTTGACATTGGTGATGTCGTAGCACCACCAATGGTGGTTTGAGTAACGGCACTAAAGCTAATGTTTAAGTTAGCAGCTAAATTATTAATCGCAGCATCTAATAAATTAAAGAATTGCGTTCTGCCAGCAGTAGTAGAAATATTTAAAATAGTAGTCGAGCTCAAACCAGTGGCTGTTAAGGCTACAGTAAAAGCTTTATTACTATCTGCGGGCGCTATATAGCTATATTGGTTGGAACTGTTAAGGTACGCCATCGTTCCAAATACGTTACTAAAAATAGTCGCAATATCTTGAGCATTTAATTGCACACTATTTGTAGCAAGAATTGCGCCAGAATTAAATGTTTTTTGGTTATAAATTTGATCAAGGTATAAACGAATTTGGCGGGGATATAAAATAAAGGTTGAACCAGCAGATTCTGTTGAGCCAATGGCTGCTATATAAGCGGTGTCAGACAAGCTGTAGTCACCTATTGATTTCAATTGCGCCATTTCTGGGTTTGTTGTGTACATCCCCGCGCAGACTCTGAAATAATCTTTAATGATTGCGGAATACGTACCCGCGTTATAGGCCGCGTTCAAAATTAAATCATAAATATTATTTACAGCTTGAGCCGAGCTAGGTAGCGATAAATTACTCATACATTTGGCATAATATTGAGATTGGGGACCCCAAGTTTGCGCATTATTCATTGCCAAACGATTCATATCATTAAAATGGAAATATGCGGCGGCTAATGGGCCAAAGTATTTTTGATCAAGGGAATCTGGCCCCTTACTTAAAGTTTGACTACCGTTATCTTGTTGTTCCACGGTATACCCAAGGCCTTTTTGGAGTGCCACAAAATTAACCAAACCAATACCGCTTGAATCTTCAAGGCGTTTTGAGTAGTCATTAATTTGATATGGCCCACCTTGGCCAATCGCTAATAAGCTTGCCCGTTGCGCATCATTTGCATTGATCCAATTGGTCGAATTAATATAACCTGCTGTATCAATATTTTCTTGCAATAATTGACCAAACAAACTGCCATAAATATAATCTTTATTAAACTGTAAGTTCGGATATTTTTCGCGCATCATTCGTCCAAGCAGGGCTCCGGCGACATAATTTGAAATCAATAAATCCGTGTAATTTGAAGTCAAGGTTAATTTTTCAATATTTCCAGAGCCATAGGGCAAATTCAAGTGATAATTAATCACCCCACTAGCAGTACTTAATGGCGTAAATTGAATGGGAGATGGTAAACCATTTGTAGCATTGGTAATATTAGATGGGGCGGGTGGCACCGCAGTCGGTGGATTGACTAAGGGTATTGGTTCAGCTATCGGGGTTGGAGCAACTCCACAATTGCTTATTAATGTCCATGGCTGACCACTCCCAGCACCCCCGCTATTCGTTTCTGGATTATTTCCTTGGGTCCACCAATTATTTTTATATTCACTCCCATTTTGTACTACCAGCATGCCAGGGGTTGCATAAACTTTATTGGTATCCCAAGTAGCAATTCCATCGCATGTTGAATTTGTCAGGCCATTGGCCGATAGTTGTAAAGCGCGGTTTTGCGCTACAGTAGGTTCATTAGATGACCCGCCCCCACAGGAGATGAGCCATAAAAGTGGTAGCAAATACACTATCGACAATAATTTTTTTAAATAAGTAAGCATCGCATTCTTCTTGATTTAATTAGGCGCAAGGATTCGCCCGCTTAGCCAAGTCTAATAGACCCTTATAAGCTCTATCAAGAAATGAATTATTTTGGGCGGTAATAGTACCGATTTTAAGAATTATGTTGATTTTTTAATTAATTTTAAGATCCACTTTAGTAAAGTAAATTTTTGCTAAACTATTTCCAAAGGGGTATTAATTGCGCCTAAAAGCCAGTTAATTTATCCTGAATAATTGAAGGGTGACTCTTTTCGCCGCCTAAAATTTATAGTAATTTGCGGAGACTTTAACTGATGACACTCTCACCGACAGTTTCAAATTTACTACTGCAAAACATCCCTCTTTTTTCTTTGTTATCTGAAGATAGCTTAACTTTACTTTCGAGGGCAACGGCTAGGAAAAAATTTCCAAAAGAATATCTTATTATTTCTGCTGGTGAGCATGCCAATAATCTTTATGCAATTATTAGTGGTGAAGTAAAAGTCTTCATGAATGATAAAAAACAGAAAGAAATTATTATTACCAAGTTACATAAAGGAGACTTCTTTGGGCATATGGGGTTATTAGACAATAGCAAGGGTTTGGCTTCGGTGATGACAACCAAAGATACGGAAATATTATTATTAAGTAAAATTGAATTTCAAAAGTGTCTTAAAAAAAATCCTAATTTGGTTTTAGAATTACTACATACTATGGTTCACTATCTTCGTGCCGCAGATCACAAGATCAGTAGCCTTGCTTTGTTAAGTGTTTACCAGCGCGTTGCTGATTTTCTAATCATGACAGCCAAGCCAATGGGTGATAAGCGGGCATATGTTGATGAGGCTTCAAGACAAGATATTGCAGAAGTTGTGGGCGCTTCTAGAGAAATGGTTGGGAAGGTATTGCATAGCTTGGAAATGAAAGGGTTGATCCAGATTCACGGCAAAGCAATCGTTTTAAGCCAGGAGATTGCATTACCTGCCGATGACGATGAATAAACCGTTCGTTTGATTTAAAAATCAAACTAAGTTCATTTAGCGAGCGCAGGATTAACATGCATATATAGGGCAGTTAATTTATGGCGAATCCTGGCCCAGTTGCTGAGATGTAAGGGAAAACCCTACTATATTGGTAAATGATTGGGTTTAGTATTTAATAAATTGATCAAGTACCAATGCTAATGTTGTCATACATTCAAATTTATTAATAAAAAACAGGGGCCCCATGAAAACTAAACAGCTCATCATCACCACAGCACTGGCTAGCGCATTAATCGCACCCAGTGCTTTCGCACAATCAGTTTTTCAAGGGTTTTATGGCCAAATTGGTATTGGTTATGAATCCTCTGCCCCGAGCTTTTCAGGTGGTACTGTTACTGGCACCCCCTACACCTATTCAGTCTCTTCTAGTAATCTCAATTACTTTACTGGCACAGTCGCAGCGGGCTATTACTTTCCGATCACGAACGCCTTTCTCTTGGGTATTGGCGCTGAGTATTCTCCCATTGAGAGCCCTTCTACTAATTACAGCGTAACCATTCCCAGCGCTAAATACACTGAGCAGCAAGGCGTGAAAAAACAAAATTCTTATAATATTTTTATCTCACCAGCTTGGGCTATTGATAAAGAAAAATTAGCCTACGCCAAAATTGGCTATGCTAGTGCCCAATATAAGGCTGAACAAACCGATACCTTTACTGGCTATTCTTTGGGTCTAGGGTATCGTCAAATTATTACGGGTAATTGGTATGGCTTTGGTGAAATTAACTATACCAGCTACGGCAACCAAAACTTAGCTAGCAATGCGACTGGTACCGTTAGTATTAATGCAACCAATGCCCTTGTTGGGGTAGGTTATAAATTCTAATTTAATAATTTTTATTTAAACCGGCACTATTACCGTTTTTCCTACTTTATTGCTGGAGTAAGATCCAATCAGTCCTTTAAACTTAAAAAGCATCCATTAAACGAGATCAATCCAAATGAAAACTCTAATAAAACGTCTTTTTATCTGCGCTACCGCTGTAATAACTTTAGCCTCTTGTGGTGGCGGTAATGATGTCGCTTCCGGTGGCACGGGTACTGGAGTGACCTCCGCTAGTGCGGTGACTAATACTGCACCAACCTCCGTCACTGCCACTAAGGCGGCGATGGATAAGATTGGCGACCCAACACCAGCGTGGGTAATGCAGGCTTACCAACAAATATTTCCGAGTAATCCTGCTGGGTACACTGCGCAATCGCTATCCGATGCGCTAGCCTTCCATAACGTATTTGCCGGGCAAGATTCTGTTCAGCAAGTTTATAATTTTGCTGGGTTCTTGGCCAATGCAGCTCATGAATCGGGTCTTTTTGTATATATGACTGAATTAGGTGGCTACAGCCCAGGATCCCCCACCAATTGGAGTACAAATGGACAAGGGGTATTTTCTGGTAGCTATGCTGGTTGCCAAGTTCCCTATGGTGGAACCGGTACAAATTGCTACTATGGCAGAGGAGCTCTACAAATTTCGCATGACTATAACTATAAGGTATATGACACAGGTAATGGGGTCTATGCAAACCCGGATAAAATTTTAGGAAGTGGTGCGCCAAACTTTACTAATAATCTTTTATTTGACTCAGCAGTCTGGTTTTGGTCGGATGACTCAACGGGACTCCAAGCACTTCGCCCAGTTGATGGATTTAAAGCCGCTTCCAGCACTTATGCTGCAAGTGATCCTTTTGGGCAATCTATTAAAGTTATTAATGGGGGCATTGAATGTGGCCCAAACCCAGCAGGAGGAGCCACGGCTATTGCCGAAAGAAACGATCGGATAGCTAAATTTATCAGCTATCTTCCTACCATTGCCAAGGCGGCGGGAGTGCAACTGGTTTCGGGCTATAGTTCAGCAGCAGATGGCACAATTGGTGTGGCTTGTACAGCCGGCGCGGCTCCCGCAGCTTTTACAATGACCATTCAAAATACTGGGAGCACCTATGCTTCCGTCATTCTTCAGGCGCCTGACTATAGTGCGTATTACTATATCGGCGCAGGGAATATTGCAATTGCGCCAGGCGCAACAGTTACCGTTGGCACTACAGCAGCTAAACTGCCTCTGGTTAGTAGTGGTTTAAATAGTGCATTTCCCAGCACTGCAGCGCAAGTAGTCATTCCCAGAATTAGTATCGGTACTTATGGAAGTGCTGTCGATGTGACCACTTCAAACCCAACTAATGGCGCAGCGGGAACCCTCTGTAGCAGCTTGCCCCTGCCCGCGGCTAATTTTCGGCCTAATACTAAAGCATCAATCGTCATCAATGTTGGGGCTGGGACATGTGCTTTAACAAATCCCAGTTAAAAACTTAGCGCCTCCTCATCTCAACAGTCGTGCTGAATATACAGTGCGACTGTTTCGGGGTTTCAGCATAAATAGTGCTTCTCTTTTAATAGGAAATTGACTATGCTGCCCATCCTCAAAAAAATGACTATGTGCGTTTCTGCCGTCATCGTTTTAGCTTCGTGCGGTGGTGGCAATGATGTGGCCTCTGGTGGCACGGGTACTGGAGTGACTTCCGCTAGTGCTGTTGCGCCTGCTGCGAGTGTAGCCAGTTCTAATACTAGTGCTCGCACTTCGATATCCCCAACCATGGCAGCAATCGATAAAGTGGGGAACTCCTTCTCATCAGTTCCCGCAGGCTCAATTCTGCGCGTAGCTTACGTTGATGCATTTGCAAATACATTTGCAGGGATTCCAACTGCGGGGTTTGCTGCACCCGACATTCTGATTTATGCATTTGTGCAGTCTGGCTTAACTTCTCCGGTCTTAGATTCTGCGCTAATCAGCGCTATTACAAGCGCGGCACCAAAACAAAGTGTGGGATCAAAAACTTTTATTAGCATTGGCGGTCAAAATGGCTCGAGCGCAACCCTCAGCAATACCGCAACGGTAGTGAGCAATGTTAGTGCAGGAATTAAAGCGCTTAATGCTACGCTCCCCAAAGCAAATCAAGTAGTAGGGGTTGATTTAGATTTAGAGAATGGCATTAGTGCAGCGACCATTTCAGCCTTAGCAGCTGGCTTTAAGCAGGCTGGGTTCTTAGTTTCAATTGCGCCGCAACCCATTGCGGGACCTGTGCAAGCTGCACCTTGGAATGCGCCTAACGTAGATCCAGCTGCTCCAAATGGAGTTACAGGAGTTAGCTCGGCATTATATTTAAGCTCGGGGAGCACCTCTAACGACTACGGCGCTGCTATAGCCAGCGGTAATGTGGACTATATTTTTGCTCAGGCCTATAACACTGGGCCGGGTGCAGTTAATATCGGCCAGTGTGCTGAAACCCAAACCTGTATTATTGGTCAGCTAGCAACTGCATTTAATAATCTAATCAAAACAAGTTGTGCAGGCTCTACTGGCACGCCTTTATGTATTCCGAGCACTACTCAATATGCCATTGGCTTACCTTCGATTCGCGGTGCGGCTGGAACTTATACGATCTGGCAACCACCTTCGTCTGCCGCTTACAGCGATCAAACTATTCTCAGTGCACTAGCCGCCGAGATTAATAAAGCGCCACTAAATGGTAAAAATGGAATTATGACTTGGGTCCTAAATGCAGACTATTCACCAGCTAAGGATCCTTACAATGACTCGTATGCCTGTACTGGAGGATTTAGCTCAGTTGTATTTGGAGCAACACAAGCCATGAGTTGCCCCTAAAGCATTTGCTAGCTTGACTCATGAAAACAGTTGACGCCTAAGGTTTAGTCAATACTCCCAAGCGCCACAAATTAGTGATCTCAGCAGAGCGCGCAGCATGTAGCGGATCTGTTGCGTCACTTATCTTGGGATGACGTGGCTTGATGGATTCTTTTCCCAGAACCACTAAGCCTGCATTTTCAATCCACGTCATTAACTCTGCCTGCGAGCGTAAACCTAAGTGTTCAGCTATATCGGAAAGAATCAACCACCCTTCGCCATTTGTTTCTAAATGCGCAGCTAAGCCATTGATAAACACGCGTAACATTTGACTATCGGGATCGTAAATAGCGCGCTCTAATGCAGAACTCGGGCGTGCTGGAATCCACGGCGGATTACAAACGATGAGGGCTGCTTTACTTGGCGGAAATAAATCGTACTCAGCTACGGTCACCTGCTCGCTTAAGCCCAACTGTAAGAGATTTTCTTGTGCGCAGATTAAGGCACGCGCATCAATCTCAGTGGCAATAATTTTTTCAATGCCACGCTTTGCCAAAATGGCAGCGAGCACGCCCGTTCCTGTACCAATATCGAATGCTGTGGAATTCAAGCTAAGCGCTTTTGGTAGCACAGCATTTGCCACCAACTCAAGATATTCACCGCGAATCGGGGAAAAAACACCGTAATGGGGATAAATACGTTGCGTGCCATTGGCGTCTAAAGCCTTAATTACTACCCCTTTTTTACGCCATTCATGGGCACCTACTAAACCCAATAATTCGCGTAAGGAAATGAGGTAAGACGCATTGATTTCCCCGAAAGCCTCAAAGCAAGCTTCTGCAACTAATGGTGCTCGGCGTAATGCAATCTGGTGATTTGGGTCAACCCGAATTATGATCTGACCTAAAGTTCTCGCACGCTGTGATTGCGCTAGGCGATGCAGATTAAATACATCATTTGTTATTGCAACTGGCAATTTGTCATGCAGCTTCTCCTGCACATTCTTTTTGGAAACACGTTTTTTCTTCCGTGGGCGATCAATGCGCCGCGCAATTGCTTGTAAAAGTTGCCGGGCATTTTGAAAGTCGCCCCGCCATAATAATGCAGTCCCCTCACAAGCTAGCCGATACGCATCGTCTGCGGGGATTGTATCGTCTGCCAGCACCATTTTTTTAGGGGGCAGCAGTCGATTTTCTGAATGCCAAAGTGCCGAGTGGCTTTGATCGCCCTCAAGCCAAGTAACGGTAGACTTATCAGGCAATGGGTTCAAACAACGGTACTTTCTGACCTTCTTGGGTTTCTTGCATCACCACCTTAACCGGTTGACCAATATAAATTGCATCAAAATCACAATTGGTAATATGCGTTAGCATTTTGATACCCTCTTCTAAGGTCACATAAGCCATGGCAAATGGTACCTCTACGCCACGGCGCATGACGGTAAACGAATAAATTTCGCCTTTACCACTCGACTCAACCCAACGGGTTTGATCACTGCCACAATGCGGACAAATCGTTCGCGGATAAAAATGGGGTTCATTGCAAGCTGAGCACATTTTTAGTAGTAAACGCCCATCTTGAGCCGCCTCCCAAAAAGGCTTATTTTCGGCATTAATCACTGGGCTTGGCAAGGGTACATTCAAAATATTGCTCATGACACTCTGCCCATAATTAAGGTGGCTGCGCCGTGGCGCGTTCCCAGAGCGCCGCCAATGCCAGAGGCTAAAGCAAATTCCAGATTCGGAATTTGCACTGCCGGATGGGCTTCACCGCGCAATTGGCGCACTGCCTCAATGATCTTCGTCATACCGCCTCGATTGGCTGGATGGTTGTTGCATAAGCCACCACCATCAGTATTAAAAGCTAGCGAACCTTTACCAGCGATTAACTGGCCGTACTCGACAAAACGACCACCTTCGCCTTTTTTACAAAAACCTAAATCTTCTAACTGAATTAATACGGTGATAGTAAAACTATCGTAAATCGAGGCATACCGAATTTGCTTTGGCGTTATACCGGCTTCTGCAAACGCGCGAGGGCCAGTCCAAGCTACACCAGAATAGGTTAAATCGACCTTGCCACCCATTTGTCCTTTGGCCGATTCAGCAGCACCCAGCATTTGTACTACTGGGCGCTTTAATGACTTAGCGATATCGGGATGCACCACAATTACTGCGCCGCCGCTATCGGTTACCACACAACAATCGGCTCGGTGCAAGGGATCAGCAATCATTGGCGAGCTTAAAACATCTTCTACCGTTAGCACTTCCCGCAGTAAAGCATGGGGATTATGTTGCGCATGCGCTGAAGCGGCTACTTTAATCCACGCCAGCTGTTCGCTGGTAGTGCCAAATTCGAACATATGGCGCATGGCACACATCGCATACGTATTTAATGGCGCTGGTGAGTAGGGTTTTTCAAAAGCAAAGTCGGGCGCAGATGCATGTTGACTGCGCACCTGTGTACCGCTCGATCCCTCTGATTTAGGCCGGCCTGCTAAGGTAATCAAGGCAACCTTACACTGCCCTTGGGCGATTGCGCGAGCAGCATGATTTACATGCGCTAAATAAGAAGCGCCACCAATATCGCTTGAATCAAGATAGTTAACCTTTTTTAAGCCCAAATAATCGACCATCGACACTGGGCCCATTCCTGGAGCATCGCCAGCACAAAAGTAGCCATCAACATCATTTAAGCTTAAGCCTGCATCTAATAGCGCACCTCGAGCTACCTCAGCATGCAATTGCGCCACCGTATGATTAGGCGCTACCCGTAGTGGGTGTTCATAAATACCTACAATGCAGGCGTTTGATTTAGATGACATTCGTAATTCCTAGCGGACCAGCGCAATTATTCAATGGTAATTTTCGATTGCACTATTAACTTGCGCCAGCGCTCAACTTCACTGGAAATAAAGCGGGTAAATTGTTCTGGAGTGCCTGGCATTGGATCAGCTCCTTGCGCAATTAATTTATCTTTAAATTTAGGATCAGCCAAAATCAGTTGTAGTTCTTTATTTAAACGATTCCGAATCTCTACTGGCAAGCCCGCTGGACCCACTAAGCCATACCATGTGCCCATGTCATACCCAGGTACACCTGCTTCTGCAATGGTGGGTACATTGGGGGCTGCAGGGGAGCGCTTGGCGGTAGTAACACCCAAAGCCCGTAAATTTCCAGCCTTCACTTGCGGTAATGCACTGGGTAAATTCGGGAAAGCCATATCTACTTGCCCCGAAATAATATCGGCCATTGCACTACCAGTTCCTTTGTAGGGAATATGGACTAAATCAATATTGGCCATTTTCATGAAAAGTTCAGCCGATAAATGGACTGAGGTGCCATTACCGCTAGAAGCAAAAGTGAGTTTGCCTGGGCTTGCTTTAGCTGCGGTAATGAGCTCGCCCACTGTCTTATAGGGCGAACTCATCGGCACCACGAACATATTAGGCGCCGAAAAAACGCTACCAATTGCCGTAAAGTCTTTAATCGGATCGTAATTGAGATTCTTATACAGCGAAGCATTGACTGCTTGGCCAATCGAAGGAAAATATAAAACATAGCCATCAGGCGCTGAACGCGCGACTAATTCTGCAGCGATATTGCCATTGGCCCCTGCACGGTTTTCAACAATGACTGATTGACCTAGGCGTAACGATAAATTTTCTGCTAACGAGCGCCCTACCGTATCCGCTGCTCCGCCAGGAGAAAACCCGACAATCAAGCGTATGGTTTTCGATGGATAGGTCGAGTTATCGGTCGCCGCGAATACCGCAGTACCGCATAAGACCAGTAAAGTAGCCAGTCCCGAAGTAAATAGGGATATAAAACGATATTCTTGTCTCATGATGTAATCTGCCGCGCTCTTCTGATCTGCATCAACTTAACTGCTTTTGCCATTGCGTAGCTCAACTCCACTGAGTTCACGCAACTGCTCAAAGCTTAAACCGTCCACCCAATCGAGTGCAACAAGCCCACTTGGGGTAACTAAAATTGTTGCTAAATCAGTATAAATACAATCAACCACGGCTAGCCCTGTAATGGGGTAGGTACAAGTATTAACAATCTTAGATACACCTGATTTAGTCAGATGTTCCATCATCACAAATAATTTTTTTGCCCCTAAAGCTAAATCCATCGCTCCACCTACTGCTGGAATGGCCTTGGGATCGCCAGTACGCCAATTAGCTAAGTCACCTACTACTGAAACCTGAAAGCCGCCTAAAACACAAATATCAATGTGCCCTCCGCGAATCATGGCGAATGAATCAGCATGATGAAACAATGATGCGCCAGGCAGCATCGTGACAGGTTGTTTACCCGCATTAACAATTTCTTCGTCTATTTGTTCGCCTACAGCTAAAGGCCCCATACCCAGCAAACCATTTTCGCTATGCAAAATAATTTCGCGATCAGGCGGTAAATAATTGGAAATAGTCATTGGCTGACCAATCCCTAAATTCACCGTTGCGCCATCGGGTATGTCTGCGACGATGCGTTTAGCAATCTCTGCAGTACTACGCTTTTTAAGCTGACTTAGATCCATGCTAAGCCCCGCCTTGAATTTATTTTGAGAGTCATGTTTTCTCCCGTTCACCGATACAGACCACGCGCTTCACAAAAATCCCGGGGGTAATAATCGTCTCGGGATTTAATTCTCCTAATTCCACCAGCCGATTTACCTGAGCAATCGTGCACGTTGCGGCAGTAGCCATGACAGGCCCAAAATTACGGCCTGTACCGTGATACGTTAAATTGCCCCAACGATCACCTAGATCAGCTTTAATTAATGCGAAATCGGCTTGAATCGCCATTTCTAAAATTTGTTGAACACCATTGATCTCTTTAATCTCTTTGCCAACTGCTAGTTCAGTGCCATAAGCAGTAGGGGTGAAAAAAGCGCCTATACCTGCACCGCCAGCACGTATACGCTCGGCTAAAGTGCCTTGTGGCACTAATTCCAATTCAATTTTTCCAGCACGAAATAAATCATCAAAAGCCCCAGATTCAGGTTGACGTGGAAATGAACAGATCATTTTGCGTACCCGTCCATTAGCAATTAATTTAGCAATCCCCAAACCCGCATTACCAGCATTGTTACTCACAATGGTTAAGTCTTTAGCGCCCTGTTCGAGGAGGGCATCTAAAAGCTGAAATGGTAGGCCTGCGCCTCCAAATCCTGACACCAGAATGGTGGCGCCATCCAAAATATTTCTCACTGCTTCGGCTGTATTGGCGACGATTTTTTGGATCACTACTGCCCTCCCTTTTGCTTCATGCGCATAGCTTAACCTCTTTTTTTCTTATCCGAATAATCCCACAATTATGTAGTTGATAATTGTTCTCATTTAGAATTTCTCCTCACCCACTCAGTTCATCAACGTATTCACCAAGGAGAAATAATGGCAGTAAGAAAACAATCATTCCCGCTAGGCCTAAAACAATACCTCTGTGCTGGCCTAATTTCAGTCAGTAGTTTAGCAAGTGCGGGTGAAGGCCTATTTGGGTGGATTTATACCCTTGATTTACAACCCAAAGGTAGCCTCGAGTTTGAGCAACGCTTGCAATTAACAACTGGTCAAGCGAACGGGAAATACGATTTTTGGTATTCGCGTTCTGAGCTGGAATACGGCCTAACGGATGATATTCAAGTGGCGGCTTATCTCAATGCCTATTCAGTTGATGCCTCGCAAAATTACCTTAATCCTGAGGTTTGTGGTGATGCCGTCTCTTGTACTTCTGGGTACGGGGTTCCAGATAGTGCCAATGAATTTGATGGCTACGGTAAAACTGGCTTAGATGGCGGCTCATTAGAAGGTATTTGGCGGATTACCAACCCTGTTACTCAACCTATTGGCGTGGGAATTTATTTAGAACCTACTTTAGGAAAACTGAAAAATGCATTTGAGTCGCGCCTTCTAGTGCAAGCTAACTTTATTGATGATCGTTTAATTTTGGCCGGCAACCTCGTCTTAGAAAATGAGCAGTTGAAATCGACTGGCGAAACCATTCCTGAATCGTTAATTGATGTTTTACTCGGGGCAAGCTACCGATTTGCGCCTAAATGGTCAGCTGGTATTGAGTATCGATATCACACCGATTACAACAGCTATTTCTGGCAAAACCAAGTGCAAACTGCCAACTTCATTGGGCCCAATTTGCACTATGCGGATAAAAATTGGTGGGCCACCCTTGCTTGGCGTTACCAAATAGATGGGCAATGCATGGGTGAAGGTACGGCAGAGTGCTCTGGAGGCAATGTCTGGGATAGCCATGGCACGAATGAAATTATTGCCAAAATTGGTTTTCCATTTAGCTAAGAAATCGCAACATGCTTTGGAAACCTAGTTCAATTATGTTTTTGACGGGGGCTAGCGTTATTAGTGGGGCTAGCCTCGCCCACGCCAAGATTTATATCTCGGCCGAACAAGCGCAAAAAATCATCTTTCCTAGTAAGAAATTTACTTTGCAGCCGATGATTATTCATTCTTCACTTCAAGCCAGCATGAAAAAAATATCTGGGGTGCACTACCCCTTTCGCGGTGAGCACATTTGGCATGATCAAGCAGGTAACTATCTTATAGTCGATGAAGTCGTTGGCAAACATGAAATGATTCGCTATGCCGTTGGTATAAGCTCTACAGGACGCATTCAGGGGGTTGAAATTTTAGAGTACCGAGAATCATATGGCTATGAAGTAGCTGAGCAGCAATGGCGCCAACAATTTGTAGGTAAAACAGCGCAAGACCCGCTTAAACTCAATCGCGATATCCAAAATATTTCAGGGGCTACTCTTTCTAGTAAGCACATTACTGATGGTGTAAAGCGGGTGATGCATTTCTATGAAATAGCGCTTAAGGTTGCCAACTAAATGAACCAAACTGATTGGCGAAGTTTAAAGCGCTGTAAACCCTTATTAGGCACCTATGTGGATATATCTGCGCATACCTACACAGGACATTCGATTGCATATCGCGATCTTAAATACTGCATCGAAAAAGCTTTTACTACTATTAGCGAGATCCAGAGCAGACTAAATTTTTATGCAGACGACAGTGAGCTTTCACATTTCAATCGCTTAGTACATTTAAGGCCACTAAGCATCTCGACTGAATTAAAGACAATCTTATTAATTGCCCAACAGATCTTTGTGCACTCTGCTGGTTTATTTAACTGCGGAATTGGTCAGCGCACCATTAAATTAAAAAAAGCGCGGGCAGCCTTTGGTGATCTGGCTGATCTGGAATTTCTTCCCAATGGCCTAGTTTATGCAAAACGACCTTTATGCTTAAATCTAGGTGGTATTGCAAAAGGGTATGCGGTCGACTGTGCGGTCGAAAATTTACTGCAACAAGGGGTTGCTGCAGGTTGTGTAAATGCTGGAGGAGACCTCAGAGTATTTGGCGCAAGTGGACAAAAAATTTATATTCGCCTGCCGCATCAATGGCAAAGTTTGATCGAGTTAGGTGAATTACAAAATGGTGCAGTTGCTAGTTCAGCTAATTATTTTTATCGCCACGATCAAGCACAAACAGAACGTCAAGGCATTGTTCACCCTACAGCAGGGTTACGAAGTGACTCACCCCATTCCTATTCAGTTATAGCGCCGCAGTGTGTACATGCCGATGCCTTAACTAAGGTATTGATACTTTCAAATGATGTAAGGCATCCCTGCTTTGAGCGATTTAGCGCTAAACCTGTGATTTTTTACCATGAATAAAGTTGCTCCAAAAATGAAGTCGCCCAGTCAGTCTTTAACAAAATCTACTCTTAAGGTGATGCCAAACTGGCAGAGGCACTTAAGTTATCCTAGTTTTTGTATTTGCATGGGGAGCGGTCTTCTCTATCTGCTTATTCAAGAATGGGCTACTGAACTTAGCTTTGTGGCTAATCGATGGGTACTTATTTTGCATGGGGTATCGGCAATGGCAGTAACGATTATTTTTGGTGCCGCTCTGCCCCTACATATTCGGCTTGGCCTGCATTTGAATAAAAATATTCTCAGTGGACTTGGTTTCACTACAGTCCTGATGGTGCTAATGATCTCTGGTCAATTACTCTATTACGGCAGTGGCGATACTCGCGAATGGGTCATTACTGCACATTGGCTTATTGGAGTGTTAAGCATATTAATTGCTTACTGCCATATTGTGAAGCGCTCAGGGAGCAAATGTAGTGTCGCGCTTAAGCGGGGGGATGATCTTCAGGGTTAATATCAAGCGCGATGAGAAAACGTGAAACCATATTGTAGGCGGCGATCACGCTTACCAATTCCACCACTGCCGTATTGCCTAAGGCTTTTTGTAAATGGTTGATAACGGTTTTATCCACCACTACATCACGCGTCATTTGTAAAGTGAGCTTCACAGTATCAAGTTCTACTGCATTAAAACGCTCTTGTGGAAAGCTACTCTCGCCAATGTGACGTAGGGCCTCTACTTGCTCTTCGGTGCCGCCGGCTTTACGAAATGGCGGAGCATGATGAAAAAACTCATACTCCGCACCATTTAACACGGCCACACCACACATTGCTAATTCACGTAGCTTTGGATCCAGCGATAAATTTTCCCGAATTTCACCAATAAATGCGTTCCAGCCCCGTGCCACAGGAATGCTATGCAAAAGCATGCGGTCTAAATTAATCAATTGTCCGCCACGACGTTTACGAATTGCGGCCACTAATTCAGCCGGCTCTGCGATATCAAGTGGTTGATAGTTAATGGCGCGATTGGTCATCAGCTAGCTTTCTGGAGAGTTAAGGTGACTAAATGAACGGTATTAATTAAGGCGTATCTTTAATACCATTTTCGATCACAAACTTACCCCATAGGGCAATCTGCTTACCAATCCAATCTTTAGTAGCTTCGGGTCCGCCAGCCACAATCTCAATGCCTTGAGCGCGCAATTTATCGGCGACTGCTGGGCTTTTTAGCGCTTTAGTAACCGCTTGATTCATCGCATTCACAATCGCTGGTGGCGTTTTAGCCGGTGCTAATACCGCCCACCATGCTGGCGCATTAAATCCCGGGAAACCACTTTCTGCAATCGTGGGAACTTTCGGTAATTCGGCAGTACGTTTAGTAGTAGTGACTGCCAAAGGAATAACACCACCGCTATCGATATGCGGCTTGACTAAAAACACCGAGCCAATAGCAAGGGGCACCTGGCCACCCAGAATATCTTGCATTAAAGGCCCACCCCCCCGATAAGGTACGTGTACCCAATCAAAGCCTGCAGTTTTGGCTAAACGCGCAATGGCTAAATGCCCTAAGCTACCGACCCCAATTGAGCCATAGTTAAACTTTTTCTTGGCTTTCGACTCTTCCACTAATTGCTGAAAAGTTTTAATTCCCGAGTTTTTACTAGCTACCAAGACCATAGCTGATGTGCCAATTAAGGTAACTGGCGCAATGTCAGTGATGGTGTCGTAGGGTAATTTATCTTTGATACTAGGATTCACGCCATGTGTATCAAAAACAATTGCAAAAGTGTAACCGTCAGGATCTGAGCGCACCATCGCCCCAGTACCGATTACGCCAGAAGCACCACCAATATTTTCCACAATCACATTTTGTTTGAGTTCAGCCTGAATAGCGGGCGCCAAAATTCGCGCCACCTGATCAACCGAACCGCCAGGAGGAAAAACCGCAATCAGACGCACTGGTTTTTGGGTCGGCCAAGTGCCTAAGCCAGCAGCAATGCGACTGGTTTGGCTAAAGGCGTTGAACCCGAGCAAACAAGCTGCAAGGCCAAAAATAAAGCTAAAAAGGCAGGTTTTTAATTTGCTTCGGTAACTCATACTCATCTCCTAAATACAGCGTTTTGCGGATCTTTATACCTTGTTTGGGCTCGCTTAGGGTTGACAATAGGCTTGTTTAGACTAAGCCTCGCCAGCAAGCAAGCGCCTCAGTTTAACCGCCTTCGCGCTCTAGCGCAGTGCGCCCTCGATAGTCAGTATTCATCTTGTTTGATAATAGGGTATGTCGCCCATTTTAAATATTGCTAGTTACCAATTTGTGGAGATTGAAAATCCCAGCGAATTGCGCCAAAGCGCTTTGGCAGAGTGTGAGCGCCTTCATTTGAAGGGGACCATCTTACTTGCACCTGAGGGTATCAATTTATTTCTCGCGGGCACTGAAAATGCCGTGCGTACTTTTGTCGCTTGGCTACGGAATGATCCGCGCTTTGCCCAAATTGAAGCGAAAGAAAGTTGGTCTGATGTGCAACCGTTTCGTCGATTGCTGATCAAAATTAAAGCAGAAATTATCCGCATGAATCATCCCACCATTCAACCTAAAAAAGGTCGCGCCCAATTTATTTCCCCTCAACAGTTATGTGCTTGGCTAGATCGTGGTGCCGATGATCTGGGTCGACCAGTAGTCATGCTCGACACCCGTAATGGCTTTGAAGTGGAATACGGTACTTTTATAAATGCCCTGAACTTGCAGCTTGAAAAATTCAGTGACTTTCCTGCCGCAATTCAGCCGCACCTTGCAGACTTACAAAATAAAACCGTCGTCAGCTTTTGTACGGGCGGAATTCGCTGTGAAAAATCGGGTATCTACATGCGTGAATTAGGTGCCCAACATAGCTATCAATTAGAGGGTGGGATCTTGAAGTATTTTGAAGAAGTCGGGTCAAATCATTATCAGGGCACCTGTTTTGTTTTCGACGAACGTGAAGCACTCGAGCCAAATCTTGCAACTATTGGTCTTGAGCAATCGATCCGCAAACAACGGATTAAAATAGTAAAATAACCTTGTAAATATTTCTAGCTCTCAGCAAAGTCTTAAAAAAAAATAGAACAAGAAATATAATTAACATAATAAGCATAATATTCGGGGATAAATTCATGAACCAACTAGTTAATCGGCTACCGCCGATTTTTTTATCTATACAAATAGTTGCGCTGGGCTGTTTTACTTTGGGTTGGTCCCTATCTGGGCTAGCACAACCTGCTCCCTACCCTAATAAATCGATTCGTTTGCTAGCACCAGTTGCTGCTGGTGGCGGCCTTGATAAAATTGCCCGCACTGTGGCTGAACGCTTAGGTCATGCTTTAGGGCAAACCATCATCGTTGAGAACCTCACTGGCGGGGGCGGCATTATTGCCTCGCAAGCGACTGCCAAAGCTGCTCCTGACGGCTACACCCTGATGATTGGTTATGTCGGCACCCATGGCACTAACCCTGCAGTCCGCAAGCTTCCTTATGATGCAATTAAAGATTTCACGCCGATTGGCATGATTGGCGCAACTCCAAATGTCCTCGTTTTAAACATGTCCATACCCGCAAAGAACGTGAAAGAATTTATTGCCTATGCTAAAAAAAATCCCGCTAAATTAAGTTATGGTTCAGCTGGCCCTGGTACTCTCACGCATTTATCAATGGAACAATTTAAGAATGAGTCGGGTATTTATTTAGTTCACATTCCTTACCGAGGAATTGCTCCGGCTTTTACTGATTTAATGGGTGGGCAAACCCAAGCGATGTTTCCCGCACTCTTTGCTGCGCTGCCCTATATTGATACCGATAAAATTCGCCCGCTTGCCGTAACTGGCCCAAACCGAAACCCGGCGATTCCCAATGTGCCCACTTTTAAAGAGCTCGGTTACGCTGGGTTTGAAGGTCAACAATGGTACGGTATTGTTGGTCCCGCAAAAATGCCTGAAGTTCTTGTCAATAAATTAAACATGGAATTGAATAAGGTTTTAAATAATCCCGAGTTTGCGGCGAAGTTAACCAGCGAAGCATTAGTAGTCATGCCCATGTCATCCAGCCAATTTGGGCGTTATATGGCCGACGACATTGCCCGCTGGACTAAAGTTGTCAAAGACCGAAAAATCGAAATCGAATAAATAATTAAATAAAGCGCTAGAACCCATCATGTCAAACACAATTCAAGCAGCAGCCGATCTTAACGCCCCACCTGTTACCCAAATTCTGGCTGATTTTGTTGCCAAGCATCCCAGTCGGGGCTGGACTCCTGAAGTCGAACATGAAGCCCATCGCACTTTTTTAAACTGGCTCGGCTGTGCAATTGGCGCAGCTCAACACGAAAGCGTTGCCACATCATTAGCGGCAATTCAAGAATTTCAACCTGCCCCACAAGCCACTATTCTGGGCCGCAAAGAACGGGTTGATATGGCGGGTGCGGCGCTAATTAATGGCATTAGTTCGCACACCTTCGACTTTGACGACACCCACTTAAAAACTGTGATTCATCCTGCTGGACCCGTAGCCTCCGCTATTTTGGCTTTAGGCGAACATATTAATACCAATGGTCGTAAGCTGATTGATGCGCTGGTTTTAGGGATTGATGTTGAATGTCGGATTGGTAATTGTATGTATCCCGATCACTACCATCGTGGTTGGCACATTACCAGCTCAACTGGAATGTTAGGCGCAGCCGCAGCGAGTGCTCGCTTAATGGGGCTCAATGCCCAACAAACTACCATGGCACTCGGAATTGCCGCTTCGCAACCCATTGGGATGCGGGAACAATTTGGCACGATGACTAAACCATTTCATCCTGGTGGAGCGGCACGAGCAGGTCAACTTTCAGCTTTATTAGCAAAACACGGCTTTACTGCTAGCAGTAAAGCGCTTGAGGCTGGTCGAGGATATGTCCAGACCGTTTCAACCAAAGCCGATTGGTCTGAAATCGAGCGCGGTCTAGGTAAGGTATTTGAAATTTCCCTTAATACCTATAAACCTTTTGCTTGCGGCATTGTGATTCATCCAAGTATCGATGCGTGTGTACAACTTAGAGCGCAAGGCGTGAAGCCAGATGAAGTAGAACGCCTTGAAATAAAAGTTCATCCTTTAGTGTTAGAACTAACTGGCAAGAAAACCCCGCAGCGGGGTCTTGAGGGTAAATTTAGTGTTTATCATGGTTGTGCTGTTGGGCTTATTTTTGGTCAAGCCGCTGAAAGTGAATATGCTGATGACATCGTTACCCGTGCCGATGTCGTTGCTTTGCGCGATAAAGTTCATGCCACGATTGATGCTTCAATCAGCGAAGCAGCAGTTGATGTCACGGCCTTCTTAAAAAGTGGGCAGCAAGTGCATGTGTTTGTTGAACATGCAATTGGATCGATTGAAAATCCCATGAGCGATGCCCAACTCGAAGCTAAATTTACCAGTTTGGCGGAGCCCATTATTGGCAAAGAAAAAACCCAGCAATTAATTGCAGCACTATGGAGTCTGGGTAAAGCGCCCGATTTACACACCATCTTGCGCTTAAGTATTCCTTCGTAACACTAGAGGAAATATGCAGATGAAAACGCGTCCAAATATCGTCATTCTAGGTGACTATGAGCAAGCCATTCGCCGTTTCTCAAATTGGGATGCACTTGAACAACGTGCGAATCTAAGCTTCCATCATCAACCGCTTCGCGATGAGGCGCTCTTTGAGGTAATTAAAGATGCTGATGCCATTGCGATTGTGCGCGACCGTGCGCCCTTAAATAAAGCCCTCCTCAAGCGCTTAAATAAACTCAAATTTTTGATGTTTACTGGCGAGCGTAATGGCACTCTTGAAGCTACTGCGCTAGTCGAGCGCAATATTCCTATGGCTTGTTCCCCTGGTGGACCATCAAAAGAAACTACTGCCGAATTAACTTGGGCTTTAATTTTGGGTGCTTCTAAACGCCTACTTGAACAAAATCAGTTAATCGTCCAAGGTGGCTGGCGTGACGCACTATCTGTTCTGCCAATGCTGAGTGGCGAACGCTTGGGCATTATTGGTTTAGGTGCGATTGGTAGTCGAGTAGCCCGCGTCGGCCAAGCCTTTGGCATGGAAGTGGTCACTTGGAGCCCACGCATGACTGTAGAGCGCGCAGCAGCTGAGAACACAAAATCTGTCACTCTTGATGAGCTACTTAGTACCGCAAAAGTCGTCAGCCTGCATTTAGTAGCTGGGCCTCATACCAAAGGTTTAATCAACGCGGAAAAATTAGCTCTGATGCGATCCGATGCCATTCTGGTGAACACCTCGCGCGCTAGCTTAATTGATATGCAAGCCCTGCCTGCGGCCTTGGCTTACGGTCACCCAGGTCAAGCCGCAATCGATGTATTTGATCTTGAACCACTACCTATTGGTGATCCTTTGCGTAAAACCCCCAATTTATTAGTTACGCCCCACTTAGGCTTTATTGCCGAACCTATTTTTGCCGCCTTTGCTGACGGCATCACGCAAACCTTAATGGCCTGGCTCGATAACAAACCCCTACCGCATCCATTTAAGCCTTAACTTGAAATCAGTCAGTCCCAAACAACTATTTATTGGCTTTACCAAAATTGGATTATCGGGCTTTGGCGGCGTGCTACCTTGGGCGCGCAGGACTGTTGTTGAACAAAATAAATGGTTAACCGCGCATGAGTTCAACGCCATATTAGGTATATGTCAAATCGTGCCTGGGCCTAATATTATGAATTTAGCCGTTTGCATTGGTTCACGCTTTGCTGGTGTCAAAGGTGCTATTGCCGCAGTAGCAGGCTTGATGCTGGGTCCAATCAGCTTGGTATTGGTGTTAGCGGCACTCTATGATCGGTACGGCTACCTGACTGCAGTCCAAGGCGTCTTGCGTGGCATCTCTGCAGTTGGCGTAGGGTTAATTGCCGCCACTGGCTTCAAAATGATGCGCGATGAATTTCACTATCCGCTGATGTTCATTGTGGTAGCAGTCACGTTTGTCGCAGCAACCGTATTTCACTTAGCGCTTGGCTGGGTGGTACTTATCGCTCTGCCGCTGGGCTTGTGGCTCGCGTGGGGTAAGGTTAAGCAACCATGAGCGTCCTTCTCGGTCTATTTCTTCAATTCTCGGCTTTTTCTTTAATTGCCTTTGGCGGCGTCAATGCCTTACTACCCGTGCTCTACGATATATCAGTCAACCAAGAGCATTGGATTGATGCCCAAACCTTTGCCAACTATTTTGCCATTGCACAAGCAGCCCCAGGCCCTAACTTTATGACTGTCACCTTAATTGGTTGGCATGTTTACGGCGTATTTGGAGCCTTAGTGGCGACTCTGGCTATTGCTTGGCCCTCTTCTATTCTTATTTTCTGGTTACAACGCTATATTCAGAGTATGAAAAATGTGCAACATCAGCAAGCTATTCAGTATGCGGCGGCGGCCCTCGCAATTGGTTTAGTGCTTGCTTCCGCGTGGCAAATATCCTGGCAAATTAATCATGGGGTCGTAGCTTATGTCATTACTCTGGGCACCCTTGCTATCATGCTGCTAACGCCTTGGCACCCCTTATGGCTTATTTTGCTGGGCGCCCTATGCGGTTTATTCGGTATTATTTAAGTTATTCCTATTTCACTTGAACGTACTAATCTCAATTCCTTCAAAACGTGGAGCATGACATGTCTAAACTAAACAATTTACCTTGGGTTCGAATTGCCTTCATTGCGCTGGGCTTAATCGGTGCTAGTTGCAATATCAGCCTTAGTCATGCACAAGCAGACTATCCCACTAAGCCGATTAATTTCATCGTGCCTTATGGTGCTGGTGGCGGTGCAGATTCACGTAGCCGTCAAATTGCCCTGCGCATGAGCGCAATTTTGAAGCAAAGCATCATCGTGGAAAATAAAGCTGGTGCTGGCGGTAATATTGGTACCGAATTTATTGCCCGGGCTGCGCCAGATGGGTACACCATCGGCATGGGGAATTTTGCCCCCCTAGCCGTTAATAAAAGTTTATTTGGTAATTTACGCTACGATCCTGAAGCCGATCTCGTACCGATTGTATTAATCGAAAAAGGGCCTTTAGTTTTAGTGGTTAATCCTAAATCGCCCTATAAAACTGTGCAAGATATTGTTGCTGCGGCTAAAGCAAAGCCTGGTGTTCTGACTTTTTCTTCTGGGGGTATCGGTGGTAGCCACCAACTTTCAGCTGAAGTATTTATGGATAGCGCCGGTATAACAATGATTCATGTACCTTATAAAAGTGGGTCTGCAGGTCTAACCGATTTAATGGCGGGTAATGTTGATATGATGTTTGATCAAATGTATTCAGCCATGCCAAGCATTAAAGGCGATAAATTACGCGCCTTGGCTATTACCAGCAAAAAACGTTCACCCTTGTTGCCTAATATCCCCAGCTTCACCGAGCTTGGCTACCCCAAAGTTGAGGTGCTCAATTGGCAAGGTTTGGTCGCCCCCAAAGGCACACCCAAAGCAATTATTGATAAACTCAATGCAGTGGCCAACGAAGCATTAAAAGATCCCCAGTTTCGTGAATTGATGCTTGCGCAAGGTAATGAAATTGGCGGTGGTACACCGGCAGACTTTGCAGCACTGATTAAAGCAGAAGCGGCTAAGTGGAGTGCAGTAGTAAAGGCTCATAACATCAAGCCTGAATAAATTTGGGACAGCCACTAGGGTCAAAAAATAGGGGTCCTAGTGGATGATGAAGCTCAACATACTAATTGAGCTCATTTCAATTCCATCAGTAATGACAGTAACTTTTTCACCTGGCTGCTGTAAAGCTAGCGGATAAAGTGCCGGCCAATAATGCTCAGGTGTTGGAATCGCTAAGCGGGCCGCCTCACCAAGACTTTCGTAGTCAATTAAAGCCTGATACTGGTTTGCTTGCAACGCCTGTAAAAAGAAATGATTAAACTCCAGAGCCCAAGGATAAGGGGTAGCATCTGCCTGCCAATGAATGAGGCGTAGGTTATGAACTACATTGCCACTCGCCAGAATTAAAATATTTTCTGCTCGCAGGGGGGCTAATTGACGAGCTAAATCGTAATGGCCTTGCGCGTCTAAGCCGCCATTTAAACTCATTTGCACTACTGGTATATCGGCTGCAGGATAGAGGTAGCGCAGTACCGACCAAGCACCGTGATCGATACCCCATTCATTTTCTTCTAAAACCACTGCGGTCAGCGGTGCTAATAAGGTTTTTACCCGTTGCGCTAAATTAGGGCTGCCAGGAGCAGGGTACTGCAACTGAAATAGGGCATCTGGAAAGCCACCAAAATCATGAATTGTTTGGGGCATTTGCATTGCGGTAGCCCAAACGCCGCGGGTTAACCAATGGGCTGAAATGACTAAAATCGCGTCGGGACGAGGGAGATTTTTTCCTAATTCGGCCCAAGCTTTGGTATGCCGATTAGCCTCAAGCGCATACATAGGGCTTCCATGGCCAAGAAAAACAAGGGGTTGTAACTGTATACGGTTAACGTTTATCTAAAAACGTATCCAATATGGGCAGCAGTAATCGCAAACAAAATAGCCAAGCTCGTTGCTACCGCAAGCATTACAACTAAAACAATAATCTTACGATTAATTGCCGATTTTTCCTCACCATGCCATTCATTCATTTTGATCCCCTAGTGCATTCCTCATATTTGAATTATCCCCTATTCAGAAGCCAAGCTCCTACTTCTGCCACCTAAGCGCCTCGCTTCGTGATTCTTAACGCCCACGGCCAGCCTTGCGCATCATGCCCTTGCCGCCACCAAAGCCTGCCTGCGGACGCCCGCCTAAGCTCTGTGGGCCTTTCGCTACAGGACGTGCCGGGGGTTTACCCGCCGCTGGCTTGGCTGGATTCTTACTTGCTGGTTTCTTTTCTTCCGTCACAATTTGCTCCTATCGATATCATATTGTCATGATTACTGACTATTCTATCCAAGCTGTCGCCATTAATGCAATTCCGCTCATTTTTGCCATTACCATACATGAGGCAGCCCATGGTTATGCGGCTAAGCGTTTTGGCGACAACACGGCATACATGCTAGGCCGAGTGACCCTTAACCCAGCCAAGCACATCGACTTGGTGGGCACCATCTTAATCCCCTTAGCACTTATTTTAATGGGGTCTTCGTTTTTAATTGGTTACGCGAAACCAGTACCTGTTCGCTTTGACCATTTACGTAACCCCAAAATCGATATGATTTGGGTTGCTTTGGCTGGCCCCGGCTCGAATTTTATCCAAGCCATCGTCTGGGCCTTTCTCTGGATTACCTTGCAAGGATTCGGTATCGATGAGACTTTTTTTATTTCCATGGCTAAAGCAGGGGTGCTCTGGAATATTGGCTTGCTAGTGTTCAATTTATTTCCCTTGCCACCATTAGACGGTGGCCGAATTTTGTCTGGCCTCTTACCCGTGCGTCAATCCATTGCTTTAGGAAAAATAGAGCCCTGGGGATTTTTTATTGTGCTCGGTTTAGCTTTCACCGGTTTCATTACCACTTGGTGGATGCAGCCGCTCAGTGCTTTTTTTATTTGGTTGCTCACCCTCATTACTTCGCCGCTACGACTCCTCTTTGGAGCATAAACTCGAGATGTCCACTCGCCAAGCTTTTCAAACGCTTTTAATCTACCGCATAGGCGTCACCCTCAACTACCAAATTATCATGGTTGCAGTGGGTTGGCATATTTATGAGCTAACGAATAGCGTGGTGTCACTGGGGTTAGTTGGCTTAGCGGAGCTAGTACCCTACTTTGCTTTTGCGCTTTACTCAGGTCACGCAGTCGATACCTACTCGCGACGTTTGATTGCGGCCATTGCCTGCTCTATTCATATCGGTGTAGCCTTTTTTCTGGTGGCTATTGCGCTCAATTTAATGAGTCCACCAGTACCCCTTATTTATACGGCAGTTGCCTTTCTAGGTATCGGTAGAGCGCTGATGCGCCCCTCGTATACGGCCATCTTTGGCCAAATTATTCCGCGTGCAGAACTCACCCGCTACACCGCGCTCGCTTCTTCGGTATTTCAAATTTGTGTGGTTGCGGGGCCCGGTATCGGCGGCCTACTCATTGGCTTTGCTGGTCTATCGTGGACTTATTGTCTAGCTGGACTCTGCGCTGGAGTCGGCTTGTATGGTGCTTGGCTTATTCAAGCGCAAAAACCGCAGCTCAGCACGGTAAGGGCTCATTTTTTTACGAGTTTTTTAGAGGGCTTTAATTATGTTCGTAAGCACGAGTTAATTTTAGCGACAATGGCCCTCGATATGTTTGCAGTTTTGCTGGGGGGTGCGGTGTCAATCTTGCCAGCTTTTGTGAAAGAAGTTTTACATGCTGGACCAGAAACTTTAGGTATTTTACGTGCCTCACCCGCACTCGCGGCAGTGATTACAGGCGTTATCTTGGCTCGCAAACCCATGCTATATAACTCGGGCCGTTATTTATTAATGTCGGTTGCGGGCTTTGGCTTGGCCATTGTTGGCTTTGGGCTGTCGACTGAGTTATGGGTAGCGGCAAGCTTCTTAATGCTATCGGGCTGCTGTGACTCAGTATCGGTGGTCATTCGCGGTTCGATTATGCAGCTCACTACCCCGGATCAAATGCGTGGCAGAGTCAGTGCTATCAACGGTATTTTTATTGGCTCTTCGAATGAACTCGGCGCACTCGAATCAGGCATTGCTGCCAGCTTAATGGGTCTAGTGCCCTCAATTATTTTTGGCGGAATTGCCACAATTGCAGTGGTAACCTGCACTTACTATCTTGCCCCACAATTGCGCCGCTTACATATTGCCGATTTATCTTAAAAATAATTTATTTAATTTCAGGTAATTCTTTTTGAATTAATTGCAAGCTAGCCCTTAAAAGATTGTTATAGCGCTCTCGCTCTGCTCGAATCGTTTCTGGCGTCCATTGAAAAAACCCCTCACCGGTTTTCATGCCCAATTTGCCATGGGCTGCAGGCTCTGCTAAGCATTGCGCAATTTGTGGAGAATTGTTAAGCGATGGATAAATGCTCGCGCCTGCAGCGGCATGAATATCAAGGCCGGCATGATCACGCTGTAACACGGGGCCAGCAGCTAAATAACGAAAGCCAAAGCCAAAGCGCACCGCTTTATCAATATCCTCCAAACTTGCAATACCTTCATCCACCATCCAAAAGGCTTCGCGTGATAAAGCATGTTGCAGCCGGTTGGCTAAAAAACCAGGTAAATCTTTTTTTACCCTCACTGGCACCATGCCGCATGCCGTCATGAGGCGTGACAGACTTTCGCCGACAAGTGGTGACGTTTTTGGACCATAAACAACTTCGACACAGGGCACCAAATGCGCTGGCATAAAAAAATGCAGTCCAATCATACGAGCTTGCGTTTTTAAATCTGTACAGATCGCGCTAATTGGAAAGCTTGAGCTATTGCTCGCTAAGACTGTTTCAGCTTTAGCGCGTTTTTCTAATTCAATAAATAAGGCTTGTTTAATATCTAAGCGCTCGGGAATACACTCAACGACTAAATCGACTTCAGACCAATCGACGTCATTCAACGAGCCTGCTGTCGTCAAAAGATGGATGCGCTGCTCGTAGCCCAACTCGATCATTTGATTAGCAAAGTAAGTAGGTAAAGCTGCACGGCGTTCGGTGGTGAGTTCACATACTTGCGTAGCACAGCCACCGCGGGCAAATACGGTTGCCACATCAGCGCCCATCGTGCCGCCGCCAATAATTAATACTTTAGTTTCAGCTGGAGTAAATAACATCACACTATTCCTTAATTAGGGGTGCAGAACGAGTTGCTACAGGCACCATAAAATCAAAATCACAGCCCACATCGGCTTGTGTAACAGTCGTTTGGTAAAGCCGACGATAACCTGTCGCTGGAATCTCTAAGCGTGCTTCAGGGGCGCCTAACTCGGCTAAACGTTGCTTAATTTCTGCCTCATCGACTAACAGTGTGATGCTGCGCTTAGGTACATCTAATTCAATCATGTCACCGTTACGTACCGCTGCAAGTGGTCCATTTTCAGCAGCCTCTGGAGTAATATGCAAAACGATCGTGCCAAAGGCAGTACCACTCATCCGTGCATCGGAAAGACGCACCATATCTTTCACTCCAGCTTGGGCTAATTTTTTGGGGATCGGTAAATATCCCGCCTCGGGCATTCCTGGGGCGCCTTTTGGACCCGCATTTTGTAACACTAAAATATCTTCCGCTCGTACATCTAAATCATCGCGATCAATACGCGAAGCTAAATCTTCTAAAGAGGTGAATACCACAGCGCGACCGCGATGCTGCAATAAAGCAGGGGTCGCAGCCGAGTGTTTAATGACGGCTCCGCGCGGGGCTAAATTGCCTTTTAAGACCGCTAAACCTCCGACAGGGAAGATCGGCTCGGCAGCGATCCGAATCACCTTTTTATGACGCGCCATACTTTTATTATTTTGTGCTGATTCTATTTCTTCGCCTAGGGTGCGACCACTAATCGTCAGGCAATCTAAATAGAGATGGGGTTTTAATTCTTGCAAGATCGCCATCAAGCCACCATCTTCGTACAAATGTTCCATGTAATGGCTACCACTCGGTTTTAAATCAACCAGAACTGGCACATGACGACCTAAACGGTCAATCGCCTCTAAGTCAATCTGTATTCCTAGGCGTGCGGCAATGGCAGTGAAGTGAATCAAGGCATTGGTCGAACCACCAATCGCATGCAATACGGTAAATGCATTCGTAAAAGCCTGTGGAGTCAAAATGGCCTGACTAGAAAATGTACTAGGATCAGGTAATTGCGCCAGCTCGACTGCACGCCGACCAGTGAACTCGGCAAGACGAAAGCGTTCAGCCATCACTGCGGGTACTGCTGCCGTTCCCGCTAAACTCATGCCGGCAGCCTCAGTCATGCAGGCAATCGTGCTAGCCGTTCCCATGACCATGCAGGTACCCGTCGTCGGGGCTAATTTTTCATTCACTGCATCAATTTCAGTCTGATCGATTTCATGCGCACGAAACTTTGCCCAGTAACGCCGACAATCCGTACAAGCCCCCAAACGATCGCCTTGATAAGTGGTGGTTAGCATGGGTCCTGTGGGGATCACAATAACTGGCACTGCTACGCTAGCTGCAGCCATTAATTGCGCTGGAATCGTTTTATCGCAGCCCCCAATTAACACCACTGCATCAACGGGCTGTGCACGGATCATTTCTTCCGTATCTAAAGCCATCAAATTACGTAAGTACATACTGGTTGGGAAGGCAAAAGACTCATGAATCGAAATAGTAGGAAAAACCATCGGCATGCCGCCAGCTTGCATCACACCACGCTTGGCAGCCTCAATCATTTGGGGCACATTGCCGTGACAGGGGTTAAAGTCGCTGAAGGTATTCGTAATACCAATAATTGGGCGGTCGAGGGCACTATCGCTATAACCCATCGCCTTAATAAAGGCTTTGCGTAAAAATAGTGAAAATCCCGCATCGCCATAGCGTGTCAGCCCCTTAAGCATGCCGCGGGAGGTAGTCTTGGCTGGATCGGAATTGCTCAATGGTTTGCCCCAAAAGTGGTTAATGAATCAGGGTAGCAGGATTAAGAAAACACTTACAATGTGCCATTATTTCAAAAAAACATAAAGAGACATGATTCCCGTCAATTCGGTGCTCCAAGTCGGCCCATTTTCAGGCCCCATGCAAGCGGAAATCGATCGCCGGATCGGTCATGGTAACTATGGTAAGTTACTTAATCCGCTCGATAAACCGCCCCTTGGTGTATTTAAGGCGATCCTCACCCGCTCGCCTACTATTCTTCCCATTAGCCTTTTAGAACAATTGCCAAAATTAGAAATTATCGCCAATTGTGGGGTTGGTTACGATAATTTGCCGCTAGATTACTTGCAGCAAAAACATATTATTGCTAGCAATACACCTGGGGTTCTTAATGATGCAGTCTGCGAATTGGCAGTGGGTTTGCTGTTGGCATTAATGCGCCAAATACCCGCTGCAGAACAGTATTTACGTGCCGGCACTTGGAGTAACGGGCCCTACACCTTAACTAGCAGTTTGGCTGGCAAGCGGGTGGGTATCGTCGGCCTTGGCCGTATTGCCCTCGATTTGGTTGAGCGTCTCAAGCCATTTAAAGTCCATTTGAGTTATTGCGGTCCGAATCAAAAAAATGTGCCCTACACCTACTATAGCGATATCGTCAGCTTAGCTGCCAATAGTGATATTTTGATCATGCTGTGCCCCGCTGGGCCAAGCACCGCAAAAATCGCGAATGCGGCGGTGTTTAAGGCCCTCGGACCCACCGCTTATTTTATTAATATTGCCCGTGGCAGTGTGCTAGATGAAGCCGCGCTCTTACACGCACTAGAAAATAAGCTGATTGCTGGAGCCGCCTTAGATGTATTCGAAAATGAGCCCACTCCTAATCCTGAATTTTTTAAATATAGCAATGTTGTACTCACGCCGCATATGGCTAGCGGTACGAATGAAACCCGCATTGCCATGACAAACTTAACCCTCGATAATCTCGACGCTTTTTTTCAACAGCAGCCCCTTCTTACCCCAATACCATTTGATCTGGAGACCTTATGAAAACGATTGCCTCTTCCCTGCCAACTATTCTTTCGCCGGTGTTAACTCCATTTAACGCAGATGGCAGTCCCAATTCCAAAGTCTTATTAAAACAATGTCAATGGTTATCAAAAAATGGCGTTGGGCATGCCGTTTTTGGTACTAATTCCGAAGCAAATTCCATGTCGGCCACCCAAAAATTGCGGGTACTTGATGATTTATTGGCGGGCGGGCTCGATCCAAGCCAAATGATGCCAGGTACCGGTGCTTGCTCCGTCGATGATGCTGTCACCATGACTAAAGCTGCAGTCAAGGCTAAATGTGCCGGCGTTTTAATGTTGCCGCCCTTTTACTATAAAGATGTTTCAGACGATGGATTGTTTGCTTACTTTGCTGAAGTGATTGAAAAAGTTGGTGATAGCGCTTTACAAATTTATGTTTACAACATCCCGCCTGTGAGCAAAATTGGTTTGAGCTTAGATTTGCTCGAACGCTTAGTCGAGGCCTTTCCAAAAACCGTAGTCGGCATTAAAGACAGTTCGGGCGACTGGGATTACACTGAATCGGTGATTAAAGTATTAGCTCCTACTGGCTTTCGCGTCTATGCGGGCAGCGAAATATTTTTACTGCGTACCATGCGCGCTGGCGGAGTGGGCTGTATTTCTGCTACAGCTAATATCAACCCAAAAGCCATTGCCGATTTAGGCGCCCACTGGGAAGATGCTTATGCTGATGAAAGTCAGGCGGCTTTAGACAAGGTGCGCGCAGTGTTTATGCAATATCCCCCAATGGCCGCCATGAAAGCAGTGGTTGCCCACTTCAGTAAAGATCCAGGTTGGTTACGTATGCGCCCACCTCTCGTCACCTTGCCAGTTGAGCAGCAGAAAAAATTAATTGCTGAATTAGCAGCCATTAATTTCACCATGCCTGGACTGTGATTTCCCCACGTTTATTTTCCTCTTTGGAGACACTTTATGAAACTATCTAAATTACTTTTTGTACTTACTGCATTCTGTTTTTCTAGTGTTCAAGCGGAAAATTTATCAATTGCCACTGGTGGTACTGGGGGGGTGTATTACCCCATGGGCGGCGGGCTTGCAGCGGTGCTTTCTAAATATATTCCCAATATGTCGGCTACTGCTGAGGTCACTGGTGGCTCGGTTGACAATTTGAATTTGATTGGCACAGGAAAACCGTATGTTGGATTTTCAATGGCCGATGCGGCTAAAGACGCGCAAATGGGTGAAGGTAAATTTGTAAATAAAAAAGTCGACTTACGTACGCTCTTAGTACTCTATCCCAATTTAATGCACGTGGCCACAGTAGAGTCAACTGGTATTAAAACCATGAAAGATTTAAAAGGTAAGCGAGTAAGCACTGGAGCCCCAGGTAGCGCTACTGAGATTATGGCCTTTCGTGAGCTCGAGGCAGCTGGGCTGGATAAAGATAAAGATGTGAAACGCGAACGCCTCAGTGTTGCTGAATCCGTCAACGCAATCAAAGATCGGAAAATTGATGCCTTCTTTTGGGTTGGTGGTCTGCCAACTGCAGCAGTTACTGATTTAGCCAATAGTCCTGGCATGAAAATCGTCATGATTGATAATGCAGATGAAGTCGCTGCGATGAATAAAAAGTATGGCAACCTCTATTTTCCTACCGTCATTCCAAAAACAATTTATAGCGGCATGGCCAAAGATAACAAAGTGGCAGCGGTGGCCAATATTTTGGTTGTCAACGCTAATATGTCAGATGCAGAAGCCTACCAAATTGTCAAAACCATTTTTGATCATAAACTCGATTTAGTGCGGACCCATCAGGAATACATTAACGTCACTTTAGAAAATCAAAAAACCAAATCTACGCCAGTAGCCTACCATCCTGGTGCTTTAAAGTACTTCAAAGAAAAGAAATTAAATTTGAATTAATCACCCGCTTCATTTAATTAGGTCAATCATGGAACAAGTGCCCATTGATAACATCACTCAAGCCAAACTTGAGTCATTTATCAAACAAGAAGAAGGTGATGCAAATGATTACCGTGGGTGGTTAGCAACCTTTATTACTTTGGCGGCAGTTGGCATGTCGCTATTTCACCTCTACGCGGCCTATGCCATCGTGCCTACCCAAGTACTGCGCACGGTGCATGTGGGTATTGTGTTGTTTTTGGTATTCCTCAGCTTTCCGTTTTTAAATCGCTTTAAAAATCGTTTGATGTGGTGGGATGTGCTGTTAGCCGTTGGCTCAATTGTGATTGCCTATTACATCTTAAGTAGTGGCGATGAGTTTGCTGATCGTAATACAGCCCCTAATCCCACGGATGTAATGTATGGCATTGCACTAATTTTAATGATTCTAGAGGCTGTGCGTCGCACCAATGGCTTAGTCTTAGTCGCGGTTACGGTCTGTTTTTTACTTTATGCCCTTTTTGGCAATCATTTACCTGCACCTTGGACACACAAAGGTTACGACCTAGATCGCCTCGTAGGCTATATGTACATGACGCTTGAAGGTATTTATGGCACAGCTGTAGATGTTTCGGCAACCTTAATTATTCTCTTCACTATTTTTGGGGCTTTTTTACAGTTCACTGGTGCGGGTAAATTTTTTATCGATTTTTCATTCGCTGCTATGGGTGGTAAATCGTCGGGTGTGGGGCGCACCATCGTCTTATCGTCATTTTTACTTGGCGGCCCATCAGGCTCTGGAGTTGCAACAACTGTTACCGTTGGCTCAGTGGCAGCGCCAATGCTCGAAAAAGTGGGTTATGAACGCAATGCGGCTGGCGGTCTTTTGGCTGCAGGCGGGCTGGGAGCCATTATCTCGCCGCCGGTATTGGGGGCGGCAGCATTTTTGATTGCTGACTTCTTAAAAATTTCTTATCTCGATGTACTGCTAATGGCTAGTATTCCTACGGTTTTATTTTATCTTGGTCTTTTTGTCATGGTTGAAATTGATGTACGTAAATACGGCATGAAAGATATTCATTTTGAAACAGCTGAAAGTGCCTGGTCTTTAGCCAAAAAATACTGGTATCACTTCTTTTCCTTGATTTCTATTGTGGTCTTCATGATGTATGGTTTTTCTCCCATCATGTCGGTCTTCTGGGCTACAGTGGTATCAGCTGCATCAAGCATGCTGCGGCGAGATACCGCAATTATTCCGTATGCCTGGTTTACCGGTAAATTGCCCTTCCTATCAGGACTGTATCAATCTAACTTAATTAAAGCCCTAGCCGCTGGCTCTACTGGCGTTCTAGCCATTGCGGTGACCTGCGCTGGCGCGGGCTTAATTGTTGGCACAGTCACCCTGACTGGCTTAGGTCTTAAATTTAGTACCATCGTTATTCAATATGCCGGTGGCTCTTTATTACTAACCACTATTTTTACGGCTCTGGTAGTTTGGGTGGTTGGTCTAGCTGTTCCAGTAACTGCTTCGTATATTATTTGCGCAGTTATTGCAGCCCCAGCACTAATTAATTTAGGTGTGCCGGCTTTTGCTGCCCACATGTTTATTTTTTATTACGCTGTACTTTCGGAAGTATCTCCACCTACCGCGCTCTCGCCTTTTGCAGCGGCGGCTATTTGTAAAGGTAACCCCTACAAAACCACCATGCAAACGTGGAAGTATGTTGCGCCAGCTATTTTGGTGCCCTTTATGTTTACTTTAGACAAGTCGGGCACTGCTTTACTGCTGATGGGGTCTATGGAGGCCTTAAGCAAAGCGAATTGGGCTGATATTGCTTGGGTCTCTTTTACCGCCGCAATTGGTGTTGTCTGTTTGGCCGGCGGCTTACAAGGCTGGTTTATTGAAAAGACTAAATGGCTCGAGCGCACTATTATGGTGATCTCGGGTGTGGCCTTAGCTTACCCATCAACTGAAGCAGATTTAATTGGCTTTATTGGCTTTGCGGTCGTTCTAGCAACCCAAGTTCTGCGACACTTCCGAATCCAGCGATCCCAGATTACTTAAGCGATGGTAGTCCACGCTAATTTACCTGCCAACTTTTTAATTTCCACTTCATTAAATTCAAAACCTAAACCAGGGCTTTGGTGCAAAATTAAATCGCCGTTGTTGAAGCTTAATTGCTTATTGATAAGGCGCCGGAAATTAAGCACCTGATCGTCAGCAAAAAACTCGACAAACCGCGCATTTGGTGTAGCTGCTACTAGCGGTGCGTGTAAATCATGAAACCAGTGTGGACAAACGGTGATGCCTTTAGCATCGGCATAATTCGCAATGCGCCGCCATTCTGAAATGCCACCACAAACCGCTGCATCGCTTTGTAAAATGCCTGCACCACCCGCGTCAATGAGCTCACGAAAGCGCCAGCGGCCAGCCTCAATCTCTCCAGTGGCTACGGTAATCATGGTGCTACGGGCTAAAGCGGCATGCAAATCAATGGCATCAGGTGAAAAGGGTTCTTCAATCCAATATGGGTCATAAGCCTCAAACCGCCGTAGATAATCTAAAGCAGTAGGTAGGTCGCGCCAAGCATTATTGGCATCTAACATCAATAAAATATCGGGGCCAATTGCCTGACGAGCCGCCTTCACTCGCGCCTCTTCCTCGCGTGGCGAGAGGCGACCTACTTTCATTTTGACCGCTTTAAAACCTAACTTAAGATAGGACTCCATTTCTTTACCTAATTTGGCTGGAGTCTTGCCTGCCAAATAGTAACCGCCACTAGCATAGGCGGGCACCCGATCATTGACCACTGCCCCTAAGTAGAGATGCAAAGGTAAGCTAGCGGAACGGGCATTCAGATCCCAAAGGGCATTATCTAAAATAGAAATGCCACGCATCACCGAACCTGTACGACCCTGTAATACTGATTCGTTATACATGTCTAACCACAACCCTTCACTTCGGTGGCTTTCTTGACCTAGTAATTTGGGGGCCAGTAATTGCACTACGGCAATCTTGGCAATCTCACCAGCGGCGCTACCAACATAACAAAAACCGATACCCTCAAGCCCCTCTTTACTACGCACTTTTACCAAACAATAATGGCGCTCAGAAACCGTACGGGTTGAGAATGAAGTCACTTGATCTAAAGGAACAGCAATGACAGCAACTTGAACCGATTCAATAATAGGCATGGGGCTCTCTTAAAAAAACTTATTGTAGCCATATTTAAAACGCGAATTGGGCTTAATGGCTCGCCGCATCCTTGCTACATTTAAGCACATGACTATGCCGTACTGCACCAGTTAATTTTTTTTCATTGGCGCTCGCCTCGCAAGCCGCTTTAATATCTTTTTCACATTTTTTTAAAAAGCTCGATTTAGCCGCGCCGGTTAATTTTTTTTCAGTTGCACTGGCGGCACACGTTTTAGCTAATCCACTTGGTAGATAACTGCTAGCGGCAATCAGTACTACTAAACCGAGGTACTTGCGCATTTAACATCCTTTTTGCAACGAGGGTACTAGGTAGAACTATGTAGGTAATTATGCCTACTATAGCTATCTAAAATGTTGCAGCACAGCAAAAATAACTAGCCCAAGTCTAACAATATTAGATAATCTAGCGGTGATTGCACTTCTCCATACCCTGCGCGTTTTTAGACTCAAGGCCTTACTGCTTGTTTTATGTGGATTGATGGGGGCTGCGCTCGCTCAAACCCCAGCTTCCAACAAACCCTCAGTTGCGTCTAATGAAGGTAACCCTAATCAAAAAAGGGCTCCTATTGTTGTTAAAGAAAGAAAGCCCACTATTAACTCAAGTAATACAGCGAAAGCGAATAAGGGCGTTAACCCTCAAACTGGCGGCATTCAAGATCGCTCTAAAACGGGTCTAGAAGTACGCAAGCTGAATAGTGCTTTAGTGGATTCAAATGCCCAAGATGATGTGCTCATTACTGGCGCCGGGAATTTAGATTACCGGGTAGAACGTGGCTGTGCCCGCCGTAACTTTTTCGATGGCCAACTACTAGAACAAATTGGGGTTGAAAATAAACTGTTCAATGCTTTTTTTGCAACCCAGGCTAATGCTTTTTTTGCCCGCGTACGGGGAAATTGCATTCCCTATGCTTTAGCACTTGGGAAGCGAAATCGCTTCGAGTCCTTAAGTCTTTTAACGGGTAATGAACGTGACTCTAAAACAGAAATTTGGACTTTTACACCCTCAGCATTTGATGGTTTTTTATTACAACAAGAGCCTTTAGTGAATGAATTGGGGCGCTTAACTGAAATTGAAATCCCATTAAAGGCGGTTCTCTATGACCCAAATCAAGTTGAAAATAAATTACCAATTGAATTAGTCTGGGAATTAAACACTGTGGTGAAACAAATTTATACCGAAGAAAATAACATCACAGAACAAACTAATAACATCGTCCGCGTGATCGTAGATTATGGCGATCGCGAGCAATGGGCGCAAATTTGGGCGGTGGAAATTATTGCCCCAAGCACAAAAGAGGTTTTGGCTAGTGCTTTTTGGCTCAATCGCAACGAGCTCCCTGGAGGCTTTTACACCCCTAATGGTGAATCGATAGAACGAACCATGTGGACTAATCCCCTCAGTTATCGGCGCATCTCGCGTGGAGTGGGAATGGTTCCTGCAGGGCGGAAAAAAGTGCCTGCCGTAACTAGTAAAAATAATACTGTACAAGCGCCACCTACTAACTCGAGGTATCGAGCGCATATGGGCATTGATTACTCTGCCCCTATTGGTACGCCCGTCTTTAGCGTGGCTACTGGCAAGGTTGTAGCGCGCGGCTATAACGGGGCTTTTGGTAATCTGATTATCTTAGAACACCCAGGCGGATATCGAACGTATTACGCCCACCTCAGCAACTTCAATGCGGAATTAGATGTAGGTAACGAAGTTCGGCGCGGTTTTGAAATTGGCTATGTCGGCAATACAGGTCGCTCAACTGGCCCCCACTTGCATTTTGAATTACGCAAAGATGGGGTTTACCTCAATCCATACAATCCTAAGTTACAACTCGACTTATGGACCATGTTAAATAGTGATAGCGGACAATTCACTAAATTACTATTACTTTTTGGCAGTTAATTATTTTCCTTATGCCAACTAGCCCTATATCTACTTATCTCGATCAATCATTACTGCTGGAGAACCTCGCTGGTACGCGGGGGGGTAAAGTACTTTTTTCTGAGTTAACCCAGTTAATTAAACCAGGTCAGCTACTACATATTGTGGGTAAAAATGGTTCAGGTAAATCCAGTTTGCTCCGTATCTTATGTGGGCTGCTTAGCCCCAGTAGCGGGCAAGTAAAATGGTCAGGGCAGGCAATTCGTACTGATGCCGAACAATTTAATGCACAATTGATTTATCTTGGTCATGTGCCAGCACTGAAGGGTGATCTTACCGCCGCTGAAAATCTGCTGAGCGCTGCACTCTGTCGCCAAGATGCCTTGTCAATTTCTGAGGTAGACGATGTTCTTAGGAAAGTGGGATTATTAGCCCTCCGGAATACAATGGTTCGCACCTTATCTCAAGGGCAAAAACAGCGAATCGCCTTAGCGCAACTTCAACTTCAGCCGCGTAAACAATTTTGGCTATTAGACGAGCCTTTTAATGCGCTTGATCGTGATGCCAGTGACGCTTTACAACAATGTATTCAGCAACATCTTCAGTTGGGTGGAATAGTGGCTCTGAGTAGTCATCAAGAAATTCTGCTTCAGCAGCCCAATGCACTAGTACGTATTGAATTATGACCAATATCTTCAGTCTCTTTACTGCCATGGCCGCGCTGATTCAACGCGACTTAAGCTTAGTCTGGCGACGGAAAAATGATAGCCTTGCAACCCTATTTTTCTTTGCTGTTGTCGCTAGTTTATTCCCCCTGGGGGTGGGACCAGAGCCCAAATTACTACAGCAAATTGCCTCTGGAATGTTATGGATTGCAGCCTTACTTGCAGCGATGCTTTCTTTAAATCGTCTCTTTGCTGATGATTTCCAAGATGGCACGCTTGATCTGCTCCTCTTGGGTACGATTCCTCTGCCATTAGCAGTGCTAGCAAAAATGATTGCGCATTGGATTAGTTCAGGGCTCTTGCTGAGTTTTGCTGCAGTACTGCTGGCCTTACAATTTAACCTCTCGGCTGAAAGTGTGTTGATTCTTTTTCTCTCACTGCTATTAGGTACGCCTATCTTTAGCCTGATTGGCGCCATCGGTGCGGCCCTAACCTTAGGTACCCGGGGGGGTGGTGTTCTGTTATCTCTCTTAGTCTTGCCGCTTTTAATCCCAATCTTAATTTTTGGTGCAGGGGCAGTTGAGGCACATCAATCTGGGCTACCCGTGGCGGGTCATTTTTATTTATTAGGAGCCCTTTTTGTGCTTAGCCTATTTTTTGCCCCTTTAGCTGCTGCCCTGAGCTTGCGTATTGCAGTGGAATAAACGGATCGAATAATCGTTCTAAAATTCCCTATACCATTCAATCCATTTCAATTTTATAGAAAGCACTTCCTTTTGCCCCTCAGAAATATCAACTGGTTCAAGTATTCAGCACCCCAACCCTTTTATGGCTTGGCTGGCAAATTGATCCCTTGGTTTGCGGCAGGCGCATTATTTCTTGGGCTTGCTGGACTTTATGTTGGACTCTTAGTTGCCCCCACGGATGCCCAACAGGGAGACGCCTACCGCATTATTTTTGTCCATGTACCCGCCGCTTGGATGTCGATGTTCATTTATCTCCTCGTTGCTTTCTGGGCGGCTATTGGCTTAATTTTTAATGCTCGCTTAGCTAGCATGCTGGCTTTATCATTGGCACCCACTGGTGCCCTCATGACTTTTATTGCTTTGTTTACTGGTGCGCTTTGGGGTAAGCCCACTTGGGGCGCTTGGTGGGTTTGGGATGCGCGCTTAACTTCTGAGTTGATCTTATTATTTTTATATTTTGGCTTCTTATCACTTCATGCCGCAATTGATGACCCGCGGCGAGCTGATCGCAGTGCAGCGGTATTAGCTTTAGTTGGCGTGATTAACGTGCCTATTATTTATTTTTCGGTGAAGTGGTGGAATACCTTGCACCAAGGCGCGACCATTAGTATGACAAAAGCACCGTCGATGGCAAGTCAAATGCTGCTTGGCATGCTGCTCATGGCGGGCTCATTTTGGCTTTATGCCATTGCTACTAGCTTTTATCGCTGCCGCACACTGGTATTAGAACGTGAAGAGCATACTGCTTGGGTCATGAAAGAGGCGCAATAATGTACTGGACTAATGTTAGTGAATTTTTCGCGATGGGAGGCTATGGCGCCTATGTCTGGTGGTCATTTGGCGTCACCTTCATGCTCTTTATTGGGGAATGGATTGGCCTGATTCGCAGCAGAAAAGCAACTTGCGAAAAATTAGGCAAAATAAGGGGCTATGAAACCCCGCACTAAACGTCTACTGGCAATTGTTATTGGCCTCATTAGCCTTGCCGTTGCCGCCTTTTTGGTTTTTAAAACCTTTCAAAGTAATTTGGTCTTCTTTTTTAGTCCAAGCCAAATTGTCGCGCAAGAGGCGCCCATCGATAAAGCCTTTCGCCTTGGTGGCTTAGTTAAGGCAGGTAGCTTACAACGTGACCCTGCCGGACTCAAGGTTAATTTTATTGTCACCGACTTAGTTAATGAAACCCCAGTATCTTATGAGGGAATGTTGCCAGACCTCTTTAAGGAAGGTAAGGGTGTGGTAGCCCAAGGACGCCTAAATAATCAAGGCATGTTTATCGCCGATCAAGTACTCGCGAAGCACGATGAAAACTATATGCCCCCTGAAGCAGCAGAAGCCTTGAAAAAAGCCCAAAGCCATCAAACTCAAGCTGCGCCAACCTTGAGCGCACCCGCAGGAAGTTCCCGCTAATGATCCCTGAATTAGGTCAGCTGGCGCTCATTCTAGCTTTAATAACAGCACTCATATTAGGCGTCTTGCCGCTCATTGGAGCGCAAACCAACCGCCCCTCTCTTACTCTCGTCGGCAGACCGGCCGCGATCGCTTTATTTATTTGGGTAGCGATGGCTTTTATTTGCCTAATGATTGCCTTTATTCAAAATGATTTTTCTGTTTTATATGTGGCGCAAAATTCGAATTCACTGCTGCCCACAATTTATCGTATTGGTGCAGTGTGGGGTGGCCATGAGGGCTCCATTTTATTGTGGGCTTTAATGCTCGCTGGTTGGACTTTAGCAGTCGCAGTTTTTTCCAAGCACCTGCCCCAAAAAATGGTTGCCCGAATTTTGGCTGTCTTAGGTTTACTCAGCGTAGGTGTGTTGCTATTTACATTATTAACTTCTAACCCGTTCATGCGCCTTTTACCAGCAGCCATGGAAGGAAAAGACCTTAACCCACTGTTGCAAGATCCTGGCATGATTGCGCATCCTCCTTTTTTGTATATGGGGTATGTGGGTTCCTCAGTCGCTTTTGCCTTTGCTATCGCTGCACTTTTATCAGGGCGTCTTGATGCTGCATGGGCGCGCTGGTCACGACCATGGGTTACATCAGCATGGTGTTTCTTGACCATTGGCATTGCCTTAGGCAGTGCTTGGGCCTATTACGAATTAGGTTGGGGTGGCTGGTGGTTTTGGGACCCAGTAGAAAATGCTTCTTTCATGCCGTGGTTAGTGGGTACGGCACTCATTCACTCGTTAGCGGTGACTGAAAAAAGGGGTGGGTTCAAAATGTGGACTGCGCTCTTAGCCATTATTGCTTTCTCTTTATCCTTATTGGGCACTTTTTTAGTCCGCTCAGGTGTACTTACCTCAGTGCATGCTTTTGCCACCGACCCTAAACGCGGTATTTTTATTCTTGGCTTTCTGGCAGTCGTCATTGGCGGTTCTTTACTTCTCTTCGCTTGGCGCGCCCCCAAAGCTAACATCGGTGGCTCATTTGCCACGGTTTCGCGTGAAAGTATGTTGCTAGCAAATAATGTTTTATTTTTAGTAGCAGCCGGCGCAGTATTGCTCGGCACCTTATACCCAATGATTCTGGATGCACTGAACTTAGGCAAAATTTCGGTGGGGGTACCCTATTTTGAAGCCGTGTTCTTGCCCTTGATGACCCCCGCACTCTTTCTCATCGGCATTGGGCCCATGACTCGTTGGCGGCAATCGGCTCCCCTTGATATTGCTGAAAAACTCAAATGGGCCGCGGCAGTAAGTGCACTCACTGCAGTCATTGCACCTTTCATTTTGCGTGGCTGGACACCACTGATTGGTTTTGGATTATTTTTAGCAGCTTGGATTATCACCACCAGTACGGTACAACTTATTGAGCGTGCGCGTAGTACTGCTGAACGAAGCTGGTGGCAAAATTTACTAGCACAGCCAGCCAGCTTTTATGGCATGGTCATGGCGCACCTTGGAGTGGCTTTTTTTATCATCGGCGTCACTGGCGTGCGGGGCTTTGAAAGTGAACAAGATTTACGCATGACCGTGGGTAGCAGCGCCCAACTCGGCGGCTATGACTTTGAATTGCGCGCCTTAAATCCACTTCAAGGACCAAACTATCAAGCCATGCAAGGTCAATTTGTCGTCACACAAAATGGCCAAGTTATTACCATGATGGCGCCAGAAAAACGTCTCTATGATTCCAGTCAAATGCCAATGACCGAGGCGGCTATTAGCGTTGGCTTGAGTCGTGATCTCTATATTTCACTTGGCGAGCAACTCAACGAGCGCGACTGGAGTGTGCGCATTCATATTAAGCCGTTTGTTGATTGGATTTGGGGTGGGTGTTTTGTGATGGCCTTAGGCGGTTTACTGGCTATTACCGATCGCCGCTATCGCAAACGGTCTTGACCCCTAAATCATGAAGCGATTTCTAATCCCTCTAGCAATTTTTGTCCTACTCTTAGGATTTTTAGGTTTGGGTTTACAACTTAATCCCCGCGAAGTACCCTCACCCTTAATTGATAAGCCAGCTCCAAACTTTACTTTAGGTGTTTTAGGTAATGAAACACTCCGCTTTTCCCCGCCACAAATGCGTGGCCAAGTCTGGCTGCTCAATGTCTGGGCATCTTGGTGCGTAGCTTGTCGAGAAGAGCATGATTTATTAATGACGATTAGCCAACAAAAATTAGTGCCGATGATTGGCCTAGATTACAAAGACAAAGTAGCTGATGCCGAGTTGTGGCTTAAAGAGCGTGGGAATCCATATGTCCTCTCAATTTCGGATAGCCAAGGCCAAGTGGGAATTGATTATGGTGTGTATGGCGTGCCCGAAACATTTGTCATCGATCGAAATGGCGTTATTCGCTATAAACAGATTGGCCCCTTAACACCACAAATATTCCAAGACAAAATTTTGCCACTGATTCGGAAATTAAATGCGTAAAGTGATTTCAGTCGCACTCTTGATTTATGCTTGGCAAGTTAGTTGTTTAGCACAAGCGCCAAGTGCTGCACAACCCCTCAGCACTAATCCTGCTCTCGAAGCGCAAGTGAATATCATTGCCAATGAGTTACGCTGCTTAGTTTGTCAAAATCAAACGATTGCCGATTCGCATGCCGACTTAGCAGTTGATCTCAAAAATCAAATCCGCACCCAGTTAACCCAAGGCCGAACCCAAACAGAAATTCTTGACTATATGGTGCAGCGCTATGGTGATTTTGTACTCTACAAGCCGCCATTAAAAGCCAGTACTTGGTTTTTATGGCTCGGGCCTTTTGCTATTTTATTACTAGCGTTTTTCTTTTTGTGGCGGCAAATTCAGGTGCGCAAAAAATTACTTGGTGAACAGCAATTTTCTGCGGCAGACCTCGCTAGAGCAAAAGCATTACTCAATAATGGTACGCAAAATAATCTAGCTCAGCCTAAGGATCAAGCATGACTTGGTTATTTTTTGCTATTGCACTAGGAATGGTAACGCTGGCAATTCTTGTATTGGTTTTGCCCCTTAGAAAACCGGCCACTTTTAACGCGGGCGATCAAGCTGATAATCTGGCTATTTTGCGCGATCAATTGCAACAGTTGACCATTGATTTTAGTAATGGACGTATCGATCGCGATCAACTTGAGCTGGCCCAAACTGATATTGCCAAACGTGTGCTCCTCGAAGAGCGAGCCATAGCGGCAGACTTACCAAGCCCGGCGACAAAAAAAATAAAGATGCTGATACCGGTCTTGCTCATTAGTATTGGCTTACCTATTCTCGCTTTAAGCCTTTATTTAATTGTAGGCAGTCCTTTCGCCATAGACGCTCCGCAGCGTACGACCCAAAATATTCCGAGCCAACAAGATATTGAAGGAATGGTTGAGCGTCTGGCCGAAAAATTGAAGTCTGAGCCCAATAATGCCCAAGGCTGGCAAATGCTAGCCCGCTCTTATCTAGCTTTGCAGCGCCTGCCAGAAGCTGTACAAGCTTATAGTAAGGCGGTAGCGTTAGCTCCCAATGATGCGCAGCTCTTAATTGATTACGCTGACTTACTTGCCTTTCAAAATCGCAGCACCAAGGGCGAGCCGCTGCAATTAATTCAGAAAGCGTTAGTCCTTGATCCAAAAAACTTGAAAGTGCTTGCTTTAGCTGGTACAGCCTATTTTGAAGTAGGGGATTTTGCTAAAGCTGAAAAATACTGGCAACAAGCTTATGCACTCGCACCACCAGAAAGTGATTTTGCTAAAGGCATGGCAGAAAATATAACGGCGGCAAAAAATGCCGCCGCTAAAAAATAAAGCGCGCTAAATTAGCTTAAAACTAACACTGGCAAGCTTGCATGAACGATCACCTCCTGAGCTTCACTGCCAAGCAACATACCCTTAATGCCGGTGCGCTTATGAGATGCCATGACGACGACATCCGCCTTGGCTTTCTTGGCCGCGTCTAATATGCCTTCAGCTAAATTGGGATGATACAAATGCAATGTACTCGCTTTAAGCCCTATTCCTAATATTGGTAGGGCTTTTTTAAAGAGCGCTTTAGCATAGGCATCGCAGGCTTTTTTATGCTCTTTCTGCGTAAAACCATAGCCTAAGGTGCTATCCCCATAAACCATCGGCGGGGTTGGATCAGATACATAGGCTAAAACAACCTTAGCATCATCGGCCTTAGCTAAAGCAGCGACCTTTTTCAGGGCCTTTTTAGTCAGCTCAGAGCCGTCAATCGGAACCAATAATTGCTTAAACATACACACTCCCCTTTGAGTAACAAGTCTACATCTATGATAATGCTCTTATTAACTAATCAACAGCTAAAAAGGTGAACTGAATTGCTCAAGTATTTAATCACGTATTTTGCGGTTTTTATCACTCTTTTGGCACTTGATCTCACTTGGTTGCTCGGCATTGCCAAAAACCTCTACCAGTCCCAAATGGGGGGGCTCATGTCACCAGACCCGAAACTAGGGGCGGGGCTCGCCTTTTACGTCCTTTACGCTCTAGGCGTTTGTATTTTTGTTGTGGGGCCAGCCCTTTCTAAAGAATCATGGCTTTATGCCTTAGGTATGGGCGCCCTTTTCGGCTTCTTTTGCTATATGACCTACGATTTAACCAATTTAGCAGTGGTGCGCGATTTTCCTACGCAATTGGCTTTTATTGATATTGCATGGGGTTGTACTGTAACCGCGATTACCTCTACCTTTGCTTATTGGGTAGTCAATAAATTGGCTTAATTTACTAAATGCACTATCGCCCGCAATTATTACAATCATTTGCTGGCTATAACTTTAGGCTTTTTACCCAAGATATTTTGGCTGGTATTACGGTTGGGGTTGTTGCCCTCCCCTTAGCAATGGCGTTTGCAATTGCCAGCGGCCTCAAACCAGAGCTTGGTATTTACACCGCCATTATTGGTGGTGGTTTGATCTCGCTATTTGGCGGTAGTCGAGTGCAGATTGGCGGACCAGCCGGCGCTTTCATCGTCATCGTCTATGGCATCGTTGATCGCTACGGTATTGCTAACCTCCTTATCGCCACCTTTATGTCTGGCATCTTCTTGTTTGCCATGGGATTCTTCCGCTTAGGTACCTTGGTACGCTTTATCCCCATCGCTGTCATCGTCGGCTTTACAAATGGGATTGCCCTGTTAATTGCCCTGTCGCAAATAAATAATTTCTTCGGCCTGACTATTGAGAAAATGCCAGCGCAATTTTTCGGCATGATGAGCGCAATTTTTAGCGCCTTAAATACCTTCAATCCCATTACCCTAAGTGTCTCAGTTGCGAGTCTGGGTCTGCTTATTGCTTGGCGCTTCTTGCATCATCATTTCGGTTGGTTTAGGCATTTACCAGGTCCCGTTGTAGTGATGGTAAGCGCAACTTGGGCAGTCAGTTTTTTTAATTTATCCACCGCGACGATTGGCAGTCGCTTTGGCGGAATCCCAGCGAGCCTACCGCAATTTGATTTGATCGCAGTGAATTGGGATAGCGCTCAATTAATGATTGCACCAGCAATCACTTTAGCGCTATTAGGAGCAATTGAATCACTGCTATGTGCTCGAGTTGCTGACGGCTTAATTCATCAACGTCATGATTCAAATCAAGAATTAATGGCCCAGGGCATGGCTAACTGTGTCGTACCATTTTTTGGCGGGATGCCAGCTACGGGAACTATTGCCCGCACCGTTACCAATATACAAAGCGGCGGCACGACACCCCTAGCTGGCCTGATCCATGCCTTAACTTTATTACTCATTATTTTATTTGCCGCCCCTTTAGCACAAAATATTCCGCTCGGTTGTTTGGCGGCTATCTTGATGTATGTAGCATGGAATATGGGCGAATGGCGTAAGTTAATTTACCTTAAGCAATTTCGCCTACCCTACCGTATCACTTTGCTAAGCGTTTTTATCCTCACGGTAGTAGTTGATTTAACGGTTGCTCTTGAAGTAGGTTTGCTTTGTGCGCTCCTAACTTTTGTTTACCGCGTGTCAAACCTCTCGCGCTCTGAGGCGGTGAATTTAGAGGAACACCCTGAACTCAAGCCATTGACAGGTGAAGTCGCCGCTTACCGCATGTATGGCGCACTTTTCTTTGGCGCAGTTAAGCTCATTGAACGACTTGAAACTAAACTACCAAAAAAAATATTAATCCTTGATTTAAAAAATATTATTTATATCGATAGCTCAGGCATGGATGCCCTTCTCGAGCTTTATCGCCACTGCCAACAGGCAGGGGTACACTTCATTCTCTGTGGGCTGAATAACCAACCTCATGATATTGCTCAGCGGATGGATTTATTTAAGCTGATGCCGGCAGAATATTTTTATCCCGATCTAGCGCAGGGCATTCACTTTGCATTAAGTAAAACAAAAGCCACCTTTTAAGAGCGCTTCGGGTAGCGTCCAAGCACGATAAAAACCAAATATACCGCTCACAATTAACAGACTGGCCGCAAAGATTCGTACCCAAGGATAGTGACTAAATTGCACTAAGGCAGCTGAAAACCGAGTGATTAGTAATAAATTGGGTAAAGTACCCAAGCCAAAAGCTAACATGAATGCTGCCCCAGTCAGGGGTGAACCCGATAAAAAAGCTAAGGGCAAAATACTATAGACCAAACCACATGGCACTAAGCCCCACAACATGCCACTAAACCAGCGGGCTGGCGTACTTGCCTGGCGCCCTAAATAGTGGGCCCAATAGCGAGCCAAATGATTCCCAAACCAAAGACCGGCAAGCCCAACCTTGGCTTTTTCTCGATAAAGCAGCCGTAGCCCAAGAAAAATCAAAATACTGGAAGCAAGTGCAAATAAAGGCCGCTGCAAGGGGATGAAATTTTGTTGCCATAACGCCGCCCCAATACCTCCTGCCAGGGCTCCTAAGAGCACATAAGTTGTCATGCGCCCGAAATGCATAATGAGCTGTTGTTGCCATAAACGCTGGATTGACGTCTTTAGTAACGGTTTTTCAGCGCCGCTCTCAATACCGGCGGCAATCCCCCCACACATCAAGGCACAATGCCAGCCGCTGAGTAAAGAACCCAGAAAAATCGCTAATAATAGGCTAGTGGTTAACACGAGGTTTTAAGTTGGTTCGGCATAGGGTCTATCGTAATAGAATAGGGGGAATGAAAGAGCTTAAAAATAAATGCTCGACCTGCGTGCTTGGGCAGTTTTGTTTGCCGGTAGGGCTTTCTCCCGCTGATATTGGGCGAGTAGACTCCTTGGTAGATAAACGCCTTCACCTTAAAAAAGGGGATTCTCTCTATCGGCATGGCGACCCCTTAAGCGCGGTTTACAGCCTCCGTTTTGGTTCATTAAAAACCGAACATACCCTGCCCGATGGTCGTTTACAAATTATTGGCTTTCACTTGCCAGGCGAAATGCTTGGACTTGATGGCATTGGTGAAAGCCAATATCAATTAAATGCCATTGCCCTTGAAGAAAGTGAAGCTTGTGTTATCGATTTTCATGAACTCGAAGGCCTTGCCCACCAAATTCCCAATTTACAACAGCAGTTCCACCGTATTATGAGCCGCGAATTAACCCAAGATCAGCGGCACCTTTTATCGCTTGGCAGCTTAAGAGCCGAGGAACGATTAGCCGGGTTTTTAATTAATTTTTCAGTGCGCCTGGCAGCCCGCGGTTATCTCAATAATGAATTTACATTACGCATGAGTCGTGAAGAAATCGGCAGTTACCTGGGTATTAAATTTGAAACGGTTAGTCGTATGTTTTCTCGTTTTGCTGAATCTGGCCTCATTCAATTACAACAAAGACATGTGAAATTAATTGATATGGATGGCCTCTATGAGTTGGCTGGTCAACCTAATCCCCTCCATTTAAACACCATCAAAACGCCCTGCTAAATAAGACCTGAATCTTGCTCAGAGCTGCCATGAGCATCTTTGCTTGGCAAAATATAAATACTGAGGGCGCTCGATAAAGCGCAAAAACCCCAGATTAGAAAAAACCCAAGCGAATAAATACCCTCATCGGAGAGGGTTAAGTGGTGCCCAAAGAAAATTAAATCTTCGGGCCGAATAAAACTAAAGAGCAAACCCTCAGCTAAACCCGCAACCAAAAAAGCTGGCCACAGTATCCAGATCAGTATGCGGAATTTCATTTTGCAACCTGCTCAACTTTGAAGCCTTGTTTAACCACTCCATCCCGGATAGGTGCATCAGGATACAGACTAAAGGCCAACCAAATCGTAATCGAGCATCCAACTACTGCAATAGTTGGCAGACTAATTAAAAACCAGGGCCAACTTTGTTTCCACCAGGGCGTTATGGCTATTTCGTTTGTCATCATCTTTCCTCTCAATATTATGATTTCGATAAAATTTTTAATGGGGAATAATAAAAATTGATTTTTCATCCCGCTGCCGTAGTACACGTTTTGCACCATCCTCTATCTCATACGCGTTGACTGCAAAATGAATGGGGTAATTTCCTGCTTCAATTTTTCCTAATTTTGAACTCACTTTAATTGGCATGAGTAAATTACTTGAGGGCTCTACTTTAATTTCAGTTATTTCTTTATTTTGAGAGTTTAAAATTTTTAGCTCTTCTAGACCATTTACCTTTAAATTAACTGTCATCGGATGCTCCGATGAATTCATAATCTGCATGCGATAAATATTTTCAATTCGCTCACCATCAACTTCACGAGCTAATGCACCGCGATCACGCATGACATCTACCCGCAGTGGATTTCGAGTAAAGAGAGAAAACAAAAAAGCGGCCGATAAAGCAGCAATAAAAAGGGTATAGAAAATAACGCGGGGCCGTAAAATATGTCGTATGGCACTTTGATTGGTTTCATGATCAAGCATTGCTCGCTCAGTGGTGTAGCGGATTAAACCCTTTGGGTATTGCATCTTTTCCATCACTAAGTCGCAGGCGTCGATACAGGCACCACATCCAATACACATATATTGCAAGCCATCGCGAATATCGATGCCAGTTGGACATACCTGCACACAAATACTGCAATCTACGCAGTCTCCTAAGCCCTCGGCTACGACATCAGTAGTTTTATGTCGGCTACCTCTGGGTTCGCCACGTAATTTATCGTAGGTCACCACAAAAGTATCTTTATCGACCATTACACTTTGAAAGCGCGCATAAGGGCACATGTATTTGCAGACTTGCTCGCGCATAAAGCCTGCATTTCCCCAAGTTGCAAAGCTGTAAAAGAACAACCAAAATGCTTGCCACGGACCTAAGGACAAGGTGAGAATGGCACCACTAAGCTCATGAATTGGGGTGAAATAACCAATAAAGGTGAAACCCGTCCAGAAGGCGATGATTAACCATAGGCTGTGCTTGACTACTTTTAAGCGCCACTTATGCAAACTCCATGGCCATTCCTCGCCATCCAACCGTATTCGTGCGAAGCGATCGCCCTCGACTTGACGCTCGATCCACATAAAAATTTCGGTATAGACGGTTTGTGGGCAAGCATAGCCACAAAACAAGCGTCCCGCAACGGCGGTAAAGAGGAATAGCGCTAAAGCCGAAAGAATCAGTAATAGGGTTAAGTAAATCACGTCTTGTGGCCATAACACTAAGCCAAAGATATAAAACTTACGTTGAATTAAATCAAATAGAACGGCTTGGCGACCATTCCAGCTCACCCACGGCAAACCATAAAAAAGAATTTGCGTGAGAAAAACAAAATAAATCCGCCACCGTGCAAACGTGCCTGATACTGATCTGGCGTAAATTTTTTGCCTGATTTCGTAAAGAGATTCTTCTACGATCTCAATCGGAATAGCCTTTCTAGGCGTTAATGGAGTGGACACTGCTACTTAGTTGAGGCTGGCTTGAGATTAGATAAGCCCCATACATAGGCAGTTAATAAATGAATTTTTTCAGGTGTTAAATTATTTTCCTGAGCTGGCATTAAGGCATTGCGACCCTTATTTATGGTTTCTTCAATAGCAGCCTGTGAGCTACCATATAACCAGGTTTTATCGGTTAAATTCGGTGCGCCTAGTAATTGATTGCCCTTTCCCTCAGCGCCATGACAAGCGACACAATTTTCAGCAAAAATTGGGGCGCCTAAATTGGCTTTGGCGGCATCTACTGTTAAACCAGAAAGACTACGTACGTAAATAGCGAGTTCTTGAATTTTTGCCGCACCCAAATGGACGTAAGGTGGCATCACGCCTGCGCGCCCTTGCTTAATAGTCGTTTTAATTGCCTCTGGACTACCGCCATAAAGCCAATCACCATCGGTCAAATTTGGGAAACCCTTAGCACCCCCTGCATCAGAGCCATGGCATTGGGAGCAATAATTTAAAAATAAACGCTGGCCAATATCATGCGCCTTTGGATCGGCAGCCACTTGAGCGATATCCATCGCCATGTATTTAGTATAGAGGGGTTGTACTTCTTTATTTGCCTCGATGACCGATTCTTGGTGTGAACTTACGGTGGTGTATCCCAACATACCAGGCATTGAACCCAGTCCTGGATATAGCACTAAATAAACTAAGCCAAAAATACATGACAATAAAAACATCCACATCCACCAACGTGGCAAAGGATTATTGAGTTCACGTAAATCACCATCCCACACGTGACCAGTATCAGCTACAGAGCCGTCAGCGTTGTACTTAACCTTAACCTTACGCTGAGAAAATAATAACCAGATACACCAAACAATGCCGATAATCGTGATCGAGGCAATATAAATACTCCAACCAGCACTTAAAAAATCACTCATGATTAGTCCTTGCGGTATTCGTCGGGAAGGTCGAACGGTAGTTCAGCAGATGCTTCATTCGCTTTTTTTCGTTTTGCGGAATAAGCCCACCAAACAATACCTAAAAAAAGTAGGATGCCGATGAGATTAGTGATCGCTGAAATATAGGGGAAAATCTGTTCCATGTTTATGTCTTTCCCGATCAATTATTGGCCGTTGTTTTAGTTAATGGAATCGCACGCCGATTAATACCCAGGCCCTGTAAATATGCAATCAAAGCGTCTTCTTCGGTTTTACCTGCCAAATCTTTGGGTGCATTCGCAATTTGCTCATCGGTATAAGGAACGCCTACTCGACGCAGTGCAATTAAGTGGGATTGAATTGAATCAGCATCTGCAGGGGCATTTTCTAGCCACGGATATGCTGGCATATTTGATTCGGGTACAACCGCCCGCGGATTGCGTAAATGAATACGATGCCAATCGTCAGAATAACGGCCGCCAACCCGAGCTAAATCAGGGCCAGTTCGTTTGCTCCCCCACAAGAACGGGTGATCGTATACCGATTCGCCCGCCAAGGAATAGGGGCCATAACGTTCAGTCTCAGAACGTAATAAGCGAATTTGCTGTGAATGGCAATTAGAGCAGCCCTCGCGCTGAAAAATATCTCGACCAGCTAAATTGAGTGGGGGGAAGGGTTTTATGCCTTCGCTAGGTGTAGTGGTGGAATGCTGAAAATACAAGGGCACAATCTGCACCAAGCCCGCTACAGCGACAGCCAAAATCGTGGCAACGATTAACCAACCGACATTACGCTCTAGCGTGGCGTGCGAAAAAAATGGGTGATGTTCAGACATTCTCGCCTCCTTAGTGAGCTAATTGAGTGGTTACTGGAATAATGGCGTCAATACAGGGCTTGCGATAGACCGTCTTAAATACGTTGTAAGCCATCAGCAGCATGCCGCTTAAATAACAAATACCGCCAATTAAACGAATGACATAAAAGGGATAAGTCGCTTTGACACTTTCCACAAAGCTATAGGTTAAAGTTCCGTCGGGCTCGAATGCCCGCCACATTAAACCTTGCATGACTCCCGCAATCCACATTGCAGCGATATAAATAACCACGCCTGTTGTAGCAATCCAGAAATGTAAATCAATTAACTTCACGCTATACATATCTTTTTGCCCGACGAGTCGCGGAATCATGTAATACAAGGAGCCAATACTAATCATGCCCACCCAGCCCAAAGCTCCAGAGTGCACGTGGCCAATTGTCCAATCGGTGTAGTGCGATAAAGCATTGACGGTTTTGATGGACATCATCGAGCCTTCAAAAGTCGACATGCCATAAAAAGATAAGGCGACAACCAAAAACTTCAGAATTGGGTCACTGCGTAATTTATGCCACGCGCCCGACAAAGTCATGATGCCGTTAATCATGCCCCCCCATGACGGTGCCAATAAAATTAATGAAAATACCGTGCCTAATGATTGCGTCCAATCGGGTAAGGAGGTATTTTGTAAATGATGTGGACCAGCCCACATATACGTAAAATTCAACGCCCAGAAGTGCACAATTGATAAGCGATATGAGTAAATGGGGCGCTCAGCGGCTTTAGGAATAAAGTAATACATCATGCCTAAAAAACTAGTGGTTAAAAAGAAACCGACTGCATTATGCCCATACCACCATTGAATCATGGCATCCTGTGCACCAGAGTAAGCTGAGTAAGACTTCCATAGGCTAGCTGGCATCTCAACGTTGTTGACAAGATGTAGAATCGCAATCGTCAAAATAAAAGCGCCAAAAAACCAATTAGAAACATAAATATGTTTAGTTTTACGCTTGATCAGAGTGCCAAAAAATACTACTGCATAAGCAACCCACACCAAGGTTATTAAAATATCGATGGGCCATTCCAGCTCAGCATATTCTTTCGAGGTAGTAATCCCCAAGGGCAAAGTAATTGCTGCAGCAACAATCACTAATTGCCAACCCCAAAATGTGAATGCCGCTAACTTATCGCAAAATAAGCGGGTTTGACAAGTGCGCTGAACAATATAGTAAGAAGTGGCAAAGAGAGCGCATCCACCAAAGGCAAAAATCACCGCATTGGTATGCAAAGGGCGCAAACGACCATAACTAAGCCAAGGAATATTAAAGGTAATCTCAGGCCAAATCAATTGGGCAGCAATTAATACCCCCACTAACATTCCGACAATGCCCCATAAAACCGTTACCAAGGCAAATTGCCGCACAATTTTGTAATTAAATGATGTCTGACTGTTATCCACGGCAGTGCCCATGGTTTCTCCCTAGTTAACCCATACTTCACGCAATCTAATAATTCCTCTGAATTATCAAATTAAGCGGCCGAGTGTAGGTTGATCTAGATCAAAACGGTGGCGGGTAAAACGACTAACTTGGCAGATTCTGCCGATCTTGCTGATCTGCCGTGGGTTTAGGCACATCTTCATCCATTAATAAGGCCTGTGCTGGCCCATCCATATCATCAAACTGCCCACTTTTAATCGACCAATGAAATAAATAGGCTAATAAGGCAATCAGTATGAGTGAGAAGGGAATCAACAAATATAAGCTTTCCATATTCTTAGTCTAGCTTGATTTAGGTTTTACGCAATCGCCAAGCATTTAAGGTCACAAACAATGATGACAGCGACATACCAATGCCCGCTACCCAGGGATTAACCCAACCCAGCATGGCAACTGGAATAGCGACTACGTTATATAACAAAGCCCACGCGATATTTTCTTTAATAATGAGACGCGTCTTGATGGCACTGCGTAGTAAATAAACCAAAGGCTCGAGCGAGTTAGCGGTTAAAATAGCATCTGCCCCAGCTGTAATCAGGGGTGCACCGGCTCCTACTGCTACTGAAACGTTGGCACGCGCTAATAGGGGCGCATCATTTACGCCATCACCAATCGCCCACACTATTTTCCCTTGTTCTTGTAGCTTAGCGACATAAGCATATTTTCCCTCGGGTGAAGCCGCGCTAGAAAAATTCGTAATGCCAAAATAATTTGCCCACCAAGCGACAGTCTGAGCATCATCTCCAGAAACTAAATGGACGGTGATCTTTCTTTGTTGTACGGCTGACAATAATTCTTGTACTCCTGGACGGGGGGTATCTAAAAATAAGAAAGTCGCAATCAATCCCTGTCCATCGACCAAGTAAACTTTGCCGTGTTCGCCAGATTGTCGCTCCAAAAGATCAGCTTCTATTTGTTGATCCAGGCCAACATGAAGCGCGCTACCTAGGCGATATTCGCCCGCACGTAAACCGCGCCCCAATTCGCCGACCGAAGCGAGGGGTAAATTTTGGACGGGCAGATTTTCTACTGCTGCCGCACGTAAGAGTGAGAGGGCCAATGGATGCGTTTGCCCTGCCTCCATTGCGGCCGCCAAACTTAAAGCGCGGTGAGCAGAAAAGTCAGCTCGCGCCACTCGAATAGTTTGCAATTCAGGCTGCCCCAAAGTTAAGGTGCCCGTTTTGTCTATTACTAAATCACTTACCTCAACCAAGCTTTCCATGACGTGCCCGCGCACGATGAGGATGCCCAATTTTGTTACGGCGCCTTGGGCTGCAGCCATCGCCGTTGGCACTGCCAACGACAGTGCGCAAGGACAACTCGCTACCAATACCGCCACTAAGACGGTCCATGATTTACTAGGATCAAATATAAACCAGAGACCAGAAGCGATCAGAGCAGTCGCAAGCAAAAATAGAATGAAATGGCTCGCCCAGCGTTCTGCCAAGCTAACTAAATGAGGTTTGGCTAATAAAGCCTGATCTAATAAGGCAGCAATACCTGCAATGCGTGTAGCTTGACCTACTGTATCAATCCGCATGATGCAAGGATTCAAAATATTATGACTTCCAGCGTAAAGAGGGTCGCCAATTTTTTTCCTAATCGCCCGTGCCTCCCCCGTTAATAGAGATTCATTAATCTCGGTTTCATTGGCTATTAAAACTCCATCGGCTGGAATAATCTCGCCTGGTGATACTCGTATAAAATCACCTTGATGGCAGTTCACTACTGGCACTTCTTTTAACTCTAAGGAGTCTGGATAGTGTAAATATTTTTCACAGATAGCAGGTAATTGTTTTGCTAAAGCTTCGGCACCGCTTTGGGCATCTTGCCGGGCTAATAGTTCAACATAGCGCGCGCCCAAAATAAAAGCCACAAACATGGTGATCGAATCAAAATAACTTGCGCCATTACCAGTTAATAAATTCAAGGTGCCAGCAAAAAACGCTAAGCCCAAAGCAATGGCAATTGGCACATCCATACCCAATATATGGGTTTGCGGGAAAAGTCGTACGCTCCGCCAAGCAGCAAGAAAAATCGGTCCAGCAGAATAAAGAATTACAGGCACGGTTAAAACCCAACTCGCCCAGCCCAATAAGGCACCGTATTCTTGGCTTAAATCGCCCGTCCCAGTATAGGTTGGCCAAGCATACATCATCACCTGCATCATGCCTAATAAGGCCACGCCAAGCCGCGTAAGTAATTGGCGTCGCTCTCTTCTACCTAAATCCGCTGCTTGCGATGGTTCGAATGGCCAAGCAGAAAATCCAATCCGCTCAATTTCAAATAACAAGTGCGACAAATTGCATTGCTCTAAGTCAAACTGTATTTTGGCTTTTTGCGTAACATAATTAATTTGCACATCACGAACCCCTGTGAGCCGCTTTAAATACTGATCACATAACCAAACACAAGCAGCACAGCGAATTTTTTCTAAGCGCAAGGTTGTTTCTAATAGACCATCAGCTATTGGGCGCGAGAAGCGTGCAAGCAAGGCAGAATCATCATAAGCAAGTAAACGATTCGGAATCGTATTGCCGCTAAGCGCTTGGTCTGGTTTGACGCCTAACTGTATCCGGCGAGCATAAAATACATCGAGACCTTTACCATGAATAGTTTGGGCAATCGCCATACAGCCTGCGCAACAAAAGACTTGCTTCAACCCGCCTAGCTCGGCTACGAAATAAGTAGCGGCAGGAATGAGGCTGCCGCAGTGATAGCAGTTATGCACTGCGGCCATCTGCTCCCTAGCGCTTTCTACTCCAGCCGTGGCGTTTTTCATACATCACGAACAATACACCCCAAATGACAATTGCGCCATACGCCCAAATCCAAGCATCTGGCGAGCTACGCGAACCCGTTAAATCTAAAACAAAACCAAAAATAGCGGGCCCTAATAAACCGCCTCCAAAGCCCATTAAAGAATGTAAGCCCATCGCTGCGCCTTTAATATTCTCTGGCGCACTCATTACTAAGCCCGCAGTTAGCGTTGCCGAGTCGGCCATAATAAAAATCGCATGGGCAATGGCTAAGCTAACAATTAACCACCAGGCTTGTCCTGAAGCGGTAGCTAAAGCAATGCCCGCTACCGCACTGCCTAGCATCACAAATGCAATCCAATTTTTTCGACCTACGCGTAGAGCAATTTCATTACCAATGATCGATGCGGGTACACCAAAGAAATTAATCATGCCTGCCAGGGTGGTAATCGCCAAGAAAAAATTGCTGCCAGAAGCAAGTGTACAAAAACCAAAAAAGGCTACTAGCCAGCTACGTGAAGCAAATAGTTCTAGCGAATGGGTAGTGTAGCCAAAGATGTATCCTGCAGCATCGCGATTATGCAAAACTAAGCGCCAGGTTTTAATCGGGAATAAATCGCGCCAATGTAAATTTAAACTACCCAGCCCTGCTGCGGACTTTAAAGGTGGAATAAAAAATAAAACAATTAAGGTCGCTGCCAGTGGTCCTAAGGCAATCCATCGATACACTGCCTGCCAATCTTGAGCCTCTAAAATCCAGCCTGAAAGTACATAAGATAAGCCAGTGCCGATACCAAAGAAGGCGGTATAAAAAGAAATATGTCGACTTAATTCGCCTTGTTGAATGCGGTCAGAAAGAATTTTCAGGCCAGGCATATACGTACCTGCCAGCCCAGCGCCACTGATCACCATAAAAAGCACAGCGGACCAAAATCCATTGGCGATAAACCCCATACCCAAAAGACCCAAAAACCCGAGCAAGCCACCAACAAAATAAATTTTGCGGGCATCGATACGATCGGTTAAGGCAGTGGCAAATGGCACCGCACACATATACCCTAAGAAAATTGCGCTAGCAATTAAACCGGATTGCAAATTACTGAGTTGCCACAAGGCTTGTAAGGGCAACAAAGTTGTGGCATAACAGGCGAAGCCGAGCAAAGCGCAGGACTGCGCCAGCAACATTATCGGGGTGTAATTATTGCTCTTGGCCAACTTGTTCTTGAAAACCATGCGCCCTGAAGGTTAGCACTAAGGTATCGCGATAGCCCCCGGGTTGAAGTGGCTGAATTGGAGTTGACTCATGGATCATGCGCTCATCATCTAACATTAATAACGACCAAGAGTCGGTTAAGGTAAAGCGTTGTCCAGCCGAACCTTGGGCCTCAAAAATGCGCGTCTCACCGCCTTTAATATGATGACGATCGACCAAAAATACAGCTACATAATCGACTCCATCGCGGTGCGCGCCCTCCGGTGTTGGTCGACCAATACCCTCAGCAGTATCAATCCGAAACTGATGGGCTTCAACAAACCAAGTAGTTACTGGCTTTGCTTGACTTAATATTTTTGCGGTAGCGCATAGGAGTTTTCGCCACACTGGATCGCGCGATAAACCACTAACGATCGGCTCAAACCACCGGTGAATTCCGCCATGCAAAGCGTTATAGTTAAGTGATTGCCAGTGTGCTCGATGCGGCATAAGCTCTAATGCACCTTGATGAATTCGATAACTATCATGCCGTCTAAAACGATAGCGACCACCATCTTTCAAATAGGGATCACGGGGCAAATCGTGCCAATATTGTTGAAGGTGGGATAAGTCAGAGAGCGAGAGTTGGCTGTAATCGGCCACTGCTTGCGGCGCAGCTACTGCAAAACTTTGGCGCTGTAAAGTTTTAACTAATTGCTTGGCGGGTGTAAAGGGGGGCTGTAGAATCACCCCCCTATTTTAGGACATCTCTTCGCCTTTAATCGAGTTGCGCCCCAGATGCCTTAACAATACGAGCCCACTTCATTATTTCTTCTTTTAAAAAGCCCGCTAATTTATTGGTAGTAACGGGTGTTAAATCAAGTCCTTGTTGTGTTAGACGCTCTCGCACATCTGGGCGAGCCATAACCTTAGCCATAGCCGCTTGAATTGTTTTGGCAATTTCTGGATTCACGCCGGTTGGTGCAAAGAGGCCAACCCATACTTCACCTACACAATCAGGATAGGTTTCAGCAATCGTTGGCACATCTGGAGCAGCTGGCGAACGTTTGGCCGAACTAATCGCAATCGATTGCAATTTACCCGCTTTCATATAGGATAAGGCTGAAGGGAGACTAGCAAAAGCCAAAGGAACCTGCCCACCTAAGACATCATTAATCGCTGGGGCTACTCCTTTGTAAGGAATGTGTTGAAGTTCAATGCCTGCACTCGTCGCTAACATAGCTCCTAATAAATGACTAATAGTGCCATTGCCGGCTGAGGCATAAGCTAACTCACCCGGTTTCTTTTTCGCTGCCGCTACTACCTCGGCCAGCGTTTTTAGAGGCGAGCCAGGCGGCGAAACTAATACGTAGGGAGTTGCGCCAAGGTAATATAAAAAAGTAAAATCAGCAACGGGATCAAACCCAGGATTTTTATAAAGCGCGGGATTAATTGCCTGCGCACTATTAATCGTGAGAAGCAAGGTGTAACCATCTTTAGGGCCTTTGGCCACTGCTTGTGTACCAATATTACCGCCAGCCCCAGGTCGGTTTTCAACAACCACCGAACCATTCAAAGCCTCGCTGAGAGCAGGCGCAATTAAGCGGGCAACAATATCATTCGTGCCAGCGGCCGCTTGCGGTACGACCAATATCACTGGCTTGGTGGGGTAGGTCTGGGCTTGTACAGTTTCAGTCAGTAAACTTAAAGCCAAACTGAAGCCTAAACTTGCCGCCAAACTGAAGCCTAAATTGAACTGCCTACTCAACAATTTCCTGCTTGATTGTGTTTGATACATAAGCCCCCCTATTCAGTTAAGATCCTACTATAAATACGTAAATTAAACCCAACTAATAAAAGATCAAACCACCATGACGAATTCTCCTAACACTTCCCACCAACGTGTTGCCCTAGTTACAGGCGCTGGCACCGGTATTGGGAGAGCGGCAGCCAAGGCCTTACTCCATGGCGGCTTTCAGATTGTTCTTACCGGCAGAAATATTGATAAATTAAAAACGGCCATTACTACGATTGGTGGTACTGAGGCAAACTGCTTAGCGGTTGCTTGCGATGTTGGCAAACCTGATGAGGTTAAAAAATTATTTGCCGCCTTAGAGGCAAAATTTGGGCGAATCGATCTCTTATTTAATAATGCTGGTTTAGGCACACCTGCAATGCCGATGGAAGACATTAGTTACGAACAGTGGATGTCGGTAGTTAATACTAATTTAAGTGGGGCCTTTTTATGCTCGCAAGAGGCAATTCGCATGATGAAAGCGCAATCACCCCAAGGGGGACGCATCATTAATAATGGCTCGATCTCTGCGCATGCACCGCGCCCTTTTTCCGCTCCCTATACGGCGACTAAACACGCGATGACGGGCCTAACCAAAGCCATTTCGTTAGATGGCCGCAATCATCACATTGTCTGTGGACAAATTGATATTGGTAATGCTGCTACCGAAATGACTGAGCGCATGGCTAAGGGCATTATTCAAGCGGATGGCTCGAGCAAAATTGAGCCCCGCATGGATGTTGATCACGTCGGCCAAGCCGTTTTACATATGGCGCAATTACCGCTTGAGAGTAATGTGCTCTTTATGACCATCATGGCTAACAATATGCCTTTCGTTGGTCGCGGCTAAATCCTAAACCGTTGCTGATTTACTTGCCACTGTACGAATCGGCATTTTTCTGCCAATCATCACCACAGCGACTACGGCGGTAGCGAAAAGAATATTTACCAAGGTAATGGGCTCAGGTAAAAATAGGCTCGCCGCTAAAAAAGTCATGAAGGGTTGTAAAAGCTGCACCTGACCAACCCGTGCAATGCCTCCTAAAGCGAGGCCGTTATACCAAAAGAAGTTGGCGATAAACGCCGAGACTAGACCCAGAAAAAGTAAGGCCACCCAAGTGCTAACAGAAATGGTCGGCGCAATCTGCAAAAAATTCGGCTCTTGAAAAGCAAAATAGAGGGCCATAGGAAGATTAATCACTAGCCCCATTACAAGTATCCAAGAGATGACCACTGGGCCGCCCATTTTTTGCGATAACTTTGCTGCTTCAGCATAACCATATGAAGCTGAAACTGCCGCAATAATTAACGCCCAATCGGCAAACTCTAAGCCGCCATGACTTTGCCAAAGTGAATACAGAATTACCAGCAGACTACCAATGGCAGCGGTAATCCAAAATCCTACCGAAGGCCGCTCGCCGAATCGCAAAGCACCAAATAAAGCCGTTAATAATGGCGTAATACCCAACACTACGCCCCCACGCGAGGAGGGTAAGTAAGTCATTGCCACACTAATGCCTAAAGGAAAGCCGAAGACAATAAAAACAGTAGTGACCAGTAAAGCTAATGCATCTTTACGATTGGGCCAAGCAGGTCGTAAATAAAGTAAGTAAGCTAAAGCACCTAGGCCGCCCAAAGTAGCACGATAAAAAGCAGCAGGGAAGGTGCCAAAGTCAGCGACAACTAAGCGTGTCGCCGGCAGGGTAATGCTGAAAAAAATAATCCCTACTAGCCCAAGCCAAAGGCCCTTAGTTTCCGCTTTCATTAAACCTGGTAGCTTTTTTGCGAGTTAACGTAAAGCTGAATACGAGGTTGGCACCAAGATCATATTTTCAATACGCTCGACTAGAGGCCCATTGACTTCAGTACCCACTTTAGCTGATTTCCATGCGGGGTCATTTTGAAAAGCATTCCACTTGCTTTCACGCTCAGCAAGGCTATCCCATTCCAAAAGATAATAAAGTGAATTACTATTCACTCCTACCAAGACCGTCCAAAAACCAATCTGCCGAATACCATGTTTTTTCCACATCTCTAAAGTGATGGTTTCAAAACGCTTATTAAGCTCTGGCAGTTTGCCGGGCACCGAATGATAAATACGTAATTCATGCAACATAGCCAATCCTTTATAAAACATATACTGTTAGCAATGATAATAACGAAATTGCCAAGACGAGCCCCAAAGTGAGTTAAATTGACCCTATCTAACACCCCGTGAGCCCTAATTTAGCCTTAAATTAAAGGAAGTTATGCCAATCATTACGAATATTGAAGATTTGCGTATATTGCATCAAAAGCGCGCCCCAAAAATGTTCTACGACTATGCCGATTCAGGCTCGTGGACTGAAACCACCTATCGCGCTAACGAAGCTGATTTCCAGAAAATTAAATTTCGGCAGCGGGTTGCTGTCAATATGGAAAATCGTACTACCCAAACGACCATGATTGGTGAAACTGTTGCCATGCCGGTGGCTTTAGCGCCAACTGGTTTAACTGGCATGCAATACGCCGATGGTGAAATCTTAGCGGCACGCGCTGCTGAAAAATTTGGTGTCCCCTTTTGTTTATCAACCATGAGTATTTGTTCCATTGAAGAGGTAGCCAAGCACACCACTAAACCATTTTGGTTTCAGTTGTATGTAATGAAGGACCGCGACTTTATCGAGCGTCTAATTGAGCGTGCTCGAGCAGCATCCTGCTCAGCTTTAGTACTTACTCTAGACCTACAAATTTTGGGACAACGCCATAAAGATTTAAAAAATGGTTTAAGCGCTCCGCCCAAACTAACTATTGCAAACATCATCAATATGATGACTAAACCCAGTTGGTGTCTTGGTATGGCCCAAACCCCACGTAGAAATTTTGGCAACATTGTGGGGCATGCCTCTGGAGTTGGCAATATGGCCTCCTTATCCTCATGGACCGCGGAACAATTTGACCCGGGCTTAAGCTGGGATGATGTTGCATGGATTAAAAAACGCTGGGGCGGTAAACTTATTATTAAAGGTATTTTAGATGTGGAAGATGCGCGCTTAGCTGTCAACTCGGGGGCAGATGCATTAATTGTGTCAAATCATGGTGGACGGCAACTCGACCATGCGGTCTCCAGTATTCACGCCCTACCCGCAATTGTTGATGCAGTTGGCAAAGAGATTGAAGTTTGGGTTGATGGCGGCATTCGCTCAGGGCAAGATGTCCTTAAGGCCTGGGCTTTAGGCGCTCGCGGCACAATGATTGGTAGAGCCTTTTTATATGGCCTAGGCGCAATGGGCGAAGCTGGTGTTACGAAGTGCTTGGAAATTATTCATCGCGAACTTGATCTCTCAATGGCTTTTACTGGCCATCGAGATATTCACAAAGTAACTAAAGATATTTTATATCCTGGTACCTATTAGGGTGTGAAGTACTACTTAGCTGAATTATGTTGCCGCGAATATTGATCAATCAACATGCTTGTAATGAATAATCTGGGCTTGATTGATTCAATCAAGATGTATTCAGCGTTATCTGTATGGCCGCCAAAGCCCTGCAAACCAAAACTTTCAATCACCGCACCACGATTGCGAATTTGCGCATAAGCAGCGTCAGTACCCCCACCAGTTGGAGTTTCAAGGATACCCAAGGGCCATTGAATTTCTTTTGCAATTGACTGTGTCAATTTGGCTACTGCTAAACTTTTTTCAGTCGGCACTAAAGGGGGTCGAGAGCGCACAAAATCCAGTGTGACAGTAGTCTCTGGAATTAAATGATGTTGAATCTTTTCCTTGAGCTTTTCCTCCACTAAATCAAAGTCACTCATTTTATTAGCCCGAATATCCGCCGTTGCTGTTGCCCCAAAGGGAATCATATTGCGCACAGTGCCAGCCTGTGCCAAGGTCCAATTAAATTTAACTCCTGGGGCTATATTATTTAAATCGCGCGTTTGCAAAACTTGATGTGCCATTTCATATAAAGCATTTCGGCCAAATTCAGGATTAGCGCCAGAATGCGCAGCCTTACCCTGAACCTTAAGATCAGCACGAGCAATGCTGGATGTTGCTAAGCGTACATAATCGGCTTTAGTGCCACTGGTTTCACATGAAATCACCAGATCATTTGCCTCGCCTAATGCCATAATAGTTTCTTTAGATCCAGGCGAGCCAATTTCTTCATCAGCATTAATAAGTACTGTTAACTCACCAAAAGAATTGATTCCAGCAGTTTTAATCATTTTGAGGGTATGCAAAATAACTGCAATACCAGCGCGATCATCCTGAATACCTAATCCATAGGCCTTACCGTCTGCGACTTTAAAGGGCTGCTTCTTGCTATCTCCCTTTTGATACACCGTATCCATATGGGCAATAAGCGCTATTTTTGCCGTTCCATTGCCTTTTATTTTGACTAAAATCATCGCTCCAGTTTTAGTATTTCCGCTACCCTGAATTAATTGATAGGGAATACCAAGTCCATCTAATTTTTTACCGATCGCTGCCTGTATTTTCGCCAAACCCTCTAAATCAGTACTGCCTGATTCAATTGCGACTAATTCTTCTAAAGTTTTTAATAACTCAGGAACTTCGTTATTGGCAAGCACCTCGATCTGGCTAGCTTGAATTTCCTTTAATTCCGCAGCTAGAGAGGATGGCGCCCAACACAAGCTGCCCATTGCTAGAATTGGAGCAACAATCAAGGGCATAAAAATGCGTAAGGTTCGAAATATTTTCATAGTCTCTTTATATTCTCATTTTTACTTATTGTCTCGCATTCGCCCTAGGGTAAATGCTGAATATGATCTATTGGTAAATCATCCCAATAGCGCTCCATCATTTGTTGGTAGGCGGCCTCAATCTGCTGTGCAAATAAGGGGGTATTAAATAATGGCGCACTTAAACGTTGCTCGGCTAATTTCTCCCTCAGTTGCTGCAGTCTAGCGGAATCATTTGCTAAGGCAATCGCTAGAGACTCATATTCTTCGGTATTCGTGGTAATTAACTCTGGCAAGCCAATTGCCTTGAGCAAACTAGCCGCCACCCTACTAGCAAAAGCGGCATTCACACAAGTTAACACGGGTAGCCCAGCCCAGAGTGCATCACTCGCCGTAGTATGGGCGTTGTAGGGCAAGGTATCCAAGAATAAATCAGCGGCCTGATGGCGCGCCAAGTGCTCGGCTAAGCTTAGGCGTGGAGCAAATATTAAGCGCTCAGGTTTAATATTTCTTTTAATTGCCTCTAAGCGCAAATTTTGCGCTATAAAACGATTGTCCTCTAAGAGCCATAAAACGCTGCCCTCTACCTGCCCCAAAATACGCATCCAAGAATCAAATATGGGTGGATTGATTTTGTAATTATTATTAAAACAACAGAAAACAAAGCCCTGTTCGGGTAACCCTAACTCAGGGCGCGAAGCTTTTTTTTCTGCAATCTGTTTTTTATTGTCGTTAGCTTGATATGAAAAAGGGAGATAGGCAATTTTTTCTGAATAATATTGCCGACAATCTTCAGGAATTAAGGTGTGATCAGCAATAATGTAATCGATATAGTCAGCGCCCATGGTGCCTGGATAACCCAGGTAATTTACCTGAATTGGCGCCGCCCGATAAGCCAATAAACCAGGACGACTATCCTGCACTAAGCCCATTAAATCGACCGCAATATCGATTTCCATTTCGCGTGACAGTTTTGCTACCTCAAGGTCACTCAGGCCTTGAATATCAACTAATTGATCTAGGGCTTGATTAATCCGCTGAAAAACTTCAGCATTATTATCTTGGCCAAACGAAAAAGCAATGACTTCAAATTGCGCTTTATCATGATTTTCAAATAAACCAGAGATCAGTTGAGTAACCGCATGGTTACGAAAATCTGCCGAATAATAGCCAAGCCGAATTTTTTTATTGCGCTTACGTTTAACAATTGCTGGTAGTGCTAACTCGGCTTTAGCTCTTTTTTGCGTATATTGTTTTGCCACAGCAAGCTGTAACTCAGGATCACTAGAGATGGCGAGTACGCCAAATGGGGTGATCGCCTTTTCGCCAACACTGAGCTTATTGAGAATGGCCGCTAAAGCAGCATCATAGCCAATCCATTTACCCATACTCATTTTGAGATTAAATGGCATCGCATATAAATAGTCGTAGTTGGGTTTTATGGCTACCGCTTTTTCATAAGCAATGAAGGCCTTATCTTCGTAGTGGAGTTGGGTAAATAAAATCGCCGTATTAAGCCAAGCTTCAAAATAATCAGGTTTAAGACTAATGGCCCGCCCATACGCATTGAGTGCAGCTTCGTTACGCCCTAAGGCTTTAAGTGCCAGCCCTTGGTTAAACCAAGCTGCAGCATTAGTATCTTGGATAGCTAAGGCTTTTTGATAGCAGCTGAGGGCCTCCTCATAATTACTTAGCTTAAATAAACTAATACCAAAATTAAGCCATGCCGCAGGATTAAAGGGAGTTAATTGCGTGGCTAACTCATGGTGGGCTAAAGCGGCATGCTCTTGATCAGACTCAGACAAAGCTTTTGCCAAATTAAATTGTAGCCCTGCATCTTGTGGATCAATCTGGGCCGCTTGTTGTAAGAAGTTGGCTGCAGCATGATGCTGACCTTGGCTAGCCTTAACTAAACCATAAATCTGTAAAGCCGATAAATGCTTAGGCTCAGCATGTAATGCCTCATCTAAAGCAAGTTCGCAAGCGGTAAAATTACCAGCCTCAAATGCGGTAATGGCTTGCTTTAATAAATCATCAATCATTTCAGGCGCAGTGCATTCGTGATGACTGAAACAGAGCTAAAACTCATTGCTACTGCTGCAATCATCGGCGATAACAAAAGTCCAATAAATGGGTACAACACACCTGCTGCAATAGGTACACCTAAGGCGTTATAAACCATTGCAAAAGCTAAATTTTGTTTCATATTACGCACGGTTGCCCGCGAGATTAAAAATGCTTGCGCAATGCCGCGTAAATCACCCTTCACTAAGGTAATTTGGGCGTTGTTAATGGCCACGTCAGTACCCGTACCCATGGCAATGCCAATATTGGCTTTGGCTAAGGCAGGCGCATCATTAATACCATCACCGGCCATTGCTACAATCCGACCAGTTTTTTGTAGACGTTCCACTAGCGCTAATTTATCAGCCGGCTTTACGTTGCCATAGACTTCACTAATACCCAGTCTTGCGCCAATGGCTGCGGCGGCCAGCTGATGATCTCCAGAGGCCATCACAATCTTGATACCGAGACCTTGCAGGCTAGCAAGGGCCTCTGCCGAGCTTGCTTTAATAGGATCAGATAGTACGATAGCGCCGGCAAACTGTTGGTCGACCCCTAAATACATTACTGTCGCACCCTGCGCCAACGCCTCTTGAATTGCTGAAGATTGAGCAAGGCTTATCTGATTTGCTTCCATTAACTCAACATTACCAATTGCCAGCCAGCGACCATTGATAAGACCCTTCACGCCCATCCCAGGTACAGCTTCAAAATGCTCAACCCGATCTAATCCTAAATTTTTCTCAACAGCAGCCGCCACAATACTGGCAGCAAGGGGATGTTCACTACTGTGATCGACACTCGCAGCCATTTGTAAAATTTCTTGCTCACTATAGTTTCCAACAGAAATAATACGCTCTACTTGTGGACGGCCTTCAGTGAGCGTGCCGGTTTTATCAACGATTAAAGTATTCACTTTACAAAGATTTTCAATCGCTGCCGCATCACGAAAGAGTATGCCTTGCGATGCCGCTTTACCGCTTGCAACCATAATCGACATGGGTGTTGCCAAGCCTAGCGCACAGGGGCAGGCAATGATTAATACCGACACTGCATTAATTAAACCGAAGACCCAACTGGGTTGGGGACCAAATAAACCCCAGGCAAAAAAACTAAGTAAGGCAATGCTCACCACTGAGAGCACAAAATAGTTTGAGACTACATCAGCCATCTTTTGCATTGGGGCTTTAGAGCGCTGGGCTTGGGCTACCATTTGTACGATCTGCGCCAACATCGTCTCAGAACCAATGCGTTCAGCACGAATCACTAGGGTGCCATTCGTATTCAAGGTAGCGCCAATGACTTTACCGCCGGCTTTACGGCTAACCGGTACAGGCTCACCAGTAATCATGGCTTCATCAATATAACTCGCACCTTCTACCACCACACCATCAACCGGTATTTTCTCTCCTGGCCGTACCCGAATTAAATCGCCCAGCTGTATCACCTCTAAGGGCACATCTTCTTCCTTGCCATCAATACCGATGCGCCGTGCGGTCTTAGGGCTTAGGCCTAATAAAGAACGGATTGCTGCGGAAGTTTGTGAACGTGCACGCAGCTCCATCAACTGCCCCACTAAAGTTAAAGAAATAATGACGGCCGCTGCCTCAAAATACACTGAGACCCGTCCCATAGAAGTAAAGGAACTCGGAAAAAAATTCGGTACGAGGGTTGCAACCACACTGTAAATATAGGCAGAACCGGTACCCATGCCAATGAGCGTGAACATATTGGGGCTCCGATTTTGAATCGAAACCCAAGCTTGCACAAAGAAAGGCCAGCCAGCCCACAAAACAACTGGCGTAGCTAAGGCAAACTCAAGCCAACTCGCACTCGCCATCGAGACTAAATGCAGCGACTCATTAAACATCGCCAGAATAAAAACGCTGATCGTTAGAGGTAAAGTCCACCAAAAACGACGTCGATATGAAATTAACTCAGGATTTTCGCCTTCGTCGAGACTGGGCATCTCTGGCTCTAAAGCCATGCCACACAAGGGGCAACTACCAGGGTGGTCTTGGCGAATTTCAGGATGCATCGGGCAGGTGTAAATCGCTCCGGGTTTTACAGGTTCAGGCTCTTTAGGGGCCGGATGTAAGTAGGACTCCGGGTCAGCACTAAATTTGGTGCGGCATTTGGCGCCGCAAAAATAATATTGATGGTGCTGGTATTCAAAATGATGTACTGACTGCTCAGTAACATTCATATTGCAAACTGGGTCTTTTAACTGAGGATGGTCAGGGGAATTCGGCTGACTAGAGACTTGATGTGTATGGTCCATCCTCTAATTCTAGTGCCAAACCACCACCATCAGCCTCTAAGCAAAATTCGCTACTATTGCATCAAGCAAAAAGATGATGGAGCGCTATAGAGAATCATCATTAAGGCCTAACTCCTGGGGCTTCAAGCGGCATGCCATTGGCGCGCATCATTAAAAATAGCTCCAGCTCAGTTAACTCTTTCGAGCCATACGCATAAGGCTCGGCCCGTACTCCGCTCATGCAATTACGTAAACGCCGCTGTAATGAACCCACGCTTTGCCACTCAATTCGATAGATGGGATAAGCAGTAGGATGAGCCTGAGGTATTGGAATACCGGCTAACTTTTCACCGGCCCGCTCTTCATGGCATTGCTTACAAGATAAATTCAGCTGGCCAATACGTTGATTAAATTGGCGCTTACCAGCATCAAGGTAAGGCTGTGTTGCTGGATTAGCCTTAATTTGAATTGGCATGCCTTTCGACTGCACTGAAATATAGGCTAACAAAGATAAGAGTTCTTTGCTTTCATAAGGAAGCGGTTTAACTTTTTGTTTTTCAGCACGACACTGGTTAATGCGACCCTCTAAATTTGTTAACTTGCCATCCACTAACTGTGGGTAACGGGTAGCCACTCCCCGCATTGATTTTGCTGCATCACCATGACAACTTGCACACGCTTGATTAGAGCTCCCAAGCTTTTCTTGCCAAGCACTTTGGCCATCTAAGATGGCAAAAGTTGCTGGATTCAGGTTGGGGTCATCCTGCATCGCCTTATTTTCAGCTGACATTAACTGATAACTAGATTGCCGTGGATCGGCAGCAGATAACTTAATAGCGTGAAATAGTATGAACTGTAGGCCTACCAGAACTACTACTCGGAAATGAAAGGGACTCACTTAAGTTACGGAAATTTGACTTTGATTGGTAGCCAAATAGCCGTCGTCACCCGCCCAAGAAAATTGTAAAATTCCACTAGTCGTTGCAATGACCGTAAATATCAGTAATGGATTAGCCCCAACAGCTGGAAAAAAATCAGCCTTAAAGACTTCGGCGCCATTATATTGACACGTAAAAACCCGAATAATATCCCGCGGTATCAACTTACCCTGCTCGGTATGCCTAAAACCCGTCTCCATATCGTGCTGCACAATTGCTTTGATCTCGATAATTTCACCTTTACGCGCCATCTTTGGCATAGTAATTAGGGTGCGCGAAGTTTTACTCATATAAATCCCTCAGAGCAAGCAGAGCTAGTAACCAGCGTATCAGCATACGTCTGATAAAAACTACCATCACTCATTTGCGCAATCGCCCAAACCCGCTGGGTATCAGCCAAACGAATACGGGTAGTGAAGTTCGCAGTTCCAGATAGAGGAGTGAAATATGCACTAATGATATTAGGCAAAGGATTTTTTCCAGCTACCAAATGAATTGCTTTAACATAATCATTCGCAGTCATTGGGCTATCGACACGAATTTTAATGACTACTAAATTGCCATTTTCAATTAAGCTGGCTAATTCTAATTGCACCCTGCCTTCTTTGGCTGTATTAGCACCAATAATGCTATTGATTGCTGCGGACGCTTCTTCTGGAGTTGCATGCGCTTGCTGTACTGGAATTAAACCTACTATTCCTAAAGCCTTAAGTAACTTTCGGCGCTGATTTTTCATTGCTTTAGACTCGCTAAAAAACTGATTACATCTTCAATTTCTTGGGCACTCAAAATAGTCTTTCCAGTGAACTGTGGCGCAACTCGGTTTAAATGATTGACACGAAAATAGGCGGGCATGATGGTATTTGGATTGAAACGACTTGCATCGACCAAACGCGCGCGTAATTGAGGTGATGATAAACGCGCACTACTGACCAGCAAATCGGGGGCCAAATTACCCTGAAAACGCTCCTCAGGAAATGGCCCACTATGGCACAAAAGACAAAGTCCAGTTTGGCGACTTGCCACTACAGCGCGACCGCGCATGACGTTGCCCGCTTCTTGAGTCAGCGGTTCGGGGATAGCATCGCCAGAATAGCTTTGGGAAAAAACTGGTAGTGGATATAAAAGCGGCAGCGCTAGAAATAAACTGATGACTAGCGCAGACCGCATGGGCATAGAATTAAACCAACTTAACGCCACTATTCTTCAGGGGAATCGTCCGATAGCGTTTACCAGTCGCCCGATAAATGGCATTTAATACTGCTGGTGCTGCCACCGCAATAGTGGGTTCACCAATACCGCCCCACTCTGGTCCGCCCCCTTCAAGAATGATCGTTTCTACCTTAGGCATTTGGGCTAAACGTAGAGAATTAAAGGTATCAAAATTCGTTTGCTCAATGCGCCCATTCTTGACCGTACATTCCTCTAAAAAGAGTGCTGATAAGCCATACACAAATGAACCAGAAACTTGACGACGAATTTGTGCGGGATTTACGGCATAACCACAATCGGTTGCAGCCACTATACGGTGAATTTTTACTTCATTGTTTTTATTCACGGATAACTCACAGGCTGCTGCAACGAAACTGCCAAAAGCCTTCATTTGAGCAATACCGCGGTGTACTCCAGCAGGAGCTGGTTTTGTCCAGCCAATACCTTCAGCGGCAGCATTCAGCACAGCTAAATTTCGTGGGTATTTGTCCATATACTTACGGCGAAACTCGACAGCATCAACGCCGGCAATCTCGGCCATTTCATCCATAAAACATTCCATGAAAATAGCGTTTTGATTGACATTGACCCCGCGCCAAAAACCTGGCGGCACATGGGTATTGCGCATCACATGGTCAATATGGTAATCGGGAAAGTGGTAACCGAAAGCATGTTCACCAGTATTAAATACACCCTGAAAAGTAAGGGGGTCCATCCCTTTATTGGCAGCTACAATTGCCGGCCGCACTGCATGCAAAATTGACTGCCCACATAAGCGCATATGAAATGAGGTGAGATTTTTCTTATCATCAAAAGAAGCGCTCATTTTTGCCATCATCACGGGGTGATAACGTCCTTGGGTCATATCCTCTTCGCGAGTCCAAATTAATTTAATTGGCACGCCAGGCATTTGCTTGGCTATATTCACCACCTGAGTGGTGTAATCCTGAAATGCACCACGGCGTCCAAAACCGCCACCTAAATTAATCTTGGTGACGTTGCACTTTTCCCCTGGCAAACCCGAAGCAGCAATCACCGCGGCAAGCGATGCCTCGCCATCTTGGGTTGGTACCCAAGCTTCGCAACTATCGGTCGTCCAGACTGCAGTTGCATTCTGGGGCTCCATCGTGGCGTGATTTAAAAAGGGATAAAAGAAAATCGATTGATGGGTTTTAGCGGAACCAGCCATGGCTTTTTTCATGTCGCCATTGGTGTTGCCAGTAAAGGCTTCGTCAGCATTTAAGCCATCTTCAAGCATCTTTTTAATAGTCGCGCTGGAATTATTGGCATTAGGGCCCTCATCCCACACAATCGGCAACTTATCAAGTGCGGTTTTAGCTATCCAAAAGGTATCTGCCACGACAGCTACTGCTGAGTCGCCAACTTGTACTACTTTCTTCACGCCTTTAATGCCAGTCACTTTACTAGCATCAAAACTTTTTACTTTGCCACCAAATACGGGGCATTCTTTAATATTGGCAATCAACATGCCTGGCATTTTTAAATCAATAGCATAAATCTGCTTGCCAGTTACCTTACCAATCGTGTCATCAATTCGATCTACTGGCTTACCAATGAGCTTCCAATCTTTAGGATTTTTTAAGATAATTTCAGTTGGCACGGGTAATTTTGCGGCTGCTACTGAGACTTTGCCAAATGTTGTTTTACGCCCTGTAGGAGTATGCGTAATCACGCCATTACTTGCCACACACTCCCCTACTGGCACACCCCAATCACTTGCTGCAGCTTGTATTAACATCATGCGCGCCGCAGCGCCGCCTTTACGAACATAGTCTTGAGAAGTACGAATACCACGACTACCACCAGTACCAAAATCGCCCCAAACACGCTTACGTTTGACGTTTTCAGCGGGGCTCGGATATTCATAGCCCACCATTTTCCAATCACACTCCAGCTCTTCAGCAACCATTTGGGCCAAACCTGTGATCGTCCCCTGCCCCATCTCAGAGCGAGCAACGCGGACAATCACGCGCTCATCGGGCTGAATTACGACCCACACACCAATTTCTGGCGCACTTAGGGCAGCATCAGCCTCACATAAACCAAACGGAATTTCAAACCCTAGGGTTAGGCCAGTGCCAACTGCCGCAGTTTGAACAATAAATTTTCTACGCGCTGGGCTTTGTATTGTTGTATTCATTAATCAGCCCCTTAAGCTTTAGCAACAGCATGAATTGCAGTACGTACTTCTTGGAAGGTGCCGCACCGACAAATATTCGTGATAGCAGCGTCAATTTGAGCATCAGTTGGTTTCGGATTTTTACGCAACAATGCCGTAGTGGCCATGACCATGCCCGACTGGCAATACCCACATTGAGGAACTTGATTGTCAACCCAGGCTTGCTGAATTTTGCTGAGCTGGCCATTCTTTTCTAAGCTTTCAATGGTTTCTATTTTTTTACCAGCAGCAGCACTGACCGGTAACATGCAACTCCGCAAAGCCTGCCCTTCAAACAAAATAGTGCAAGACCCACACTGGCCAATACCACAGCCATATTTTGTCCCAGTAAGGTCGAGTTGTTCACGCAGAACCCAAAGTAAAGGCGTACTAGGATCAACGTCCACACTCATTTTTTTACCATTAACATTTAATGTAATCACACTATTTCCTTTTTTTAGGCTTTATTTATTTCTTTTGATATTCTTTATTTAGCTACAGTGACCTGTCCACGTATTTCACCGCCTGGGTTTTCTTTGGTGTGAATATTGATGTACCACATGCCGGCTAATAAATTTTTTGCCTGATCAGCAGTAATCGTAGCCTTCCCCTTAATTGGACTTTCTACACTACCTTGAAAGGGAACTACTACACCTGCATTCGCTCCTACTGCGGCTGGACCATGAAAGTGGCCCATCGTAGCAGGACCAGAAAGACCTGAATAAGTTACCGTCCAAGACAATTCGTTGTTATCTTTATTGAACATCACGGTTGCCGCGCCTTTGCCCGCAGTCTTGACGGGAGGTACTGTTTGCGCACCACTGAGATCTGCAGTCATTTTTACTTCATTTGCTGCAAAAGCGGAACCTGCAAAAAGTAACGTGCAAATAACGAGAATTTTAGAAATCATTTTCATAGTAAGTCCTTAAATAAATTGATACTCAATCATAGCTACATTTAGGGAAAAATGTCTGCTGAACTCTTGAGTAATATTGAAGAAATTATTGCAATGCAACAAGCGCCTGCTTCACGCATTTTTCAATCTTGGCATAGCCCTGCTCATTTGGATGGGGATCATTGAGATGGAAATCAGCAGTCCCTAACCCACATTGTGAAAACCCATCGACCCACTTTCCACCCTGCTGCTGAATGTGCTCACGAGCCAATAGACCTAAATCATCAGGCTGGTTGCCTGCCAGAATCTCATCCTTAGTGGGTAAGTGAATAAAAATCATACCGTCGCCGTATTTTTTTGTCAGTTGCTCAATCACTTCTGGGCTTTTGCTACGAAAATGAATTTGGAAATTCTGTTTAGTAAATTCCCAAGCATGATGCACCGAGGATAAATAGCGCCTGATCCATTTTTCGGATTGCCGCGCATCTTTAATCGCATATTCCTGAGTACGAAAATCTTGCATTTTTTGCAAAAAGGACTTCAATTCCTGGTCTGGGGAAATGGGAAAATATCCCTCATCGCCCACGCAATTTTCAATCTTGCTTAAACAGGCAATCACCTTAGCGGGAAAATTCCAAACCGTCCTGCGATAATCATCAGAAATAAAAATGACCGCGACTTTTTTGACCTTTACACCTGTTTTAATCAGGTGGTCATGCAATAAGCCCCATTGCTCAAACCCCGTGCCTAAAAGGCCGCCATTAATCAGTTGCAGTCCATTTGGCTTGGTGTGTACTAATCGCTCAAACCAAGGGCTTGCCCCCTGTCCTTCAGTAAAGGAATCGCCTAATAACAATAAGCTATCTTTATTAAGGTCAATATCTTGACCTTGCACTAAGCCTAAATTATTAGTTTTAAATTCATAGCCATATTCTTTGCTTAAATTATTGTTAACGTCATAAAATGCTTCAGCACGAATTGTTGAGTTGGGTTTATAGGTAAAGATAGTGTCTAAGTTTTGAAAGGCGCTACCACCGCTAGATGAACCAAACAACATGTAGCGATTGCTTTTGCCTGAATTCGTACTAACACGGTCGCTATAAATGGTGCGATATGCTAATTCCACCGTACCCAGAGCAATAGCAAGAGAGATTGCTATGAGTACTATGGGTTGAGCTTGGACAGCAAAATATCGCATTGCGGAATTCTATCCGCGTTTGATAAAAAATGCTGAGAGCTATTTGGTATTTAGCGTCAGCGTTGTTTCACCTACGACGTTATCACCCTGCATCGTTTGTACTTTAACTTGCAGTGACTGCAAGCCTTCAGGGGCTTTATCTGCTGAGAAAGTTTTGGTGTCAGGATTAAATTTAAGCCACCCAGGCATGGGAGATCCATCGGCCATCACTGCTGTAACGACCGTTCCCGCTCCAGCAGTTGAGACAGTGCCTGTTTCGGTGGGCCGCGCAATTAAGGCATCGGGCACTTTAAAGTTAAACCCATTGGTAGGTGTTGTGTTAACCACTATCGTCGGCACGCCATTTTCGATAATCTGAATTTTTACATTTACATAACCCACTGTATTGGGATAAACCAAAACAAGACGATAGCTCGTCGAGAAAATTGCTGATTATTCCAGTTGGCATATAAAATGACGAGCGCTATGTTAGCAGCAACATAAGCAACATTAGCGATAGTTAATAAAAATCGATTGATCCAAGGCGCTAAAGCGAAACACAAACAACAAAGTGTATAAAGCGCAATGCTAATTAGTAGGTTGTAATTAGTTAATTCATTTACTAAAATTAAATTGCCACAAATAACTTAATAGGAAAGTTAAGGAGAGCAGAGCAAAAACTAGAAAGAAAATTTGATCGGCTATTTCCATTTGTAAATTATAGGTTTTTGCTGTATGGCGTGTCTCATGAAGGAATGGGATTTCAGTTCAATATAGCGCATACTAATGCCTCGTCTCCCTTTAACTACCTTTCAGGGCTTTATTTCATGACCTATTTATCTCTATTCTTGCCTTCATTTAGCTTACTCAGCCGATTTTCAATTTTTGCTAGCACCTTATTGATAGTCTGCGCCGCCTATGCCCAAGTTGATAAACCTTTGGTCTTGGTGGTGCCATTCCCCCCTGGTGGTAGCACTGATATTACCGCACGTACGATTCAAACTAAATTATCCGAGCGGATTGGCAAACCAGTAGTGATTGAAAATCGCGCAGGAGCTGCTAGCCAAATTGCGACCCAACATGTGGCCCGCTCACCCGCTGATGGTAATACGCTATTAGTTAGTTTTGATAATCATGCGATTAATCCCATTGTTAAGCCTAAATTACCTTATGACACCTTTAAAGATTTTGTTGGGGTGAGTTTATTGGTGCGCTTTCCATTGGTCATTGCAGCTAACCCATCAGTACCAGCAAATAATTTAGCGGGTTTTATTGAAGCGGCTAGAAAAAAACCAGGTGCATATAGTTATGCCTCAACTGGAGTTGGCTCATTAAATCAATTGGCCATGGAAGATATCAAACGGAAATTTGGTATTTTTGTTTTACATGTTCCTTATGGCGGCGGTGGACCAGCTATTCAAGCTGTAGTCAGTAATACTGCTAGCCTTACTTTACTTAGTTATGCAGCTCTGAAGGGGCAAATACAGGCGGACAAGTTAAAGCCCTTGGCCGTCACTGGTTCGCGCAGATTACCTGAGTTACCCCAAACGCCTACCGTTGCTGAATCAGGCTACCCTAATTTTGAAGCCTACTCCTGGATTGGTATTTTTGCCCCTGCTGACACTTCACCAGCGATTCTAAAAAAACTGACGGCTGATTTTCAAGCAGTTTTAAATGACCCTGAAATTAAAGCCAAATTAACTCAAGGTGGTTTTGACGTCTTGGCATCGGATGGGCCGAGTTTAGATCGCTACACTAAAACGGAATTTGACCGTTGGGGCCAATTTGTTAAAACAACCCAGTTAAAACTGGATGACTAATTATGGCCAATCAATTAACGGGCGCTGAAGCCCTAGTAAGAATGCTTGAGGCCTATCAGGTCAAACATATTTTTGGCTTATGTGGAGATACGTCGTTACCTTTTTACGATGCCTTGCAGCGGCTTGATCATGGTATGGCACATATACTCACACGCGATGAACGTAGTGCTGGGTATATGGCTGACGCCTATGCCCGGGTAACAGGTAAAGTAGGTGTCTGTGAAGGGCCCAGCGGTGGCGGAGCAACCTATCTACTCCCAGCCTTACTTGAAGCCAATGAATCATCAATTCCCATTTTGGGGATTACCTCTGATGTACCGGTTACTTCGCGCGGTAAATACCCACTGACAGAACTCAACCAGCAAGCGCTTTATCAGCCACTAACAAAATGGAATGCCACCATCGACTTAGCAGAACAAATTCCCTCGGTCGTACGTAATGCCTTTCGTGCGATGACAACAGGTCGACCTGGGGCAGCTCATATTTGTTTACCGCATGATGTACAAAAACATCCTGTTTCAGTTAGCGATATTTGGGCACAAACAGAAAACAGTATTTATCCGGCACAACGTTTTGTAGCCAATGCAAGCGATCTTGAGCGGGCCGCTGAACTGATCCTCCAAGCACAATATCCTGTCATCATTTGCGGCGGCGGAGTAATTAATTCTGGCGCTGAAGCAATTTTGCAAAGCCTTGTTGAGCTTCTCAATATTCCTCTTTGTACTACCGTCAGTGGTCAAGGTAGCTTAGCGGGTACGCACCCCCTCAATGCTGGTGTGGTTGGTGCCAATGGTGGCGTGATGGCTACACGCGCTGTAGTCAGTGCTGCTGATTTAGTTTTTTTTATCTCTTGCCGAGCAGGCTCCACCACCACCGAAAATTGGCGCTTCCCCAATAAAAATACAACCATCATTCACCTAGATGTTGATCCTGAAACTATTGGCGCTAACTACCCTACTGCTGTTGGTTTGGTAGGTGATGCTAAATTAACTCTAGAACAGTTGTTTGTATCTATTCAAGCTAACCTCTCTAGTCGGCGCCAAAGCTGTGTCGATGGTAAGGCGGTTGTCAGCAAAGCCAAAGAAGAAAAAATGCTACCTTTTTTAAAATTGGCTAGCGCTAAAGAAACTCCAATTCTTCCAGAGCGTATTGTGCATACCTTAAATCGCTTATTACCCAGCGATGCTATTGTGTGCGCTGACCCAGGCACACCTTGCCCCTACTTTTCCGCTTATTTTCAAGCTGATGTGGCTGGCCGTCATTTCATTACCAACCGTGCGCAAGGGGCGCTTGGTTTTGCCATGTCCGCTGCCATTGGTGCAGTCATTGGTCGACCGAATGCAAAATGCGTTGCGGTAATGGGTGATGGTAGTTTTGGTTTTACTGTTGGTGAATTAGAAACTATTACTCGCTATAAACTGCCCTTGCTGATGATTGTCATTTCTAATTCAGTATATGGATGGATTAAAGCAAGTCAAAAATCAGGCTATGACCAGCGCTACTTTTCGGTCGATTTCAATCGCACTGATCACGCTAAAGTTGCTGCAGCCTATGGCATTAAATCCTGGCGGGTAGAGGACCCACTCAAATTAGAGGCCGTCATGAAAGAGGCCATTGCTAGTGATGAACCAACGCTTATCGACATCATTTCCCAACCCTTACAAGACGCGCAAGCGCCAGTTAGTCAATGGATGGGTTAGCCCTAATAGGCGAAAATCAATAAAGCTGTTCATAATTAATAAAAACGGCACTAAGCCGTTCATTTAGGGGACAAGCATGAAATTGATTATTAGCTTTTTGGCTATTATTGGAATTAGCAGTATTGCTCTAGCGCAGCCTAAGGTCAACCCAACTGATCCACAGCCAACTTGCTATATGTGTCCTGGTACTTATATTCCAGTTGCTGAGTTAGATGCTTACACAAAAAAAGCACTTGCTGAAAAGCATATTGATCAACAAGTACGCGATATTAATATCGGTAAAGCTAATGTCGGAATTGGCATGGTCTACAGGGGCAAACTAGATAAACCAGCTCCCGACTCTGTGGCCGAGCATGATCAAATTAGTGAGGTCTATCACATCATCTCCGGCTCGGGAACTTTAGTACTTGGTCCCGATATTACGAATCGCCAGCGCCGCCCGGCTACCCAAAAAACCGTAGTTGAGTTTAACGGTCCCGGCAATAATGGCACTGAAATTCTGAATGGTGAAGCCCATAACCTGAAGGCAGGTGATGTTGTTGTCATTCCAGCTGGTACTGGGCATTGGTTTACTAAAATTGATGATCACATTAATTACCTGATGATCCGCTTTGACCCTGATAAAGTCACGCCACTGAAAAGCGCTGCACAATCAAAAGAGTATTTATCCAAACCTGCTTCACGTTAAAGAAAAATAATCATGTTTAATGCAATGCGTAATTATTTCTTGGTATTGTTGCTGGGCCTCCTCACTACTTCATTGGTGCAGGCGCAAAGTACAGGGCGAGTTGAGGGAGCGGCTAAAGGCCCACGTTACCAAGTTGATCCCTATTGGCCCAAGCCCCTACCTAACAATTGGATTTTGGGACAAGTAGCCGGTATAGCAACCGATAAAAATGATCATATTTGGCTTATTCATCGGCCACGCACGACAACCGAGGATGAACGTGGTGCAACTCTAGATCCAAAGCGCTCTAAATGTTGTGTGCCTGCTCCTCCTGTTTTGGAATTTGATAAAAAGGGGAACTTAATTCAAGCCTGGGGTGGTGCGGGAGCTGGCTATGATTGGCCAAAAAATGAACATGGAATTTATATTGACCCCACAGGGAACGTCTGGATTGGTGGTAATGATGCCAGCGACCATATGCTGCTCAAATTTACCTCGACTGGCAAATTTTTACTGCAAATTGGCTCGCCAGGAAAAAGTTTAGGCAGCAATCATCCAACTCAATTAGGCCGCCCTGCGCATATGAACCTTGATCCGGTCGCTAATGAATTATATATTGCAGATGGCTACCTCAATCAACGCATTATTGTGGTCGATGCCAATACGGGGGAATATAAGCGCCATTGGGGTGCCTATGGAAATGTGCCGACCGATGAAAAAATACCAAACTTTAATCCTAAATCACCCCAATTTGCTAACCCAGTGCACTGCGTTCGCTTAATGAAAGATAACACGGTATTTGTTTGTGATCGCGCCAATAATCGGATACAAGTATTTGAAAAGAACGGTAAATTTATTCGTGAAATGGCTTTTGATACCGATACACGGGGATCTGGATCAGTCTGGGATTTAATACCTTCTGATGCGAGTCAGAAATATATTTTAATTGCTGATGGCACGAACAATGAAGTATCGATTGTGGTGCGTGAGACTGGTGAAAAATTAGGCTCATTTGGTCGCAGCGGTCGTAATGCTGGTGACTTCCATTGGGTGCATAACATCGCAGTCGACTCAGATGGCAGCGTTTACACCTCAGAGGTTGATACGGGTAAGCGGGCCCAACGTTTTACAGCAGTGAAATAGTCTATCGGCTATTCCACCTTGGCACCAGATAGCCTCACTACCTCAGCTAGTGCTGGCGCTTCTGCTGTTAAGGTGGCCTGAAACTGGGCTGGTGATTTCGATAAGACCAAATCCATTCCCTGTGAGGCTAACTTTTGTTTAACGCCAGCTTGGGTCATACCTTTAGCGACCGCTGCAAACATTTTATTCACGATGATTGCAGGCGTGCCAGCGGGAAAATAAAGGCCATAAGAAAACGTGGAGTTATATCCCATTAAACCGCTCTCCTCCGCACTTGGAATTCCTGGAATTGCTGCTGAGGGTTTGGCTGAAGTTAACGACAATGGCCTTAAGGTGCCATTTTTGATAAAACCCATTACTGTAGGTGGCGTTGCAATCATCACTTGTGTATTGCCCGCAATGGTGGAAACTGCTGCCGGACTACCGCCTTTAAATTGAATAGTAGTGAACTTCACTTGCGTAACACCCTCAAACAAAGCAGTGGCTAAATGGGGTGTGGAACCATTGCCCGACGAAGCATTAAAAATAATCCCCGGATTTGCTTTGCCAAATTTAATTAAGTCTTGTAAATTCTTATAAGGCTCATTGGGGTTAACGCAAATAATCATAGAGCCACTAGCAAGATTAGTCACGGGAATAAAATCGGTCTGTTGATCCAAGGCCATTTTGGGAAAAAGCGCTTTAATTTGCGCATGCGGCCCTGACATCGAAATCGTATAGCCATCGGGCGCCGCTTTGGCTACTAAATCGGCTGCGATCGCACCTCCGACTCCCGGTCTATTCTCAACATTGACGGGCACACCAATTTCTTTAGAAATTTGATCGGCGCTAATTCGCGCAACAAAATCAGCTGCGCCACCTGGGGGATAGCCAATGACTAATTTAATTGGCCGCTCAGGATAAACACCTTGGGCCATGACCGCAGTGTTGTACACAAGAAAACCCATAATCAAGGCAAAACTTAGCTTTCTTAACATTATTTATTTACCTTTAAAAATAGGGGTCCGCTTTTCTGCAAAGGCTTTACGGCCCTCTTTGTAGTCTTCACTAGCAAAGCAGGCATCGACCATTGCCATCGCTTGGGCATGGTCTTGTTGATTTTGCTCAGCTAAGGCCTGCTGAATCGCAAATTTACTTGCCGCAATCGTTAACGGCGCATTTTCTGCGATCCCTTCTGCGTAGGCCAAAACCTCTGCGTCTAAGGTATTTACACTATGGACCTTGGACACAAACCCCATTTGCAATGCGTCGGCAGAATTAAAACGGCGGGCACTAAAGAATATATCGGCAGTGTTAGCCGGCCCCATGATACTAATAAAACGCGCTATTCCTGTTGGGCTATAAGCAAGACCTAAACGGGCGGCAGGCATCCTAAACTGCGCGTCTTCTGCACACAGTCGAATATCGCAAGATGAAGCAAACCCCAAGCCGCCACCAAAGCAATAACCCCGAATACTCGCAACCACGGGTTTCGAACAGGCCATAGGTGCAGCATAGGCTGCTAAGACAGCATTGTTGTATTGCTCCTGAGCCTCAGCTGTACCTCTTAATTTATCAAATTGAGAAATATCTGCCCCTGAAATAAATGCTTTATCCCCATCGCCCGCAACCACTATGACGCCTACAGTTGGATCAGCATCAAAGCTCTGCATCGCAGCGGGTAAATTCGCCCACATCTCGAAGGTCATTGCATTCATTTTTTCTTGGTTAGAAAAAATAATAAAGCCTACTGCACCATTTTTACGAATAATGAGTTCTGCCATAAGTATTTTATTTGCTTAAATAATTGCGTTTTTAGTAAAAGAATCAATTGTTGCACTGTCATAGCCTAACTCAGTCAAGATTTCAGTAGTATGCTGACCACGCAATGGTGAGCTAGCAACAATCTGAGAGGGTGTTCTAGTTAACTTAATCGACTGGTTTAACAGAGCAAGCTCGCCTAGCGTGGGGTGCGTAGCCTTACCGACAGCCTCCAAATGCATTACCTGTGGGTCGCTAAAGACTTGATCCATCGTATAAATAGGGCCGCACGGGATACCTTTTTCTAGAAGTAATTCTACCCATTTAGCGCTAGTTTTATGCATTAAAGTTTTACTTAACTCAGCATTGAGTCTTGCTCTACCAGCAGAACGACCTTTAGCATTTTTAAATTGCTCATCGAGGAGTAAATCATCACGCTCAATCGCGCTAGCAAATTTTTCCCAAACCCCTAAACCAGTGGCGGCGATATTAATAAAGCCATCCTGGGTTTTATAAGCCGATGTTGGCATGAAGGTAGGATGATCATTACCTACTTGCTTGGCTACCTCACCACTCATCGTGTAGCGCGCCGCTTGAAAATCTAATAAGGTTAAACCCGCTTGCAAGAGATTGGCTTGTACCCACTGCCCTTGCCCACTTTCATCCCGTTCAAGTAAGGCAGTCATTACCCCCATTGCTGCCAGCAGGCCAGCAGTTACATCGGTTACAGCGCCGCCTACGCGCATCGGGCCATCTCCTGGGGCTCCTGTCACGGACATTAAGCCAGATAAGCCTTGAGTAATTTGATCAAAACCAGGGCGATTTTTATACGGGCCATCTTCACCATAACCCGAAATACTCGCCAGAATAATTTTGGGATTGATTTTTTTTAATGAGTCGTAATCAATTCCTAAGCGATACTTAACATCTGGTCGATAATTTTCTACGACGACATCGGCAGTTTTTGCTAATTGCTCAAAAATAGCTTTGCCTTCAGGGGTTTTCAAATTTAAAGTAATCGAGCGTTTATTGCGATGTAGATTTTGAAAGTCGGCAGCATCGCGTGGACCAGCATATTCTTCAGGCCCCGGGTTTTCAATCTTCACTACGTCAGCACCAAAATCGGCTAAGTGCCTGACGCATACTGGTCCAGCACGAACGCGGGTTAAATCAAGCACTCGAAAACGGGATAAGGCTTTGGAAGCAACTATTTTGGACATACTTAATGCATCATTTCAAGTGCAGGCTTTTTTCTTATCAGATAAAGGCCGATACAAAAACCCAAAGCCCCTAATGCAGCCACATAATAGGCAGGCGACATCATATTTAAAGGAATTAATAGGCTTATAAAAATTGGAGTGAGTCCACCAAAAATCGCATAAGCCACGTTGTAGGAAAAGGAAAGCCCGGAGAATCGAACGGGTGCAGGAAACGCCATTACCCCAACCGCAGGAATAATGGCGATAACGCCGACAAAAAAACCATTTAAACCATAGAGCAGAAAAATATGTTCAGATGAAATTGCCAACTGTTGGTAAAAAAGAATTGACGTTGCTGCCAGCCCAGTTGAGCCAATCAGCATGACTCGTCCTGCATTGAATTTTCCTGCTAAAGCGCCAAAAACTAAACACCCTGCTGTTAAGCTTAGGGTTGCAAAAATATTAGCCTCAAGTGCGAGTCTAGCGGGCACTTTAAATAAAGTTTGCAACAAGGTTGGTGTCATTAAAATCATCGTCACAATTGCTGCAGATAACATCCAAGTCATTAATGCTGTTAACACAATTGCTGGACGATGCGCACGCAAAACGACCTTTAAAGGTAATTCTTGACGACTTAATTGCTGTTGCATTGCTTGAAATACTGGGGTTTCATGTAACCATTGCCTCAGAAAAACTGCAATAACCCCAAACACGCCACCCAGAATAAAGGGGACACGCCAACCCCCGCTTAAAATTTGCTCTGGTGAATAAAATGTATTGATTAACACGGCTACAACTGCGCCTAATAAAATACCGCCAGTTAATCCAGCTGTTAAAACAGCACATGCGAAACTAACATAGCGAGGGGCCACATGCTCAGCGACAAATACCCATGCCCCCGGAACCTCGCCACCAATCGCTGCGCCTTGCATCATCCGAAATAATAATAAGATAAGCGGCGCTAATATGCCGATATCAGCGTAAGTTGGCATCAGCCCAATGGCCAGAGTGGGAATTGCCATTAAAAATATACTAAGCGTAAACATTTTTTTGCGCCCACGGGTATCGCCAAAGTGCGCCATCACAATACCACCAATGGGACGCACTAAATATCCTGCCGCAAAAATACCAAAGGTTTGTAATTGACGCAACCAGTCGGGCATATTAGCTGGAAAAAATAATGCCCCAATTGAGGTAGCAAAATAAACAAAGATAATGAAGTCATAAAATTCGAGCACACCGCCGAGCGCAGAAAGGCTTAAGATTTTTAATTCAGAACGGCTCAGTGAGCTCATCAATAATATCTTTTATGTGCGTGGCCAATAGGCTATCGAAGATTGATTGATTACTTCTTGAAATTACTAGGCTTACATTGATATTCAGTCGTTTTATTGCCATCGGCAAGATCTTGAACAGTCATCGTGCCTTCTTTTGGATTGATGACGGTAATTGAGTCGCTAGTATTGCTTTTGTAATTGATGGTGTAAATACCGCTCTTTTTGGATATCTGGGCAACACCACCCAAAGCATCAGTTTTACCATTCTTCATCACTAACTCATCGATTTGGTAGACCCATTGGTTTTTTTGATGATGTACTTGAATCAATAAATTGGATGTTGAATTAGCCTCAGCGCAAATTAGCCGAACCCCTTTAGCATGGACACTAAAAGAAAAAAGAATGCCTAATAACAGTATAGATAGCTTCATTTCTAACCCTTTAAAATTAGTGCTTAATTATTGCTTAATTATCACCTAATTAGCCTCAGCAATGGTGACCAGCCTAGCAATTATTGGTAGGTCGCCAATTCCTGTTATAAATACAGCTATATTAGCCTTTGGAGGTGCAGTATGTATTTAAGAGGGTTACAAGTAATCGTCTATGGCATCAGCTTTATGCTGAGCTGTATTTCTTTTGCAACCTTTGCCCATCGCGCCAATGAACCTGAACACCAGATATACCATGAAGGCAATTTGCCCCTTGAAAATGGTGCATTTATTCGGGTTTTTTCCTTAAGCTATACAACCTTTGGTACGCTAAATAAAGATAAAAGTAATGCAATTTTGATGGTTACGGCCATTGGTGGCAATCATCATCGCCTTGATTATTTAATCGGCCCTGGCAAAGCACTGGATCCTGATAAATATTTCATTATTTGTACCGATGCCATTGGCAATGGTCTTACTACTTCGCCATCGAACAGCAAATTACAACCCAATACGAGTTTTCCTGAATTTAATATTCGCGATATGGTGAATTCGCAATACCGTCTGGTGGTCGATCACTTTGGTATTACGAAATTAGTAGCGGTAATTGGCGCATCGATGGGGGGTATGCAAGCCTTGCAATGGGGTGTCTCTTACCCTTATGCCATGCAAGCCATTATTCCCATTGTGCCGCTTGCAAAAACACCAGCCTGGACTACAGGGATTCTAGAAATGCTACGCCAAAGTATTATGAGCGACCCCAATTACCGGAATGGTCAATACGACAAACCACTGGAAGCAGGTATGCGACTGTGGTCTGGTTGGCTTAGCGGCGTGATTGTTCGTACTCCCGCCTACCAAAATCAATTGATTTCCTCGCCGGAAGCAGAAATCGAAGCCCTGCGTAAGATACAAGATGCAGGCTGGAAAAGAATGGATGCCAACGATTGGATTTGGCAATCGCGAGCATACGATCGCCACGATGTTGGTCAAACTGCTGGCTTTAATGGCGACACAGCCGCAGCACTGCGCTCGATTAAAGCCAAAACCCTGATTCTTGCAGGCACTGGCGACTTACTGAACCCAGAAGCAGATGCCCTAAAAACTGCCAAGATCATTCCTAATGCTAAATATATTGCGATTAATGAGCGCTTGCCAATGGGGCACTACTCTGGGGCAGGCGCCACTAAAGATGAAAATGATTTACAAAACCAGGTCATTAAAAGTTTCTTGGCCACCCTTAAACTATAACAATTAGGTCTATGGAAAGTCTAAAGCCAGCTCTCGATGCACTTTTTATTATGTTGGGTGCTGTTATGGTATTAGCCATGCATGCGGGCTTTGCTTTTTTAGAGCTTGGTACAGTACGCGAAAAAAATCAAGTTAATGCCTTAGTCAAAATTTTGATTGATTTTGCGGTCTCAACAATTGCCTATTTTTTTATTGGTTATGGCCTGGCTTATGGTATCGGGTTTTGGGATTCGGCTACCGTCTTAGCGCAAAAAAGTGGTTTTGAGTTAGTTAAATTTTTCTTCTTACTCACCTTTGCTGCCGCAATTCCTGCTATTGTTTCTGGCGGCATTGCCGAGCGCGCTAAATTTAACCCTCAGTTAATTGCTACCTTTATTTTGGTCGGTTTTCTTTACCCCTTTTTCGAAGGCATTGTCTGGAATCAAAACTATGGTATTCAAGCTTGGATTAAAAACCTTACAGGTGAGGAATTCCATGACTTCGCAGGCTCAATTGTGGTTCATGCGGTCGGCGGCTGGATTGCCTTGCCTGCAATTATTTTATTAGGCGCACGTTATGGTCGGTACAACAAAGATGGCAAAGTCTCCGCTCATCCGCCCTCGAGTATTCCATTCCTTGCGCTAGGGGCATGGATTCTAACGGTAGGTTGGTTTGGCTTTAATGTCATGAGCGCACAAACCATTGATAAGATGAGTGGCCTTGTGGCTATGAATTCACTAATGGCCATGGTTGGCGGAACTCTGGCAGCATGGCTGGTTGGTAAGAATGATCCTGGCTTTGCCTATAACGGGCCATTAGCTGGTTTAGTTGCCGTTTGTGCAGGCTCAGATTTAATGCATCCCGTAGGCGCCTTAGTAGTTGGTCTGGTCGCTGGCGCGCTCTTTGTCAAAGTATTTACCTTAGAGCAAAATCGCTGGCGTATTGACGACGTATTAGGGGTGTGGCCGTTACATGGTTTATGTGGACTATGGGGCGGCTTAGCGGCAGGAATCTTTGGGCAGAAATTTTTTGGAGGAATTGGCGGCATATCCTTTTCAGCGCAATTAATTGGCTCGGCCCTTGGTGTTGCAATTGCGCTAGTTGGCGGCTTTATTGTGTATGGCGTGCTAAAGCGTGCGATGGGACTAAAACTCAGCCCCGAAGAAGAACATGCTGGCGCCGATTTAAGTATCCATCAAATTACGTCTACGCCAGGCAAAGAGTCGGTTTGGTAGTCTCAACGAAATTCCCCGTAACCCAGAAAGAAGAAATGAAGCCCTTTTCCAATACACACCATTTACTGAAACACCTGATTACGCTTAGTTTATTTGCCCTGTCTGGACATACCCTAGCCGTCACGCATTTAGGCGGCGATGTACCCTATGAGGATATCAAGGCGACAGTCATTCCTTTAATAGATGCCCCTAAAACGATTTTAGGACAATCATTTAAATATCCCACTGGCACACCCTTAATTAATGCGTACAACATTGAAATACCTGTAGGTAAAAAAACTTCACTTCATAAACATGCTGTCCCGTTATTTATATACGTGGTTTCAGGTGAAGTAATCGTTGACTATGGCAGCAAAGGTAAGCGCACCTTCAAATCTGGCGCGTCATATATTGAGGCGATTGAATGGTGCCATATTGCTCACGCCGTGGGTAATCAACCGGTAAAAATTATTGGTGTGTATATGGGCCAAGAAAAACCAGATCAAATTAAGCCAGAAGTTTGCACCAAACCGAATTAAAGTGTCCTTAAATTCGCGATAGCAATCATCTGCCAAGTGCCTTGATTTTGCTTCCAAACACTAAGGCGCGCAAAAGATTTAGCTGGAAGTCTTTTGCCGTCGATGGTTTCCTCTACTGCCAGCATATTAGTCACGACTAGGCAACCGTCTACCTGAGTTACTTTGAAATCACTTACCGTACACTTGCCAATCTTTTCGTTTTTAATCATTTGAATTTCGGTAGCTCTATCACGTGCTCCATCAGAATGAACTGATTGAAATCCGGGGGCAAACATTGCTTCCACCGCTGGCCAGTTGCAGGCGGTAATTTCAGCTAATAACTGACGATAGAGGCGCTCGCCTTCTGTAGCAATATTAATTTCCATAGTCTCATTACCTTAAGGTAAATTATTAATCATGATGAATAATAACTATAAACTAAAAAATAAATTATTTCTTACGCCAATATGATTTCTTGCGCAAGACTAATTCAGTATTGAGACAAACTCTGTAGGTTGCATTCGTAGTTTTTGTGGCATCGACCGATCCGGTGTGCCAATATTGATAAAACATAAAGGATCTTCATCCACACTAAGGCCAAATAAATCACGAATAGGCTGCATATACATCGACTTACCACTCGTTGGACTGGCTCCAAAGCCCATTGCATGTGCCATTAGAAAGATATTTTGAATAGCACATCCAGCAGAAATAATGCGTTCACTTAAGGGCACTGAATGGTCTGAGCCCCTTGCATTAACGACTAACAGCATCACAAAGGGCGCCCGATGTGCCTTAACCATCGCATCTTGAACTTGTTGGTCGGTGGCTGAAGAGTCTCGATCTAATAGCGATTGAGCAAATGCTTGAGCTAACTCCCCCCTTTTTTCGAGCGGGCATATCACAAAACGCCATGGACGAATTAACCCATGATCTGGCGCAGTTGCCGCCATTGAAAATAGGGTATCTAACTGCCCCTGAGTTGGGCCAGGCTGAAATAAACGTTTTGGCAAAAAGGATTGGCGAGTTGAAATTAGAGTTTGGATTGTTTCGCACAATTGACTATTTACCATTTTTTTATTTCCCGTGATTCATTGCTAAGTATTGACTATTTTCTTCCAATACCCAATCGTCGGCTGCGCACAATTTGGTATGGGCGAAATAAATAGGTGATAGAGGCAAAGCCACTCCAAATATGCACCAGCCGGGTAAATGGAAAGATTAGAAACAGCGTCATACCCAAAAACATATGGAGGCGAAAGATCCAATTAACTCCACTTAATAACTCAACTGCACTACCCTGAAATGTCATAATATGCTGCGCCCAACCAGCCAGCTTCAACATCATCGAACCATCTAAGTGAGCAGCAGATAATGGAATTGTTGCTAACCCAAGTACAAGTTGTACCCATAAAATAAGCAATATTAAAATATCGCTAGGCTTACTAGTAAGCCGAATACGATCATCCATTAAACGCCGATACAATAAAATACTTATACCAACCAATCCAAAGATACCTGCAATACCACCCGTTATCATGGCAACAAGCTGCTTTTCACCAGCAGCAATAAATGACTCATAAAAGAAATGGGGGGTGAGCATCCCAAAGAAGTGCCCAAAGAACAAAAATAACACACCAATATGAAACAACATACTACCTAAACGTAGTTGTTTTTTACGCAATAGCTGGCTTGAATCACTTTTCCAGGTGTATTGATCGCGATCAAAGCGAATTAAACTGCCTAAAAAAAATATCGTTAGGCATATATAGGGATAAATTCCAAAAATAAATAACTCTAAATAGTTCATATTTGAACTCCTTGTTTATCTTTAGCATGCTGAATAAAATGAAGTGGCTGTTCATCGCCTGGCTTACCTTGACCTTGAGTAGTGCATCCCCCAAATGCAGGAGGTTCTGCCCAAGTCTCGTCAATTGATTCTTCTTTAAGCTTTAGAGCAAGAATTTTTACTTTCTCTCTAGAATATTCAATTGCAGCAGCGACAACCCATGCATACCTACTTTGGCGGGCTACTAATGCACTATAAATTGCGTTCAAAACATGCGCCATTTCTGCGATAAATTGCCTTGACTGAGCTAGTCTTAAAGTGGAAGCAAACTCAAGCACAATTGATAATTGATCTGGTAGTTCGTTGGTTGCAAGTATCAAACCACCCGCTTTATAGGTCTGTAATAAATCAACCATCGCTTGACCACGTTCACGTGAGTCGCCATGCACATGCTCAAATAAATGTAAGGAGGTAGCCCTTCCCCGATCAAAATACTCTACATATTCCTCCTGCAGAACATAAAGATCGGTAGAGTGTAAATATTGTATTAATTCATTTAATCCAATTCCTACAGACTTGCTTATTTTTGGCAAGGCCATAACAATAGGCTTCATTTCTAATAAATTTTCCCGAAGTTCGACATCGGGATATTGAATTAATCTAGATAATGCGCGTAGTGGTAATGAATCTTTCATCCGTATCCCCTTAAGCACTTAGGTTTATTGGAATCGTGCGGCGCTTAGTTCCACCAAAGAGGCTAGCTTCTGAATCTCCATCTGAACAGCCGTTGCCGAATGTAAACCCGCAACTTCCTTTCATCTCAAATGTGTTTTCTGCATATTCACGATGCGTAGTTGGAATCACGAATCGATCTTCGTAGTTTGCAATTGCCATAATTTGATACATATCTTCAACTTGACTAGCAGAAATTCCGGCTTGATTTAAAGCAGCATGATTTTCAGTGCCATTGACATGTTTATCTCGTTGCCAAGCTCGCATTGCAAGCATTTTTTCTAATGCAGCAACTACTGGAGCCTCGTCTCCCGCCGTTAACATATTTGCCAAATATTGAATTGGAATGCGTAATTGCCTAACATCGGGAATATGGCCATTCACACCAACATATCCGGCCTCAACTGCGCCAGTAATCGGAGAAAGTGGTGGCACATACCAAACCATGGGTAGGGTTCTGTATTCAGGGTGCAGCGGCAATGCAATTTTCCAGTCCATGGCCATTTTATAGACTGGACTTTTCTTAGCGGCATCTAACCAATTTTGCGGCACACCATCTTGTAAAGCTTGCCTTTGCACTACTGGATCATGTGGATCCAGAAAAATCTTTAATTGGGCTTCATATAAATTCTGTTCACTCTCAACGCTGGCAGCATGTTCAATTTGATCAGCATCGTATAACATGACGCCCAAATATCGAATTCTGCCTACACAAGTTTCTGAGCATACGGTAGGCTGTCCGGACTCGATGCGTGGGTAGCAAAAAATACACTTTTCAGCCTTACTACTCTTCCAGTTATAGTAAATCTTTTTATAAGGGCAGGCTGAAACACACATCCGCCAGCCGCGACACTTGTCTTGATCAATTAAGACGATGCCGTCTTCTTCGCGCTTATAAATTGACCCTGACGGACATGAGGCTACACAGGCAGGGTTCAAGCAATGTTCACATAATCTTGGCATATACATCATGAAGGTATTTTCAAATTGCCCATAGACATCTTTTTGCATCTGATCAAAGTTGGTATCTTTACTCCGTTTAGAAAATTCACCACCTAAAATTTCCTCCCAGTTGGGTCCCCACTCAATTTTTTCCATTCGCTTCCCAGTAATTAAGCTTTTAGGCCGCGCAGTTGGGGTTGCCTTAGACTCTGGAGCATTTTGTAAGTGCTCGTAATCAAAGGTAAAAGGTTCGTAGTAATCATCAATTTCAGGTAAATTAGGATTGCCAAATAAATTCATCCAAATTTTTGATCGACCGCCTTGCTTGGGCTCAAGCTTGCCATTGCTTTTCCGAGTCCAGCCGCCCTTCCACTTTTCTTGGTTTTCCCAATTTTTAGGATAACCAATACCAGGCTTCGTTTCTACGTTATTAAACCAAGCGTATTCCATGCCCGGACGATTAGTCCAGACTTGTTTACAGGTTACTGAGCAAGTATGGCAACCAATGCATTTATCAAGGTTTAATACCATGCCAATTTGCGCTCGAATTTTCATTTTAATTTTCCTTGTTACGCTTGTATAGCGTTCCTATTTTCACTATCTAGCCAATCAATCTTGCGCATTTTTCGAATGGTGACAAATTCATCGCGATTAGTGCCTATGGTGCCGTAATAATTAAAGCCGTAACTGTATTGCGCATAACCCCCAATCATGTGGGTTGGCTTTAATACAATACGGGTTACCGAGTTATGAATACCACCACGCAAACCCGTAATTTCGGAGCCAGGTGTATTTATTATTTTTTCTTGGGCGTGGTACATCATCACCATTCCAGGATTAACGCGTTGACTAACTACTGCGCGCGCAGCTATAGCGCCATTAGTGTTATAAAGTTCTACCCAATCGTTATCTACAATTCCTGCATCACCCGCATCATCTTCACTGAGCCATACCACTGGGCCCCCGCGGTTTAAGGTCAACATCATCAAGTTATCGCTATAAGTAGAATGGATTCCCCATTTTTGATGTGGCGTAATGAAATTCAGGACAATTTCTTTATTGCCATTAGGTTTAATCCCTTTAATGCCATTAATTGTTTTTAAATCAACTGGGGGTCTATACGACACTAAACCCTCCCCAAATGCCCGCATCCATTTGTGATCTTGATAAAACTGTTGCCGGCCACTTAAGGTTCGCCATGGAATATATTCATGCACGTTGGTGTATCCAGCGTTGTAAGAAACTTTTTCACTTTCTAGGCCTGACCATGTTGGTGAACTAATAATTTTTCTAGGTTGCGCTTGAATATCTCTAAAGCGAATTTTTTCATCTTCACGATGTAAGGCTAAATGCGCATGCTCAAGACCAGTTATTTTCGATAAGGCATTCCAGGCCTTTACAGCTACATGACCATTAGTTTCTGGGGCTAGCATTAATACTACTTCTGCTGCGTCTATATCAGTATTAATGTTAGCCATCCCCTTCATGGCTCCATCTTTAACACGTCCATTTAAATCACGTAGCTGCTCAACCTCATCTTTGGTGTCCCATGCAATACCTTTACCCCCATTCCCTACTTTATCCATTAGCGGCCCTAAAGCCGTGAACAGCTGATAAGTATTAGGATAATCTCGCTCGACTAGAGTAATTTGAGGTGCAGTTTTACCAGGAATAAGCTCGCATTCGCCTTTTTTCCAATCATGCACATCAAACGCTTGAGCAAGCTCGGCAGGCGTATCGTGCATTAATGGTGTTAATACAATATCCTTTTCTACGCCTAAATGACCAACACAAACTTCGGAAAATTTCTTAGCAAATCCTTTATAAATATCCCAATCACTTCGAGCTTCCCACGCTGGATCTACTGCGGTTGATAAAGGGTGAATAAAAGGGTGCATATCGCTGGTGTTTAAATCATTCTTTTCATACCAAGTTGCAGTAGGTAAAACAATGTCAGAATATAAGCAGGTTGTACTCATTCGAAAATCTAATGTAACCAATAAATCTAATTTTCCTTCGGGTGCTTGCTCATGCCAAGCTACCTCAGAAGGTCTAGCCTCATCGACACCCAAGTCTTTGCCCTGAACTCCATGAGACGTACCCAGTAAGTGCTTGAGAAAATATTCATGGCCTTTACCAGAAGACCCCAGTAAGTTTGAGCGCCAGACAAACATGTTTCGCGGCCAATTATTGGGATGATCAGGGTCCTCACAGCTCATTTTTAATGAGCCAGTCTGCAAATTCTTTACCACATATTCTTTGGGATCAATTCCTGCAGCGAGAGCATCTCTCGCAACATCTAATGGATTTGTTTTTAACTGTGGCGCTGAGGGTAACCAGCCCATTCTCTCAGCACGAACGTTGTAATCAATCATGCTGCCTTGATAGTCAGCTTTATTAGCTAAGGGTGAAAGAATTTCTTCCATCCCTAGCTTTTCATAACGCCATTGATCAGTATGTGCATAAAAAAAACTGGTTGAATTTTGTTGACGCGGAGGACGAATCCAATCTAAAGCAAAAGCCAAAGGAGTCCATCCTGTTTGCGGGCGCAACTTTTCTTGACCTACATAATGTGCCCATCCTCCGCCGCTTTGTCCTATACAGCCGCACATCATTAGCATATTTATAATGCCGCGATAATTCATATCGCAGTGATACCAGTGATTCATTGCGGCGCCAATAATCACCATTGACTTACCTTGCGTTTTTTCGGCGTTTTCAGCAAACTGGCGAGCAACGGCAATTACTTGCTCCTGTTTGACTCCAGTAATTAATTCTTGCCAGGCGGGCGTATAGGGCACATTGTCCTCGTATGATTTTGCGCATTCGCCGCCTAGGCCTCGATTAATTCCATAATTTCCGGCCAATAAATCAAAGACTGTGGCAACATAAACTTCTTTTTTATTATCTACTTCACCTAAGCTAATTTTTTTTGCAGGTATATTGCGAACCAATACATCGGTTTGTTTATTAACATCAAAGTGAGGCGTAACAATTCCACCAAAATAGGGAAATCCAACTGGCACAATCTCATGTAACAACTGATCTTCCATGAGAGACAGTTTTAATTTGATTTCTCGGTCATATTGCGCTTCTTTTGATTCTAAATTCCACTTGCCTAAATCTTTGCGCCCGTCGGGACCCCATCTAAAGCCAATCGATCCATTAGGCACTACTGGTTTACCACCGATATCAAATGCTACTGTTTTCCAATCAGCGCCATTGGTCTGCCCCAACTTGCCCTCAAAATCACTCGAACGAACATAACGGCCAGGGACAAGGATCGTCCTGCCATCCTCAATGACCTTTTCTTCTAGCATGACTAACATTGGCATATCGGTATAACGACGCACGTAATCGTCAAAATACGCAGTCCGTTTAATAAAATAAAACTCTTTAAGAATGACGTGCCCCATTGCCATAGCGATAGCAGCATCGGTGCCTTGCTTCGGATGCATCCAAATATCAGCTAACTTTGAAACTTCTGCGTAGTCTGGTGTGATGGCTACAGTTTTGGCACCTTTGTATCGAACTTCGGTAAAAAAATGTGCGTCAGGTGTGCGCGTTTGCGGTACGTTTGATCCCCAAGCGATAATGAAAGTTGAGTTATACCAATCGGCTGACTCAGGAACATCAGTTTGCTCTCCCCACACCTGAGGGCTAGCAGGCGGTAAATCACAATACCAATCATAGAAGCTCATACAAACACCGCCAATTAGACTCAGGTATCTCGAGCCTGCGGCGTAACTTACCATTGACATTGCAGGGATGGGTGAAAAGCCAATAATACGATCTGGGCCATACTGCTTAATGGTGTAAATATTTGCTGCCACTATTATTTCATTTACTTCATCCCATGAGGCCCTTACAAATCCACCCATTCCACGTTGTGCCTGCCACTCCTTACGTTTTTCTTGGTTTTCTACTAAATTGGCCCACGCATCAACAGGACTTTTGACAATTGATTTTGCTTCTCGCCATTGTTTAAGCAAGCGTCCTCGTATCATTGGATACTTCACTCGATTTGCGCTATACATGTACCAGCTATAACTAGCCCCCCGTGCGCACCCTCGTGGCTCATGATTGGGTAAATCAGGCCGAGTTCTTGGGTAATCTGTCTGTTGGGTTTCCCAAGTAACTATTCCACCCTTTACATAAATCTTCCACGAACAAGATCCAGTGCAATTAGTGCCATGGGTCGAACGTACAATCTTATCGTGCTGCCAGCGAGAACGATAGGCATCTTCCCAAGTGCGGTCTTCTGCAACTGTTTTACCGTGACCATTCGAAAATTTCTCAGAATCAGCAGTTAAAAATTTCAGGCGATCTAGAAAGTGGCTCATATTTATCCTTTAATGAATTCTTAACAAGGCATTGGGGCATTTTTACGGCTGTAATACCGCCAAGTGATCACAGTGCATGTAACATAAAAAACAATAAATGCATATAAAGCGGCCTCTGGACCGCCCGTTGCGGCGATTGATGAGCCATAACTTTTGGGTATAAAGAAACCACCATAAGCACCAACTGCGGAACTAAATCCCAGCACAGCTGCAGCCTCCTTATTAGCATCACGAATTGCCTGATCCTGTCCTGACTGTTTTTGGCTCGCTTCCCGTTGACGTTCAGTGAGAAAAATAACGGGAATCATACGAAAGGTAGAGCCATTACCAATACCGGAGGTAGCAAATAAAGTCATAAAAGCAATTAAAAAACCGAAGAAATTTCCACCTGTTCCATGGCTAGGTAAATAATTTAAAACAGCAAATACACCCCCACTCATGGCAATAAAATTCCAAAAAGTGACTCTGGCTCCCCCTAACTTGTCAGATAACCATCCGCCAATAGGTCTAGCTAGCGCACCAACTAAGGGGCCTAACCAGGCATAGCTCAAAGCATTTACCCCAGGAAATTGACTTTTAATAAGCAGGGGGAACCCGGCAGAATAGCCAATAAAAGATCCAAATGTGCCTAGATACAGCCAGCACATTAGCCAATTATGTTTACGTTTAAAAATTACTGCCTGATCTGCGAAAGATGCCTTTGCTTCAGCTAAATCATTCATGCCAAACCAAGCAGCAATAGATGCTGCAGCTATAAAAGGTAACCAAATAAATCCCGCATTTTGCAACCAAAGCAAAGAAGTATTGCCTGCCTTAATCACTGTTTGAGGTTCGCCACCAAATACTCCAAATATCCCTGTGGTAATGACCAACGGTACAACTAATTGCACAATTGATACACCCAAATTACCTAATCCAGCGTTTAATCCTAGGGCCGTCCCTTTTTGTGCCTTCGGATAAAAAAAGCTAATGTTTGCCATAGATGATGCAAAATTACCGCCTCCAAATCCACACAACAATGCGAGCAAGATAAATATTTCATATGGCGTAGCAGTATTTTGGACTGCCAAACCAATCCCAGTTGCTGGAATTAATAATGAAGCCGTAGAAATTGCCGTCCAACGACGACCGCCAAAAATAGGTACTGCAAAAGAATAAAAAATACGCAGGGTTGCACCACAAAGCGCAGGTAAAGAAGCGAGCCAAAATAATTGATTAGTGGAGAATTTAAAGCCTACGTTTGGTAAATTCACTACTACTACAGACCAAACCATCCAAACTGAAAATGCTAAGGTTAATGCCGGAATTGAAATTAATAAATTTCGTTTTGCTATAGCCTTACCGATTCCATCCCAAAATTGTTTATTTTCAGGATCCCAGCGGGTGATGACAGTAGAAGACATATAAGTCGCCTTTAATAGTAAATTATTGAATTGCAGATGGAATGGCCTTACCACCCATTAGTTCAGAACGACGGACTTCAGTGAAATACATCCAAATGAGTGATACCCATACCACTCCATACATCAACATAAATGCACTCGACCGAATACCGGTGATATCTAATAATGCTCCAAATAAGATAGGCAATACAAAACCCCCTAGCCCCCCTGCTAAGCCAACAATTCCTGAAATGGTGCCAATATTATTTGGGTAGTCGTCGCCAATATATTTAAAGACACTCGCCTTGCCAAATGCCCAAGCAATTCCTAAAATAAACATCAGCGCAGTAAATAAATAAATATTTAAACCAATATGAAAGGTTTCTGGTCCATTAATTGTTTGAATGATGAATTCAGTTGGAGGATAGGAAAGCAAGAAAAGGCATATCCAACTAACCCACATTACCCACCAAGTTATTTGGTGGGCACCATACTTATCTGCAAACCATCCGCCAATTGCGCGTAAAACTCCACCTGGTAATGAAAAACATGCAGCCAATAGCGCTGCTGTACGTATTTCTAGGCCAAACTCGCCTACGTAATACTGAACCATCCATAAACTAAGGCCTACATAGCCGCCAAAAACAATGCTGTAATACTGGCAATAGCGCAATACTTTGGGATCTTTTAATGCCTTGAGTTGCTCTTTAAATGAGGTATTAGTACTCACTAGATGCGTGGAATCACTATAACTAATAAACCAAAATAATATGGCGGCACCAAGCATGACAGCCGCGTAAACTTGTGGCACAACTGACCAACCAAAAGCAACTACCAATGCAGGTGCTAGAAATTTATTTACTGCCGCGCCAGAATTTCCAGCGCCAAAAACACCCATGGCAAAACCTTGGCGATTATTTGGGAACCATCTCGCTACATAGGGAGTGCCTACTGAGAAAGATCCACCTGCCAAACCGACAAATAGTCCGATCATTAAGAAATGCCAATATTGCGTTGCATATGACATCAGCCAGATTGGAATTACGCAAGCTAACATTAAAGAAAGCATGACTATTCTTCCCCCATAGCGATCAGTCCATATCCCTAAAGGCACACGAACCAAAGAACCCGTTAAGATCGGCATTGCAGTAAGAAGGCCAAATTGAGTAGAGCTTAAATTCAGTGTTTTCTTAATAGGAATGCCAATTACGCCAAACATCATCCAGACCATGAAGCACACCGTAAAGGCAAAGGTGCTAATAATTAGAACTGAATATGCTTTAGAATTTGTTTGAGTAATGGCACTCATGAAAATCTCCCTTTTCATGAGTCATTATCAAAACTAAATTGCTCTAGGAATATCCCCCAAAAGGATATTTAAGAATAGCAAAGGAACTAGACTTTTCATCTTTACTAGTCCTTTAGGGCTACTTCTAAGGGCAGAGCCTCTCGACGTTTGCAAATACGGCTACCTGCACTCGGGAGGAAAGATTTAATTTACGCAAGACATGCTGCACATGAATCTTAACAGTAGTATCAGCAATACCAAGTTCACGAGCAATTACTTTATTACTCGATCCCTTGGCAATTTGACAAACGATTTGCAACTCTCGAGGTGAAAGACTGGCAGCCAAGGCGCCACTAGTATTTTTATCTAAATTATTTTTTTTACTAAATTTAAATGCAGTAACTAATTTATGGGTCATTTCCTGACTAATAACAGACTCACCATTAAATGCTTTTCGTATTCCAATAAGTAAATCATCTTTTTCGCTCGTCTTTAGCAAATAGCCTTGGGCACCATTTTGTAAAGCCTGAATTAAATCAGACTCATCTTCGCTCACTGTAAGCATAATGACCGTGACATCAGGAGCAGCGCGAAAAATATCCGGCAAAGATTGAATGCCGCTAGCACCAGGCAAGTGATTATCAAGCAAAACCACATCGGGATGCAAGGCCTCACAAATTCGCAAAGCTCCAACTGCATCACCTGCCTCACCAATTACATCGAAATCAGGAGCTTGAGCAAGTAAAGAAATTAACCCCCTTCTAAAAAGAGTATGGTCATCAACTACAAGTATGCTAATTTTTTCCAATTAATTATTATTTAATTAAGCACTCATTGAAGCCAAGTTAGGTAAACGTAAAAAAACCCTCGAGCCGCCATTTGGAGAAGAAGAAATAGTTACTTCGGCATTAATTTTACTGGCCCGTTCTCTCATGATACTCATCCCTACATGGGTACTATCCAATTTATCTAAATCAATTAAAAAACCAATACCATCATCTATAACTTCAAAAGACCAAATCGGATTTTGCCTTACCGTTAGGGTAACAGTTTCCGCTTTAGCATGCTTTCTAATGTTGGATAAAGCCTCTTGAATAATATGTAGCACTTGAATTTGCACATCAGGCGCCAAGGGTAATCCCTGACCATACATTTTAAGGTTTACTTGAATGCCAAATTGGTGCTCAAATTTTTGCAACGTAGTCTTAATAGCCGATTCAATATCTTCAACATTTGTTCTAGTTCTATAGTGCAATAAAAGTTCGCGCACATCACTATAACTTTCCCTCAAACCCTCATCTAGTTCATTCAAAATTGCTTTGACATTTGGCATTTGCAATGTTGATATTTCATCGCGTAATAGACTAGCTTGAATTTTTAAAAATGCTAATGATTGTGCAATCGAATCATGAAGCTCTCTAGCTAAGAGACTACGTTCATCAGAAATGGCAGCCTCCTTCTCTAAGGCCTTGATTCGAAGAGCTTCCATTGCCCCAGCCAAATGATTGGCCAGCGTTTCAAGTAAAGCATATTGCTCATGATCAATAATGCATGATTCAGCATAAAATAAATCAATTTCCCCCAATAACTTTTGCTGAAAAAGTATAGGCACAGTAATAAGAGATTGAAAGCCTGCTTTAACGCAAAATCGATCCCTCTCCTCGTTCAGGTTAAATTTAATTACCTTAATATCTTGTATACCTGTAGAGTTTCCACAGTGGCATTCACCTGCATTCATGCACTGCTCACCAGCCAAAATTGAATCCGGTAAATTTGTTCCAGATAATAAAAAATAACGCTTATTAGCTTCATCGGTCCACCGAATAGCAATTGCTGCTGCATGACTAATTAATGACACACGATCAGCAAAACCTTTTGCCAGATTCTCTAAATTATTTTCACTCGAAACGAAAGAACTTAAATCATATATGGCAGCTAATCTTTCTTGGCGTTCTTGCAAGTGCATAGTTTTCTCGCGTACTTTTGCTTCCAGGCTTTCATATAGATCATTTAAATTTTCAGTCATGGCATTAAAACCTTTAGCCAAATCTCCAAATTCATCCTGGGCATCAATTTGTACATGGGTTTTTAATTTGCCTGACCTAACTTCATCAAACCCAATGCGTAACTTAGCTACAGGATCTAAAATAACAGAATAGCCAACATACATTATGACTAGAGTTGCCATCAAAGAAATGGCTAACATCCCAAATTGAAATAAATGCAATAGCCCAGTCCAGTAATCAACCTCTCCCTCGATCAGGCCTACAAAGCGATCAATGCTAAAGATAAAGCGATCAATATTCTGGACGGAAAGTACATTGGCCTGCTGTAAAGCAAGGCCATGTTTAATATCATTCCATTGTGCTTGAATATTTAAAAAAACTGCCGTATTTGCCTGATTCCAAGGTACGAATAAAGGCCTAGATGGGTCTCCCAACCTCAACACTTGCATGCTATCGTCAAATTTTTGCTCTAGTTGCGCCGCTAGCTTTGACTCATTTTCATTAATTAAGAGAGTTAGCTGATAAGTTTGCATTCGCATTCTACCTGCCTCATTTATTGCCGCTGCCCCACCTTCAAGCTTCCAAGTTACCCACAAAGTAAAGCTAATAGATATCATTGCTAGCACTAAGAGTGCTGTGCCAATAATGACTAATTTATGTTTGAGGGTAAATTCGTTTTGCATTTTTAATTATCTTATCCACAAGCTCCGATAAATCCACAATTAGTGCAATATTCACAGCCATCTTTTTTAATTAATGCGTGCGCCCCACATTCAGGGCATTTTTTTCCCCTCATCATTCCTGAAGTATTTAATTCAGCTGTCTCATTACTAATCTGAATATCAGTATGTGCATTAAATTGTGCAACACCACGCCTTATCAAAATGTTTTCAATGGCAAATGCAACTGCTGATACTTCAGAGTCATGCCACATTGGCACCTCGATACCATCATCTTTTTTCCTAGTTCCCAAGCGAACTGGTCCGCGATCCCATGCAACTTTACGCATATCTCCTAGCGCTCTTACTAGAAATCCACCGCGTGCAGCCAATGAAAGAAGGCGCATACTTGAAGTAATCCATTGTTGCGATTCACCACTTTGGCCTACTGGCATAAAAAATTCAATAGCTCGCTCTGATTGAACTTCTTCTCCATTAACAAACCCATGTACGTTTAAAAATGAAATAATTAAATATAGCGTTTTTTGACCATCTTGAGTCCAGTAATTAATTTTTTCAGCTACAGCTGGTAACTCGCCATTGGGTCGGCGATCAACTACTTTTTTTGATGGATTACCTCCCAAGTTAGATACACCTTGAGTTGTTATTGGTATCTCTTCTGGCTCAGTTTCATTCACATGCAAAACTGAACCTAAAATTGAATTTGGCCGGTAGGTTGCCAGGCCTTTTAAATTTGATTGCCACGCCTTCAAATATAAATTTACAAAGCTTGCGAACGGATAATCGGCAGGCACATTAACTGTTTTTGATATGGCTGTATCAATATAGGGCTGCACTACCTCCATCATGGCAATATGATCTTCCGCAGACATTGTTAAGGCGGTAATAAAGTAGTCTGGTAAAGCATTTATATCTCCCCCCATTTCTTTAAAAACTCGCCATGCATGATCTTCTACTGAGTACTCCCTGGTTGATCCATCAGCCTCTCTTTTTTTGCGCTGATAAGCCCAAGAAAATGGTGGCTCAATTCCATTGGAAGCATTATCAGCAAAAGCCAGACTGACTGTTCCGGTTGGGGCAATTGAAAGCAAGTGACTGTTCCGAATTCCAAATTTTCGAATCTCGGTTTTTAAATTGCTATCTAAACGGTTAGCAAAATTTGTTCCGCCCAAATACTGCTCAATATCTAAAGCAGGAAAAGCACCTTTTTCTTTTGCCAAATCGACTGAAGCTTGATATGCGGCGTCGCGTAAATGTTTTGCGATATTTGCCGCCTCAGATCTACCGGTGTTACTGTTATAAGCTAATTTAAGCATTATCAAGGCATCCCCAAGACCCGTAAAACCAACACCAATCCGACGTTTTGATTGGGCCTCAATAGCTTGTTCTTTTAGAGGCCAATAAGTTACGTCTAGTACGTTATCCAGCATTCTTACTTGAATTTTTACTGCCTCAATAAATCCAGGGTAATCAAACGATGCAGTTCCAGCAAATCCAAATGGATTAATAACGAAGCGAGGCAAAATTATTGGGCCTAAATCACAACATCCATATGGTGGTAAGGGTTGTTCGCCACATGGATTCGTAGCTTCAATAGATTCACAATAACTTAAATTATTATCACTATTAATATTATCTAAAAATAAAATCCCAGGTTCAGCAAAATCATATGCGGATTCCATCACCAGGTGCCAAATTTCTTTTGCCTTGATTGTTTGATAAACCCAAAGCCCATCTGCACGTTGATGAAATTCTTTGGTAATATTTTTATCGCTTGGCTTAGCTTTATGAACTAAATCCCATAAACTATCTCTTTCAACTGCGCGCATAAATTCATCAGAAACACCCACAGAAACATTAAAATTATTCCAGCGCCCAGGGGTTCGCTTAGCATTAATAAACTCAAAAATATCGGGATGATCTATTTTTAGAACTCCCATTTGTGCACCCCGCCGCGAGCCTGCACTTTCAACAGTAGAACAAGATTGATCAAATACATTGATATAACTACAAGGACCAGAAGCAAATGATGCAGTGCCTTTTACCTCGGCACCTTTTGGCCGAATGCGCGAAAAATCATAGCCAACTCCACCGCCACGACGCATAGTTTCTGCGGCTTGTTTTAATGCCTCATATATTCCTGGAAATCCATCTTCATCAAAATCCTGAATACAATCACCAACTGGCTGCACAAAACAATTAATTAAGGTTGATTGAATACCGGTTCCGCCAGCACTCATAATTCGACCAGCGCCGATTGCTCCCGCTAGCATATTTTTCAGAAAAAGGGCTTCTATTTTTTTTTGTAATGCTGGTAATTCAACAGCAGCCAAACCCATAGCTACCCTTTTAAAAATAGCCTCAGCATCCTCTTCGCCAGGCTTAAGGTATTTTTCCTTTAAAACATCAATACTAATTTGTTGCATAGTTATCTATCTTGGGCATTACTTCTAATAACAGCCAATTAAATAAATCAGCCACTGAACGAATTTGATCGCCGAAGGGTAATATTCCAGCCCCTCTAAAAAATAAGCCTTTTTGGGTATCTCCCGTTAATGCACTCCCAAGAACTTTATCTATACAAAATTGTCCCCAAGCAGCATTACCGTCTCTTAAGCCGCAATCATGCAAACAATCAAATATCATTGTGCATCTTGGCTTTTTACGTGCCTTATTTTTTAACTTGGCCTCGGCTTTCATATAATTTTTTAACCAAGGCGTCATTACCGCACGTGCAGGTAAGCCGGCAACACTTAAAAACTCAACCAGCTCTTCAGGCTTTGACCCTGCCAATACTTTTTTAAATGCTTGATCTGCATCTCCCTCTATCGTTACCGCAAAGGCTGTGCCCAACTGAACGCCTGATACTCCCATGGACTGTAGTTTTTGAATGTCCTGTAAATTACTGATTCCACCTGCAGCAATTAAAGGAATTTGACCCTCTATCCCCATCGTTTTAAAAAAATTGATTACCTGAGGAATAACATGTTCAAAATCAAATTTAGGATTATTAATATCGGCAACTGAAGAGGCCCCCAGATGACCTCCAGCTAATTTAGGGTTTTCAATCACAATTGCATCTGGCAAGCGCCCTTTTTTCTCCCATTTTTTTACCAATATTTGCACACCCCTAGCCTCCGATAAGATTGGGATTAATGCTGTGGCTGGATAACCGGCGGCTAGATCTGGCAGGTCAAGCGGCAACCCCGCGCCAACCACAATCGCATCAACACCGCTCTCTAAAGCACAAGCAACATAAGCCTCATATTCATTAACAGCGCGCATAACATTAACTGCGATAAGTCCGAAACTACTCGAACCCTCTTGAGCCATCTTAATTTCTCTTTTCAAGGCCTCAAGGTTGGCTTGATTTATAGCCTTTTTACTTATTGCTGAAGGGAGAAGATGTTGGGTCAGATCCATTAAATCTGGATGTAAGCGGCGTAGATCAATTGAAGAAATGGTTCCCATGCCGCCTAATTTTGCAACTGCGCCAGCTAAGCGATGAGCTGAAACTCCAACACCCATGCCACCCTGTACTATCGGTAAAATAGTTTTGCCTTTTATTGTCAAGCTTTTAAGCCCACTTGATGCAAGCAGATGATCAGATGATTGCGGTATTAAAGGATTCATTTAGCAGCTTTAATAAAGTCTGCAGAAAACATTATTGGAGAGTATTTATGCAAATACAGCAAAAAAGCCAAACACCAACAAGCACCCGATATTGCCAGTAAGGGATTAAATAAATAACTTGGTGCCAGATGAGCTATTAACCAAAAAGTAGCAGCACAAGGCACTAATAAGTAACATGCATGTTCGATCTTGCCAGCAACCAATGGTCTGCCAGTATGGCCAAGTGCTGTGCGCGTAATCATGCCAATAATTAAACCGCCAGTAGCCCCAATCCCAAATGCATGCAAGGCCGGATAGATCGAGACTAATTTAAGCGAGTAAATGCCTAATAAAGAAAAGCCAAGCACCAGCCAAGCATATGAGATATGTAATATCCACAAGATTGGTTTATTTTTAGTTTCAAGTGGTCGCCAGCCCCACAGTAAAATGGCATGTAGCGTAGCAGTTATAAAACATAAGGCAGCTGAAATAATATTTGGCGTAAAAAATGCAAGAGTTAAAAATGATATCGCGGTAAATAATAATGTTGCTTTGGCTAAAGTGGGATGACGAAATTGCTGAATTCCAGGAACCGCATTTGCAGTAAAGCTTGGTATTACTCTGCCGCCAATCATGACTTCAATCATGGTAATTAAATACAAGGCAGTAAAAAGTAAAGGGTTTGGATCGATTGATATATAACCTAAAGCCGCTAAATAAAAAAGTCCATTCAAGAAACCTAATACTAAAATGGTCAGCGGTAGAAAAAGATTTCTAAGCATTCGACGTTGATAAATTAACCGCCCAATTACAATTGCAATTACCGGAAGAAATGCGATATCAAAAATAGCAAAAAATGGGTTTAAAAGAGGGCCAATGCGACCTAAAAGCCACAAAAGAACTAGCAAAGCCAAAGAGAGGCCTGTGGGGGTTTCTAAACCAGTCCAGGCTCGAACGGCTGTTAAAGAAAAACCAGTAATGACAGTAGCGGCAAAGCCAAACAGCATTTCATGAGCATGCCATTGCATGCCCACAATTAATTGCTGCCTTCGTATGCCATATCCATTTAATTCTAAAAGCCACTCAAATAACGCTAACGCAGACCATAAAGCGGCAAATAAATAAAAAGGTCTAAACCCCAAGGAAAAAATTGGGGGCGTTCTGCTTCTCACCTTATATACTCCAATCAATTTTATAAATAGGCTTACTGCGCTGCAGCATCACAAGCAATGCCAGCATTCTCAACTTATTAATGGAGAAATGAAATAGCTCTATAGAACTATTCTTAAGTATAGGGTTTATACCCTATAAAAAAAGCGATCTTTTTGCGCTAGATCAAATAACTAGCTAGATTTATTACTCTTTTGTAATGGTAAAGCTAAAAACACTAAAGTAATTGAAATCCTTGGGCCAGCCAAACTACACTGAGTCTTTCTTCAGGTTTGCTACCTGAGTTACTTTGAAATCACTTACCGTACACTTGCCAATCTTTTCGTTTTTAATCATTTGAATTTCGGTAGCTCTATCACGTGCTCCATCAGAATGAACTGATTGAAATCCGGGGGCAAACATTGCTTCCACCGCTGGCCAGTTGCAGGCGGTAATTTCAGCTAATAACTGACGATAGAGGCGCTCGCCTTCTGTAGCAATATTAATTTCCAGAATAGATTTACTTCACTCAATTTTTATTTAAGCCACGGGACATAAGCTGCTGAAATATTGGATAAACTAAAACCACCAAAGCAATGGCAAACATGGTGCCGGCAATAGGCCGCATCACAATTCCCCATAAATCGCCCTGTACCAAGTAAAGTGACTGCAAGGAGGAGCGCTCCAAAATTGGGCCAAGTGCTAATGCCATTAACAAAATGACTGGTTCAAACTTTAACAAACGTAATAAATAGCCAACTACGCCACTCGCTAAAAGTACCCATAAATCGAGAATACTGTTTGAAATAGCATAGGTACCTACCACACACATTAGCGCTACGATGCTTGAAATTAGATACATAGGTAAGCGTAATAACGAAACAAAAATACCAATTAAAGGCAAATTTAATAATAAAAGCATAATATTGCCCACATACATACTTGATGTAACGCCCCAAAATATTTCAGGGTTTTTAAGCATTAACATTGGGCCAGTTTGCACCCCATGAATTAGCAAGGCGGTAAGCAACATGGCGGATGCTGGAGCAAACGGTATGCCGAGTGCTAATAAGGGAATAAAGGCGCCCTGCGCAGCACCGTTATTTGCTGCCTCTGGTCCAGCTACACCCTCTATTGCGCCATGTCCAAATTCTGCAGGATTTTTTGACAGTTTTCGTTCTAGCGCATAAGAACTAAAGGTAGCAATAATTGCCGTAGGCCCAGGTATTAGGCCAAATAAAAATCCTAACACTGAGCCACGTGCGATCGGTCCCTGCGAGCGACGCCACTCTTCGCGCGTTGGCAAAAGCTCTCGTAGGCGAACTGGTAAAGGTCGTTCTGTCTTGAGTTTATCGTGTGCTGAGGCAATTAATTCCGAGACCCCAAATAAGCCAATGGCAATGGGTACAAGCTCCAAACCTTGGGCAAGCTGTAAGGAGCCAAAAGTAAAGCGGGAAACGCCCGACATGGGTTCCATGCCAACAGTGCTTAAGCCCAAACCAAGCGCTACCATCACCACTGCACGCACTAGAGATGACCCTGTTAGCCTTGAAAGCACTAATAAACCCAAAATACACATCGCAAAAAACTCAGGTGGACCGAAAGTCAACGCAGCACCAGCTAACACGGGGGCCAAAAACGCCAAACCTAAAATCCCAATAGAGCCGGCTACAAATGAACCGATAGCCGCTACAAATAATGCCGCACCAGCTCGACCACGCAAAGCCATGGCATGCCCATCGATAGTGGTAATGACGGAAGAAACTTCACCTGGAACTTTTAATAGAATTGAAGTGGTTGATCCGCCGTACATCGATCCATAGTAAATACCCGCTAACATGATGAGTGCTGCAGATGGTGTCATGGTGTAGGTGACTGGGAGCAATAAAGCCATGGCCCCAATGGGTCCAATACCAGGTAATACGCCAACAATTGTGCCAATCATTACCCCTATAAAGCAAGCGAGCAAATTTTGCCATTCGAAGGCGATTGAAAAACCAAACATTAATCCTTCAAGTGGAGACATATCAATTAAACCAAGTTGAGCTAGGTAAATTCACACGCAGCACTAATGTGAAGAGGATATAAGCTACCGCAGTCATAATTGCAGCTGCACTGATACGACGCCATCGATTTGGCATACCATAAATGCTAAGTGAACTCAGTAACAAAAAAAATGCGGCAATGACAAAACCTGCGCGAGTTAATAAGAAAATAAAGCCCGCAATAGTGAGGATAAATAAAATAATATCTTTGGGAATCTTTAATCTTATTTTTTTTGAATCGGTGTCTAACTTTAAGACTTGAACTAAGTATGTTGTAGCAGCCAAACACATTAGGAGCCCAACTAATGCAGGAAACAAACCAGGTCCCGGCTCTTCGATATTTAAACCAAGCCCACCTGGAAGTCGTAAGGATAAATAAATTTGTCCTATGCCAATACTCAAAAAGAAAAGGGCTGCAAATAATTGCCAAAATCGGGCGCTCATTTTTTACCTAGGCCCAATTCATTAACTAATTTACCGTTAGCTTGATAAGCAATCCACAGGTCCTTTCTTAGTGCTTCAGGATCTTTGACCTCAAGGTTATATCCGCGTTCCTTTGCTTGTGCTTTAAATGCAGGACTTTCAATTGCTGCTTTTGCCGATTTATATAATTTTAGCTTCACATCAGCAGGTAAGTTTTTTGGCGCAACCACTGGATAGTAAACCCCCATCGATACGTCGTAACCCATTTCTCGAAACGTTGGCGCAGCGGGAAAATTGGCATTCCGTTGATCTTCAAAAACGCCAAGGACTGTGACAGTTTTTGCTTTAACGTGGGGAAGTAATTCAGATGGATGTGCTACCACAGCTTCAATATGGCCACCCAACATCGATGGAATCGACTCAGCGCCACTTGCATAAGGAACATGCCCTAATTTGATGCCAGCTTTTTTATTTACACTAACAATAATTAAGTGGCCAACAGAGCCATTACCTGGCGAGCCTACCCTTACTTTTCCGGGATTAGCACGCGCATACTCAATTAACTCTTTCGAGCTCTTCCACTGCGAGTTAGACAAGACTGCCAAGACCATGGGTAGATTAGCGGCCTTAATAATGGGATCGTAATCATTGGGGGTGTTATAGGGAAGATCTTGGCGATGGGGTTGTACTGTTAGCGTTGCTGCAGCACTTAACACGAGGTTATAGCCATCCGGGGGCATACCAATTACCTCTGCAGTTCCAATGGTCCCCTGACCACCTGGCCGATTAGTGACCGTTACGGCCTGCCCCAAAAATGGCTTCATTGATTCAGCCAACATCCGCGCAATAATATCGGCGCCACCGCCAGCTGGATAAGGCACCACTAAGGTAACTGGGCGCGTCGGAAATTCCTGCGCTGCGACAGTCGAAATGCCTATGCTTACGGCAAAAAATAATCCTAACCCATAGTTGAATATTTGACTGTATTTTTTATATTTGTACATAAAGTCTCCTTTTTTATTAATTTAAGATTTATTTATTGGTGAGCAATCCACTAAGACGAGTTAACTCACGCGCACGATCTAATTCGCTAACAATAAAAGTAGCGGTTTGCGCTGAGCCAAGGTAGGCTGGATCCATACCCATCTTATTATTTAAGTCTCCAGTAACTTCTAATAGTGCAGCTAAACAAGCTTCGCTAATTCGCTGCAAAATATCGGTTGGCGTTCCTGCTGGTGCCATGAGTACGTTCCATGATTGGAATGCTAGATCGCAGCCCTGTTCAATCATGGTCGGTACCTCAGGTAGGGAAGTTAAGCGATTGGGCGCAAATACTCCAATAATGCGCGCTCCTTCATTCGCCAGAGCAACTGCAGTTGGAAGTTGTTCTGCTATTAAATCTGCTTGTCCTGCCTTTAGTGCCTCAATTGCAGCGGCAGCACCAGCAAAAGGTTGATGATGCAGTTTAATTTGCAACTTTTGTGCAAATGCTTCCATGCCGATATGTGGCAGACCTCCTACCCCTGGAGTCGAGTAAATAATTTTTCCGGGCTGGGCTTTTGCGGCTCGCACAACCTCAGCCATATTTTTAAAAGTACTTTGTCCTGATGCCATTAACACACTTGGCGTTAAGGTGAAACGACAGACCGGCACAAAAGAATGACGGACGTCGTACTCAACCCGATTGACTAAGGGTTGATATGCTAATGGTCCTTGTGAGACAAAGAGAAGTGTTTGACCATTAGGATTTGCTTGAGCAACCTCAAGAGTGCCTAGCGCACCAGTGCCACCAGGACGATTAATTAAATTAACAGGTCGATCTAATAGTATTGATAATTTAGGTATCACTAACTTTAGAATTAGATCGATCCCCCCTGGAGGAAAGGGCACAATGATATCCAGAGGCTTAAGTACCGGCGCTGATTCTGCTACTAATGAGGTAAATTCCATTGAGGTCATTTGCACTCCATAATTGCTTGACGTAATTTTTGAAAATGGTCTTTATTATTTACAGCCAGTGAGCTAATAATCGATTCTAGGGTTCTAAAACTCAACACATCAGCCCCCTGTACAGCTCGGTCTGCTGTCGCTGCTGCCTCAAGCGAAAGTACCCCGTAACGTGCTAAGGCTGAGCGATATCCCGCAAATAAAATGCTTTGTTCTTTTTCTAGAATGTCGACTTGTGTTAGATAAAGATTACTTTTAGTCAACTGCTGACGTAATAAAACAAGCAGCTCAGCATAATTTTTGGCTTGTTGATTGAAGCGTAAAAGTAATTTTTGGCTCTCAACCTCGTCGCGGCCACGTAATAATACATTTTTCCAATCCTGTGCATTACGACGAAGCGTGATTAACGCGTCACGTGCGGTATTTTCTGCTGCTACCGTTTCTTGCAATTGTGAGACCGCAGTCAGTGCTTCTATACACTCAGCCAGTGCATAAGCTGGCATTAAAAAAGTGATGCAAACCAGTAGTCGTAATGTATATGTATGTATTATCATCTGCAGTCTTAAGCCATGCCTACCGGCTCGGCCAGCACTTCAAGAAGTTCGCCTGGGCGTGCTAGAAGCAATGCATGCATTTGCTCCCTTACCGGCAGCCATGTGGGGTCGTTGAACCGGTTTATCAACTCTAGTGGGTCTTCGCGTAAGTCATATAATTCCCCTACACCTGAACCAAACTCAAAGGTATAGCTGTAACGCAATGTTCTTACCGTGCGCAATTGCAGTGACACACCCAATCTAGCTGGATGAACATACCACTCGCTCCAAGCGCACTCGTGCTCGTCAAGACCCTCTATTACTGGTAGCAGCGAACGGCTTTGCACACTAATATTAGGTAGCTCAGCTACTTGCATAAAAGTTGCAGCCAAATCAATGGTCGAAACAATTGAATTAACTAGGGTACCAGCCTTAATTCCTGGTCCGGAAATAATTAGTGGTACGCGTAATACGCCTTCGTAAATCATCGGTCCTTTGAGGTAAAGACCGTGATCACCCAACATATCACCATGATCACTGGCAAATACAATAAGGGTGTTTTCTGCTAAACCTGCCTGTTTTAAACCCTCAAGAATTCGGCCGATTTGATAATCTACATGAGAAATCATGCCGTAATAATTAGCCATCATTTCTGCTAGCTGAGCATCAGTTTGTGGGGGAACTTTAAAACCTTCAGCCCGAAATTTAGCTAATTCAGGATCAGCAATTTGTGGCGTACCCTCTAAGGCAGCGCGGTGCCACCATGGTCGCTGCTCTAAATCAAGTTGGCGATGCAGTGGCAAAGTCATCTTGGCTGGGTCGTACAGGGTATTCCACGGCGCTGGGCAATCGAAAGGATGATGTGGGTCGGGAAAAGAGGCCCAGGTAAAGAAAGGTTGGGATTTTTCTTGGGTTGAGTGCTCAGGGACTACTGCTCTACTTGCAAGCATCGCTAAGGTTCGCTCAGCCACCCAAGCACTACTATGCCACTCAGCTGGTAATGCCGAAGCCCAGGTTTGCGCAGCACCACTACCCTCAGACAAGCCGGTCTGCCATAAATCTAATGCTTGAGGATGACCGAGAAACCAAGATTCAAAACGATGAATTTGCGGCGCATTATTCTGCAGTCGGTTGCGATGAAACTTGCCAAGAGCAGCTAATTCAACGTGCTGAAAACCCATATAAGGACCAAACCAATCATCGGGATAACTCGGCGCACTCTTACGACACTCGGGTGTACCGGTTGCCGCAAAGGTAATCTTTGAAGAGAAGTGTGCTTTACCAATAAAAGTGGTGGCATAACCGCCGGCTGCCAAACTTGCGGCCATACCCATTTGGCCAATGTTAGGGTCAAGATCTACGCCGTTATCCCAAACCCCATTAGTCAGAGGCAATTTGCCTGTCAAAATGGCTGCCCGCGCTGGCTGACATACTATGCTTGGCGTTATGCAATTAGAGAAGCGTGCGCCACTGCGCGCTAATGCATCGAGGTTGGGAGTAAGTAACGTTGTATTTTCATACCCGATACAATCGGCGCGCTGCTGATCGGTGGTTATAAAAAGGATATTAGGACGCGAATTCATTAGTAAATTTACGCTTTCCCAATTTTTGGCACATGATGGTTACCGATCGCAACACATACATTACGCGTTTCCATATAAAAATCAAAGCTCCAGTCGCCGCCATCGCGACCTATGCCACTATCCTTCATGCCGCCAAAAGGGGTTGCCAAATTACGCGCAATTTCCGTATTAACCCAAACCATTCCCGCTTGAAATGATCGCGCCAAGCGATGTGCTCGTCCAACATTTTCGGTCCAAAGATAGGTTGATAAACCATAACGACTATCGTTAGCTAAACTCAATGCCTCAGCCTCATCTTTAAATGGAGTGACTACTAAAAGAGGGCCAAAAACTTCCTCACGACTAATTTCCATGCCACTGGTAACCCCAGTAATAATCATCGGCATAAACCAATGCCCTTGAGTACTTAATTCGGGATTATTTTTCGGGATACCGCCACATTGAACAGTAGCTCCAGCAGCTTTGGCTCGCTCACAGTACTCGCTTACCTTAGTTAGTTGCCGTGCATGAATCAGGGGCCCTATTTCGGTTGCTGGGCTAAAAGGATTCCCGACTTGAATACTTTTTGCCCGTTGTACCAAACGCTCTACAAATTGATCATGAATTGAATGCTCTACCAACAAACGTGATCCCGCATTACATCGTTGCCCATTTAAACTAAAGATCATGAACGTAACAGCGTCTACAGCCCGATCAAGATCAGCATCAGAAAATACAATGACAGGACTTTTACCACCCAACTCAAAATGAACGCGTTTTAAGCTTGGTGCAGCTTGCGCCATAATGTGTGCACCAGTTGTAGTGCCGCCAACAAACGCAATGGCTTTTATATTTGGATCTTGCGTGAGCGCAAGCCCGGCTTCCTCACCTACACCATGAACTACATTAAGTACGCCTGCGGGCAAACCTGCTTCGAGTGCAATTTTGCCTAGTAGGGCAGCACTTAATGGACTCCATTCAGCGGGTTTATGAACTACTGTACAACCCGATGCAAGGGCTGGAGCAATTTTCCAAGTTGCTAACATAAAGGGCATATTCCAAGGTGTAATAGCGCCAATTGGCCCTATTGGGTCTCGCATGGTGTAATTTAGATGGGTAGGACTAGAGTAACTACGCCCATCGGTAGCCTGATTACATAAGTCGGCAAAATAGCGAAAATTTTCCGCACCACGTACTGCTGTTTTTGTCGTAAAACGTAAAGGTTGCCCAGTATCGGCAGTCTCAAGTAATGCAATTGCCTCGGCATTTGCTTCCAGTCGGTCGGCAAGTGCATGCAATACATCTTGACGCTCGCCTGCAGGCCATTCTCGCCAACCTTTAAATGCAGCACTAGCTGCGCTACTAGCAGCCTTGATATCACGCTTTCCGCCCAAAGCAGTTGTATTTAGTAGGGCTCCATCATATGGCGAAAAGTTATCAAAAGTTCGGCCATCGCTACTTTGACATTCTTCACCATTAATTAAATGCGGCAAAATTGGCTTAGCAAGTGTATTAATTAGGGCCTGCGCTTCACGGCGATTGGCGAGTATTTTTGTTGCGAGTGCAGGCGATTGTTTCTCTATCATTGCAATTCCATCTTTCTTTTTTTGATAATTTGTTCCCAACGTCGTGTATCTGTCTCAACCCGTTCGCGCAAGATTTGAGCTGAAGCGGGCGTGACCTCAATTCCTGCTTTGAGTAATGCGTTACGGATACTTTCATCTTTTAGAGTCTCATACAGAGCATCTTGTAAGGTCTTGATGATGTCCACAGACACACCCTTTGGTACAAAAAGTCCTATCCATCCCCCAACCTCATAACCTGCTAACCCTGATTCGCTAACAGTAGGTAAATCTGGAGCCAGTGGCGAACGCTTGCGAGTTGTTACGGCAAGTGCTCGTAAAGTGCCTGCTTGAATTTGGGGTTGTGCCGCAGCTAAAGCAGGAAACATTAATTGCAAACGCATACCAAGTAAATCTGTGATAGCAGCAGACGCGCCTTTATATGGCACATGAATCATCGTGGTGGATGTCATACTCTGAAACAATTCACCAGCCATATGGACGCTTGTGCCATAACCGGGAGAACCATAATTTATTTCGCCATCATGCGCCTTAACATAGGCAATTAAATCAGCCATATTTTTAACTGGCAGTGCGCTTGGCACAACTACTACTCCGGGTACCTCACCTACTAATAAAAGAGGAACTAAATCTCGCTCAAAAACGTATGGCATCTTTTTTTGAATTGAATTACTAATCGCATTACTAGCACTACCCATCAATAAGGTATAACCGTCGGCAGGAGCTGTTGCAACAGCTGCAGTACCTATTGTTGCACCCGCACCAGCAATATTTTCAATCAATACTGGCTTACCTAAGCGCTTTTGTAATCCAGGTGCTAATAAGCGCGCAGCACTATCTGCAGCACCACCTGCAACAAAAGGAACAATAATTCGAATAGGCTTGTCAGGCCATGCAGCCCGCGCAAAGGACGATCCCATCAACAAAGGCAACATCACGCAGCAGTAAATAAAGAATTTACGCAATTTATAAGTGCCCTTACTCATTTTTCAAGATTATTTTTTTCGCTGTTTAATCCAAGAGTTGCAACAAGATTTTTCCAGAGTGCAAGTTCCCGTGCAATAACTTGGTTAAATTCATCACCACGTTCTGCTTTTTTATTAATAGCTAGTTCTGCCAACCTTTCCTCTACTGCCGGTTCATTTAAGATTGCTATTACCGCTGTAGATAATTGTTGGACTTTTTCTGCCGGCAGCCCACTCGGTCCGATGAGGCCATACCAAGATTCAAATTGCAATGCCACCCCCAACTCCCCAAAGGTGGGTACATTAGGCAAGGAGGCAATGCGTTTATCACCGGTAACAGCAAGCGCGCGTAACTGTTGCGCTTGAATTTTGGGTAACGCCAAGATTGCTGCTGGCAACATCACTTCAACACTACCATTTTGTACCTGACCAATAGCATTCGCTCCGCCGGAAGCAGGTTGGTGGATTAAATTTAAATCGCTACTTTTAAAATACAATTCTGCTACTAAATGATGTGGGCCACCAATGCCGGTTGATGCGTAACGCCACTGCCCATTAGCATTACGTGCTTGTTGTACAAATTGCCCTAAATTGGTTGGGCCAGCAATATTTACAACCAAAATATAAGGTGCTGCGGCAAACCGAATAATCGGTGAAAAACTGGTCACTGGATCGTAGCTTAATTTACCCTCAAAGGCTGATGCAATACCGTGGCTGCTGGGTGTGGCAATTAATAAGGTTTGGCCATTGGGTGCAGACTGAGCCACATATGCTGCAGCCACAGTACCACTTCGACCCGGCATGTTGACAACTTTGACCTCTCCAAACCCCCGCCGACTTAAGCCTGCAGCTAGCAAATGGGCGATTTGATCCGTTGATCCCTGTGCAGCTGTTGGCACGACTAATTCAAGCGCCGATACTGAGTCTGCTGCGATGCCGAACTGGCATAGCAAAGCTGACAAAATAACCAAGAGGCTAGCTTTCTTCATCAGCGCTAGTCTAAATCTCAATTATTTATTTATCAATTTGATATATTGAATGTATTATTTGATTTATCTTATTAATAGTTTTCTATACTTATTTTGATTGTGAGCCAATGATTAACCCCAATTTCAAGCATTTACGGGTATTTATTGAAATTGCTCGACGGGGCAGTTTTCGCAATGCTGCAAATGCGCTTCATCTCAGTGAGCCTGCAACTAGTCAAGCCATTACCCAGCTGGAATCATTAATTAAAGTGAAATTACTTGATCGCACTACGCGCTCAGTACGCCTTACTGAAGCAGGCTTAACGTTCCTCATTGATGCTGAGAAAATGCTCGATGGCATGGATCGTGCCATCGTTGGGCTGCGAGATTTTGCTGCCTCTGGGCGGGAACGAGTTTCTTTGGCCTGTTTATCCTCAACTGTGTTCCATTTGCTTCCACCCGTTTTAGTTGAAATGAAACGGCTTTACCCTGCTATCAATGTTATTTTTTTAGATGACACTATGCGTGGAATTTTACGTAGCCTAGAAAATAGCGATTGTGATTTAGCGATTGTTAGTGAAGACTCGCTGACCAAAGCTGAACTCACTATTCCCTTAGTCGAGGATACTTTTCAATTAGTATGCTCCCGTGATCATCCTCTCGGGGCAAAACGAGAAGTAACAGGGCATGATCTCAGCGCCCATGAACTTTTATTACTGCGACGCGGCTCGGGAATTCGTGATGTTTTTGATCGAGCTATCGAGCCCCTTGGTATTGACTTAAAAATTGTTTATGAAACTACGCAAGTTCACACCTTATTAGGTTTAGTCGAAGCAGGGCTAGGTGTAACCGTTTTACCGTCAATGCTTTGTCCTGGCCCAAGCAATACTGCATTAGCGGTGCGCCCCATTCAAAACCCACTAGTCTCTCGGCGTTTAGGCATTGTTTTCCCCGAAGGGAAAGAGCCCTCGCCAGCAGCCCAATTATTGGCTGAGGTCGTACGCCAAACAGTAGGCTCTGAGACAATGATCAAACCCTGTGGAGTTCATAGCATCTGCTTATAAAGCTATGCAGTAGTTCAATTACTCTTTCTTCAGGTTTGCCGCTTGCACAACTGGACGCAAACTCACTAACTCTTTCGCAATAAATGCAGTCGCTTTTATCCCAGTAATATTATTAATTGGCTGAATCGAAAGGGTAGTCAATTTTTCAATCAGGGCTGGCTCAGAAAGTACCTTCGTACTTGCATTGATTAATTTATTAGTAATTTCAGGCGAAAGCCCATGCGGTGCAGAGACAATATTCCATAAGGCCGCTTGAAAATCTTTCAGGCCTGTAGCCTCACTCACTGTTGGCACATCGGGCAATAAAGCCGAGCGCTTAGAAGTTGCAATAGCGACAATTCTTAGCTTTCCTGCTCGATGTTGATTAATTACAGAACCCAATGTATCGACTGTCATATTAATTTGGCTGCCCATCAATGCTGGTATTGATTGCGCGCTTCCTCTGAATGGAATATGTTGAATTTGTAGGCCGCCCAATTCATATTTCAATCTCTCCCCAACGATATGTAGATAGGTTCCCTCGCCTGCAGAGCCATATTGCAATTTACCTGGATTCAGTTTTGCAAATTCTAGTAGCTCTTTGAAGGTACCAGTAGTGGTGGGGCTTACAGCAAAAACAATGGGGGCATCACCAACCACAGCAATTTCAACAAAATCTTTGATCGAATCATATTGCGGCTTAGGATTGATCAGGCTATAAAGAACATGCGTAGAGGCAGTGCCGAATAATAGGGTATAGCCATCAGGATTGCTATTTTTTACTTCAAGTGAACCAATGGCACCACTAGCACCACTTTTGTTATCAACCACTACTGATACCCCAAGCTGAACCCCTAGCGATTGGGCATATAACCTTGCAAACTGGTCGGTTGGTCCACCAGCTGGAAATGGAACAACCAAACGGATTGGCTTGGTAGGGTAGGTATTTTGTGCTTGTGAAGTACCAGATAAAAAATTTGTACTAAACAAAAATAAACTCATTATTGAAAAAAATATTTTGCTTAAGTTCATCTTGCTTCTCAATTAAAGTTGACTACTATTCCAGTCGGGTGACGGCTCGGCTGGTTCAGCGAGTAGCGTAGATAATTTAATCGCTTCAATTGCGCAATACTCGTCTTTATCTGAGGTATCGCCACTAATGCCAACAGCCCCTATGGCTATTCTCTGCTGATTTAAGATCAGTACACCCCCTGGAACTGGAATAAACCGCCCACCCGCCGCGCCTCCTAAAGCATTTAGAAAAACGGGGCGATTCGCTAAGCGATCTCTAATTTGGCGAGTGTGCATGCCCATGCCAAGAGCTGCCCAAGCTTTACCAAGCGCAATATCGAAGCGCATGATACCGCAGCCATTTTCACGTTTAAATGCCACAAGTTGCCCTCCCGAATCCAGGACAGCAATCGCCTGCGGCAAAATTCCATTAGCTGCACGTATTTTAATTGCTGCATTAATAATGCTATCCGCTATTTCCAAGTCTAGACTTGAATAAATTGAAATCAGTTTTTCTTCCATGATGGTTCTTTATAAAGGATTATTAAGCTGCGTTACTAAGACCAACTGTAATGCCACCACAAACATAGAGTACTTGTCCGGTAATAAAGCTAGCGCGGTCATCCAAAAATAGTGCAACAGCGTGCGCAACATCTTCTGGCTCACCCATTCTCTTCACTGGAATATTGGCAATAATTTTTTTTGTTTTAGGATGGTCAGGATGATTACCCAAAGTAAATAATTCAGTAGCTATGGGCCCTGGTCCAATGGCATTTACCGTAATACCAAAGTGGGCCATTTCAAGCGCCCAGGTGCGCGTCATTCCGAGTAGACCAGCTTTGCTAGCAGCATAAGCCGTGCGCTCTTCTTTGCCTAGTGCCGCTCTACTAGCAATGTTAATAATTCGCCCAAATTGAGCAGTGCGCATCGCCGGCATCAGACTTTGAGCCAATAGCATCGGTGCCTTCAGATTTAAGTCCATCACGGCATTAAAATCATCAAGACTAACATCCTCAAGGGCGCCGGGACGAATAATACCGGCGTTATTTACTAAGCGTAATATGCTGGTGGTCTTCAGCAAGTCTACAATTAACCCCTGAGTTGCTTTGGCGTCAGTTAAGTCGACTCGATGAAATGTTTCGCTAGCAAGTAATTCTTTCGGGGGTACTTGATCTAAATTAATAACGCTATAGCCATCCTCAATTACTCTACGTGCAATAGCTCTGCCGATGCCGCCGCTTCCACCCGAGATGAGGATATTTTTAGTCTTGCTCATTTCATGCTAAATAGGTTATAGATAAGAATAAATTGATATGCCGGACATACCACTAGAATAGTGTGAAAATTAAGTATTCTTTAATTTTAATAGATTACAGCTAAATTGACTCAAATTTACCATCTGCAACCTAAAAATAATATACTTTCACTGGCTTAGGCGATAAGTTATCTTTCGCAGTAAAAATATAGGGCGACATCCTTGAAATATATTTTCTTCAGTATCGGCGCATTTCTAATCAGTACCTCTTCCATGGCACAACTTCAAGTAATTATTTCTGGTGGATTTAGTGGCCCATACCAGCAAATGCTACCGCAATTTGAAAAAATGACGGGGATTACAGTCAAAACTCTATCTGGAGCATCCCAAGGTACAGGACCAAAAACAATCAAAGCACAACTTGAGAGTGGCGCCACTGTAGATGTGGTGATACTGTCCCGCGAAGGGCTTGCAGAATTAGTTGCTTTAGGTAGAATTATTCCCGGCTCAGATGTCGACTTGGCTCTTGCGCCCTTAGGTGCGGCAGTTCCATTAGGCGCCTCAAGGCCGGATATTAGTACTGTTGCCGCCTTCAAACAAGCATTATTGAACGCTAACTCTATTGTTGTCCCTGGCAGTACAAGCGGTATTTATCTCACAAAAGAACTTTTTCCGAAGCTGGGAATTACCAAACAAATCTCAGTAAAAATTACTGAACGCGGTAGCCAAGCAACCTCGCTATTAGCCGCAAGAGAAGCTGCTATAGCTATTCAACCAAGCAGCGAACTTGTCAATGTCACAGGCATTGATTTTATTGGGCGCTTGCCAGAAGAAATTCAGCTTTTACAGATATTTGCTATTGCCATCACGCAAGGTTCTACACAGGTTGAATCGGCGAAAAAATTAATTCAATTTTTGACCTCTCCCGAGGCTTCAGTTCCCATTCAAAATAGCGGTATGGATTTAATTAAACGGTAATGATCATTTTAATATAAATTATTTGACTACAGCACTACAAGCAAAAGGAAGCTAAATGATTGTCGAAGAGCGAATCTATACATTACATCACGGCAAAGTTGCCGAGTATCTTAAGCTTTATGAAGATGAAGGTCGGTCAATACAGTTAAATATTTTGGGTTGTAATGTGGGTTATTACACTGTAGATACTGGCCCGCAAAATACGGTAATTCACCTCTGGGCATACCAAGACGCCGCAGATCGAGAAAAAAGACGGGGCGTTTTGGCGCTTGACCCTCATTGGCAGGCTTATCTGCCTAAAATTAGGCCACTGATGCTGGTACAAGAAACCCGAATTTTAAAACCAGCACCCTTTTTTGCGCAGTGGCTTGAGCAGCAATTAAAAGCTACAAAATGAATTACGAATTACGACTTTATCTTGATCAGCTAACTGCAAAGTCAGCATCGATCGAATTGAACTCAACCTATGCTCGAGCCATATATATAGTTGAGGGAAGTATAGCCATCAAAAATGGCGTCTCTACAAGGCTCACTCTATCGCAGAATAGCGCCCTTTCTATTCCAGAATCATTTTCCTTGGGTGGTGGAAGTGCTGACGCAATCATGTTGCGCTGGGAACTGGTTAATGAAGTTGATAATTCTAATAAAATTCAAGCGTCACAAAGTACTCTACTCTTAGCGGCCAAGATGGCGTTAGGTGATTTAAGTCAGTACATTATTCGCTGTGATAGAGTCGATTTTCCTCCTGAAGGCGAGGCGCTGACTCATCGACATCTGGGTGGGGGTATTCGCTGTTTACTATTTGGTTCTATCCAAATTCATACCCTCGGCAATATCCATACTCATCAACCCTTGAGCGCCTGGTTTGAGGCTGGCCCTGATGCAGTTTATGCTGCCACCGATAAGACCTTAGCCTCAGCGTTTGCAAGGGTCATGATTTTGCCGAGAGGGTTAATTGGTGGAAAAACATCCATTGAATATGTGAATTCTGAAGATAAGAATAAACCCAAAAGTCAGCGTTACCAGATTTTTATTGACGAATTAATACAACATTAAACTCTAAAGGAAAAGCATATGCGGAAAATAATCATTGCTCTTTTTTTTGCAAATTTGTTCACGGGGTGTGCGAGCAATTTCAGTAAAGATGGCGGGATGGATGATGACTTCAGAAATCAGATACCGAATGCAGGCAGTAACTCTCTTAGCTCTTATTAAATTTGGTATTTGCAGTGCACTAGTATGTCTGTAGTGCAAAGTAATCTTGCCATCTTGGCCGAAAAGATTCTGCTTCAGCCTGACTCACTTTTGCCGCATTGAGTGCTAGCTGTAAAACAATCCTCGCCTTTGGGGGTGATAGGCTTCCAGCAGCAATGCAGCCCTCAGGATCTTGTGCGGGTATGTTGGGCCGAACGATACCAGCGCCAGTTCTGGTGGCTCGAACGATCGCAACCCCTGCGGCAATTGCTTGATTAACCGAGTCTTGCCATGCCTTATTAAACCCACCCTGACCTGTTCCTGCAAGAACTAATCCTCTTACCCCAGCATTAATACACAATTGAACAAGGTCGGCGCGTGCGCCTGCATGGCTTGTCAAAATCTCAACCCAAGGCCACTCCTGAACTTGGGGGATAGGTAAATCGTCTACTAATACTGCTTGTGCTGCTCTTACTGTGGATAGCCATGAAGGATTAATTAACGAGACGGAGCTAGAGGGCGAGTCTAGCAAGGGTGCAGCTAGGGCACTACTATGTCGTTTTGCTAAATCACGCGCCATACAGACCTTACCTGCAAAGACTGCGAATACACCCCCTGGACAGTTATCAATCGCCGTGTATGCCCATTGAATTGCGTTGAGTAAATTTTCTGGTCCATCTGCACCAGCCGCATTCGACGGCAACATCGCCCCTGTAAGGACAACCCGCTTTCCCAGCTTTTCAGCATACTTGCCACAAGTAGCTTGTAAAAATATACCGCTTTCTTCGATTGTATCTGTGCCATGCGTAATAACTATGCCTATTAGCGTAGAACTTGCTAGCGCCTTTTTAACCTGCTCACCTAATTCCGTTAACAAGGATTCACTTAAATTACTACTGTTAATATTTGCAATCTGCCTAGAAATAATACGAAGACCTTGAGGGAACATTTGCTCAATTTTTGTTAACAAATCACCAATTTCAATTTGACCCGCCTCATAAGCCAACGGATTTACTTCTGGGTTTGGTGCTAGCCCAGCAATCGTCCCTCCCATTCCTAAAACTAAAATATGGGGAGATTGTTCGGCATTTAAAGGCTTAGTGTTCATACGCCATTAGCAAAAAAATTGCACATAAAAACGCCCCCTTGGTTAGACTTGAGGTCCAACTGTTGGGGGCTCTAGGTCAAGAGTAACCTTAAGGGCTTACTGTATGCCAGATATTGTTTACTCCATCACCTGTTTTATCGCCAGGATTTTTATCTTTGGCAAAAAAGTATAAAGGCTTCCCTTTGTAGGCCAGCTGCTTTTGTCCATCACTACGAGTAATAACGGAGAAATCTCCTGAAACTTTAATGCCCGACTCAACGTATACAGGCGGCCAGTTATCAGCGCAAGTGGCTACGCATTCAGATTTACCTGAATTAGCCTGATCTTTATCAAAAGTATAGATAGTTTTGCCATAACTACTAGTCAAGATACCGTTATTGATTTTAATAAAATCTGCTGATGGGGTTTTAACATCTGGCATCCCTGAGCAAGCAGCCAAAAGAAGACCAGTAACTACGGCAGCTACTACTTTAAATTGATAACTCATTTTTAATCCTTAATTAAAAAAACTGGAGATTAGGTACCTGGGCCAACTAAGGTAACTTCAATACGGCGGTTTTGTGCACGACCATCGGCGGTATCATTTGGCGCCATAGGACTAGCTTCACCCATACCTTGCGCAGAAATTAAACCAGGGCTAACGCCTTTTTTGATGAGGTAATCAACCACATTGTCGGCACGTCTTGAAGAGAGATCAAGATTTGTTTCTATGCCTTCTTTTTTGAGGCCTGCCCCAATTGGCACATTATCGGTATATCCCCGTACAACAACTTTCGTATTTTTAAAACCCGATAAGGTTGGTGCCATTTTGGCTAACACTGCATCAGCCTTACTATTCAAACGATATCCGCCTTCTGGAAAGAGGATTTTATCTTTAATGGTGATGCGTAATTCACCTTGTAACTTACGAATTTCCACTTCATCGCCTTGAAACGCCTGCTGTAATTGACTATAAGCCCCGTCAAGCTGGTTATAACTTTGTTGAGTTACACAGCCAGCCAATAATCCAAGGCTTGCTGTACAAATTAAAAGTAAATACTTTTGAAGTAAATTCATACCATTCTTTCTTTGTTGATGACTCAAATAAAGTCAATTGATTCTTTATAACTGTCTTTTTGAGTATAGCAAATGCGCAAGTCACATTTGCAGTATCTTGGCTAAGATTATGAAATCAAGCTATTTACAGTTTGCCATATCGACAATTTTATGTTGAGTTGCCTTCTTAGCCATTGCCTCAAGGCGGCTACGAATGTTATTTTTTATAAAATAAGCAATTACAAAAGATGGCACTACTGAATCTAGCTCAACTAAGCTATCGTATTTGAAGACTGTTTTAGCTTTCTCAGATACAAGTCTCCACGTGCCTTTATAGAATTTAGCATCGCCACTAATTTGTTCGAAACTAATTAATTGATATGGGGTCTCGGTATATTCAACCAAGGATTTCAGCTCAACCTGAAAAAAAAGAATCTCTTCCTCTATCGCCCTGTATACGCGAACTCTATTGGCAGTTCGTGAAATGATCTGCGCATCAACAATACCAGGAATATTTTTTGAGGCTTCATAGTCGGTAAGGAATGTGTAAGCACTACACATATTAACTGGTACTGCATAAGTAGCGCTGATTTGCAAGCGTCCTCCTAAGGAGGTAACTGTCACTTTTACATCATAAGGATTAGTGCTGTCTTGAGCATGACTCGATATTAAAAAAAAAGTTGCTGCGAAGAAACTAAATAATTTTAAGTGCATTAACTTCAAGTTAAATATCTCGTACCTCAACACCCTTCCAAAAAGCAATATATCCTGCGATATTATTAGCCGCCGCCTTTGGCTCAGCATAATACCAAGCAGCATCTTTATTGACTTGGCCATTTGCCTCAATATCATAATAACTAGCAGTACCTTTCCAAGAGCAAACTGTTTTTTTATCTGATTTCTTAAAAAATTCCATATTTAATGCCGTAGATGGGAAGTAATAATTACCCTCCACCACAATAGTCTGATTTGAATCTGCCAAGATTGTCTTATTCCAAATTGCTTTCATCACTTACCTTTTTTATTGAGGATAAATCGAATTACTATTGCTGGTTGAATTTGCCTATCTTGGTCTTTTTGCCGCTTCCCAAGGACTATCTATTAATTTTCAAATTCACCAGCCACAATGCACTTGGTCCAAATAATTTAGAAATTTGATGTCTATTTCTAGCAAAAAACCGATAGGCTACTTCTAGGCTGGGCTGAAGTGTTTTTCTGGAGAATAACCAAGCTAAAAAAGATAAGCGTGCCCGGCAATAAGCCTCGGGGAAAACAGCAACTCCATGAATGATTGACCCATCTTCATATTGAGCGTACATTGCTGCCAATGCTTGTTCGCACGTAACGCCAATACTAAGAGGATCATATCGAGTGGAATGAATATCAATAAAATTTAAGAGGCCTGCTTCATTTCGGCTGGAAAAAAAACGAATTTCTGCCTGACATAAGGGGCATTTACCATCATAAAATAAGGTAAGTGTTTGCAATTTTTTTGACATTTAGTAAGTGTAAGACCAATTTACTAAAGCTGCTTGCAGGCATATCATGCTTAATTTTTAGAAGATAAATCAATACCCTCAATAGGACGCCATGGGATTACTGCCTAAACCATTCCGCGCTTTAGTCATTGGCTCATCTGGAACTATCGGCTCTGCTTTTATGAGGCTGCTTGAAAATAATCCTGCTTGTGCAAAGGTGGAGGGCATCAGCCGTCACTCTATTTACCCTATTGACTATCGTCTACCAGAAACGATTGAATCTTCTGCCCACAGTCTTGCTGCCCTAGGGCCATTTCAGCTCATTATTAATACAATTGGCTTATTACATTCTGAAAAATGGATGCCTGAAAAGAAAATGGCTGACTTGAATCATGCTCAATTAAATGAGCTAATGAATATTAATGCCATTGGCCCAGCATTAAGCATCAAAAACTTCTCAAAACTGTTGGATCCACAAAATAGCGTAATGGCTACCCTCTCGGCTAAAGTTGGCAGTATTGAAGATAATCGGCTTGGGGGCTGGTATAGCTATCGTGCTTCTAAAGCAGCATTAAATATGTTGATTAAAACAGCGGCCATTGAACTCAAAAGAACAAAGCCAAATATTGCTTTAATCGCCTTACATCCTGGTACTGTCAATTCCAATCTATCGAAACCATTTCGTGGCCAAGACATTGGCAGGAATGCAGATGATGCCGTCAAGGATATGTTTCATGTCTTAGAAAGCGCTACCAAAGAAGACTCTGGCAGCTTTCTTTCTTATTCAGGAGAAAGGCTACCCTGGTGAATAGTAAAGCAAGATGGAAATTCAAGCCTGCTAAATCTTTTTTTTACTGCTGTGCTTTATTGGCTTTAAAGGCAACCGCTGCGCCTGGTGCAAGGACAATATAGGCACGTTTCCATGGTGCAGAGCCGACTAATTTCCAAGAATGCCCAGTGCCAGTTGAATCTTCGGCCAACAAGATATCACCTGGATTAATGGTGAAGCGCTCATTATTGCGCGTGACAAAATCTAAAGTGCCGGTTAAGGTAATGACAATCTGCCTTACAGGGTCATTATGCCAATCATATTTACCCCCCTCGCTTGTTTCTTGAAATGAAATCGTTTGAGCTGTAAATGCTGATGAAAGTACATCACCGCGATTATTTTTTAAATTCAAATCAATCACGCCCTCTTCAAAATACGAGTTATTGTCTGCGCCTGTCCATAAACGGATACATCGAATCACGTTAGTTCCTCCAGAGAATTTTCATATGCTACCCCAAGCCACGCCTTAATTGTAATGAAACTGGCAATTGAACCCGAGCATACTGTCATAGGTTTATTTAATTAAACTCGTAGGAATATTTGCAACATAGCCATTCAATGCAATCGGACCCGGTAAATAGGTTCCTAAAAGATTATTTTGGTAAACAGTATTGGCATATTGGGTTGTTGCTCCAGGAAAGACTGCTTGGACCCATGTTGGGGTAGTTGTAAATCCAGCCGTTTTTAAGGGTCCTAAAATGGTTCTAGTCATGCTGACCAAAGCACATGAAACGGCACCGCCTGAGGTTACTTGACCAAACCCAGCCAAATAATATCCGCCGTTGCCATTAGTCGTAATACCTTCAAAATGGGTCAAAGCTGAAGCCTGGTTATTGTAGGTATACGTTGTTGTATTAGTTATAACCCCCGTACTTGAATCGTAATCAAGAATATAGGCCTGCTCTTTGGTGGTTATATCGGTATAACCACCAACAATGGTGTAACTGTTACCACCATTGTGCCAAACACCATAAGCGGTCACCGCATTGTTGGCATCAGTTACTACTTTAAGATCGGTAAATTGGCCAGTACTAATTTGGTAAATAAAAGCCCGCAATTTGCCGAGCGGCGTCTCATATCCCCCAACCACCAGATCATTCATAACACTATGTGGAATGGTTTGACGAGCGCTCGGATAATTCAGCGTGACATATCCAGAAGTCGGATTATTCGTGACAGACCCAGTATAAATAAAGCCCTGTTGATTGGCATTTTGAGTAGTGGTATAGCTACCAACTAAGTTCACTGCACCATTTGCAAGATTGTCAACACTATATGAATTAGTACTGCTAATAGTAGCTCCAGTAGAAGAGGGAAAGGGCATCGTATAGTATGTGCCGCCTCCAGTAAGGGGACCTTTATAGAGCTGGGCTATATATGTTGTCCCTACTATGGTTGCTCCAGTAATGTAAACATCAGTGGAATTATCAACACCACGAATACCAGTCAAGCTCATATAATTTGCTGCAGTAGCTATGGGGTTATTCAGAGTAGTGTAAGTAATAGCTGTTGAAGAACTACTAGTCCCGTCGCCGCCACAGGCTGCTAATACACTAGCGATAACAATGCTAATTAAAAAAATACTTCGTTGCATTGCTGATGTCATGAAAACTCCATATAAAGGGTCGGCGATAAGTTAATAAAATATTTAGTAATGATTTATCCAGTATTACATATATGTCAAAATTTATGAAAATTAGTTTAGCCGGCGCTGAAAATCTATAATAAAAGGTGTACAGTTATCGTTTAAATAAACAATTAACTCAAGTGACTAAATTTTTACTTTCTTTACAGATTCTAGTTTCTACGCTTTACTACTTAAGCGCGCCTTTCAATTTAACTTTTTTTATCTATCTTTTCTGGTCTATCAATTTCTGTTCAGTAATCTATTTGTTGATCAATGCAAATAAACTCCATGCTCCCTTGTTACAAACCCTAAAAAAGGCACGCTTAATTTTTACAGCTTCAGTTGTGTTTTTAGAATTAGCGATTAATTTAAACTCGAACTCTTACGCGGCAGATAATTTTCACGGGCTGGTAAGTGATGCAGAGGTCTTGATAACGGGCATTATCTTAGGGGTACTTTGGTTTCATAACATTACCGCACCAATTAAGAAAAAAATTAATTAATTCACATCCCTGGCTAATAGAAGTGAAACGTTTGAGCCACCAAAGGCGAAGGAATTACTCATCGCATAAGGAATCGGTATTTCAGCGGATCTTAATGGCAAGAAATTGAGATCGCAGTCAGGATCGGGTATTTCCAAGAATGCGGTTCCAGGAGCAATTCCTTTTTGCATTGCTTGAATAGTAATCAGCAACTCTAATGCGCCTGCGGCTCCAAGAGTATGCCCATGAATGGCCTTAGTTGAGCTAATCGATAGGCGTTTGGCGCCCTCATCTCCAAATATTTTTTTAAGGGCAATGGTCTCGGCAATATCACCAACTTGCGTGGCAGTACCATGAGCATTAATGTAAACCACCTCGGCAGAGTTAAGGCGGGCCTCTTCTAAGCTTTGCTGCATTGCTTTAGCCTGACCCAGAGGATCTGGCTTGGTAATGTGTGATGAATCTGAGCAAGTGCCATAGCCAATAATTTCTCCAAGGATAATAGCGCCACGCTCTTTTGCGCTAGACCATGATTCCAACATAATTGCAGCAGCTCCCTCACCCAATACAAAGCCACTACGATTTTTTGAAAATGGTTTGCAAGAATTGGCAATATTTTCGAGATCAGGAGTGGCAAGTGTTTTCAACGCCTCCCAAGACTTAATCGACGCTGCAGTAAATAGGCTCTCTGCACCGCCTGCAATTGCGCGATCACAGTAACCATGTTTGATGCTACGATAAGCCTCGCCGATCGCATGCGCTGAGGAAGCACATGCTGTGGCATAAGTCATTGAAGGGCCTTTAAAACCCGTCTTCAATGAAATTAATGCCGCTGAACCATTCGCCATTACACCAATAACAGTAAAAGGTCTAACACGCTGCTTCTGTTTGATAAAAATATCCTCGAAGGCACTTTCAAGCGTATTTGCGCCCCCAAAACCAGTGCCCCAAAAAATTCCGCAACGATCTAATGTTTTCTCGGGCAGATCCTTTAGCCCAGAATGTTCAAGCGCTTCTCTTGCCGCACTCCAAGATAACTGCGCCACACGATCGAACATGCCTTGTGATGAAGCATCCAATTGGATTGGCAGTGGATTGGCGACTAAACCAGCACAGGCTAAATCAACGGGGATAGCTAGTGCTTTATTAAGGCTGGTTATTCCGGACGTACAAGTAGCGGCTTTTTGAAATTGAATAACTGCACCAACGCCTAAACAAGAAACTGCACCTAAACCAGTAATAACCACACGATTGGGCTGTGAATCTACACTCACTTTATTTTGCAGAATCAATTAAATCTGCGACATCTTGAAGCGTGGTGAGATTAATAGTTTCATTCGGAATCCGCACTTTAAAATGATCTTCTAGATCAAATAATAATTCTATTTTTCCAAGGGAATCAATCTCCAGTGACTCTAAAGTCATATCTGGACTAATATCATCGATATTTTTATCAAAGCGATCCGCCACTTGCTGAAGCAGAATTTTCATTGTTTCAGACATTATTTTCTTTTTTCAATGCATTCATGAGCTCATTATCGCGGTGCAATAAAATTAAATAGCGCGAGTCTGCAACCAATAATAGTAATTTCGTTTTATACCGCTCACGTTGCAGATATTCAATCAATAATATGCACGTAAAACCCAGTGCAAAGTTTAACGCCCATTGTTGCAAATCGTGAAAGCTGAATTCAAATTCTCCAAAGGGGGCGACAAACCAATAATTAGCATAAAGGGTGCCACCAATAATAAAAACTAAGGCAGGCAAAAAACCAAAGGAATATGCTAAAAAGATCGCTATTAAATAGTAGAACTTATAAGGATTTTCACTATAGAAATCTTGCCCTAAAGCAAATAAACCCCAAGTTATCAAAAAGAATGCCAGAAGGGTTACGGGGTAAATAGCCCGCTTGGGCACCGCGCACCAATTATTGGCATTTTTTATTTGCATTGCCTACCCTTCCCAAAAAAGCCTAAAATATCTTTACATGAATACAATCGCAGCCACTCCAAGCTCTAGCCCATTAATTGTACTATTTCATGGGCTTTCTTCTTCCCCGCTCGAGTTAAGCTATTTGGCTAATGTCCTCAGGAAGAGTGGCTTTCGTGTTGAAACCCCTACTTTTAATGGCTATAACTTTGGTGATCATGCTGGTAATTGGAATGATTGGCTTAATGAGGCAGTTAATTATGTGAGTAATTTACAGATAAAAGAGTCGCTACCCATCTCTCTTGGTGGAGTTTCACTTGGGGCAACTTTAGCGCTCGGTGTTGGCTCCAGGCTAGATAATATTCATGCAATTCTGTGCCTGTCTACTACCTTAAATTACAACGGATGGGCCATTCCTTGGTACCGAATTTTTGCTAAATTAGGAATATGGCTTGGCTTAGGAGGGCGATTTAAATACAAGGAACGAGATCCCTTTGGGGTTAAAAATATTCAAATTCGAGCCTACATTAAAAAAGCGATGTCAAACCATCAGATTTCAGAAATTGGCGGGTCATATATGACGCTTAACCATATTTATCAAGCGAATCAATTGTGCTCTTATGTGAAAAAAAATCTAGCTTATGTTACTGCTGCAACATTAACTATTCATGCGGTAGATGATGAGATTGCGCATCCAAATAACGTTGAATTACTGAATCAGTCAATTAGCTCTGAACTCAAGAGATCTATTTACCTTGGGAATAGCTATCATATGATAACGGTTGATAATGAACGCGAAACCGTTGCTTATGAGTCAATTGCTTTTTTAAAAGAAACGTATGACATCTTGTCTAATTCAAAAATTAGAAACAAAATTATTTCTCCTGAACTGCAGCGTTTTTTAAGGGTGGAAAAGTCGCATCAAGAGCTCAATAAATTGACTTAAGGAATTGGCTTGTGCTAACTTCTGAGACGTCAATCATTGCTCTTGTTGCAGTTACTGGTTTTTTTATTGGCTTAGAAAAAATTCGCCCATTACATCGTTATAGCCCAGATAAATCCTGGCTTATAAGGCTATTTATCTTCGGCAGTCTTGGGGTACTACTGACAATAATAATTGGTATATTTTTGGTTCCTCATTTGGGCGCCATCGTAATATTTCCAAATTTTTCAACGCAATTTTTAAAAACTCCCCCCTGGCTGAATGGCCTCTTTGCCTATGTTTGCATTACTTTTTTTGTTTATTGGTGGCACCGCCTTCGACATCACAATAGTTTAATCTGGAAAATATTTCATCAAATTCACCATAGCACCCATCGTATTCAAGCTCTAACTGCGCTGTATGCTCACCCCAGTGATTTCTTAGCGAATGCCCTCATTATTAATGTTGTTGCCTACTCTTTTCTGGGATTAAACATTGAATCTGCAGTCTGGGCATCTCTTTGGGTTAGCATCTTCGAACTCTGGGAGCATACCAATACCCCTACCCCACATTGGCTAGGCTATTTCATTGTCAGACCTGAAATGCATCGCATTCATCATGAACGCAATCGCCATACTAATAATTATGGCCTACCTATTTGGGATATTCTTTTTGGCACCTATGAAAACTCATCTCGCCGAGTAGAATGCGGCTTTGAAATTGATTCAGAGCGCAAAGTAATGCATATGCTCTCTTGCCGCGATATTAAATAAAGTAATTTTTACTTAATGCGTTGCTTCCTCTTTCTTCTTTTTTTTACCTCTTCTTTTTTTTGCTTGGCTCAAGATAAACCCTATGATGATGACATTCCTGATCATTTAGTTGGTGACATTGGTTTAGCAACTTATACCTCTAATTTACACCTTGGTACTTATGGTACGCAGACATTTGTTGCGCCCTATGTTTTTGCTAACTATAAAAGAGCTTTTGCAAGAATTGATATGTTCGGTATTAAAACAGCCAAAATTGGTTATGGGTACCTTGAGGTAACTGGCAAAGCAATTCTCGATAACTTCGTGGTTAAATCGCCCTTCACAACCACAACTATTGTTAAGCGTTACCCCATTCCCATTGGGATTGGCACCTTCCAAGAAACACCAATTGGGGGATTTCTTATCAATGCTTACCATGACTTTAGTCAATCTAAGGGGGCTTTATATGATTTTTCCTACTTCGGTGAGCTTGAAATAGTTCGTAAAATAACCCTGTACCCCCAACTCGGTATTGAAAGACAGTCGAGCCAATATGCAAACTATTACTATGGTTTAAATAACCAACAAGCGAACACCATCGGCTACCAAAGCTATACCGCTCCTGCTACTAATAATTTAATGTTAGGTTTCTTATTAGAAGTGCCAATTATTGAAGATTGGTATATTAATATTTATGGCAAACGCAAGTGGATGGGAAGCGGAATTAGCAATAGCCCGGTCATGAACCGAACATTTGAAGACAACCTATTTATGGCATTAGCTTACCGATTTAAGTAATTTGTATAGGAAAAAATAATCGCAAGGGGTTTGGTTCAAGTGGGTTGCTTTTTTTGTCCCATAAAAAACCCTGCATAATACAAGCCGATACTAACCAATATCAAGCACATAATTTTATCGAAATAGGCGTACTGATCTACTGTGATAAAAAAATAAATAGAAAATAAAATTGTCACAGAAAAAATAATCACTGCAACCCATTTCTGCAGCCCCGTCAAGGGTGGGTTATATATTTGAAAGACATTAGCAACTACCTCTGAATCCTTCACCCCTTCGTCATTGGGCCTCCAAGTAGGACTCTTAAAGAAGATTTTGAGTTTCGTTATCAGCCCAGAATAGTTGCGACTTTTCTTATATAGGTTAATAAATACTGAACCAAGCGCCCATAAAGGATTCCAAGAATTTAAGGGGGTTTGGGTGCCATAGATACAGGCGCTTTTTTCTTCCCGATAAGTGCCAAAAATTCGGTCCCAAATGATTAAAACTGCGCCAAAATTTTTATCAATATATTCGTCGTTGATTGCATGATGCACTCGATGATTCGAGGGTGAAGAAAAGACGCTATCAAACCATCCTAATTTGCCGATATGTTCAGTGTGCATCCAGAATTGATAAATTAATACAAATAGGCCAATTAAAGCAAATTGATATGGTGGAATTCCGAGTAGCGCCATGACTGCAAAAAAGAAACACGCAATAATGGGGAAAAAACTTTCCTGTCTTAAAGCAGTAGAAAAGTTAAATAATTGACTTTGGTGGTGGACGACATGAGAACCCCAAAGCAGAGCAGATTGGTGGCTGACCCGATGAAGCCAATAATCTATAAAGTCATATATTAGAAATGCAATGATCCAGCCATACCAGCTTTCCCAAAAAAGCGTAAACGATCTTGCTCCTAAATATATGTAGAGTAATTCATAAGCCCCAATTTGAAAAAAAACCAGGCAAAGCAAAATAGACTGGCTTAGTAGTCCCTGGCTGATGCTGCTGATGGTATCGTTTAGCCGATAAGTATTTTTAGCAATTGCTAAGCCATAAAAAAATTCGCCCAACATAAAAATGCTGAAAATGGGGATGGCTATTAGGATAATCTGATTTAGTAACTGTTCGTTCACTCAGCAATTTTAATAGAAATTTAATTGACCTGATTTACTGTTTACTTAGCTATCCAGAATAATATATAGTATTAAAAAAACGATAACAAATAATAAAACATAAGAGGCCAAGCATGAAGTTAACCATTAACGAGCAAATATACAACGTCGATGTCGAGCCTAATATGCCCCTTTTATGGGCAATTCGGGAGTTCGTCGGCCTTACAGGAACCAAATATGGTTGTGGTATTGGGCAATGTGGGGCCTGTACAGTCTATATGAATGGCGAACCTGTGCGTTCCTGCATGATTCCCGTCTCTGTGGTCGGTGGCAAGAAAATAACGACTATTGAGGCGCTCTCTAAAGATAGCTCGCATCCTGTGCAAAAAGCCTGGATTGCACTAGATGTTCCTCAGTGCGGATACTGTCAATCTGGTCAGATCATGGCCGCTGCCGCTTTGTTGAAAAAGAATCCTAGGCCAACCGATCAGGATATTGACAAAGCCATGTCTAATGTTTGTCGCTGTGGTACTTATCAAAAAATTCGCGATGGCATTCATGTCGCCTCTGGACAGAAGACGTTAGTAGATATTTTGGCTCTGTATGCAGCCTCTCCTCAGAGTCGTGGTTAGGAAAAAATATGAGACTAATTGACCAAACTCCAAATCTTGATAACGCTTCGCGTCGTCAATTTATTATTAAGGGCACGCTTGCTGGCGGTGGTTTAATGCTCGGGCTTGGTGCACTGCCTGAATATGCTCTGGCTCAAAAAAATAATGCCTATGACCACAATAGCCCATTAAAAATTGGCGCACCAGAGGTAAATGCTTGGGTCAGTATTAAGCCAGATGAAACTGTTCTGATCCGCATTGCCCGCTCAGAAATGGGCCAAGGTACAAGAACAGGTTTAGCGCAGATGGTTACTGAAGAGCTCGAGTGTAATTGGAAAAATGTCAGTACAGAGTCACCAACTCCGGGGCATAGCCTAGCCAGAAAACGAACATGGGGCGAGCATGGTACCGGTGGCAGTCGTGGTATTCGTATTTCTGAAGACTATGTGCGTCGCGGTGCAGCAGCAGCGCGAATAATGCTGATGCAAGCAGCAGCGAATAAGTGGGATGTTCCAGTCAGCGAATTGACGGTAGATAAAGGGATCATTACTCACGCCAAAACAGGTAGGCAAATTAGCTATGGACAAGTTGCCGAGCTTGCCTCTACTTTAAGTCCTCCCGACCCTAAAGCTATTACCTTAAGAGATCCGCGCACCTGGAAGGTCGCGGGGCAACCTTACGCCCGTATTGACACCGCAAATAAAGTCAACGGCTCTAAGGTATTTGGTGCAGATTTGCAATTGCCTGGCATGCTTTGTGCCGCTATCAAAGCATGTCCCGTTTTTGGTGGCAAGTTAGTGAGCTTTAATGAGGCTCAAATTAAAAATATGCGTGGGGTTAAAGGCGTTGTACAGGTAAGCGATAACTCGGTAGCGGTAGTTGCAGATTCTTGGTGGCGCGCTAAAACAGCGCTAGACGCTTTACCTATCGTCTGGGATGAAGGCAAAGGCGCAAATGTATCTTCAGCTGCTATTAACAAAACACTTAGAGAAGCTCTAGATGAAGAAGGTAACTACTGGCAGCGAAAAGAAGGCGATGCCCTAGGCGCTATTCAAGGCTCACCTAAAAAAGTGGAAGCAATCTATTTCACTCCATATCGTGCCCACGTCAATATGGAGCCCATGAATGCCACAGTCAAAATTTCAGGGGGTCAGGCTGAAGCATGGGTTCCCACGCAAAATGGGGAAGGTTCTCATGCTGCGCTCTCTGAGGCTACGGGTATTCCGCTTGATAAATGCGAGATCTATAAATTAGATTCAGGTACAGGCTTAGGACGTAGGGGCTCTACACAAGATTATGTAACCCAAGCCGCTAAAATTGCGCAACAATTTCCAGGTGTGCCTATCAAATTAATCTGGAGTCGTGAAGAAGATATGACTCATGATTTTTATCATCCCATTGCGATGGCAAAAATGACTGCTGGCATAGATTCATCAGGAAATCTAACGGGTATGCATATTAAGGTTTCTGGCCCGTCGATTAATGCCACGCTTGCACCACAGAATATTAAAAATGGTAAAGATGAACGGCAACTTCAAGGTCTTTATGAGAAGGGTCCCGATGCACAGCTGGGCTATCAATTTCCGACGCTGTTAACTGAATATGTCATGAGAAATACGCATATACCCGTTGGTCCATGGCGTGGTGTCAATACAAATCAAAATGCGATTTTCATGGAATGCTTCATGGATGAGTGTGCTAAGGCAGCAAATAAAGATCCACTACTTTTTCGACAAGCATTGATGCAAAATCATCCCAAGCATTTGGCCGTCTTGAATGCAGCAGCGCAGAAAGCAGATTGGGGAAAACCACTTCCGCCCGGGGTGTATCGAGGTATAGCTCAGTTTATGGGATATGCTAGCTATTCTGCGTGCGTGGCCGAAGTATCGATGCAAGGTAATACCGTCAAAATCGATCGATTAGTTTTTGCCCTCAATTCTGGTCATGTAGTTAACCCCTATTTAGCACGCGAACAAATTGAAGGTTCGGTAGTGATGGCATTGGGAGCGATTTTCAATCCCGAAATCACTGTAGAAAATGGGCGTATCGTGCAAAAAAACTTGGATGCCTATCCATTGCTGGGCCTTGCCTCAACTCCACGCATCGAATCTGTCTTAGTGCCTAGTTTTGACTTTTGGGGTGGTGTTGGAGAGCCTACTATTTGTGTAGTTGGCCCTGCCGTAGCCAACGCAATTTCAGCGGCAATCGGCAGGCCTGTGCGTAACTTTCCCTTAAGTAAAGAGGGGCTGAAGTTAGCTTAATTGTCCGACGTCAGCAACTATGAGACAAATAGGGGCACTTGATTAAAGGAGGATTTTGGTTCATCTTCTAACATAAGGAATGAAGATGAACATCAAATCCAATCAACCTAAGAGCCCTGCTGAGCAGGTGGTTAAAGACATCCGTAGAGCAACTAGGCGCCAAAAATTCCGTCTTAGGGCTATATCAAAAAGATGGTGGGCTGTAACTTACGTTAATGTAAATTTAAGATTACCTAATTTTTAATTCGAAGGCTGGGCATTTTCATCAATAAGCTAAACTATTGAAAATTAACGATACTGGTACATGGTGAAAAAATACATAGTTACTTGCTGTATCTTGATTACCAGTATTCTCTCTGGTAATAATTCTTGGGCTGAGGAGTGGCCTAAAGATCGACCTATTCGCATTATTGTGCCGCAGGCAGCAGGCGGCACTAATGACATCATTACCCGAATAATTGCGATTGAGTTAGGTAAAGCCTTAAATCAGTCCATTGTTATTGAAAATAAGCCCGGAGCTTCCGGCGCTATTGGGTTGCAGCTGGCCGCTAATGCTATTCCAGATGGCTATACCTTTGCCATTGCCTCCGACAGTTCTGCCATCCTAAGCGCCACCAGAGAGTCCTTAAGTTGGCGCCTAGGGAGAGATCTAATTGGCGTCGCCTTAATAGGCGATCAACCCATTGGGATCGCAGTGTCAAGTCAAACGCCCTACCTTACATTAGCAGACCTATTGAATGCGGCAAAAAGTAAGCCAGGGACTATTTCATATGGAACCTCTGGCCAAGGTACAAACCAGCATTACATTGGTGAGTGGTTAGCAAAATCAGCAGATTTCAAATGGACGCACATTCCATATAAAGGCGGCGGACAAGCAATTATCGATCTGACCGGGGGCACAACCCCTGCCGCAGTTTTAGGTTTTGCGCCCCTACTTTCACAACAAAAGAAGGGGGGAATTCGCATTTTAGCCCTTACTAGCGCACAACGAAATCCTAATGCCGCAAATGTGCCAACTTTAGCTGAATTAGGTTTTAAAGATATTATTATTACGCAGTGGGTGGGAGTCGTTGCCCCTAAAAATCTACCCCCAGCGATTCTCAATAAAGTTTCTAAAGAAATTTTATTGATTTTAGAAAAGCCCGAGATAAAACTAAAATTACTTGATGTTGGATTAACAGCAAGGCCTATGCCTGCAAGTGAATTTGAGGTATTTTTAAAAAACTCAATACAGCGCTGGATCGAATTAAATAAGATACTAAAAATTCCAGTCGATTAATATTTGCTCTTTATCGCTAATAAATTTTATAATGAAAAAAATAGATACTCAACCAAACGTTGTCTTAATACTTGCCGATAATCTTGGATGGGGCGAACTAGGTTGCTATGGCGGTGGAGCAATTCGCGGTGCGCCAACTCCCAGAATTGATGCCCTTGCCCAAGAGGGCACTCGCTTTCTCAACTTTAATGTAGAAAGCGATTGCGTTCCAACTAGATCTGCACTCATGACCGGTCGACACCCCATTAGAACTGGGGCAATTCAATCGGTTCCAGCTGGCTTACCTCAGGGGATTATCCCCTGGGAAAAAACTATGGCAGAGCTATTTTCAGAAGCAGGATATGCGACTGCAATGTTTGGCAAATGGCATTTAGGCGATAAAGCAGGCCGATATCCTAATGACAAAGGCTTTGATGAGTGGTATGGAATTCCAAGAACTACTAATGAAAGTATGTTTTTTGATTCAATTGGATATGACCAATCCGTTGTTGAGGCTCCTTACGTGATGGAGGGTAAAAAAGGTAATCTAGCTGAAAAGAAAGAGCTATACGATTTAGAAATGAGACGAAAAATTGATGCCGAGTTAACAAAACGCAGTTGTGAATTCATTCACCGTAATGCAAATAAAAAACCATTCTTTCTTTATGTTCCATTAACTCAGTTGCACTTTCCAACCCTGCCTCACCGTGATTTTGAGGGTAATTCAAATTATGGCGACTTTGCTGATTCATTAATTGAAATGGATGCAAGAGTAGGTCAAATAATGGATGCAATTAATCAAGACGATCTCGCAGAAAATACCATATTCATTTTTGCCAGTGACAACGGGCCAGAGTATCGTCGGCCCTGGCGGGGTAGCGCAGGCATGTGGACGGGTACCTACCATACCGCAATGGAGGGCGCCCTTAGAGTGCCTCTCATCATTCGCTGGCCTAATAAAATTCCAGCTGGAAAAGTGACAAATGAAATTATTCATGTGGTAGATTTATTGCCTACCCTAGCACATATTGCTGACTTAAAAATGCCGATAGATCGACCGATTGACGGGATCGATCAAAGTCAATTTTTACTAGGCAAGGAAGAGAAATCAAATCGTGAAGGATTTGTATATTTTATAAAAACTGAACTTAGGGCCGCAAAGTGGCGTGACTGGAAAATGCATTTTGTTTGGGAAGTAGAGCCTAATGCTGGTGCCAATCATCTAGAAACACCCTATCTATTTAATATTGTCCAGGATCCAAAAGAAGAATCAGATGTGAATACGACACAGGGCTGGGTGAGGGGCCCAATTCGAAAAATGGTAATAAATTTTCAGAACTCTTTAAAAACGCACCCACCAATACCCCCTGGCGCATCTGATGACTTTAAACCAATCTGAACCATGTTTTGCTTAACCACACGAATTAGCTGTATTTAAGTCCTGAACCAGTATTAAATAGGCAAAAGTGCTGGTATAAAAACGGGTTAGAAAGAACTTACGGCTTGGCTCTATGATTACTTAATTTAAATAAAAGTCGTCATATTATTAATTTGCCTCTAAAACTAACCCACCATTTGTATCTAACTTTAATCGATCCACGTGATCAAGTTTTCTTTTACTAGCGAACAATATTAAAAAGATGGTGGGCTGAAGTTGGCTACAAATAAGTATGAGAATGGGTTCAGTTTTAGATGCAAAGTAACACCTAGGAATTTTTGAGAACGGGTGTATAGCTTTAATTAATATTAACCAAGCCCAAAGTCTCTGCAGTGTTGGCCCTAATTTTTTTACAAAGGGCGGCATCTGTAATTAAAGATTCGCCATAAGATGGAATCATTTTTTTCATCTGAACTCTCCACTCGCTTGGCAGAAGTTTAGTAGGGGTCATTCGCTCTATTATATCTACCATGATCGCAACAGCTGTGGATGCACCTGGTGAAGCTCCAAGCAAGGCCACCATGGACGAGTCTTTAGATTCAACTATCTCGGTACCAAATTCTAAAATCCCAATTTTGGTGGCATCTTTCTTGATAATTTGCACACGCTGGCCAGCAACTTCAATTACCCAGTCTTTCGCATTGGCAGTTGGGTAATATTGTTTAAGTGAATTCAGTCGATCTGTACTGGATTGCAATACTTGCCCTACTAGATATTTAACAAGACTTAAGTTTGTAATACCAACAGCTGCTAGTGGCAAGAGATTGCCTGGTCGAATCGACTTGAAAAGATCGAGCCAAGATCCATACTTTAAAAATTTAGTAGAGAAGCCTGCAAAGGGGCCAAAGAGTAATGAATGTTGACCATCAATAATGCGTGTATCCAAATGAGGAACAGACATGGGAGGTGACCCTACAGAGGCTATTCCATATACTTTTGCTTCGTGCTCTCTGACTACATCTTGGTTATTGCAACGCAACCATATGCCGCTCACTGGAAAACCAGCATATCCAACCGACTCAGGAATGCCCGACTTTTGCAATAAAGGTAGCGCAGCTCCGCCCGCGCCCAAGAAAACAAATTTGGCTATTACGAAACGCTCATTACCATTGCGCTGATTTTTAATCGTAAGACGCCAACGCTGATCGGGTTCACGCTGTAGATGAATAACTTCTTCTAAAAATGTAACCCGAAAATCAGATAATTTTATTAAATGGCCTAGCAACTGCGAAGTTAATGATCCATAACTTACATCCGCCCCAGAAACAATGCGTGTTGCTGCAATTTTTTTACCAACATCTCTTCCTTTAATTAACAACGGGGCCCACTCAGCAATTTGATCTGGGTCTTCGGAGTACTCCATCCCATGGAAACAATGATGGGCACTAAGTGCCACTTGTCTTTTTTTAAGAAAAGCTACATTGTCATTTCCCTCAACAAAACTCATATGAGGCACAGGATGAATGAAAGATTGCGGTTCTGTTATTGCGCCTTTTTGAATGAGGTAAGACCAAAATTGGCGGGACAGATCAAATTCAACGTTGACTTCAAGCGCTTTAGATATATTAATAGAGCCATCAGCTTCAAGGGGGGTGTAGTTCAGCTCGCAATTGGCTGCATGGCCTGTCCCTGCATTATTCCAACTTTCTGAACTTTCTAAAGCCGCACTCCCCAGCTTTTCAATAAGCTCGATTGATAAATCTGGATTGATCTCCTTTAAGAAAACGCCTAAAGTAGTGCTCATAATTCCTGCGCCAACTAAGACGCAGTCAAGCTCGCTAATAGCTTTATATTCTTGCATTTGCTTTGGCTACTCGGCTACCCCATTCAAGTAACTCAATAGAGCAATCATCTCTACTCAGAGAGCATTCGATTAACACTGGACCACCCTCATGCACCAAGGCTTGTTTAATTGCACTACTTAGTTCACCAGCCGTATTAGCACGAATACCAAGGCCATTGCCTTTGCCTGCATTAAAGATGTTGATTAAGCCCGCATAGTCCCAATTTTGAATATTGTTATAAGGCCCATCATGAATCTCTACTTCAATGGTGTAGCCGCCATTATTCATAAGAAAAATAATAGGGTTGACCTTGTAGCGAATCATATTGGATAGCTCTTGAGCCGTTAACTGAAAAGACCCATCACCAATTAGCGAAATGACTCTACCCCCAGGCTTACAGCCCAGAGCGGCTCCAAATGTAGCCCCTACCGACCAACCAATTGACCCGTATTGCATTTGCACGTGATAGCGTGACCCCCTTGGTAAATGCAAAAGTTGCCCATTAAACCAAGAGTCACCCGTTTCAGCAATTAAGATAGTGTCACACGTAAGAATTCCCTGAATTTGTCTGCGTAATTCTTTTAAAGATAACTTATCGGCTGGTGCAGCTGGTGGAGTAGTTGGAGGATCAACTTTAAGGCGCAAAAATTCTTGCATAGAGTCATCATTTTTCGCTACTTTGGTAGCCAAGGCAGCCAAAAAATCACTCATTTGCACATTAGCAAAATAACCTTCTGGCATGCTAATAGAATTTTTACCAATTTTTATTGATGAGTCCTTTTTATAAAGATCAGTTCTACCTGTTGTGGTGTAGTCGGTTAACTGTACTCCCGTCATAATTTGACAGTCACTAGATTCAACAATGGCAGAACAACTTGGGCTACTGACCTCTGGCCAATAAGTGCCGATAAAAGTGGATAAATCCTCAGGTACGATTCCCTTGGCATCGGGAGTGACGACTACAGCGGATTCCATTTTGTTTGCTAGTTGTAAAAAGGACTCGCTCGCATCAGCAGTTCTAATATCAACACCTGCGATCAAGATGGGTTTAATAGCAGCATTGATGCGAGAAGCAGCTGCTGCAACAGCTGCATTTAGGGCTCTCTCATCACTCTTAGCCTTAAAACTAAAATTTTCTAAAAAAGAGTCGGTTGGGGCCGGGATAAGTTGACCAGCTAGGTTACAAGCAATTTCTAAATAAACCGGTTTTTTCTCAATCAAACAGACCTTAATAGCATCATCAATCATTCTGGCGGCATCTTCTAGGTGGCGAATCGCACATACCGCCTTCACTACCGGGGCATAGCATTGCTCTTGTTGATAAATATTGTATTCACCAATAGTGTGGTGGGTTTTATAGTGCTCCGGTGAATCATTGGTATTGGGACCGCCTGATACTGCCAATAGGGATAAATTTTCAGCATATGCCCCAGCAACGGCATTTAACATACTAAGACCACCTACTGTATAAGTTACAGCGGCCATTGAGAAGCCTGCTTCACGAGCGTAACCATCTGCAGAATAGCCGGCATTAAGCTCATTACAACAACTAATCATACGCAAATTAGGCACTTTTAATAATTGATCTAATAAAACTAAATTGAAGTCCCCTGGAACAGTAAAAAAATTTCGCATCCCAGCCTGCACGAGCCGCAGCCCTAAATAAGTGCCAACGCTGACTAATGGAGCATTATTCATATCTATCTTGTTTAAAATTTAATCGATTTTTAAGGCAATTTATTAATACTAGAAAGGAAAATATTGCAGATTTATGGCATATGCCCTATTTTAGTGCAGATTAACTTAGCCAAAATTACGGCCAAACAATACCACAAAATTTTTACAATGTGCTCTTTAATGAACTGACCTGATTTTTAGTACCCCTCCCAAAGAGAGGATTTTTGATAATCTTCACCTTAAAGGTGAACTGAATCGCTACCAATATCCTAGACACTTCCCAGTCTCGCTTGGTACTACTTTTCATATACTACTGGAGAAAGCCCATTGTTGTAACCATGGCGCCTAACCGGGTTGTCCCACGGAGACTTCCTTTGGTCGTAAAACATTTTGATGTAATCAAAGATGCCCTCCCTTCTTTTGCACTACTGGCATAGGTTTTGCGTTTGATGCGCTCCCTTTTGAGTAATTGGAAGAAGCTCTCGACCACCAAGTGATTAGGTTTTCTTTTACTAGCCGACTATATTAAAAAGACGGTGGGCTGAAATTGGCTGCAAATAAGTATGAGAATGGGTTCAGTTTTAGATGCAAATTAACAACCAAAGGATTTTGCCAGCAATACGCTGTAAAGCAGACCGTTCTAATAATTTTGAACTAAAAGCACATAATTATTTCATTTAGCCTCTCTAGCCATTTGAATATTGTGGATTGAAGGTTTGAAAAAGGCTAATTATTAAAATAGCTAGAAGTAGTAATAATGAAATGAAATTCATGATTCGCTCTTTTTTGGCAGTCCATACCCACCCCAAGAAACCAATAATGGCCAAGACTACGGCTAATACAGCCAACTGAGAAAGATTTATCAATAATAGGGTTGCTATATTCCAAAAGCCTTTGGCACCTGGAACGAGATCTTGATTGACAATATATTGCTCTTTCCCGGCACCAAAAATACTGACAAATAAAGTTCCAATCCAATTAGCCCATAACGAGATATACAAGGAAACCGTGGCAATAGACTTAGTAAATCTTGGAAGAGATAATTGAGGCCACATCCAAGCAAAAGAAAAGAACACTAAAGCTTGTAATGCTCCAATTAGGTGCGCCTGTAAGATGCCTATTTTTGCTAATGCATAGGGCGAATAAATTGGCGCTAAAAGCCCAAGCACCAACATGATGAGTCCGGATATCAAAAACCGTTTATCGTATTGAGAGTTCATTTAATCCTCAAAAATATGGTGTTAGTAATACTACTGCAGTAATAAATTAAATGGCCAAAAATATAGGCATCGATCTTTGTTTTAATATTAGGTATCTAGTAATATATTTGCAAAAGAGGTGCTATTAACTGCCTCATATTGCGCAAAAGCCAGTCAAGCGTTACTTAAAGTAACGCTCAAAAGATAAAACCCCCGCTATTGCTAGTGAGGGTTTTTATGGTGGGCCCAAGAGGACTTGAGCCTAGGACTAAAGGATTCCGGAACTAATATTATTGGCCTTACTCAGCTCTATTTTCTTGAATAAATCTCTGCCGATGCAATTGCGCCGCCGGAGTTTCCTCCCACGCTTGCGCCACCCACTATTAAGACATCACCATTTAATAAACGCGCTTCTGCATGACGCCAGCGAGGTACTGTCATAGATCCAGTAACAGAAAAGGTGCCTGTAATTGGATCATAAAGCTCTGCAGAAGAAAGGACATTTGTCAGATCGTATCCACCTGCAATCAAAACCTTGCCGTCAATCAACAGTGTGGATGTTTGTCGGCCAGTGGGAATGTTCAATGAACCCGTATAAGAAAAAGTACCAGTTTGTGAATTGTATAAACTAGCAGAAGCAAGGACAGAATTATTTTCACCATATCCGCCAACAATCAGTACTTTTCCATCTAACAAAAGATTGGCCGTTGGAAAGCGTCGAGGTGTACCCATTGAGCCAGTCACACTAAATTTACCAGTAATAGGATCGTAAATTTCTGGTGCATCTAAATTGGTTCCATTATAGCCACCAGCTATTAATACGTTACCGTTATTAAGTAGGGTTGCTGTTGCGTTTCGACGTGCAGTAGACAATGATCCGGTAGAAGAAAAGGTTCCGGTAGTAGGATCGTAGACTTCAGCGCTAGCAAGAGCACAGCAATTGCTATCGTAGGAATATCCACCTACAACCAACACCTTTCCATTATTGAGTAATGTTGCTGTTGGGTTTACACGTGGGGTACTCATATTGCTGGTTACCTGCCACGTACTAGATGCGGGATTATAAATTTCAACAGTACTAATACCAGTTCCATCAACACCCTCACCGCCAGCTACAAAAATACGCCCATCTAAAAGTCGCACAGAGGCTGCTGCGTAGCGCGGATTTGTCATCGATCCAGTAGCGCTAAATGTTCTTGAGGTAGGGTCATAGAGATCAGCAGAGGCAACAGCGATACTTGCAGGTCCCACTCCACCCGCCACCAGTACCCGACCATCGGCCAATAAATTCGCCGTTGGCATAGAGCGAGAAGTTGTCATCATGCCAGTTGCAGTAAATGTACCCGTAGTGCTAGTTGATGTCGATGATCCTGAATCTCCATTACCACTGCAAGAAACTAGGAAAGCGGCAATGAAGGTAGATAAAGTCAATAAGACAAATTTTTTCATATGTAAAGCTCTATTAAAATTTAGGTTGGCGGAACTTTAATTTACAAAAGAAATAGCAAGGTAAATTCTAAATTATTTTATTATGACATAAAGCGGGGGTTTACTTTTCTGGTGAGCCCGTCAGAAGTTGAACGGGGCTAGAGAATTGAATGGTACCCGCTTATCTAGGTCGGTAAATGCCCTGTCTTCACAAAGATCTCTTCTCCACCGTAATGCCGATGTGGATTGAAATATGTTTGCGGCGCCCATCGAACTAAAGTAGACCCGCTACCCTGCTGCATGAGAGGCATAACATTTAAACCTAGGACCATTCCTTGATGCCAAGGAGCTGTTTTTGTATCAATTACTTCTCGCTCTATTTGATCCGCACCAAGATGTCGCAACTTGACAAAGAGGGTACAGCCAGAATCACTAAATGGCGTATGGGCAGAGCCTGGAGGATTCATGATGTAGGTGCCTGCAGGATAATTGCCGATCTCATCACTAAATATCCCGTCCAAAACGAATATTTCCTCACCAAATTCATGGGTATGAACTTGAAACTTGGATCCTGGCTGATAGCGAACAATAGAAGTTGCCTTTGCTACCTCACCCCCCTGCCGCTCAAGCATTCGTCTCTCTACCCCTAATTCAGGGCTCAGAGTCCACGGCAAATCATGATGGTTCATCACGATCTTCTGACTGTAATCAGCATTGATATTCATTTATTCAGTTGGGCTAGTTAAGTAGATGACAAGAATATCAAGCAAATTAAATTCGCGCTCAAAAAAATACCAAACCTAGAGTTGGTGCTGAGATTATTGGTGGGCCCAAGAGGACTTGAACCTGGGACCAAAAAATTCCGGTTTGTGTTAGTTTCCTAACTCCCTGGACTATGCGTTCTAAAGGGTATGCTAGTATTTTATCAGCAGCTATCGGAGCTGACCTTGATAACGGAGGCAAGCATGCCATTGATACAAATTTCACTAGCTGAAGGAAAATCCCCAGAATATATTCAAGCAATAGCTGATGGCATACACCAAGCATTACAAACTTCTTGGAAAATTCTATTAAATGATCGATTTCAGATAATTTCGGAACATAAAAAATCCCATTTCCTGATCGATAAAATGATGTGGAATGGAAATCGCTCTGACGATGTTGTGGTAATACACATCACTTCTGTTTTAAGAACAAAAGAAATGAAATTGAATTTATATAGTGAATTGGTAAAAGTGTTGACTGTCAATCCAGGAGTTAGAAAAGAGGATATCTTTGTAACTATTGTTGACAACACTCCAGAGAATTGGTCATTCGGCAAAGGACTTGCACAACTCTCAACCTGACATTTATTAGGTGTATGCAATCGACCAGGGCCTGGGATGCCCAATCCCCCCCCCTAAGCGTTACTTAAAGTAACGCTCAAAAGACTAAACCCCCACTATCGCTAGTGAGGGTTTTTTTATGGTGGGCCCACCAGGACTTGAGCCTGGGACCAAAGGATTATGCTTACCACTACAGTTTTCACTGCCTGTTTCCAAAAAGAATTGCTCTCTCACTCTTTGTTTTTCAAAACCTAAGAATATTTGGAACAACCGTCTAGCACTTCGTTACTCCAAAGTGATTTTTTATCAATCAGATACGGCTGTTAAAAAATTCTCAAAAGCCTAATTTGTTTTTCAACTGATCGCGTTGCTCGTGATACTTGCTTGGATTATCAGATCTTAATCTTTCTATATTTTGCAGCTTCCATTTAACCGAAGGGAAATCTTTAAAGTCATAAACACTCCAATCAGGACTTAGATCTTTGACGCTAAGCAGAAATTTCCGATCTTCTAAAGTTAGCCCACCCTGAATTGCCTCTAGCAAAGATTGTCTAGCCTTTTCAAAATCTGAATACGTAAATGGCTCAACACTCATCCCTTCAAATTGACTTTCTAGAATTTTTCGTTGATCCAATAAATTGGGCAATAAAACCTCGTTAATAGGAGCGCTACTTGAAAGCAGGTTGTATATAAACCCTTGCTTGATTTCATCTGTAAAACCTTCGTTTTCCAAAAGATATTGGACATCAAATAAATCTCTAGGATGCTGACGATTTAATGCGGCACAAATCTTTCCGCCATATAGTTGACCAGTTGAGACAACATTGATTTCAACAAACCGATCAAACTCTTCTTGTGCTTTATCGCAAAGAATCATTTTTTGTGCTGGCGCAATTAAACCCCGCCCTACCGGATTAACTTCAACCTTGACTTGGGCTTTTGAAGATGTTGCAACCAATTTCTGGGTGTCCGTTTGATATTGAACTGCTACACCTAAAATTTTCTCAATTCGATTTTTCAATCTTTCTAGCGCAAGATGAATTTGTGACAAGCTTTCTTGACGATCCCCCAATGGTAAATAGGTTAAGTCAATATCCACTGACAGTCTGGGCATATTTCGTACAAAAAGGTTGATCGCTGTTCCACCATGCAATGCCAAAAACTCTTCCTGCGCCACCAAAGGAAGCACATCTAACAGCAACTCAATCTGGTCTCTGTAGTTACTTGTATTCAAGTAAGCCCCTTAGGTAGCGTGATTTGATATTTTGGATCTAATTGCCCACCTATGACTATGCTTCGTTTTCCAGAGCCTAAATTTACTTTACTCAAATCCACATGCTTAAACCAAGCATGTCCGGCTTTTTCGGCCATAAAAACAAACAACCTTTTCACCTTGATTGACTCGCAAGCCTCTAGTAATTTTTGCACCTGCAATGGTCTCAAATTATTAAGACCCTCCATCAACTCATAACACTCCACCAAATCTTGCTTTTTTGGAGCAAGATATAAGCACTCTAGAAATGCTCTCAGTGGACTAGATATTTTGATGGTGAAATTTTTAACTTCGAACTCTACTAGTTCGAGATTGGATGGAAGAAATGAAGTGCGATGGTATTCAACGGACACCCCCCAATCCGTACTTGAAAACCAAAGTGGTAAATGCTCCTTCCAATCCCCAAATAAACAAACCGCCGTAGTTTTTAGTTTTAAGTAGTGCAGTCTGCCTTGCAACTCCAAGGCTGACTTTCCACCAACATGGATAGAAGAATTGCGCTGGGATTGCAATGCATACAATGCGCCCTGATATCCAACCTCGTCACCAACACGCTTAACGGCACCACTTCCTACCGACGATATCCATCCACTTTTCTTATAACGATTGAGCAGTTGGCCGGATATGCCAGATTGCTTTAGCCATGAAGATAGATAGACTGCGCCAGATGGCCAATCACTGATTAAATGGTTTATTTTTTTGGAATTTATAAAACTCATAGTTTAATTTTACACAATAATTTAAACTTAAACTAGAAATAGTTTATTTTTATCTATGTAAAAAAACTATTAGTTTGTTTTTATGCAACAATTTAAACCTATTATTAATCGAGATAAGCCTTTTAAGCGATAAACTGTTGATTTGTATACAAAACTAACCCAATTAGCGCCCTAATTTGCAACCAATTTCAGACCAACATCCGCTCAATATAGGCTGTCAGTCAAAGATAACAATATCATTTGGATGGATTAAAGTTAGATACAAATGGTGGATCAGTTTTAGATGCAAATCAACAATCTATCACTACATTTACACCCCAGGCATCACTGAGTTTTTTTCCAACAATTCTGCCAAGGGTATCGTTAAACCCCCCAGGTGGATAAGGAACAATGATTGTGATTGGTTTATCTGGGTATGAAACTGGGCTTTGCGCAAATAATTGATTCGCAGTAACAGAAAGAATGCCAATTGCAAATGCAATAAAAAATCCTATTTTTTTAGCCTTCATGAACTTCTCCATTAATTTATCAAACACTTACTCGTTTAATTAATTCTTTACGCTCTTCCATATCTTGTGAATTGCCCTCAAGAACCACCCTTCCACGCTCCACTACATAATGTCTATCGCACAAATGAATAGCTTTATGAATATTTTGCTCGATCAAAAGAATTGAAATTCCTTGAGATTTAAGCTCCTCCATTAGCCGAAAAATATCAGCAACTACCATTGGAGCAAGCCCTTCAGTAGGCTCATCAATTAATAGTAATTTTGGATTGCCAACCAATACTCGCGCCATTGCTAACATTTGCTGCTCTCCACCAGATAAGGTTGTACCTGATTGGTCACGTCTTTCACTTAAGCGGGGAAATCGCTCAAAAACCATTTGTATGCGCTGTTCTGCTGCCTTTCGCTCACTTGCTTTAACTTGCATCAGTCCAAGCTTCAGATTCCCTTCAACACTTAGCCCTGGAAACACCCTTCGATCCTCAGGCACCAACCCCAACCCCAGTCTTGTGATTTCATTTGGCGGTAAAACATCAATAGACTGACCTTGAAATAATATTTTTCCTTGAGAGGGTCTATGCCAACCGGCAATAGTTTTAACAATCGTTGTTTTGCCAACCCCATTTCTTCCAAATAAACCTACAGTCTCACCGGGACGTATGGATAAGTTAACTCCCTGTAAAACATGAGACAACCCAAGGTTGACATGTACATCGTGCATCTCCAGAATCATGCCAACTCCTCCCCAAAGTATGCTGTTTGTACCAGTGGATTGGAGCGAACTTGCTCAGGATTACCTTCGGCTAATTTCTTTCCCTGCGCCATGACGATGACCTTTTTGGACAAGTCCATTACAAGGTCTACATCATGCTCAATTAATAGCACTGTTATTTTTGATCCTAGTTGCTTAATAAGCTCAGCAGTCTCCTGAGTATCTGCCTGTGACATTCCTTGGGTGGGCTCATCTAAGAGCAAAAGCTTTGGTCGAGCTGCTAGTGTCACTGCAATCTCTAAACGTCTTTGCTGGCCATGAGATAAGGCTCCTGCAAGCTGATCATGACAATCAAATAATCCGAACTCCTGTAATAATTCGTTCGCTCTTGCAATTGCAATAGTGCTTTTGTTCAAAGGGAGAAATAAATGGGAACGAGGCTCTAGCGCCTGACTTGCTATTCTCAAATTATCAATTACAGGGAGGTCAAAAAAGAGATTGGTAATCTGAAAAGAACGGGCCATCCCACATGACAACCGCCTTTCGGGACTCATATTTGTAACATTCGACCGATCCAGATCAACGCTACCAGAGTCAGCTATAAAAGTACCACTTATTAAATTAAAGAGCGTGCTCTTACCTGCACCATTTGGTCCAATAATAGAAGTGACACCTAAGCGCGTCACTTCAAAACTAACATCATCAACCGCTTTAAGACCGCCAAAACGCTTGCTTAAATGATTTGCTTTAAGAATGATTTCTACGTTTTCCATCATTCCTCCCCTTTATGAGAATGTTTCTTACTAAGGTATTTAGCGAGCAAGCCAGAAATTCCCTTAGGTGCGGAGACAACGATAACCACAAAGATTATTCCTATAACAATATGGTGATGAACGGTCCAAGTTCCAATAATGGATTTGAATGCGGTTAAAAGAACGCTGCCTAGAATTGGTCCTATTAAAGTACCTACACCACCCAAAACAACTGTTACTACGGCATTACCAGAAACACTAAAGAACATGAGCTCTGGCGAAACGAAACCCCTCAACATCGGATAAAGAGCACCAGATACTGCAGCAACCACTGCAGCCAAAATAAAGGCAACTTGCTTAGGCCCTTTGGACTTATAGCCTACGTAAGCCAGGCGGTCTTCATTAGATCGAATAGCATGCCATATTGATCCCATTGGGGTTGTTAGAAAATATTTCAAGACGGCGTATAAGCCCCCAATAGTCAACAAAGTAATCAGAAAAAATGAGCCTGGCTGACTGGTATCGATGGCGCCAAATGGCGTCCAGATTTGTAAAATGGGTACGCCCATCATGCCATCAGATGCTCCAAGGCTGCGAGTGTTATAGACAACCTTGGCTGCTACCTGCGCCAGCCCAAAAGTAATCAGCGCAAAGTACACTCCTTTTGATCGAAGAGCCACGAAGCTAGCAATCCACCCTAATACAGTTGCCGACAGGGTCACAATCCCTATTGCCAAAAAGAATGATGGAGAAATTTCTTTCAGAACTAAGGCGGATAAATAGGCGCCAAAACCAAAATATAGGGCCTGACCAAGAGACAATAATCCAACAATCCCCAACAACAAATCAACTGACATCGCAAGTCCGCCAAAGATCAACGATTCTGTCGCCAGCCGGAGAAAGAATGTATCTTGAAGAATGCTGCCAACGATAAACAGGACAAGGGCTGATGTTAGTAAAAGTATTTCAATGAGGCGAATGGCTCTTACTTGGGGATTAAGCATTTTTCATACCCCCGTATAAACCAGTTGGCTTGAACATCAATACCAAAACCATTACAGTAAATACCAGAGGATCTGACCATACAGGAGAAATATATAAAGAAGAAATTGATTGCAATTGTGTCAATAAAATTCCTGCAACAACTGCCCCTTTAATGCTTCCAAGACCTCCGACAATGACAACGCTAAAGGCCATCAAGATAAAGTCTCGCCCCATAGTAGGAAATACCGAATAGATAGGGGCTAAGAGCACTCCAGCAAGGCCAGCTAAAGCAACACCAAATGCAAAAGTCAGCGCATAAACTCGCATCACCGGTATACCCAATGAGGAGCTCATATCTTTATCATATGCAGAAGCTCTTACGATTGCGCCTAATTGGGTTTTGTAAATGAGTACCCATACAGCAAAAATAATTAAAGCGCCAAATACCATCAGAAATAATCTGTAATTTGGAAACATTACACCCAACAACTCGCTAGCTCCCGAGATTGGTGCGCTAGGTTTAATTGGATTTGCACCCCAAATAATCTTGTATCCATCCTCTAAAACCATTGCTACGCCAAATGTCAACAACAAAGTGAGAATGTGCCGATCTTTATAGTGAAATACTTTTTGAATCAAAAGCCTTTCCATTGCAAAACCGATGGGCACTAACAATAAGGGGACTAATAGCAGGCAAAGCCAGAATGAAACACCCATTGCCATAAGACTCACACTGAAGAAGGCCCCAGCTGCATAGAACTCACCGTGGGACATGTTAATAACATCCAACAGGCCAAAAATAATAGTCAAGCCTAATGCCATTAGGACCACAGCTACGCCAATGGAAAGACCATTAACCATCTGTGGCGCATAAATATATTGTAAGCTTTCTAGCATTTAAAACCCAATCCCTTAGTAATATTCACAAACTGAAAAACTCCACACCTCTAAAAAATAGATGTGGAGCCTTCTATTAGCACATTAAAAACGAGTACAGACATCAGGACCAATCGCCTGATCAGAAGGCACTCTTCCAACAATATTAAATTCGCCATTCTCCACCCGAACTGCAAACATATCCTGCATTGCCTGGTGGTCTCCAGCACGCATCTTCTTTGTGCCTTGCGGAGTTTGCCAACTTAAGTCATCCATAGCTGCACGGACCTTATCAGTTTCAGTAGACTTAGCTTTTTCTACAGCAGCTTTATAAAAATAGAGTAGCCCGTAAGAATCCGCACCATAAAGATCGGGAAGTTTGTTATAGGCTTTCTGGAAATCAGCAACAAACTTTTTATTTGCTGGGTTATCTAACTTAGGTGAATAACCAACGCCTGTTACAAACCCATTTGCAGACTTCCCAATAGCGCCCATATTTTGAGATGTGACTGTGCCAGATGCACCAACAAGCGTTACCCCTTTATTGAGGCCATACTCATCCATCTGCGAAAATAATCGTACCGTATCATTACCGGCCACAGAGGTATAGATTATATTCGGCTTAGCAGCTCTTACTTGACCAAAGTATGGTGAATAATCTTTGTTGTCGAGAGGTGCAAAAACCTCGCCAACATCTTTAGCGCCTTTTTCAGTAGATGCTTTCTTAAAGGCCGATACTGTGCTTCGCCCCATCTCGTAGTCAGGTCCGATAAAGAATATGTTAGCTTTAGGAATTTCTTTATCAACCCATGCAGCCAATGCAGCAGACTGCATACCTGCACGTGCATTTACACGAAATACATTTGGAGAGCATTTATCTCCAGTAATCGAATCCGCAAATGACACTGTTGTAGCAATAAGCTTATTATTTCGTTCGGCTAGCTGCCCTACCGCTAAAGTAGATCCTGAATTGACAGTGCCAGTTAAAAAGTCAACTTTTTCTACCTGAAATAGCTTTTCTGCCTTTTGAGTTGCAACCGCAGGATTTGCCTCTTCATCTTCATAAATTAGATTAATTTTTCGACCATTAATGCCACCCGCAGCATTAATTTCTTTGGCTGCTAAATCTAAACCCATTTTGACTTGCTCACCAATTGGGGTATAGGTACCAGATAATGGCGTTACAACTCCAATTTTGATGGGGCCAGATTGCGCTACAACTAATGATGCGCCGAGACTTAGTGCTACAGCCAGAGCGATTTTCTTTGTTTGAAATTGCTTTTTCATTGTGACTATCTCCTAAAAAAATTAACGACCAACAAAATTTGGTTGACGCTTTCCATGAAAAGCCTCAACCCCTTCTTTGAAATCTTCTGAATTACGCAAGCGACTGTAACAATGGCCCTCAACTTCAATTGCTGTAGTTAATAGGCAATCCTCTGTTTCATTTAGCATCTTCTTAGCCGTTCTTTGGGCAATTGGAGAAAATGCGCGCAGTTCATCCACTAATTTAGAAACGGCACTAGCAAGTTCCGAGTCTGGTACGCACTCAGTTGCTACGCCCCATTCATATGCCTGCTGCCCTTTGATGCGCCTAGAGCGCATCACAATATCTTTGGTTCTAGTAATGCCTACCATTTTTTGCAAGCGCGCAGATCCTCCTGAGCCAGGAATTTGTCCTAATTTTTGCTCAGGCAGTGCATAGAGAGTTGATTCAGCCGCGATACGAAAATCACATGCTAAGGAAATCTCAAAGCCAACACCGAAACAATAGCCATGATTAGCGGCAATAACTGGTTTTGTACAGCGCGTAGGCGCAGCAATATTCCATGCTAGCTTTGAGACATGCTCCGGACTTGCCTCCAAAAATCCTTTAATATCTCCGCCACTAGAGAAGTGCTCGCCTTCAGCCCTTAATACAATGATACGAACCCGATCATCAGCGTCTAAGGCCTCAAATGTAGCCCGCAATTGATCGCGTTGGGGCATCTGTATCACATTAAAAGGTGGTCTCTTCAACACAATATCCGCTCTTTGTTGAGATTCATTAATCTCCACATAAAACCCATCAAGGTTATCGAGGATATTGCTAAAAGGATGCTTCAATATAGCAGTCATAAGGTCTCTCTAGTAAAAAAATTAAGCTCTTTCATATTCGCCAGCAACCAACATCCGTCGCAATACCTTTCCCACAGGCGACTTGGGAATTTCTTTAACAAACACATACTCCCGAGGGCGCTTAAAGTTAATCAAATCAGAACCGCGGCAATATTCATCCAGAGCATTTGAATCTACGCTTCCTGAGGCCCTAATGAAGGCAACTACTTTTTGCCCAAGGCGATCATCTTTCAATCCTGCAACAGCTACTTCGCTCACGAAAGGATGCAAGGATAAAACTGACTCAATTTCGACAGGGGAAATATTTTCTCCGCCAGAAATAATCATGTCATCTACGCGACCGGTAACAAATAGATCTCCTGACTCATCAAAATATCCTGTATCACCCGTGAAATACCATCCGTCTCGAATAGACTTTTGATCTGCATCTGGGCGCTTCCAGTAACCCTCAAATGCCTCATCACCAGAGAGATCGCAAATGATTTGTCCCTCTTCATTTTTGGATGCCACTTGTGTAGGCAGTGCCTGTACAGATCCTTGATCTAACTTAACTACTCTAATACGCGCATTTATACCCGCCCTACCAGCACAACCTGGCTTGGCAAATGCATTCTGATTAATAGTGTAGGTATAGATTTCACTGGATCCGTAATGGTTTACGAACAATTCAGGTGAGAAGGCCTCGTTTAGACTTAGCAATAATGCATCATGCATCGGAGCACCTGCAAATCCAAGCTTCTTAACAGTTTTGACTCGACTTGAATTGAAGTCTTTTGACTGGAGCATGTCATGGTAAAGCGTTGGCACTAAATAGAGATGCGTCACTGCCTCCCGCTCAATTGCGTCTATTGCCCTATCTACATCCCAACGAGGTACTGCAACATATGTTCCATTAACAATGCATAGAGATAACAGCGTGCGCACGCCCATGGTGTGATAGAGGGGCATTACACCCAAGGTGATCTCGCCCATTGCATATTGGTTTTGCGCCACATGAGCAATGCCTGCGGCTCGCTCAGCCCGTTGCTTTCTTGGGACCCCCTTTGGCTTACCGGTTGTACCTGAAGTGAACAGCATGACGGAGATATCCTCAACATGACCCCGAGCAACCGGTTCAATTCCTTCCTGCGTTAGTTGCTCAAAATAGGTATATCCGTCTGAAGCACCCTTCTCCATACAGAGAATTACAGAGATTGATTTACTAGTTTCAGATTCTAAATAGTTACTAAGCGATATTTCCTCAACAAATGCTAATTTAACATCAGCGTTTTGAGCGCAATAATCAATCTCATCAGACTTGGAACGCCAATTTAAAGGGACGATAGCAATACCCGCCATCTGGCAAGCCCAATGAATTGTTGCTGCCTCATAGCGATTTTGCAAAATAGTCAAAATTCGGTCGCCACTCTTCAAACCTTTTTCATCAAAAAATTGTTGAATGGCGCCAATATAAAGTGCCCACTCTCCGTAGGTATAGCGCCTGTTTCCATCTACTATCGCCAAGCTAGCTGGATCACGTTCAACAGCTTGCAAAAAAGTTCGGCCTAAATCAAGCATGCTCTCCTCCAATTTTGCGCGCTCTGGTAGATGCGACCTCTAAAACTGCTTCAATAATTCCAACATATCCAGTGCATCGACACAAATTTCCCGATAAACCCTCTCGAACTTCAGTCTCAGTCGGATTAGGGTTCTTTTTAAGTAAATCATCTGCTGAAATTAAAAAACCTGATGTGCAGAATCCACACTGAAGCGCATGGTGTTTCTTAAAAGCATTTTGCAAATCAGACATATCGCCTGATTTTGCAATTCCTTCTACAGTATTCACGCTAGAGCCATCGGCTTGGCATGCAAACATGAGGCAAGAGCGAATAATTTGCTGATCTACTTCAACAGTACATGCCCCACAAACGCCATGCTCGCAACCTGCATGCGTACCCGTTGCCCCCAAATCATGTCGAATAAAATCTAGCAATGTAGTGCGTGACTCACACAATCCTTCACGCTCAACTCCATTTAAATTAATTTTTACCAAATGGCTTTTCATCTTATTCCATCACTTTTGAAATCAATGGCCTGTTGGCATGCGCGCTTACCAAGTGAGCGCATTAAATGTCGACGTAACCCAGAAGTTGCAGTAGGATCTTCCCTAACCTCGACTGCAGCAGCCAAATCATCGATAAACTGATTGACCTCATTTAAAGAACTAGCCACGCATTGATAAGTCTGCGCTACATCATCAATACCACCAAAACCTATAGTCCAACTATCGCCTTGCTTAATGGCCGCAACAGCTACAACTGCAAAATCTCCATGGCGATAGCCATATTCTGAAAATCCGAATCCTGCTTCGGGATTGCAAATGGGGAACTGGACAGCCTCGATGAGCTCATTCGATTGGCGACTGGTTTGAAGTGCACCTACGAAAAAATCTTTCGCTTTAACTATCCGCCTCTTCTTTTTACTTACCAAAATAACTGAACCCTCTAATACAGCTAATGCAAGAACGAGTTCAGCACTAGGATCTGCATGTGCAATCGATCCGCATACTGTTCCACGGTTACGAATTGGGGTGTGCGCTATCCATGGGAACATCATGCCTAATAGTGGTTGAGCCTTATGAAGACCGCTCCAATTCTCCAGTTCGGCCTGCCTCACGCCAGCGCCGACCTGAAGTAAACCATCAGATAGGCTGATATTTTTGAGCTCAACAACCTTGTTGATATCAATCAAATGATCAGGGCTAGCTACCCTCATTGCCAATACAGGCAACAATGTTTGTCCGCCTGCAATAATGCGAGCATCTTCACCATACTGATCCAACAAATTCAAAATCTCTAATTGTGAATTTACCTGGTGCATTGCAAATGGAGCGGACTTCATCTAGCGATCCCCAATAATGCGTAAATCCTGTCAATTAAGGTTTTAAATAAACCTTCTTGTTTAGCGCCAGCCTCTTTTGCAAGCGCCCTAAATAATTGGTCCAATACCAAGCGAATTGCACCCTCTAATAACCTACTGCCAATTGCTGCAAGTTTTCCAGATACTTGAGCCTGATAGTCATACCTTAGGATAGTCACTCCGTCTTGATTTTTAAGGCTGACTTGCCCCATTCCTAGGGCCATCCCTAGAGGCCCTCGTCCTTCTCCGCCCAATGAAAAGCTATCAGGATTTTTAATATTTGTTAGATCAATCTTAGCTTCAAAGCGAGCTTTTGCAATCCCAATTCGTACAACTGCTATGCAATCGAACTGAATGCCATTCGTTGTAGATGTTTTGTGAATGGATTCGCACCCCGGAATAACATTCTTCAACCTCTCTGGATCCATTAAAACCGCAAAGATATCTTCTGGAGGAACTTGCAGTCTAACTTCGCCTTGGGCTTTTAATGGATAGTCAGTATTTAACTCCATTGATGAAGCCTGATTTGAGGGCCTATCCCGTTTAAGTAAGCCTTTTTCTACAAGGAGAGCATGAATTCGACTAGGAGTTGCAGGTAAAACAATATTCTCCATATCCAATGCATCTGCAATAGCATTTGCAATACAAACTGGCGTACTCATGCTGTTTCCCTCACCAATACCCTTAGCGCCCAATGGGGTGAATGGACTTGGAGATTCCTGGTGATAAATTGTTGGAGCCTTAACATCACTTGCGGTAGGTAAGCGATAGTCGGCAAAAGTTCCTGAGAGAAAATTACCATCGCTACTGTAGACAAACTCCTCAAAGAGGGCCGCTCCCACAGCTTGTGCATAGGCACCATAAATTTGACCGTTCGCTAAAGCTGGGTTTAGTATTTTTCCGGCATCATGCACGGTGATGTACTGATCAACCCTTGCTGAGCAGGTCTCGGGATCAATTTCGATTCCGCAAGCATCAAGGGCAAAGCCATATGTCACAGAAGTATTAATTCGATCATGCTCATCTGGTGCCTCTAAAACGTCGGCGCTCCAAAATTGCGTTTCTTGTAGGGCAAGAGTAGTTTCATGACCAAGCGCCTCTTGAACCAATCCAGGAGACCAATGAAAATTTCCACATATTCTTGAGAGAGGAATTTCCCTACCCTCATCTCCAGCTACTGATATATTCCCATTGGCAAAAATTAATTCCTCTGGCTTTGCCTTCAGAACGTGTGCTGCATATTCAGCAATCCGAGCCTTTAACTTTTCAGCCGCTAGAAATACTGTTCCAGCTACCGCACCAGCAAACCGACTAGAATAATTTCCCGCTGCAATTGACCATGCATCTTTAGCAGTATCAAAATCTACATTTACCTGAATTTGTGATGGTAAGACACCAAAAACATCCGCCAATAGCTGACTGATAACAGTTTGATGGCCCTGCCCCGCTGGAGCAGATGCGATATTAGCGCTAATATTCCCCGAAGGATCAACACTTACCGTTGCTGAAGTAATAGCGCCATTTTTAGGTCCAGCCTTTTTTCTTTGCTCTTTCGTAAGAACAGTAGTGATGTAACCCATATTTGAAACGGAGGGTTCAATAATTGAGGCAATGCCAATACCGTAGTACCGACCTTCTTTTTGAGCTTGCTCTTTTCGATCTAATATATCCCTAAACTCGGGAGAATTCTCTAGTGTTTTTAAAGCTTGCTGATAATCTCCAGAATCCAGCAATGCCCCTGCGGCTGCTCGATAAGGAAACTGCTCCTTTTGAACATAATTGAGCGCAGCAATTTCCTGATGTGTTTTACCTAATGTTTTAGCTATTTTGTGAACCAAACGTTCAAGGGCGTAATAAACCTGAGGGCCACCAAAACCTCTCACTAGTCCAGTTGGAGTTTTATTAATTAATACAACCCGATTGCGAATTTTTAAGTTCTGAATTTGATATGGCCCAGTCACACAGCCATGCATACGATATAGAGTTGCAGGCTCAGGAGCTCTTAAATAAGCACCACAATCTTCAATTTGATCGTAATCTAAAGCTAAGATTTTTCCATCTACATCCACTGCAGCACGCAAGTGAGTGTGACGGGAAGTAGCAGAGGTAGCGGCCTGAAGATGCTCTAAGCGATCCTCAATAAATTTCACTGGAGCGCCTGCCTTACGCGATGCTAAGCAACTCATAATGATATATGGCAATACTGATTGCTTAACACCAAAACTTCCACCCGAATCCGGCGCAACATGATGACGCAATTTTGTTCCTGGAATCTTTAGGGCAGCAGCCATGACCACATGCAATGAAAATGGTCCCATAAAATTCGACGTAACTTCATATGAAGAATCTGCTCCTCGCCATTGCGCAATCACACCACCAGTTTCAATGGGTGTACAAGAGTTACGTGGATAGCGAATATCAACCTCAACGATACTTTCGGCTTTTTGGAATGCAGCATCTGGGTCACCATATTCAAATGAGCGATCAGAAACACAATTACTGCCAATATCCTTATGCAAAATAATCGAGGCATCTGTTAGAGCGACGTCTACATCCACTACCGCAGGAAGCGGCTGAATGTTTAACACAATCCTTTCCACCCCATCTTCTGCAAGCGCCCTGGATTCAGCAATCACTACCGCTATAGGTTCTCCTACATAGCGTACATACTCGCTAGCTAAAATCCACTGGCGCATGGGAGTTTTCACAGCAACCACCAATGGGTTAGACCATGCTTGGACATCTTTGATTGTTAATATCGCCCTGATACCCTTAATTTGTAATGCAGAGTCAATATCTACTGAAATGATTTTTCCATGCGCAATGGGGGAGCGCACCACTGCTGCATATAGGGTTCCAATAGGCAATGGAAGATCATCTAGATAACGACCTCCCCCCGTTAGAAGAGCGGCATCTTCTACGCGTTCACATGCAATGCCTAAATATTTTGCGCTTGGTTTCAATCTACACTTTTCAGCTAAATTAAGAATAATTAATGCTGAGAGAAGCTTAATGACCGAAACAGTAGAATGCTTACCCTAAAGTCCGATTGCTTACCTTAGAGTCCGATTATGTGTATCAGGAAAACCCTAGGAGTCTAACTTAGGGGCCTTTTCGACTTGCTGGCGATAGAGGCTTGGAGTGACCCCCTGGTGCTGCTTAAAAAAACGAGTGAAGTTACTTTGAGCAGAAAAACCTAACTCATCACCGATATGCATCAAACTCTCTCTACCTTCAGCAAGCGCATCAAATGCATGCTCCATTTTTAGTACGTTTGCATATACGATAGGAGACAGACCTGTACACCTCCTAAACAACTCAAAAAAATGAGAGCGCGATAAATCAACCCTTTGCGCAATTCCTGCGATATCCCCCACTTCCTGAGGGGAGAGTCGCATATGATGAATAGCCTTCCGAATCCGAGGATCCATAAAAGACAAGGTATTGGCGGTGTTTCGAATATCGCCCGGAGTTAATGAGTTAACGTTTTCCATAAAAGACAGCACCAACTCAAGCAGCATTGACTCTAAATAGTCATGTGTAATTTGATCTGCCCACCATAACTCCATAGAAATTTTTTCCAAAGCTTGCTTTTGATATGCACCAAGCTTCGTAAGGTTATTGGTAAAAAATCGAGGATGGCTACTGCTAAGAAATTTCTTGCTAAACAAGGCCAACCATCTTGGCTCCAGATAAAGAGCAAGCAAAACCGGATTTTGTCCATTATTTGGGATGTGAAGGTAGGAATGTTCCTCCCAAGCATTTATAAGCACAGCATTGTCATCCGTCAGGGGATAACTCGTTCCTCTTACTTCAAAGGCGGTATCGGGCCCTGCCACCTTACATAAAATATGACAATGATGATGCGCATGAGTAATAAGAGGAGCATCCATCTCTAAAAGAGCCACCCTACCAAACTCACCATGCATTAGACGAATTGCTTTTGACATTAAATATCGGTCCTGATTAGGGTTACAGCATAACTTGATAATTAATTATTGCGACGCAATAAATATAGCTTAAGACTTAGCAAATTAAAGGAATAGTAAAAAAATTCCTGCTTATTAGTAGGAATAAGCCATATACACCGACGGAGTAGACCAACTAAATCCTACTCTGAGGGTGTCCCATATTTTGTGTAAACGGGGTTCGTTTACTACAGAGGGATTCTCTCCTCATACTTAATACTAAACTGATTTAATGCACCCTTCCAATCTCTGATGGGCATACTCCACTTTTGGCTGA
>NZ_JAJVCS010000003.1 GCF_021395205.1 Polynucleobacter sp. IMCC 30228 | reverse complement strand
TCAAACAACAGGCGTAATGACTACTGTTTGGAATCGACCCGATTGGCGCACGACAGATTATTTTTCTTTAGTTGGCCCAGCTAACCAAAGGATATTAATTTCTCAATACCTTAATCCGAATATTTCTACTTCGACAAGTGTTCTGCAAGCTGCGCTCTATAGTGGCAACTATACCGAAACTGTAGAGTGGGCCAATGCCAGCACAGGTACGACTATTCTTAGGCCGCCATCTAGCGCATATACGCCATCAACTGCTCTAGGATCTCTACCCAATCTTGGATATGGAGGATTAATTTATATGATGGGGAATACAGGGTCAATTTATTTCTATAAGCCTTCAGCATTAAGTAATTAAAATTAATCCCTCCTGCCTTGATCGTTTAAGGAACAAAGACGAGACTTCGTGTAAGCAAATTTCCTAGACCCAAGTTCGAGTCCTTGTGTACGGGCCCACGATAAATCTTATGTAAAAAAGCAAGCATAAAAAAGTTGTTTTTTACAACTTTTTTAATAATTCCACCGACCAATATTGTGTTCGTGCAGTCATCGTGTAATTAAAGTACTACCTGAAGAATCACCTTAATCATCTTGTGATCATTACAATTTTGTGTATTGTCTAAAGTGAGTTTGAACTGCGATAGCGTTAACAGTCTGCTGCTCTACCGCTGAGCTATCGAGGAATAGCCGATATTCTAGCAGAAGTTGCCTTGGTGGCCATGCTGTAGGCTGCAATTAAGCCTTCAAAACAATTTAAATAGGATAGGCTATATTCTTAACTATGCCTAAAAAAAGCGCTTCTCCACCACTTAAAAAAGCAACTTTAGATACGCCAAGCGCTAATAACGGAGCAAAACTTTCGATTGCTGATCGTTTTGCCCTTGGAAAATCGTTGCGTAATAAAGTGAGCTTAGCAGAGCAGGGTAATTTTATATTGCCCAAAAAAAGAATAGGGCTTATCGAAATCCTGAAGAAACAAGAAAAAAACCGTCTTCATCCTGCTATACCGATTCGCTATCAGCGAATGAAGGAGTCGCCATTTTCTTTTTATAGAGGTGGCGCTGCAATTATGGCGCAAGATTTAGCTTGTCAACCAAGCACTAATATCAATGTGCAACTTTGTGGCGATATGCATGTTTCAAATTTTGGATTTTTTGCTACCACTGAACATAAATTAGTTTTTGGTATTAATGATTTTGATGAAACCTTGCCTGGTAGCTGGGAGTGGGACATAAAAAGATTAGTTGCTAGTGCAGTTATTGCTTGCGAAGAACTTGGCGGGAGCGAGTCTGATAGTGAATTAGTAGTTCGTAAAATTATCAGTAGTTATAGAGAAAAGTTAACAGAATATGCCTCATTAAGCTATGTTAATTTAGCCTATGAATTTCTCGGTGAACGGGTTGTACGGGATAACTTTAGTAAGTCTCATTTAAAACTTTTTGATCAATTCATCAAAAAAACAAAGGGGCAATGCAATTTAGGTGTTTTAGAGAAATTTACCGATTTAATTGGTAGCGATAGAAAATTTGTTGAGAACCCACCCTTAATTCAGCGTGCGGATGTTACTCTGGAAGGTCTGCCGATGCGTGAGGTATTAGAGGTTGCATTAATTAAGTATCAAAAAACATTGTTGCCCGATAAGGAACTTTTATTTAATCGCTATTCATTAAAAGATTATGTTCGAAAAGTAGTTGGCATTGGTAGTGTGGGAACCATTTGTGGGGTACTGTATTTTGAAGGCGCTAGCTTAGATGACCCTTTATTTTTACAATATAAACAGGCTCAGGAATCCGTCTTATCGCCTTACATTGGCTCATCTATTTATAAAAACCAAGCACACCGTGTAGTTGTTGGGCAAAGATTACTTCAGGGTGCACCTGATATTTTTCTAGGCTATGTGGCGTCTGCTTCTAAATTCTATTATGTACGACAACTGCGTGATATGAAGGGGGGCCTTACTTTTGGCGAGGGCGGTTGCGACCTAGAGGCGTTTGAAGACTATGCCAAAATGTTTGGCTGGGCCTTAGCGTTAGGTCATGCGCGTTCTGGTGATGCCGCAAAAATTGCGGGATATCTGGGAAAGTCGCATGCAATTGATGATGCTTTATATCAGTTTGCAATTACGTACGCAAAACGAAATTTGCAAGATTATGAGTTATTTTGTCAAGCTCTCCAGAGTGGCAAGCTTCACGATAGCTAATACCTAGGTGCAGCTGATGAAGACTAACTTATTTCTTTCAGCCAATTTTATGTAGTTATTAATTCCATTAACTGTAAACACTATGATCTATAGACCATGACTGACTTTTCCTCCGCTAATATTCCCCTCGTCCTCAGTATTGCTGGCTCTGATAGTAGTGGGGGTGCAGGTATTCAGGCTGATCTGAAGGTGATTACCGCCCTAGGGGGGTATGGGATGACTGCAGTAACGGCGATTACTGCACAAAATACCCTTGGGGTGATGCAGATTCAAGCAATTGATTTAGACGTAATTGAGGCGCAGATTGATGTCGTTATTGCGGATATGGGAGTTGATGTAGTCAAAATTGGGATGTTGGCAACCCCAGAAATTGTGCACGTGGTGGCTAAAACCTTACGCCGTCACCAAGTGAAGCAAATTATTCTAGACCCTGTGTTGCAAGCCACCTCGGGTGCTAGCTTAGGCGGTAATGAAACCGCTGCTGCTATGCGGGCCGAATTATTTCCTTTGGCAAGCTTAATTACCCCAAATTTATTAGAAGCTTCGATTTTATTGGGCCGCGCAATTACACAAGTGAATGAATTTCCCTTGGCTGCGCAAGAGCTAATGCAACTTGGCCCACAAGCAGTGCTAATTAAGGGCGGCCATTTAACAAATACACCAAGCGAGTTAACTGATTATTTATTATGGCAAAGTGCGAGCAGTATTGAGCATCAAGAATTTCATCATCAGCGAATTGATACCTTGAATACCCATGGCTCGGGGTGTTCGCTTGCTGCGGCAATTGCTACTTACTTAGCCTTAGGTTTATCGCTTGAGACTGCAGTAGCTAAAGCAATTGAATACGTTGCGGCAGGCATTAGCGCAGGGCAGTATCTTAACCTTGGTTCTGGTGCGGGTCCCTTATGGCATATGCATGCTTTTTATCCCCAGTAAAACTGGCAAGTTAAGGTGCTTATGTTTTCATTAATTCTTGCAATTTTTTTACTGCAGCGCTGGGGTCGCTAGCCTGAGTAATTGCCCTCACTACAGCAACCGAACCAACCCCACTTTGCGCTACCGCATGAATGCTATCAGCATCAATGCCGCCGATAGCAACGAGGGGATACTCGCTCATCAGTTTGGCGTATTGATATAAGCGACCTAAACCTTGGGGGGCAGTTGGCATCACTTTTAAATTGGTCGGAAAAATTGCGCCCATGGCAATATAGCTGGGACATAAGCGATCAACAGCAATCATTTCAGCATAACCATGGCTACTAAGCCCTAAGCGTAATCCTGCTTGACGAATCGCTTCTAAATTTGCGCTGGCAATATCTTCTTGGCCCAAATGAACGCCATAAGCATTTTGCTCGATCGCCTCTTCCCAGTAATCATTAATAAATAATAGCGATTTGCTATCTTTTACAGCGGCAATAGCTTGTTTAATTTCTCGGTGAATTGCGGCGCGATCGGTTGATTTAAAACGCAGTTGAATGGTCGGTGCTTCAGCCTCAACCATGCGTGCTACCCATTTTGCATCGGGCATTACTGCATATAGACCCAAACGCTTTGGACACTCTGGAAACGCTTGTGGATTCATCGCGCGAGACCAAGGCAATAAATCGAAATGCTCTGGTCGGTTGGGCCAAGCTTGAGGATGAAAGCCGCCATCTAGATGTGTCATTCTTGACCATGCTTTGCCAACAATATTGGCGTCAGCTTCAGTAAAGCCCATGGCTACTGCAGCAATGGCCCCTGCTAACTCGACATGATCTAGGGTATGTTCATGATGAATTGTGGGAGGGGGGTTTGCCAATGTAGCTTGAGGAATGGGCAGGCATAGATCATCATTTTGATGGGCTGCAATAATTTGATCGGCTAAATCACGAATTAAACTCATTAGCTTGCACCCATAAAATAAACGCTGGGCTTTAAGCTTGATGCCAAAACGGCGTACCAATAAGGGGGGTACTGGCTTGTGCAGAATCTTGGGCGGTCATCGCGCCCGCCAAGAAAGCCATTCGCCCAGCGCTAACTGCTTGGGCAAACGCCTGCGCCATGTTGATAGGGTCGGTTGCTAAAGCTACTGCAGTATTTAGTAGTACGGCATCATAACCCCATTCCATGACCGCACAAGCGTGGGATGGTAAGCCTAAGCCCGCATCAACGATGAGGGGAACTTGCAAACGCTCACGTAATAATTTCATGGCATAGGGGTTCAGCGGGCCTTGACCTGTACCAATGGGGGCAGCCCAAGGCATCACAGCTTGACAACCCACATCAACTAAGCGCTGACAGAGAATGAGATCTTCAGTGCAATAGGGCAGCACTTTAAAGCCATCCTTAATTAAATGCTTAGCAGTTTGTACAAGTTGCAGGGTATCAGGTTGCAAGGTGTAATCATCGCCAATGAGCTCTAACTTTAACCAAGGCGTTTCAAATACCTCACGCGCCATTTGCGCGGTGGTAATGACTTCTTGTGGACTATGGCAGCCGGCTGTATTAGGAAGAACAGGTACCGCCATTTTTTTGAGGAGCTGCCAAAAACCACTTTCAGCAACTGCAGGTCCCGAGCCTTGGCGACGCACGCTCGCCGTAATCATGGCGGGGTTGGCGATACGAATGGTGTTTTCTAAAATTTGTGGCGAGGGATATCGTGAGGTCCCGAGTAATAAACGGCTGGCAAATACTTCACCATATAAAACTAGGCTGTCGGCTGAATGGAGGGGCAGGAGTGCGGTCATGGCAGCATTGAAATAGCAGTATTAATGATTAACCACCCGTTACTGGCGCAATGACTTCGACCTGATCATTTTCATTTAAAACGTGCTCAGAATGTTTGGTCTTGGGAATAAAGAGCAAATTAACGGCTACTGCATACGGCGGCTGTGCAGCAATAAATTGCAAAAGATCGCTGACTTTACTTTGTGCAGGAATTTCGCGGGGAATATGGTTGACTACGATGCGCATAAAGCTCGCTCGGGTAATACGGCTAGCTGCAATTGCGCGGCTAAGGGGCTATGAACCCGATCGATCTGCTGTGAGTCGCGGTTTTCAAGCAACTCGATAGCGCAATCGACAATAGCAGGTGCAATCATGAAGCCATGGCGATATAAACCATTAATTGCCATAACGCCAGTTTCAGTCATTCGAATGGCAGGCAAATTATTTTTTAAGGTTGGGCGACATTGGGTGAGGGTTTCAAGAATGCGGGATTCTGCAAAGCCACTGTGTACGGTATACGCGGCACTCAGTAACTCCATGGTTGAGCGCAAACTTGCTGGTGATAAATCTTCCGATTCAATTTCAGTTGCACCAATAACGTAAATATCATTTTCTTTGGGAGCAATATAAATGGGATAGCGCGGATGAATGAAGCGAATGGGTCGAGTGAGCTTAACTTCAGGCGCATGCAAACGGACTACCTCACCCCGTACGCCGCGTAATGGATTGGTTTCATTGCTAGATTTGGCCCACGCTGCCTTTGCTCCTAAGCCCCGACAATCAATCATGCCTGTGTAAAGATTTTGCTGTAATTCGTGAGGCTCGATACTTTGATACCAATGACAATTGACCTTTAAGCGATGTAATTCTTCAGCTAAGGAAGCTAATAATTGGCGATTATCGAGCTGACCTTCATGGGGTAAAAATAAACCGTCTTGGAAGCGATTACCTAGGCTAGGTTCTAAAGCATAAATATCTTCTAGTCCAAGTGTTTGTGGCGTACTCAGTGTTGAATTCTGTTCACAATTGTAATTTAGCTTAGCGGCAAAGCGTTTTGCTTCGGCTACATCTTGACGATGCCACAGAATGAGTGTGCCAGCTTGTTGAAAAAAAACGGGCTTAGCTAATTGCGCCAAAATACTAGGCCAACGTGCTAGGCTATACATACCCATATTGACCACATTCGCTGCGGTAATTGCCGATTCGGCCAAGGGCGCCAACATGGAAGCGGCAACATGTGCCGCAGAATGCTCAGCCGCTGGGCCGCCTTGATCAAAGATCTCGACTTTGGCACCGCGTTGCGCCAGCGTGACCGCCAGCAGCCGCCCAAGAAGACCAGCGCCCAAAACAGCATAGTGTTGATGTGCTAAATTCATCGCGCGCAGATATCGGTTGAGTTACTGATAAATTTCGCTGCCACGCTGACGAAACTCAATTGATTTCTCTTCCATGCCTTGTTTTATATCCTGAGCAATGGGAATGACTTTAGGATTACCATCAGCATCTAAAGTGGCGGCGTAGTCGCGTACTTCTTGAGTAATCTTCATCGAGCAAAATTTAGGCCCACACATCGAGCAGAAATGAGCGATTTTTGCGCCTTCGGCCGGCAAAGTAGCATCGTGATATTCACGCGCACGTTCGGGATCGAGCCCTAAATTAAATTGATCTTCCCAGCGAAACTCGAAGCGCGCCTTCGATAAAGCGTTATCGCGTACTTGTGCACCTGGTAAACCTTTAGCTAAATCGGCGCCATGTGCAGCAATTTTGTAAGTAATAATACCTTCACGCACATCTTCTTTATCGGGCAAACCGAGATGTTCTTTAGGGGTTACGTAGCACAGCATAGCGGTACCGTACCAACCAATTTGCGCCGCCCCAATGCCGCTGGTAATGTGATCATAACCAGGTGCAATATCAGTAATGAGTGGTCCTAAGGTATAGAAGGGCGCCTCTAAACAATGCTTGAGTTCTTCAGTCATGTTTTCTTCAATGCGTTGCATTGGCACATGGCCTGGGCCTTCAATCATTACTTGTACATCGTGCTGCCATGCTTTAGCAGTGAGCTCACCAAGCGTATGCAATTCACCAAACTGAGCCGCATCGTTTGAGTCGGCAATGCAACCAGGCCGCAAGCCATCACCTAAACTAAACGAGACATCGTAGGCCTTCATGATTTCGCAAATTTCATCAAACTTGGTGTACAGAAAATTTTCTTTGTGATGCGCTAGGCACCACTTCGCCATAATGGAGCCACCACGCGACACAATGCCAGTAATGCGATCGGCAGTCATGGGCACATAGCGCAATAAAACGCCTGCATGAATAGTGAAGTAATCAACGCCTTGTTCAGCTTGTTCAACCAAGGTATCGCGGAACATTTCCCAGGTGAGATCTTCGGCCACACCACCGGTTTTATCGAGCGCTTGATAGATGGGTACTGTACCAATTGGTACTGGCGAATTGCGAATGATCCACTCGCGGGTTTCATGAATATGTTTACCGGTGGATAAATCCATGATGGTATCGGCACCCCAGCGAATCGACCAAACCATTTTTTCCACTTCTTCATTAATTGAAGAGGTAACGGCCGAGTTACCTAAGTTGCCATTAATTTTTACGCGGAAGTTACGCCCAATAATCATCGGCTCAAGCTCGGGGTGATTAATATTGGCAGGAATAATGGCGCGCCCAGCGGCAACTTCTTGGCGCACAAACTCTGCGGTCATATTTTCTGGCAAATTAGCGCCATAACTTTTGCCAGGATGCTGTTTCAGCAATTGTTTATAACGGGGGTCTTGGCGTAACTGCTCTAGCCCCATCGATTCGCGCAAAGCAATGTATTCCATTTCTGGGGTGATGATGCCTTGGCGGGCATAGTGCATTTGGCTGACGTTGTGGCCAGATTTGGCAACGCGTGGTGCGCCAATATGGGCAAAGCGTAAATGTTTGGTGTCTGCATCATTGGAGCGGGCGACACCATATTCAGAGCTTGGACCAGCCAATTGAATCGTGTCATTGCGCTCGCTTATCCAGTTCGTACGGAGTAGTGGTAAGCCTTGTTCTAGGTTAATTACAATATCGGGATCGCTGTAGGGGCCTGAGGTGTCATAGACGGGAACTGGGGGGTTGGGTACTGCAACATCTCCAACTTGGGTTGGCACTTGTTCAATCATGCGCAAGGGCGCTTTAATATCCGCGCGCGAGCCAGTGAGATAGGTTTTAGTTGAGGCGGGGTAGGCAAATTTTTGCCCAAAGTCGCGCTCAAGACTTTTTAGACTAGGAATCTCGTGTTTTGTGCTCATGCCCATCTCCTTACATTATTTAGATGGACGAAACCGGGTGTCGGTTTGATGGAACTCCCCACGCCAGCATTACCTGGATCGGGTTCGAGGGTTTTTCTCAGCCCCACCAACTCATGTGGAGGGCACCCCTGTTTCATCCTTAAGTCTTATTTAACCACGAAAAATGGCCGCTAAGTGAAACCTGCTAATTTATTTTAGTTTACTGTGGCGCAAAATAAAATCGGCCGTGACCAAAGAGGCATCTCCTGTAAACTCATCGGCCAAAATACGGGCTGCCGCCTCGGCATAACTAACGGCTATAAAGCCGCTAACCTCACCATCGTGGTTGGTAGGCACAAAATGATCGGGTAATTCTAAATCGTATACATAGAGTAATTCATCATGAAAGCCAAAAGGCGGGCTAACCCGCCGCAGGGGGATTCGCCCTGCGGGTTGAATGGCTTGCGCCAACTGAATAGGTACCCCAGCTTCTTCCCATAATTCACGTTTAGCGCACACCCATGGAGTTTCATCGGCGCTAATTCCGCCAGCACTCAGGTTATCAAGCCGGCCTGGGTCGATACTTTTGCTTTCACTACGTCGACCCAGCCAGATAAGGCCACTTTTGGTGTAGCCATTAATATGCGCCGCCAAACTACGAAAGCCAAAGGTTTTAAAGGCAGCCCGTTCGAGGCGAAAGTGCTCGTGCCCCTCGGCATCAAGCCAAGCAAATTCTTCATTGCGCCAACCTGGAATTAGACCGCCTAAGCGGAGGCGTTCAGTTAAAGTTTGCAAGCTTTGACTGACCTCTATGGGGCGCCCTTGGGCAATGGACAGTCGTTGCTGGTCAAGTTGAATAAGGGCAATAGGTTCCTTATTTAAGGTTTCTTGAAGGTAGGGAATAAACTCGGGGTTGATGCAACCAATTAAACTATGGTTAAAGTAGACGGGCAAAAAGTCGACCGGTGGGGTACGCGCAGTATTTTGGAGCATTTCTTCCAAAGCGGCTTGCGTGCTGGTGTTTAGCGAATCCATGTCGTGAGAGTGTAAGAGAAAAAACGAAGGAGTAGGTGTTTTAATGAATTTATCTTCCCCCAGTAACAATCAAACTGACTTACCTCAAGTTGGCTTACCCCATGGCGGCCAAATTTTAGCCAACGCACTCATTCGCCAAGGGGTTGAGATGGCTTTTGGCGTTCCGGGTGAAAGCTTTTTACCCCTGCTCGATGGTTTAGTTGATCATGACGCACGGTTTCGATTTATTACCTGTAGGCATGAAGGTGGCGCTGCTTATATGGCTGAAGCCTACGCTAAGCTAACCGGTAAACCTGGCGTAGTGATGGTTACCCGTGGCCCAGGCGCGAGTAATGCCATGGTTGGGGTACATACGGCGTATCAAGATTCCACCCCGATGGTTTTGCTAATTGGTCAAGTGGGTACAAATATGGTGGAACGCGAAGCGTTTCAAGAAATGGATTACCGCCGGCTTTATTCAGAGTGCGCTAAATGGGTGGGCAGCATTGATCGGGTAGACCGGATTGAAGAGTTTGTTTCACATGCTTTTCATGTTGCCCAGGCGGGTCGCAAAGGACCTGTAGTGCTAGCTTTACCAGAGGATATGCTATTTGCTATTGGGCAAGAATCCCCCGTAAAACCAGCGCACATTGTGCAGCCAGGTTTAAATCAAACCGATTTTCAGCAAGCCATGCAAGCCTTTAGCAAGGCTAAGCACCCTCTAGTCTTAATTGGTGGCGGCGGCTGGGATGCCTCGGCGTGCAATGATATTGCTGCTTGGGCCGAACGCGAGGGAGTACCCGTTGCCACTAGTTTTCGCTCGCAAGATCACATTGATAATTTACGACCCTGTTTTGCTGGTGACCTTGGTATTGGTGCCAACCCAGAATTAGTTAAGCGCGTCAAAGCCGCCGATGTGTTACTGGTCATTGGCGAGCGTTTAAGTGAAATGACTACCGCTGGCTATCAAATTATTTCGCCTCCTACCCCACAGGCTACCTTAATTCACGTCTTGGCTGGAGCAGAAGAGTTGGGTCGCGTGTATCGCCCTGAATTTGCTGTCAATGCAAGCCCTGCTGCTTTTTGTGCAGCCCTAGATGCAGTGCGGATGCCGCGGGATTACGATCAAACTCAAATGGTAGCTGCCCATGCTGAATATGTGAGATTTTCTGCCCCCGTAACCGTGCAAGGAGACTTGCAGTTAGCTGAAATTGTGGCTTCTTTTGCCCAACTTATTCCGCGTAATGCAGTGTTATGTAATGGCGCTGGTAACTTTGCTACTTGGTTGCATCGATTTTATCCGTACGGCCCATTTCGCACGCAACTTGCGCCAGCCAATGGCTCAATGGGTTATGGTTTGCCTGCTGCTATTACGGCCAAAATTTTGGATCCGCAGCGGGTTGCCATTGCATTTTGTGGCGATGGCGATTTTATGATGACCTGTCAAGAGTTGGCTACTGCGATGCGCTACGCTGCATATCCGATTGTGATTATTGTGAATAACGGCATTTTGGGCACCATTCGTATGCACCAAGAGCGCGAATTTAAGAACCGTGTTCTAGGCACTGGCTTAACAAATCCTAACTTTATTAAGCTAGCTGAAAGCTTTGGAATGCCGGGATATCGGGTAAGCAAAACCGCTGAGTTTGCCGCCGCCTTTACGGCCGCCTTAAAAAGTAAAACAGGCGCAATCATTGAATTAATTCTTGATCCTGAAATAATTAGCCCAAGTAAATTATTATCAAAATTAAGTTAACAACTGACAGCTTACTTAGTCAACTTTAGCGCCTGAATCTTTTACAACCTTCGTCCACTTAGCAATTTCATTCTTAATGAAGGTAGCAAATTGTGCGGGCGTATTGCCTACTGGCTCTGCACCCATGGCTAAATATTTTTCACGCACTGCTGGACTGTTAATAGCTTTCATCAAAGTGGTGCTAGTTTGCTTCAAAATTTCTGGGGGCAAATTGGCTGGCCCAACAATACCAAACCAAGAGGTCGCTTCATAACCCGGTAATTTTGCGGCTTCTGCAATGGTGGGTAAATCGGGGAAGGCGGGCGAGCGTTTTGCACTAGTTACTGCCAAAGCTTTGAGTCGACCCGCTTTAATATAACTAATTGCCGAGGGCAGGTTATCAAACATTATGTCGACATTACCCGCCATTAAATCAGTTATTGCGGGTGGGCTGCCGCGGTAAGGTAAATGCACCATATATGTTTTGGTCATCGACTTAAATAATTCCCCAGCCATATGAATCGATGTGCCATTACCACTTGAGGCCATGTTCACTTTGCCTGGATTGGCACGCGCATAGGCGATTAAATCATTCACGCTATTAATATTGTGGCGTTTAGCAAAATCAAGATTAAGGATGAGTACATTGGGTAGTTCGGCTACCAAGCTGATTGGCGTGAAGTCTTTAATGGGGTCAAAGGGTAGTTTGCCGCCGCCTTGCGTATATAAGGGAAGATTAATACCATGCGTACCTACCGAAGCCATGAGCCAGGTATAACCATCGGGCAGTGCTTTGGCTACCGCATCGGCACCAATATTGCCACCTGCTCCTGGCTTGTTATCAATAATCACATTCCATTTGTCACTAACAAGTAGTTCGAGTTGCAGGGGTCGGGCAATATTATCAGTCGCTCCGCCAGCAGGAAACGGCACCACTAAGCGAATGGCTTTATTGGGAAAGGTACTTTGCGCAAACGCAAGCGGCGTAAAAGCACTGCAGACGAGTGCAGCAATAAGCAAGCCGTAGCGAAGTTGTAGCAACATGAAGTTTCTCCAATTATGTATTTATCGACTATTTCAGTACAGTCTAGATCACAATGTAAACGATTCTGCAAGGGCTAGTAAAAATATATTTTTTCTAATCAGCAATTCACAATTTTGGTGCTCAATTTCTACTTAGAAAATACCTGTGCTTAATTTTTTAGCAAACAAGATCAATCTTTACAAATTGAGGACTTACATGCGCTTTTATAAAGTTATCCACAAAAGCTGTGGATAACTTAGGGTGGTCCCATCGCCAGGAGTCGAACCTGGATCTACCGCTTAGGAGGCGGTTGCACTATCCATTGTGCTACGGCGGGCAGAATTACCGTTGCAAGCTCTTTACTTTTTTGGTAATCGTGCACAACGATTACCAACCACAAAATGCCCAGACCTGATTGGTCATATTGACCATGACTGTGGGCGCGTAATACGCAGCAAAACTAAGACCAAGTGCGATTGTAATGAAGGCATAAGCCAAGAGGGTAAGCCATAGTTTGCGGCTTTTATCCGCAATAAAAAGGGTGCGTTTCATCTTTGCATTGTACTTATGCCAAGGCTGAACGCGCAATGGCTTGTTCACGAATGGGCAGGTTAACGAGGCCAGCAAAGATTCCTAAGACAATTGCTATGAACCAAACAATTTGATAGGAACCAGTTTTATCAAATAAATACCCCCCGAAAAATGCGCCACAAAAACTCCCTAATTGATGCGAGAAAAAGACTAAGCCAGACAGGGTAGTTAAATATTTGACACCAAATATTTGCGCCACGATGCCATTCGTCAAGGGTACGGTAGAGAGCCATAAGACCCCCATAAAAGCAGCAAAAATGTAGGTCGTCATGGGGGTAATGGGCAGTAGAATAAAAGCCGCAATTACCACGGAGCGAGTGAGGTAGATGCCGCTAAGTAAAAATTTCTTGGGAATGGTTTGCGCAATTACACCGGAATAGTAAGTGCCGACCACATTAAATAGACCAATGAGCGCAAGCGCGGTAGTTGCAACCATTGGGCTGCCCACGGCAGGATAAAGTGTAGACATGTCTTTAAGATAAGGCGCCAAGTGCACCGCAATAAATACCACTTGAAAACCACAAACAAAATAACCTAGGGTCAGTAGGCGAAAGCTAGGGTTGCCAAAGGCTTCATGCAATGCTTGCTTTAATGTTTGCTCACCTAACTTCTGGTTGTGACTAAAATTTTTCTCTCGCAGCATGAAGGCTGCCGGCAACATTAAAGTGGCCATGAGGGCCAAAATGAGCAAGGCATCTTGGGCGCCAAAGCCACTAATTAAGCCCTGTTCAATTGGAATCATTAAAAACTGTCCGAACGATCCTGCCGCTGCGGCAATTCCCATAGCCCAAACGCGTTTCTCAGCAGAGACATTGCGTCCGAGTACGCCAAACACAATGCTATAAGTCGTAGCGGTTTGCGCCAGACCAATCAGCAAACCTCCAGCCAGCGTAAAGTTCAGCACTTCGGTTGATAGAGCCATTCCCACCAAACCAAGCGCATACAGTAGTGCCCCTCCAACCATGATTTTGAAGGCGCCAAACCGATCGGCAATAGCCCCTGTAATCGGTTGAATAGCACCCCAAGCTAAATTTTGCAAAGCAATAGTGAGGGCAAAGGTTTCACGATCCCAGCCATTCGCGCTGGTAATCGGTAAATTAAATAAACCAAAGCCATGGCGAATACCCATTGAGAGAGTGACTAAGAGGCCGCCAAAAATCAATACCTGTTTTAGAGGGAGGTGATTTTTTGGTGGTTGATAGTTAGCTTGGGAAGGATTAACCATGCCCTAGATTACCCCCATAGGAGCTTGCCTACATAAATTACTCAATGTGCTCATGACCCAATTTTGTCACGGATCGCAAATTCGACCCAAAACCCCTGTGGTACTGGTTTAGATCCCTGGGGCTTATCAGGGTTTTAGTGCGCAGAAAGCAAATTTACGACTTCCTACCCAGATATGACTACAATTTCTGCGCATGGCTACACGTAAACCCGCTCAATACAGCGAATCTTCAATTCAGGTCCTCAAGGGTCTTGAGCCTGTGCGGCAACGCCCGGGTATGTATACCCGCACTGATAACCCGCTTCACGTCATTCAAGAGGTGCTTGATAACGCTGCTGATGAGGCCTTAGGGGGCTTTGGGAAGCAAATTATGGTGACTTTGCATACCGATAGCAGCGTGAGCATTGAAGATGATGGGCGGGGTATTCCAATTGGGATTCATCCAACCGAAAAATTACCTGTTGTCGAAATTGTGTTTACCCAATTGCATGCAGGTGGTAAGTTTGAAAAAGGTTCGGGCGGCGCTTATGCCTTTTCAGGAGGATTGCATGGGGTTGGTGTTTCAGTCACCAACGCTTTGTCTAAGCGCCTTGAAGTTACGGTGTGGCGCGACCAGCAAGTTTCTAGCCTAGCTTTTGCCAATGGCAATGTCATTGAAAAACTGAAAACCAAAGCGAGCAGTAAAGCCGATAAAAATCATGGTACTTGTGTACGCGTTTGGCCTGATGCCAAATATTTTGATAGCGGCCTTATTCCAATGGTCGATTTGACTCGCTTACTGCGTTCAAAAGCAGTACTTTTACCCGGTGTCAAAGTCACCTTAATTCAAGAAAAATCGGGCGAAAGCCAAACTTGGCAATATACCCAAGGCTTACGTGGATATTTAAATGAAGCGATGGCGCAGGGTGGCCATAGCGCTGAAGTGATTCCGCCATTTGAAGGTGAGCAATACTCTACGGGGGAAGGAGCTGACGATAATTTTGCCGAGGGTGAAGGCGCCGCTTGGATTGTGGCGTGGACTGAAGATGGCCCACCTATTCGAGAAAGTTATGTTAATTTAATTCCTACACCAGCTGGTGGTACGCATGAAAGTGGTTTGCGCGAAGGTCTCTTTAATGCAGTAAAAGGCTTTATTGAAATGCATTCTTTGCAGCCGAAGGGCGTGAAGCTCATGCCCGAAGACGTCTTTGCTCGAGCCTCTTTTATTTTGTCAGCCAAAGTATTAGACCCCCAGTTTCAAGGACAAATTAAAGAGCGCTTAAATTCGCGTGATGCAGTTCGTTTAGTTTCCGTTTATGCTAAATCGGCCTTGGAGTTATGGCTAAACCAGCACGTTGATTATGGTCGCACCTTGGCAGAACTGGTTATTAAGCAAGCTCAAGCGCGGACTCGTGCTGGTCAGAAAGTTGAAAAGAAAAAGTCCTCGGGCGTGGCAATTTTGCCCGGCAAGTTAACCGATTGTGAAAGTGAAGATACAGCCCTCAATGAAATCTTTTTAGTTGAGGGCGACTCTGCTGGCGGCTCGGCCAAAATGGGTCGTAATAAAGAATATCAAGCCATCTTACCTTTACGCGGCAAAGTACTTAACACTTGGGAAGCTGAGCGTGATCGATTATTTGCTAACAATGAAATTCATGATATTGCCGTAGCAATAGGGGTCGACCCGCATGGCGCGAATGATGAACCCGATTTATCAAACTTACGCTATGGCAAGATTTGTATCTTGTCGGATGCCGATGTAGACGGTGCGCACATTCAAGTGCTATTACTTACTTTATTTTATAAACACTTTCCCCGTTTAATTGACTTAGGCCATATTTATATTGCCCGTCCCCCTTTATTTCGGGTTGATGCACCGGCACGAGGTAAAAAGCCAGCACAAAAAATGTATGCACTAGATGGCAGTGAGCTAATTGCCATTGAGGATAAGTTACGTAAAGATGGCGTACGTGAAGCAGCTTGGCAAATATCCCGTTTTAAGGGTTTAGGAGAAATGAGTGCTGAGCAATTATGGGATACCACCTTAAACCCAGATACTCGCCGTTTATTACCGGTGCTGTTGGGTGAGCTGAGTGAATTAGATACGTTTAAGACGATGGATATGTTGATGGGTAAAGCAGAATCAGGTGCGCGTCGGGATTGGTTAGAGGAACGCGGTAATGAAGTCGAGGCAGATATTTAATGGCAAGTAAAAAACCTCAGAAGAAAGCACCGAGCAAAAAAAGGCAGGCCGATTTATTTGATGAGATTGAGGTCTTGACTAGCCCTCAAGGACTACGAACCAAAGCTAGTGGGGGCGGGAGTAAATTAGGCGACGAAGGTGAAGATCATTTAACGCTGGCGGTATACGCTGAACAGGCTTATTTAGATTACGCCATTAGTGTTGTCAAAGGCAGAGCTTTGCCTGAAGTAGCCGATGGCCAGAAGCCCGTGCAACGGCGAATTTTATTTTCAATGAGCGAAATGGGCTTACGGGCAGATGCAAAACCGGTAAAAAGCGCACGTGTTGTAGGTGATGTCTTAGGTAAGTTTCATCCGCATGGCGATCAGTCGGCTTACGATGCGCTAGTGCGTTTAGCACAAAGTTTTTCTTTGCGTTATCCCCTAATTGATGGACAAGGTAATTTTGGCTCACGTGATGGAGATGGTGCAGCAGCGATGCGTTATACCGAAGCTCGCCTGACTAAAATTGCGAATCTCTTATTGAGTGAAATTGATGAAGGGACGGTCGATTTTGCGCTGAACTACGATGGCTCGTTTGAAGAGCCAAAAATGCTGCCAGCACGTCTACCTTTTGTGTTGCTTAACGGCGCATCGGGAATTGCTGTGGGCATGGCAACGGAAATTCCTGCACATAATTTACGCGAAGTGGCAAGTGCTGCAATTGCTCTAATGAAGTCACCTAAATTAACCACCGCTAATTTATTGACTTACCTGCCGGGCCCCGATTTTCCTGGTGGCGGCCAAATTATTTCACCGGCGGCTGAAATTGCGCAAATTTATGAAAGTGGGCGGGGCAGTTTAAAAGTGCGTGCTCGCTGGTCTATAGAAGAATTGGCCCGCGGTCAATGGCAAATTGTGGTGAACGAGTTGCCCCCCGCCACGTCAAGCCAACGGGTCTTGCAGGAAATTGAAGAGCTTACTAATCCGAAAGTGAAGATTGGTAAAAAAGCTTTAAGTACAGATCAAATCAATTCGCGCCAAACCATATTGAGTATGTTAGACGGTGTGCGTGATGAATCGAGTAAAGATGCCGCAGTGCGTTTGGTCTTTGAACCAAAAAGTAAAAATATTGACGTGCATGAATTCGCTAATTTATTACTGTCGCACACCTCTTTAGAGTCGAATGCGCCGATTAATTTGGTAATGATTGGTAACGATGGACGTCCTCGCCAAAAGGGCTTGCGCGATATTTTACAAGAATGGCTAGAGTTTCGGGTGCAAACCGTTACTCGTCGTACTGCTCACCGGCTTGGCAAAGTAAAAGATCGGATGCATATTTTAGAAGGACGTCGCACTGTTCTTCTGAATATTGATCAAGTGATTAAAATTATTCGTAAAAGCGATGAGCCCAAAGCTGATTTAATAAAAGCCTTTAAATTAAGCGATCGTCAAGCGGAAGATATTCTTGACATTCGTTTGCGTCAATTAGCGCGTCTTGAGGGTATCAAGATTGAACAAGAATTGAAAGAATTAAAAACTGAACGTGATGATTTGCAAGGCTTATTACAAAGTGATGCTACCTTGCGTAAATGCATTATTAAAGAAATTGAAGCCGATACCAAAGAGTTTGGCGATGCGCGGCGGACCTTAATTCAAGAAGATAAGCGCGCAGTAGCTGAAACCAAAGTACTCGATGAGCCAGTTACCGTCATCGTCTCGCAAAAAGGCTGGGTGCGAGTGCGCCAAGGACAAGAGCATGACGATCAGCAATTTTCATTTAAGGCTGGCGATGCTTTGTATGCTACATATGAATGCAGCACCTTAGATGTGATCCAAGGTTTTGGTAGCGATGGGCGGGTGTATACCATTCCGGTTAGCGAGTTACCCGGCGCCCGTGGCGACGGTGCACCGTTAACAAGCTTTGTTAATTTAGCTCCAGGCTCGCAGATGGTGGCTTATTACGCTGGACAGGCTGACGATTTAGTTTTAATAGCCACCCGCGCTGGTAATGGGTTTTTAGCCAATGTAGCCGATATGAGTACCCGCAATAAAGCCGGTAAAGCCTTTATTGGAGTCGATACCAAGCATCCGGGTGGTGACGCGCCTTTATCTGCAGTGAAAGTGTCTGAGGGCATGCGTCAAGTAGCTTGCTTATCAGCAAGTGCACGTTTATTAGTCTTCCCTTTAGATGAATTAAAGCGCTTGCCTGCTGGCGGTAAAGGCGTGATTCTCATGGGTCTGGATGATGGCGAGAACTTAAGCGCAGCAATTGCAGTTGGCGTTGGCGGGGCAAACTATTCGGGCATTGGTCGCGGCGGTAAACCGACTGAGCGGAGTTTAGATAGTAAAACCTTGAAGTCGTTTGCGGGCAATCGCGCGCGCAAAGGTCACTATGTAGATCCGCGCTTAAAAGAAGGGCGCTTAAAGGCGCTTTAGAGGCACAGCTACTCCGCGTTGTACTGCAATAATTTCCGCCATGATTGCAATGGCTATTTCTGGTGGGGTTAATGCGCCAATGGCAAGCCCAACCGGGCCAAATAGGCGGTCTACCTGTGCTTGGGTTAAATCGAATTCACGCAAACGCGCCTTGCGTTTTTGATTATTAGTATGACTACCTAAAGCGCCTACATAAAATGCTGGCGACTTGAGTGCTTCAATGAGGGCCATATCATCGAGCTTTGGATCATGAGTAAGCGCCACCACAGCAGTATGGGGATCAACGGCAAGCGTTAATAATGCATCGTCAGGCATATCTTGAATAAATTGCAGATTATCTTTGCCAAGGCTTGCTTCTAATCCAGCTGCATATTCTTCACGTGGATCAATCATGATTACTTCGAAATCACTCGCAATTGCAAAGTCGGCTAAATAGAGTGATAGCTGTGCTGCGCCGATTAGAATCATGCGCCAGCGCGGGCCATATGAAGTTTGCATATGGTCTGCGGCAAAGGTAAATAGATCATTACGCGCACCGGTTTCTAAAATAGATTCACCCGTTTGCACATTTACAATGCGTCGGACTATTTGTTGATTAGAAATTAATTTTAATAAATTTTCTAGAATAGATAATTGCGGACGCGGCTCAACCAATAAACGAAGGGTGCCACCACAAGGTAGCCCAAAGCGAGCTGCCTCTGCTTGACTGACCCCATAGATGACGAGTTCAGGAGTACTCCGAGTCAGTATTTCAGTTTGCACGCGCCGCATTAAATCATCTTCAATGCAGCCGCCTGATACCGATCCGGCAACTTGCCCATCGGCACGCATCACTAACCAAGAACCTACCGGCCGGGGCGAAGATCCCCAGGTTTGCACGACCGTAGCAATGGCGATGCGCTCGCCCGCCTGCAGCCAAGCAACTGCGGTTTTTAGTACACTTAAATCAGTACTATTCAATTTCTGCGATCAATTCAATTTCTACGCAAGCGCCTAAGGGAATTTGCGCTACCCCAAAGGCGCTTCGTGCATGCTGGCCAGCAGCGCCAAAAACTTCAAACAGCAATTCTGAGCAACCATTAATGACTAAATGCTGGTCGGTGTAGGTATCGCTCGAGTTCACTAGGCCCATTACTTTCACAATGCGCTTGACCCGATCAAGCGAGCCCACTTGTGCTTTCAGAGTAGCCATTAGATCGATTGCAATGGCTCGGGCGGCAGCTTTTCCGGTAGCTGTATCCATATCCTTACCTAGCTTACCCACCCAAGGCTTGCCATCGTGTTTAGCAATATGACCCGAAAGAAAAACCAATTCACCGGTTTGTACTGCCATGACATAAGCAGCTGCTGGCGCACCAACTGCTGGTAATTGAATGCCTAGGGTTTGTAAGCGATTATCAATTAAAGCACTAGACATAATTTGACCTTTAAATTTATATATTATTTTGACAGTTGGCGCATCGCGCTTTCTAAGCCCGCTAATGTTACTGGATACATTTTTCCTTGCAGTAGATTTTGGACCATTTCAATCGACTGACGATATTGCCAAACGGCTTCTGGCTCTGGGTTAAGCCAAGCGTAATGTGGAAAATGATTAAGCAAACGCTTTAGCCAAGCGGCCCCCGATTCGCGGTTATCAAACTCGACTGAACCTCCAGGGGAAAGTATTTCGTACGGTGACATCGTGGCATCACCCACAAAAATGAGCTTGTAATCAGCCGAGTAAGTATTAATAATATCCTGAGTAGCGGATATTTGATCGCGCCGGCGGCGGTTACTTTGCCATAAGCGCTCGTAAACGCAATTATGAAAATAATAATGTTCCAAATGTTTAAATTCACTTTTGGCAGCCGAAAATAATTCAGCCACTCGCGCTACATGATCATCCATTGAGCCGCCGACATCCATGAGTAATAACACTTTAACTTGGTTATGTCGCTCTGGGCGCATTTGAATATCGAGCATGCCCGCATTAGCAGCGGTCGAGTGAATGGTTTTATCTAAATCAAATTCGAGCGCTGAACCAGTTCGAGCGAAGCGCCTTAAGCGGCGTAAGGCGATCTTAATATTGCGCGAGCTGAGGGCTAAATTACTGTCATAGTCTTTAAATTCACGCGCTTCCCAGACTTTAATGGCGGTGCGATTGCCAGCACTTTCACCCCCGAGGCGAATGCCTTCTGGATGATAACCAGCATTTCCAAAGGGCGATGACCCGCCTGTACCGAGCCATTTTTTTCCACCTTCGTGGCGACCCTTTTGCTCTTGCATGAGTTCGGCTAAGCGTTTTTTTAAAGCCTCGGGCCCACCTAATTTTTGCAAGGCGGCTTTTTCTTCAGCAGTTAATACCCGTTGCAATTGTTTTTCAAGCCAAGCGAGCGGAATTTCAGGTTGTAAGGTGATGATATTTTCGATGCCTTGAAAATAGGCCCCGAAGACCTGATCAAAGCGATCGAAATATTGCTCATCTTTGACTAAGGTCAGACGGGCAAGTTGATAAAATGCATCGATCGAAGGGGTGATAACGCCTTGCTTGAGCGCTTCAAGCAAAGTAAGAAATTCCAGTATTGAGACTGGTATTTTGGCCTTTTTTAATTGGCTGAAAAAATCAATGAGCACGTTAGCGGTGGTTCCGATTCATGAGCACTAAACGCTCAAATAGCTGTAAGTCTTGTTCATTTTTGAGTAAGGCGCCATGCAAGGGGGGGATTAATACGTTTTCCTCGCTTTGATAAAGTGCTGCCGGCGAAACGCCATCAGCTAAAAGTAGTTTTAACCAATCGATTAATTCTGAAGTTGATGGCTTTTTCTTCAGCCCCGGCAAAGACCGAATTTGATAAAACGATTGCAGGGCAGCAGCTAATAAATCGGCTTGTAAGTTTGGGTGATGGACCGCAACAATGCTGCGCATCGTGGCCGCATCGGGAAAGGCAATGTAATGAAAGAAACAACGGCGTAAAAATGCATCAGGCAATTCTTTTTCATTATTTGAGGTAATAATAACCAAAGGACGATGTTTAGCCCGAATGAGTTCACGGGTTTCGTAAACATAAAACTCCATCCGGTCAATTTCTCGCAGGAGATCGTTGGGAAACTCGATATCGGCCTTATCAATTTCATCGATTAATAACACCGTCGGTTCCTCGGCTTCAAAAGCTTGCCAGAGCACCCCTTTAATAATGTAATTGCGAATGTCATTTACTTTGGCATCACCTAGTTGTGAGTCGCGTAAGCGACTTACTGCGTCGTATTCATAGAGGCCTTGCTGGGCTTTAGTAGTAGATTTAATATGCCACTGTAAGAGCGGCATTTTTAAAGCGGAGGCTACCTCTTCGGCCAACATCGTTTTGCCAGTGCCTGGCTCCCCCTTAATTAATAAAGGGCGCTGTAAGGTAAGGGCTGCATTCACCGCGAGCTTGAGGTCGGCTGTAGCGATATAAGTGCTTGAGCCGGTAAAGGTGCTGGGAGAGAGGGGTGGGGTTTGCTTCATCTAAATTCGCTTAAATAAGGAGAGGGTCTAGCCATTTTGCCTAGGAATGACATAGGGAGCAAGGGGGGAGAGTGGGGCAGTGGACGTCTAGTCCGCTATAATCTGAGCAACTTAAAACCGCTTAGTATATTTTTTCATGAATAAATTATCTGCCGCCAAGCCTAACTCTGCCAATCGACTTTACCCCTTAGTGCTTTTGTTAGGCGGGGTTTGCTTTGCCTTCTCGAGCTTTAGTGTGAGGGCGCAAGCCCAAGACCTTAAAGGCTCTGCTGAAGCTGGTAAAGCCAAGGTATGGTTGTGTACAGGCTGCCATTCCATTCCTGACTACCGTGCGGATTACCCCTTGGTCTATCACGTGCCTAAAATAGGGGGGCAAAATTCAGCCTATATTTCCAGCGCTTTACTTGCCTACAAAAAAGGCGAGCGTAAACACCCCACGATGCGCGCTATTTCTACTAGCCTATCGGATCAAGATATGGCTGATATTGGCGAATACTATGCCGCGCAAAGTAGTAGTTCCCCGATTAATTCGATGAAGTGATTTTGATTTAAAGGTTTGTTTATGAAATTTATAGTTATCAGCCTTCTTTTTCTTGCCAGCATGGGCGTAGCCTCGGCAGCGGATATTGAGAGCGGGAAAAAATTAGTTGCTGAACGTAACTGTGCCGCCTGTCATGGCCCCGATTTTTACACCTCGATTGCACCGACTTATCCTCGTCTGGCTGGGCAGCATGAAGATTATCTGTACTACGCTTTACGCTCGTATCAAGTTGAGACGAATGCGAACTTCGGACGTAAAAATGCCATCATGGGTTCTCAGGCCAAAGGCTTGACCGAGCCACAAATGCGCAATATCGCCGCTTATTTGGCCTCTTTACCTGGTCCATTACTCGTAAAAAAATAATTGATTTAGGCCTTAATAAACTGGGGCGGCAAAAACTAATTAGCGGCTAGCTACTAGGCCTTGTGCTAAATGCGCGCGCATAGCTTTGGCTGCTAGTTCGCCATCACGTTGCAAAATAGCTTTGAGGATGTTGCGATGCTCGAGTAATGAATTTTGGAGGCGCCCGGTTTGATCTAAGGAATTGCGACGTTGTAGCTTCAGTACCTTGCGTAAATCGGCGATGACCCCCGTCATCCATGGATTAGCGGTAATTTCGAGTAAAAGCTCATGAAATTGCACGTTTATTGCAAAGAATTGCTCTAAATCGCGGTCGGCAGCAGCCTTTTCCAGCTTTAAATGCAGATCATCTAAGCGATTGAGGTCGCTTTCGCTGGCCTTGAGGGCTGCTGTTTTAGCGGCTTCCCCTTCTAAAAGCGAGAGCACCGTAAAGATTTGCGCTAAATCGGTTTGATTTACTTCGGTAACGTACGCCCCCCGCCGTAACTTCATGGTAATTAAACCCTCAGCAGCCAGCACTTTAATGGCTTCCCGCATGGGGGTGCGGCTAATTCCATACTCTTCCGCGAGGCTTTGTTCGTCTAGCCAGCTACCCGGGGCAAAGTCGTGAGCAAAGATTTGGGTTCTAAGTCGTTCTGCGACTTCTTCATATAATGGCCGTGAATTCATTTTTGTATTCATAATTATGTATACAATAGCTAGACAGGAGGACATTTGTCAAGCACAATTACACCATTAGTTGCTTTAATCAGTAAAAAGGCTAAATAGGAGCCATTAATGAGTAAAGATCGTAAATCTGGGCGTAAATCGCCGCAAACTACCGCTAGCGCTTGGCCTGGCATGGCTAAGCCCAGCCTAGAGGAATGGCGTAAATTAGCTGAAAAATCGGCACCAGCGGGCCAAGTTGATCAACTGGGCTGGCAAACCCCTGATGGCATTCACCTGAAGGCCTTATATACCGAGGCCGATGTCCGCGACCTCCCGTTTAAAGATTCATTGCCAGGTTTTGAGCCCTTTATACGTGGGCCACAAGCTACGATGTACTCGGTGCGACCATGGACAATTCGCCAATACGCAGGTTTTTCTACGGCGGAAGATTCCAACGCCTTTTATCGCAAGGCGCTTGCTGCAGGTGGTCAGGGTATTTCAGTGGCATTTGATTTAGCCACCCATCGTGGCTATGACTCCGATCATCCCCGCGTTACCGGTGATGTAGGTAAAGCCGGAGTGGCAATCGATTCAGTTGAAGATATGAAAATTTTATTTGACGGAATTCCCCTCGATACAGTTTCTGTGTCGATGACGATGAATGGCGCAGTGCTACCTATTTTGGCGGGCTACATTGTTGCTGGTGAAGAGCAAGGCGTGAGTCAGGCAGAGTTATCTGGCACGATTCAAAACGATATTTTAAAAGAGTTCATGGTGCGTAATACGTATATATATCCGCCTGAACCATCGATGCGCATTATTGGTGACATTATTGAGTACACCACTTTGCACATGCCGAAATTTAATTCGATTTCTATTTCGGGTTATCACATGCAGGAGGCAGGCGCCAATCAAGTTCTGGAGTTGGCCTTTACTTTGGCAGATGGTAAAGAGTATGTTAAAACGGCGCTGGCCAAAGGGCTTGATATTGATGGCTTTGCGGGGCGCCTGTCATTCTTTTTTGCGATTGGCATGAACTTTTATTTAGAAGTTGCTAAGTTAAGGGCAGCGCGCTTATTGTGGTGGCGCATGATGAAAGAATTTAATCCTAAAAATCAGAAGTCATTAATGCTTCGCACCCATTGCCAAACTTCAGGTTGGTCCTTAACCGAGCAAGATCCTTATAACAATGTAGTGCGCACTACGGTTGAGGCTATGGCTGCTGTCTTTGGTGGCACCCAATCGTTGCATACCAATTCTTTTGATGAAGCCATTGCTTTACCATCTGCTACCTCAAGCCGTATTGCTCGAAATACGCAATTAATTTTGCAAGAAGAAACGCATATAAGTAGCGTAATCGATCCTTGGGCTGGATCCTATTTAATGGAAAGCTTGACTCAAGAAATGGCTGATAAGGCCTGGGAAATTATTCTTGAAGTGGATGCCCTCGGTGGCATGACTAAAGCGGTTGAGAGCGGTTGGGCAAAACTGAAAATTGAAGCGGCTGCTGCTGAGAAACAAGCCAAAATAGATTCTGGCGCCGATGTTATTGTGGGCGTAAATAAATATCAATTACCTGAAGAGGACTTAGTTGATGTTTTGATTATTGATAACGATAAGGTGCGCAATAACCAACTTGAGCGCTTAAAAAGCGTAAAAGCTAAACGCGATAATACGCAGGTTGTCTTAGCGTTGGCTGCGTTAACAAAGGCGGCAGAAGAAAATTCAGGTAATTTATTAGCTTTAGCAGTTGCTGCGGTACGCTTACGCGCGACTGTTGGTGAAGTTTCTGATGCTTTAGAACAAGTTTACGGGCGCCATCGCGCCGATACGCAAAAGGTGACCGGAGTGTATGCAGCTGCTTATGATTCAGCCGAGGGCTGGGAAAAACTAAAAGTCGAAATTAATCAATTTGCTAAAGACGTGGGGCGTCGCCCGCGCGTGATGATTGCCAAACTGGGACAAGATGGCCATGATCGTGGCGCCAAAGTAGTTGCTACGGCCTTTGCTGATTTGGGCTTTGATGTTGATATTGGCCCTTTATTTCAGACGCCAGAAGAATGCGCCCGGCAAGCGATCGAGAATGATGTGCATGCCTTAGGCATTTCAACTTTAGCGGCAGGCCATAAAACTTTGGTGCCTGCCATTATTGAGGAATTAAAAAGACTTGGTGGTAGCGACATCATTGTGTTTGTAGGTGGGGTCATTCCGAAGCAAGATTATGAATTTTTGTATGAAGCCGGCGTGAAGGGCATATATGGGCCAGGCACGCCAATACCGGCATCAGCCAAAGACATACTTGAGCAAATTCGGCAGAGCTTAACTTAAGACACCATGTCTGCCAATTCTTCGCTGCTGGCTGCCGATCAAGCTTTAGTCGACGCTATTATTGCGCCGCCAAGTGCTGCGCAGCGTCGGGCTCTGGCCAAAACGATTACTTTATTGGAATCGACACGTGCTGATCATCGAGCGCGGGCTGATGGCATTTTAAATACCTTGTTACCGCACACGGGTCGGTCATTTCGCTTGGGTATTTCAGGTGTTCCTGGGGTAGGTAAATCAACTTTAATTGAAATCTTGGGCTTATATTTAATTGCGCGTGGTCACCGCGTAGCTGTCTTGGCAATTGATCCTTCATCGAGCTTGTCAGGTGGGTCGATCTTGGGTGATAAAACCCGCATGGAAAAATTATCGGTGCATGAGCAGGCTTTTATCCGCCCCAGCCCTTCGTCTGGCACGCTCGGTGGTGTAGCCGAAAAAACCCGCGAAGCCCTTTTGGTTGCAGAAGCTGCTGGCCATGATGTGGTCATTGTTGAAACCGTTGGAGTAGGTCAAAGCGAAATTGCTGTGGCTGGGATGACCGATTTATTTTTATTATTGCAATTACCGAATGCTGGTGACGATTTGCAAGCGATTAAAAAAGGCGTGATGGAATTGGCTGATTTAATCGTGATTAACAAGGCTGATATCGATCCTGATGCAGCCCAGCGTGCGCAGGCTTTCATTACGAGTTCTTTACGTTTATTAGGGTTTCAAGGAAACCCCGACCATGCGACCCATGCGAAAGATTCTTGGCATCCATTAGTGATGACGATGAGTGCTCTACATAGCCAAGGGGTGCCAGAGTTATGGGCGCATATTCAGCATTTTCAGCAGTTACAAACTGCTAATGGAAAGTTACAAGCTAGACGGCAGGCACAAGCTGGGGCCTGGATGTGGGAACGGATTGATGCGGGCCTCAAGGCCAGCTTCCGTGAGCATGTCGCAGTACAAGCTGCATTACCAGAAATGGTTGCGGCGGTTAATCAAGGCACCATGGCAGCCTCGGTAGCAGCGCGACGCTTACTGGAATTGTTAGCAAAATAACCCTTTATTAAGGAATTTTTTATGCAAGAAATTATTGAACAACTCGCTGCTAAGCGCGAACTCGCGCGTTTAGGCGGGGGTCAAAAACGCATTCAAGCGCAACACGCCAAAGGCAAACTAACAGCGCGCGAACGAATTGAGCTATTACTTGATGCCGGCAGTTTTGAAGAGTGGGATATGTTTGTTGAACATCGCTGCCACGATTTTGGAATGGGTGAGCAAACCGTGCCTGGCGATGGTGTGGTGACGGGCTACGGCATGATTAATGGGCGTTTGGTATTTGTGTTTTCGCAAGACTTTACAGTGCTTGGCGGCTCTTTATCTGAGGCACATGCCGAAAAAATTTGCAAAATTATGGACCAAGCGCTAAAAGTCGGCGCACCTGTTATTGGCTTAAATGATTCTGGTGGAGCCCGAATACAAGAGGGTGTGGCCTCTTTAGGAGGCTATGCAGAAATTTTTCAACGTAATGTCACCGCTTCCGGCGTCATTCCCCAGATTTCGCTCATTATGGGGCCCTGCGCAGGCGGTGCGGTTTACTCACCAGCTTTAACCGATTTTATTTTTATGGTGAAAGATAGCTCGTACATGTTTGTTACGGGCCCTGAAGTAGTGAAGACCGTTACGCATGAAGATGTGAGCGCTGAAGAATTAGGGGGGGCTTTAACTCATTCAACAGTTTCGGGTGTTTGTGATTTAGCCTTTGAAAATGATGTCGAAGCCATCATGATGTTGCGGCGATTTTTTAATTATTTACCTCTCTCCAACCGTGAAAAACCACCTATTGTGCGCTCGGCCAAACGCAATGAAGAGCCCGACTATTCACTCGATACCCTAGTGCCAGCGAATCCAAACCAACCTTACGATATGCACGAATTAATTCGAAAAATTGCTGATGATGGCGAGTTTTTTGAATTGCAACCCGATTTTGCAAAAAATATCATCATTGGCTTTGGGCGGATGGAAGGCCAAACGATTGGTATTGTGGCTAACCAACCCTTAGTTTTAGCAGGCTGTTTAGATATTAAATCATCCATCAAGGCAGCACGGTTTGTACGCTTTTGTGATGCTTTTAATATCTCCATTGTGACCTTAGTAGATGTGCCTGGTTTTATGCCGGGTACTGCTCAAGAGTATGGCGGCATTATTAAGCATGGCGCTAAATTACTATATGCCTATGCCGATTGCACAGTACCAAAGGTTACCTTAATTACCCGTAAAGCATATGGTGGCGCTTACGACGTCATGGCTTCAAAACATTTGCGCGGTGACGTGAACTTCGCTTGGCCTTCAGCAGAAATTGCAGTAATGGGCCCCAAAGGTGCGGTAGAAATTATTTTTCGCGAAGAAAAGGGCGATGTTAATAAAATCAATGCGCGTGAAGCCGAATACAAAGCTAAATTTGCTAATCCATTTGTTGCAGGACGGCGTGGCTATATTGATGACGTCATTTTGCCTCACGAAAGTCGCAAGCGAATTGCACGTTCGCTGATGATGTTAAAAAATAAAGAATTACTGAATCCGCAGCGTAAGCACGGCAATATTCCGCTGTAAGCCTAAGGTAAATTCATCATGACTAAAAAAATGTTTAAGAAAATTTTAATTGCTAATCGGGGCGAAATTGCCTGTCGGATTATCAGTACGGCACAGCGTATGGGTATTAAAACAGTAGCTGTTTACTCAGTCGCGGATCGCGAATCAAGGCATGTGCGGATGGCCGATGAGGCTGTTTTTATTGGTCCTGCGCCATCACGTGAATCCTATTTATTAATTGAGCGCATTATTCAGGCCTGCAAAGATACTAGCGCTGATGCAGTTCATCCAGGATACGGTTTTTTATCCGAGAATGCCGAATTTGCGGAGCGCGTGGAAGCTGAAGGAATTACTTTTATTGGTCCAAAATTTCCGGCGATTGCTGCAATGGGCGACAAAATTGCCTCAAAAAAACTGGCTTTAGCTGCGCATGTTAATACGATTCCTGGTTACAACGAGGTGATTGAAAGCCCAGAAGAAGCGGTCAAAATTGCTCAAGACATTGGTTATCCAGTCATGATTAAAGCCTCCGCCGGAGGTGGTGGTAAAGGTCTGCGGGTAGCACACAATGATGCGGAGGTGCTGACTGGGTTTGTGACCTGTAAAACTGAAGCTGCCAATAATTTTGGTGATGATCGGGTATTTATTGAAAAATTTGTGGTTGAGCCACGGCATATTGAAATTCAAATTCTGGGCGATGCCCATGGCAATGTCGTGTACTTATGGGAGCGGGAATGCTCAATTCAACGTCGTCATCAAAAGGTCATCGAAGAAGCGCCATCCCCATTTATCAGCGCGGCAACCCGCAAGGCCATGGGCGAACAAGCGGTTGCTTTAGCAAAGGCAGTGCAATATCAATCTGCCGGTACAGTTGAATTTGTGGTTGGTGCCGACCAATCTTTTTATTTTTTGGAAATGAATACCCGCTTGCAAGTAGAGCACCCTGTTACCGAAGCCATTACGGGGCTTGATTTAGTTGAGCAAATGATTCGGGTGTCGGCGGGCGAAAAATTGACTTTTACGCAAGCAGAAATTCAACTGAATGGCTGGGCGATGGAATGTCGAATTAATGCCGATGATCCATTTCGTCATTTTTTACCTTCTATTGGACGTTTAGTGAAATATCGCCCGCCTGAAGTAGGCAACGGTGTAAGAGTAGATACTGGCGTTTTTGAGGGTGGTGAAATACCAATGTATTACGACTCAATGATTGCTAAGCTAATTGTTCATGGCGCCAATCGGCAAGAAGCCATTGAAAAAATGCGCAGCGCCTTAAATGAATTTGTGATTCGGGGAATTCATTCGACTATTCCATTTCAGGCTGCCTTATTTCAGCATCCACGATTTGTTTCAGGCGATTTTAATACCGGCTTTATTGCTGAGGAATATCCCAATGGTTTTCATCCCGATTCAGTTCAACCGCATGACCCCTACCTTTTTGCCGCGCTAGCTACATTTATGCGCCACCGCTACCTCGAGCATATTCAACTAATCGACGGCCAATTAATTGGTCATGAAATGGTGATTGCTAAGCGTTTTGCGGTCGTTACTGGCAAGCGCGTGGGGGCAAGCGATGATCAATACATTTTGCCGACACGCATTGAGCTTAAAGAGGGCGTATATACAGTGTATGTAGATGGCGCGAATGGCTTAAGCCGCTACGATATAGCGAGCCAATGGCGCCCTGGCGCAATTTGCTTGCGCGCCACCATTAATGGCACCCGTAAGTTAACTGCACAAGTGGAACGTCGCGGGGTTGGTTACCATTTGGTCTTAGATGGCGCCCAGTATGCCTGTATGGTTTTAAGCCCCTTTGGCGGAGAAATGCAACAGCGCATGCCCATTAAGGCTTTGCCAGATACCTCTAAAATGCTCTTCTCGCCAATGCCGGGTTTATTAACTCAAGTTGCGGTTAAAGTGGGCGACTCTGTTATCGCAGGTCAAAAGTTAGCAGCGATTGAGGCCATGAAAATGGAAAATACTTTAGTCGCTGCGCAAGACGGCGTCGTTGCCGAATTGTTGGTTAAGCAGGGCGATAGTTTGTCGGTTGATCAGCTGATTATGCGCTTTGAATAAGGTTGAATTATTAATTGAGAAAACCAGAATGTCTACAGTAAAACAACGCCCATTCCAAATTTTAGGGGTACAACAAATTGCCATTGGAGGTAGCGATAAAAATAAATTACGGCATCTCTGGCTTGATTTATTGGGCTTGCAATTTAAAAATTCCTTTGTGTCGGCACGTGAAAATGTCGATGAAGATATCTGCGCAATTGGTAGTGGTACCAATACAGTTGAGGTCGATTTAATGCAACCTCTCGATTTTGAAAAAAAGCCAGCAGTTCAACAGACGCCATTAAATCATATTGGCTTATGGGTCGATGATTTGCCCTTGGCGGTGCAATGGCTTGAAGCGCAGGGATTGCGCTTTGCCCCCGGTGGAATTCGCGCAGGCGCAGGAGGACATGACATCATTTTTATTCATCCCAAAGCGAACGATGCCTTTCCCTTTAGTGGGGAAGGTGTTTTAATCGAATTGGTACAAGCTCCTGCTGACGTTATCCAGTCATTTAGAGTTGCAGTTTAATGGCTTACGCATGCGCATCTTAGCAATTGAAACTTCAAGTGCATGGTGCTCGGTGGCCTTAGCATTGAATCAACACACTGTTTTGCAGCGCCATGAATACCTAGGCGCGGCTGCAAGTTTGCATTTATTGCCCTGGATAAATACGCTACTGCAAGAAGCTGAATTAGAATTAGTTGAGATTGATGCCATTGCTGTTGATATTGGCCCTGGTGCATTTACGGGAGTGCGTTTGGGCATTGCTTGCGTACAAGGCTTGGCCTGTGGTGCTCATATACCCGTTATATCGGTTATGAGTTTAGATAGTATTGCTTGGCAAGCTCTGCAGCAGATGAATTTACTGAGTCATAATGCCGATCAATTTTTAGTGATTTTAGATGCGCGGATGCATGAAGTCTATTGGGCTAAATATATTCTGCAAGATGGTTGCCCAGTACGCTTAACTGCACCTCAATTAGCTTTGCCAAGTCAGATAGCGCTTGAAGACATTGCTTGGGTCGTTGGCAGTGGGGTTCATTTATGCAGCGGGGCAGTGCAAGCACTTGCTTATAAGACGGAAATTAGCGCTCATGCCTTAGGTGTTTTAGGCTGCGCGAGGCCCCAACTGACTGCAGGCCTACAACACGATGTTCGCTTGCTAGAGCCTTTATATGTGCGTAATAAGGTTGCTTTCACCAGCGCCGAACGCGCTCGTAATGCATTGCCTGCTGCTGCCCAGTAGAAATGTTTTTTAGCGAAATACAGTATGGCTAATTTGGCTTTTCGAGCGATGCAAAAAGATGATTTAGAGCGGGTTTTGACTCTTGAGCTCGAGTCGCACCTGCATCCGTGGACACGGGGAAATTTTACCGATTCGTTAGCAGCGGGCCATTGGGCTTACTGCATCGAGAGTGATACTAGTAAGGAGTTATTGGCTTACTTTATTTTGTTTCCGGCAGTAGATGAGTTGCATCTATTAAATATTACGGTGAATCCGGCGGTACGTCGACGCGGTATTGGCACACGGTTAATGGCGTCAATTGAAAATATTGCTCGACAAAGTCATTGCCAACGTATTATTTTAGAAGTGCGTCCGAGCAATACCATAGCTCTGCAGTTATATGCCCAGGTAGGCTTTTTACTCATTGGACAAAGAAAGCAGTATTACCCACTAGACCCACAATTGGGTGAACGCGAAGATGCTTATGTGTTAGCAAAATCGCTTAAAATCAATACCCTATGACCCAAGCACGTTCTGCCTACCTAAAAGAAATGGGCGTATCTGAGTGGCTTGCTCGGGATACCATTACCCCGACCTCACAATCTGCTGAGTCCAACATGCAACCGCTGGCAACTTTATCCAATGCAGTTACCTCGCAAACTGAGCCACAATTTCAATGGTGGTTTTTTGGTAAAACGACAGAGGGTGATGAGGCGATCTTATTTAATCAATGTCTGCGCGTCTTAGGCTTAAGTGCCAATGAATGGCGCTGGTTTCGTCTCGATGGTAAGCAGCTGCTCGATCCAATTACAACTACCGTACCAACCTACCCATTGGTTGCAGTGGCCTTTGGTGCAATGGCTGCGCAAAGCCTTAGTGGTGAGAAAGAGCCGCTTTTACAACTACGCGACATTGTTCTTACGCTTACTAGTGAGGCTAATGAGCATGCTTTTGAAGTGCCTTTAATTGCCAGCTTTGAATTAGCCCATTTGCTGGCCCGGCCAAAAGATAAGGCTTTACTGTGGAATGACTTGTTATTAGCGCATTCGGTTTTACATAATTTGTAACCAGCGGTGAATAACTGCAGCGCGACTGCAGCGCCTTTTTCGGGCCTTACTTTAGTGCTTGGCCTCGCCAATTAAATGTAAGGAATCGTATTCGGCTTGATTGGCCGCATGTCGTCTTATGACTAGCCACATAATGAGACTAACACTAATACCAAAGCCCACAATCATGATTGGCACTGGGACATCGAGCCAAATTAATAATGCGTAAATTAATAACATTCCTAGGACTGATAAATTTTCATTAAAGTTTTGCACTGCTATAGAATGGCCCGCCGACATTAACACATGGCCCCGATGCTGTAAGAGGGCGTTCATTGGCACCACAAAATATCCGGCTAACCAGCCCACTAGAATTAAAAGTAAATAGGGCGGTACTAAATTGAGGGTGATATTGAGTTTGCCAATTTGCAACAAGCTAGTTGCAGGCAGCATATCAGCGTTATAAAAAGCCATGGTGCAGACGACTAATCCCATGGCGATACCATGAGGCAAGACGCGCAAAGATTGTTTGAGGGGAACCTTCCACGCCGCATAGACTGCGCCACCCGCCACGCCAAAGGCCGATATGGCTTGCAAAATTGCGCCTTGTGACAGATTCATATTTAAGGCAACTTGCGCCCATTTCAAAACAATAAATTGCAGGGTTGCGCCGGCGCCCCAAAATAAGGTCGTAACCGCGAGTGAAATTTGCCCCAAACGATCATCCCAAAGCGTTTTAAAGCATTTTGCAAAATCAACAACGAGTTCAATAGGATTGGTTTTTTGTTCCCGATATTTCACTCCCGTATCGGGAATACGCAGATTGATTAAGGCGGCAATAACATAAATGAGCATAATAACTAAGATCGCTGATTCAGCCGGTGTATCAACCGAGGTAGTAATAAAGGGCATATCAAAACTGAGTAAATCGGTAGAAACTGTTCGACTTATTAAGATGCCGCCTAAAACAGTGCCTAAAATAATTGAGCTGACAGTTAAGCCTTCAATCCAGCCATTTGCAGCGACTAATTTTTCGGGAGGGAGTAGCTCAGTTAAAATTCCATATTTAGCTGGTGAATATGCTGCTGCACCTAAACCAACGATGGCATAAGAAAGTAAAGGATGGCTACCAAATAGCATGGTCACGCAACCAATAAATTTGACCGTATTAGTAATAAACATGACGTTGCCCTTGGGGCGAGAATCAGCAAAAGCACCCACAAATGCAGCAAGGACAACATAGGAGAGGACAAAAAATAATTTTAGTAAAGGGGTCATCCAGGCTGGTGCGTGTAATTGAGCCAAAAGCGCAATTGCAGCAATAAGCAAAGCATTGTCGGCTAGCGATGAAAAAAACTGTGCTGCCATGATGATGTAAAAACTACGGTTCATTCGTACAATCGTTTTATTAGTGTTGGTTAGATTAGATCATGAAAGGAGTTCACGTTATGGGGCGACCTATTTTGGCAACTATGGATACCCATGCCTTGCGCCATAATTTAACCCGCGTTCGTGAACTTGCCCCTCAAACCTGGGTTTGGTCAGTTGTTAAGGCAGATGCCTATGGCCATGGCTTTGCTGCTGCTGTGCAGGGTTTATCGTTGACTGATGGCTTTGCCTTGCTCGATTTGCAAGATGCGCGTCACTTACGAGAAATGGGTTGGCAAGGCCCGATTTTGCTCTTAGAAGGGGTATTTTCAGTGGCCGATTTAAGGCTGGCATTTACCCTTGACTGCACTTTGGTGGTGCACACAGAAAGCCAAGTGGCCGCACTTGAGGCCTTCGATTTAACTCAACATCAAGCTAAACCAAGGCCCATTTATTTAAAAATGAATACCGGCATGAATCGTTTAGGCTTTAATACCAACGACTATCGCATGATGTATCACCGTTTACATGCAGCTGGATATCACGTTCACCATATGACCCATTTTGCCAATGCTGATCGGGTCGATTGCCTGCCCTCGGTAGGTGCACAGTACGACTTATTTAACGAAACCATTACTGGTTTAGCTGGCGATACATCGACAGCAAATTCAGGGGCAATTTTGTGGCACCGAACCGCCTTAGGCAACTGGGTACGGCCTGGAATCATGTTGTATGGGGCATCGCCCACAGGGCGTTATGCCGACATTGCCCATGCACAGTTGCAACCCGTGATGCGCTTAAGCTCGGAAATTATCAGCATTCAAACAGTCAAAAAGGGGGCCAGAATTGGGTATGGTGGCCGCTATACGGCACCAGAGAATATGCGTATTGGCGTCATTGCCTGCGGTTATGCTGATGGCTATCCCCGTAGTGCAGTTGATGGTACCCCTGTTTGGGTTGCAGATGCCGATGACACGGGTAAGGGTGTGATTTGCCCCTTGGCAGGTCAAGTTTCGATGGATATGCTTACCATTGACTTACGCGCTGCGCCGCAAGCACATATCGGCAGCGTGGTTGAGTTATGGGGCCATGAAGTACCCGTCGATGAGGTAGCACAAAAGGCCGGCACCATTGGTTATGAATTGCTCTGCGCCTTAGCGCCGCGCGTTCCAGTGCAGGTGATTAGATAAGGGCTTATTTATTCCAGATTTGCCACCAGCGAGCTTCTTTTTTGGCACGGGAACCCGTTTCTAAAATATCGCTATTAGGAAAATTTAAATGAAATACCCGCGTGGCGTCAGTGACTAATTCTGTCATACCCAATTTTTCATACGACTGAATTAATAAGTAGAGGGCTTCTTCAACCGCGGGCGCACGATCATAATCACGAATAACTAATTGCGCTCGGTTTGCCGAAGCTAAATACGCACCGCGATGAAAATAAAATCGCGCAACAGTAATATCGCCTTCAGCTAAAGAGTTTACGATGTAGCGCATACGGTCAATTGAGTCGGCAGCATATTTACTATCGGGAAAGCGGGTTGCAACTACTCGAAAGGCTTCAAAGGCTTCTCGCGCCGCTTTCGGATCACGCTCGCTCAGCTCTTGTCCAGTAAAGCGACCCATGAAGCCAAGGTCATCATTAAAACTAATTAACCCTTTTAAATAGTAGGCATAGTCTAAATTGGGGCTACCTTGGTAGAGCTTAATAAAACGATCGATGGCAACTGAAGCCTGAGCTTGTTCACTGGCTTTCCAGTAACAATAAGCCGCATTAATTTGGGCTTGCTGAGAATAAGCGCCAAAGGGAAAGCGAGCCTCTAGTTTTTCAAAGTACTTGCCACACTTATCAAAATCACCATCTTTTAACTTAGCATTCGCCTCTGAATAGAGCTTATTTTCCGACCAGCCATCGGTTTCATCTTTTGGGGTACTACTACAGCCACCCAAGATGAACGAGCTGAGTGCCATCATCGCTAGCAAGGTAATCAGCAATAGCCGAGGTCTAGCCCGTAAACTAGGGGCTAATTGAGCTAAATTCACTGCGAGAGGGTACTTCAACCGTGGCATTGCCGCAAACTCCGAATTCCAATGGGATTGATTATATCGATGATGAGGATTTCATTGCTTTTGAAATTCCGTGGGACAGTGCAGGCGCACGTCTTGACAAAATGCTGGCCATTACCTTAACTGATTATTCGCGTAGCCGCTTACAAACTTGGGTTGAGGCTGGCGCCGTAACCGTTGATGGCGAGGTGCGTAAAGCGCGCTATCTATTGAAGGGCGGCGAGACAGTGCGAGTCTATCCCCAGGAGATGCCTGAGCAACATGCTTTTGCAGCAGAAAACTTGCCGCTACAACTGCAGGTCGTTGACGAGAGCCTCCTTGTAATTAATAAACCCGCTGGCTTAGTGGTGCATCCTGCGGCAGGCAATTGGTCCGGCACTTTGCTTAATGGCTTGCTTTTTCATTATCCAGAGCTTAGCCATTTACCCCGCGCTGGTATTGTGCATCGCTTAGATAAAGATACCTCGGGATTAATGGTCGTGGCTCGTACCGCTATTGCCCAAACTGCTTTAGTACGGCAATTGCAGGCCCATTTAGTTCATCGGCACTACTTGGCCTTGGTTTGGGGCGTTGCGCCAGCTTTAGGCAAAATTGCCACGCCCATTGCGCGCGATACGCGCGATCGGTTGCGAATGGCGGTAGTCGGCAAAGATCAAGGCAAAGCGGCCTTAACGCATTTTCGACGCTTGGCTCAAGGCACTTTTATGGGTAAACCTGTTGCCTTGCTTGAGTGTCGGCTAGAGACCGGCCGAACCCACCAAATTCGGGTCCATCTTGAATCAATTGGGCTACCCTTATTGGGCGACCCCATTTACCGCAAACAACTTCATCATCTGGCGAAAGAATTGCCCTTTCATCGTCAAGCCTTGCATGCGTATGCCCTTGGACTACAACACCCACAAACAGAACAACTGTGTAATTGGTTTCAAGCCCCACCTAATGATTTGCTGGAATTACTACAACTAGTCGAAATTGACGCTAGCGCCTTACCCACTGCCGCTGCTCTGGAGGCAAAATAAATGATGAGGCTTGACGCGAGCGAAAAATTACCGGCGGCTACCTTTCAATTTTTAGAATCATTACCAATATTGGTGCCAAATTGGCCAGCACCTACTTCGGTGCGGGCCTTGGTAACGACCCGCGCGGGTGGGGTTAGTTCAACTCCTTACGCCGAGTTGAACTTAGGCGACCATGTGGGAGATGAGCCTCTACAGGTTGCTGAAAACCGTGCTCGTTTGCGCCAATTACTGCCCAATGACCCCGTTTGGCTTCAGCAAGTGCATGGTACGACGGTCTGGCAATCTGGCGCACTTCATCAAGCAGACGCTGCGATTAGCGCCGAACTAGAGCAGGTCATTACAGTGTTAACGGCCGACTGCATGCCAGTGCTATTTTGTAATCGGGCGGGCAATTTAGTTGGGGTTGCGCATGCTGGCTGGCGAGGCTTATGCGCGGGGGTGCTTGAAAATACCGTGCAAGCACTTGCTGAAAAATCACGGCTACTAGGTCAAACCTTAGCAATGGAAGATATTTTGGTTTGGCTTGGTCCCGCTATTGGCCCTAGTTGCTTTGAGGTTGGCAATGAAGTACGCGAGCAATTTATTGCTGCGGCAGAATTAACCGGGGCAAATCTTCCGTTTGAGGCCTTTCAAGCCATACCAAGTAAGCCGCAAAAATATTGGGCTAATTTATATCAATTGGCCCGTATGCGGCTACAAAATTGTGGCATTCATGCAATTTATGGTTCTGAGTGTTGCACCTTTACGCAACCAGACCATTTTTTTTCACATCGGCGCGATGGGGTTTCGGGGCGCTTTGCCGCGCTAATTTGGCTTACAGTGCCTAAAAAAACGCTTAAGAGGTAAAAATAGTCAAGCTAGGGTTAGTGCCGATAACCCTTAAGCCATATTCCGTTGAGAATGGGTCTTAGATTTATAAGAAATTGACTTAGGAAACCGATGTTAGCCACAGCCCATTCGGGGAAATCCCCAACGCTTTCTCCTCAGCACATGGCCCTCATTCCGCCCGAGCGCTTAACTGAAATTCAAAAAAACTACTTTGATGAAGTAAGCCAATTCACTGCAGACCCAATGGCGTTTCCTATTAGTGATCGACGTTTCAAGGGTAAGGCTTGGGAATCGGGCTGGAGCCGCTCGATTGTAGGTATGTATTTAATTAACTCAAAACATTTACTAGCATTAGCCGATGCAGTTGAGAGTGATGCCAAAACTAAACAAAGAATTAATTTTGCCACCTTGCAATTAATCGATGCTTTATCACCAGCTAATTTTGTGGCTACTAACCCAGAAGTGTTAGAAAACATTATTAATACTCAGGGCCAATCGATTCAGAATGGGATTTTAAATTTGCTTGCCGACTTAAAAAAGGGCAAAGTTTCTCAAACCGATGAAACTGCTTTTGAGGTTGGTAAAAATTTAGCCCAGTCTGAAGGCGCGGTCATTTTTCGATGTGACTTATTCGAGTTAATTCAATATAAGCCTCTAACTGACACAGTATACGAGCGGCCTTTTTTATTGGTGCCACCCTGTATTAATAAATTTTATATTTTAGATTTGCAGCCCGAAAATTCGGTGGTACGGTATTTGGTGAGTGAGGGCCATACTGTTTTTTTAGTTTCTTGGAAAAATCCTGATGATTCAATGCGCCACACCACGTGGGATGACTATATTGGTAAAGGCGTGATTAAAGCGATTGAGGTAACTAAGGCAATTGGCGCAATTGAGCAAATTAATTTATTGGGTTTTTGTGTTGGCGGTACTTTAGTTGGCAATGCTTTGGCAGTTTTAGCAGCGCGCAAAGAAAATCCTGTAGCCAGTGTGACTTTATTAACTACCTTGCTTGATTTTTCGGATACCGGAATTCTCGATGTCTTTATAGATGAAGGCATGGTTGAGATGCGCGAAAAATCGATGGGTGGTCCAGAGGGGGGGTTGTTGTCTGGTCGTGATTTAGGTAACACTTTTTCATTTTTACGCCCCAACGATTTAGTTTGGAACTACGTCGTCGACAATTATTTAAAAGGCAATTCGCCGCCACCATTTGATTTGCTCTATTGGAATGGGGATTCAACTAATTTACCGGGTCCAATGTACAGTTGGTACTTACGGCATACTTATTTGCAAAACGAATTAGTGAAGCCTGGCAAACTAACAGTATGCGGCGCAAAAATTGATTTAGGCAAAATTACTTGCCCAGCATACATCTTTGCTTCGCAAGAAGACCATATAGTTCCGTGGCAATCGGCTTATAGTTCGACGCAAATTCTTGGGGGTAAAAATCGTTTTGTCTTGGGGGCGTCAGGCCATATTGCTGGGGTAATTAACCCCCCTGCAAAAAAGAAACGTTACCATTTTTTAAATAATCAATTGCCTAAAAATGCCGAGGCATGGCTAGCTGGAGCCAAAGAAGTGCCAGGCAGCTGGTGGCCCGATTTTTCAGCATGGTTGACTCAATTTAGTGGGGCACGCAAACCTGCTAGCAATCAATTTGGTAATGCTCTCTACAAAAAACTTACTGCTGCACCAGGTGAGTATGTGAAGGAAAAGGCGCAGGTCATTGATTAGTCATTTTTTTTAAGCTATGCTAAATTAAACCTACGGGCTAATTTAAATAATAAATTTAAGAATGGGTTTAATCGTTAGTTTTAATTTGTTGTTAATACAGATTTTTAAGGAGACGTAATGTCGCAAAAGATAGCTTATGTAACAGGTGGGATGGGCGGCATTGGCACGGCTATATGTCAGCGCTTAGCTAAAGATGGCTATAAGGTCATTGCTGGTTGTGGGCCAAACTCGCCGCGTAAAGACCGCTGGATTGGGGAGCAAAAGGTGCTGGGTTATGACTTTGTGGCTTCTGAAGGTAACGTAGCAGATTGGGCAAGCACAGTTAGTGCTTTTGAAAAAGTGAAGGCCGATGTCGGTCGGGTAGATATCCTGGTCAATAATGCCGGCATTACCCGCGATACGGTTTTTCGTAAAATGAGTCCCGATGATTGGAAAGCGGTAATCGATACCAATTTAAATTCCTTATTTAACGTTACTAAGCAAGTGATTGATGGCATGGTTGAAGCGAATTGGGGACGGATTATTAATATTTCATCGGTCAATGGGCAAAAGGGACAGTTTGGACAAACCAATTATTCAACTGCAAAAGCGGGTTTACACGGCTTCACAATGGCCTTATCGCAAGAAGTTGCCAATAAAGGTGTGACTGTTAATACAGTGTCGCCAGGGTATATTGCAACCGATATGGTGAAGGCTATTCGTGAGGACGTGCTGGAAAAAATTGTTTCTGCCATTCCGGTGAAGCGCCTTGGTTTACCGAATGAGATTGCCTCTATTTGCGCTTGGATTGCTTCGGAAGATGCTGCTTTTGCCACTGGCGCTGATTTTTCTCTGAATGGCGGAATTCATACGGGCTAGGCTAAGCACGCTACACTAGCCCTTATGTTAGAAATGGACGCAAGGAAAATAGTATGGTTGCACGTTTGAAACGAGCCGGCGAAGAGCGGCTGATAAAGAAATATCCCAATCGACGCCTGTACGATACGCAAACTAGCGCATATGTCACCCTAGCTGATATTAAAGATCTGGTGATGGCTAGTGAGGCGTTTAAGGTGGTCGACGCCAAAACTGAAGATGATTTAACCCGCAATATTTTGATGCAGATTATTTTAGAAGAAGAAGCGCTTGGCGAGCCAGTATTTTCAAGTCAAATGCTCTCGCAAATTATTCGTTTTTATGGCCATTCAATGCAAGGTCTGATGGGTAATTATTTAGAAAAAACCCTTGAATCCTTTATGGACATTCATAATAAATTAAATGATCAATCGAAAGTGGTACCAGGTGTAGGTAGCGAAGCTTGGGCACAAATGATGAATTTGCAAAATCCCTTAATGCAGGGCTTAATGGGCAATTACCTCGATCAGAGCAAAGAGTTATTTATTAATATGCAAGAACAAATGAAGGGCTCACAAAATTTATTTGGCGGTTTTCCCTTTGCCCCAAGCGCCAAACCCACTGACAAAGAATAGTTGTGTCGAGTAAGGTAGGGTTTATTTCCTTAGGATGCCCTAAGGCGCTAGTTGATTCTGAATTAATTCTTACTCGCTTGAGTGCCGAAGGCTATGAAACCGCCAAGGACTATGCGGGCGCTGATTTAGTCATCGTCAATACCTGTGGCTTTATTGATGCGGCCGTAGAGGAAAGTTTAAATGCCATTGGCGAGGCCTTAGCCGAAAATGGCAAAGTCATTGTTACGGGTTGCTTAGGTGCACGTAAAAATGCCGATGGTAGCGATTTAATTCAAAGCATGCACCCCAAAGTGCTAGCGGTTACTGGCCCCCATGCAACTGAAGAAGTAATGCAAGCCATTCATTTGCATTTACCCAAACCCCACGATCCTTTTATTGATTTAGTGCCCGAGATTGGTGTGAAGCTCACACCAAAACATTATGCATATTTAAAAATTTCTGAAGGCTGTAATCATCGCTGCACCTTTTGCATTATTCCTAGCATGCGCGGAGACTTGGTTTCCCGACCAATTGGCGAGGTCTTAAGCGAAGCAGAGCGTTTATTCGCTGCGGGCGTTAAGGAATTATTAGTGGTATCTCAAGACACTAGCGCCTATGGCGTTGACATTCAATATCGGACGGGCTTTTGGGATGGTAAACCGCTTAAAACTCGCTTATTCGATTTAGTCGCAGCACTCAATCAATTGGCGCGAAGGCATGAGGCTTGGGTACGACTGCATTACGTCTATCCCTATCCTCATGTTGATACGATTTTGCCCTTAATGGCTGAATTTGCTGAATCTGGTTATGGCGTGTTGCCGTACTTGGATATTCCTTTTCAGCACTCACATCCTGAGGTTTTAAAACGGATGAAGCGGCCGGCGAGCGGGGAAAAAAATCTGGAGCGCATTCAGGCTTGGCGGGCGGTTTGTCCTGACTTAATTATTCGCAGTACTTTTATTGCGGGTTTTCCTGGTGAAACGCAAGCTGAGTTTGAGCATTTATTAGATTTTCTAGATCAAGCGCAAATTGATCGAGCCGGTTGTTTCGCGTATTCTCCCGTAGCTGGTGCTCTAGCCAATGAATTAATCAATGCGGTACCCGAGGCAGTGCGCGAAGAACGGCGTAGCCAGTTTATGGCACGGGCTGAAAAGATTTCGATTGCTAAGTTACACAAGCTGGTGGGTCAGCGCCTGCGTATTTTGGTTGATTGGGTCGATGGCAGCGGGGGCATTGGCAGAACCGCAGGAGATGCCCCCGAAATTGATGGCTTGGTCAAAATCTTGCCGGTCACTAAAGCGTCTAAACGCTATCGGGTAGGTGACTTTGTACGCGCTACCGTGCTGCAGACCCAAGGACATGATTTATTGGTAGAAATATAAAAACTTGGCAAATTGATTATAAGAGCGATAATAATGGGGATAAACAGTGATAAATAAGGGGAATTCAAGATGAGTCGGGATGTCGTCGTATTAAGTGCAGCGCGCTCTGCAATTGGCAGTTTTGGTGGTGGTTTAAGCAGTTTTGAGCCAGCCGAGTTAGGCGGTATTGTCATGAAGGAGGCAATTGCTCGTTCTGGCGTTAATCCGAAAGAAATTAATTACGTAACGGTTGGCAATACCATTCCCACAGATAGCCGCTATGCCTACGTGGCACGGGTTGCAGCAATTCAAGCGGGTTTACCGATGGAATCGGTGGCCATGGCTCTCAATCGTTTATGTAGTTCAGGCTTGCAAGCCATTGTGACAACGGCGCAAGCGATTATGTTGAATGATTGCGATTACGGTATTGGCGGTGGTGTAGAGGTGATGTCGAGAGGCATGTATGGCTCGCCAGCAATGCGCAGTGGCGCGAGAATGGGTGACAGCAAAATGCTCGACCTGATGGTGGCGGTATTAACCGACCCTTTTGGTGTAGGTCATATGGGCGTGACTGCTGAAAATTTGGTGGAGAAGTGGAAGCTAACGCGTGAGGAGCAAGATGCCTTGGCGGTTGAATCGCATCGCCGGGCTGGCATTGCAATTAAAGAAGGACGATTTAAATCGCAAATTGTGCCAATTACCATTAAAACTCGTAAAGGGGATGTGGTTTTTGATACCGATGAGCATTGCAAGCCAGAAACAACGATGGAAACCTTGAGCAAAATGAAAGCTGTTTTTAAAAAAGAAGGGGGTTCTGTTACTGCCGGAAACGCTTCAGGCATTAATGATGGAGCAGCCTTTTTTGTGTTAGCAGCAGCTGAAGCAGCGGCTAAGGCTGGCCATAAGCCAATGGCGCGTCTGGTTTCCTATGCTATCGCCGGCGTACCTAACGAAATTATGGGTGAAGGCCCCATTCCAGCAACCAAAATTGCGTTACAACGTGCGGGCTTGAAATTAGATCAAATCGATGTGATTGAATCGAATGAAGCATTTGCTGCACAAGCTTTAGCGGTAACCAAGGGTTTAGGTTTAGATCCAGCAAAAACCAATGTGAATGGCGGCGCAATTGCTTTGGGTCACCCAATTGGTTGCTCGGGAGCGGCCATTGCAACTAAAGCGCTTTATGAGTTGCAGCGGGTGAATGGAAAATATGCTTTAGTTACGATGTGTATTGGTGGTGGACAAGGAATAGCAACCATTTTTGAGCGCATGTAATTTAGCGCAATAAAGCCAGAGCAGCATCTAAGCCGACTCGGTCAAAAGCCGCGTCGGCTTTTTCTTTTACTAATGGTTTAGCGCGATAAGCAATGCTCAGCCCTGCGCCAGCCATCATTAGCAAATCATTAGCACCATCGCCAATTACCATAGCTTGCGTTTTATTGCAGCCCAATGTTTGGCAGACTTGTTCGAGACAGTGAGCCTTACCAGCGCCGTCAATAATATTACCCAATACCTTGCCCGTAAGAAAACCGGCTTGAATTTCTAAGCTATTTGCGTGAGCTTGATGAAAACCTAAAGCGTGTTGTAATTTATTGGTAAAAAATGTAAAGCCGCCAGAAACTAGTAGGGTATGTAGGCCTAATAGTTTAGCTTGGGCAATGAGTTCGGCAGCGCCAGGGTTGGGTCTTAAGCGTTCGCGATACACCGCTTCTAAAACAGCTTCTGAGACACCTGCTAATAAGGCGACTCGTTGTTGCAAACTTTCGCTAAAGTTCCTAATTTCGCCCCGCATCGTGGCTTCGGTAATTTTGGCTACAGCCGCTTTTTGACCTGCAAAATCAGCAATTTCATCTATACATTCAATATTAATTAAGGTCGAATCCATGTCGATGGCCAATACCCGCAATTGTGCTGGATCAAAGTGGGCGGGAAAGAGGGCCATATCGGCCTGAAAGTCGTTTAGTAATGCCCGCAATAGGGGGCGTTGCTCTGCAGATAAGACTTGATCGAGATGCCAAGACTGCACAGTTAATGTTGCGCTATTAGCTTGCTTTAAAGGTTTAATCTGTATGCCCCGTTCTTGCATCCATTCGTTTACTGCGAGATCGAATGCCAATGGCAACACTTGGGGTGAAAGGGCAACTAACTGCGGGTTCAAGTTCATGAAACGTTACTGAGAAGAAGATATAAATTGAGCTGCATGAGTTAAGCCATGCTGAGGGCAGATTCATTTAAGCGTTTTAGCACTTGACGAATTTGCTCTAAGCGTTTTTCCAATAAATCAAAGTCATGAGCTTGAGGAGGAATAATTTTTAAACGATCTTGGCCATTGAGTTGAATATGCGCATGGGTTTGAATAAGTTGAATAATACGCAGAGGATCAATAGGCGGATTGGGAATAAAATGCATTTGAATGGCTAATGGACTAGCATCAATTTTTTTAATCCCATAGCCCGCCATTTCTAAACGTAAGCGATGGGTTTCATAAAATGATTTGGCCGGATCGGGTAAGTCACCAAATCGGTCGACCAATTCTTCACGCAAGCCCATTAACTCTGCAAAGTCATGGGTTGCTGCAAAGCGCTTGTAGAGAGAAAGTCGCTCATGTACATCTGGGCAATACTCTTCAGGTAGCAAGGCTGGCACACCTAAATTCACATCAGTTGTAACTTGTAAAGGTGCCAATAAGTCGGGCTCTTTACCACTTTTTAATGATTTAACTGCGCGGTTGAGCATTTCGGTATAGAGTTGATAGCCAATTTCATGAATTTCGCCCGATTGCTTGTCACCTAAAACTTCACCAGCTCCACGAATTTCTAAGTCATGCATGGCTAAATAAAAGCCTGAACCCAATTCTTCCATGGCCTGAATTGCATCTAGACGTAATTGCGCTTGTTTACTCAGGGCATCGGGATCGGGCACCATTAAATAGGCATAGGCCTGATGATGCGAACGGCCAACGCGCCCGCGCAGTTGATGCAGTTGGGCTAAACCAAATTTATCGGCGCGGTGCATGATGATGGTATTTGCGGTGGGCACATCTATACCTGTTTCAATAATCGTTGTACACAAGAGAATATTGCTGCGTTGTGTAACAAATTCGCGCATCACGGTTTCGAGTTGCCGCTCGTGCATTTGACCATGCGCCACACTGATGCGCGCCTCGGGTAAAAGTGCCTGTAAAGCTAGGCGGCGGTTTTCGATGGTTTCAACTTCGTTATGGAGAAAATAAACTTGACCACCCCGTTTAATTTCCCGCAACACGGCTTCACGGATGACATCATCACCCTCGCGGCGCACAAACGTTTTAATGGCTAAGCGTTTTTGGGGTGCGGTAGCAATAATAGAAAGTTCTCGTAAACCTTCCATCGCCATACCTAATGTTCTTGGAATAGGGGTAGCTGTGAGTGTCAGAATATCAACTTCGGCACGTAAGGCCTTTAGGACCTCTTTTTGGCGCACCCCAAAACGATGCTCTTCATCAACAATAACCAAACCCAAACGATTAAAGTGGGTATCTTTAGAAAGTAATTTATGGGTACCAATCACAATGTCGGCATCGCCAGCGGCAATTGCGGCTAGAGCAGCGGTAATTTCTTTCGCAGTTTTGAAGCGCGATAGCTCCACGACCTTCACGGGCCAATCGGCAAAACGATCTTTCCAAGTAGCGGCATGCTGTTCCGCTAATAAAGTAGTAGGGGCCAGAATAGCAACTTGCTTACCCCCCATTACGGCAATAAAACTAGCCCTTAAAGCCACTTCAGTTTTTCCGAAACCGACATCACCGCAGACTAAGCGATCCATCGATTTGCCATTGGTCATATCGCTAATAACGGCGGCAATAGCTGTGGTTTGGTCAGGCGTTTCTTCAAAACCAAAGGCTTCGGCAAAAGCGGCGTAATCATGCGCAGAATATTCAAATGCATGACCTCGACGTAGCGCGCGAGCCGCATAGAGATTAAGTAATTCAGCGGCGGTATCGCGAATTTGTTGGGCTGCTTTACGCTTAGCTTTTTCCCATTGTCCTGAACCCAATTGATGTAAGGGAGCCGATTCGGGATCGGAGCCCGCATAACGGGTGACTAATTGCAATTGATGCACGGGTACATAAAGCGTCGCCTGATTGGCGTAAACCAAATGTAAAAATTCTTCAAAGAGGGGTGTTTCTTTAGGTGGCGCTAAGTTGAGTAAGACCAGCCCTTGATAACGCCCAATGCCATGTTCAGCGTGAACTACTGGATCTGCAATTTTCAGTTCAGCTAAATCCTTAAACAACATATCGGGATCGCTAATTTGCTGAGCGCTACCTTTGCGTCGTTGCCGCGCGGTAGCCGTAAAAAGCTCTGCTTCCGTAATTACAATGAGCTTGGCACTTGGCCAGCTAAAGCCATTAAATAAAGGGGCAATTACTAAACCAAAGCTGGCTGTTCCGTTAATAAAGTCGGCTAAGTTTTCACTTTGAGTCGGTTTTAATGCAAAAGGCAAACTATTTTTAGAATCGGTAACTAAATTACTTTCTTCAATGAGTTGTCGAATCGATTCGCGGCGTCCGGCGGTGTCAGCGCAGATGACCACCCGATATTGCTGTTGTGCAACGAGATGACGCAAACGTGAGAGGGGATCAGCATCACGTCGGTGGACTGCGACTTCAGGTACTGGCAGAAAGGGTGGCGTGGTGGATGCTACTGCGGATGTAGTAAGCGCAGTGTTCTCCAGCGTTAACCTTGGGTAAGCCTTGGCCCGAGTAAAGAAAGTGTCAACATCTAAAAACAACGCTTCTGGATTGAGAATGGGGCGCTCAAAATCATGTTTTAAAAAGTTGTAACGACTTTGGGTTTCTTTCCAAAAACTGCGAATACTACTCTCAATATCGCCTACCGAGGCAAGCCAAACACCCTCACCTGCAAGCGGTAAGTAATCGAAGAGCGTAGCTGGCTCAGCAAAAAATAATGGCAGGTAGGATTCAATACCAGCGCTAGGAATGCCAAGGTTGGCATCTTTATAAATTGCACAGCGACTGGGGTCACCCTCAAAGACTTCCCGCCAACGGCCACGAAAAGCTACACGGGCCGCGTCATCAAAAGGAAATTCATGTCCTGGTAAGAGACGAATTTCTTTTACTGGGTACAGGCTACGTTGTGTATCAGGGTCAAAAGCACGAATTTGTTCAATTTCATCACCAAACAAATCAAGGCGAAATGGTAGTGCCGAACCCATCGGAAATAAATCAATTAAGCCACCCCGAATACTATATTCACCTGGACGCATTACGGCACTCACCGGGTCGTATCCTGCTTGCTGTAATTGCAAACGGAGGGCGCTTTCATTTAAATGATCGCCCTGTTTAAAGAAAAAAGTATGGCCAGATAAAAATTGGGGCGGTGCCAATCTTTGCAGGGCGGTAGTAACTGGAATTAAAACAATGTCACAACTGCCATTGAGCATTGCATGCAAGGTTGCTAAGCGCTCGGAGACTAAATCTTGGTGTGGCGAAAATTGATCGTAGGGCAGTATTTCCCAATCGGGTAGAAGGCGGGTTTTAAGTTGAGGAGCAAAGGCAGGAATTTCTTCTGATAGCCTTTGAGCATCTTGTGCCTGAGCACAAAAAACCACCAAGATGGAAAATTGCGCGCGGTAGAGTAAGGCCGACTCTGCCAGTAAAGCCGCATCGGCTGAGCCCACTAGGCCGGAAAAGGTAAAGCGCTGCCCAGCCCTTGGAGCAGGGACGGGGGGTATTTGCAAGATTCCATCAGACATCTGCCGTCATTATAGAATCAGGCATGCCTAATTCAAATCGTGCCTATCACCTTGTTTTGCCAGCCGCAGGAATGGGCTCCCGTTTAGGCGGCGATTTACCAAAGCAATTTCGCCTGCTTGGCACCAAGCCGATGCTTGCTTATGCTATAGAGGCGGCCTTAAATACCCCAGAAATTCATTCGATTTGGGTTGGTTTAAGCCCACAATTTCATGAAGCTGAATCAATTCTGTATTTAGAAGGAATGGCTGAGCGGGCCCAGGGTCGCTTACACCTCTTGCCAACTGGTGGGGCAACTCGTCACGAAACCGTGCTCAATACCTTAAGCGCTTTACTGAATGTACAGATTTCTCCGGATGACTGGGTCTTGGTGCACGACGCGGCTCGGCCCGGCATCACCGTAGGCTTAATTCAGCAATTAATTGCTGCAGTGAATGCCGCTGAAACAAACCAGCCTAATTTATGGGGCGGCTTATTGGCGATGCCCTTGGCTGATACCTTAAAACGGGCCGAGTTAAGTGCACGCGGCAGCTTGGCGCAGGCAACCTTGGCACGTCAGCACCTTTGGCAAGCGCAAACCCCACAAATGTTTCAGCTTGGCACCTTGCATAGCGCATTAACTCAAGCGCTTGAAGTCGGTGTCGAAATTACCGACGAAGCCAGTGCGATGGAATTATTGGGCGCTAAGCCCTTATTAGTAGAGGGCGCGACGCGGAACTTTAAAGTAACTCATCCCGCTGACTGGGATTTGATGCACACTGTACTTCTTCACTTGCCTTAAATTGAGATCCGAGAGAACGATGAATTCAGCCGATCAACTTTCAACCGCCTCCCATCATGGTGCGCCGCCTTTTCGCATCGGCCAGGGCTACGATGTGCATGCATTCGTTGCTGACCGTAAATTGATCTTGGGTGGTGTTCTCATTCCCTTCGAAAAGGGTTTATTAGGGCATTCCGATGCCGATGCTTTATTGCATGCCGTAACCGATGCCTTACTGGGGGCTGCCGGTTTAAATGATATTGGCCAGCTTTTTCCCGATACTGATGCCCAATTTAAAGACCTGGACAGTCGTATTTTGTTACGCAGTGCTTTGCAAAAAGTGCAGGCTGCCGGCTTTCATGTAGGTAATGTGGATGCCACGATTATTTGCCAGAAACCCAAGCTAGCCGAATACCTCCCGGCGATGGTGCGAAATATTGCCGCCGATCTTGCCGTTACCCCGAGCCACATCAATCTTAAAGCCAAGACCAATGAATCATTGGGTCATTTGGGGCGTGGCGAGGGCCTTGCCGTCCATGCCGTGGCCTTACTCTATCGGGCTTAAGCCCAGCCATTGTAGAATTCACCCTTTGGCATGAAGTTTGAGCTGGTAGCGTTACAAATGCGAGGATGGCGAAATTGGTAGACGCACCAGGTTTAGGTCCTGACGCCAGAAATGGTGTGGGGGTTCGAGTCCCCCTCCTCGCACCAAGCTGTAGCTTGCTACTAGCTTAAACTTTAGACCATTTAATCGGTAGTATTTAATTGAAGAGGCATGGCTGTGCAGATAGAAAATTTGGGCGCTTTAGATCGTAAGGTAACGTTAGAATTTCCTCGTTCCGACTTAGCTAAAACCCGTGATGCGCGTTTACTTAAGGCAGGAAAAAACCTCAAGATGGCAGGTTTTAGGCCTGGTAAAGTACCCAAGAAAATAGTTGAGCAGCAATACGGCATGCAAATTGATTTTGAAGTGCAATTTGATAAGGCCGCTGAATTGTTCTTTGAGCTCAGTAAAAAAGCGGGCATCGCTTTAGCTGGTCAACCGCGCCTTGAGCCAAAAAGTGAAATTGGTGCAGACAATATTGTCTTCGACGCTTTTTTTGAAGTGTTACCAGAAATTAAACTGGGTGACCTTAGCAAAGCAACCATGACGCGGTACACCACTGCGGTGACCGATGCCGAAATGGAGCGTGCAATTGATGTCTTACGCAAACAACAAGTTCATTACCATTCTCGTGGTCAAGTTGGCGAGCATGGTGATGGTGGGGCCGATACCACGGCTCAAAAGGGCGATCAAGTGTTAATTGATTTTGTCGGCAAAATTGATGGGGTTGAATTTGCCGGCGGTAAGGCTGAAAATTTTGAGTTTGTTTTGGGTGAAGGGCGTATGCTGCCAGAGTTTGAAGCTGCCGCCCTAGGTATGAAGGTGGGCGAGAGCAAAACGTTTGCTTTGCCTTTCCCTGCCGATTATCACGGCAAAGAGGTGGCTGGTAAAACTGCCGACTTTACCCTTACCATGAAAGAGGTACGGTGGGCCCATTTACCCGAGGTAAATGAGGCCTTTGCTTTGACTTTAGGGGTTACAGAAGGTGGCCTTGAAAAAATGCGCAGTGAAGTTCGTGAAAATTTAGAGCGTGAAGTCAAACGCCGCACGCTCATGCTGATGAAAAATGAAGTGATGGGTCAATTAGAAAAGTTATGTGAATTAGAAGTGCCCAAAGCTTTGGTTGCCAATGAGCAAGAAAGACTCGTGAATATGGCGCGCCAAGACTTAATACAACGTGGCATTCCTAATGCAAAAGATGCACCCATACCTGTAGAAATGTTTGCTGAACAGGCGCAAAAACGCGTACGCTTAGGCTTGATTTTGAGTGAATTAGTAAAGCAGAAAAATTTGGTTGTTACGCCAGAACAAATTAAAGCAGAAATTGAAGATCAAGCAGCAACCTATGAAGACCCAAAAGAAGTGGTCCGCTGGTTTTATAGCGATCCGCAGCGCCTCAAAGACATTGAATCGGCTGTGCTTGAGTCGAATGTTATTCAATATGTTAGCGGCCTGGGTACGGTAACTGATAAAGCAGTGACTTTTGAAGAACTGAGTAAACTAGGGCAATGAGAGAAAACATGATTAGAATGCAACGCAGTACTTACGGTCAAACTCAGTCTGACGACCTCAATGCGAATTTAGCACCACAAGGTTTGGGTTTGGTGCCCATGGTCATTGAAACCTCGGGCCGCGGTGAGCGAGCATATGATATCTACTCGCGCTTGTTGCGTGAGCGGGTGGTTTTTTTGGTCGGCGAAGTGAATGATCAAACCGCTAATTTAGTTATTGCCCAATTACTATTTTTAGAGAGCGAGAATCCCGATAAAGAAATTTCGCTTTATATCAATTCGCCCGGTGGTTCGGTTTCGGCTGGCTTAGCAATATACGACACCATGCAATTTATCAAGCCCAATGTAAGTACCTTGTGCATGGGCATGGCGGCAAGTATGGGAGCATTTTTACTGTGTGCGGGCGAAAAGGGCAAACGCTACGCCTTACCTAATTCACGTGTGATGATTCATCAACCTTTGGGTGGAGCGCGGGGCCAGGCCTCTGATATTGAAATTCAAGCCCGTGAAATTTTATATTTACGTGAACGTTTAAATCAAATTTTGGCTGACCGCACTGGCCAATCGATTGAAACGATTGCCAAGGATACCGATCGCGATAATTTCATGTCAGCCGAGCAAGCTCGCGAATACGGTTTGATTGATAAAGTCATTGATAAGCGTCCGTAAACTCTACTGAGTCCACCCTGTGAGCGATACCTCCTCTACCGATAAGCTGTTGTACTGTTCGTTTTGCGGCAAAAGCCAGCACGAAGTTAAAAAGCTAATTGCTGGCCCTTCGGTTTTTATTTGCGATGAATGCATTGATTTATGTACCGATATTATTCAGGAGGAAATTGCTAAGTTACCTCCCAGTGAGGGGGGCGAAGCAATCCCAACCCCACATGAAATTCGCGCTAATTTAGATCAATATGTCATTGGGCAAGATTTAGCCAAAAAAACCTTGGCAGTAGCGGTATATAACCATTACAAACGGCTTTTGCATTTACCTCCGGTAACCAAAGAAAAAGCGGAAAAAATAAGCCCAGCTGATGACCTTTCTAGTAATGAAAAAGGTGCTGCAAAAAAGAAATCGCAAGACAAATCCAGCAGCGATAAAAAAATGAGCAAAGCGCCTGCTAAAGCCGTGATCGATGGCGTAGAGCTAGCGAAAAGTAATATATTGCTGATTGGCCCCACGGGCTCCGGTAAGACTTTGTTGGCACAGACTTTAGCGCGCATGTTGAACGTGCCATTTGTGATGGCCGATGCTACAACCTTGACTGAAGCTGGCTATGTTGGCGAAGATGTTGAAAATATTATTCAGAAGCTACTGCAAAGCTGTGATTACAACATTGACAAGGCCCAAAAGGGTATTGTTTATATCGATGAAATTGATAAAATTTCTCGCAAGTCGGATAACCCCTCAATTACCCGCGATGTTTCTGGTGAGGGCGTTCAGCAAGCCTTGCTTAAGCTGATTGAGGGTACGATGGCATCGATTCCGCCACAGGGCGGCAGAAAACATCCAAATCAAGACTTTCTGCAAGTTGATACGACTAATATTCTTTTTATCTGCGGCGGCGCGTTTGATGGTCTTGAAAAAGTGATTCAGCAACGCACTGCGAAATCGGGCATTGGTTTTAGTGCTGATGTTGCTGGCAAGGATGATCGTGCCATTGGTGAATTATTAAAAGAAGTTGAGCCAGAGGACTTAATTAAGTTTGGCTTAATTCCAGAGCTGATTGGCCGCTTACCGGTATTGGCGACCTTGACCCAATTAGACGAGGCTGCCTTAGTGCAAATTTTGACTGAGCCAAAAAATGCTTTGGTTAAACAATACCAAGCCTTGCTCGGCATGGAGGGATCTGAATTAGAGGTTCGCCCAGGTGCGCTAGCGGCAATTGCCAAAAAAGCCATCGCCCGTAAAACCGGTGCGCGGGGTTTGCGCTCTATTTTAGAAGGTTCGCTCATGGACGTGATGTACGACCTACCATCGCTAAAGAATGTGCAGAAGGTGGTTATTGATGAAAGTACGATTGCGATTGATGGCAAACCGCTTTTAGTCTACAAGCAAGCCGTAAGCGGCGAAGTTGAAGCTGAAAACCAGGTAAAAAAGGCCTAAAAAGGCTCCAAAAATCGGGATTAAGCGCCCAAAAATTGGTATTTTTCGCATTTTAGCCCTTGCATTTTTTTAAGGCGCACCCATATAGGTAGTATTCTAGTTGTGATGAAGGATGCTTAGTAGTGTTTTTTGGCACTTTTGGTCCTTTGTAACGCATTACTTATTTGGAGGATTTCCGTATGCCCAGCCAGTTATTACTTCCTTCTGAACCGATTCAACTGCCGCTTTTGCCCCTGCGTGATGTGGTTGTCTTTCCCCACATGGTTATTCCCCTATTTGTGGGGCGCCCTAAATCGATTAAAGCCCTTGAGGCTGCTATGGAAACCGGTAAAAGCGTACTTTTAGTCGCCCAAAAGGCCGCAGCTAAAGATGAACCTTCGGTTGAAGACTTATATCAAGTGGGCTGTATTGCCAGTATTTTACAAATGCTGAAATTACCTGATGGCACTGTCAAAGTGTTGGTTGAAGGTTCGCAACGAGCTGATGTGAGCCAAGTTGAAGATAGTATGGGTTACTTTAGTTGCGAGGCTAGCCCGCAACCAATTGCTGTGATCGATGCCCATGAAACCGAAGCCTTACGGCGCGCAATCATGGCGCAATTTGATCAATACGTAAAACTGAATAAAAAAATCCCTCAAGAAATTTTATCTTCTTTGGGCGGTATTGATGATGCTAGCCGCTTGGCAGATACGATTTGCGCCCACTTACCGGTAAAGCTTGAGCAAAAACAACGCTTATTAGAAATGAGCGATGTCGTGCAACGTTTAGAAAGCCTGCTAGCCGACCTTGAAAGTGAAATCGATATTCTGCAAGTAGAAAAACGTATTCGTGGTCGCGTGAAACGGCAAATGGAAAAAAGCCAACGTGAGTATTACTTGAATGAACAAGTAAAAGCCATTCAAAAGGAATTGGGCGAAGGTGAAGAGGGTGCCGATTTAGATGAGCTTGAAAAGCGCATTAAAGCTGCGCATATGCCTAAAGAAGCCCTCAAGAAGGCTGAGTCGGAATTGAAGAAGTTAAAACTCATGTCCCCTATGTCGGCTGAAGCAACAGTTATTCGTAACTTTATCGATACCTTAGTGAATTTGCCCTGGAAAAAGAAAAGTAAAATTAATAATGATTTAACTAATGCTGAAAAAGTCTTAGATGAAGATCATTATGGGCTTGATAAGGTAAAAGAACGCATCCTGGAATATCTTGCTGTACAACAGCGGGTCGATCGCGTAAAGGCACCTATTTTGTGTTTAGTGGGCCCTCCTGGTGTGGGTAAAACATCCTTAGGGCAGTCTATTGCTCGTGCCACTAATCGTAAATTTGTGCGCATGGCTCTAGGCGGAGTGCGTGATGAATCGGAGATTCGTGGTCATCGACGCACCTATATTGGCTCCATGCCTGGCAAAATTTTATCGAGCCTAACTAAAGTGGGGGTACGCAATCCCTTATTTTTATTAGATGAAGTCGATAAGATGGGCATGGACTTTCGGGGTGATCCAGCCAGCGCTTTGCTGGAAGTTTTAGATCCTGAACAAAATCATACCTTCCAAGATCATTATGTTGAAGTCGATTTTGATTTATCTGACGTGATGTTCGTGGCAACTGCCAACTCACTGAATATTCCTGGGCCCTTACTCGATCGTTTGGAAATTATTCGTCTTGCCGGCTATACCGAAGATGAAAAAACCAATATTGCGATGAATTATTTAATTCCCAAGCAAATTAAAAATAATGGCTTGAAAAAAGATGAGCTCAAAATTGAAGAAAGTGCTGTTCGCAGCATTATTCGCTACTACACCCGTGAAGCGGGAGTGCGTTCTTTAGAGCGTGAGTTGAGTAAAATTTGCCGCAAGGTAGTGAAGTTACTCTTACTTAAAAAAGAAGCTGCACCCATTGTGGTTAGTGCTGATAATTTAGAGAAGTTTTTATCCGTGCGCATGTACGATTTTGGTTTGGCTGCTAAAGAGAATCAAGTGGGTCAAGTTACTGGCTTAGCTTGGACTGAAGTTGGCGGCGATCTGCTTACCATTGAAGCTGCAGTAATGTCGGGTAAAGGGGTGATTACGCGGACGGGTTCGATTGGTGATGTGATGAAAGAATCGGTTGAGGCTGCGCGCACTGTGGTACGTTCACGGGCGCGACGATTAGGTATAACCGATGAAGCCTTCGAGAAGAAAGATATTCATATTCATTTTCCTGAAGGTGCGACACCTAAAGATGGTCCATCTGCTGGCATAGCCATTACCACGGCTTTGGTTTCGGTATTTAGCGGCATTCCAGTGCGCGCCGATATTGCCATGACAGGTGAAATTACCTTGCGTGGAGAGGTTCTACCAATTGGCGGGTTAAAAGAAAAATTATTGGCTGCCCATCGAGGTGGAATTAAGCTGGTGTTAATTCCTGAAGAAAATGTGAAGGATTTAATTGAAATTCCAGATAATGTAAAGAACGCGATTGAAATAGTGCCAGTGCGTTGGATCGACAAAGTCTTGGAATTGGCCTTGGAGCGCAATCCCGAACCATTGCCGGAGCTAAGTGCAGCCGAGCTGGCTAAAGCAGCCGAAGCGAAGGCAGCATCTGCGCCTAATGCTGGGGATGTGATTAAACACTAAATTGGCCTTGAATCGGGTTACAATCTCGTTCTGAAACAGTTGGGGCGCTTAGCTCAGTTGGTAGAGCGTCTGCCTTACACGCAGAATGTCGGCGGTTCGAGCCCGTCAGCGCCCACCACCCCAATCTTTTCCTTATCTGATATTTCAATGGCCTATGTTTGATCTTGTTCGCACCCATCAACGCCTTTTACAGTTCATTTTATTGCTGTTAATTGTGCCGTCGTTTGCGCTATGGGGCATTTCGGGTTACACCGGTTTTATGGATAAAGCCACCGACGTGTTGAAGGTGGATGGCAACCCCATTACGATGCAAGAGATTGATGCAGCAGCCAAACGTCAAGCCGACCGAATTGGGGTGCAAGGTCAAATAACCCAAAGCTTGGGTTTTAGACAGGCGGTTTTAGATGAGCTCTTGCAGCAGCGCCTGATGGGCTTTGCCCTAAAGCACTTAAATTTACGGGTGAGCAATGAAGCTTTGGCGCAAAACTTAAAACGCATTCCTGAAATTCGTGCTTTATATGAAGCCAACGGCAGTTTTGATGCCGCTAAATATCGCCAATTATTGGCTAGTAATGGCATGAGCGTAGAGCAGTTCGAGGGCTCGCAACGATTTGACTTAATGGCGCAGCAATTAGTCAGTTCGGTTGCCCGTACGGAATTACCAACACCTAAACTTGCGAATCAGATTACCGCTTTATATGGTGTCGAGCGACAAATTCAAGCATTAGCCTTTAGCGCTAGCGATTACGTCAAAAAAGTTAATCCCAGCGAAGCTGAGATCAAGGCTTTCTACGAGGCTAATACCAAATTATTTGCGACCCCCGAAGAGCTCGATGTGCAGTTTTTAGTTTTACAAGCTGACCCAAAAGAAGATGCTAAAACGTTTGGCGATAAAGCCGATACCTTTGCTAATTTGACTTATGAACAGGCTGATAGTCTGAAGCCCGCAGCCGATAAATTAAAACTCAGTATTCAAAGTCAAAAGGGTATAACCCGTACTAGCGCTGCTAGTTTGCCCAAAAGTAGCCCTTTAAATAATGCGAAGGTATTGCAGGCCTTGTTTCGTGATGACGCGATTAAAAATAAGCGCAATATTGAAGCCGTCCAAATTAGCCCTGGAGTTTTTGTTTCGGCACGTATTACTGAGTTTCATCCGGCCAGTACTTTGCCACTGCAGGATGTGCTGGCTGAAGTAAAGCGCCAAGTGAGCTTGCAATTGGCCGAGAAGCTGGCTACAGCCGCTGCTGCCGAGCGTTTCACAGCGCTTCAAAAAGATCCTAAAAATACCGCTGGTTTTACCGCAGCCGTATGGATTTCACGCAATAAACCTGTTAATTTAAGTGCTGAATCGTTAGATGCGGTAATGGCAGTTGATGCAGGCAAATTACCTATTGCCGTCTCAATTGCCAATACGGGTACAGGTACGACACTTTACGTGGTAGAAGAAGTGCGACCGGCCACTATGCTTGATCCCAAGGTGCAACAAGCCCAGGCACAACAATTGAACCAACTGGCTGCCCAAGCAGACTTTGCCAGTTTTATGATGCATTGGCGTGACAGTGCAGGAGTAAAAATAATTAATCCGCTGAAGCAGGCTAGTGCTAGCTCTGCTGCTGGTAGTTAAAGTAGGGGCGCCAACTTGCCCCAAACATTTTGTAACAAAATAGCTTGTGCTTCTGCCCTTGGATGCAATCGGTCAGCCTGAAATAATTCGGGTTTTTCAGCTACCCCTTTCAAAAAAAATGGCACGATACTAATGCGTTCAGTTGTCGCAATACTGGAATACATGCTGGCAAATTGTTTACTATAGGTCGCACCATAATTACTCGGTATGCGCATTCCTAAGAGTAAGACTTTGGCTTTGGCTTTCAGGCTTAGCTGCACCATGGCGCGTAAGTTTTTTTCTGAGCTACTTAAGGCAAGCCCCCTTAACGCATCGTTGGCACCTAATTCAATAATCACTATTTGTGGTTTTTTTTGCTGTAGTAGGTCGGGCAAACGACTTAAGCCTCCCGCGGTAGTTTCGCCACTTATGCTGGCATTAAACACTTGCCATGTGGGTCCCCTCTCATTTACACGACGCTCAAGTAGGCTAACCCAGCCTTCACCGCGACTAATGCCATATTCAGCCGATAGGCTGTCGCCTAGCACCAGCAAAACCGGTAAATTACCCTGACTGCCTTGCTTCGGGGAGCTTGTTTGGCTCGTTGCGCTTGGCTCAGCATGCGCCCGCCCAAAAAACCCCAGCACGAGTAAGATAAGCGCTATTAGTAATTTGCAACGCAACAACTTGCCTCCTTTAAAAGAACAACTCAAGACCTATCTCTCTATTTTATGCTTCAGCCCGTTAATTTTCCTGCTTCGCAACAAGATGCCACTTGCGCCTTACAGGCGGAGCAGATTAATAAAACGGTGCCAACAAGCGATGGGCCTTTAACCATCTTAGATGACATTAGCTTCAGCATTTTGGCGGGGGAGAGCATTGCTATTGTTGGCGCTTCGGGATCGGGTAAAAGTACTTTACTCGGCTTACTGGCAGGCTTAGATACTCCTACGAGCGGCACCATTCAATTGCTGGGGAAACCATTTAGTGCTTTAGATGAAGATGAGCGTGCTCGCTACCGAGGTAAAACACTGGGCTTTGTATTTCAGTCATTTCAATTAATACCACACCTTACTGCGCTTGAAAATGCCATGCTGCCCCTAGAGTTACGCGGCGTCGAGAGTGGATTAGCGCGGGCTGAGGCGATTAACTGGCTAACTAAAGTTGGTCTTCTGCAGCGCTTGCACCATTTCCCGCGAACCTTATCGGGGGGTGAACAGCAGCGCGTCGCTTTAGCACGTGCGTTCATTGGTAAGCCAGCCATGTTATTTGCTGATGAGCCTACTGGTAGCCTAGACGAGCAAAGTGGCGCAAAGATTATTGAACTTTTGTTTGCCTTAAATCAGGATAATGGCTCGACCCTCGTTTTAGTCACCCACGATGTAACTCTAGCAAAGCGTTGCGGGCGTCAACTGCATCTACAGGGCGGGCGGCTACTACCCGAATGAAGACAACTCTTATAATCTAAGGATGTCTTTTTTCCGTTGTTTGCCAGGGGCCGATGCCCTCTCTTCCTTTCGCCAGCAACGGCTTTTAGCTGATCTTGCCAAGCAAGGGGTTCTGCTAGATTCCATTCGCGGCCGCTACCTACACTTTGTCTGGTTGAAAAGCGCTTTAGATCAAGCGCAAACCAAGGTATTAGATGCTTTGTTAGCCTATGGAGATCCATATAAGGCCCAAGAGAAACCATCAAAAGGGGTTGGACAAGCCATTACCATTCCCCGTTTTGGTACGGTCTCGCCATGGGCAAGTAAGGCCACAGAAATTGCCCGCCAATGCGGTCTTGATGTCTTACGAATTGAACGGGGTATTCAATTTACTTGGTACTCTGCTAAGGTCTTAACTACTGCTGAACAAGCGCTCATCTGCAATGTAATTCATGATCGCATGACCGAAGCGGTAATACTTGAGCTTGATCAAGCAGCAGGTTTGTATCAATCTTTAGCTGATACGCCTGTAAAACGTATTGCCGTCTTAGCCCAAGGTGAGGGCGCTTTACAGCAAGCGAATACCGATTTAGGCCTAGCTTTATCGCCGGATGAAATTGACTACTTGGTAACGAACTTTCAGCGCTTACAGCGCGATCCAAGCGATGTCGAGTTGATGATGTTTGCCCAAGCCAATAGCGAACATTGCCGTCATAAAATTTTTAATGCTACGTGGACTATCGATGGCATTGAACAAGATCAGTCTCTCTTTGCGATGATTCGCAATACCCATCGTTTACAGCCGCAGGGCACGATTGTGGCCTACTCGGATAACTCGGCAGTGATGGCTGGGTGCGAGGCAGAAACCTGGACTCCACAGGGTAGTGCGCACCAATACCAAAAAGAAAATTGCTTAATGCACACCTTAATGAAAGTAGAAACGCATAACCATCCTACTGGTATTGCCCCTTTTCCAGGGGCCTCAACCGGGGCTGGGGGAGAAATACGCGACGAAGGAGCTACTGGTATAGGTGGACGACCTAAAGCTGGCTTAACTGGTTTCTCGGTCTCGCATTTGCATTTACCTAATACCGATTTACCTTGGGAGGGTGCGCCTTACGGCAAGCCAGAACGCATTGCTTCCCCGTTGCAAATTATGATCGAAGGCCCGCTGGGCGGCGCAGCTTTTAATAATGAATTTGGGCGAGCGAATTTAGGCGGTTACTTTCGGGTATATGAGCAAACCATTGATGGCGTGCGCCGCGGTTATCACAAGCCCATTATGATTGCTGGCGGCATTGGCAATATTGCAGCCAACCATACAGCGAAAAAACCCATTCAAGCGGGGCACTTATTGATTCAATTGGGCGGACCTGGAATGCGCATAGGCATGGGTGGCGCAACGGGCAGCTCGGTGACCACCGGCACTAATACTGCTGATTTAGATTTTAATTCGGTGCAACGAGGCAATCCTGAAATTGAACGGCGCGTGCAAGAAGTTATTAATGCTTGTTGTCATTTGGGTGAAAAAAATCCCATTATTTCGATTCACGATGTCGGGGCAGGTGGTTTGTCGAATGCGTTTCCCGAGCTAGCCGATGGCGCCGGCTTAGGCGCCGCTTTTCAGCTTCGCCATATTCCGCTAGAAGAAAGTGGTATGAGTCCAGCAGAAATTTGGTGCAATGAAGCGCAAGAACGTTACGTACTGGCTATAGCCAGCGAAAGCCTAGCACTTTTACAGCAAATTTGTGAGCGTGAAAGATGTCCAATAGCTGTAGTTGGTAGCGCTACCCTAGAGCGGCAATTACGTTTACAGGATGAAAAGCAAAACCCAACGGCTGCAGCCGCATGGCCGATTGATATGCCGATGGAGGTTTTGTTGGGCAAGCCGCCACGTATGCACCGTACAGTTGAGAGTACTAAAACTGTCTTTGCCGACCTGAATCTAACTGATACCGATTTAGCAACTTGTATTGCGTGGGTTTTGCAACAACCCACTGTAGCTAGTAAAGGTTTTTTAATTACGATTGGCGATCGTACAGTAGGGGGTTTAAATGCGCGCGATCAATTGGTTGGCCCATGGCAGGTTCCGGTTGCTGATTGTGCGGTTACCCTCATGGACTTTAAAGCTTATCGGGGTGAAGCTATGGCAATGGGGGAGCGCACTCCCTTAGCTGTAATTGATGCGCCCGCTGCAGCGCGCATGGCAGTTGGTGAAGCCTTAACGAATCTTTTTGCAGCCGATATCGTTGCGCTAGCAGACGTGAAGTTATCAGCCAACTGGATGGCGGCTTGCGGTGTCGCTGGTGAAGATGCTAAATTATTTGCATCAGTTAAAGCATTAGGCATGGATTTATGTCCCGCATTGGGTATTTCAATCCCAGTAGGAAAAGACTCGCTATCGATGGCCACCAATTGGCAAGCCGCCGGTGAGTTAAGGGAAGTAATTGCCCCAGTCTCATTAATTATTTCGGCTTTCTCACCTGTTAAGGATGTACGCGAGACCTTAACACCTGTTCTACAAGCTGATGATGTTTCGCATTCCTTGCAAGATACCGAGCTCGTTCTAATCGATTTGGGTCGCGGTAAAAATCGCTTAGCGGGCAGCATTTTGGCGCAAGTCTTAAATCAGACGGGTTGTTTTACACCTGATGTAGATTCAGCAGACGATCTGAAGGCCTTAGCTGCCGCTCTGATTGAATTACGACAGCACCAGCTGATTTTGGCCTATCACGATCGCTCTGATGGTGGCTTATTCGCCTGCGTAGCTGAAATGGCCTTTGCTTCGCATTGTGGCATTGCGCTTAATGTCGATATGCTAGCGGTAGATCCTCGACAGGAAGCTGACTATGGCGATGCTAAAAATTGGGCGCAACAAATTTCGGGCAAGCGCCACGACCTTACTATGCAGGCTTTATTTAATGAAGAGTTAGGGGTCGTCATGCAAATTAGGCGCAGTCAACGCGCTGCTGTTTTTGCGATCTTACGACGCCTCAATTTAAGTGCTTGCAGCCATGTAATTGGTAAACCCAATTCGACTGGCATGATTGAAATTTGGCGTGATGCCAAAAAGATTTATAGCGCTAGCCGTGAATCTTTACAAAAACTCTGGCAAAACACCAGTTGGCAAATTGCGCGTGGACGCGATAATCCTGCTTGCGCCGATAGTGAATTTGGCTTACTGGATGATCTCAGTGATCCAGGGATGACCCCCATCGTTACCTTCGATGCCCAGCAAGATATATCTGCACCGTTCATACAGAAGGGCGTGCGTCCACCAGTAGCCATTTTGCGCGAACAGGGCGTGAATTCCCATGTAGAAATGGCGTATGCCATGCATTGGGCTGGCTTTGATACATTTGATGTGCATATGTCAGACTTAATTGCAGGCAGGGCGCAGTTAAGCAACTTTCGTGGTTTGGTGGCCTGCGGCGGCTTTAGTTATGGTGATGTTTTGGGGGCCGGCGGGGGATGGGCTAAAACGATTCTGTTTAATTCTCAATTACGCGATCAGTTTGCACAATTTTTTGCCCAAGCAAATAGTTTTGCTTTGGGAGTTTGCAATGGTTGCCAAATGATGAGTAATTTAGCGCCAATAATTCCTGGTGCCGCCTCATGGCCCCAATTTACGCGCAATCTCTCAGAGCAATTTGAAGCCCGCTTAGCTATGGTCGAGGTCTTGCCATCGCCCTCTATCTTTACTCAAGGTATGGCTGGTAGCCAGCTTCCCATTGCAGTTTCGCACGGCGAAGGCTATGCAAACTTTAGCCGGCAAGGTAATGCCGAGCAATTGCGCGCCGAACATTTAGGCCTTGTACGATTTGTAAATCACCGTGGGGAAGCTACCGAAACATATCCGCTCAACCCCAATGGTTCAGCCGGCGGATTAACTGGCGTAACTACGCCCGATGGGCGTTTCACCATTATGATGCCGCACCCAGAACGGGTTTTTCGTACCGCTCAGCTTAGTTGGCATCCGCCAGAATGGAATGCTATTACCGATGGCGCTAGCCCATGGATGCGTTTATTCCGCAATGCCCGTTATTGGGTTAATTAATCGCGGGTTTATGCAAATGGCTGCAGGGAAGTCAAAAAATTTAGCAACAGAAGCTGTAACTTTTTCTGAATCGGGCGGAATTCGCTATTTACATTTTGGTAGCGATCTTATTCAAGGGGCTATGCGCTTAAATGATCCTGATGAAATTTATTTAGATTACAACCAGCAAATGATGGCTTGGCTGCTTTTTTTGGAAAGTCGGCCAGGCTTGCAAGTAGCCCAACTAGGTTTGGGCACTGGCGCATTAGCTAAGTTTCAGTATCGTTATTGTCCGGCAGTAAAAACCACCGCTATCGAATTAAACCCTGCCGTAATTATTGCGGCGCGCACCATGTTTTATTTGCCAGATGATGATCGCCGTTTACAAGTAAAGCAAATTGATGCCCTGGAATTTGTACTTGCGAGCGCTAATGCTGAGCAATACGATGCCTTACAAGTTGACCTATATGATGTGGCAGCCGAAGGGCCGGTATTAAGCTCACTCGAATTTTATCGGGCTTGTTATCGCGTTTTGCGCAGCCCTGGAGTAATGACTGTCAATTTATTTTCACAGCATTCCAGCTTTAAACGGAATCTGCAGAATATTTGTCGGGCATTTCATGATCGGGTGTTGTTATTTCCCGAATCACATGATTGCAATGCGGTGGCCATTGCTTTTAAAGGCCCGCATATTTATGCGGAATGGAAAAGTATTAAAAAGCGTGCGCAATTAATTCAGGAACAAACCGGTTTAGCTACTGCAACATGGGCTAAAGGCCTTAGAAATGCTAATGCCAGACAAGAGCTGGCATTAGAGATTTAAGGCAGTTTAGACAGTAACGGTATCGGCCATCTCACTAAAGCTTTTGATTTTGTCAAAATTCATATAGCGATACACTTCAGACGATTTACTATCGAGTGCAGCAACTTGCTCTAAATATTCCTTGGGAGTCGGTAAGCGCCCTAAGAGCGCGGCTACTGCCGCTAATTCAGCAGAGGCCAAATACACTTGAGTATCAATTCCTAGGCGATTAGGAAAGTTACGGGTTGAAGTAGAGACAGCGGTAGCGCCTTTGCGCATTTGGGCTTGATTTCCCATGCACAAAGAACATCCCGGCGATTCCATGCGCGCACCCGTGCGACCCAAGATACCGTAATAGCCTTCTTCAGTAAGAATCATTGCATCCATTTTGGTGGGCGGTGCAATCCAGAGGCGGGTAGGGATATCGGTTTTGCCTTCGAGTACTTTGCCTGCAGCGCGGAAGTGCCCAATATTGGTCATGCATGAGCCAATAAAAACCTCATCAATCTTAGCGCCAGCAACTTCTGATAAAAATTTCACATCGTCTGGATCGTTAGGGCAGGCCAGAATTGGCTCTTTAATTTCATCAATATTGATTTCAATAATTTCAGCATAGTCGGCGTTCGCATCCGCTTTCAAGAGCTGGGGATTAGCAATCCATGCTTCCATGGCTTTGATGCGACGGCCCAATGTACGCTTATCTTCATACCCATTCGCAATCATCCACTTCATTAATGTGATGTTGGAACGCATGTATTCAATAATTGGCTCTTTATTTAAGTGCACCGTACAACCGCCAGCAGAGCGTTCAGCAGATGCATCGGAGAGCTCAAAGGCTTGCTCAACTTTTAGATCAGGAAGGCCTTCAATTTCTAAGATTCGACCAGAAAAAATATTTTTCTTGCCCGTTTTTTCTACCGTGAGCAAGCCCCGTTTGATGGCATAGAGTGGAATCGCATTGACTAAATCGCGTAAAGTAATACCGGGTTGCATTTTGCCTTTAAAGCGAATTAAGACTGACTCAGGCATGTCGAGCGGCATGACGCCAGTGGCCGCAGCAAAAGCAACCAGGCCAGAGCCGGCAGGAAATGAAATACCAATCGGAAAACGGGTATGGCTATCGCCACCAGTGCCGCAGGTATCTGGCAGCAGTAAGCGGTTAAGCCAACTATGAATAACACCATCGCCGGGGCGCAAGGCCACACCACCTCGATTTGTCATAAAGGCAGGTAGCTCGTGATGAGTGCGAATATCAACTGGCTTGGGGTAAGCCGAGGTATGGCAGAACGATTGCATAACTAAGTCGGCAGAAAACCCGAGGCAGGCTAAATCTTTTAACTCATCACGCGTCATTGGGCCCGTAGTATCTTGCGAGCCTACAGTGGTCATATGGGGCTCACAGTAAGTGCCCGGCAGCACGCCTTGACCTTCAGGTAAACCGCAAGCGCGACCCACAATTTTTTGCGCCAAACTAAAACCTTTTTTATGATCAGGCGGGCTTAATGGCACCCGGAATTCAGTTGATGCTGGCAAACCTAAGGCTGCACGCGCTTTAGCAGTAAGGCCCCGTCCGACAATAAGAGGAATGCGTCCGCCTGCACGCACCTCATCCAAAATAACCGGCGACTTTAACGTAAATTCGGCAATCACTTTGCCGTCTTTAAGTGCTTTACCTTCATAGGGGCGTAATTCGATGACATCACCCATATTCATTTTTGATACATCTAGTTCAATCGGTAATGCGCCAGCATCTTCCATGGTGTTAAAAAAGATTGGCGCAATTTTGCTACCTAAACATACGCCACCAAAGCGCTTATTGGGCACAAAAGGAATATCTTGACCAGTCCACCACAACACTGAATTAGTAGCTGATTTACGTGATGAGCCTGTACCCACGACATCGCCGACATAAGCAATTTGATGGCCTTTTTTCTGTAGCTCAACAATTTGTTTCATGGGGCCGCGTACACCAACCTCATCGGGTTCGATTCCAGCCCGTGGGTTTTTCAGCATCACAGTAGCATGCAGTGGAATATCGGGGCGACTCCAGGCATCTGGAGCTGGCGATAAATCATCGGTATTGGTTTCACCAGTAACCTTAAAAACGGTTAGAACCATACTTTCTGGCACAGCGGGGCGACTCGTAAACCACTCCGCTGCAGCCCAGCTTTGCATGACTGCCTTGGCATTGACATTACCTTTTTCAGCGAGCTCTTGCACGTCATTAAAGTAATCGAACATTAAGAGGGTTTTTTTCAATACAGCGGCGGCAGTTGCGCCACATTCAGCATCGCTTAATAAGTCTACTAAGGGCTTAATGTTGTAGCCACCTAACATGGTGCCCAGTAATTCAGTTGCTTCAATGCGTGAAAGCAGAGGAGTTTTTTCTTCCCCCTTGGCTACTTTATCGAGAAATTCAGCCTTCACCTTGGCGGCCTCGTCAACTCCAGCAGGAACCCGATAGGTTATTAAATCAATCAGCTGCTGTTCGGTACCAGCCGGCGGATTTTTTAATAGGCCGAGCAATAAGGATGTTTGATCTTTTGTGAGGGGCAGAGGCGGAATTCCCAGGGCGGCGCGTTCAGCAACTTGGGTGTTATAGGTATCTAACATCATTAAACCTCGAGGTAAGTTTTTGGAGCAATTCAGATCCTTATTGTAAATCTTTGGGACCCTATCAGCATTAGTCGCCGTCCAGCTTGGTAGGGGAGCTGCATGATTGAAGGGCTTAGGGATTTTTGGCTACTTTGCCAAATCGCCCTGGGTATCGGTATAATTGCCATTTCCAACCGAGCCTAAGCGATGACTAAATTTGTTTTTGTCACTGGCGGCGTAGTTTCTTCCCTAGGGAAGGGTATTGCTGCCGCCTCGCTCGCCGCGATTCTTGAATCCCGCGGCCTGAAGGTCACCCTCCTGAAATTAGACCCCTATATTAACGTTGACCCCGGCACAATGAGCCCGTTTCAGCATGGTGAGGTCTTTGTGACCGAAGATGGTGCTGAAACCGACCTCGATCTTGGGCATTACGAGCGCTTTATTTCAGCCAAAATGCGTAAAAGCAATAACTTCACGACTGGTCAAATTTATGAATCCGTTATTCGCAAAGAACGACGAGGGGAATACTTAGGTAAAACCGTACAAGTTATTCCCCATATTACGAATGAAATTCTGAGTTTTATTGAAAAAGGTGCTTTAGCAAGTCATGATGGGCATGCCGATGTTGCCATTTGCGAAATTGGCGGCACAGTGGGCGATATTGAATCTTTACCATTTCTAGAGGCTGCCCGCCAAATGGGTTTACGGATGCCCAAAGGTAGTTGTGCTTACGTGCACCTGACATTAGTGCCTTATATCGCTAGTGCTGGCGAACTAAAAACGAAGCCCACTCAGCATTCGGTACAAAAACTGCGCGAAATTGGTATTTTGCCTAATGTTTTATTGTGTCGCGCCGACCGACCCATTCCCGAAGATGAGCGTGCCAAAATTTCCCTATTTTCTAATGTCCGTGAAGAGGCGGTAATTTCGGTTTGGGATGTCGATACGATTTATAAAATTCCTGACATGCTTCATGCTCAAGGCATGGATGACCTGATTTGTCGTGAGCTCGAGATCGAGGCTAAGCCGGCCGATTTATCAGTCTGGAAAAAACTGGTTTATGAATTAGAAAATCCGCAAAATGAAATTTGTATTGGCATGGTTGGCAAATACGTCGACCTCACTGAATCGTATAAATCGCTTATTGAAGCTTTACGTCATGCTGGTATTCATAATCAAACTAAAGTTAATATCCGTTATATCGATTCTGAGCAAATTGAAAAATCTGGACTCGATTGCTTGCAAAATTTAGATGCCATATTAGTGCCTGGAGGCTTTGGTAAGCGCGGTACCGAGGGCAAGATCGCAGCCATTCGTTATGCGCGTGAAAATCAAATGCCTTACTTAGGCATTTGCTTGGGTATGCAATTAGCGGTCATTGAATTTGCCCGTCATGTAGCGCAAATTCAAGGGGCAAATAGCACTGAATTTGATCTCGATACTCCCCATCCCGTAGTCGCTCTGATTACGGAGTGGCTTGACCGTGAAGGGCGCATTGAAAAACGTGCGAGCGATTCCGATTTGGGCGGCACGATGCGTTTAGGGTCGCAGAGCTGTCCAGTGAAACCAGATACCTTGGCACACCGTATTTATGGCGCAGTTGTTAATGAACGGCATCGCCATCGCTATGAAGTAAACAACGCCTATGTACCCCGTTTAGAAAAAGCCGGCTTAATTATTTCTGCCCATACACCCACTGAATCGTTGCCTGAGATGATGGAACTACCAACGGCAATGCATCCCTGGTTCTTTGGGGTGCAATTCCACCCTGAATTTACTTCAACCCCGCGCGCAGGACATCCTTTATTTCTAGCCTTCATTAAGGCAGCTCTTGAGCGCCATCAAGCTGTCGCAACGGTAGCTGCCTAATGACGAAGATGGATCACGCGATGCATTTATGTGGCTTTCCCGTTGGCTTGAAGCAGCCCCTCTTTTTAATTGCCGGCCCTTGTGTTATTGAGTCTGAGCAATCAGCCCTGGACATTGCTGGGGAATTAAAGTCCATTACCAGCGCATTAGGGATGCACTTTATTTATAAATCTTCTTTTGATAAAGCTAATCGCTCGTCGGGTAATTCTTATCGTGGCCTTGGCATGGAACGGGGTCTAGAAATTTTAGCCAAGGTAAAAAAACAAATTGGCGTGCCAGTGCTTACCGACGTGCATGACATTCCTGAAATTGCACCAGTTGCCGCGATTGTCGATGTTTTGCAAACGCCCGCATTTTTATGTCGGCAAACCGATTTTATTCGGGCATGCGCGCAAAGTGGCAAGCCAGTAAATATTAAAAAAGGTCAATTTTTATCGCCGCAAGAAATGTTTAATGTCCTAGACAAAGCGCGCGAAGCCGCGAAAGAAAAAGGCCTATCACAACAGTTTTTGGTATGCGAGCGGGGTACTACATTTGGTTATAACAATTTAGTTGCCGATATGCGTAGCTTGGCAATTTTGCGTACAACGCAGGCTCCCGTGGTCTTCGATGCGACACACTCAGTTCAGTTGCCAGGGGGTCATGGTACCAGTAGCGGTGGGCAGCGTGAGTTTGTGCCAGTGCTCGCCCGGGCAGCAGTTGCAGTTGGAATTAGCGGTATTTTTATGGAAACCCATCCAGACCCAGCTAAGGCACTTTCTGACGGCCCCAATGCAGTGCCCTTAAACCGCATGCGAGAACTACTTGAATCACTGCTAGCAATTGATGCAGCAGTAAAAAAAGATGGGGTCTTCATTGAAGATGATTTTTAATTTAAACGCTTTAGGAGAAGGTGCATGAGCGCCATTGTTGACATTATTGGCCGTGAAATTTTAGATTCTCGCGGCAACCCCACAGTTGAGTGTGATGTCTTACTTGAATCTGGTGTGATTGGTCGAGCTGCAGTGCCCTCTGGCGCCTCGACGGGTTCACGCGAGGCTATCGAGCTGCGCGATGGCGACGACAAGCGTTATTTAGGCAAAGGTGTTCTAAAGGCCGTGCAGCATGTGAACACCGAAATATCTGAAGCGGTGATGGGTTTAGATGCCAGTGAGCAGGCTTTTTTAGATCACACCTTAATTGAATTAGATGGTACGCACAATAAAGCCCGACTTGGTGCAAATGCCACGCTAGCAGTTTCTATGGCTGTAGCACGCGCAGCAGCCCAAGAAGCGGGTTTGCCTTTATATCGTTACTTTGGGGGCTCAGGTGGCATGCAATTACCCGTACCAATGATGAATATTGTGAACGGTGGTGCGCACGCTAACAACAGCCTTGATATTCAAGAATTCATGATCATGCCAGTAGGGGCAAAAAACTTTCGTGAGGCTTTGCGCTGTGGCGCAGAAATTTTTCATGCGCTAAAGAAAATTTTGCACACTAAAAATATGCCTACTTCAGTTGGAGATGAGGGTGGCTTTGCGCCCAATTTCACTAGCAATCAAGAATGCTTGCAAACGATTCTAAGTGCAATCGATCAGGCTGGCTATCAAGCTGGTGAAGATGTTTTATTGGCTTTGGATTGCGCTGCCAGTGAATTTTATAAAGACGGAAAATATCACTTAAGCGGCGAAGGCTTACAGCTTAGCTCAGCTGAATTCGCCGATTATTTAGGGCAGTTAGCCGATCAATTTCCTATTGTCTCAATTGAAGATGGAATGCACGAAGCCGATTGGGATGGTTGGGCCAATATTACCGAAAAACTAGGTAAGAAAATTCAGCTGGTGGGTGATGATTTATTCGTTACCAATACTAGAATATTGCAAGAAGGTATTGATAAGGGCGTAGCAAATTCAATCTTAATTAAAATTAATCAAATTGGAACGCTTACAGAAACCTTCGCAGCAATTGAGATGGCCAAACGGGCAAACTATACCGCTGTCATTTCTCATCGCTCTGGGGAAACTGAAGATAGTACGATTGCTGATATTGCCGTGGGTACAAATGTAGGGCAAATTAAAACGGGATCTTTATCGCGCTCAGATCGCATTGCTAAATACAATCAACTGTTGCGTATTGAAGAAGATTTAGGGGATATCGCCACCTATCCAGGCAAAGCTGTTTTTTATAATTTAAAGCGTTAAATTCTTTATTTCATTTATATGCCAATGACATCTTCAATATGAGAATCATTGTTTACTCGATGCTGTTGCTGTTTATTGGCATTCAATATCCTTTATGGCTAGGCAAGGGAGGGTGGTTAAGGGTTTATGAAATGGAAGGTCAGCTGAATGCGCAACAGGAAAAAAACCAACTGCTTACCTTGCGCAATGCCAAGTTAAGTGGCGATGTTAAAGATTTAAAAGAAGGTACCCGCGCAATAGAAGAGCGCGCACGAGCGGAGCATGGCATGCTTAAAGAAGGTGAATATTACGTGCAAATTTTGCCAACTGAAAGCCCCTTGGCTGCAAACGCTGTTAGTGGAACCGCGCCGAATAAGAAGTAAATTGCTAGGTATTAGTGTCCCTTCGATGGCGGCCTGGTTGCATCACTTAGTAAATCTGTTTTAAATACTTGGCGACAATCTACCGGATCAAAGGAATAGGTTTTGCCACAAAAATCGCAGATGGTCTCTACATCACCGCGTTCAGCCAACAAACTCTCTACCTCAGGCTCGCCAAGCATGCGTAAGACATCGGCTACCTTTTGGCGCGAACAACGACAGGCAAACTGCACTGCGCGTGTGGGGAAACTGCGCACCCCAGCCTTGGCTGATTCTTCAAGGAAGAGCCTACGCAAGGTGGTTTCAGGCTCTAGGGTGAGCAATTCATTACTTGTGATGGTTTCTCCTAATAATTGAATACGATTCCAACCTTCGGCTGCTAATTCGGCATCTAAGTGAGCATGCCCACTAGAGTTGGGTAAGCGTTGTAATAACAAGCCACCTAAACTTGCCTCGTCACTAGCTAACCAAATACGGGTATCAACTTGTTCGGAATGCCGCATATAGAGCATGATGGCCTCGGCTACAGAAGTTACCGGCTTTGACTGTCCAGCTAAATTATCTTGTTGAAGAGCCACAATACCCTGATAAGGGGCTTGTCCAGGCTTGCGTTCAGCAGCATCTAAGGTAATCACTAGACGGCCAGTATGCTCTGCATCTAGTAACTCACCAAGGGTGGCGTTTGCATTAATTTCGCCGCAATTGGGTGATAATTTAACCGTTGCGCGCAGGGTTAAATTGGCAGTACATTCAACCACTAATAATGAAACTGGGCCTTTACTTTGCGCTTGAATAATTAAGGTGCCATCAAACTTTAAGCTGGCGCTTAGAAGCGCGGCGGCAGAGACAAAATCACCCAAAATTTTACGAACTGCTAAGGGCTCAGTACGGTGCTCTAGAATGGCTTGCCAGGCAGTGCCAAGACTGACGATTTCTCCGCGTACTGGTGCGCCATCACAAATAAATACAAGTAATTGATTCATCACTAAAGTATCCACGGTTTTAGAAAAAAGCTCATGACCTGAGATAATAAGCAATATGACCATTCGTACCCGTTTTGCTCCTAGCCCAACTGGCTTCATCCATCTAGGTAACTTGCGTAGCGCCTTATATCCTTGGGCTTTTGCGCGCCATCATCAAGGCGAATTCATCTTGCGCATTGAAGATACTGATCAAGAGCGCTCAACGCTCGAGGCTGTTGAAGTCATTCTTGAGGGCATGCATTGGTTAGGGCTTGATCCTGATGAAGGACCAATTTATCAAATGCAGCGACTTAATCGCTATCAGTTAGTAATTCAGGACATGTTAAAAAATGGCTTAGCCTATCCTTGCTATATGAGTGAGGCTGATTTAAATGCTTTGCGAGATGCACAAATAGCGAATAAAGAAAAGCCGCGCTACAACGGTCTTTGGCGCCCTGAGCACGGCAAAATTTTGCCTGAGCCGCCCGTTGGTGTCAGCCCTGTGATTCGTTTTAAAAATCCACTCGAAGGCAGCGTGGCTTGGCAAGATGCAGTTAAAGGCTTAATTGAAATTCGGAATGATGAACTTGACGATTTAGTCATTGCACGAACCGATGGCACACCTACTTATAATTTTTGTGTAGTTGTAGATGATATGGATATGAACATTACCCATGTGATTCGCGGCGATGACCATGTGAATAACACCCCTCGGCAAATTAATATTATGCGAGCTTTAGGCGGTACGCCACCAGTGTATGCCCATTTACCCACCGTCTTAAATGATACGGGTGAAAAAATGAGTAAGCGCAACGGGGCGATGAGCGTGCGCGATTACCAAAAGGCAGGCTATTTACCAGAGGCCATTTTAAATTATTTAGCTCGATTGGGCTGGGCCCATGGCGATGCGGAAGTATTTACTAAAGAGCAATTTGTTGCCTGGTTTGAGTTAGAGCATCTGGGTCGATCTCCTGCCCAACATAATCCTGAAAAATTACTTTGGTTAAATCACCATTACATTCAGCAGGCTGATACAAAGTACTTAAGCGAATTAGTGCGGCCTTTTGCTGAAGAGCGTGGCATTGATATTCATCGAGGTCCCAATTTTGAGCAAGTTGTAGGGTTGCTAAAAGATCGTGCCAACACCTTATTAGAAATTGCTGATGGTGCGAAATTATTCTATATGCCTGCTCCTCAACATTCAACTGAGCAGATTGTGGCTCATATACCAGAAGCCATTAAGCCTGCTTTAAACGATTTAAGACGCGCAATTGAGGGCTGTAAATCATCAAAAGAAGCCTATGCGGCTGCGATTAAGGCCGTCTTAGTACAACATCAAATCAAAATGCCAGCCCTCGCTATGCCTTTGCGTTACGCTTTATTTGCCACAACACAAACCCCAGCTATTGATGCAGTAATGGCTCTGATGGGGTGGGAAGCCTGTACCGAGCGTCTAAACTTGGTGCTGAGTTAGTACCAAGCTAGGCTCTGCATCAAGCATTGCTAGGCAAATAACTCGGTAAGCCCAAGCCGGAGAAGAAAAATAGGCTAAAATCACGGATTGTTTGAATATGCGGTCAGATATTGACGGGAAATAAGAAGTTAAGCAATTTAACGCAGGGGGTATAGCTCAGCTGGGAGAGCGCTTGCATGGCATGCAAGAGGTCAGCGGTTCGATCCCGCTTATCTCCACCACTATTTTGAACAATTTAGTCCAGGTCCCCATCGTCTAGAGGCCTAGGACATCACCCTTTCACGGTGAGTACGGGGGTTCGAATCCCCCTGGGGACGCCAGTTTTTTGAGTCGTATTAAGTGGTTTAGTAGCATCGTTTTACAGTGACGTTGTACTAGTTTTGCCCTATTTGGAGCGGTAGTTCAGTTGGTTAGAATATCGGCCTGTCACGCCGGGGGTCGCGGGTTCGAGTCCCGTCCGCTCCGCCAAATTGTCAAGTAAAAAGAGGCTCTCGAGCCTCTTTTTCTTTTTGATTACAGCCCGCAAAAAACAAGCATATCTCGCCATGATTCCCACAGCAAAATTCAGGGTATAGTTATTCCCATTTAAACCAAGGAGAATAATCATGGCCAAGATTTTATTTAATCGTGCACTCATCCTTATAGCCATACTAATGTCCTTAATGGCTGTTCCGATGTTGGGGCAAGCTCAAGTCATTACCGCAGCAAATGCCCAAGTTGAAGCAGAAAAACTTGAACGTCTATGGTGGGATCAAGTAAAAAATGGTGACATGCAGGGGCTAGAAAAAACTGTATCACCTAACTATCAACAGGTATTAAACATTGGCGCTCAAAATAAAGCGGCCTGGATGGAGATTATTAAAAAGGCCAAGATTCGTGAATATGCCCTTAGCAGTCTCAAGGCTACCTATTCTGAAAATGCTTTAATTGTTTCTTATGCAATAGCAACAAAAGAAATCATCGATGGCAAAGAGCTCTCAAGAAAACCGCAGTACCGACTTGATGTATGGCAAAAGAGTGCTGCAGGATGGCAAGTCATTGCTCACGCTAATTTAAATCCCGTACCTTAAGCTTAATTTTGACTACTTATATATGGATAACTGATGGCTCTAGTTAATAAATCCGCAAAAGCACTTCTTGTTGGTATATGCACTTGCCTTTTATCACTCTTAGCTAATGCTCAGAGTGATTACCCCACTAAACCAATCACCTATGTAGTGCCTTATCCTCCAGGAGGAGCGGCCGATGTATTTGCTCGGCAGTTAGCAAAAAAATTAAGTGAACGTCTTGGTAAACCAGTAGTCATTGAAAACCGTCCCGGCGCTAATGGCAATATTGGCTCGGAATATGTTGCTAAAGCTCCGGCAGATGGCTATATGATTCTGCTAGGCTCTGCCAGCACCATTACCATTAATCCCCATCTTTATGGCAAACAGATGCCATATGATCCGATGAAAGATCTGCAGCCAGTTTCTGGTACGCATGAAATGGCTAATGTACTCGTAGTGAATATTGCAACCCCTTATAAAAGTGTCGCCGATGTCGTTGCTGCTGCTAAAGCGAAGCCGGGGGCAATTGCTTATGCCTCAGCTGGAAACGGTAACACGATGCATTTAGCAGGAGAGCAATTTAAGATGCAAGCAGATATCGATTTGCTCCATGTACCTTACAAGGGGGGTCCTCCGGCCTTAAATGATGTACTTGGGGGCCAAGTGCCAATGATGTTTAATAATCTACCCGCCATAGTGATGCTGGTGAATAGCGGCAAGTTGCGCGCCTTAGGGGTTGGCTCAGCAAAGCGCTCGCCTTTATTGCCTAGCGTGCCAACCATGGATGAAGCAGGTATGAAGGGTTACGTATCGATTGTGTGGAATGGCATTTTTGTGCGTGCTGGAACGCCCCGTCCCATTGTTGAACGCCTCAATCGCGAAATTGTCGCTATCCTCAATGAGCCCGATACCAAGCGATCATTAGAAGAGCAGGGCTTTAACACTATGCCTACAACCCCAGAGCAATTTGCTGATTTAATACGCGCCGATTACCCGCGTTGGGGAACGCTAGTTAAGGCTTCTGGCGCGAAGGTCGATTAGGCTTTAGTGTGCCTCTCCAAAGGCAGCCTAAGCCGATCTACTGTTGTTTTTGCACAGCCTATATTTTGATTTAGATCAAAATATAGGCTGTTAACTCTATATAAATTTACAACAACTACCTCGGCACCCCTTAATTGCTTGTGGGTTTGATTTAAATCAAAATTAGAAACTTTTAAAAATTTAGACTGATCTTAGTAAAGAAAACTTAGTCTAAATTAATAAAGGAGTATGAGATGAGAGTTAAATCATTGGTAGTTGCTTTAGCTACTAGTTGTATGCTAGCTCCAGCAATGGCGCAAGCACAGGCGCAAGAAAACCCATGGATGATAAGAGTTCGTGCGGTTTATTTAGATTGGGCTAATGGTCAATCGGGCGGTAATGGCGCAGTGCAATCATTAAATGTTCAAGCCGAAAAAGAGTGGATTCCCGAGTTAGATATTACTTATTTTTTCACCAAAAATATTGCTACTGAACTGGTGCTAACTTATCCCCAAAAAGTAAAAATTAATGCCGGTGCAAATCAAGCGAATGTGGGCACCATTAGTGCTTTGCCACCTTCCCTAGTCTTGCAATATCACTTTACTGATTTAGGCGCCTTTAAACCTTATGTCGGAGCAGGTATCAACTACACTATTTTTAGTAATCGCGCTAATTTTCCTGCCTTAAATAATAGTGTCACGGTTAATCAATCAAGTGTAGGTTTTGTCGGACAAATTGGCTTTGACTACATGTTTGATAAAAATTGGGGCATGAATGTTGATCTAAAATACATCACCATGTCAACTGATGTACAAACGGTATCGGGAGGTACTAATTTAGGCACTTTAACCCTTAATCCATGGACACCAGCAGTGGGAATTACGTATCGCTTTTAAGAGTCCCGACTGAGGGGGCATAACGGTATGGCGGGCCTGGTTTCTCGGGCTCGCTACAATACCAAATATGCCCCAATTTGCTGCTAATCTTTCATTGCTTTTTAATGAGGTTCCTTTTTTAGAGCGCTTTGAAAAAGCCTCTCAAGCTGACTTTAAGGCGGTTGAATTTCTGTTTCCTTATGCGTACGCTGCCGAGGAAATTAAGACCCGGTTAGATCAATATCATTTAAAGATAGTTTTACATAACCTACCACCAGGTAATATTGAAACTAATGAGCGGGGTATAGCTTGCCTGCCAAATCGCATTGAGGAATTTCGTTTAGGTGTCGCTACGGGCATTCAGTACGCAAAAATCTTAGGTGTTCAGCAGCTTAATTGTTTAGCGGGTATTGCCCCTAACGATATTGATGCCAAGTTATTACGTCAAACACTTATTGCTAATTTGCAATATGCCGCTAAAGAATTTCATGCTGCAGGACTGAAATTATTAATTGAACCCATTAATACCTTTGATATACCAAACTTTTTTTTATCTCGTACCGAGCAAGCCATTGCAATCTTAGATGAGGTAGCCGCTCCGAATGCATTCTTACAATTTGATATTTACCATGCGCAACGGATGGCAGGGGAGCTAGCCAAGACTATAGAGTTATATTTACCGCGTATTGCCCATATGCAACTAGCTGACAACCCTGGCAGAAATGAACCTGGCACCGGAGAAATTAATTACTATTTTTTATTTGAGCTAATTGATCGCTTGCAATATTCTGGCTGGATTGGCTGCGAATATAAACCCCTGACAAGTACCGAAGCAGGGTTGAGTTGGATGAAGCGCTTGAAGAATGATTTGACACAATGACAAAAGAAATTTTGCAGTTAGTCTATTTACATGGCTTTCGTTCTTCACCCAACTCCTCTAAGGCAAAATTAACTGGTGCGGCTGTGCAGGCAAAAATTGAAGATGGGGCTGCGCTGCAATGGTTTTGCCCCCAACTGCCGCCATCACCCCAAGGTGCAATTAATTTGGTACTAAACCACTTGCAAAACGCAAAGCCGGCAAACGTTGCCATCATTGGCTCTTCGCTGGGTGGGTTTTATGCGAACTGGCTGGCTGAGTATCTGGGCTGTAAAGCCGTAGTTCTTAATCCGGCCGTCTATGCTGCACGCGAATTAGCGCCTTATGTTGGCCAGTTAACGCAATATGACAGTAATGAGCCCTTTGATTTCAAGGCTGAGTATATCGATGAATTAAAAGCATTACAAATTACCCAAATAACCATGCCCGAGCGCTATTTTTTAATGGCCGCTAAAGGCGATGAGTTGCTTGACTGGCATGAAATGGTCGATTTTTATGCTAGCGCGCCTCAACTGGTGCTAGATGGCAGCGATCATGGTCTAAGTGAATACAGCCTCTACCTACCTCAAGTACTGGATTTTGTCTGTGCTGGTCGCTAAGCCTAAACCCCTTCTTTAATCCCTCTTAAGAGTGCGGAATAGGAGCGCAAATGGCATTCATTGATAGAGCCACCACTTTTCTGTAAGATAGGGGCGAAGGTTCGTTTTTAAGGGTCTTACCTTAATGCAAGCGAATCGCAGAAAGGAGCTGTTGTGCTTAGTATTTTGAAGTTAGATGCTGGTGGCATTCCCCAATGTTGGGTGAATGCTGAAGAGGCTACTAAGCATTACGCCGATAAAAGTGTCTTATGGACACTGGGTGACCCAATTGCAGTCATGCGCGGGGGTATTTCTCGCCTTACTGGTCAGCAATCTATCATTGAGTTGCACTCTATTTTAGCCGTCAAGGGCTCTGCACGCATTAATCTTTTTGATGTGATTCCTGCAATTACCAAACGCAAGTTATTTAGGCGTGATCGCGGGCTATGTGCATATTGCGGGCAGGGCGTTACAGAAAATGATGCTGAAGCAGAGCATATTATTCCGAACAGTCGTGGTGGCAAATATGCGTGGATGAATTTAGTCATCGCCTGTCGGCCTTGCAATCAACGCAAAGGCAATCGCACCCCTGAAGGTTCTGGTATGAGCTTGCTGTATGCCCCATACACACCTAGCTTATACGAAGATATGATTTTAAAAGGCCGCAATATTTTGGCTGATCAAATGGATTTTTTGGCTGCTAAATTACCTAAAGAAAGTCGCTTGCTGGAAGGTGCTTTCTGGGATTAAGAGTTCTATTAGGCGCACTATTAATCTCTTTAGTTGCGCACTTTATTATATTTATTGGCTTACCTTTTATTTCTTTTGGCAATCAGCTTGCTACGCCAGAAGAACAAACTATTCAAGCTGTTCTAAAAGTTGAAAAGGTTCAGCCTATTGAAATTAAACGCGGACAAAAGAAAAAGCTCGCCCCCACCGTCTCATCAAGCGGTAATTCATCTATTAGCTCAAGCCCTAGCGGTACTGAAACAGAAGGAGAGGAGGGTGGCGTAAGTCAAAAAGGGCAGGCTTTTCGCTTACCCAGCTCGGCTACCCTTTTTTATGATGCGTATGCCGATGGACAAATAAACCAAACTGGAAGAGTTGATTGGGTTGTTAATGACGGTGGATATCGGCTTTATATTAATGTGCCGTTTGCCTTTGTTGGCCCGTTTGTTTTCGAGTCGCGCGGCGTGGTTGATAAATATGGTCTAGCACCAGCCATTTATTGGACTCAGCGTGGTGAAAAACCACCTCGGTACTCGCGTTTTGATCGTGACGATAAAGGTGGGGGGAAAATGTTTTTTACTGAAAAGCCTGAATTTACTCCCGATATTTTGCCTGGTACCCAAGATCGTTTTAGCTTGATGTTTCAGCTAGCTTCTTTACTCAATGGCAGCGAAAAGATTGATGAAGCAGGGGTCGTGCGCGAAATTCCCGTGGTCGATTACAACACACTTGAAATGTGGCAATTTCTGAGTTTTGGCGAAGAGTTGAAATCAGATGCAATTCCTTCCTTAGGTCAAACAGCAGTTCGTCACTATCGCTTAATTCAAAGGGCCAGCGATCCATATAAACGGCAGGTCGATATTTGGTTAGCAAAAGATTTGGAATGGCTACCTGGCCGTGTTCGTACCTTAGAGGCGAATGGCAGGGTGTTTGAATTGGTATTTAAGCAGCGGGCAGATTAATATCGGCACTTTTAGCTGAGTTAGTGCGCCGGCTTATTAGAGTACCCAGCATATTGAACAAAGCTGCTCCCGACATCGAGGCGGCGAAGATGCCCGAGAAGGCAATCACAATCGGTAGTATTCGCCAGCTCTTAGCAAGCTCAAAGCCGCCAAATCCTACGGTGACATACATTTCGCCAGCAAAATAAAATGTTTCTGGATTCGAGGGAAAAATATTGAGTGGAATTAGGGCGTAAGTCCACAGCACAATGTCCATCAGATGCCCTAAAATAATCAGCACAATAGCGACAAAATAAGCCACAAAGGCGGCTAACCGAAAGCCATAAATATAATGGCCGGCAATGCGATAGTTATCTACTAGCCAACTGCGAATAGCATTAAAACAAATAACGACGAGCAGTACATAGACGCCATGAAAAGTCAGCATCAAACCAACGAAACCTAATATCCAATAGATTTGCTGATTGCCGATATCTATATATATTTGCTTAAATAGCTCAGTCAGCGAAGGCAGGTAGTTTAGTAGGTCCATTAATTTAGGGTGTTATTCATCTTTATTTGGCCTGGTAAAGGTGGATACTAATAAGGTGTAGAGCGCTGACCCAGAAATGGCCACTGCAAATAAGCCCGAAAAGGACAGCAAAATGGGCAACATATTCCAATTTGGCCCGAGCTTAAAGCTGGGGTCGTTATGGTCTAAATTGGTATACATTTCCCCCGCAAAATAAAAGGTTTTTAAAGTGCTGGGGAAGACCTCTAGGTTAACCATGGCATAGGTCCAAATAAAGATATCCAGTAAATGACTTACAAAGATCAATAAAATAACTGAGAAATAGACCAAGACATCCACTTGTTTTTGGTAACGATTAATATTGTGTTTATTGATCTGATGAAAGGCCGTCATGATCAGCAGTACAAGCATGCCATGGATTAACACTACCAGCACGGCCACAAAAATCATAAACTTCATTTCAGGCCTAACCAAATCAACAGCAATCTCATTCCATAGATGAACAATATTGGGAAGATTGCTTAGAAACTCAGGCATGAGCAGTGGCAGTGAAGGTAAGGGTTAGGCGGGATTAAAAGAAGATCTATTTCTTATTTGACATAATAATGATTATACGCATAATAGATTAGGCTAAGCCCATGTTACTTACTCTGCGGCAGCGCCACCATATGGGTATATTTTTGCTTATAAAGCTTCTGCCAGCGACTTGAAAGCCCTTCACTAATTTCGCGTTGCCCAAAGAAATCAGCTACATCAATCGCCGTAAAGCCCTGATGATTCACTATTTGCATATCAGCGCCGTTCTTGAGCAAGACGCTTACGGTTTCTATATTGCCAGAACGCACGGCCATCATTAAGGGCGTTGTATTGCTTTCAGAAAGTGCATTCACTAGCGCGCCTTGCTCAAGTAAATAGGTAGCAATATCTGTTTGACCAGATGATGCCGCGTAATGCAATGGCGTCCACCCAGATTGATTAAAGATCGCCGCTTTATTTTCAACCAAATACTTCACTTCAGGCATTAACCCAAAGATCGCGGCCATCATTAGGGTGGTTTCACCATTTCGATTAGTGGCATCGATATTAATTTCTGGTGAATCCATTAAAAGATACAAAACTTCAATAGAACGGTCGTCTAAAGCCAGTATTAACAGGGGTGTGCCCTTGGCATCGCGCATATTAGGACTAATTAAACCTTGCTGTAACAACGCTGTCATCCCCCTCACATCATTAAATTTAGCTGCCTTAATGGCATCAAGCTCATAAACTGGGGTTTGAGCCAGGGAATAAATCGGCATTCCTAGGCCCAAAGCAAAATACAAGCTCAAGCAGCCCAACAGCCGCAACGACGGCAGCAAAAATGGCTTACGAAAAATAGTGACATTTAACTGCATATTTATGGTCTATCTAACTGAAAACAATGAAAAAAATTACTGGACGTTTGCTGTGCTACGGTCTCAACTGAAACCCCTTTCAGGTGCGCAACAAAGCGGCCCACATCGGCTACCCAAGCTGGCTCATTGGTTCTACCGCGATGGGGAACAGGCGCTAAATACGGCGAATCGGTCTCAATTAACATATGCTCTAAGGGCAACTGACGGCAGGTTTCTTGCAGATCCTTAGCATTTTTGAAGGTCACAATTCCTGAAAAAGAGATGTAAAACCCCATTTCAATGGCAGCTAGTGCCACTGCCGTACTCTCGGTAAAGCAATGCATCACCCCGCCAACGCGCCCTGCTCCCTCCTCTTGCATAATGCGCAGCGTATCTTCTGCGGCAGAGCGGGTATGAATAATGAGGGGTTTATTGGCCCGTATGGCCGCCCGAATATGGATGCGAAAGCGTTGGCGCTGCCATTCCATCGAATCATAGGTGCGCTCTCCGCTACGGTAATAATCTAAGCCCGTTTCTCCCAGGGCAATTATCTTTGGGTGCTCTGCTTCCGCTACCAAGAAATCTTCAGTTGGTTCGGGGGTATTTTCATAATCAGGATGCACCCCTACCGATGCGTATAGATGCGCATAGGTTTCGGCCAAGGCCTTAACGGCAGGAAAATCAGGTAAATCAACTGAAATACAGAGCGCATGACTAACCCCGGCAGCAGCCATATTAGCCAACACCTCAGGCATGCGATCACGATATTCAGGAAAATCAAGATGACAATGTGAATCAATAAACATCAGGGCCAATCAACATATTTTGATAGTTCAATCGCTAAAAATATTTTGGTATTGCAGCAACAAGGCTTCCATTTGTATGCGCGTAGCAAGGGGATGATTTTCATGGCGCCGAGCTTGTAAGAGCATTTTCCACCAGCGCATTAATTTTACTAGACGCACTTGCTTGGCTAGCACCTTCAAGACCTCAGTGTGCTTAGGGTAATAACGCACCACATTCGCTTGCGAAAGCCCTTGTAGGTCTGCACACCAGCGTTGCAAAGTGATTAATAAAATGGGAACAGGCGCTTTATGAATTTTTTCGGCAATACTAAGCCAATCAATCTGAATTCCATTTGCTAGGCCCTGTAACAAACTTTTTGTGGCCAAGGCACCCAGCAGCAACTCATCTTTTTCGTCTTCACTACTTCTAGCTAGCAGGGTTTCATAAACGGTAAATGGGGCACCGCCGAATTCATCATAAAGCGCCTCTATTTCAGCTGTAGATATTGCGTTGAGTTTTTCGGTAGCGAGTTTATTTTGCAGCCAACTAAGCCCAATGGCGCGCTCAGGCTTTGGTGCTTGCAAGAGTCGGCAGCGCGAGCGAATGGTTGGCAGAACCCGATCAAGTCTAGCGGCCACTAAAATAAAAATAGTTTGGGGTGGCGGCTCTTCCAAAGACTTAAGTAAGGTATTGGCTGCATCGGGCTTTAATTGCTCCAGGGGCGAAACTAAGATCACCCGATTACCTCCTCGGTGGCTACCGAGCCCCAATGAGCTAATAACGCTACGTGCTTCAGCGATAGCAATAAAACGCTTTTCTTTTTTATCGGTCGCTTCCGCATCGGCTTCATCATCGCGGGCTTTAGTAGTTCGCACTGGTGCATCGGCTTGACCGCCTTCGAGTGCTGCTTGGGGCAAATACTTATGCTGTATTTCAGGAACGAGCGCCATGAAATCGGGGTGATTGCCAGTGGCAAACCACCGACATGCCTCACATTGCTGGCAAGGCTTACTAATATTGGGTTCTGCGCATTCACACAATAAGGCTTGGGCAAGATGGATCGCAAAATCATATTTGCCAATACCTGCTTGCCCATAAATAAGCACTGCATGGGGAAAGGCGGCGAAAGGTAATTCGCCCCATAGGCCTTGTAGCCAAGGAGCAATGGGTTGATTAAGGCTCATAGCTTTTATTCATTGTTAGCTATTATAGTTAAAATTAATAATAAAATTATGCATATAAATCATATATTTACATCAATATTTTGAAGCTTTTTCCAGATTACCTCAGGGGTGTCGCGCGCATCTAAAACACGAAAACGCTCAGGTTCTGCTCCTGCACGCCGCAGATACTCTTGGCGAACGCGTTCAAAAAAGGCGAGGTCCAGACGTTCAAATTTATCTGGCGTTCTTGCCTGTGAGCGCCTCGCTTCTGCAACTTCACTGGGCAAATCAAATAAGAAAGTCAGATTAGGCTGCAAGAGCTTCCCTGCCCTGCTTTGTACCCATTGTTCGAGTTGGCTGAGTTTTTCAACGCTTAAGCCCCTCCCCCCACTTTGGTAAGCAAAGCTGGCATCGGTAAAACGATCTGAAATAACAATTTTTCCCGCCGCAAGGGCCGGTTCGATGATCTGGGCTAAATGCTCTCGCCGAGCCGCAAACATCAACAAGGCTTCTGTTTCAAGATCCATTGGTGCATCGAGTAGCAGCATTCTTAATTGCTCGCCCAAAGTGGTGCCACCAGGCTCACGGGTAACTAGCACCTTACGTGCCGGAAATTTAGCACGTAAAAAATTGGCATACGCTTCAATGTGCGTGCTTTTACCGGCGCCATCGATGCCTTCAAAGCTTATAAAAAAACCAGGTTGATTCTGCATGCGGGTAAAAATAATGGTGGTCTAGTGAAATTACGGTTTACTGGGTAAGGTAGTTGCCGCTTTTGCTGGCAATCGTTGATATTGGGTTACAGCGCGTTCGTGCTCAGGTAGGGAAGTTGAAAAATAGCTGCTGCCATCGCCTTTGGCCACAAAATAAAGCGCACTACTCTTAGCGGGCCCAGCAGCTGCAAATAGCGACTCTCGACTGGGCATAGCAATAGGGGTTGGGGGTAATCCGCGGCGCATATAAGTATTGTAGGGATTGTCGCGGCGCAAATCCGATTTACGTAAATTCCCATCAAATTTTGGGCCTATGCCATAGATGACGGTTGGATCAGTTTGAAGCAGCATACCCTTTCGCAGGCGATTATCGAATACCGCTGCAACTAAGCCACGATCAGCGGCTTGACCAGTTTCTTTTTCAATAATGGAAGCCAAAATTAATAAGGCATAGGGGTTGGACACGGCAATTTGAGGGGTACGTTGCTGCCATGCCAACTGCAATTGTTTTTGCATTGCACTAGCCGCTAGTTGATAAATGATTAAATCACTTTCGCCGGGATCAAACACATAGGTATCGGGGTAAAAAAGTCCCTCGCCGCTGGGATAATTGAGATTTAATTTCTTCAACAATGCTTGATTATTTAAGCCTTGCGTTTGATGGTCTAAGGCTGGATTAGCATCAATGACAGCACGCAGTTGCCAAATCGTCATTCCTGGAATAATGCTAAGGGTTTCACGCACCCGATCACCCCGCGCCATTTGCAATAAAACGTCACTGGTGCTTGCGCCCACTGGAAATAAATAAGTCCCAGGCTTTAATTTAGCACCGACCCAAAGAGCGCGAGCGGCGAGTTGAAAAAACCAAGGATTTACGCCAATGCCCTGTGCCTGCAGCTGTTTGGCAATGCTGTGCACCCCCGATTGCGGCGCGATCCGAATGCGCCATGGCTCTTGGGCTGCCCCACCGGTAAATTGCGCGCGCGTGGGCACAAGGCCAAAGGTAAATATGTTCACATAAAATAAAATCAACAAGACCAGCAGAATTAAAGCAATCGATTTGAAATAATTGCTTTTAGGACATTTTTTGTGCATCAGGCTATGATAAAAGCAGAATGACTCTTTCCTCAATAAATAACCCAACCCTTGCCGCTGGCTCTGCTACTTTAGATCAGTGGGGCTTAATCTGTATTCAAGGGCTAGATGCCAGCCATTTTTTGCAAAATCAACTTACCAATTCCGTCGAGGGCTTAACAGCGATACCACCAGGCAAGGTGGCGACAGGACCTCAAGAAGTTCGGCTCATGGGCTACTGCACCCCTAAAGGCCGTTTATTAGCAAGTGGCTGGCTAATTTTGCAGCAAGCCGCAGAGCCAAGCTATTTTTTATTTCTTTCGAAGGATATTGCTGCTGCTTTTGCGAAACGTTTGGCCATGTATGTCTTACGCGCTAAAGTACAAGTGCGTGACGTGAGCAATGAATGGCTAATTAAAGGCAGTTGGCAACAGCTAGGCGAGGGGAACCTCAACCCTGGTAGCGCTCTAGGGCTTCCAAATGAGGCAGTGATTTTATCGCTGCCCCCTTCTCAAATCATGGCTGAAGATCTCAGACTTTCTTTTACCCGTTCTCTAATGGCTATTCCCGTAACTCCTAGCGAGCCGAGTTCTATTGAATGTGCAAATCACGCTGCTGACATGTGGAACTTTCTTGAAGTCATGAGCGCTATACCGCGCATTGTGTTGTCCACTCAAGATCAATTTGTGCCGCAAATGATTAATTTTGAATCGGTGTATGGCGTTGATTTTAAAAAGGGTTGTTATCCCGGCCAAGAAATTGTCGCACGTAGCCAATATCGCGGAGTTATCAAACGGCGTTTGTACTTAGCCTATAGTGATAGCAAATCACTGAAAGTGAGCCCCGCCCTTGTGCAACCAGGGGTAGAAATTTTTCATTCTCAAGATCCTACCCAGCCTGCTGGAATGGCGGTTCTATCTGCCCCCAATCCATTTAATGCAGAGCAGGTCTGTTTTCAGATCGAATGTAAGTCCGAGTTAGTTCATAGCACGCTCGCAATTCCTACCGAGCATTTACATTTGGGCACGGCGAATGGGCCACTGTTATTTTTGGGGGAAAAATTGCCTTACCCCTTGCTAGAAATTTAATCTGGCATATTATCGTTATGTGCCTCATTTTATTCGCTTGGAAATCTCACCCTAAATACGCTTTAGTCGTGGCTGCTAATCGCGATGAATTTTATGAACGCGATACCGAAAAAATGGCTTGGTGGCCAGAAAAACCGCATCTTTTAGCGGGCCGCGATCGCGCAGATGTCCTTGGTAATCCTGGTACTTGGTTTGGCTTCACTAAAACAGGTCGCTTTGCCGCGCTGACTAACGTAAGAGCGCCGAGTGAAAAAAGGCTTGATGCCAGAACCCGCGGTGAGTTACCGATGTTATTCCTCAATAATGCCAATCGACCTGATACATTCATTGAACACCACGCTAAACAATTTGATCAATATAACGGCTTTAACTTACTAATGGCTGATCTAAGTGATCCCGTTAATGCTGAAATGCACTGGGTTAGTAACCGCTTAATGATGGGCAAATCGATTCGACCCCGCAAAACCTATCCTAAACAAGCCTTAGATGCTGGTGTGTATGGACTATCAAATGCCATGCTTGATACCCCTTGGCCTAAAGTCAATCATCGGATTGCCGCATTTGCACAAGCCTTAGCAATGGATCAAGGCGAATTAAAAAATGTCGACCCCTATCTGCGTTTGCTAGCCGATACACATCAGGCTAGTGATCAAGAATTACCGAGTACTGGGGTCAATATGGAATGGGAAAAGGCTTTGTCAGCTGCTTTCATACAGACCCCAAATTACGGCACGCGCTCAAGCACCATCTTAAGGGTTCGTCATGATGGCGCATTTGAAATGGTTGAGCGTCGCTTCGATGCCAAGGGTACGATTGGCCATGATGTCGTTACGGGCGGCTTAATCGGAGCCTCGGGTTCAAACCTCTCGGTCTAGCGCTCACTTACGCTTTACGTTCGTCCACTTCAATCACCCGTTCGCCCTGCGCATTACGGGTTGGTAAGCGCTTAAGAAACTTGAATGTGCCTGTAGCCATACAACAAATAGCCCCTTGATCATCGTATAACTTTGCCTCACAAAATGCCATGGTGGCGGTGGCATGCACGGTATCTGCCTTCACCCGCAAAATACCCTTAGCCGCTTGCAAAAAATTATTCTTCAGTTCAATTGTTACTACACTACGATCGCCTGGATCTGCTGAACGGGCTGCAACGGCCATCGCCACATCCATTAGCGTTAGTAAAACGCCGCCATGCGCAACATTCCAAGTATTTTGATGCTCGGGCCGTAAGGCGAGCAAAATTTCGCCACGACCCATTTCGGCTTTTAAAATGCGTACTCCTAATAATTTAAGGAATGGCACATCCAGCTCTTCGCCTAAGTGGGCTAGCTGGCTAGAAATGGCAGTTAAATTAGCATCAGTGGTCATAGGGTCTCCAAATTCACAATAGCATAAGGCTTTCTAGCGCGGTCAGCAAAAAGGCTCAAGTTAAGCTAGAGTCCATTGCATGGCATTTATTTTATGCGGTGAAGCAGTTAAGCAAACCGTCACCCCTACCCCTTTACCCGACCCCTATTGGGTCGCTTTTTCTACCGATGCGGCAAAACTCATCGGCTTGAATCTCACGTCCGATCACTTGCCAAGCGACCCTGCATGGCTGCAAGTATTAGCCGGTAACACCTTAGAAGTAGCCGATCGGCAATTCAGCGAGCCCACGGCAACTGCGTATAGCGGTCATCAATTTGGCATGTGGGCAGGCCAGCTTGGCGATGGCCGGGCAATTTTATTGGGCGATATTCAAGGGCAAGAAATCCAACTGAAGGGCGCTGGCAAAACACCCTATTCCCGCATGGGTGATGGCCGCGCAGTACTGCGCTCTTCTATACGTGAATATCTGTGTAGCGAAGCGATGCATGCCCTGGGTATTCCCACTACCCGTGCTTTAGCGGTAGTCGGCTCAAAAAAAACAGTGGTACGCGAAACCCTTGAAACTGCTGCAGTCTGTACGCGCTTAGCCCCCAGTTTTTTACGCGTTGGGCATTTCGAACATTTCGCTTCCTTACAAATGCACGCAGAGCTACAAATACTTGCTGATGATTTAATTCGTAACTTCTATCCCGCTTGTGCAGACTCAACAACGCCCTATTTAGATTTATTTAAAGCAATTTCAGCTCGCACCGCAGAACTCGCAGCGCAATGGCAGGCGGTTGGTTTCTGTCATGGGGTACTGAATACAGATAACACTAGCTTGCTAGGTTTAACTATGGATTACGGCCCGTTTGGCTTTCTCGATCAATTTCAAATCAATCATATTTGCAATCATTCCGATGCGGGAGGTCGTTACAGCTATCAGCGCCAACCCCAAATTTTGCACTGGAATATGGCCTGCCTTGCCAGTGCAATGCTGCCCTTAATAGAGCAAGAATTAAAGCAAGCTAACCCAACTCAGTCTGAAGCAGACTTAAGCAATGCAGCGCAAACCACCCTACGCAGCGCACTTGCGCTTTATCCCGATCTTTATCAAACCGCATGGGAGAGGCATTTTCGCGCAAAGCTAGGTTTACTTGAGATCCAATCTGAAGATGTAGCTTTAATTGAGGCCTTACTGCAATTAATGCACGATAACCAAATTGATTTCACGACATTTTTTCGACATCTAGGCGACCTCAGTGCGCTACCTAGTAACAATCAAAATAGCCCCTTACGAGACCTATTTTTGAACCGCGCTGGTTTTGATGTCTGGCTTGAACACTACCGAACACGCTTACAGCAAGAACACAGCAACGATCAAAAACGCCAACAACGCATGAATCTAGTTAACCCCAAATTCATCCTGCGCAATCATTTAGCGCAAGCAGCTATCGAAGCAGCGCAAGCAGATGATTTTTCGGAATTAACACGCTTAGCCACTATTTTGCGTAAGCCGTATGATGAGCAATTAGAATATGATGCTTATGCCCAACCTCCCCCACCCGAATTGAATGCCATTGCGGTAAGTTGCTCCTCTTAAAGTGAGATATTGATATGAAGAAAACTGATGCAGAATATAAAAAAGAGTTAAGTGATATTGAATATCGCGTCACTCGCCAAGCCGCTACTGAAGCCCCTTTTACTGGTAAGTATTGGGATCACTGGAACCAAGGCGAATACAAATGCGTATGTTGTGGCACCCCCTTATTTGTTTCGAGCAGTAAATTCGATGCAGGTTGCGGTTGGCCTAGCTATGATGCGCCAATGGTTGCAGAGGCTATCGTCGAACACAAAGACACAACCCATGGCATGACGCGTACTGAAGTGCGTTGCGGCAATTGCGACGCCCATTTAGGGCACGTATTTAATGATGGTCCTACCGATACTACTGGCTTACGCTATTGCATCAATTCAGCATCACTAAAGTTTGAGCCTAGCCAAAATGCCCAAACCATTACAGAAAAGAAATAAAGTTTATGAAATTTCTATTCGATTTATTTCCTGTCATTTTATTTTTTATTACTTTTAAATTTGCTGATATTTATGCAGCAACTATTGTGGCGATGGTGGCAACGATCGTGCAAATTCTTTGGGTTTATTATCGCCACCGTAAAATCGATGCCATGCAATGGGCTAGCTTAGTATTGATTGTCGTCTTTGGTGGCCTCACTATCTTCCTACAAAATAAAGTTTTTATTCAACTTAAACCAACCGTTTTATATTGGCTCTTTGCTGCAGTTCTACTTATTAGTGCGCAGTTTTTTAAAAAAAATTGGATTCAAGTTGTCATGGGTAAGCAGGTTACCCTTAAGCCATTGCATGCGAATACCTTGTGGGGTAAGCTTAACTTAGCTTGGGTGCTCTTTTTTTTAGCAATGGGCTTTTTAAATCTGTATGTTGCTTTCCAATTTTCTGAAGATACTTGGGTCAACTTTAAATTATTCGGCAGCACGGGTTTATTAGTTGTTTTCATTATTTTGCAAAGTATTTGGCTTGGCAAGCATATCGAGTCATGACCCCAAATCAATTACGCATCCAACAATTTACTGCCGACCTAGAGGCGGCGTTTGTCATAACTAATTTACACATTGAAGATGAAAGCCATATGCATGCGGGGCATGCTGGTGCAGCAAGTGGTGGAGGCCATTTTCGCGTCACTTTAATTGCCCCAGAATTTACCGGTCTATCCCGCGTAGCGCGTCACCGGCTGGTGTATGATGCTTTGCAGAAACACATTCCTACTGAAATTCACGCCTTAGCTATTGTTGCCCTAACCCCAGAAGAAGCCATTTAAGATCATGTCATTTACACGCTCAAATCCCCCCCTTGCCCTACTCTTTTCCGCCATTTGTCTTGCTTTTGCCATACCCCTAGCGCATGCACAAAATGCCGCAATTGTGAATGGCAAAGCTATTCCCTCGGCACAGCTAGACGCTTTAATTAAAAAATCAGGCCAAGGCGATGATCCTAAAATTCGTGAACAAGGTCGCGAGATGCTCATCACTCGTGAACTCATTTTGCAAGAAGCCGATAAAACTGGGGTTGCGCAACGCCCTGATGTACGCGAACAAATTGAGCAATCCAAGACTGGTGTCCTCGTTGCCGCAGTATTTCAAGAGTACATCGAAAAGGAAGGGGTTACTGAGGCCGATTTAAAGTCAGCTTATGAAAATATGAAAACGCAATACAGCGGCAAGGAATATCACGTCGAACATATTTTGGTCGAAAAAGAAGCCGATGCCAAAGCAATCATTGCTCAAATTAAAGGCGGCGCAAAGTTTGCCGATATTGCTAAAGCAAAATCAAAAGATCCTGGCTCTGCCCCCAATGGCGGAGATTTAGGTTGGGTTGGCGAAAAAGCATTAGTGCCTGAATTTTCTAAGGCCATGGTGGGCTTAAAAAATGGCCAAATGACCGACAAGCCCGTTAAAACTCAATTTGGCTGGCACATTATTAAAGTCGATGAATCGCGCGAAGCAAAAGTGCCTAGCTTTGATGAAGTCAAAGATCAGCTTAAACAAATGATTATTTCAGATGAAGCATGGCAAAAAGCGCAGTTTGCTGAAATGATGAAAAAACTACGAGCAAAAGCAAAGATTCAATAAACCTTTAGCTTCATTACTGGGGCTGGGCTGTTTAGCTCAGCGGCTGGTTCCTTAGTCAAAAATTGACCTATTTGGCCAGCATCACAAAACCCCGCTTGATTTAGCGTTGCCAGCACCTGTGGCGCAGTAGCTGGTGTACAACTAATTAACAGTCCGCCACTAGTTTGAGGGTCTGTTAACAGGGTCTGTACTTGCGCAGTTGAAAGCCCTTGTTCATGGCCTACTGCATTGCTAAGCGCTATCTCACCACCGTAGCTTTGCCAATTGCGCAAGCTTGCACCAGTTGAATATCCCTGCTTAAGATAGTCAACTGCCAAAGTAATCAAGGGAATAGCTGCAAAATCAAGTTGTAATATCAAATTAGCTCCCCGAGCCATCTCAAGAGCATGACCTGCCAAACCAAAGCCAGTTACATCGGTCATGGCCGTAACGCCTTGCAACTTCGCAATACTTGCGCCAATACTGTTTAATTGCGTCGTCAAGCGCAGCATTTCAGCATAAGCATCATCACTCAACACCGCATTTTTTAAGGCCGCAGAAAGAATACCAATGCCTAGTGGTTTGGCTAATATTAATTTATCCCCTGCTTTGGCGTTGCAATTTTTACGAACAAACTGAGGATGCGCCAAGCCCATCACCGCTAAGCCGTAAATTGGTTCGGGGGTATCAATTGAATGGCCGCCAGCAATTGTGATGCCCGCAGCAGAGCAAACACTTTGCCCCCCTGCCAGAATTCGCCCAATAGTTTCCGCAGGCAATTTGTCAATCGGCATTCCCACAATGGCTAAAGCCAAAATTGGCTCACCACCCATGGCGTAAATATCTGAAAGCGCATTCGTAGCCGCAATGCGCCCAAAATCGAAGGGGTCATCAACAATAGGTGTAAAAAAATCAGTGGTAGCTATTAATGCTTGCTGATCATTCAGGAGGTATACCGCTGCATCGTCCGCCGATTCATTCCCAACCAGCAATTTAGGATTGGGCAATGGCAAAGGTACATCACGCAAAATTGTTGCTAATAAACTGGGGGAAATTTTGCACCCACAACCCCCGCCATGGGCATATTCAGTTAATCTAATTGGTGTAGTCATAAACGCAGTATATTGTCTCCTATGATGATCCTCCACACCATGCTACGAGTCGGTAACCTAGCCCGATCGATCGACTTTTATACCCAAGTCATGGGTATGAACCTATTGCGTACAACCGAGCGCCCCGACCAACATTATTCATTGGCTTTTGTAGGCTTTGGTAAAGGTAACGCCGATGGCCAGGCAGAAATTGAACTAACCCATAACCACGGGGTAGAAGGCTATGAAATGGGCACGGCCTATGGCCACATTGCCATCGAAGTACCAGATGCCTATGGTGCCTGCGAAAAAATTAAAGCCGCTGGCGGGGTCATTACCCGCGAAGCTGGGCCCGTAAAAGGAGGTGCTACAGTAATCGCATTTGTAGTAGACCCCGATGGCTACAAAATAGAGTTAATTCAGCGCTGAGAATTCGGGCCTAATCAGGCCTGAGCCAGAACCCAAGCAAACAAAATTTAGCGCCAACCTTTTAATTCCATGCAGTTAATCCATTGCTTATGATGAATTCCCGAGTTTTGCTCGGGATAAGCCAATTGACAATCAGCAATGTCCTGATTAAACGTCTTCGCATTATTTTTAGATGTATCTAAGTTTTGCGTTGGTATTTTGGCGCATGCTACCAAAACCAATGCTGAAAAGAGTAGGCTAAAAATTAATTTCATATTAATCCTAGATTTTTTTATTACTAACTGTAATGCACTGCCCAGTAAAGCGTTGCTCGCTAGTGTATTCACCCCGCTTCATTAAGCTATATTCATTTAGTACGCCAGTAGTACGATTGTATTTCACTTTAAAGTCGTGTTCATCGTATGAGGCAGTGCTAATTTCTTCGCATTCAATCTGCTCTGCAGACCAAATTTGGCATGGTATTGAGCCCTTGGCCTTCTTATCAATAAATTCAAACGTTTGACGCTTTACTTTCTCAGCCTCAGCCGTTTGATTATTTGCCGTGTAGTAATTTTTAATCAAATAGTCGCCAGTACATAAAAGGCGAAAGCTACCCTCTTCTTTTTTACATGCCGTTAAAAGCAGCATGATACTAAGCAATAAGTAACTACAAAAAGAATAAATATTTTTAATTGAATAACCTTTAAAGCTAAAAAAGAAATTTCTCTAGTCTAAATTTAGGGTAAACCTGCATGTAATTTGCAAATTATTGGGCTAGAGTGGGGCATGCTTACTAACTGCCGATTATAAATCGATCAATCATGAAATCAATTTATTCTCGCTTTAAGCTGCAATGCTTATGTAGTATTGGCGTTGCTATCAGCATTATTTCTTGCGGTGGAGATAATAATAATACTTCGAGTACCGCGCCAACAAACAGCCGTAACACGGACTATGAAAGCGTAGTATTAGCCGCAAATTCACTTAGTGTAACGATAGCAGAGGGTCTAAATGGTCAATCTAATATTCCCTTCGTAAGCGTTACTATTTGCGACCCAGGCACATATAACTGCAAAACTATTCATAATATTATGCTCGATACCGGATCTCAGGGTTTACGCATTTTTGCTTCGGCAGTGAAGTCGCTCAATTTGGGATTACCATCACCAAATATTTATGAATGCGCTCTTTTTGGCTCTGGTGTTACATGGGGTGCCGTAAAAGTTGCAGATATACGTATGGCAGGTGAATTAGCGAGCTCAATGGCAATACAGGTCATTGATGATAGCAATAATGGCATTGTTCCTAGTGCATGTAGCAATGGGCAACCCACTAATCAAACTCCAGCTGCCATGGGTGCAAATGGCATTATTGGAGTCTCTAACACCCTCTACGACACTGGCCCTTACTTTAATTGCATTCCCAGTGCGGCTAATGCTTGCGAAATTACTCCACCGCCCAATTATCAAATCCAAAATCCAATTGCTGCATTTGCGGTAAACAATAATGGGCTTTTAATTCGCTTGCCACAAGTCAGTGCAAGTGGTGCACCTACAGTCACAGGGTCAGTCATTTTTGGTATTGACACTCAAGCAAATAATGCATCAAACGGGGCAAACTTTATTCCCGCAAATAGTAATGGTTACTTTACAACTATTTTTAACGGTATTGCTTACTCGCAAAGCTATATTGATAGTGGCAGTAATGCCCTTTATTTTGTAGCTGGAAGTAATAGCAATGAATTATCGATCTGTTCAGTTGGAGGCTTATACTGCCCTGCCAGTACCAAAACTTATACCGCTACAATGACATTACAAAACAATACTACAAGCACGGTAAATTTTTCAGTTGCAAATGCAAATAATCTTGGCGTTACTAATCATGCATTTAATAATCTAGCCGGCCCCATACCAGCCGCTGGTGCCCAATCATTCGATTGGGGTCTGCCCTTCTTCTTTGGTCGAACCGTTTATGTTGGCATATCTGGCAAAACAAGCAATGCAGGCACTGGCCCCTACTTTGCCTATACCGATAATTAATTTGATTTTTTTAATGGTGCAACAAAATAAGTCGTAGTCATGTCAATTTTGTTGAGCGGAGAATTTTGCGAATCAGCGTAAGGCCCCATAACTAAGCTAACTTCAATCAGCGGTTACTGGTCGTTGCACAAAATTTAGAAAAAACTACTATCCACATACGTCTTAATTCATTAATATCAACGTTGTTTGGCTTGGGAATATTTTTTTCTACAAATGAACTAATTGCACTATTTGGCGCTGCGTCACAGAAGCTTCGAGCTGCAACGCTCACTAAAACAAACACTATTAAAATTGAAACTATCATCCATATCAGTTTTTTGCTCATTTTAATATTATAAAGGAAATTAGCGCTCTTATTAATTTTATCGATATGATGTTGAGATACAAACAATAATAATATCTGGATTAAATCTAGTTGAATAAGTCGATTTTTACTATTGCGGCATGCAGCGTACTTAGCATATATGTAAGCAAAGCCAGTGCGCAGTCAGGCGTAACAATTTATGGCATTGTCGATGTGGGCTATATTAATATAAAGACTAACGGCACCACCATTATTCCTGACGAAGCTACCAATACCGTGGTGTTTGGTAACTCAGCACAACAGACCAGCCGCTTGGGATTTAAAGGTACTGAAGATTTAGGCGGCGGTGTCTTTGCTTTTTTTACCCTTGAAACTGATATGCAGCCTGCCAATGGCTTCCTTTCGCACTGGCAAGATCGTCAAAGTTTTCTTGGTCTAGGCGCGACAAGTTTGGGCCAATTTGCAATTGGTACCCAAAATACCCCAATTTATAATCAATTAGCTGCAACCGATGTGGGTCATACCAACAATACCCCTGGATCGGCTGTTTACCCTATTTATTCCAAAGGCGGCACGCGTGCAAATGGCACATTCGATGATAATGCTGGCGTTGGTGGCGTTAGCATTGCTTTAACCACCAGAACACACTCAACCTTATCATTTAAAACCGCAGATGTATCTGGTTTTACGCTAGCAGGAATCGCTATTATTCGTAGCGATACTTTGAGCGCTCAATCAAAAACCGAACCCGTGCCGATTAAAAATAGTACCAGTGGCTGGGGGATTTCCGGACAATATATTCAAGAGAAATTTTATCTAGGGGTAGCATATCAGGCACTTAAATCACAAAATCTAGGTTACGGTTGCGCGCAGCCTGGCGCCTGTCCATCTACTGCATTTACACCAGATCCGAAGGTTTGGGCTTGGGCAGAAGGAGGTGTAAATACTCAAGATAACCAATATTACGCTGGAGCAACTTATGACTTTGGCTATTTCAAAACTTATTTGCAATTTGTTAATCGTAAGGTCACCAATCTGCTTGATGCTTCATATACCCTTTCAAGGTCTGCGCAACAAATTGGGCTTAGGGGGTTTTTTACTAGCAATATTGAAAGCTGGGCCAATATTGGTAATGGGCAATACACTACCTACGGAATTAATAGCCCCTCTTCAAAAATAAATGCTTGGCAAATTGGCGCCAATTATTACCTTAGTAAACGCACTAATTTATATGCTATTTATGGCATTGATAAAGGAGGAGCGACCAGCATTTATTCCGCAACTAGCGTTAGTTCATTTGCCAGTGGAGTGCGAGTTCAATTTTAGTAAACAATGTAAGCTGATAGTTACAGGCGAACTTTGCCCTTGGGGAGATCAGAATTGACGGCAAATGAATATATTTATTTAAGCCCACCGGCCGAACTTAAGGCCGCAGTTAAATCTACTTGACCCTTACCGTAGATTACTGGATCCCAACCTGGTTTAAGAACTGCGGTATTTAAGATCGCAGCTGCAATTTGTTCGCCAGTAGCATTCGGATATTTTTGCTTAATAATTGCCGCATATCCTGCAACTCTTGGGGCTGAATAGGAGGTTCCTGAATAAGGGGTGGTTGATGTTCCGTAGTCGACTACAAACCGGTCCGCTGCTGCTCCTGCTGTTGAAGAATAAGACGCAATATTTCCATCAGCTCCTAATGCGCCAACTAAAATTAAATTACTTTTATAGGCGGAGTTATAAAGTGCCGCAGTCTCACTTTTATTTAAAGTTGGCTGACCATCATTGCCCGCTGCCATCGTAACTACGATACTAGGAACTGTGGTGGGGGCGGTTATCGCGGTACTAGAGGTTCCAGTAGTATATGCACTGAGATTGAGCGTTTGACCATTACTCATCCCAGCTAATGTGTTTGAGATTATTCCAATCCAATTTGAGGTGCTGACGGTTGCCGCGTAAGTTACAGGTACCAAGGTTGCATAAGTTGCTACTCCACCGGATCCAGCAATAATTCCATTTGTGACCGTTTGATGTGATGCTCCGTCAGGATTAGAATGCGTTGACCAATCTAAATTTAAAGCAGTAGAACCTTGACCTGTATACCCTGCAAGATATGCTGCTTGAACTGCTGCAGTTTGATAAATTGAACAACATCCTGCTGGAAGTGAAGCACTTGACGATGAACTGCTCGTTGATGAACTATCACCTCCACCGCCTCCACAAGCAGCTAGTAATATTGATATAAATGTAAGCAGCGCGTACACAAGGTGCTTTGTCATATAAGCCATTCTAAAATTTAGAATTGTTTAGCAATATTACCCCCCCCCCCGCTTGTTTTTTGCTCAATTTAGAAGTGGCGATGTTGCTATAAACCGACTTTTCTATGGTCAGGAAACTGCACAGAGGGTTAGCCCTTGAGCAAATTACTACGTATAGGTTGGCTTAGTGAATTAGTCGATAAAGGCTGGTGAGGGTATGGTGGGATCTGGGTTATCCACAACTGACTTTGTAGAAAAATGCATGGAGAAGTAGTCCGGTATCGAGGCGCCCCTTTAACGAAATTACAAGCCTAAATTTTCTACTGTAAACCATTAAAATACTCATAAATAGGTCATTAAACTACTTAAAGACTCATTTATAATTCATATTTATTGACCTATAGCGCATAAACAGGTATATTAACGCCTCATACTCAACAAAATGCATGAGGCAACTATGCGCGTAGATCAACAACTGACCCTAGCATCAAAGCAACTTGGCCAATCCGCTGAAATAGCGCAATGCCTTGTTTCTTTGCGTCTTGCGCGTCGTGTTCGCCAAAGTGAAGCAGCAGTCCGCGCCGGCCTATCTCGCGCTACTGCACAGCGCATTGAAAAGGGTGATCCTGGTGTAGCTATTGGCGCGCTCCTGCGTTACTTAGATGCAATCGCTCCAGGCATGAACTTGTTGCAACTCTTAAGCGGAGATGATCCTGCGATCATTGCTTTAGAGCGTCGCTCACGTCCACAACGCGTGCGTGATTTAAGTGCAGCGGAAATGAAAGCGCTTGATTTCTGATGGCAAATACCACTAAAGATCTTTTTGTCTTTGCCAATCTTGATGGTGAATTTGTGCCAGCAGGACAACTGCAAATAGATGAAGAAGGCTCAAGACTCATTGCCTCTTCATTTGCTTATGGCTTGCGCTATTTAGATAAGAGCAACGCGCAAGAAGTGGATCCAGTCGCTCTTAGTCTTAAGAATAAAAGTGAGATCAAAGGCAAACGCCTCGTTCCACCTAACGGTTTAGAATCTTTTGGTGGAATTCGGGATGCTGCCCCTGATTCGTGGGGAAGAAGAGTGATTGAAGCTAGGCTTAAGGTCCCGCCCAATAGTCTTCCAGAGTCAACCTATCTACTCGAAGCAGGCAGTGATCGTGTGGGGGCTTTGGATATTCGATCTTCCTTAGATCAAGAGGAGCGCCCTGCTCATGAAAGCATTCATAATCTATCTTACATACTAGAAGGCGCACAAAAAATTGAGGCAGGTTTGCCATTATCGGAAGCGTTATCCAGAATTTTGATTGTGGGTAGCGGCCTTGGGGGCATGCGTCCTAAGGCAAGTGTGCGCGATGATGAAAATATTTTATGGATGGCTAAGTTTCCAGGTAACACAGATGGCGCTTTAGATGTACCAAGCATTGAATACGCCACACTCAAACTTGCGCAGTTAGCCGGTCTTAATGTAGCGCAAACTCAATTAGAACAAGTTGGCAAGAAAAAAGTGTTGATGGTCAAACGCTTTGATCGCTCTTGGACTGCTTTTGCTCGGCCAGTAGAAATTCGTCATCATATCGTTAGCGCCCTCACCTTAGTTGCCTGTCACGAATCAGAATCTAATACAAAAAGCTATATGGATATTGCGGATACCATCCGCAGATATTGCGTGGTTCAAACAGTCAAAGCTGATATTGAAGAACTATATGCACGCATGATCTTTAATATTTTTGTTAGTAACGATGATGATCATCTACGCAATCATGCATTCTTATGGAATCATGAGCTAAAGGGCTGGAGCCTAAGTCCGCTCTATGATGTAATGCCTCATGTAGTCATTGCAAGTGAGCGTTATCAACATCTAGGCGTTGGACCACAAGGTAAATTAGCAACACTCGATAATGCCTATGGTGCCAAAGAGCGCTTTGGCCTATCTGCGCAGCAAGCAAACGACATTATCGATCGTGTATGGCGAGTAACCAGACAATGGAAAACACACTTTGAAAGCCTTGGAATTGCTGCAGATCAAATCGATGGAATCTTTCTAGCCTTTAGGCATATCGATGATATTTGCAGCACTGAATTAATCAAGATCTTAGCCAAAAACTAAGCGCTTATCGCGAGAGCATTGATCCCACAGTGCAATAAGAGATTCATAGCTTCAATTGCATTAGCCACCTATCTGCAACCACATACTGTTTGGGTGGTAAGCGTACTGGTAAGCGGGAGTAATAAAGAAAAAGCCCCAGTTACGGGGCTAAGTCTTTGTTGTATAAAGCAGAAAGTAGAAAGTTTGCCAAAGTACTGGCGGAGACGAGAGGATTCGAACCTCCGATCAGAGTTTTAGCCCCGATGCTCCCTTAGCAGGGGAGTGCCTTCGACCAGCTCGGCCACGTCTCCGTATTCAGTCACAAAAATTACTACAGCCGCTAGTTTAACGGAGTGTTGGTAAAACAGCCAAATGTGGCCTCACTGGGCCTTCAACAGCCTCTTAACCAAAGTAAAACTAAGCCTGATCTAACTCAAATGATTTGTGCAAAGCCCGCACGGCTAATTCCATGTATTTTTCATCAACCACCACCGAAATTTTAATTTCACTAGTAGAGATCATTAGGATATTAATACCCTCTTCCGAAAGCGTACGGAACATTTTACTGGCAACCCCAACATGCGAACGCATGCCAACGCCCACTACCGACACCTTGGAAACTTTGGGGTCACCAGTAATTTCTTTGGCGCCGATATGCGCCTGTACTGAGTTTTTTAGTAAATCAATCGCTTTTTGATATTCAGCCCTTGGTACTGTAAAAGTGAAGTCAGTTTTACCATCAACCGATTGATTTTGAATAATCATGTCAACATCAATATTCGCATCGGCAATAGGGCCTAAAATTTGATACGCAATACCAGGACGATCGGGCACACTTAAGACAGTAATTTTGGCTTCATCGCGTGCAAATGCAATACCCGAAATAACGGCGGCTTCCATGGTGCTGTCCTCTTCAAATGTAATTAATGTACCCGACTTCATTTCTTGTTCAAGCGCAATTAAGGGGTCTGTCAAGGAAGACAAAACCCGAGTTTTAACTTGGTACTTGCCAGCAAATTCAACAGAGCGAATTTGCAATACCTTCGAACCTAAGCTTGCCATTTCCAGCATTTCTTCAAAGGTAATTTTATCGAGGCGGCGTGCATCTTCGCAAACTCGGGGGTCGGTGGTAAAGACCCCATCAACATCGGTATAAATTAAACATTCTTCTGCCTTCAGTGCCGCAGCCACTGCTACCGCGGAAGTATCAGAGCCACCGCGACCTAAAGTAGTGATGTTACCGTGCGGATCGACCCCCTGAAAACCGGTAATCACTACCGCTTTACCTAAATTCAAATCGGCCCGAATTTTTTCATCTTCAATACCCATAATGCGGGCTTTTGTAAAAGCAGAATCAGTATGAATCGTCACTTGCCAGCCTGCATAACTAACCGCATCAATACCTTCACGGTGCAAAGCTAGGGCTAATAAACCCGAGCTCACCTGCTCACCGGTCGAGGCAATTTGATCTAACTCACGCGGATTTGGATTAGGGTGAATATCTTTAGCTAAACCCAACAAGCGATTGGTTTCGCCCGACATAGCCGATGGCACCACGACCACTTGGTGGCCAGCTCGCATCCATTTAGCTACGCGCTTGGCCACATTCTGAATGCGCTCAACCGAGCCCATCGATGTGCCGCCGTACTTGTGAACAATAATTGCCATAAAAGAAGGTAGAAAGCTTGCTTAAAGGCTTTATTTTACAAGGTTTACAGCGCTCCAGCCAAAGTCTTCAAGCTTGCCACTCGGGCCAAACCCGGTTGCCTGTAGCCACTAAATGCGGATGATTCACCCCAATTCCCGCAACTGCTACGAGTTCATTGGCAATAAAGAGTAAAGGGGCCTGACGTTGCCAGGGCGGAATAGCGTCTTCTTGAAACAAATTTTTCAGCGTTTTAGTCGCACCACGAGCCGTTTTTTGAAAACGCTCTCCGCCTTTGCGTAAACGGTATTCAATCGCTCCAGTCAGCTGCGCTTCTTGCACCCATGCCGCTGCTAAACCTAATCGCTTACTGCGCAAGGGTACAGGTAAAAAAACCCACTTCCCTGCGAAAGCTTTATCACTATTTTGCTGATTTGATGTGGCCTCATAAATTAATTGTCCACGCCATAAACGAATTTCCCCACCAGCATGCAGGAACTTCAAGCGTGCATCACTGCGTGCGCGTTGTAAGTCTAGCCACCACGATTGCAAACGCTCTAAGGATGGCATTGCTAAACCCAGTTGCAGCAACCAATAACGCATGACATTATTCGCCGCCGAAGCATCCTTTAGATATAAATCCAATAATGGTTTTACTTTTAATCCTGTTGTCAATGGGGCAGTTTTTGAGCTTTGCAAAATTTCCGCGCCGTCTAGTTGCGCTAAGCGCTCTAATAAATGCTGCGAGTCGCTTAACAATTTTGCACTGCGCGCTAAATTTGCAATTGCGCCTGGCTGCACTTGCTCTAGCTTTGGCAGCAGTGAATGACGCACCGCATTGCGGCGATAAACCAAACTACGGTTCGAGGGATCTTCCACCCACTTAAGGCGGTGTTGCTGGGCATAAGCTTCTAATTCTGCGCGCGATAAATCAAGTAACGGTCGCCATAAGGTAATGGGTTTGGTCTGAGTATTGGGCTCTACTTTGGTCATGTTTCGCATCATGGGCATACCCGCCAAACCACGTACCCCTGCACCACGTAGTAATTGCAAGAGCACGGTTTCGGCTTGATCATTTTGATGATGGGCGAGCAATAAGTCACTTACCCCATGCACCGCGCATAAATCAGCTAAAGCTTCATAACGGGCCAGACGGGCTTCTGCCTCATTGGTATTTGCAGGCAATTGCAATAAACGGAAGTCGAAATGAACTTTTTTACGCTGCGCAGCTAGGGCACAAAAATCTAGCCAAGCATCAGCTGATTTTTGCAAGCCATGGTGAATATGAAAAACCCATATTGGAATTGATGTGCCCTTCTTATCAGTCTTCAAAGCAGCAAGATTGCGTATGACTGCATCAAATAGCACCATGGAGTCGAGCCCACCACTTAAAGCAATGCCAATCACTGTATCTTGGCTGCGCGGTAGTTGAGGCTTGATAACCTGACTACTACGTCGGCTAGGTGGCTTTGGGTTCAGCTTCCTTGAATTTGCCATAGCTCATTAAACGCTCATGCCGACGCTCGAGAAGTTCTTTTTTTCCCATTGATTCAAAAATCTTTAAAGATTCACTTAAAGCTTTACGCATGGCCGTCATCATGTTTTCATAATCACGATGAGCGCCACCTACCGGTTCGCTCACAATCCGATCAATTAAGCCTAGGGCCTTGAGGCGTTGCGCTGTAAGGGCTAATTGCTCAGCAGCTTCAGGGGCTTTCTCAGCCGTTTTCCATAATATAGAAGCACAGCCTTCTGGTGAAATTACCGAATAAGTTGAATATTGCAGCATCAAAACTACATCACCCATGGCAATCGCTAAAGCCCCTCCCGATCCGCCCTCGCCAATAATGGTAGAAATAATTGGCACCGTTAACTCAGCTTGGGTATATAAATTTCTGCCAATCGCCTCCGATTGATTGCGCTCTTCGGCATCAATACCAGGGAAAGCGCCTGGCGTATCAACAAATGTAAATACTGGTAATTTAAATTTTTCGGCTAAGCGCATTAAGCGCATGGCTTTGCGATAGCCTTCGGGCTTACTCATGCCAAAATTACGTAAAGCCCGTTCTTTTGTATCGCGGCCTTTTTGATGACCAATAATCAGACAAGCGGTGTCATTAAAGCGCCCTAAGCCGCCAATAATCGATTTGTCGTCGGCAAAGGTGCGGTCGCCATGTAGCTCCCGAAAATCGGTAAATAAGGCGTTGATATAGTCTAAAGTGTAGGGTCGTTGCGGATGCCGGGCCACTTGGGATACTTGCCAAGGGCTTAAATTGGCATAAATATCTTTAGTGAGTTGCTGGCTTTTTTCAGCTAGCGTTTTAATTTCGGCTGAAATATCAACAGCTGACTCATCTTGCACAAAACGCAATTCTTCAATTTTGGCTTCTAACTCACCAATCGATTGTTCAAAGTCTAAAAAAGTGATTTTCATTGCTGAATTCTAATATTCCACGGGAATTGGGTCGATACTGCGCCACATATACCAAGTAGCTACTGTACGCCATGGCGCCCAGTTTTCGCCTACCTCGCGCATTTCATGGCGACTAACAGGCTCGCCACTGAAATAATTTAAGGAAATTGCCCGAATTAAGCCCACATCATCTAAAGGCAATACATTGGGCCGAATCAGATTAAACATCAAAAACATTTCTGCAGTCCACCGCCCAATTCCCCGAATATCGGTTAATTCCCGAATCACGCTTTCATCATCCATTGCTTGCCATTGTTTGGCATGTAAACGCCCCTCATGAAAATGACTGGCTAAATCACGGATGTACTCTACTTTCCGACCTGATAATCCGGCGCTGCGCAAATGCTCACTAGATACAGCTAAAACTTGCGCAGGATTGACCTTTTTTTCTAAATTCGTTACCAACCGATTCCAAACTGCTTGGGCAGCTGCAACCGAAATTTGTTGACCTACAATCGCCCGCGCTAAGGTATTAAAAGCATCACCGCGGGTGACTAAAAATCCAGTACCGTAGCGCGGAATGAGCTTGCGCAAAATACGATCTTGTTGCATTAACTCAGTACAAGCTTGTTGCCAATAATCGGGGGCTGCATCTGCTGCGATTTTTTTTCTAACCGGTAATTTAACTAGATTTTTTTTGAGGGGAGGTATAGCAGTTGCAACTTTAGCAGTACTAGATTGAATTACGCGCGGCGCCATGTGGTTACCCCTCCAGCCTGATCTTCTAGAACTATGCCTTGCGCTAAGAGACGCTGCCGAATCGTATCAGCTTGAGTGAAGTCACGGGCCACTTTGGCGGCGCTTCTTGCGGCAATTTGCGTCTCAATCAACTCTGCACTAAGCCCAGCCGAGTCAGGGTTTTGTTGAACTAAAGTCTCGCCTTGTAAAAATGCTGTGGGATCACCTTGTAAAAAATTCAACACACCGGCTAAATGATGTAAATGTTGGGCCAAAATTACGCGCTCAGCGCCTTGTGCACGGTTAATCTCGCTTGCTAAATCAAATAGCACAGCAAGGGCTTCGGGCGTATTGAAGTCATCGTTCATGGCGGCGGTAAAACGCATAACCCAAGCGTTAGCTGGGTCACCCAACCCATTCATTTTTTTTGCCACAAAACCGGGGGTTTGTACCAGCGCAGTATATAAACGATTTAAACCCGCCCGCGCCTCTTCTAACTGCGAATCACTAAAGTTAATCGGGCTACGGTAATGCGCTTTAAGCATAAAAAAGCGGATCACCTCGGGATCAAATTGCTCGAGCACATCGCGTATCAGAAAAAAATTGCCAAGAGATTTCGACATTTTTTCTTTATTAACGCGAATATGCCCGTTATGCATCCAATAATTTACAAAAGGGGGATCAAGTGGTTTACGGTTTTGACCGTAGATAGCCCCTTCACTTTGGGCAATTTCATTTTCATGGTGGGGAAATTGCAAATCAGCACCGCCACCATGAATATCAAAATGTTGTCCGAGAAGATCACAAGACATTGCCGAACATTCAATATGCCAGCCGGGTCGTCCTTCCCCCCAAGGGGATTTCCAGCGAGTATCGCTTGGTTCTTCGGGCTTAGCACTTTTCCATAAAACAAAATCAAGTGGATCACGCTTACCGCTGCCAATCGCCACGCGCTCGCCTGCGTTTAAATCATCGATGGCTTTGCCCGAAAGTTGGCCATATTTTGGAAATGAACGCACAGAAAAGTTAATATCGCCATCATCACCTTGATAAGCCAATTGTTGGTCAATGAGACGCGAAATCATGCCCTGCATTGGCGCAATAAAATCGGTTGCTCTTGGTTCATGATTCGGCTGCAATAAGCCTAAATGGTCAGAATCGACATGCATAGCAGTAATAAAACGATTAGTTAAGGCTAAAATAGATTCTTTATTTTCTAGCGCACGTTGGATAATTTTGTCATCAATATCCGTGATATTGCGCACATAATTCACTTCGTATCCCAAGGTCATTAGCCACCGCACTACCATGTCAAACACAATCATCACCCGCGCATGGCCCAGATGGCAATAATCGTAAACCGTCATCCCGCAAACATAGATGCTTACGTGGCGGGGGGTAATCGGCTTAAAGACCTCTTTCGACCGGCTCAGGGTGTTATAGATTTGCAGCATAAAGGCAGCGAAGGTATCGGTTCCGCTAATTTGTTAGACTGCTGAGTATATCGAATGAGCCCACACCTCCCCACCCTTCCTAAAACTCCCTTTTATTGGTACCGCAAAATCCTTTTGCCGGTCTGCGGAACCTTGCTTTTCAATTTAGGGGGTTGTGCCAGTATTAATGGCGATCCAAATGCAACTTATGCAATTCCTCAGGCTACTTTTAATGATGGCCCACCTTCAATGGCCGATTCTGTCGCTGTGCCTTATCAATAAGTTGGCTAGCATGCGTTTATTCTCCTTAGTTCAACGGTTTATATCTGCTGCAGTGTTGCTTGGCGCAATTTTCTTGAGCGCCTGCACTACCACTCCACCCCCTCCAGTGGTCTCATCTTATAGCCCAACCGCTGGGTTTGATCCGCTAACTGCCCCTATCGCTAATTCAATTGCCGTACCCTACCTGTCGTTCTTAATTATCGAGCCCGATGCCCTTGCAAAAGATGGCATTCCACCCCAAATTGAAAAGCTCGTAAGAGCAAAACAATTTAAAGCAGCGGTTGATCAAATCGACCTAACCTTGATTAAGAACCCACGTAATGTGCAATTGCGTTTTTTGAAGGCGCGCTTACAAATTGAATTACACAATATTCCTGCTGCCAAAAAAACCTTTACTGAAATTACCCAACAATTTCCAGAGTTACCCGAGCCCTACAATAATCTAGCGGCCATTGGGGCTAGCCAAGATCAATGGATTGATGCCCGCGATTATCTTGAATTAGCGCTGAAGCTGCGTCCAGATTACGTTACTGCCCTGTCAAACTCAGGTGATATTTATATTCGTTTAGCCGCTAAAAACTATGAAGCAGCCGCGAAATTACAACCCAATATTCGGGAAAATGCGCGTCGTAATAAAGCCTTGCAAGAAATTCTGAAGCCGCCCGTTGTCAAAGTGCCCCAAGCTGCGGCAGCAGCAAAACCGGCCACCACCCCAACAACTTCAGTTGCGCCAGCAACATCACCATCAGTTACTGCAGCACCCGTCACTTCAACCCCTAACCTTCTAGAAAGTACACCAAGCAATGGCCAAAGTTCTTCTCAAAACAAATAAAGGCGATATCACCTTATCTCTCGATGCTGCTAAAGCGCCAAAAACCGTGGCGAATTTTTTACAATATGTAAAAAGTGGGCATTATGATGGCACTATATTTCATCGCGTTATCGATAATTTCATGATTCAAGGCGGTGGCATGACCACTGGCCTAAAACAAAAATCAACCTTGGCTGAAATTGAAAACGAAGCAAATAATGGCTTAAAAAATCTGCGCGGCACTGTGGCAATGGCCCGCACCAACGAGCCCCACTCGGCATCATCGCAATTTTTTATCAATTTGAATGACAATGATTTCTTAAACCATACAGCACCCAATGCGCAAGGCTGGGGTTATGCAGTCTTTGGCGAAGTTTGTGACGGCATGGATGTCGTTGATGCCATTCGCAAAGTCAAAACGGGTACCGCTGGTTTTCATCAAGATGTACCCACCGAAGATGTCACGATTGAAAAAGCCACGGTTTTAGAAGACTAATTCACGAGCTAGTCATTTTTTAAGAAATTTTCAGCATGATTCCAAGCTACGCTAGCGCCCTCTTGATTTCCGATATCCATCTCACGCCGTCAATGCCAATAACGGCGCAACGGTTGATTGATTTTTGTGAAAAAGAGGCGCGCTCGGTTGAAGCCGTTTTTATTTTGGGCGATCTCTTTGAATATTGGGTAGGCGATGATGCTAGCTTACGCTCCCCTTTTCATCTAGAGATAAAAAATGCCTTGGCCAATTTGGCGCTCAATGTAAAAATTTACTATCTTCATGGTAATCGCGATTTTTTAATTGGTCCTGATTTTTTAAAGAAAACCAGTATGACCCTCTTGCCCGACCCAAGTAAAGTAGTCTTAGCAGGCTCTGAATATCTCTTAAGCCATGGCGATATTTTATGCACTGCCGATAACGCGTATCAACTCTTTCGTAAGTGGGTTCGTAAACCCTGGCTACAACAGCTATTTTTAAAAATGCCCCTCAACTGGCGTCGCACTATAGCCCAGCAGTTGCGAAGCAATAGTACCGCGCAGTATCAGCGAGCTGCGCGTTATGCGCCTGAATCCACTCAAATGAAAGTCGATGTCACTCTTCATGCCTGTGCCAGCCTTGTCGATCAATTTAAGATCGATCAGCTTATTCATGGTCATACGCATTTACCCACTCGACATCATGAAAACTTCAATCAAGTAGAGTGGCAACGCTGGGTGCTATCCGATTGGGATTTAGATCATCCCGAGAGCGTCTTGCCTAAAGCTAGTGCACTACGCATTGATGCCAATGGGGTGCGCTACCTAGACTTAGTTAAGGGGTAAAAAACTAACTCCGTTTTAAGGCGCTATTGCCTTCCGGCGCTTTAGCATAAGGTCGCAAAATTTGCGCCATCTGGGCAAATAAACGAGGGTTAGCCGCCATCACCTCACCACTTTGCAAGAAACCTTCTTCACCCGAGTAGGTACCCACTAGGCCGCCTGCTTCGGCCACAATTAAAGCGCCTGCTGCCATATCCCAGGGCTTTAAATCACTTTCAAAAAATCCATCATAACGACCCGCAGCAACATAAACCAAATCTAAAGAAGCAGCACCAGGCCGACGCAAGCCAGCGCATTGCCGAGACATCTCAGCAAAAATGCGTAAGTAGCTCTCAAGGTCTTGATCTTCTCGGTAAGGAAAGCCCGTTCCCAGCAAAGCATTAGCCAAACGGATTTCAGCTGCTACCCGCAAACGACGGCGATTTAAATACGCTCCGCTACCCCTAGTAGCAGTAAATAATTCATCGCGAGTGGGGTCATATACCACTGCTTGCTGAGTCACTCCCGCAACCGCTAAGGCAATTGAAACTGCATACTGCGGAAAGCCATGAATAAAATTGGTGGTGCCATCAAGGGGGTCAATAATCCAAATTGATTCCGCATCGGGTTTGTGGCTACCTGTTTCTTCCGCCAAAAAACCATGGTCAGGGTAGGCATCACTTAAGGTTTCAATAATGGCCGCTTCGGCTTGTTGGTCTACTTCTGTCACAAAATCATTATGTTGTTTACGATCAACCTGCAAGCGCTCTAAGTTCAGCGAGGCACGGTTAATAATAGTTCCAGCACGGCGGGCAGCCTTAACGGCCACATTCAACATAGGATGCATAAGATTAGTGTGAGCAAATTAAATAAGAGCCAGCCTGTAAGTGCCCTAAAAAATGCGGGACAATAACAAGCGAAGCGCTCATCTTAAACGATCGGACGCAATACCTGCAGAATGAACCTCAAGATGCCCCCAATGACTCCACAACCGACCCATAGTGACGCGGTTAACCCGCTGCATCAGCTAAGCTCACTACCTGAACATCCTGCATTTAATGCGCTAAATTGGGTCTTGGTCCAAACCAGCCATCCTGGCAATATTGGCGCAAGCGCGCGGGCGCTAAAAACCATGGGCTTTCAGCGCCTCACGCTAATAGCCCCACGTCAAAATAAGCCGTTCGAGCACTCTGAGGCCATTGCCTTTGCCAGTGGCGCTCAAGACGTATTAGAGCAAGCGCTCGAAAGACCGACCTTGGGCCCAGCCCTCAAAAATTGTTCGCTGGTGCTAGGTTTAACTAGCCGAGAGCGCCAATTTGGGCCGCCAGCGCTTTCGTGGCCAGAAGCTTGCCAACGGGCGACTCAACTATTAATGAATGAAGAGCAAGTGGCTTTGGTTTTCGGTACAGAAAGAACTGGTCTAGATAATGAAGCCCTCAAACTGTGTTCACATCGAGTCTTTTTAGATGCTAATCCGGCATACCCCTCTTTGAATTTAGCGCAAGCCGTAATGGTCTGCGCCTATACCCTGCGCCAGTCTTTGCAAGCCGAAATAGCCCGCCACAAAATCAGCTCAAACCCCAAAGCAGCAAGCAGTGATCTAGCCGACCCCACCGCAGTGGCCGCTATGGCCGAGCATTGGCGCCAAGGCCTTGAATCTATTGGCTACCTTGACCCCGATCGGCCCAAAAAACTAATGCCCCGTTTACAGGCCTTGTTTGCACGAGCCGAACTGCATAAAGAGGAAATTGATTTATTAAGGGGTATCGCCAAACAGATGCTGACAAAAAAATAAGCGCTTCCGATTAAACTCTCACTATGGCCAACGCATTCTTCGACGAAATCGATTCCATTATTGCCCGTGATCCGGCAGCGCGAAACCGGCTGGAGGTAATACTTTGCTACCCTGGTTTGCATGCGGTATGGCTGCATCGTGTTGCGCACTTTTTTTGGCAAGTAGAACTTAAATTAATCGCCCGCCTATGGTCAATGTTGGCGCGTTGGCTTACCGGTATTGAAATACATCCTGGGGTCAAAATTGGGCGCCGGGTTTTCCTCGATCATGGCCTGGGTATTGTCATTGGCGAAACCACGGTTATTGGTGACGATTGCACAATTTATCAAGGCGTTACTTTAGGCGGCACCTCACTTTATAAAGGCGTCAAACGTCACCCCACACTAGGCAAGGGGGTGGTTGTTAGCGCAGGCGCTAAGGTCTTGGGTGGGTTTATGGTGGGAGATGGCGCCCGTATAGGCTCAAATGCTGTCGTGCTGAAAGAAATACCCGCGGGTGCAACCGCCGTTGGTGTGCCAGCCCGCACCCTACACCCCGACTTACCTCACGCCGGCAGTATGGAAAGTAAGGCTAATTTTTCTGCATACGGAATCACCCCCAATGCCGATGATCCCATGTCACTTGCGCTAAAAGGGCTGATTGACGCCACCCTCTTACAAGAAACAAAAATACAAGCCTTAGAAGAAGCCTTGGCAAAACTAACAGGACACGCCCCTACACAGGTAACACCTAGCTCTGAAGATGGCGCTGCGATGCGCGAGCTAGACGCAATTAAGCGCTGGCTGAAAGAATAAAATATGACGGATTTTATTTAGTGCAAGGTGTGCGGATTTGCGCCATCTTTTTTTTGTGCGCCGCCAATATAATCTTCATCCATTTCATCATCACCCTCATCCAAAACCCCAAAGCCAAGACCTTCCTCGCCTTGCGGGTGTCGATTTTGAATTTCCTCATCGGTGGCAATTCGCACTTCTTCTACCTGCAACCAAAAGCGTAACGCCATGCCAGCAAGGGGATGATTACCATCCAGCACCACTTGATTCTCGGCAACATCGGTCACGGTATAAATCATTGCGGAAAGATCCTCTTCGTCGCTATCATCTATCACCTCATGAACCTGTTCGGCATCAAGCGAAACATCATCTGCGTCGGGTACACCCTCAAATTGCATCCCTACCTCAAGCGGCTCTGGAAAACGCGTACGGGGCTCTATTTTTAATAACTCAGGGTCGTATTCGCCAAATGCATCGCCAGGATCGAGTTGCAAAGTGGTTTCATACCCCACATCTTGCCCATCTAAAGCGGTTTCAATTTTTGGAAAAGTGCCATCATAACCCCCGTGCAGGTATACCATCGGGGCTTCGGGTTCTTCGATGACATTATTTTGTGCATCGGTTAATTTGTAACGCAGCGAGACAATAGTATTTTTTGAGATCTTCATACGTAGTTTGCTAATAAGTTTGCTAAAAAATTAGAATTGAGTTCATTTTACTTGAGCAATCCCTACCAACCACCCCGCGCGCCTGAAGTCTTGCTCTTGAAGCAAGCTTGGCCCCTCTTGGGCGGCCTTAGCCCACAAGTCTTTATGCGCAATTACTGGCATCAGCGCCCCCTCTTAGTGCGGGGAGCTATTCCTGCTTTTCAGCAAGCTAAGGCCCTTGGTAACCCGCTCGATAGTCCTATATCGGCCCAGGCACTCTGGGCTATGGCCAGTCAGGGTGAAAGTGAAGCCCGCTTAATTCGCTCTAAACCCTGGCGTCTTCATGACCTCAGTACCGAGCCGCTCAAAGCCAAGCATTTACCAAATCTTAAAGACCCTAATTGGACCCTGCTCATACAAGGGGTAGAGGCCCATCACCCCGCTGCCGCAAAGGTACTTTCTTGGTTTCGCTTTATACCCGATGCCAGATTAGACGATTTAATGATCAGTCTTGCCGGTATCGGGGGTGGCGTGGGGCCCCACTTTGACTCCTATGATGTGTTTTTATTGCAAATGGCAGGCCGCAGAAAATGGTCAATTTCCACCCAAAGTGATCTAACACTCAAAGCGGGCCTGCCACTGAAAATTCTGCGTCACTTTAAGGCTCAAGAAGAATGGGTGCTTGAGCCTGGCGATATGCTCTATTTACCGCCAAATACAGCACATGATGGCGTCGCGCTCGATCCAGCATGCCAAACCTGGTCAATTGGCTTTCGAGCACCCACCTACCGAGAATTACTCCAAGAGGGGTTGTGGCGCTTAGCTGAATCCCTAGACTCGGTACCCGAGCTCAATACACACTATGCCGATCCCCAGCAAGGTGCCACCAAGCAACCCGAAGTGCTACCACCAGAGCTAATTAAGCAATTGAAAAAACGCCTGAAAAGCCTTGATTTAAATGATATTAATCATTTTTTACAGGGTATTAGCGCCTATTTAAGCGAACCCAAACCCAGCGCATATTTTACGGGCCCAGCAAAACCCCTCAGTTACCCACAATTTATTGGCAAGCTGTCTACAAGCTCTTTGTATCTTCATCCACTTACCCGCATGATCTGTGACAAGCAGCATATTTTTTGTAATGGCGAAAATATGACCCAAACCGCCAGCCCGCTAGTCAAACAGTTATGGCGCGCGCTGGCAACGAACAAAACCCTTAGTCTCTCAGCTCAGCAGCGGTTAATTCTCCGGCCTACCCAAGGCCAAGCTGCCCATTCTCTCTACAGCGCATATCAAGCCGGATGGTTAATCTTTGAACCATTCCCCCAATGATGGCTATAATGTTTTCTGGATTTGTTAAGGGGTAACCCTTAACTGATTCCAACAACAATTACCGGTAATTGATGTTAATTTTTTTTAAAGGAACTTACAAATGAAGAAGTCACTATTACTTGCTGCTATGTTAGCCGTTGCTTTGGCTGCTTGTGGCAAAAAAGAAGAACCAAAACCAGCGCCTGCTCCAGCTCCTGCTGCTGCTCCTGCTGATGCTGCTCCTGCTGCTGCCGCTCCTGCTGCTCCAGCTCCTGCTGCTCCTGAAGCAAAGAAGTAATCTTCTTGCAGAAGAACGAAAAAGCCGCGTAAGCGGCTTTTTTTACGATCTCATACCAATCAAAATCAGTAGTAAATTAGCGCGCTAGTTGTTCAGCTAATAATGTGAGCAATTGAATTCCAGCAGGAGAATTTTCTGGTTTGCCTTCAGCATCTTGCGCAAATACTTGACTTGCCTCTGCGCCATTGGCCTTCACAAAAATTCGATATTGCTTCGCTTGTAAAGCAGCTTCATCTTTACTACTAAAAAGCCCAGAAAAGAAGCCCTTAGAAGCATCGCCAGTATCTTTAGTATTGACGTAGCGCACAAAGTAAACTCCTTTTGAGCGATCACGATCGATTACCGTAAAGTTCGACCGATCAAGCGCTAGGCCCACATCGCGCCAAGCCCGATCAAAGCTCGAGGGTAATTCAATTACAGCTACTCCACTACTATCTTGCGCAAGTTTCGCTTTGACCACTTTATTGGTGGGTGAGCTAGCTGCTGCCAACTGGGCTTTAGCTTGTTCTTGCGTATGACCAAGACGCTCCATCAGCCTGACCAGAAAAGCAGCGTCTAAATCAGGATCATTGGGTCGTGGTACCCACTTGGTTGAAATCACACCACCACTGTTATCGCGGACGGGCTCTTCTGAAGCGCCTTTATGGGTAATAAAAATTTCTGTCTGATCAGGCTTTAAAACCTCTAAGCGCGTTTTATATTTATCGCGCTCACCAGTATCAAAAACACTCGAGAGCACACCACCTAATAGGCTGCGTAAATAATCTTGCGGAATTTTGGCACGATTTTCAACCCAATCGGTTTCCATAATGCCGGTGGTAGGCGAATCTACTAATAATAAAAACCCATTTTCTTGCCAAAAATCTTTAATTTGCGGATAAAGCTCGGCTGCTGGTTTATCGATGACGAGCCAACGCCTGTCGCCATCTCGTACCATACGCATACCTGGAATTCCAGTTAAAGGCGTTTTACGTACTTCTCCGCCCTTTTTTAGAATGGCGTTGTAATCAGACATGGTGGCGCTACCGTCTTGTACTAAATAACGGCGATCGGCTTGCGTAGTAACTAAATCAGGAGGATAGGCTAGGTTGGGGCCGCGCTGAGTACCGCCCGACTTGTAATCAACCTTATCAGAACTTACTGTAGAAGTGGTGCAGGCAGTTAAGCCCGCAGTTAGTCCTAGGCAAGCAAGCATTAGCAGGGTGAAAAAATTGCGGGTATGGGGTTTGAATCGAAGTCGATAAACCTTCACATCAAAAATCATAAAAGACCAAGTTGCTTAAGGGTGGACAACAAAGAGTCTCGCAAAGCGGGGCTCAAGGGCGTTAAAGGCAAACGGATGCCAGGCGTAATTTTACCCATAGCGTGTAATGCCCATTTCACGGGAATAGGATTTGCCTCAATAAACATGGCTTTATGCAAAGCAAATAAGCGAAACTGCAAATCGCGCGTGCGCACCAAATCGCCATTCATAGCGGCACTACATAAATCATGCATTAAACGCGGGGCTACATTCGCAGTAACCGAAATATTGCCTTGACCACCCATTAGCATCAGCATAAAAGCTGTTAGATCATCGCCCGAGTAAACCGCAAAATTACTTAACCCAGCAGACTGTAAATCCGCTAATAACATACAGCCTCGCTCTAAATTGCCCGTGGCATCTTTAATACCCACAATGCCAGGTACTGTTGCTAAACGTAAGATGGTGTCATTGGCTAAATCGGCTACCGTTCTACCAGGTACGTTGTAGAGAATCATCGGCAAATCAACCCGCTCAGCAATGCTTTTGAAATGGGCAAACATACCTTCTTGGGTCGGTTTGTTGTAATACGGCACCACTTGCAGGCTCGCATCAGCGCCCACCTTTTTCGCGAACTCAGTTAGCTCAATCGCCTCAAGGGTTGAATTGCCACCAGTGCCAGCAATTACCGGAATACGGCTAGCAATCTGCTCTACTGCTACCCGAATGAGTTCGCAATGTTCTGCCACCGAAACCGTGGGCGATTCACCACTCGTCCCAACAATCACTATCGCCGAAGTGCCTTCGGCTACATGCCAATCTAATAAATTACGTAAAGCCGAAAAATCTAAAGCGCCATCAGCAAACATGGGGGTAACAATTGCCACCATGCTGCCTTTAATCGGCTTCTCAAGCAATCTAGCGCTGGAATTAGGCGTATTCATCGCTGAAATTGTAACGGATAAGGCCCTCTAAGCCGATTTTTGGGCGCAGAGGCGCTGCACCATCGCCGGTTTAGGTAGATCGGTAAAAAGATCTTCGTAAGCCCATACCCGCAAGCCAGAGCGCTGGGCTAACTGCAACAATTCCGCAGGGTTTAATAAAAATTTGGGGCTGGTCGGTTTCCCAAACTCAGCATTGCCTTGGGCAAAAGTTTCATAAATTAAGAAACCGCCTTTACTCAGAAGGCTCGGCAATACCTCCAAAAAGGGGCGATAGAGATAATTTGTCACGACGATTCCGTCCCAAAAGCCAAAGCTGGCGCTCGACAAGGGCCACACGGCAGCCTCTAAATCCATTTCAAGCCATTGGGGGTTACCGCTCTTTAATTGGCCCAGGTTTTCCCGTGCCAAAGCCAACGATTCGACATTGCTGTCAACCCCGAGAACATCAAAGCCTGCATTAGCCAAAAAAATACTGTGTCGGCCGCTACCACACGCTAAATCAAGCACCCTGCCACCTGGCTTCAACAACGCCGCAAAGCGCTGCACCCAGGAAGAAGGGTCAAGCACGGCTAGTCATACGCTAGCCCCATCGCCTCGCGTACCTCACGCATGGTTTCTTGGGCAACCTTGCGCGCCTTATCACATCCGTCAGCAATAATGGAGCGCAATAAACTAGGGTCGTCCAAATATATTTGCGCTCTTTCAAACATGGGCTGCTGTTCTCGCAAAATGGCATCAATGACTGGCTGCTTACATTCTAAACAACCAATGCCAGCGGAAATGCACCCTTTTTTAGCCCAATCTTGAGTGACCGAATCAGAATAAACCAAATGTAATTGCCATAAAGGACAATGCTCTGGATTACCAGGATCGGTTCGCCGCACCCGTGCTGGATCGGTAGGCATCGTGCGTACTAAGCGAATAATTTCAGCGGGCTGCTCACGAATGCCAATTGTGTTGTTGTAGGATTTCGACATTTTTTGACCATCGAGTCCAGGCATGCGCGAAGCTTTGGTTAATAAAGCTTGGGGCTCTGGCAAAATAATTTTTCGCGCCCCCTCTAAATAACCAAATAACCGCTCCCGATCAACCATCGACAGGCTTTGAGAGTCTTGCAGCAGGGCCTGAGCTTGTTCTAGGGCCTCAGTATCACCCCGCTCTTGATAGGCAACCCGCAGTTCAGCATACATTTTGGCGCGCTTACTACCCAACTTCTTTACCGCCTCGATTGCCTTGACTTCAAAATCCGCTTCGCGCCCATATAAATAGTTAAAACGGCGGGCGACTTCTCGCGACATCTCTACGTGCGGCACTTGATCTTCACCAACAGGAATCAGTTGAGCGCGATAAATTAAAATATCCGCAGCCTGCAGAAGGGGGTAACCTAAAAAACCATACGTTTGCAAATCTTTTTCTTTTAATTTTTCAATTTGATCCTTATACGTTGGCACTCGTTCCAACCAACTTAAGGGCGTGCCCATTGCTAGTAATAAAAAAAGTTCAGCGTGTTCAGGCACTCTACTCTGAATAAATAAAGTCGCTTGTTGCGGATCAACCCCAGCAGCCAACCAATCGATTACCATCTCCCAAACCGATTCCTCAATCACGCTAGACGTTTCATAATGAGTGGTTAGAGCATGCCAGTCGGCAACAAAGAAGAAACAAGGGTATTCCGATTGCAACTGCACCCAATTCTTGAGCACGCCATGGTAATGGCCTAAATGCAAATTGCCAGTGGGTCGCATGCCAGAAAGTACACGATCAGCAAACATCATTCATTTTTTCTAAAAATTAATTTCAAAAATTACAATTGTTAATGAAACAACGACCAAATGGGCTTCAAGCTAGAAGGTAAATTCGGTAGCAAACCCAAATCAGTATGGCTTTCACGCGGATCATGAAAATCAGAGCCTCGTGAACCCATAAAACCATAATCAATAGCAATCTTGGCATACGTTTGATACTGATCAGGGCTATGACTGCCGGTTACTACTTCAATGCCCAATCCACCTAAATCTTTAAAACGCGCATACAACTCCGTCATCTGTAGCGGGGTTAAATGATAGCGCCCTGGATGGGCAATCACGGCAACGCCACCAGCACTCCGAATCCAATGTACTGCATTTTCTAAGGTTGCCCAACGATGTTGCACATAGCCAGGTTTACCTGCAACCAAATAATTTTTAAATACTGTTTCGGTATCGCGACAAAACCCTTGCTCAACTAAAAACCGCGCAAAGTGGGTACGAGAAATTAATTCTGGATTACCGGCATACAGTTGCGCCCCTTCAAAACTACCGGCAATGCCAACTTTAGCTAATTGCTCTGCCATCGCCTGCGCTCGATTACGGCGCCCATCGCGGGTTTGACGCAGACCCTCAATTAAGCCAAGATCAGTAGGATCAATACCTAAACCCACAATATGTACCGTATGGTCTAGCCAGGTTATCGAAATTTCCACCCCCGCCACATAGTCAATTCCACATTGCGCTGCCGCAGCTTGGGCGCGAACCTGGCCCCCCAGCTCGTCATGGTCGGTTAATGACCACAATTGCACCCCATTCAGCTGCGCACGCTCTGCCAGCGCTTCAGGTGACAAGGTTCCGTCTGAAACCACAGAATGGCAGTGCAAATCTGCATTTAGTACAGAAGGTGTATTCATCCAGCTATTTTAGGTCAAGCTTGTATTAATTACTCGGCGCGGGGCATCGAGATAGGCGCGAGATTGCATTTCCACTAGGCGGGATACGGTGCGACCAAATTCAGCCACAATTTGACCTTCAGGATAAAGCTCTGCAGGTGGTACTTGCGCCGACATAATCAATTTGATTCTATGGTCATATAAAATATCAATTAGCCAAATAAACCGCCGAGCTTCATTGGTCATGCGCGGCGGCATATACGGTACCTCCGACAACATAATGGTATGAAAGCGCGTCGCCAACTCCAGATAATCATTTTGCGAGCGGGGCCCAACGCACAGGGTTTGAAAATCAAACCAGACTACCCCTTCAGCCAAACGAAAGGGACGAATTTGTCGCGACTCGATAAAGAGCACGGGGCACGACATCTCATCGCGATTACCACTTAAGCGCTTAAATGTATCTAATAAAATTAAATGATTTTGCGCCGTAAGGGGACATAAATAAGCCTCAACTTGTGCCATTTGTAGCTGCCGATAATCAGCGCCAGCATCGACATTCAAAATATCGAGCTTGGCTTTAAGTAGTTGAATTGCTGGCAGTAAGCGATCACGATGCAAGCCATTCGGATACAGATCATCAGGCTGGTAATTCGAGGTCATAATGAATTGCACGCGATCTTCAAATAAGGCTTTTAATAAGCGATATAAAATCATCGCATCGGCAATATCGTTTATATGAAACTCATCAAAACAAATTAAGCGGTAGCGTTCAGAAATGCGTTTAGCTACCTCATCAAGCGGGTTAACTAAACCCGACAGTTCATGTAATTCATGATGCACTCCGCGCATGAACTCATGAAAATGAATGCGAATCTTTTTTTCTACTGGCGAGGCAGCATAAAAACAGTCCATTAAAAAGGATTTGCCCCGCCCCACACCCCCCCATAAATAAATGCCTCTAGGCAATTCAGGGTGAAACAGTTTTTTCTTCAGGGCGTTATCACGCTTTTCTTTATAGGCTACCCATTCATCCTCACATAATTGCAAGCGCGCTACTGCACGCTCTTGCGCAGCATCAGTATGGTAGCCATGCAACTGTAATTCATGGCGGTAATACTCGGCAACTTTCAATTACATGTTTAATGCGCGCTGATCGGTTGCAAGGGCAGCCTCACGCATTACCTCAGATAAGCTTGGGTGTGCATGACAAATACGGGCAATGTCTTCTGCGGCAGCTTTAAATTCCATTGCCACAGCGGCTTCAGCAATGAGGTCAGAGGCATTTGGCCCAATGATATGAACCCCTAAAACCTCATCTGTTTTTGCATCAGCTAGCACTTTAATGAAACCTTCGGAGCGTCCCATACCTAATGCACGGCCATTGGCTGCAAACGGAAACTGTCCTGCTTTAAAAGCTCTGCCACTTTCTTTTAGTTGCTGTTCGGTTTGACCAACCCAAGCAATTTCTGGATCGGTATAAATAACCCATGGAATGCAGTTGTAATCAATATGGGGTTTTTGGCCTGCCATTATTTCGGCCACCAGAACACCTTCATCTTCAGCTTTATGCGCAAGCATGGGGCCACGCACTACATCACCAACCGCATAGACGCCAGGCATGGCGGTAGCACAGGTATGGTGATCGATGGGAATAAAACCGCGTTCATCAGTTTTCAGGCCAATGGCTGCCAAATTAAGGCCATCCGTATTGGGCACCCGCCCAACGGAGATAATTAAACGCTCACACACTAATTTTTGCGCTTTACCAGCACTATCTTGATAACTTACTGTGACTTCTTTTTTAGAACTAACTACTTCACCAATTTTTACCCCCAGCTGAATATCTAAGCCTTGTTTAGTAAAAATTTTCTGGGCTTCTGCAGCAATGCCCGCATCGCAGGCACCTAAAAAAGTCGGTAAAGCCTCTAAAACGGTCACCTGTGAACCAACCCGTCGCCACACAGAGCCTAACTCAAGGCCAATAACGCCGGCGCCAATCACACCCAAACGCTTTGGAATCGAGTCAAATTGCAGTGCCCCTTCGTTATCGCAAATCATCACGTTATCAACTTTAATCGTTGGTAAATGCCGCGCCTTCGAACCTGTGGCAATAATCACTTGCTTAGCTGTCACTGTCGTCGGTGTTTTGCCATCAATCTGCAGTTGGTAGCCCGCCGCATCTTTACCCAAAAAAGCTGCGTGCCCTTTTAGTAAAGTCACTTTATTTTTGCGAAATAAATAGTTAATACCACCTGTCATTTTGGTCACAATAGCGTCTTTACGCGCCAACATTTTTTTAATGTCGATACTAACTTGCCCCACAGTAATGCCATGGTCGGCAATACTATGCTCAATTTTTTCGAACTCTTCGGATGACGCTAACAAGGCTTTCGATGGAATGCAGCCCACATTCAGGCACGTACCGCCTAGGCGGATTTCACCCTTGGGATCGTTGAACGAGCTAGCTTCAACACAAGCCACTGAAAAGCCCAATTGCGCAGCCCGAATTGCCGCAATATATCCCCCCGGTCCGGCACCAATTACCACCACATCAAAAGCTTGACTCATGGATTATCTTTCTTATAGATCAAGCAACAGGCGAGCAGGATCTTCAATTGCCTCTTTCATGGCCACCAAGCCCAACACGGCCTCGCGGCCATCAATAATGCGGTGATCATAAGATAATGCTAAGTAATTAATGGGCCGAATTACAATTTGTCCGTCTTCCACTACCGCCCGCTCTTTAGTTGCATGAATACCCAAAATGGCCGACTGGGGAGGGTTAATAATGGGGGTCGACAACATCGAGCCAAACACCCCGCCATTTGAAATAGAAAATGTACCGCCGGTTAATTCTTCAATGGATAATTTACCTTCGCGAGCCTTCACTCCAAATTCAGCAATTTTTAATTCAATTTGCGCTAAATTCATTTGATCAACATCACGTAAGATGGGCACGACTAAACCGCGCGGAGAGCTAACCGCAATTCCAATATCAAAATAGCCATGATAAATAATATCGTTGCCATCGACCGAAGCATTCAGTAATGGAAATTTTTTCAAGGCATGGGTTGCCGCCTTTACAAAGAAAGACATAAAGCCAAGTTTTACACCATGGGTTTTTTCAAATACCTCTTTGTATTTATTGCGCATTGCAATTACTGGCGCCATATTGACTTCATTAAAGGTTGTCAAGATCGCATTATTAGCCTGCGATTCGAGCAAGCGCTCGGCAATACGGGCGCGCAAGCGGCTCATAGGCACCCGCTCTTCAGGTCGATCACCTAATGGCATCGTCGCTGGTGGCAAAGCGGCTTGAGCCGCTTTTACAGGCTTAGCCCCGCCAGTAGCTACCGCAGCCAGCACATCCCCTTTGGTAATCCGGCCGTCACGTCCACTACCGCTAATAGCGGCAGCATTCGTGTTCAGTTCAGCCATTAATTTTACTGCCGCAGGGGCTGCTGCAACTGTTGCTGAAGCCCTTGGCGTTGTAGCTGGCGGTGCTGCTATTGCACTTGCTACTATGCTAGCAGTTGGAACTGCAGCAACGGTAGGAGTGGCGACACTATCGAGCTTGGCAATTAATTGCTCAGCTACTACCGTAGCACCATCTGGCTGCAGAATTTCGGTTAGCACACCAGCTGCGGGTGCAGGAACTTCTAAAACCACTTTATCGGTTTCAATCTCAATCAGAATTTCATCTTGCGCCACCGCTTCGCCAGGTTTTTTTCGCCACTTTAATAAAGTTGCCTCTGTAACAGATTCAGAAAGTTGCGGTACCTTAACTTCAAAAATAGACATATTTTTCCTAAAATGAATCAATCGACTTATTTATTTTTTGTCACAATAAAACCTTTTAATTTTGCAAAGGCTGAGTTCAGTAATGATTTTTGTTGCTCTTGATGTAAATGCGAATAACCCACTGCTGGTGATGCTGATGCCGGCCGACCCGCATAAGCTAGCCGCATGCCGTCACCCATATTTTCTAAAATATTGTGTTGCACAAAAAACCAAGCGCCTTGATTTTGTGGTTCATCTTGACACCAAACAACCTCTTCTAAATTAGAATATTTTTTAAGTTCAGAAGCAATTGACTTATGCGGAAATGGATAAAGTTGCTCGAGCCGAATAATGGCAGTATCTGTTGATTTCTTTTCAACTCGCGCCTTCACTAAATCGTAATACACCTTACCCGAACAAATAATTAAGCGAGTTACTTGCTTTGGCTCAAGCGTCGCGTCAGTATCAGGCAAAACCGTTTGAAACTGGCCTTTTGTAAACTCCATCAAAGGTGAAGCGGCTTCTTTATTGCGCAATAACGATTTTGGCGTCATTAACACCAGCGGCTTGCGAAATTGCCGAATCATTTGGCGACGCAAGACATGAAAAATTTGCGCGGCCGTAGTAGGTTGTACCACCTGCATATTCGTATCAGCACACAACTGCATAAAACGCTCTAAACGAGCCGACGAATGTTCTGGGCCCTGCCCCTCATAGCCATGCGGCAACATCATCACTAAGCCGTTCACCCTACCCCACTTCACCTCACCTGAGGCGATAAATTGGTCAATCACAACCTGGGCACCATTAGCAAAGTCGCCAAACTGAGCTTCCCAAATCGTCAAGGTGTTGGGTTCAGCAGAAGCATAGCCGTATTCAAAGCCAAGCACCGCCTCTTCAGAAAGAATTGAATCGATTACGGTAAATGGGGCCTGATCTTTAGCAACATGCTGCAAAGGAACATAAGTACCAATATCCCATTTCTCGCGATTTTGATCGTGCAATACGGCATGGCGATGCGTAAATGTTCCACGGCCGCTATCCTCACCAGATAAACGCACTGGGTAGCCACTAGCCACTAAAGAGGCAAACGCCATATGCTCACCCATACCCCAATCGATATTGATTTCACCACGACCCATGGCAGCACGATCAGCAATGACCTTTTCGACTAAATGATGCGCCTTAAAGTCGGCTGGAATTGTTGTGATGCGGGCGGCTAAACGTTTCCATTCAGCCAATGGAATCGCAGTATCTGCTTGATCGGTCCATTTTTTATTTAGAAATGGCGACCAATCGACAGCGAATTTTCCTTTGAAATTACTTAATACCGGGTCAGAAGTTTGTTTCCCTTCATCCATTGCCGCACGAAATGCTTTCACCATCAAATCGCCGCCGCCTGCGGCGATCACGCCTTGAGTCTCTAACTTATCTGCATACAGTTTGCGGGTACCGGGGTGAGCCGCAATAATTTTATACATTAGGGGCTGAGTCATTGCGGGTGAATCTTGTTCGTTATGGCCTAGCTTGCGAAAACAAACAATATCGATGGCTACATCTTTCTTAAAGGTGCTACGAAAATCTAAAGCTAACTGGGTCGCCAATACAACTGCCTCAGGGTCATCTCCATTGACATGTAAAACCGGAGCGTCAATCACTTTCATAATGTCAGTGCAATAAAGGCTAGAACGTAGATCACGCGGATCTGAAGTAGTAAAGCCAATTTGATTATTAATCACAATATGTACTGTGCCGCCCGTGGAATAACCTCTTACCTCTGACATCGCTAAAGTTTCTTGTACAACTCCTTGCCCAGCAATCGAGGCATCGCCGTGCACTAAAACAGCCAAGACTTGATCGCCATGCAAATCGCCGCGGCGCTCCATGCGGGCCCGAGCCGAGCCTTCAGCAACCGGATCAACAATTTCTAAATGGGAAGGATTAAATGCCAAAGAGACATGGACTGGGCCGCCTGGTGTTGAAATATCACTAGAAAAACCCTGATGGTATTTAACGTCGCCCGATGGTAGATCTTCTGGTGCGGTATGCTCAAATTCAGCAAATAGATCCTTAGGCATCTTGCCTAAAACATTGACCAGCATGTTTAAGCGGCCGCGGTGCGCCATGCCCACGACTATTTCTTGTATACCTTTAATACCAGCGCCACGAATTAATTCATCCATGCTGGCGATAAAACTTTCACCGCCCTCAAGAGAAAATCGCTTTTGGCCCACATATTTGGCTTGTAAATAGCGCTCGAGACCTTCAGCTGCAGTTACGCGATCTAAAATTTGACGCTTTTCTTCAAGATTAAAGCGCGGGGTTGAGCGTACTGATTCTAATTTTTCTTGCCACCATTTTTTTATTTTTTGGTCGGCTATGTACATCACTTCGGCACCTATCGTGCCGCAATAGGTTTCGCGCAAAGCCTGCAATAAATCGCGCAGGGTCATCGTGTCTTTGCCAAAAAACGTATTACTAATATTGAAGACAATATCCATATCGCCATCGCTAAAACCATAGAAGGCGGGATTTAATTCCGGAATATCGGGGCGTTCGGTGCGCTTTAACGGATCAATGTTGGCCCAGCGATTACCGACATTTCGATATGCGGCTATCAGTTGTTGAACAGCGACTCGTTTACGACCCATCTCCGCATCTGCCGAGTCACTAACTTTACGAATGGGGCCTTGCTTTGCGCGCTCAGCAAAAGAAGCGACGATTGGCGCATGAGCAATATCTGGGTGGTTACCGCCATCAACAGCGGGTACACGATTGACCTTATCAAAATACGTGCGCCAATGATCAGAAACCGAACTGGGGTCAAGCAAGTAAGACTCATATAGGTCTTCTACATACGGCGCATTACCGCCAAACAAATAGGACGAGCCTATTGAAGCTTGCCTCATGATGCTCACCTTTCGTCGGGTATGCCGAAAAAAACTGTGGTTTAAACCGTCCGGGCTTTGGCTTTACCAAATTGCGAACTGATCACTGATGAATCTACACATTGAATCTAATATCGAATGGTTATTTTAGCATCATTAAGCTTATTAATAGTCAGGTTTTATGGCGAAGTGGGGAGGAATCGACCAAATTCTGACCCTTTAATAAGAAATTTCCTACAACTGTTTCAGCCGAAACTGACAGCATCCCTGCGAAATGATTTATATGCTTGAACCTTCATAAAACTGAAAGAAATTTACCAATAATGAAAGCCATTAATCCCGCCTCAGACTATCTCAGTACTCGCCAAAGCGCTAAAATTCTCCAAGTATCCTTGGGTACCGTCCAAAAAATGGTTGAAGTTGGCGAGCTTATCGCCTGGAAAACCTACGGCGGTCATCGGCGGATCCTCGCCAGCTCCCTAGAAAAGCAATTAACGCGCCGTAAACAACTCATGCGGCAGAAATTATCAACTCATTGTGTGGTCATGGCTATTTTTCGCCGCACTGAAAACCGTGAAGAATTACAAGAAATTTGTCGGGATTGGTCGCTGCAGGTCGACCTAATCTGGTCGCTCGATAGCCTTGAGGGTCTCATGCAAGCAGTATCAAGCGCACCCGACTTAATTTATCTCGATGCCTTTATTCCCCCAGTTGAGCAAGTACACATCATCCATTATTTAAGTAAAAATGAACTTACCCAACGCATTCCCATTTTGGTTGATGAGGGTTTTGTGGAACTTCATCCTGGCGTAATACAGTTGGCAGGAGAAAATTCAGGAGTCATCCAGCCCCAGCCCAATGCAGAAAACGCCAGTTCCGCTCAAAATCAAAATATTTTAGAGAACCCCCTCATTCTGGGTTATCCAGCGAATCACTCCCAGTTGGCTAAACAGCAACTTGAACAGTTGTTTGTTGAAGCCTTATCGAGAAAGTACGATTGGGCTTAAAGTCCATAGACTTAAATCGTAAAACTCGTTCGATCTCTGCCTTCAATCCATTTGGGGGCCTTGCCGCGCCCAGTCCAAGTATCACCAGTACTGGGATTGCGGTATTTTGGGGGGACCTTGCCACTCGCCCCACGGGTGGCAGATTTCCGACTAAATAAATCGCCTACTTCTAATTTATAACGCTCAATAATGACTTTAGCTTGCGCTATCCCCTCAGCCTTTTCACGCTGAATTGCATCTTTAATTTGTTGGTCTAATTGCTCGCGTTGGGCTAATAAATCAGTGTAACTAACCATTATTATTAATACTCCAAATGTAAATGATGATAAAGGTTAATATTATTGTATATCAGCTTAAATAGATATAAATAAATCTAGGCATTAGTATATAAAAAATGATTATATTAATTACTGAATTAATCAAATTTATAATTACTAAATTGAATAAAATCAAGCATTTAAGATATTAAATTAAAGCTAATAGTTACTTATTTATCGCTAGCTTAGCGGCGGAGCATAAAACTACCCAATGCCTTGGCAGTAATTTCTCCGGCCTCATTCAAAACTTCAGCCTCACAATAATTGACTGTTTTGCCAATTTTGAGCAATTTACCTTCAACAATCAAAATACCGGTGGAAGGCCGCAAAAAGCTCACTGTCATATCAATCGTAATCATGCCTAAGGCCTGTTCATGCATGCTACGGGCTGCAGCAGCCATGGCAAAGTCGAGCAAAGTCATGGTAAGTCCACCATGGGCTACTTGAAAGCTATTGTGTAGTTCCGGGCGTAAATCTACCCGAATCCGTGACTTACCAGCCTCTGCAAATTCAGGAATTACCCCAATAAAATCAAGAAAGGGAATCGTCAGGCCAAAATAATCCCGTGGTGATGTTGGCGTATTGGTTGAACTAGTTGGCATACAGAAAGTCTTGAATAAGAAACTGAAGTATAAAAAATGGTCGGGGCGAGAGGATTTGAACCTCCGACCACTTGCACCCCATGCAAGTACGCTACCAGGCTGCGCTACGCCCCGACGAAACTAAAATTGTATCAGCAGCTACGGAGCTATAACGATAAGATCTGTACTACAGCCTCTAATTCTGCGCGCAGTTTTAAGCTGCCACGCGCTTCATCTAAGCGATTGCGGGCCCCACCAATCGTAAAGCCTTCTTCGTACAGTAAAGAACGAATTTTGCGAATTAAGACCACCTCGTGATGCTGGTAATAACGCCGATTACCGCGCCTCTTTTGCGGGCGAAGCTGCACAAACTCTTGCTCCCAATAGCGCAAGACATGGGATTTAACGCCACATAAACTCGCTACCTCACCAATAGTGAAATAACGTTTAGCAGGAATGGGAGGTAATAAAGAGATCAAGAGAGACTGAAGATAAAAAACAAAACCTGCTTAAAATTCAAACCTAAGCCACCATACCAGTTTGCGCTTCTACTGCTTCTTTTAGTTTTTGGCTCGCATGAAAAGTAACCACGCGACGTGCATCAATTGGAATCTGCTGGCCGGTTTTAGGGTTGCGACCTGGGCGCGCAGATTTGTTGCGCAATTGAAAATTGCCAAAACCCGAAATTTTTACTTCAACGCCTGCCTCAAGGGATTCGGCAATCCGATCAAAAAAAGCATCGATCATATCTTTAGCTTCGCGTTTATTTAGACCAACTTGATCAAACAAAGCCTCAGAAAGCTCATTTTTAGTTACAGTTGGGTGCGCATGAGATGTCTGGTTCATTCAAATTACCTTTTTAATCTTGAATTATTATTCAATTTTTAGTTACTAATGACTAATATATACCTACCGCAAGCGGGCTCCACACTTTTTTTCTAACTGCGCCAGTAATGTAGCTATAACGGCATCAACTTGTTCATCTTGCAAAGTTTCAGCTGGATTTAAAAGAGTAATCCGAAATGCTAAACTTTTTTCATCGGCTGCTAAGCCGCTATTAGATGCACTCCCAGTACTATCAGCTTTTGAGCGAAACTCATCAAAGAGTGTAATTTTTTGAACAAACGCGGGCGGTTTTGCTAGCATAGCATCTAAGGCTAATTGCGCTGGAAAATTTTGTTTAACCACGATGGCTAAATCGCGTTGTACTGCAGGTAATTTACTGAGCTCATTAGGGCTCGGTAAATCGATCAAGCTAATCGCATCCCATTCAAACTCGAAGACAATAGGCGCTAGCGGTAAAGCCAGTTTTTGCTGAAGAGCGGGATGTAACTCGCCAATCCAGCCAATTGTGCGTGCACCAGTTGGCAAAGACAATTGAATTGCCGCACAGCGGCCAGGATGTAATGCAGCATGCGGCGCAGCACTGGTGGTAATGTGCAAGGGCATAAGGATGGTTTCCAGATCGCCTTTAATATCAAAAAAATCGACTATTTTATTTGCCACTCCCCACTGCTCTGGCCAAGCAAAGCCATAGGCAAGACCCGCAATCTGTAGTGGTTGCCAAATTCCTGCAACTGCCGCAGCAACGGCATCGTCACTATTGGGTAAACGAAGCGTATCCAGACTGTTCACGCGTGTAAAAGTCCGTCCTACTTCAAATAAACGCATCCGACTAGCGCCACGATTAAGGTTGCTTCGCAAGTTGGCTAGTAAGCCGCCCAACAAGGTACTACGCATAACCGCATATTGCGCTGCAATTGGGTTAAGCACATTGATTGGCGGGCACGAAACTGGGGCACCATTAGCAAGTTGCTGTTCAAACTCAGGCTCAGTAAAACCAAAATTGACGACTTCTTGATAACCCTGCTGGGCAAAACGATGCCGTAAAAGATGAATGCTCTGCAATTTTTCTGGTGTCGCTCGCATCGCCAATAATCCCCGCGGCGGTAAATCGGGAATATGTTCAAAACCATAAAGACGGGCTACCTCTTCAATCAGGTCTTCCTCAATCTCTAGATCAAAACGATAGCTTGGTGGCATCACTTGAAAAATCGTCTCGGCAGCGCTTCCTGTAGAAGTAAATTCAAAACCCAAGCGCGTAAACACGTCACTTACTACTTCTATAGTTAATGGAATCCCAATAATTTGCATGGCGCGCTTTAAGCGCATAGAGACCGGCTTACGTTCTGGTAAAGCAACGATTTGATCGTCAATCGGACCGGCTCGACCACCACAAACTTCAATGATTAAGGCAGATAAATACGCCAAACAATCTACCGTGGCTTGAGGATCAACACCACGCTCAAACCGATGTCCAGCATCGGTCGTAAAGTTCAAGCGCCGTGACCTACCCTGAATCGCCGCGGGCCACCAAAAAGCAGCTTCCACATAAATGTTGGTGGTCTTATCCGTCACTGCAGAGTGATTTCCGCCCATCAGTCCAGCTAAACTCACTAAGCCCTTTTCATCTGCTACCACGCCTACGCCACTAGTAATTTGTGCAGTCGGTTCAATCTCATCAGAGATGGGTACGAGGGTCTGACCGTTTAATAATTCAATACTTTCTCCAGGTTTAGCCCAGCGCACACTTAAGTCACCCACTAAACGGTCTAAATCGAAAACATGGCTTGGCTGACCCATCTCTAACATCACATAGTTAGAGATATCAACCAAAGGAGAAATACTGCGCTGACCTGCACTCTTTAAGCGCTGCACAAGCCATGCTGGTGTAGGTGCAGAAGCGTTAACGCCACGAATAATTCGGCCCGCAAAACGCCCACATAAATCACTCGCTACGATATTAACCTTTAACTGGTCTGGAATAGATACGGCTGGCGCTTGCACTGGCGAGAGTTGCAAAGGCGTTTTCGTAATCGCCGCAACTTCGCGGGCCATCCCAATTAATGATAAGCAATCCGCCTTATTAGGCGTTAGCTTCACCACAAATATTTGCTCATCTAAATGCAGATACTGACGAATATCTTCGCCAATTGGTGCGTCAGCAGGTAACTCATAGATACCAGCGTGATCGTCGCCCAAACCTAATTCACGACCCGAACACAACATACCTTGGCTTTCAACACCACGTAATTTACCTACTTTAATTAGTAAAGGTTTACCGCCGACTTCAGCAGCAGGCAAACTAGCTCCTACTAAGGCGCAAGGAATCTTAATGCCGGCTCGCGCATTGGGTGCTCCACAAACAATAGTTAGATCTTCTCCAGTTCCCGCATTGACTTTACAAACCCGCAAACGATCAGCATCAGGATGTTGCTCGGTTGATAGAATTTCAGCTACCACAACTTGGGTAAATGGCGGCGCCACTGCATACCGCTCTTCTACCTCAAGACCGGCCATTGTCATAGCATGCGCTAAATCAGCGCTATCCAACGGTGGATTAACGTATTGACGAAGCCAAGATTCAGAAAATTGCATATGCTCTTAAGCCGAAAATTGCGCCAGAAAGCGCAGGTCGTTTTCAAAAAATAAGCGTAAGTCATCAATTCCGTAACGCAACATAGTTAAACGCTCTAAACCAGAACCAAAAGCGAAGCCGGTATACCGTTCAGCATCAATGCCCATATTACGTAATACCTTAGGGTGCACTTGACCCGCACCCGAAATCTCCAACCAACGGCCAGCTAACTTACCGCTGCTAAAGGCCATATCGATTTCCGCCGAGGGTTCAGTAAATGGAAAATAGGAGGGACGAAAACGGACTTGTAACGCATCGGTTTCAAAAAATGTGCGTAAAAAATTGGTATATACACCCTTTAAATCAGCGAAAGATACCTGTTCACCAATCCACAGACCCTCAACCTGATGAAACATGGGTGAATGCGTCGCATCGCTATCAACCCGATACGTTCTACCAGGGGCAATAACTTTAATCGGCGGCATCACTGCAGCGTTAGCATACTTTTTAACGTGCTCGCTTGCATAGCGTACCTGCATCGGGCTGGTATGAGTACGCAACAATAAGGGCTTACCTTGGGCATCATTGCAATCAACGTAAAACGTATCTTGCATCGAGCGCGCTGGATGATTTTCAGGGCTATTGAGCGCCGAAAAATTAAACCAGTCGGTTTCAATTTCAGGGCCTTGTGCCACATCAAAGCCAATCGAATGAAAGATGGTCTCAACGCGTTCCCAGGTCCGCATGACAGGGTGCAAACTCCCAACCTCTTGACCACGCCCCGGCAGTGAGACATCGATTGCTTCAGCAGCTAAACGTGAATAGAGAACGCCCTCTGCTAAGGCTTGGCGTCGCTCTTGGAGCGCATCTTCAACTGCGGTTTTAGCGAGATTAATTTCAGCGCCAGCACTCTTGCGCTCATCAGGCGAAAGCTTACCAAGCGCTTTGAGGCGCTCAGTAAGCATACCCGTTTTGCCAAGATACTGCGCCTTAGCATCCTCTAAGGCTGCCGAATCGGCAGCCTTAGCGAAATCGCGTTTGGCATCCTCGACAAGTTGGTCGAGCGAAACCATATCAGTTCAGCTTAATGAATAGTAAATTAAGCTACGGCTACTGTGGATTTAATCCGCGTAACCAAAGCTGCGAACGCTTCTTTATCCATAATGGCCATATCAGAAAGCACCTTGCGATCAAGTTCGATTTGGGCTTTTTTCATGCCATTCATAAATACGCTATAACTCATATCGTGCTCGCGTACAGCAGCATTAATACGGGCAATCCACAAGGCACGGAAAACCCGTTTTTTGTTACGACGATCGCGGTAAGCATATTGACCCGCGCGCATAACTGCTTCTTTGGCAACACGAAAGACGTTATTACGCCGACCGCGATAGCCTGAAGCAGCATCAGTAATTTTTTTATGACGGGCTCTGGCGGTAACCCCACGTTTGACTCTTGACATTACATTCTCCTATCTAGTCTGGGTTTATGCGTAGGGCAGCATCGAGCGAATTGACTTCACATCTGCTTTAGCTACTTCGGTTGAGCCACGTAATTGACGCTTATTTTTAGTGGTTTTTTTGGTGAGGATATGGCGTTTAAAGGCCTGACCCCGTTTAATCGATCCGCTAGCGCGCACCGTGAAGCGCTTTTTCGCGCTACTCTTGGTTTTCATCTTGGGCATGACTACTCCCTTTCATTCTCTCGTGATCTAAGGTGGCAACCGACGGCTACACTTCCTGTACCTTGACTCACACAACTAACTACGACAAGCTCGGCAGCTATTGCTGCTCTTCTCATACACCTAGCGGCGCATGGTTATTTCTTTTTTGCTGGGGATAAAACCATCACCATTTGACGGCCTTCCATTTTAGGAAATTGTTCAACTTGACCAAAAGGCTCAAGATCCAACTTCAAACGATCCAGCATTCTTGCTCCGATTTCTTGGTGGGCCATTTCCCGACCACGAAACCGCAGCGTAATTTTCGTTTTATCGCCATCCTCTAGGAAGCGAATTAAATTGCGCAACTTCACACCATAATCACCATCATCAGTACCCGGGCGAAATTTTACTTCCTTCACCTGAATCACCTTTTGCTTCAGCTTCGCTTCATGCTGACGCTTCGCTTCTTGGTATTTAAATTTACCGAAGTCCATTAAACGGGCTACCGGAGGCAACGCAGTGGGAGCAATTTCAACCAAATCGGTTTCTTGCTCCTCAGCCATCCTTAAGGCATCTAACAACTTAACTACACCAACGGCTTCTCCGTCGGACCCAATCAAACGCACTTCAGGAGCAGTTATTTCCCCATTAATGCGCTGCAATTTATCAGTAGCGATCTTCTAATTCCTTATAAAAAACAATAAAAACCGTCAACACCACCCAAAGCCCTAGCTCACTAGCTCGGGACCGACTTTCTGGACAATATCCTGCTGGAGTCGGGCAACGAAGGCATCTAGAGGCATTACGCCTAAATCGACTCCGCCACGGGCACGAACGGCCACTGTATTACTTTCAAGCTCTTTATCGCCAACAACTAGCAAATAAGGCACTTTCTGTAATGCATGCTCGCGTATTTTATAGGTAATTTTCTCATTTCGCAAATCAGCCTCAGCCCTAAACCCTTGTTTTTTCAGGATTTGCTGAATTTGTTGCGCATATGCAGCAGAATTTTCAGAAATATTGAGGACTACCGCTTGGGTGGGGGCTAGCCAACTGGGCATAGCGCCAGCGTGATTTTCGAGCAAAATCCCAATAAAACGTTCAAGGGAGCCCACAATCGCGCGGTGCAACATGACTGGTACCTGGCGACTATTATCTTCAGCCACATATTCAGCGCCAAGGCGTGCAGGCATTGAAAAATCAACCTGCATGGTGCCGCACTGCCAAGATCGCCCAATAGAGTCTTTCAAATGGTATTCAATTTTGGGGCCATAAAACGCCCCCTCACCGGGCAACTCTTCCCAAGTTTGACCGGTAGCACCAAGCGATTCGCTTAAAGCACCCCGTAAGGCATTTTCTGCTTTATCCCAAATCGCGTCAGTCCCCACCCGCTTCGCCGGGCGTAATGCTAATTTCACCACCACTTCAGTAAAGCCAAAATCAGCGTAGACCGCGCGCACTGCTTTATCGAAAGTAGCTACCTCGCTTTGCACTTGGTCTTCGGTACAAAAAATATGACCGTCATCTTGCGTAAAACCGCGCACCCGCATTAGGCCGTGCAGTGCGCCGGAAGGTTCATTGCGATGACATTGCCCAAATTCACCCAAACGTAACGGTAACTCTCGATAACTATGCAAGCCAGAATTAAAAATTTGCACATGACCGGGGCAATTCATTGGCTTCAAGGCATAGGCTCGATTTTCAGAATCGGTCGTAAACATATTATCTTTATAGTTTTCCCAATGACCCGATTTTTCCCATAAAGAACGATCTAAAATTTGCGGTGCTTTTACTTCTTGGTAGTTTTCTTGTTGATACACCCGGCGCATGTATTGCTCAACCTCTTGCCAAATCGCCCAACCTTTGGGATGCCAAAATACTAAGCCAGGGGCTTCATCTTGAAAATGAAATAAGTCGAGTTGCTTAGCGAGACGGCGATGATCGCGCTTTTCAGCCTCTTCCAGCATATGCAAATAGGCATCTTGATCCTCTTTCTTTAACCAAGCAGTGCCATAAATTCGTTGCAGCATTTCATTTTTACTATCGCCCCGCCAATAAGCTCCAGCAACCTTCATTAACTTAAAGACTTTTAATTTGCCGGTTGAGGGCACATGGGGACCGCGACATAAATCGGTAAAGCCGCCTTCACTATAAAGTGAGACGTCTTGATCGGCAGGAATGCTGCCAATAATTTCAGCTTTGTAAAGTTCGCCTTGCGCTTTAAATAATGCAATGGCTTGATCGCGCGGTAGCACTTGGCGTACAACTGGTTCATTTTTCTTGGCCAATTCCAGCATGCGGTTTTCTAAGGCTGTTAAGTCCTCCGGCGTAAATGGGCGCTGAAAAGAAAAATCATAATAAAAGCCGTTTTCAATCACCGGGCCAATCGTTACTTGCGCCGCAGGAAACAGCTCTTTAACTGCGTAAGCCAATAAATGTGCCGTCGAGTGCCGCACAATGTCTAAAGCCTCTGGGCTTTTATCCGTCACAATTGCCAATTGCACGTCATGCTCAAGCGTAAAACTCAAGTCGACTAAACGACCATCCACTATGCCAGCTAAGGCGGCTTTAGCCAGGCCACTGCCAATACTTTGTGCGACTTCAGCAACGGTTACGGGCGCAGGAAACTCGCGCTTCGAACCATCAGGTAAGCTTACTGCCAGCATTCATACTCCCATTCGCCATTCCGGGTCAATTCGGGTCAATTCGTTGGTAGGCTCGATTGGACTCGAACCAACGACCCCCACCATGTCAAGGTGGTGCTCTAACCAGCTGAGCTACGAGCCTATATCAGTCAGGAGTTTATCACCGCCGCTGTACTTCTAGTACTCCAGCCGCATCTTCAAGGCTGTTTTGCACTAAACGCAGCGCTGCAGTGTTGCTAATTTCCAGCGTAAAGACGATTTGAACCTGCCCGCGTTTAGCTGATTTACGTAAATCAATCACATGCACCCCTTGGCGGGTAATAATTTCAAATAGCTCGCGTAACAGTTCAGGTCGATCCAAGGCAAGCACCGTCAGGTCAGTTGGATAAAGACGATCTTGTTTGTCTGATTTAAGGGGCTTACTATTTTTATTCGGGCTACCGGGCTGATAGGGCTGTGGAAGCGCAGCTGCTACCGACGCATTCCAAGCAGTTTGAATCACCCGTTCAGGAGCTCGCTCTAGAAGCTTCAAAAAGGTTTTGCATGAGCGACGATGAATCGAGACCCCGCGCCCTAACGTTACAAAACCAACAATGGCATCGGGTGGCACAGGTCGACAGCAACGCGCCAATTGAGTTAATAAAGAATCCATGCCCACCACCAAGACATCACTATGACTAGCCCCCTGACGAGCACCAGGATGCAAAACAATCGACTCGAGTGGTTTGACAGTTTTTGTTTCTACAGGTGCTTTATTTGCTGGGACTAAAGATTCGTCATCGAGCGCATTAAACCAAGCCCGTACTTTCGAGCGCGCGCGGTGCGATTGCAAGTAAGAACGATCTGGGCTAATCCAGTCGCGCGAGGGACCACCCTGTTTAACGGCAATGATATCTACCGTTTGCCCGTTAGCTAAAGGCGTATCTAAGGGCACCATCGCACCATCAACATGGGCCCCGCGGCAGCGATGGCCAAGATCGGTATGGACAGCATAAGCAAAATCAATTGGCGTAGAACCTTTTTCTAGGGCAATGACTTTACCAAGCGGGGTTAGCACATAAATATGCCCATCAAGTTCATGGTGTTTTAAATGCTCCCACGCATCTTCCTTCCATGCAATTAATTGTCGAGCCCAAGCAATTTGTTGCTCATAAGCGCTTGCTGCGCTCTGTGTACCCTGCTGCTGACCTTCTTTGTAACGCCAATGCGCAGCTAAGCCAAATTCAGCTTGTTGATGCATCGCCTGAGTACGAATTTGAATTTCAAATGCAACCCCCGCATCATTCATTACCACGGTATGCAAAGATTGGTAACCATTTAATTTTGGCCGTGCAATATAGTCGTCAAACTCTCGTGGAATCGGCTGCCAGAGTTGATGCACTAAACCCAGCACGCTGTAACATTCCTGAATATCATGCACCACCACCCGAAATGCCCGTACGTCATACAAATTAGCAAAATCTAATGACTTACCTTGCATTTTTTTCCAAATACTATAAATGTGTTTCGGGCGCCCTTGCACCTCGCAAGTCATTTTTGCACCAGCAAGTTCTGCCTGTAATTGCGCAATAACTTCTTTAATTAGACTTTCCCGCTCCGTTCTTTTGGCATCGAGCATCTTGGCAATGTTGCGATAATCTGCCGGTGAAACTAGGCGAAAAGCCAAATCTTCCATTTCCCATTTCATTTGCCAAATACCTAAACGATTAGCCAAACTAGCATCAATTTCTAGAATCGTTTGCGCCCAGGCGCTTGGCATCACAATACCCATTTGGGTAATCCACCGTAAACTTTGCAGACGTGAAGCAAGGTAAATTAGTACGACGCGTAAGTCACTACCAAAAGCCAAAAGCATTTTGCGTAGCATTTCTTCTTGTCCAACAACACTCGCTACACCGTCTTTACCAATGAGTTTTGCTTGCGCTTGACGTAGCCCCCGAAAGCCAAGTAATAACTGGGCGGCTTCTGTGCCAAGTAGCTTGACTAAGGCCTCTTTATTTTGCTCATGGTGTATGTGGCTAGCTGCAATAAGGCTACTCGCATCCAAACCGAGGGCTTGCAAAATGGCGTGGACGCCACGGGCATGGGTCGCGGGTCCTTCGCCGTACCAAGAATCGAGCATAAGATCATGAGTCAGTTTTGCGGTAGGCATCACTAAATGACCAAGGGATATTTAGAGACTGGTTGAGCTAATTAAAAAAATCTCTGGCCAGGGTAATTTGCGCAGGCTTAATAAATGCAGGGGCATGCCCAACTAAAGGAATCTCAAGACTACGAGCATGCTTGTTACGACGACACATTTCCGCCACAGTTGCAGCCGAGAGTAAGTCTGATTCGGCACCGCGCACAATTAAAATCGGCACCTGAATCTGTTCAAAGCTATGCCATAGTGCCATTTCCCCAGCCGCAGCGGTAAGCGCATTGACGGCCGCAAATGGCACGGCAATTGCAGGGTCGTAATGGACTTCCCATGCACCCTTATGCTCAACTAAATGGGGGCCGTTATAGTCATCCCATTCTGCGGCAGTATGTTCGCCAAAAGTCGTGCACAGTAAATTTAACTGCGCTAAAGCATCGGCTCGATTGATAAAACGCAAGGGCTTGCCAACATAAGAACCCAAACGTTTTAACGCTGCAGGTTCAATGCGAGGCCCAACATCATTAAGCAATAATTTGCGAATCGGCGAATCGGCCATGCCAGCGTACACCATGCCAATCATCCCGCCCATCGAGGTACCAAACCAATCGACCTGCGAGACCCCTAAATGCGCCACCAAAGTGACCATGTCGCTAACATATTGCGGAATACCATAAAGCATGGAATTGCTTAACCAGTCAGACTCACCCCGCCCCACTACATCAGGGCATACCACATAGTATTTGGTGCTCATTGCCAAGGCTAATTGCTTAAAGTCGCTGCCCCTACGGGTGAGGCCGTGTACGCAAATTAAGACCTGAGGATTGCGGGGATTGCCCCAAGCGTGATAAGCCATACGGTGCAAACCACCCGAGTGAGCACATTCCACATAAAAGGTGTTGCCGCGGTGTATGTCAAGAGCCGCTGGTGCAACTGCAGGTTGCCGATCCTGCAGAGCAAGTTGAGCTTTACTTGTCACATCAGGCTCATGCATTGCTTCGGGCTGCAAAGTCACATGATCAATGCCATGTTTATTTAACAACATCGTATTAATTCGCGCCATAACCGCGGGCCAATCAGCAAGCTGCTCAACTTCAATATGACCAATCAGCGCTGGAAAACTGGGAGCCATTTCCCAAACATGTAAATCATGCACAGATAACACGCCGGGAATCGCCCGCAGATCGCGACCCACTTCTAAATAGTCAATGTGTAGCGGCACACCTTCCATTAAGAAGTGATATGACTCGCGCAAAATTGCATAAGTCGATTTTAAAATTAATAATGAGACCAGAATCGACAACCAAGAGTCGGCCTGCATCCATCCGGTCAGTTGAATAATGACGCCGGATAACAATGCGGCTACTGAGCCAAGTAAATCGCCCATGACGTGCACTAAAGCGGCGCGCGTATTGACACTTTTCCGATCGTGCGATAAAACCCAAGCCACAACAATATTCATGGCTAAGCCAATTGCCGCAACAATTGATACCACAATGCCATCTACCTGATGCGGAGTAAATAGACGGGAGATGGCCTCAAACACAATCCACACCACCAAAGCTAGCATCGCCAAACCATTGATAAATGCAGCTAAAGCCTCAGCTCGTCCATACCCAAATGAATGGCGCGGTGACGGTGGGCGACGGGAAATAATTTGCGCCAGCAACGCTAGCCCAAGGGCGGCGGCATCGGTCACCATATGACCCGCGTCTGAAAGTAATGCTAATGAACCCGCCCAATAGGCAGCAATAGCTTCGACCAAGGAAAAGCCCAAAGTCAACACCAAGGCAATCGCTAATAAATGCTGATTATTAATTTCCTTGGAATGGGTATGCTTAGCATCGCCTTTTTTATGGGCATGTAAGGCACTAGAGGCGACTAACTCTTCCTCTGTATGCGCATGCGCATGAGCAATTGGGCGATCTTGATGCTCATGCGTATTCATTAAATACTATTATTTCATCCATTCATGATGCTTAAGTGACAGCGCTTAAATCAATCTTAGCACCGGTCTTTGCCACTACCTCTTCTTTAGTTACTCCGGGAGCTAATTCAACTAGCCTCAACCCGTTGGGCGTAATATCTAAAACACATAAATCGGTAATGATGCGATCAATTACCCCCACTCCTGTCAAAGGCAAAGTGCATTGGGGCAAAATTTTCAGCTCTTCTGAACCATCTTTTTTCTTCGCAACGTGCTCCATCAGCACCACCACATCTTTTACACCAGCCACTAAATCCATTGCTCCGCCCATACCCTTGACCATTTTTCCAGGAATCATCCAGTTGGCCAAATCGCCAAACTCACTGACCTGCATCGCACCCAAAATAGCAATATTAATTTTGCCACCGCGAATCATGCCAAATGAATCAGCCGATGAAAAAATTGCGGTACCAGGTATCGTGGTCACAGTCTGCTTGCCAGCATTAATTAAATCAGCATCCACTTTGGCCTCTGTTGGAAAAGGGCCAATGCCAAGCATGCCGTTTTCCGATTGCAGCCAAACTTCCATACCCTCTGGTACATGGTTGGCCACTAAGGTGGGTAGGCCAATTCCTAAATTAACGTAATAACCATCGCGTAATTCTTTAGCGGCACGAGCCGCCATCTCTTCTCTACTCCACGGCATTTCAATCTTCCTTATTAATCAGTTTATTGCATCGTTAATTGGGTTGGTATATATATAGCAAATACTTACGCAGTAGCTGGCGAAAGGGTGCGCTGTTCAATACGCTTTTCGGGATTAGCATTCAGGACAATGCGGTGGACATAAATTCCTGGCGTATGAATTTCATCAGGATCAAGCATGCCATTTTCTACAATCTCCTCAACCTCGGCAATCGTAATCATCCCGGCCATAGCCACCACCGGATTAAAATTACGCGCGGTATATCGATAGACTAAATTACCAGCGCGATCGGCCTTCCATGCTTTAACCAACGAAATATCGGCAACCAAAGAACGCTCCAGCACATATTTACGGCCATCAAACTCACGAATTTCTTTGCCATCAGCCACAATAGTCCCAACTCCTGTTTTGGTAAAAAACGCCGGGATGCCGCAACCACCAGCGCGTAATTTTTCAGCCAATGTTCCTTGTGGAGTAAATTCCAACTCCAATTCACCTGCTAAATATTGACGTTCGAATTCTTTGTTTTCACCAACGTAAGATGCAATCATTTTTTTTACTTGGCGTGAAACTAATAAAATACCTAAACCAAAATCATCGACGCCCGCATTATTTGAAATCGCAGTTAAATTTTGACAGCCCAAACGCTTGACTGCCAGAATTAAGGCTTCTGGTATGCCACATAGGCCAAAACCTCCAACTGCAATCGTTTGACCATCCCGCATCACATCGCTAAGCGCCTCTTGCGCCGAAGAAAAAACCTTGTTCATCGCTTCTAATTCCTTATTTTGGAAAATAAATGCTAATCATAACTGGTTTGCCACGAAGCGAAGCGCAGCAAAGCCCCAAAAAGAATTAAACTGTAGCTTGATGAAACCGCCTTACTCCCTATTTGCCGTATGACTTCTGCCGAATTACTTGAGCACTATGGTCCGCGTGAGTCGATGGCCTATGACCTGGTTATCGTTGGTGGCGGTCCTGCAGGGCTAGCAGCCGCTATACGGGCCAAGCAAGTAGCCGCAAGTAAACAACAAGAAATCAGTGTCTGCGTACTTGAAAAGGGCTCAGAAATAGGCGCCCATATTCTCTCTGGCGCAGTAATCGACCCAATCGCCTTAAATGAACTCCTTCCTAATTGGCAGACTTTAGGAGCACCCATCGAGACAGCGGTAACGGCTGATCGCTTTCTCTTTTTGACTGCACAACAATCCTATGCAGTGCCTAATTGGCTGCTGCCTAATTGCTTTAAAAATCATGGTAATTTCATTGTCAGTTTGGCCAACCTCACCCGCTGGATGGGCCAACAGGCTGAAGCTTTAGGGGTTGATATTTTTCCTGGCTTTCCTGCCACTGAAATTATGTATACACCAGCTGGCGCAGTCGGCGGCGTTATTACTGGTGCTGTTGGTATGAATAAGGCCGGTTTACCGAGCGAGCAATTTCAACTCGGCATGGAATTGCATGGTAAGTACACTTTGTTCGCCGAAGGTTCACGCGGTCACCTAGGCAAACAATTAATCAATCGTTATGCCCTCGACGCCCAAAGTGATCCGCAAAGTTATGGTCTGGGCATTAAAGAGTTGTGGGAAGTAAAGCCCGAACAGCATCATGCTGGACTGGTCGTACATACCGCTGGTTGGCCACTGCATAATGACACCTATGGTGGTTCATTTCAATATCACTATGGAGATAATTTAGTCGCCGTGGGTATCGTCGTCGGTCTGTCCTATCGCAACCCCTACCTCAGCCCCTTCGAAGAGTTTCAACGGTATAAAACTCATCCACATATACGGCCTACTTTTATTGGTGGCAAGCGCATTGCTTATGGCGCTCGCGCTATTACGGCAGGCGGTCTTAATAGTCTCCCGCAAACCATTTTCCCTGGTGGTGCACTTATTGGTTGCGATGCCGGTTACCTGAATGCTGCACGCATTAAAGGTAGTCATGCAGCAATAAAAACCGGCATGTTAGCAGCCGATGCTGCGGTAGCTGCCATTGCCGAAAATCGGGCTGGCGATTTACTTAAGGCTTACCCCGCTACATTTAAAACGAGTTGGCTCTATCAAGAATTAAAACAGACGCGTAACTTTAAACCCTGGATGTCAAAAGGACTGTATTTAGGCACTGTGATGGTTGGCTTAGAGCAAAAAATCATGGGTGGGCATGTGCCTTGGACGATCCACAATCGATATGCTGACCATGAGTGTCTCGATCCGGCAGCACAGCATCACCCTATTAAATATCCCAAGCCTGATGGTAGCTTAACCTTTGATCGCCTATCGTCGGTATTTGTTTCCAACGCAAATCATACTGAAAATCAACCAAGCCATTTAACCTTGCTTGATCAGACTATTCCAGTGGCGCTTAATTACAAAACCTATGCTGGACCAGAACAATACTATTGCCCAGCTGGCGTTTATGAATATCTCGAAAGAGACGGCCAAGTGCAGCTACAAATAAATGCACAAAATTGTGTGCATTGCAAAACCTGTGACATCAAAGACCCAAGCCAAAATATTATCTGGCTAACGCCTGAAGGCGGTGGTGGTCCGAATTATGGCGCAATGTAACGCGTCTAGCAAAACGTCTTAGCTTTTCTGCTCTAATGTACGCGCGTCATTTGGCACAAAATAAATCGCTATAAAAGCTAAGAGGCAAGCCAGTGCTGCCATAGCAAATACTTGATTTGGTCCCAATGATTCCCAAATCCAACCAGCACACAACCCGCCTAAAGATCCGCCAAAGCCGTACGCAATCATAATAATTAAAGCCTGCCCGCGAGCCTGTAATGGGCCCCTAAACCAACGTTGAGATAATTTCGTAGTGGCGCTATGATGCGCACCGAAAGTGGCACCATGCAGCAACTGGGCAAAAATCAACACGGGTGTCACCACCACATAGGCGATCAATAAAAAACGCACGACGCCAAGCGCAAAACTCCATTGCAAAATGCGTTTTGACTCAAAGCGACTCATAAACTGACTTTGATAATAAAAAAATACAACTTCGGCAGCTACTCCTAGCGTCCAAAATAAACCGATCTGAAATTTGTTATAACCTAAATCAAATAGATATAAGGAGTAAAAAACATATAAGGCTGCATGGCCAAAAATCATCCAAAAAGCTGCTGCTAAAAACCACTGTACAGGACCTTGCTTTAAGACCTGTAAAAGCTCACCCTTTTGCATTTGATGGCGCTCTAATTTGGGCTCATATAAGAACCAGGTATTGCACGCTAAGGCAAACAACACGGTGGCACCTACCCATGGAAATAATTCAATGCCGCGTTGTTGAAATAATTCTCCCGCAAATAAGCCCATAGCAATAAAACCAATTGAGCCCCATAGGCGCAAACGACCATAGCGCTGATCAAACGAATTATCGCGATGCAATGCATGAATCGTCGCTGATTCACCTAAAGGCATGAGCGCACTCAGAATCGTATGCACCACAAACATCCATACTAAAAATGCGAAGTAATTAGGTAGAAAAAAAATAAATAAAAAGATCAGCGCGGCTAAAGCTGCACAGAAGCGCATGATGCCGATCCGTTCACCAAAAAAATCGGCCAGCCAACCCCAAGAAAATGGTCCTAAGATGCGGGTGATTTGCATCATCGACATTAAGCTAGCAATTTCCAGGGCACTAAACCCCAGCTTTGCAAAATATAAACTGGCAAACGGGGTAACTAAACCAATATACGCAAAATATAAAAAGAACAGGGCCCCAAAGGCCCCGCGTACAAAAGGTGTCATCGACAAACCATTTAGTTGGCTTTGCTTGAGCCTGGCCGTGCGGCAGCAATCGGCGCTACGTCAAGCACCACATCGCCGCATTGAGCGCGATGACGTAAAGCATGATCCATTAAAACTAAGGCCATCATGGCTTCAGCAATGGGAGTTGCGCGAATACCTACGCAAGGATCATGGCGCCCCTTAGTTTGTAAGGTAATTGGCTTGCCTTCAATATCAATTGAATGCTTTGCGCTCAAAATACTTGAAGTGGGCTTAATGGCAATCGATACTCGAAGCTCTTGGCCGGACGCAATACCCCCTAAAACACCGCCAGCATGATTGCTAGCAAAACCATCGGGATACATTTCATCACCGTGTTCACTACCGTGTTGCGTAACTACCCCAAAACCATCGCCAATTTCCACGCCCTTAACTGCATTAATGCCCATCATGGCATAGGCAAGATCTGCATCTAATTTATCAAATACGGGCTCGCCTAAACCCACGGGAATATTTTTTGCCCGCACCTCAATTCGCGCACCACACGAGTCACCTGCTTTGCGTAATGCATCCATGCGCTCTTCAAGCTGCGAAATAATGGCTGCGTTCGGCGCAAAAAAAGGATTCAATTCAATTTGCGATCCATCAATATAGGGAATGGCAATATCGCCAAGCTGGCTCATGTAGCCCGTAATCTCCGTACCATATTGCTGGCGCAACCATTTTTTGGCAATGCCCGCGGCAGCCACAATGGGCGCAGTTAAACGCGCTGAAGAACGCCCGCCACCACGAGGGTCACGGAAACCATATTTATGGTGGTATACATAATCGGCATGTCCAGGTCGAAAGGTATGCAAAATTTCGCTGTAATCTTGGCTACGGTGGTCGGCATTACGAATGAGTAAACAAATCGGTGTGCCGGTGGTTTTGCCTTCAAAAACGCCGGCTATAATTTCAACCTGATCTTCTTCCTTACGCTGCGTTACATGCCTTGAAGTACCGGGCTTACGTCGATCTAAATCGATTTGTAAATCGGCAACTGATAAGGGCATACCTGGCGGACATCCATCAACCACTGCGCCAATGGCAGGGCCATGAGATTCGCCAAAGGTGGTTACGCAAAAGAGAAGGCCTAAGGTATTTCCTGACATACTTCTATTATGGCATTCTAAGCTGGCGAACTTGGCGCTACCCCAGAATCTTCTTGCGGCCAGTCGCGAATATATGCCTTCAGCATGGTATTTTCAAAATCTTGTGATTCGACAATGGCTTTAGCCACGTCATAAAAGGAAATGACCCCCATTAGTACCGCTTGATCGATAACGGGTAAGTAACGTGCATGTTGTCCCAACATCATCCGCCGCACTTCATCTAACTCGGTATCCATCGTGCACGTTAAGGGCTCGGCATTCATCACAGAACGGACGTGTAAGTCGGCAGTAGCGCCATGATTTTTTGCTAAAGCTTGAATGACTTCGCGAAAAGTGAGGATGCCAGCAAGATCTTCATACTCCATCACCACTAAAGAGCCAATATCGTGCTCATCCATTACTAAGATCGCAGTCTGCAAAGGCAAATCAGGTGAAACGGTATAAAGTGCGCTACCCTTAACCCGCAAAATATCGCGTACTTTCATCTTATCTCCTCTTGATGGTACCAATATAGCTCGAAGGCTGACTTCACGCAATACGGCTAATGCATAGTAGGTTGTCGAGGTTCATCTGGTTTGACTAATTTAATCCCTCTACCCACATCAAGACCAGCCCGAATGATGGGTAAATTAGCCACTAAAACAGCCCCCGCTAAAGTAACCCACCAAGTGACATAAATCCAAATTAAGGCAAGCGGCAGAATGGCAAAAGCGCCGTAAACGGTTTTATAAAAGGGAGTTTTCGTAATGAAAAAGCCAAAGCCAAATTTAGTTAGTTCAAAAACCAGCGCTGCACAAAATCCACCAATTAAGGCATCCCGCCAACTGACAGGGGCATATGGCAAGACCCGATATACCACGGTATAGACCGCTAGCGCCAAAAAAATCGGTAAAACCGTGGCCAATAGTTGCAAGCCTGTACTGAGGGTTTCAGTCCAACCCTCGGCAGCACTTAACAGCAAGGAGCTAAAGTAAATGCCAACGCCGAGCAAAATAGGCCCCAAAAAGGTTGCAGCCGAATAGATGGCCACCCTGCGCAGCATGGGCCGACGAGCCTTTACCCGCCAAATTTGATTGAAAGCCTGTTCAACAACCGCAATCGCCAAAATAGTGGTGATTAACAGCCCCAAAGAGCCGATAAAAGTGAGGCCCTTGGCCTTACTGGTGAATTGATCTAAATACAGTAATACCTGTTTATTCATCCCGCCAGGCATATAGGTCTGCAAGATGAAGTCCTGAGTAGCATGGCGCAAGCGCACCATCATCGGCAAATACCCCAACAATAATGATCCCACAGTAATAACGGGTACCAAAGCCAAGGTGGTGGTGAAAGCTAAACTGGCAGCAATTTGGGGTAAATGATGGTCGCGATTACGCAGCCATAATTCCCGACCTAAAGCGAGCCATAATTGGGGGTTACGAACTATCTGCATCGCCGTATCATAAGGCCAAGCCCGTTTACACTAGAAAATGATGATGACTGAAATAACCATATTGGTACTCTATTACTCGCGCTATGGCGCCACCCGCGATTTGGCGCGGCTGATAGCTGAGGGCATTGAATCTGTCCCAGGGGTAAAAGCTCGACTGCGAACAGTGCCGGCAATTTCAGCAGTTTGTGAAGCCACTGAACCCAGCATTCCAAGTGATGGTGCACCTTACGCTGAATATAGCGACCTGCAGGAATGCAGTGGTTTAGCGCTCGGTTCGCCTACGCGGTTTGGCCAAATGGCAGCCGCCTTAAAATACTTTTTAGATGGCACATCTACCCATTGGATCAATGGCAGTCTTACCAATAAACCCGCATGTGTTTTTACCAGTACTGGTAGCTTACATGGCGGTCAAGAGTCAACCCTGCTCACCATGATGATTCCCCTATTGCACCATGGCATGCTGGTCATGGGTCTGCCCTATAGCGAAACAGATTTAATGAGTACTACCAGTGGGGGTAGCCCCTACGGTGCTAGTCACGTAGCTCATGCCGATGGCAAAGCACCAATTAGCGCTGCCGAAAAACGCCTTGCCATTGCCCAGGGCAAGCGCCTTGCCCATACTGCTCTTCAATTGGTGCGGGCCTAATGAGTTTGAACAATGCACTTTAGCGTACTTGACCGCCTCGAAAAAAAAAATCTGTATCAGCTTATTGCTGCTGCCGCTGTAGCCGATTTAATTATTTTATGCATCGCTTGGGAATGGTTTCTTGCGCCCTTGCGCCCTGGTGGTTCGTGGCTGGTTCTCAAAGCTTTGCCCTTAATACTCGTCTTGCCTGGTATTTGGCAAGGTAAAAACTACATCATGCAGTGCGCTTCAATGTTAATTTTAATTTACCTAGCCGAGGCATTAGTGCGCATTGCAGAAACAGGTGCAAATCGCTACGTCGCAATTTTAGAATTGATTTTAGCCACCACAACTTTTATAGCGCTATTACTTTATCTGAAGCCGCTAAAAGATGCTGCGAAGAAAAAGCGCCGCGCTAACCCGTATTAATATCAAGTAATATAAATTAACAGTCCGCCAGAAGCCACTTAAAACATGAATCCCAGCGCCGCACTTAGTGCATTTCAAGCCCGCTTAAAATCTACCCAAATACTTTGTACAACTGACGATATGGCGCCTTTTTTATGCGATTGGCGTAAGCGCTACTTTGGCAATGCATTGGCCGTATTACTGCCTAGCAATACTCCTGAATTGGCTGAAATTGTGCAGATCTGCACTGAGTTTGGTATAGCCCTAGTGCCACAGGGTGGGAATACTGGCCTATGCGGCGGGGCTACACCAGACCAAAGCGGCACGCAAGTGGTAGTAAGCCTGAAACGGATGAATCAAATTCGCGGACTTGATATCGATAATCAAACTATTACGGTTGAGGCAGGATGTGTCTTGCAAACCATTCAGGAAGCTGCTGCCGCACAGGATTTACTTTTTCCACTCAGTCTGGGCGCCGAAGGCAGCTGCTGTATTGGCGGCAATTTAGCTACCAATGCAGGCGGTACTAATGTATTGCGCTATGGCAATGCCCGCGACTTATGCCTCGGGCTTGAAGTTGTAACTGCTCAAGGAAAAATATGGAATGGCCTACGAGGCTTACGTAAAGACAATACGGGCTATGACTTGCGTGACTTATTTATTGGCTCAGAAGGCACTCTTGGCATAATTACAGCCGCCGTTTTAAAGCTATACCCCATGCCAGTTTGCCAATGGACCTCACTGGTTGCAACACCCAGCATTCCCGCAACAATTCAATTGCTGAATTTATTTAAACAAAAGGCCACCGCTCTCTTAACTGGCTTTGAAATGATGACGGCTGAGTCACTTGCTTTAACTGAAAAACAATTCCCCCAAATGCGTAACCCCTTAGGCGAGAATCCACCCTTCACGGTCTTAATTGAGTTTTCCGATCATGAAAGTGAAGCGCATGCCCGAAATTTAGTCGAGTCTATTTTGGCTGAGGCCTTAGAGCTCGGTATAGCTAGTAACGCAATTATTGCTAGCTCCATTGCGCAGGCCAATACTTTTTGGCAAATGCGTGAACACATTACCTTAGCCCAAGCTCAAGAAGGCGCCAATCTAAAACATGACATTACTATTCCACTTTCTGCCTTAGATAATTTTATTAGCGCTACCGATGCGGTACTACGAGCAAAATATCCGCAAGTTCGCATCATTAACTTTGGCCACCTTGGTGATGGAAATTTGCATTACAACGTAGCCGCCCCAGTGGGGACAGATAGTGCCATCTTTAATCAGGCAAATGAAACTAGCGTGCACGATATCATTTATGGCATGGTAGAAAAATTTGGTGGCTCTATTTCTGCAGAGCACGGCATCGGGCAACTGAAGTTGCACGATTTGCGCGCCCATAAGGGCGCCATTGCGCATGATCTCATGGCGACTATTAAAACTGCTCTAGATCCACTAAATATTCTCAATCCCAATAAAGTCTTACCCACTAATGCCAATTAGCTCAAGCTACTTAGTACATACTAAGTAAGCTTTTTCCCTGCTTAGGTAAACCTTGTAAAGTACATTAGGGTGCCCCCAACTAAGCCAGACCCTAAAATTAAATAGACTGGGTTAGTGCGAGAAAAAAGTAAAATTACAAGCACAGCTATCGCAAGCCCAATGCTCACTGGCCCATTAATCGCTGCCTTGGCAACTGCGAATACTCCCGCGCACATTAAACCAATTGATATCGGTTCTAACGCATTTTGTACAGCACGACGCCATGGGCTTTCACCGATGCGTACCCAAATTCGCCCTACCGTCAAACATAAAATACTCGAAGGCAAAAAGAATGACAGCAGCACCGTCAAGGCACCCGCTAAACCAGCTAGCTGAAAGCCAAATACAATGACCATCATCATGTTTGGGCCGGGGGCTAACTGACCAATGCTATATACCTCCACAAATTTCATATGATCAACTTGAAATTGTTCATTTAAAACAATCTGCATTTCGGGCAGCACCGCTGTACCACCACCCACTGCCAATAAAGATAGTAGACCAAAGGTCATGAACAGCTGAATTAAGATACTAATCATTTAACGAGGCCGATAAATAAACAACGCAATTGGAGCCATTATTAGCAAAACAATAATTAATGGCAACTTAAAAAAACTCATTAAAACAAAGGTAGTAATAATAATTAAACAGGAAATAATATGGCGTAAATGGCCTTGCCCAATCTTGTAGGTAATGGCCGCCAATAAACCCGTTGCACCAGCAGCAATCCCGGCCAATATTAAGTTCGCAATGGGGTGATCCGGCTTTGCCATGTAGGCAATACCCACTATTAAAACAAATGCCGCGCCTGGTACGATTAAGCCCAAGCCCGCCGCTATTGCCCCCAATACGCCCCTGAGGCGATCACCCGTTAACACTGCCATGTTGACAGAATTTAAACCTGGCATTGTCTGGCTAATTGCTAGAGTGGCCATAAAATCATCCAAATTCAACCACTTCTTTTTTTCAACCAGTAATATTTGTTCGTAGGCAATAATGCCGCCGCCAAAACTCACTGCGCCAATCACCATAAACTGCCAAAAAAGCTCAAATAGCGTGGGTCGCGGTGGCGACTCACCTGCCCCAACTGCTGCCGCTTGCAGGCTTTGCGTCTGTTCTTCGGTTGAGCTACTCACTCAGGTTTACCATAAACCAATGCTGTTTTCGTTGAGCCCACTTCAATCCAATTGGCGAACTCAATTTGCAGCGCATTGAAGAACTTATCAGCCCGTTTATGTGCCTTGGCTTCTTTACGATTATGATCGTTTACATGGTAAGAGAAAGCCAGTTCACCAACAATAGGTTCGCCAACACTGCGCATCCAAATGGCAATTTCGCAATGCGCCTGAACCCCAGCGCCAAATACTAAGTTACCCAATGGTAAGCAAGCTTCTAAAATTTTATTTTTTAGTCCACCCACCACATCAATCGGGGTACTTTTTGGCAAACCAAGCTTACCTAAGGTTGGAAACATCGCAATGGCGCTAGCCAAACTGTGCGCAAAAATTTCATCCACCGGTACTGCATCTAAAATTGCATTGTTTGAATAAATTTGCCGTTGGGTCCCAATCGCGTCGCCCTTTAAAATTTCTTCTTTGAAGCGTGCCCGCGATTTAGTTTTATCGGTCGGCATTGGGTTAAATACTAAAGAGGCTCCGAGGTCACGGGCGCGGCATTTAAAGGTGACCTCGCACCAGTCATCGATCCATACATCCTCGCGTGATTCGCGTACCCGCAAAATCAAATTATGATTACGCAAATCTTCATTGGGTGTATCAAAGAAATACACTGTACGTAAGCCGGTTGTCGCATTATCCAGATGAGTAAAGTGAATGCCCTGTTTTTTACAGAAAATCATCAGCTTAGTACTTAACTCATCAATCCGATTACGTCGATCGAGGCCAGATGGTTTAATCAAAATCTTAAATTCACGATTCGTTACCGACTTATGTACTTTTCCAGCCCGCTTCTTTTTATCTTTTTTACTTAATTCTGGGGCCAGCGGTTGAACTACAAATTTTGGCGCCGGATTAGTGCTGCGCGTTGACTTTTTAATGCCCACCTTCTTCGCAGTGGATTTCCGCACTGGGGTTTTTTTTGTCGCTACTTTTTTTAAGGCGGACTTTCTCATTGGGGCTTTTTTCACTGCCGCCTTAGTCGATTTAGATATAGTTTTTTGAATCATGAGGTAATCCTTTGTAGTTGCATTCAATTAATTTAATTAAAAGGGATATTCAGAATATTAGTCTCTCCCGATGCATCTGAGGGTTGTAACCGAATTGGTTTTTCTGATCCTGGGCCAGAAAGAGGTCGCCCTAATACGGTAATTGCATTTGGGTCTGTTGCCGACTCTCGGTTCATTTGACGCGAGCTCGGGCCATACGCATTGCCTGGCTCTGGTACTGGGTTCACCAAGGGCTGATTATTAATCTGGTTCAATTGCTGAGAGCTTAAGGCTGGCATCGCTTGATTTTGCGCCACACTTAAGCTGGACAAACCAAAAGAGAGCGTTGCCCCGGTATATGTCGCCATTATTCGTCTGCCCCATTTATTGATACTCCGCCCCCCATGTGTCATTGCTACCCTTTACTTTGATCTGAAAATATACCTATTAACGCCTTTTTTTGTTACATGGGAAAACCCTACTAACTATATGCAATAAGCCAACTTCAGTCAATACAGCAAAAAGGGCTTAGTATCAGCTTTTGCCACAGTTAGCCCTGCCCCTAAATTCATGCTCGAACTCTTTTTAGATCCCAATGCCTGGATCGCCTTTTTAACCCTTTCGGCCCTTGAAATAGTGCTTGGCATCGATAACATTATCTTTATTAGCGTCCTCGCCAATCGCCTACCGCTGGAAATGCAAAGCCGGGTGCGCCAATTTGGGCTTTTATTTGCCCTCCTCACGCGGGTTTTATTATTGCTCAGCCTATCTTGGGTGATGGGGCTGACTGAGCCTATTTTTACGGCTATGGGTCACGCTATAAGTGGACGTGATTTTATTTTGTTGGCTGGTGGCTTTTTCCTGCTCTGGAAAGCCTCAAAAGAAATCTATTTAGAGGTCGAAGACAAAGAAACGGCCGACGCAGACGCCCACAACAAAACTCAAGCGCCAATTACTGAAGAGCAAAAACAAAAGGTTTTTTGGGGTGCGGTTCTCCAAATAGGTATTCTTGATATCGTTTTTTCGCTTGATAGCGTTATTACCGCGGTTGGCCTAGTTGATGAAGTGGCCATCATGATTGCAGCGGTTTTAGTATCCATTGCCGTTATGCTCATCGCTGCCAAGCCAATTGGTGATTTTGTACAGCATCACCCCTCCATCAAAGTACTAGCCTTATCATTTCTCACCGTCGTTGGTGTCGTCCTTATCTCTGAAGGCATGGGCGTCCATATTCCCAAGGGTTATGTTTATGTAGCTATTAGCTTTTCTTTGGGAGTTGAACTTTTAAATATTCGCGCCCGCAAGAAAAAGCGGCGCTAAAAAACAAAACGGGCCAATAAATTCTTTAATTGTGCGGCAACTTGGGCTAGTTCAACTGACGATTTCTGCACATCAGCTGAACCAATTGTTGTATTTTTTGATGCTTCAGCTACAGATTTAATGGTTTCTGCAATGACCGAAACACCAGAAGCCGAATTAGAGACATTGCGCACAATTTCATTAGTCACCGTAGCCTGTTCTTCTACCGCGCTTGCAATCGTATTTAAAATATCATCAATTTTTGCAATGATGTCTGAAATATCCTTAATTGATGCTTGAGTTTCTTGGGTGTCACCCTGAATAGCATCAATATAAGTTGAAATTTCGTTGGTGGCCTTAGTTGTTTGTTTGGCTAACTCTTTCACTTCGTTGGCTACCACCGCAAAACCTTTACCCCATTCACCCGCCCTAGCAGCCTCAATTGTCGCGTTCAAGGCTAATAAATTGGTTTGCTCTGCAATACCTGAAATAACTTTAAGCACTTGACCAATCTCAACGCTACTTTCGCTAAGCTTGTTCATTTTCACGCTGGTATTTTTAGCGGTATCAACCGCCTGATGCGCTACCTTAGAAGCCTCAGCAGTGTTAATCGAAATTTCGCGAATGCTTGAACTAAATTCCTCCATTGCAGTGGCAACCGTTTGGGTATTTTCACTTACCTGGGCAGACGACTTCGAAACTTCAGACGCTTGCGCTGCCGTTTCCTCAGCAGCTGCACTCATTTGGGTGCTCACAGCTGCTAGCTCTTCAGCAGAGCTGCTCACTACCAAGGTGTTTTCATTGATGTCTTGCAAAGCTTTTTTTAAATTCGCCTGCAAAGTTTGGGTCGATAAAGCAATCCGACCAATGACGCCAGAATGATCTAAGTTCCCAATAAGGTTATTGAACTTTGATTCTGCCAAATTACTAATCGCATTTTTTAATTCATTAAGGGGGCTAATAATAGATCGACGCAATAAGTAACCAACAAAAATACTGATGCCAATGGTTAATAGAATGATGGCAATTGTGGTGTAAATCACATTACTTTTAATCGCTTGGGCCTCTTCATATCTACCTTTGGCGCTTACTAACTTGAGATTAATAAATTCATCTAAGGCCCCTAATGCTTTATTTTCTAGCGCCATATATTCTGGACCAAAAACAATTTTCGTCGCACTAGCGGGTGACTGAGCATAAGTAGCAATAATAGTATCCACCTGCTTTAAATACAAATCCATATACAAATTAACTTCGTCAAACTTTTTTTGCACTATAGGGCGTGAAATAGTTTTACTGGCCTCTGTAAGCGTTTTTTTAATTAGATCTTTTTGCTTAGCAAGCTTCGCTGTGATTTCACTTTGATGCTTAGCAAGGTCCTCTTTATTGAGCACAGTAGGCGCTAATAAATATTGGCTCACATCTTGACCAATAATAAGCACTTCTACCTTAACCTCTTTAGCTGAACTAACGCCTAAGGTACTTTGTAAATACAGCCACTCAGTATCTTGGCCCAAAATGCCATAGTTATAAATCGATAAGCCGCCTAATATCGCGGTCATAATAATAATGAGCGAAAAGCTAATAGTAAGCTTCGCCTTGAGGGTCAGTTTTTCAAATTTGGTATAGATCGACATGGTTAATTTTGCGCCACAATTCTGTAAATTAGCTAAAGGATAGCGTACTTTGCCCCAAGCCCCCCTATTCCCTAAAGCTGGGGTCCTGCCGCTCGAGCATTCGTAATAAGGCAGGCCACTCCATTAATCCATAGGGCCGGCGGGTGGTTGGCTGATAATTTTGATAAGTCTCCTCGATGATCGTTTCAGGCACAGGGCTGAAAGGCGTATTACAGGCCATGGCAGCCAATTGGGAGCGGCAGGATAACTCGAGACGATGCATCCAATTGAAAGCTTCGCCAATCGTTTTGCCTACTGTTAATAAGCCATGATTGCGCAAAATCATCGCTTCGGCCGAGCCTAAATCACCTACCAAGCTAGCCTGTTCGGCTAGATCTAATACCACCCCCCAATAGTCATGGTAAGCAATATGATGAAACCGCATCGCTGTTTGTGTCAGGGGTAATAAACCGCATTGCAATGCAGAGACTGCCATACCAGCAGGCGTATGAGTATGAATCACGCAATCAATTTCAGGTCGTGCGACATGAACTGCGCTATGCAAAATATATCCCGGCTTATTAAAGCCATAATTAAGCTCGCCAAAATCGGGGGTATACAAAACTGTACCGGCATGATTAATTTTTAACATACATGAGGCCGTCATTTCTTCATACATCATGCCGTAAGGGTTTGTTAAAAAGGCATCGGCTTCGCCCGGTACGCGTAAGGTTACATGATTAGCCATCATGTCAGACATACCGTAATGCGCCAATAAACGGTAACAGGCTGCAATATCAATGCGTGCTTGCCACTCTTCGCTAGAAACTTGATCTCGAATAGAGACCAGCGGCAAACGCCCAGAATTTGTCAGCTGTTTCACCAACTGCCACGCTTAAGGTCTATTAGTAAACACATTTCATTGCACTAAATTGATAAGGGGTTGTCGCTGAATAAAATGGCTTAAATTAGTCAAAAAAAGGTCCTCGACCCGTTGCGCATTCCCCTGTGAATGACCAGCTGAATGGGGGGTGATTATCACATTATCACTATTCCATAAAGGCGAATCAAGTCCTAATGGCTCATACTCAAAAACATCCAAGTAAGCGCCGCCCAAGCGGCCGGTCTGCAGTGCAGTCAGCAAATCTGCCTCAACAATTATTTCGCCCCGCGCTATATTAATAATATACGCACCATGGGGCAAACAGCTTAAAGCTGCCGCATCAATTAAGCGCTCGGTTTCAACGCTTAATGGGCAAGCCAAAATAAGCCAGTTGGCTCGAGGTAATACAGTCTTGAGGGCTGCCAGCGGATGCGCCTGAAGCCCCGCAGACTCAACAACCGGTAGATTAAAACGCACTACCTCGCAATGCACACCAAAAGCGTGCAGTAATCTAGCAATTCGCTGCCCGATTGCTCCCCAGCCCACGATGACAGCAGTCTGCCCTTCAAGATCAGCAGGAAGAGTACCCGCCATCAAAGATCGCCACTGGCGCTGAGCCTGATTTTTAGCCATTTTTGGAAAGTGCCGCGCGAGCGCTAAGATACCAGCTAAGGCCGACTGGGCCACAATCGCGGCATTTACACCCGCCGAAGTCGTAATCATGCGCTTGTTATTGAGTAAAGCTGTAAAAATGGGTCGATCACTACCAGCAGAATGCGTATGCACCCACTGCAATGACACTGCATTAAGTAATAAATCATAAAAGTGCTGGGTATTGGGCTCAAGCTCTAATTTAGTAGATAAGCCCGTAACATCACGAGATATAAAGGCACAGTCAAAATCAGTCCCTAAGCGACACTCATCTGCTATGACTATTTCATGGGGTGTCCCAGCTAAATTTAGGGCAAACCGAGGTTGAAGTCGCGCGGCGGCCTGAGCAGAAAGTAGAATTCTCACCCTTACTCAGCGACCGCGCCTGAATCTCGCACAATCACTTTCCATTTTTCATATTCTTTTTGAATAAATTGACTAAATTTGGTGGCACTACCGCCAACCGGATCAGCACCTTCGCGAATAAATTGCGTTTCAAGGCTAGGCAAAATTGCATTCACATTCTTATTGATAAAAGTGATCACTTCCGCAGGCGTGTCCTTCGGCGCAAAAAGGCCAAACCAAGACCCCGCCTCAAAACCGGGGAAACCGCTTTCCGCAACAGTTGGAATATTAGGCAAAGACCGCGACCGCTTCAAACTCGTTACGGCGATGGCGCGTAACTTGCCTGCATGAATATGCTGAATCACCGAAGGTATTGTCGCAAACATAAACTGCACTCGCCCTGCCATTAAATCATTCAGCGCGTCAGCACCCTTATAAGGAACATGAGTGGCCTCGATGCCCAAGCGTTTACTTAACATGTAGCCCGATAAATGCGAGGAAGTACCAATGCCGGTAGAGCTGTAATTTAATTTATCGGGATTCAGCTTCGCATAATTAATAAATTCTTCAAAGTTTCTTATGGGTAGAGAGTCATTAATCACTAAAACATTCGGTACATCTGCAATTTGTATAAGCGGCATTAAATCGGTCAAAGGGTTAATGTTTAATCTTTTATATAAGGTTGGATTTACCGCGATTGGACCTACAGAATCCATAATCAAGGTGTATCCGTCGGGAGCAGACTTAGCCACAAATTCGGTACCGATATTACCGCCGCCGCCAGGTTTATTTTCAACCACAAAAGATTGCTTAACGCGCTCAGTTAATTTTTGACTCACCATGCGGGTCAAAATATCCGTAGTACCGCCTGCAGTAAACGCCACAATTACTTTAACAGGCCTATTTGGATAAGCCTGAACCGGGGCTTGGGTATAAGCAGTTAGTGGCATACACAAACTACCTAGTATCAACACAAAACCAATGCGCTGTGCATTCACCAGTGAAAACCTGTGCTTCGCCTCAATCATCATTAGCGGTCATTAATCAATTGAAATTTTTGCTTTTTCAACCACATTCGCCCAACGCTTTTGTTCAGCACGAATAAAAGCCTCAAACTGTTCTGGGGTATCGCCCACTAAAATTGCGCCATCCTCAAGCATTTTTTTGGAATCGTCTTTCGATTTCAAGGCTTTAGAAATCTCCTTTTGCAGCTTATCAACAATGGCCTTAGGCGTACCAGCTGGCGCCATAATGCCATACCACTGCGAGGTTTCAACCCCCTTGTAACCCAATTCAATTAAAGTTGGCACTTGGGGCAAGGTACTCGAGCGAGCCAGAGAACCTACGGCTAGAGGCACCAAAGCGCCGCCCTTAATTTGTCCAATGAGCGATGGCAAACCATTGAACGTTGCTTGTATCTGCCCGCCAATTAAATCTGTGAGCATGGCACCTGAACCCTTGTAGGGCACATGTACTAAATCAATACCTGCTACTGAGGTGAAATATTCCATCGCCAAATGTCCTGCACTACCATTACCAGCAGAGCCATAATTAATTTTGCCAGGATTTTTTTTCGCATCTGCAACCAAATCGGCTAAGGTTTTATAGGGGCTTGCTTTACTTACTGCAATCACATTGGGCACTTTAGCAATCAGGGTGATTGGCACAAAATCTTTATTTGGATCGTATGGTAATTTTTTACCAAAAAGCGCCGGATTTACTGCCAGGGTGCCAACGTGTCCTAATATCAGGGTATAACCATCGGGAGCCGCCCGCTTGACCTCTTCCATGGCAATATTGCCTGCTCCACCAGGCTTATTTTCAACGAATACCGATTGCCCCAATTGTGTAGTTAACGCATTTGCCACCGAGCGGGCAATAATTTCTGAAGTGCCCCCGGTTGCAAACGGCACGACCAGACGGATGGATTTATCGGGATAGGCGCCCTGACTCGCTAGCGCATAAAAGACAAAGCAAAATACTAAGGGCCATTTTTTATTAATTTTGAGCATTTTATTAAATGAATTTTTTACCATGGTAGGGGAGATAATATGGGTTTTAATCCCGCCTGAATAATCATCGGGGCTGCTTGCTGCGACGCAAGAAATGCAATTAAATCACGTGCTGCATTCAGGTTGTTTCGATTGCTGGTGATGCCTGCTGAGAATAATACAGTTTGCTGCACTTCTGCTGGCAGCTCGCCAAGGAAATCTATTCCCGCAATGGGAATCAATTCGCTTACCTGTTGAAACCCTAAATCTGCATCTCCCCTAGCTACGACAGTACCTACCCTCTCACTATAGATCTTTTTAGCAGTAAGCTGCATTTGGTCGGCTATACCGAGTTGCGCAAATAGCACAGTAGATAAATAGGTGCCACTCGCGCTCGCCGAATACGCAACAGATTTAGCAGCTAAAAGTGTTTTTTTCAAGGCCTCAACCGTGCTGATATCGGATTTAGAGGCGCCTTTACGGACTGCTGCACCAATTACTGAGGCCACTAAATCCACCTTCGTACCTACTTGCACCTGGCCGCTTTTAATAAAAGTGTCTAGAGCGGGCGCAGCTAAGATAAGGATATCAAAACGCTCACCACGGGCAAGTCTCGACGGAATTGAATCAGGAGCAGACCCCATCGAAGACCCATTTGAAATGATAACTTTGTGTTGTGATTGCTTTTCATAAATCGGCGCCAATGCAACTAATGCTTCAGCAAAAGCGCCAGATGTAATGACTTGAATCTCAACTGCAAAAGCGCCGCCACTTAAAAACAGCGTGGCAAAGAAAAAGATTACAAGTTGTTTTAAGTCTTGGTATGGTTTGATGTTAAAAGACCTCTTATGGCAGCGCAGTAAACTCTTCACACCAGGTGGAATAACTATTTAGCCAGTCTTTAAAAGTGCCTTTCCCGCCCCGACCAGATCCACAGCCCGATAATTTATTACCTTCTAGAGTATAGCTTCCAGAGCCCTGTTGATAGGCAATTTGTATTTGTTTGCCATCCATTGATAAAGTGCCGACATAACGCGACTCATAATTAGCTGAGCGATATAAAAATTCAAGATGGCGACCCTCTTGTTTGAGAATCGTAATCGTCGCTGGAATATCAAACGAATTAAACGACATTTCGCCAACTTTAGATGTGCTATTTACTTTTGTTTGGTAAGTATTGCCCATCGCGGTGACAGAAACAATTCCGCTCCAATTTTTAGGCAATTGTGGAAGCGCAGCATTTTGCGCCAAAATACCCGAAGAAAATCCTAAGACAGTAATGGCAATAATTAATTTAATCATAGCCGCTCGATCTTATTGCGTAATAACTGGGTAGCATTGACAAATAAATAATAATCAGTCTCCTCGCCAATTGGCACGTCTCGACGAATAAGAAGCAGATTAATTTCATCTAAACGCTTTAAGAATAAAACTCTTTGCTCAGCACTAATAGGGTCGGAGCTTACCTGCCGATCAATCGCCAAGATTTCCTCATAATGACCCCGCTCCTTAACGGCATACAGGAATTTTCTTAAATGAAAATTTAATTTAGATAAGGGATAAATGACCGCAAAAAGGGTTAAAAGTATTAGCCAGAAGCGGTCTACGAATACCCCAAGCCAATAGGGTAAATAGATAATCGCTTGGGGAGGGCCATTATTATAAAATTTTCGTGCCACTGGACTCAGCGGTATAGAGGGATCGACATAGGCAGGAAATTGATTTCTTTTAGCAAAAAATAGTAATTGCGAGTCTTGAATGGTATTTTTCATTGCTATTAGTAAAGCAAGCTGCAGATCCGGATGCATATCTCGACGCACGGCTAAAGTCGAAGTTGTGGCAATTAAAGAAATATTTTCTGGCGGAAAATTATTCAAAATATTGATTGACCCTGCTGGTATCTCAACTGCATCTAAAAAATAAAACTTTTTTTCATAAGCTGCTGAGTTTTTAAAATTAAAGAGTTTTATGCCTGGGGACCGAATTAATTTTTGAACAGGTAAATCAATAATGGTTGAGACAAAAATAAACACATCTAATTTATCATCTAAAAACTGATTTAAATTACCTTCAATTGAAGCTGCTTGAAAATTTTTATTTTCTTTAATTTGAATCCCATTAATAGCAAATAATTTTTCGGCAAAAGCATACGACCCGCTTTTAGGCGGCCCCACCCCAACCTTAAAGCGCGCAAAATCCTTAATATCTGTAATTTTGCCTATACGTTTTTCATGATAGAAAATCCAAATAGGCTCATAAGTAATGCTTCCTAGTGAGTAAATTCCACCAATTTGTTCGGCGGATAAAGCCGCTCCATAAGTGAGACCAGCAGTGACCTTGCTATTCTGATTATCTAATTTTTCAACATTTTCAATTGAGCCATCGCTAGCAAGCACGGTAAGACTAATATCATGGTCTTGTAAGGCTGGGGCAATAGTTTCGGCAAATTGATACCAATCTGACCCCTTAAATGCGGTTGAGATGGTGATACTTTTTTCGGGAAATGGTTTAAGGTAGTAAATCAGTCCGGCAAAAATAAGCACCAGAAGAAGCACTATGAGTTTTAACTCAATCAGTGCCTCCTTGATAGCAATTAATTCATGCTTGACTACAACCTTTAAATATTCAAGGGTTTTCATAGCCAAGTTGTAATTTGCAAAAGGTCTTAACTACCTTGAGTAATCTTACGTCCATTAAGCGGTTGAATGGGTCGGGCATTCATCTTAAATATCTTTTTGAAGGCATTTAATTGATCTTTTGAAAGCTCAACTGGCGTTTTAAGAATATAGAAACTCACGCCCTCACTACATGGGGGGGTTGTTAAAGAGCCCGCATAACTGTAATAAGCTAATGAGCTAGGTAGCATGCTAGCTGCATCAAAATTGGTTTTCAAAGCCACTTTACCTTCTTTTGCGGGCAAGTTTGCAAAAATATCTTTGATGCTTTTATTTTCACTACCTTCATTAAATAAAATTCCAATGACTGCTAACTTCCCATCGGCACTTTTATGAACTAAATGCGCATTAAATGGGAAGCCTTTGCCATCAATTTTTTCTTCTGCTGGAGTATGAAAATGAAACTGCAAAATCTTATAATCGACCCCGCCTAAAAGAGCAGAGCCGCCATCGGCTAGGGCAACTTGAATGGTGTGACCATTGTTAATAATCTCGCCAGCTGATGCTTTATATTTAGTGGTAATTGGTGCGGTAGCTGGCGTAGCAGCTTTGCTTGGAATATCAATTGGGGCTTGCATCTGCCCTACTTTGCAGGCGGCAAACTCCTTCTCAAGAGCGCCCCAATTACTAGGCCCTACTTTTCCCTCATAACCCCAATGCGCTGCGCCATCAGCGAAGCAGCCACCGGAAAGCATGGCTACTGCAAGACCAGCAAAAAAGCTGTATTTTGGGTTTCTGGGCTTAATTGACTTGCTGTTCATTGTTATCTCCCTGAGAAAGGTTTTAATTAATAGAAAAATCCTCAGGAACGTTAACATAATTTAGAGGCAAACAGGAACCCGCAACATATTAATAAAATCCAATTCAGCCTCACCTAGTCGCTTTAATCCACCTGAATATTGGCTTTTTTCGCAATTGTTAAATATTTTTTTGCTTCTTTTTCAATAAATTGGGCAAATTCTTGAGGATTTTTCGAGGCTGGCTCATCACCTACCGACGCTAATTTCTTAATTAAAACAGGATCAGTTAATGTCTCATTTACCGCTTGATAGATCGTATTGGTTAAATTGGCAGGTAAATTTTTAGGGCCAAATAAACCTACCCACACGGTCACTTCGAAATTCGGAAAACCGCTCTCTTGCATAGTGGGAATATCAGCTAATTCAGCGGGCCTTTTACTGCCAGTAGTTGCAATAGCTTTAAGCTTGCCCGCCTTAATTAAAGGTAATGGGTTGGAAATATTAGTAGCGGTATAAAGCACGTCATTTCCTACAATAGCCGCGACCGATGGAGGGCCCCCTTGAAATGGGACATGCGTTGCACCACTATTGCCCTCAATGCTGATCATTTCACCAGATAAATGCACTAAGGTGCCAATTCCGGTGGAAGAGTAATTGGCTTTTCCCGAATTATTCTTAATATACGCCACCAAGTCACGGGCATTTTTCCCAGGGAAATCGGCATTCACTGCTACTAAAAATGGGGCTGAGGTTAACTGAATGATCGGCGTTAAATCAGTTAAGGGGTTGTACTGCAGATTTTTAAATACTGCGGGATGAATAGCCAATTGACCAGTTGAAGCCACCAACAATGTATAGCCATCTGGCTTAGCTTTAGCAACGTTCCGCGAACCAATTAAACCGCCTGCACCTGGCTGGTTCTCAACCACAAAAGACTGTTTATATTTGTTAGTTAAGCGCAAAGCAATTTCCCGAGCAGTAATATCAAGCGCACCACCTGGCGGAAATGGCACCACAATGGAAACTTGTTTATTTGGCCAATCATTCGCTTGCGCAAAGACAAGCTGTGGCAGCGAGAGTAATAAAAGGGTAGCGCAAAAATGGCGCAGGTAATTAGCTATTTGATCGGTTTTCATTTTGCTCCTTTAAGATGAACCTTGGATAGAATCTGCTTGTATTAGCGCTGTATATTCCATAGCGCTTAATGAATATCAGCTGATTCTTTAATTGCGTCGCGTAAAATTTCCCAAGAAAAATTGCTCGCTTTTGCGGCGCCAATAATCACGGCTTCTTTTTTTGCAATAAGTTCTATAGCATCATTAATTTTTTCAGCTGCAGCAAAGGGAATGACCACTGCGCCATGTTGATCGGCATGAATTAAATCATTAGGCTGCACCGCCATACCGGCAACAGTAACTGGTATCCCAATGCTAACAATGTGTACATGCGCGTGACTAGGCATCACACTCCCAGCTAATAACTGAAAATTGCTCGCATTCATGGGAATATCCCGAATTGAGCCATTGGTAACCACCCCTTTAGCACCTAGACCGCGGTGTACATGGGTATTTACCTCACCCCAAAATGCACCGATTCCGGCTCGTGCACCATCCAAGTCTTGTAAAACAATAATGCTGGGCTTGGGCCCCTCATCAACATACTTATACCAATCAATCCGTATTTCTTTTTGCGCTTCAGGGCTAATACGGGGCCCTTGAACTGCACGCATCGTTCCAGTGCGCGCATACCCTACCATCGGCGCTAAATTAGGATAGATGCACTCTAATGGTTCTGTAGTAAAACCGTGATTTCGATAATTGGGGTCTATTAACTCTAGCGCATTGCAAATGGTGGGGGTATCAAACTGCGCCAAAGAATCTAATATAGCCTGAGGATGTAAAGGCTGAGACATAACACTCCTTTTTCTGACCCCTCACTTTATAGGACAAAGATAAGCTGAAACCATCCTCGTTTTCCCTTAAATAAGCATATTTTTAAGGCAGTAATGCCTATATAACTGATCAATAATCGACATTGCAAAATCATTAGCAACGGCATAGTAAATATTCTTGCCAACGCGCCGCGTTTTAACCAATTTAGCCCGCTTTAAAGCGCCTAAGTGTTGGGACAACATCGGCTGATGAATATCAAGCAGATTCTCTAACTCACCAACACATCGCTCACCTTTACTTATTTGGCAGAGCAGCAGCATGCGATCTGGATGAGTTAAGGCCTTCAGTAATTTAACCGCCTCACCAGCCGAATGCTGCATTTTTTTTAAATCAATTAAATTTCGAGCCATCAACATATAGCACTGTTCTTAAAACAATCAGCAGTTTTAATTTAGCGGCACACCCTGCAGTGGGCGCCCCTCTAAAGTCCATAAATAAGCCGAGCCATCATAAAGTTGAATCGACTTATTGCCCACTAATTCAGAAACAATAAACCAGGTTCCAGAAGCTAAGTGACCAGTATTGCAATAACTAATTGCTGGCCCCGTGGGCTTAATTCCATTTGCTATCAATAGAGCGGAATATGTCTCAGGTTTGAAAAAATATAGGGCTCCATTCACAGATTTAGTTAGCAAATCTGGCGAAAATTCCTTAGCACCTGCAATATGTCCATAAGCACCAATATCGGGTTTTTTAGACGTACCAAAATATTGCATAGGTAAGCGTGAATCAATTAACTGCGCTGCACCTGTTTTTGAAGCATTAGCCACATCTTCCGAGCCTGCAATTAACTCTTTACGGGCTGACTTTGCCACCCAATTTCCTACTTGCTTTGTGGCGGCACTAGTAACAAATGCACGCCCATCTGCCAACCAGCCAGCCATACCACCGTCTAATACAGCTACTTGATTTTCACCATAAACTTTAAATTGCCAATACATTCTTAAGGCCTCATCTACATCAGAAATATCTTGGCCTACAGGTACTAAAATAATCGGCTTATTTGCGTTAATTCCAGCCGCTTGAATATATTTTTCAAAATCAGCTTGTTCGGGAATTAAAAACTTGACCTTACGACCATCGACTAAGCGCTCTACTCGAGCATTTTTAAAATTGAGCAAAGTCGAGTTTTCAATATGCCCCCCAACTTCACTTAGGCTTTTTTTGCCACTCGCCTTATCAGTAACAAACTCTGGATTTCGACCAAAGCTAGTTATATCTGAACGTACATCAACAATTTGCACTGCTGACAAATTGTTTGCCAACCACTCAGCATTAACAACTGGGCCAGGTAAGGTGATAGCGTAGGCTACGCTTGTCACCATTGCGCAAGCAAATAAGATTAATCCTTGAATTTTTTTCATTTTTATACCTTTTTTATACAAATAAATGATCCGCAAGTCGATCCATATAATGAATTTTTTGCTCTGTTAAAACATGATATTTACGATTCTCTAAAGCTAAATTTTTATTACCGTCCTTGATGGCTAATGCCGTTATTTTTCTGTCCCGCTTCACTATTAACTCACGCATCTCAACATAAAATAATGTAGTTAAGGCGCTAACCCATCTGCCTAATGGCCCTAATGGCCCTTTTACTGATACATCAAAATCTTGAAGGGCTGCAATGACCGTTGGCGCCTTGGCCCATTGCTCTCCTGTTACCCATTGATTAGTGGTGAACAACCGCACTGGCAAGCCCTTTTGATCTAGTGCAATACCAATCAGGTGAAAGAAATGATTGGGCTGTTTAGCACTACGTTTAAATAAATGAAAATGGCCGTGCTCACCTTTCTGCATCTCATCAGCAGCATGCGCGTGGTAATAGAACTCACACCCTCCCTCACCATCAACCAAGTCCTTGCTAGGATAGTGCCGCCATTCGACAAATTGCTTTGCCCCACATAATGCTGCTTGGCTTAATGTCAGCCCCTTTTTAGCATATTTGGTTTGCACACTAAGCAACTCTTGTGCAGCTAAACAAAGAATAGATTGGGTGAGCATTTATTTCACTGGTGAAGTTAAATAGTTAAGAATTTTTATCAAGGCTATAAAATTAATCGGCTGATTTACGCTTTTTTGGACCACAAGGGTTAGCTGGTCCACATGGATTGGCAGCCTTCTTTTTGGCGGGCCCACAGGGATTTGCATCTGCTTTTTTTGCTGGTCCACAAGGATTTTTTTGCTCAGCATTTGCGGGTTTTTTATCTGGCGCATCTGCTGACAAAGCAACAGGTGCAGCAGCCAAGCCCGCTAAAGCCAAAGCTAATGCAGCGATAGTATTTTTCTTAGACATAATTTTCCTTATTAAACAATTAAATGGTTGAAATGATTAAGACTGCTTTACTGTGCAGGCATTCATAGCTTCTACAGCAGAAATCGAACCCCCGACTTGTTTTTCCATCCATGTACCAAGTACAAAAATAGCCAACGCAGCAGCAATCATAAAAAGATTAATTACTCCAGCGGACACTTGCAACGCCTCTGGTAATGTTGATGCTTTTACGTATTCACCAGCTGAAGTCAAAAACTCAATACTAGAAAATATATCGGCAAAAATCCAAGTACCAATGATTAACCCAATTAAAAATAAACCGGCATCTATGCGGCCAGAAACAAAGCCAACCACGGAAGTTCCAGGGCAATATCCGCCAATGGCAAAACCTGCTCCTACCAGAGCCCCACCAAGAGCGGCTGCCCCTAAAAATGCAGGCGGCACAAATAAATCTGCGGCATCGATATACCCCATTTTTTCTAAAAACATAATGCCTACTGAAGCAAAAACGATCGCAGTAAACATCACTTTAAATACTGACCAATCAGTTAAACGGAATTGAGCCGTTAATTTACAGGGGCTACCAAACCCAGCGCGCTCTAAAACAAAACCGAAGGCGGCACCTAAAAGTAGCCCAGAGATGATGGAATTCATATTTATGCCTTTTCTTTCATTAAACGGCTAATGACTAAGCCGGTAGCAAAAAATGTACCTAAAAAAACAAACCCGGCAAGCCCCAATACTGCTGTGCCCGATAAACCCAGACCGCTAGTACATCCTGCTGCAATGCGTGCCCCAAAACCAGCTAAGACCCCACCCAGTAGCGCTGTTAAGGGACGCTTACTACCCCCTAAAAAACGTTTACCATCAGTTTGCAGCTTAAATCGATTAGCCAGCCAGGCAGAGGCGAAAGCGCCAATAGCCAAGCCAATAACCTGCCAAGTTATCCAGCCATTTAACGGGTTTCCATCCTCCACCATGCCGCCAAGGTATTCATTAGCTGCAGTCATGGTCGGCATTGTTGTCATGCCAATCCATGCTGTAAGACGGGTTGTAAACCCAGTTGCGCCTAGGCCATGCCCAGTGACGACAAAACTAGCTAATAAGACTAGGCCCAAAGCCAGCCCAGCATAAAGGGGGTGCCAATATGGCTCTGGTTTAGTACTCTGCTTTACTTGACTCATTTTATTTCCTAATAAAATGTAAAATTACATTATGTTTTAAAGTATATTATAAAAAAGCTGTAAACGCAAACTTTTTATAAAAAAACAAAAATTAGGTGAAAATTACAACAATTTAGCTATTTATAGCCTTAAGAAGCTATTTTGAGGCCCAACATAGAACGCGCCTCAGCAGCTGAGGCCAAATCTCCACCTAGGTCTTCAATAATACGTTTTGCTTTAGTAACTAATTCAGCATTACTTTGACAAAGCACACCCTTCTTGAGAAAAATATTGTCCTCTAAGCCAACCCGTGTATGGCCCCCATATAACCAAGATTGCGCCACAATTGGGAACTCAAAGCGACTAATGCCAAAAGCCGACCATCTAGCCCCAACAGGCAATTGATCGCGTAAATAGAGCAAAGTGGCGGGATCAGCGTTTAAGCCATACTTCACCCCCAACACAAAGCTAAATAAACCAGGGCCATCAAGTGTGCCATCGGCAATTAAATCCAAAGCTAAATTGAGGTCACCCGTATCAAAAATTTCTAATTCAGGAAGAACTCCAGCATCGCGAATCACTTTGGCCATTTTGCGCACATTTAATGGCGTATTAATCACAATATCTGTCGCGCCATTCATCGTATTAAAATCTAAAGAACAAATATCAGGCTTTAACTTGGTAATATGCTCTACGCGCTTTAAGGGATGGCATAAAGTAGTTCCTGGAGCAAAGACCTTAGGATCATCTTCACTAGGAATAAAGCGACCACCTGGCCCGGTTGTTAGATTAATAATAAGCTCTTTGTTTTGCGCGCGAATTAACTCAACTACTTTGGCGTATAAATCAAATTCCATTGACTGTTTACCCGAAACTGGGTCGCGCACATGAATATGCACGGCAGCAGCTCCAGCAGCGCCAGCCCCCAAACAAGAATCGGCTATTTGTTGTGGAGTAATAGGCAAATAAGGGGTCATCTCTGGCTTTGTTAAGCCGCCAGTTACTGCGCAAGTTAGGATGGTTTTTGCCATTGAGATAAAGCCCCTGTATTTAAAGATCAATTAAAAGAGATGGTACAAAAACATTCCCTAACCCTTCAGCGATTTTTCCGCTTTATCTAAAAAGGAATAATCTAAGTATTTTCCAACCCAAGCATCCGTATTTGCGACTAGCGCAGGATCAATCTTGCCTTGCTCAGAAATAGTTTTCAGAATTAAGCGGGTTGAAGGCATATCTAAGCGGGGTTCAGTAAGTAACACTGAGTTCAAGGCCATTAGCGCCACGGGTTTAGCGGTCGGATCATTCATTTTTTTAGCAATAATTTCTGCAACCTCATCCCTAGGTTTAGTTTTAATAAAATTCATCCCTTTTAAGGTGGCCTTTAAAAAACGCACTACTGCATCAGGATTATCTTTAATAAAGGTGGGATGAAAAACCAAGTCCAAACTCTCCGCATTGGGTATGGGTGGTAACTGCACTATGTAATGGGTATCTTTGGCTTTAGAAACTGCTAATGCTGAAGCTGGCTCCCAAGCAATAAATGCGTCTACCTCTCCGCGATCAAGCATGGCAGCAATATCACCAACGCGACCAGGCACCTTTTGGAATTTAAGATTTTGGGTTTTTTCAACATAAAATAAAATGGCATCGTGAATTGTGCCAAGCCCAGGTGTTCCTACCTTTTTGCCATTTAAATCAGCATAAGATTTAAATTGTTTATGGCCAACCAGTGGCGCATTGTATTTAGTGACCGAACAAAGCATCGAAAATTGTCCGCCGCCTGCAGCATATTGCATGATCGGTGCCAAGCCACACATTACAGCGTCTAAGTTTTTATTTAAATCGAGTAACGATGCTGGGCCATTGGGATAGGTGCGCCGATCAATTTGAATGCCCTCTTGATCGTAATAGCCTTGATTTTCAGCCACCCAAATAGCTGCATAGTCAACCTCAGCGCCAGCTTGATCTGCTAGCCTAATAACTGTTTTTTTGCTTTGTGCAAATAACGGCGTGCCCATCGGCAGCATGGTCCCCAGCGATGCTGCTGCACCCATACCTAAAATATTTCTGCGATTTTTATTAGTATTAATCATCTCTCATCTCCTGTTTAAAAAGTGATTTTTAACTGCTTAAACTACTTTATCTACCCCTACTTTTGATGCAAAAAAGAAAAGCACTTGGCTCTTAATTCCGTAAATTCAAGGCTCATTAAATTCCGTGGTCGTGGCAAGTCGATTGGTAAATCAGCCTTAATAGAAGTGGGCTTTTCAGAAAGAATAATGACGCGATCGCCTAAAAAAACTGCCTCTTCTAAATTATGTGTAACAAAAACAATCGTCCGTTTCAAATTTTTCCAGATATCCAAAACCTCTTGCTGCATTCTTTCTCGTGTCGGTTGATCTAGACTTACAAATGGTTCATCCATTAAGATTAAATCTGCATCCGTTGCAAAAGCTCTGGCAATTGAAACTCGCTGCTTCATGCCGCCAGAAATCTGATGCGGATAAAAACCCTCGAACCCACCAAGCCCAACAATGCGAATCACCTCTTCTACTTTTTGTTTTATTTCGGCTTTCTTTAATTTCTTAATTTTTAAGCCTGTGGCAATATTTTCCCAAACGGTTAGCCACGGCAAGGTAGAGGGTTCTTGAAAAACAAAAGAAATACTATGTTTTTTTGGATTGACGATTTCACCGTCTAACAATACGTCGCCTTTTGACGGTTTTAATAAGCCGCTAAGAATATCAAGTAAGGTTGTTTTACCGCAGCCACTGGGACCACAGATACACAAAAATTCATTTTCTTTAACCGAAAATTGAATATCGCCATGTACGACCAAATTACCATACTGGTGAGAGATAGCAACTTGAAGTTTGGAGTTTAAATTTGTCATCATTTAGCTTGATAAGCCCTTAAAGGGTAACCTGCCATCTCCACTTAAATAAATAACGCTCAGCCATTAGTAGCAATTCATTCAAAACAAAGCCAATTGCACCAATCACAATCATGCCAACAATAATTTCTGGAATCTTTAATAATTCAGCATAGTTCAGCATCATGCGTCCCAAGCCCTCATTAATCCCACCAGCTAATTCAGCTGCAACAATGGTCAGCCAAGCGGCACCCATCGCCACTCGCATGCCCCCTAAAATATCTGGAAGTACGGTTGGCACCACCACATGCATTAAGGTATAAAACTTCGAGGCGCCATAAACGGCTACTACCTTCTTATGCAAAGGTTCAACCCGCTGAACTCCCACTAAGGTTGACGTATAAACCGGAAAAAAAGCGCCAAGAAAAATTAAAAATGCAAAGCGCGTATCGCCTGCAAATAAAATAATGGCCAAGGGAATCCAGGCAATGGGTGGAATAAAGCGAAAAGGCTCCATGACCGAGCGGGTTGAGTTGTATAGGCTTTTATTTAGGCCCATCAACAAGCCAAGTGGTACTCCCAAAAAAACACCCAGATTAAAGCCCAATAAAACCCGATATAAACTCGCCCATGCATGGGCTCCGAGTGAGATACCTTGGGTATCACCTTTTACAAGTAAATTTTTAAATGCCTTGAACACAGCATCTACTGGAGGGAAAAATGGTGAAGCAACCCAACCCGCTAGTAATTGCCATAACAATAAAAATGCTGCTAAAGCAAGGACATTAAGCCCGGCAGCCTTAATGCCTGGATTCATTTTTTTACTAGTGGAACTAAAAAAAGAGCTGAACAATTTATTCCATCCGGTTTAAAAAATTGGTTTCAACAAAACGAGTATGCACATCACCTGTCATAAATTCAGAAGAGCTAATCAGTTTTCTTTGAAATTCACGCGTAGTCTCCACGCCCTCAACTTGCATTTCTAATAAAGCCCGTTGCATACGTGCAATTGCCTCAGCTCGATCACGGCCCCAGCAAATTACCTTACCTAGCAGGGAATCATAAAATGGGGGAATCACATATCCCGAAAATAAATGACTATCCATTCTGATACCAAAACCACCGGGTGCAAAATACTCGTTAACCCTGCCCGGATTAGGTCGAAAATCATTGGATGCACTTTCGGCATTAATGCGGCATTCAATTGCATGCCCTGTTAAACGGATATCTTTTTGCTGCAAACTCAGACCCTCCCCTGCAGCTATTAGTATCTGAGCCTTGACCAAATCAATACCAGTAACCATTTCAGTTACTGGATGTTCAACCTGAATCCGGGTATTCATTTCCATAAAATAAAATTGCTTTGAAATAGGGTCAAGCATGCACTCAATCGTGCCCGCGCTGCGGTAATTAACATGTTTGCAAAGTTGAATGGCTGCATTACCAATATCGGTGCGCAATTTCTCGCTTAACACTGGAGAGGGGCTTTCTTCTACCAATTTTTGATTGCGGCGCTGCAAAGAACAATCTCGTTCACCGAGATGCAAAACATTTTCACCGTCACCCAGCACCTGTACCTCTATATGCCGTATGCCCGTCAGAAACTTTTCCATATAAAGCGAGCCGTCACCAAAAGCAGACTTTGCCTCCTGGGAGGCCTCAATATAGGCCGATTCGACTTGCTCGGCATGATTAACAATGCGCATGCCTCTTCCCCCACCTCCTGCACTTGCCTTTAATAAAACCGGGTAGCCAATTTTGTCTGCGATACTGGCCGCCTCTTTTGCATCTTGTAAAATTCCATTTGAACCTGGCGTGGTCGGAATACCGGCCTCTTTTGCCAGGCGAATAGCCGTAGCCTTATCGCCCATTAAGCGAATGGAAGTTGAACTTGGGCCAATAAAAATATAGCCCTCGCGCTCGCAACGCTCTGCAAAATCGGCATTTTCAGATAAAAACCCATAGCCAGGATGAATTGCATCGACCCGAAAGAGATAGGCAGCCGTGAGAATTTTTTCAACGTTTAAGTAACTCTCACTAGCCCGAGCAGGGCCTATGCACATCGATTTATCTGCCATAAAAACCGGCAGTGATTGGCTATCTGCCTCTGAATACACCTGCACAGTTTCAATACCAAGCTCTTGGCAAGCCCGAATAATACGCACTGCAATTTCACCGCGATTAGCGATTAGCAGTTTTTTAATGGGTTTTGCTTTACGCATTGGGCTTTATTAAAATCAATATTTGGCCATATTCAACTGGCTCACCATCACCAACCAAAATTTCACTTACCACCCCATCAACACCAGCCGGTAATGAATTCATCAACTTCATTACCTCAATAATGCACACTACTGAATCGATTCCGACCTTAGCGCCAATCTCAATAAATGGGGGAGCACCTGGTTCCGGAGAGCGATAAAAGCTACCAACCATTGGCGCCTTAATACCAACCAAACCAGAAGGCGCCACCATCATTTTTTTACTGACGACCGTTTGTGGTGCAGCACTTACTTCGGCGCTTACTACAGCACTTTGCGCGGGCGCAGAGGCCTGCCCTACGATGCCAGAGCGTTGAAAAGACCGGGTCTGTGAATTGGCAGAATTTTTTCGTAAATCAATTTTAATATCGCCATACTGTAGACTAAACTCCGAAAATTGTGGTGAATCCTCTACTAAGCGAATGATCTCCATCAAATCCTGATAATTTAAATTGCGCTCAGACACCACTATCTCCTTGTTTTAAATTTGGAATCATTAGTACCCAGCAATTTCAATATTCAGGCCAGGTTTAGATACATGTATCCGACTTGTCTTAGGTCGCCGACTCAATTCTTTAATTAACGAAACAACCGAGTGCTCAAAAACATATTCAGTTTTCATTGCGCCCGCTGCTAACATATCATCAACTTGCGATCCAGCAAACATATAGCGCAATAAGCGCTCATCATCACTGGCGTGCGGATATTTCTTTCTTAATGCCTTCACGCCTGGTTCGCGCGGCGTGGGGTTTAAACCGATTTGTTTAGAGCCATTCTCTATGATCCGATCCAAAACGCTTGGCTCGACTGGTGCTAATAATTTACCGTAATACCCTAAAGCATATTTTTTAATTTCATTAGGCACAACGCGATAACGCTCGCCATGCAAGACATTTAATACCGCCTGGGTACCCACAAATTGCGCAAACGGTGTAATCATAATTGGGTAGCCGAGCTCTTGTCTGACCCTAGCACACTCATCTAGAAGTGCATCAAATTTATCTGCAATGCCAGCCTGGTCTAATTGAGAGCGAAAATTACTCAGCATGCCGCCAGGTATTTGATGCTGATAGTGAAAAGCGTTATATTCCAAAATCTGCCCAACAGGCTTATCTTCAAGTTCAGCAATGCGCTGAAAATGGGCGCCAATTTCATCAATTACCTCATCATTAATTGATAGGCGATAGCCGTCTAGCCTTAAATTTTTAGCAACACTTTGTGTAGCAGGCTGTGCAGCGCCATTTGCTAGCGGCGCGATCGAAGTATGCAACTGATCGGCGCCAAGCTTGACGGCCTCTAAATACATTAATGGGGCAATACCTGTTAAGCAATGTCCATGAATTTCGAGGGGTACTGTACCCATTACTTTTTTAAGCGCAGGAACTAAAGTGCGAATACGATCAACCGTTAATAAACCGCCAGCATCCTTGAGCATAATGGCATCAACCGTACCACTGGCAATTAATTGCTTAGCAGTTTCAACGTATAGCTCATCAGTATGAACTGGGCTTAAACTGTACGAAAGCGCGCCAAATGTATAAACCCCCAAGGCTTTTGATACCCGCGTGGTGGCTAACATATTGGCAACGTCATTGAGGCCATCAAAAGCACCAACCACCCTAAAGCCGTTGGCAACTAAGCGCTCTACCCAGAGCTCAATAATATCGTCGGGAACAAAGTCAAATGAGGCAATATTTTTACTGCGTACCAATGTCCGCAGTGGCGTTTTTTTAATTAGCTTACGCATCAGTCGAACGCGTTCCCACGGGTCTTCTTTTAAGTAGCGCACACAAACATCAAACTGGATGGTTCCTGCCAAATCAATTTGATCAAAGCCAGCCTGATCAATTTGTTCTGCGATTGGCAGCATATGGGCGGTCGTCATGCGTGTTGCCCATAAGCATTGGTGAGCATCGCGTAAAGTTGTATCAATAATGCCTACGGATTTATCCACAACCATTCCTTTATTCAAGATTATGTTGGCTTATACCCACGCTACGCCCTTCTCAAAGCGATCATCAGTACCAATATGTAAATCGCCATTTGGCGCTCTCAACAAAGCTGAGGTTGGCCCAAAATATTCTGCAGCATGAATTTTCAACCCCTGATAACGCTTAGCTAGCACTTCATCCTCTAGCTCTAATTCGCCATTTGGCGTAACCGAGACACGCAGACGGTTAATTGCTTGTTGTAGATTGCCAGTTTTAGAGCTCATTTCTAAAATAATTTGTAAGATAATTGCTGGTATGCGAGGTCCGCCCGGAGAACCCGAAGCAATTTGATCGCCATTTTTCTTTAGCATTACATTAGGTGAGAGATTGGTCACACAAAGCCATTTCCCAGAAGCGCGCGACTGGCGGAATAAATTGCCAGCGCAATTTAAAACTACCCCCGTTCCTGGAGTTATTAGGCCAGATCCAAACCATAATGGTCCCTGTGTAAAAGTACAAGAAACTGTCATACCCTTGGTATCGCTGATACAAAAATGAGTTGTATGCTGCTCTGCTGCCTTAGTAACTGCAAAAGCCTCTCTTTTATTTCTCCAGCCTATCCGCAAAGCATCTGCAACTAGAGCAATATAATTTTTTTCTGCCTGCAGTTCTTGTAGTCCTATATTCGACAATTGTTGCAGCGCATCTTGGACGATTCCAAAACCAGAAGTTAAGGGGTTTGGGCCATAAATAGTTGACCCGTGAAATGCTACTGGATTACCAACATCAAGCTTGGCCTGCTGCTGATTAAAGTTTTCTTTACTTAACCAGCCGCCATGTTCTAATAAAAATTGGCTAGTAGCAGCGGCAAACTCACCTTGATAAAAAAATCCAACGGGATCCGCTTGAATGTGAGTGAGTGTATTTGCGAGCTCTGCCTGAATAAGGCGATCACCAACCTGCAACCATTTGCCATCAGGGGCAAAAATGGCCTTAAAGTTGTCTGGAAACTGGTCCGCACGTGCTGCAGCCCAGCTTAAGGCCATTTGTAAATTCTGACCGACAATGAAGCCCTCCTGCGCCGCAGCAATAGCCGTGTTTAGTAATGGCGCAAAGTCTTGTGACCCAAATTCTTGGTGAGCCTTAAGCAAGCCACTTAACACTAAGGGGGTAGAGACTGAAGCAGCGCTACCAAAATAATTTACGCCGATTTTATTAGACGTCAGTAATGCTGGATTGAATTCATTGGCTACCGTAGCATTGAAATCAATGGTTATAGGGATTTCATGGGGCGTTTTTTGAATCACCATAAAGCCGCCATACCCACCTATTCCGCAATTTGCAGGATCAAGCACAGCTAAAGCCATAGCAACTGCAACAGTTGCATCGATAGCATTGCCGCCATGCTCCATCGTTTTAGCACCCGCATCTGCAGCAATTTGATGAGAGCAAACTACCGCCCCACGCATTTTTATCTCCTAAGTGCGATTTAATCGACTATATTTTTTAATTTTTAACAATAAAGCTTAGTTAGATTATTGAGAGTTGGGAAATTTGTCAAGACTTACTATATATTAACTTGTGCAGCGCAAAATTCTAAGGCGCAGCGTAAGATAGTAAGCACTACGGTCCTATAACCACAATTAACAAATGAGCGAAGCCCTTTTTTATAAAAAATATAAGCCTCAACATAGGGTTAACGTGAGGAAATATGAAGTTTTACGTGAATCCATCTTGGCAGCCATTCAAGATGGGTATTGGAAATGTGGGGTCAAGCTACCTACCGAGTTAGAGCTTTCAAAATCTACTCCATTTAGTCTTGGAACAATTCAAAAAGCTATTGGCAGCCTCACTCGCGAGGGATTTTTACAGCGCAAGCGTGGATTGGGCACCTTTGTTATTCCAATTGAAAAACGTATCGGTGGGCCCTGGATCTTTCGCTTTCTTGAAAAAGACAGTGCAGAATTTGTGCCCATGTCGACCCAAGTAGTGAAGAGGAAATTAATCCGCTCTACAGAATCATGGGCCCATTGGTTAACGGCAGGGAAAATAAACGTTCAATTACTCCAAATCAATCGCGTTATTCAGGCCGGGGAATATACTTTTTATAGCAAATACTTTCTTGATCCAGAACAATTTCCAATTATTGCTAAAACTCCATTGAAAGAATTAAATAGCGCTAATTTTGCCGGATTAATTCAAGATCATTATCAAATTTACCTTGAAAAAATTGACCGGACGATTCAATGCATTGCCTTGCCAAGCACGATCAATCAACTCTTGGGCCAAGCAAAAAATACCAAAGGGGTGCTAGTTGAGATTATGGCGAGTGGCCAGCGATCGAAACCGATTTTTTATCAGCAACTCTTTTTGCCACCCAATGGGCCAAGGCTCTTTTTTGGGCAAAGTGGAACATAGCAGTTACTTAATTGCCCACCGTATTTTCCAACTTACCAAGCCCCTCAATTTCGATAGTAATAACATCTCCAGTTTTCAAAGGACGTGGCGGCTTCATCGCATAACCCACTCCTGAAGGCGTGCCGGTCGCAATAATGTCTCCGGGCTCAAGAGTAAGGCCAGCTGATAATTCAGCAATAATTCGCGGAATGGTAAAAATCATTGTTGAAGTATTCCCATTTTGTCTCTGCTCGCCATTTACTTTTAAGGAAATTGCCAATTGATGCGGGTCGGCAATGGCAGACTTATGAGCAACCCAGGGGCCAATTGGACAACTACCATCTAGACTCTTGCCCTTAAACCATTGTCCGTGCCGCCGCTGAATTTCACGGCCAGTAACATCATTCAAAATAGTATATCCAAATATAGCGTCGTTGGCCCTATCTTCAGCAATATTTACCCCGCCCCGCCCAATCACAATGGCTAACTCAGCCTCATAATCCAGCATAGCAGTTAAGCCAGCATGTAGCGGTATTGTTGCGCCATGCCCAATTACAGCCGTTGGCGCCTTAGTAAACAATTCAATAAATTCAGGAAATAAATTAGGTTCGCGACCCTGCGCGATATTGCCTTCAATGATGTGCTCGCGGTAGTTCCGGCCAACGCAAAAAATATTTTTATGGGGGGTTGGTATAGGGGCTAACCATTGCAAATCTTGCACATCAAGCCATTTCGTCGCAGACTGATGTAATTTCGCAGCAATTGCAAGACCCGCATCACCGCTAGTAATTAATTCACCAACATTGCTTGGCGCTAAAGTTTTAGGCCAAATTTCTGTTAAATTTACCAGCGCCTGTAACCGTGAATTTTGAGCCATTCCTAATTGCGGAACACCTTTTGCTTTAAAGGTACAAAAATACATAGAAGCCTTTCAAAAAAATCTTTATTGAATTACTGCAATTGCATTCATTTCGATTAAGTAATCGGGGGAAACAAAGCGCGATATTTCAACCATCGTAGATGCAGGTAATGGCGCTTTAAAGTACTCGCGACGTACTTTATGAATCACATCAAAATGATGCATCCCAATCACATAAACATCAACCCGACATATATCTGCCATCGTCCCGCCGGCTGCCTCAACCGCATTCTTTACATTCTCACAAACCTGGCGGGTTTGCGCCTCCATATCGCCAATTCCCGAAATAGTGCCATCGGGTTTATGCGCGGTCATGCCAGAGATAAAGACTAATTTACCTTTAGCCTCTACTACTGTTGCCTGAGAGAAATGTCCACCTGGTTTTTTAATATTAGTTGTTGAAATTTCTTGCTTTGTCATCAATTTTCCTCAAAGAATAAAATGGCGCTAATCGGGTTGTATATTCAATCGCTCAATAATTGTTGCCCAACGGGGAATCTCTTTATTCATTTGATTAGTCAGGTCTTGAGGGGTACCGCCAACTAGTTCGCCCCCACCAGCGTTCACCTTTTGAATAAGTTCGGAGTTTTTCATCGCTTCGTTTAGCGCTTGATTTAATTTATTAATAATCTCAGGGGAAGTTCCTTTAGGCGCTAATAGCGCCATCCACGACCCCATGTCTAAGCCACTATAGCCAAGTTCTGCCAAAGTAGGAATATCAGGTAAAACATTTAAACGTTTGCTTGAAGTAATCGCCAATGCCCGTAACTGCCCCGATTTGACAAAGGGTGCTGCCGAAGGAACAAGCTCTAAGGCTACATCGGTTCTGCCGGCAACCATATCAGTTAATGCTGGGCCGCTGCCTTTATATGGAACGTGTACCCATTTGACTCCCATGCGTTCTTGAAAGTATTCCCCCATTAAATGTAATACGCTACCAGTACCAGCAGAAGCCATATTCAATTCTTTAGTTTTAGATAACTTAACTAACTCGGCAATATTATTGACTGGTAAATCTTTACGAATTACTACAATGCCTGGATTATTAACAAACCAAATAATAGGCGCCAAGGATTGGCGAGGATCAAAATTCGCTTTTTTAAAGATGGAGGGACTTACTGTTAACGGGCCTGCTGAACCCACTGCAAGCGTATAGCCATCTGGCGCTGCCCTTGCAACCTCTTGCATTGCCAGCATCCCGCCTACACCAGGGCGATTTTCAATGATAAAAGTTTGATTAAACGCCTTTTGTAAAATTTGGGCCATCATTCTTCCCGCTCCATCAACAGCACCACCTGCGGGAAATCCAACAATCATCTTGACTGGACGATTAGGATAATCTGACTGGGCATAAAGATTGCTAGTAGCAAGCAAAAAAATTATATAAAGTAATAAATAAGAGTACTTTTTTATTTTTATATTCATTGATGTCTCCCCAAGATTAATCTATAAAACTTAGCGTCTAGCCAACATTAATGCTGCACCCTTTTCGGCAATCATAATCGTGGCGGCATTCGTATTAGCAGAAATAACAGTCGGCATAGCGGATGCATCAATAACCCTTAAATTATTAACGCCATTGACACGTAACTGAGGGTCAAGAACTGCAGAAAAATCAGATCCCATTCGGCATGTACTAGTAGGATGAAAAACGGTTCCGCCATTATTTCGAGCAAAACTTTCTAAGGGCAATTGTCCAGGTAACTTCTCCTCTTGCCAGAGATTACAAAAACTTTTCTGTCGATAAATTTCACGACTCATTTCTAGGCCAGCCACTAAAGTTTTGATATCTACGTCAGCAGTTAAGTAGTTTGAGGTAATTTTTGCTTGTTCAAAAGGATTGGTCGATTGAATCTGTAATTCTCCCCTTGATTGTGGTCTACATTGACAGACCGAAACAGTAAAACCCGCGTACTGATGCAAAGGATCGCCAGGCTTATCTACCGATAATGGCATCACATTAAATTGAATATCAGCACGATCATCTTTAGCGTGGACTGTTTTTGCAAAACCGCCAACTTGCCCTGCACCTACTGTTAAAGGCCCCTTCTGCATCAATAACCACTCAAAACCCATTTTTGCTAAACCAAAAGGATTACGTACTTGATTGTTAAGGGAAATTTTATTTTTTAACTGAACAATTGTCCGTGCTTGGTAATGGTCTTGTAAATTTTTACCAACCTCAGGAGAGTCATAAATAATCGGAATTTTATGTTGACGCAACAAATTTGCTGGGCCGACTCCCGAAAGCTGCAAAATTTGCGGGCTTTGTAAAGCACCGCCGCTTAAAATTACTTCAGCATTACAATAATAGCGGTGAATCAATCCATTACTAATGCATTCGATACCAATGGCTTGATTATTGTCAATAATGACTTTTGATACCATGGTATTAATTAGCACAGTTAATCTATTGTCGCCTTCAACTGGTCGTAAAAAAGCTTCTGCGGCGCTTGAACGCCAGCGCCCCCGAATACTAAGTTGATATTTGCCTACCCCATAATCGGTCTCGCCATTAAAGTCTGTGTTCAATGGCAATCCATACTCATGTGCCGCCTCTAGCCAAGCATGGCAAGAGGGGTCATCATTTTTTAAATTAGAAACTCCAAGCTCACCACTCTGACCATGAAAATAACTCTCTTCTCCCGAATAACGCTCAGAGCGCTTGAAAAATGGCAATACACTCTCATACCCCCAGCCAGTTGCCCCCGCACGCTCCCAGTCGTCATAATCAGCGTGCTGGCCACGAATATAAATCAACCCATTTATAGAACTTGATCCACCCAATACCCTACCGCGAGGCCAAATTAATTTTCGGTTACCAGTTTCTAATTGTGGTTCAACCGTAAATAATCGTGAGTAACGTTCATCAAAAATAGTCTTAAAATACCCTACCGGTAAATGCAGCCAAAAGCCTTTATCTTGCTTACCCGCCTCGGTTAAAAGAACAGAAAAACCAGCACGAATTAAACGATTTGCCAGCAAACATCCTGCAGACCCGGCACCAACAATAATATAGTCCCAGGTCTGGGAGGGCGCGTTAGCCTTTGACATTATCCGTAAAAAGTTTTGATTCAAAATAGGTTTTAGCAGGAATAGGATTTTGAATATTCCCAGCTCTGGCATAAAAGTCAGTTACTTGTTGTAACCAGCCTATAGCAGTACCATTTTCAATCAGTTTCTTCCACTCGGCAGCAGTATTGTATTTAGAGGCCTTAAACTGCGCTTGTAGATCGGCAAGAGGCACCTGGCTATAGTTTGCTTTTTGAATAATGGGCAGAATTTCTTCAGAGTTTTTAATCAAATCATCATTTGCAGCCGCCCAGCCTTTAATTACACTAGCACAAATTGCACGATTTTTTTCCAAATAATCTGCCCGCACTGCCCATCCACCAAGAATCGCTGATTTCGGATAATAGGCTGAGGCATCAACTAACATTTTGGCTGAAGGTACTTTATCTCGTACCAAGACATTGAATGGCACCCACAAAGCAACAGCTGGAACAGCGCCAGAAATAAATGAGGTTACAGCTACTGGCATCCCTTGATTAACAATCTCTACATCTTTAGCAGGATCAAGGCCATTAGCGCGCAAAGCGGCATCTAAAAATACATGGGCCGTAGTTCCAATGGTGGTCGCTATTTTTTTACCTTTTAGGTCAGCCCAATCTTTAATGCCTTGATCTTGCCGAACCCAAAGCTGAGCAGTAGCAAATTCAATATTGTTAATAATGAACGCCTTACCTTGTCCACGAGCTGGGAAATTAGAAATAACCGCCCCCGTACTCAGCATATCTAGACTTCCGCCAATCATGGCATTAAATAAATCTAAACCAGTATTAAATTTATAGGGATCAAATTCAATTCCCTCCTTGGCCCACTGTCCACGATGCACACCAGTCCATAGTTGACCTGTGACTGCAAGGGTATCAACATAGCCAACTTTTAACTTCACCTTTGATTGGGCAATAGCCGGAAAACCAGTAATTGCTAATGCAGATGCAGATGCAGCACCAACTATAAATTGACGACGATTAAATTCAGAATTATTTTTTTTCACCATAATCTCCTATTAATAAAGGCTTCTAGTCTAATTGCTAGAAAGTTTTTGTTGCGCCTCATATTCTTTCATAACCAAATCTCTCAGGCGCGACTTAAGAGAAATGAATTGGGGGTCATCATGAATTGACTCATGGCGCGGATAAGGAAATGGAATTTCTATCACCTCTTTAATTTTAGCGGGACGAGCAGTTACTACAATAATTTTAGATGATAAATAAATTGCCTCATCTACAGAGTGCGTAATTAATAAAACCGTTTTACGCTCATGCTGCAAAACCTCAAGTAGTAAGTCTTGCATTTTGGCTCGGGTTTGAGCATCTAAGGCGCCAAAGGGTTCATCCATTAACAGAAATTCTGGATTCGTAGCATAGGCACGGGCAATCGCCAAACGCTGTCGCATGCCTCCTGAAAGAGTGCGGGGATAAGCTAAAGCAAAATCGGTTAAGCCCATCAACTGCAGGTATCGGCTGCATATTTCTTGATGTCGATCTTTGGGCACTTTACTATTTCGTAGAGTTAAGCCAAAGAGGATATTTTTTTCAACAGTAAGCCATGGGAAAATTCCGTACTCTTGGAAAATAACTCCACGGTTCTGAGAAGGACCATTAATTTCAACGCCATCAAGTTTTACCGTTCCTGATGTCGGCTTCACAAACCCAGCAATAATATTCATTAAAGTGGTCTTACCGCAACCCGATGGACCTACTATAGAAATAAATTCACCATCCGAGATTGAGAAAGAGATGTCATCAATAACCCGTAGCAAACCCTTGTCAACTTTAAAATCAACTGTCGCTTTTTCAAAGCGAATGCGATCCTGACTCATTGCGCTTCCACCCTATCTTGCCATTGAATTAATCGCTTAGTCAACGACCTTAAGATTAGGTCCATAGTTAAAGCCACACACCCAATTGCAATAATGCCAACATAAATAACGTCAAGCTGAAAAAATGATCCGGCACTTTGAATGAGTGCCCCTAACCCCTTTTGTGCAGCGACCAATTCAGATGCAACTAAAGTAGCCCAGGCGACTCCTAATGCCACTCGCAGTGCAGTCAAAATATGCGGCATTGTCAGCGGCACAATTACACGCGTAAATATCTCCCAGTCGGTTGCTCCAAGTGTATGGGCTACCTTAATATAAATTGGGCTAATCTGTGCAACACCCTCATACATCACAATAACGCCTGCAAAAAATGATGCATAAAATAAGATAATAATTTTGGCAGGCTCGTCAATGCCAAAGTAAACAACCACTAAAGGAATTAGGGCGATTGGGGGCAACGCGCGAAAAAAATTAATAACCGGATCTAGAAAAGTGCGGACGTCTTTATACCAGCCAATTAAAAATCCTACCGGCACCGCTAAAGCAATGCCGCTTACTACCCCCAAAAAAACCCGCTGGGTCGACATAATAATATCGCCAAGTAAGCGACCATTCTTTAATAAGTCGTAAAATTTAGCAGCCACTTCAGGCGGGCTGGGCATGAGTGAGCGATCTACCAAGCTAGCCGAGATAATGATCTGCCATAGGGCCAATAGGATAAGCCAAGGGCTCAATAAAAGAGCAAGTTGCTTCACTTTGCTATAAATTTTTGCCTCCAATTTATAATCTTATAAATCAGAATAGCATAAGAGCGCAATTCTAAACACGGCTCACATTTAAAATCTAGTTGCCCATAGCTGTCATCCCTTAATGACAGCTATGTAATTGATAAAAATTTACTTGATTAATCCACAAGCAATCCGCGGACCAGAATTTCCAGCTGGCTGAGATTTATAGTCATCAGGATCGCGATGCACTACTACAGAACGACCTAAAATTCCGGTTGCGCTGTTATCAACTGAAAACCCGGTTAACTTAGCAGAATAAGTGGCATTTCCATTGGCATCTGATTTGATATTTGGCATATCACCTGCATGGCTCATATTGCTATTTGGCATACCGTGGTCTTTGGTATCAGGATTGAAATGGCCGCCAGCACTAGTCGCATCAGGCGCAGAGCAATCTCCTTTCTCATGCACATGAAAACCTTGCTCAGCATTGGGTTTAAGTCCAGCAAATTTACCCGTAACCAAAACATCATGACCCTGCCAAATAAATAGGACTTCGCCAGTTGTAGTTGAGCCTGAACGTGGTTCTAATTTGGCAGAAGCCTGTTGTCCATTGCCATGCTTCATAGACTGACATGCACTAAGCGAGATAAGGCCAACAATCCCCAAGGCTAAGGCAAGCGTTCTCAAAGAATTCTGATTTTGATCTAATTTTTGCATGAATGGTCTCCTGAGTATTTTTAATAACCAAATTGTTGATAATTTAATCGCTAATAAACACTTTAATACAAAATCTAAATGCTTGCTTAATAGGCTGCGACCCCGCCATCACTGCGAGGATCCCAGCCCCCTCGTAATACACCTGAGGGTTCGCGCATAATGCAGCCAGCATGTCCTACAGTTTCATCAAAATCATTGAGTAGCTCAATTTCATGACCAAGAGCAGCAAGGTCGCTAATGACTTGTGAATCAAAGCGTGACTCCAGCTTCAGGCTATCGCTAGTTTGACCCCATGTTCTTCCCAATAACCAACGTGGCCGACTAATCGCAGCTTGTGGATCTAGACCATAAACTGCTGTTCGAGTAAAGACTGCACATTGGGTTTGTGGCTGTCCATCTCCCCCCATCGTGCCATAAACCATGGTACGACCATCCTTAAAAAGTGCTAAAGCAGGATTTAAAGTATGGAAGGGTTTACGTAAAGGCTCTAAGGCATTTAGTGAAGCAGGATTTAACGAAAAACTACAACCACGGTTTTGCCAATTAATTCCTGAGGTTGGTAATACAATGCCAGCACCAAACTCGTGATAAATACTCTGAATAAAAGAAACAGCACAACCTTGTTTATCCACAACGCCCATCCAAATGGTATCAGCCGGACCTTTGCCCTGCCCCCAGGGCAATGCTTTATTGAGATCAATTGCATCCGCGAGTTTTTGCAAAAATGCAGGTTTTAAAAAATCTTGGGAATCGCAATGCATATAAGCAGGATCAGTAATAAATTGATCACGAATTTTAAAAGCTTGCTTGGTTGCTTCAACGCAAAGATGCACATACTCAGCGCTATCTAGTTTGAAACGCTGTAAATCTAAACGATCAAGAATTCCCAAAATCATCAGTGAAACAACGCCTTGAGTGGGTGGTGTCATGTTGTACACACTGCCCAAGCTATGCGTCAATCGCAATGGATCTATTAACTTGGCTTCGTGCCGATGCAAATCTGAAAGCCGAATTGGGCTACCCAGAGTTTGTAACTCTTGAGCGATGACGTTAGCAAGAGCGCCGCGGTAATACTCTTCAGTGCCATATTGTGCAATTCTGTGCAGCGTCTTTGCTAGACGGGCCTGCTTAAAAATGCTGCCAGTCTTTGGGTTTTGGCCAGCCACCAAAAAGGTTTCTGCAAAACCTGGCTGAGGTTCTAACTCTTTAAGCTTCTTGGCCGTTAGACTCGATTGACTATGCGTTACAGGAATTCCGTTTTCAGCATAATAAATACCGTCAGCTAAAAGGCGAGTTAACGGTAATTTTCCCCCCAGGTACTTTTGTGATAATCGCTGCGCAGCACCCCATCCAGAAATCGTACCAGCCACTGTGTTCGCTGCTAATGGGCCGCGAAATGGAATCGCCTCTGTAATGCCTTGATCGAAATACCATTGCCTTGAAGCTAGGCTCGCGGCAGCGCCACAAGCATCGATACCACCGATGGCTTTACCAGGAGCATGAATAAGCCAAAAAGAGTCGCCCCCAATCGAATTCATATGCGGATAAACCACGGCAATGGTTGCTGCAGCTGCAACCATTGCTTCAAGCGCATTGCCACCTTCCTTTAATACCGCTAAAGCCGATTCTGCTGCCAAGGAATGCGGTGCAACAGCCATTCCTTGCATACCCCATTTAGCTTGCATAAGTTAACTCTTTATCTGTTTACTTCAAACCCCGGAGCTGCCGTTCAATATCTGCGCTGGAATCTACGACGGGTGCCGCTGGCACAGCATTTGCAAAGGGATCAATCAATGCATCACCGCTCTCAACTGCCACCGTAGGCTTATCAACAAAATAGGTAACCACTTCTGGGAAAAAAATCAGAATGGCAACCAAAATTAATTGCAATCCTACCCAAGGTAAAGCGCCCCAATAAATATCTGAACTTTTTACCTCTTTTGAAGCTACCCCTCGTAAATAAAATAAAGCGAAACCGAAAGGCGGATGCATGAAGGAGGTTTGCATATTTGCCCCCAACAAGACGCCAAACCAGATTAAATCAATGCCTAATTTGTCTGCTACTGGCGCCAATAAGGGAATGATAATGAAAGCAATTTCGAAATAATCGAGGAAGAAGGCGAGAAAAAATACAAAGAGGTTAACCGCAATTAAGAAGCCAATTTGCCCACCAGGTAAATTTGATAAAAGATGTTCGATCCATAAATCACCATCGACCCCACGAAAAACAAGACCGAAAACAGTTGAACCAATTAAGATAAACATCACCATCGCATTAATGCGCATAGTCGATGTCATAGCTTGCCACACTAAATCTTTTTGTAAACGCTTATTCATGGCAGCCAATACCAAGGCGCCAACCGCACCCATTGCCCCACCCTCTGTCGGCGTCGCTAAACCCATCAAAATCGTACCTAAAACCAAGAAAATTAAGGCTAAGGAGGGAATAACCCCCCACATGATTCGCTTAATCAGTTTCCAGTCAATTGGCGGGCGGGCATCTATGGGAAGTGCAGGTACATCTTGGGGGCGAAAGACAGAAAGGAAAAATATAAATAAACAAAATAAGATAATTTGAATAATCGATGGACCAATTGCTCCCGCATACATATCACCCACAGATTTGCCCAATTGATCGGCAAGAATAATTAATACTAAGGAAGGCGGGATTAATTGAGTAATGGTGCCAGAAGCAGCGATCACTCCAGTAGCGACGCGAGGGTTATACCCATACCGTAGCATGATGGGCAAGGAAATTAATCCCATGGCAATAACTGAGGCCGCAACTGTGCCAGTAATTGCCCCCAACACTGCGCCAACAATAATCACTGCATAAGCCAGACCACCACGAATTGGGCCAAATAATTGACCTAATCCTTCTAATAAATCTTCAGCCAAGCGACAGCGTTCTAGTATCGCCCCCATGAAAGTAAAAAATGGAATCGATAGCAGTAAGTCATTAGAAAGAATGCCGAAAACACGATCAGGTAAGGCTTGTAAAAAAGTTGGCTGAAAAAAGTCTAACTGAATGCCAATGAAAGCAAAAAATAAGCCTACTGCGCCCAAAGAAAAAGCTGCGGGATAGCCAATCAGTAAAAAAACAATTAGGCCGCCAAACATCAATGGCGCCATTACCTCATGAGCAATCATTGCAGTGGCCTCTCATAGCGAGGATCGATTTTAATTAGGCCTTGCAAAGCGGCATACCGCTTAATAATTTCTGATAAACCTTGTAACGTTAGCAAGAAAAAGCCCAAGGTAATCATTGCCCGCGCCGGCCAACGTAACAAGCCGCCCGAATTATTAGACATTTCAGTTACTAAAATCGAGTTATAGAGCAAATCCCACGAATACCACCCAATAATCGTCGTCATTGGCAAGAGGAAAAAAATACCGCCAAAGAAATCCAACCAAAGCCGCGCTCGGTTTGGATACAGGGCATATAAAACGTCGACCCTGACGTGCTCGTTAAGCCTTAAGGTGGTAGCGGCACCGAACATCACCATGCCAATGAACATATACCACTGGACTTCTAACCAACCATTAGAGCTAACATTAAAGCCATAGCGCACTAAAGCATTGCCGGCGCTGACCAGCACTGATATCAGCACTAGCCAGCTTGCCAAAACGCCAAAGCGATCATTTAACCGATCAACAAATCCAGCGAGGCGCAACAACTGCTTAAGCATTCAATCTAGCGCTTAATTAACTGGATTAGCAAAATTAAATGATGCTAAGGTATTTTCTGCGACCCGATTCCAAAGCAATTGTTCGGCACGGAATTTTTTCCAAGGTTCATATATTTTCTTGAAGGAGGGATTTTTTGCAGCCTCTTCTTCAAACATTTCAAATGAGGCTTTTTGCGCCGCTTTCATAATGTCATTTGAATAAGCAAATAATTTAACGCCATTTTTTAGTAGACGTTGTAAGGCTGGGGGATTTTTAAAGTCATACTCAGCCATCATGTCTGCATTCGCCTCATAACAGGCGGCCTCGAGCGCAGCCTGATACATTTTGGGCAATTTTTCCCATTCTTTGATGTTGACATAAAGCGAGTACATTGAACAAGCTTCCCACCAGCCGGGATAGTAATAATTCGGCGCAATTTTATAAAAACCTAGCTTTTCATCATCGTAAGGCCCAACCCATTCGGCCGCATCAATCACGCCCTTTTCTAACGCAGGGTAAATATCTCCACCAGCGATTTGCTGGGGAATTGCCCCAAGTCGTGCCATCACTTCGCCACCAAGACCCGCAATTCGAATCTTCAGTCCCTTTAAGTCGGCTACGGTATTAACGGGTTTACGAAACCAACCACCCATTTGGGTTCCAGTATTGCCCGCTGGAAATGAAATAATGTTGTAACTGCTAAGAAATTCACGTTGTAATTTTAAGCCACCGCCCCAATACATCCAGGCATTTTGCTGCCGTTGGTTCATGCCAAATGGCACAGTAGTATCAAACGCAAAAGTCTTATTCTTACCAACAAAATAATAGCCTGCGGTATGGGTACATTCAACCGTGCCCTGCTGCACTGCGTCAACCGTACCAAACGCAGGCACAATTTCACCAGCCCCAAAAGGACGAATTTGAAATTTACCCTCTGTTAGCGCAGCTACCCGCTTTGCAATCACGTCAATACCACCATAAATCGTATCTAAACTTTTTGGAAAGCTAGATGCGCAGCGCCACTTTACCTCTGGCATGGATTGGGCAATGGCTGGAGCAGCCAAAATACCTGCAGCAGCCCCTACTGAGGCTTTTCCTAAAAAGTCGCGTCGTTTCATTTTTTAATCCTTATAAGAAAAAGAATGGAGAAGTGGAATAAAGCAGCAATACCAGCAAAAGCCCAACAAAATTAACCTTTTCATTAGAACAGAACTGGGTAGAAAAATGCAGAAAAAAGCACCTTTTTGGTGAATTTCTAATTATTGGATCCACTTTGCCCAGAATCCATTTAGTGCTCTCGGTCTTGATCTGCATCAAAATAAAAAATGACATTGACCCTATCCTAGTCCTTGTCCGAACTAAAAAACGAGGCTGACGGACTAAACACTAAATTCAGGTGAATTTACTACAAAGGATTAGCGAATGAAAAAAGATTCTTGTCCATTAGATGGTGTTTGGTATCAAAAATTATGCTCAGAATTTACAACCCATAAAGCTAACGATAGTTTTGCCGCCTGTAGCCATCGTAGCGATTGTGCTCATTTAAAAGAAATTATTGAAACCGATAAAAATCAATCGGCTTGGGTCACTAAAGCAATCTTAGTTAACGGCATTCCAAACAAATTAAATACGCAAAAGAAACCGTCGCCAGACGACGATCTGGCAGACGATTAGTCTTGGTAATACTAGTTGCTAAGCCACCACCGGTAAAGCCCGATTTTTTTCTAATTGCTGATTCACTAAGTTCACAATCTGATTAACTGCCTCTGATTGCATGCCCTGTTTGGCGGCGATCGTTTGCATTAGCAAATCAACCCGTTCAATATTTTTTGCTCCCGCAAATAAAGCCCGTGCCGCCGATGAAGGGCTACCTAAACTAAGCGCTGCATTCGCATATTTTTCAAAGGGCACTAAATCTGTCTCGCTTGCCCCCAATAATAGGCAAAGTTGCCGAGCCCAGTTATAAATATTTTTTGATAGCCCAAGATCATCATGAATTGCCTCTTTAATTGGCCGCATGCCATTAGCGCCAACGCAGCGATAATTACCTGCTAATAACATGCTCCATTTTGCTAGTGGCACAAAGACTGAGTCAAATACTTTTAATTTCACTGGCAACTCAATTACTTCGGAACCTGTATCAAAGCGCACTGCCTCGATATCAGCGGCGATTTGACGTAACATTTGGGTATGAACCTCTGACTCGAAGCGCGCAGCCTTGAAGTTAGTGGGTAAGCGAACTTGTAATACATTAATAGGCTGATCTGGCGGCCTGAATGCTTGCGCATCAGGGCTACATAAAGTCATCATCGTGGGATCAAAGCCATCCCAAACACTAGGATCGGTATAACAATTACGGTAATCTGCTAGCGATAAACCAGGAATACGAGCTAAGTAAGTAAGGGGTGGCATATTCATAATAGACATCGTTGGCAACCTTGCTTCTGCCACGGCATGCAGTAATTCCCGCACGCCAGTTGCGCCATACTGTGGCTCTTGCATTGCAAGCACCACTAAATCGTAATTTGCTAAGTTGACATTATTTGGTGTAGTGGCAGAAATTTTTCCCAGCAAGCCCCGAGAATCTACCTCAACTAAGCCCTCTCTGCCTTTAATGGGAAAGCGTACTCTTGTGCCCTCACGATTTATCAGTTCCACTTCATTAGGTAGACAAACAAGAGTGGCATCATGGCCCGCTAGTGCCAATTTAGTTGCTAACAAAGAGCCATAAGAGGCGCCAAAAATGAGGACTTTATATTGATGTGCTGGTTTAACTTGCATAGCATGAAACTCCCAAGTACTTTCCGCCAAATGAATCGAGGCAAAAATGCAGCCATTCATTTACGGCTGCCGCTCCCTCTGTCCTTGGTACCTGAGAGATTCATACCTAAACATAGTTAGGTATTTGCTCCTTCGGTGCGCCCCATTTCAGTGGCGACTCTCCAGACGGCTATTTAAGTTAAGCAGTACCAGTCTTTTGGGATACCTGAGCGTTCATGGGAGTTTGCGCCTTCGGTGGAGATAAATAACCTCTCGCTCTCCTGCTTCCAAAGAAGTATATCTGATTCTAATAAATAGAAGCTTTAATATAGCTGAGATATTGCAGTGCAAAATAAATTGAGGTTAAAGCGTGTTACTTGAATTTGACCTCAATCATTTTGACCAAGGCATACAGAGCCTGATTAGCTGGGGTTAGCAAGTTATATTGAGCGCCTTTACGCACAATATAACCATTTAAAAAGTCGATCTCCGTTCTTTTTCCCCGCGCTATATCTGCCGCAGTGGATGATTTTTGCCCCGCCATAGTGCGGGCAATAATTTCATTTGCCTGAATTGCCTCAGACTTACTGATCTTGACTTTTTCACACTGCGCCACCGATAAAAACTCGTCCGTGAGGCGTTCGATTAATGCCTGAATTTCAGGTACTTGAGCCATTTGCCCATAACTGATTTGTCCAATTGCAGAAATGGCGTTATAACTACAGTTCACCAACAGCTTTAACCAAAGCTCTCTTTTAATATCAATAGAATGGGCACAGGGTACGCCGGAATTTGAAAATTGTTTAATTAATTGTGTTAAAGACTGAGCTTGCTGCTGAGTAATAGTTAAATCTGGAATAAATGAGCCAATTTGTAATTCACCACGACCATAATGTTTTACCGTATTTAAATCAGTCATTACTACTGCCACATAAACAGCGGCTGCATAAACAGGATTGGCAACTAGCGATGAAATTAATTCGGTATTACTCACTCCATTTTGCAAGCTGACAATCACTGCATTAGCAGATAAGAATGGTTTTAGAGCCTGCATCGTAGCAACGGTATCGTAAGACTTTACACAAAGTAAAATCATGTCTGCAGCAGCGATGCTCGCAAAATCAGCACTTGCTTGTAAAGCTACATTAGCTTGAAAACTTTGGCAATCCATTTGCAAACCAAAACGATTGATAGCATCCACTCGCTCGCTGCGACCAATCAGGATTAACTCATGATTACTGCGTGCCAGCATGCCGCCAAAATAACAGCCGACGGCGCCTGCTCCCACTACCGCTATTTTCTGACGATTAGCGCTCATTTAGCAGTGAAAGTGAAATCTTGGTTAATGATGCTTTCGCTTCTCTACTAGATTAAGAAACTTGTCAAATTCTTTTTCGTCCACAGAATAACTATGCTCATCATCTGGAAAGGTACCTCCCTTAACATCGGCAATGTACTCCTTAATGCCGGCAACCGCTACTTCAGTCAAATTCGCATAACGTTTAGTAAATTTCGGCTTGAAATCAGAAAATACGCCCAATAAATCATGGCATAACAAAATTTGACCGTCAGTACCAACGCCAGCACCAATTCCAATTGTTGGGATTTCTAATTGCTGTGAAATAACGCTGGCAATCTTTGCTGGCACAGCTTCAAACTCCAGCATAAAACAGCCGGCATCTTGAATTGCAAAGGCATCTTCTAAAATTTTCATGGCGGTGTCAGCTGTACGTCCCTGTACCTTAAAGCCCCCAAATACAGCTACGGTATGGGGGGTCATGCCGATATGAGAGGCGGTTGGAATACCTGCATCGACCATAGCTCGCAAAATATGTGCTTGCGATTTTCCACCTTGAGGCTTCACCGCATCTGAGCCTGCTTCCTGCATAAACCGCGTCGCATTGGTGAGCGCCCGATCAATTGTGTTGTAGCTTTGATAAGGCATACAACCCAGCAGAAAGGTATTTGGGGCGCCACGTCGAATGCCAGCAGCGTGCATCACCATCATATCCATCGACGCTGGAATCGTATTAGAGTGCCCATGCGCAATCATCGCCAAACTATCCCCAATCACAGCAACATCAACCCCCGCAGTTTCTGCCCATTTTGCTGAGGTGTAATCGGGTACAGACATATAAACCATTTTCTCACCTGTTTTTTTTGAGGCATAAATATCTTGCATGGTTCGTTTTTTTTGCTCAGGCACTGCCGTTGCTTTGTTCAACTTAATCTCCTTAATAATTACTATGCTTCGCCCTTAAGACTTAAATTAGTATGCCGTTTAGCATCATTCACGCTGCCAGAAAAAATAATTTCGCCACGCTCAATCACGTAAACACGGTCGGCATAGTCGGGAATATGAAAAGCATTGGACTCGGCCATTAAAATTGCTCGGCCTGCCTCACGAATGCTCGATAGGCCGTCACTAATAATCGGAATAATCGCAGGCGAAAGCCCCTCGAAAGGTTCGTCCAGAATTAATAACTTCGGATCAAGCGTCAGCGCTCGAGCAATTGAAAGCATCTTCCGCTCACCACCCGATAAATGATTGCCACCACGTTCGCGATACCCGTCTAGCTTAGGAAAAATACGATAGGCCATCGCAATGCGTTCAGCATTGGGCATTTTAGTTTTAATTGTCCAGGTTGACATTTCAATATTTTCAGCCACAGTTAGATCACCAAAAACTTCACTTTCTTCTGGAGAAAATCCAATCCCTAATCGGGCAATATCAAACGTCCGTTTTCCTAGAATCGATTTTTCCTCAAGCAGAATATCGCCCTCTTTTGGTTTGCGATAACCCATGATGCTATTTAGGGTAGTAGTTTTGCCTGCGCCATTTCTACCAACCAAACATACCAATTCACCGGCCTTAACTTCAAGGCTAACTTTACGCAGAATGGGGCTATTTTGAATTTCAACCGAAATCGCCTTCACCTTAAGCATGATTCACCCGTTTACCAATAATAGTTGCCTGCAGTTCAGGATCATTAAAAAACTCGTTGGGGGGTAAATCAGCTAATAATTTGCCTTCTGCCAAAGCAACGATTCGCGTTGAATACTCGGCAACTAATTCCATATCATGCTCAACCAACAGCATCGTTTTTATGCCAGCTAATTTCGCTGCAGCCATCAAGGTATCCATAATGCCGCGCTTCTCGCCTGTAGAAATACCACTCGTTGGCTCATCTAATAAAATCACCTCTGGGCTTAAAGCAAATGCGCTGGCAATATCTAGGAGCTTTTTCTCACCTTGAGACAAATAGGAAGCTTGCCAAGCCATTTTTTTGTCTAAGTTAAAAATAGCTGCCACCTCAAGCGCGCGCTCAATTAACTCCGACTTGGAGCCAACGTTTGACCAAAAGTTGTATTGCATATTACGTTGAGAAATAACGGCAGCAATAATAGTTTCTTGCACACTTAATTGCGGGAATATTTGTACTAGCTGAAAAGCACGCGCCATGCCTAATTTCGCTAAGGTGACGGGACCAACTCCAGCAATCGATTTGCCATGAAAGGCAACTTCACCATGAGTTGGCTTTAATAAACCAGTAAGCACATTAACAAAGGTAGTTTTTCCTGCCCCATTCGGGCCCACAATCGCGACAATTTCGTTTTCAAAAAATTGCAGGCTAACGTCTTGCAGTGCCTTATAAACTCCATAATGTTTTGAAACCGCCTTTGATTCTAAAATCGGCATCAGCGCCCCTCCTGCGAACGAGCCACAGACTTCTTGCCAGTCAATAAGCCCATGATTCCGCCAGGTAAAAAAACCACTAGCAGAATTAACACGATTCCCAATACCAACCGCCAATATTGAGTTTGGCTGACAATTTGATCTTTTAGCCCAATAAACGCAAATGCACCAATGATCGGGCCAAAGAAATTATTAAAGCCCCCGAAGATAGTCATAAAAACAATATTGCCCGATTGAGTCCAATAAGCCAACTCAGGATCGGCTAAGCCTACGGGCACGACTAATAAGGCGCCGCCGATTCCGCCATACACCGCCGAAATAACAAAGGAAATTAAACGAAAACGATGTACCTTTATGCCTAAATATTCGGCCTTACGGGGGTTATCACGTATGGACTGCAAATGCAGGCCGAGTGGCGAATGCACAATCCGCCACATCACCAATGCGAGGATAAGCATGACCCCAATTGAATAGTAAAAAAATGGGCCAATTAAAAAACTAGTTTTATCCATTTCACTTAAGTCAACGCCAAATAAGTTGGGGCGAATAACTTTAATGCCAGAATCCCCACCCGATAAATCATAGAACTTAAAGAGAATGGAATGGAATAACATGCCAAAAGCTAAGGTCAGCATGCCGAAAAAAATTCGTACATAGCGCACACAAAGTAGCCCAATGGGAATCGAAATAAGAAAACAAACAAGCGCCGCCCCAAGAATATTGACTTCCATGCTTTTAATGCCAAGGCGGCTCGTCAAGATGGCAACTGTATAAGCTCCTAAAGCAACATACATTGCATGACCAAAAGATAAAAGGCCGGTATAACCAAAGAGTAAATTGAAGCCCAACAAAATAATACTGTATGCCACTGCTGGCAATAACAAGGTCATGTAATAAGGGCTTAAAATCCAAGGCGAGCTACAAAGCACGGCCAAACAAATTAAGATCACCAACTTAAACTTAAGCGTCATTCAGCTGCCTTTCCATAAAGACCAGAAGGCTTAATAATTAAAACTAAAATAACTATTAAATAAATGAGGAGTAGCTCAAGCTCTGCGTAGGCATATACCGCAAACGCGCGCATTAAACCAACAATTAAAGCGCCTACCAAAGCGCCCCGCATGCTGCCTAGCCCACCAATGACTACTACTGCAAAGGCTTCGACAACAACTTCGGAGATCATATCGAGCGAAGCTGCGGAAGTCGGCACCACTAAGGCGCCACCAAGGGTGCCCAACATGGTACCCAGGGTAAAGATAGCGACATTAATCCAGACGCCGTTGACCCCAAGGGCTTCACTCATGCGGCGATTTTCTGCAGTTGCTCGCACAATACGCCCAAAATTAGTTCTTTGCAGCATCCAACCAAGTGCTAAAGCTAAGCAGATGCTTGAACCAATTACGAGAGCCTTATAAACGGGTAAGGTAGTCGAAGCAAAATTTAATTTGCCATATACCATCGAAATATTGCCCAAGGTCATAGGAGTAGCGCCCCAAAGCATCCGAATTAAGTCTTCCAAGACCAACATAATGGCAAAGGTAAGCAGCAATTGAAAGCCTTCCTCACGCTGATAAACTAAGCGCAATAGTCGCTCTATTAAAGGCCCAACCAGGCCGATGATCATGCCGGCCAATAAAATAAGTGCCAGCAAATAAGATGATGAAATGCCCTGCTGGATTGCTAGGTTAACAAAAGTAATGCCAAAATAGGCGCCTAGTGCATAAAAAGCGCCACAAGATAAGTTCACAATTTTTTGTACGCCAAAAACCAACTGCAAACCACCAGCTAATAAAAATAGTACTGCAGCATGAAAAATGCCACTTAATACGATATCGATAAATGCTGTCATAAGAGATGCTCAAAAAAAAACCGAGCCGTACTGCTACGGCCCGGTTTAGCGCGATCTAAAGAGTAATTTTTGCAGTTTCAAGCCATTGCCAAAAATCCATGCCTGGCGGCTTTTGTAATTCGCTGCTGAATTTCTTATCCACAGGATTTGTGGTTACAAAATCATACTTATTTTTATGTGTAGTTAAGCCTTGATAGAAAGTTTGTTCAGCAATATGGTCGCCCCGCATTCTGCCAGGACCGCCTAATGACTGAACCTCGATTCCTTCAATACCAGCGATAATTTCTTCAGTCTTAGGCCATGCCCCACCCTTTGTTTTAATCGCCTTTTCAGTGCCTGCTTTATATATCTGCATGGCAAAATACGCACGATCAGCTTCCCAATTTGGATAATCTTTATATTTGCTGTAATAAAACTGCACAAACTCTTTCTGCAGGGGGCTAGCATTGGGATAGTTAAAGTCTAACGTATTTAAACCAAAGACTATGCCCTCGGGAGTAAATTCTTTTTTCATCAAGGTTTGCTGAAAGCCAGCAGCAGGCATCACATATTTAATATCCCCATTGGCCAAACCTGCAGCATGCGCATTTTGCATAAATACTGGTAAGTCAGCAAATAATAAAGAAGAGAAAATTAAATCGGGCTTAGCAGCTTTTAAGGCAGCGATATTACTAGAAAGGTCCATCGTGCCCACCTTTGGCCACTGCTCTGCCACAACCTTATGGGGAATGCCAAAGCGCTTTAAAAGTGCCTGAAAGGCAGCCCAATTGTTTCGGCCATAAGAATAGTCGGGATTAATCCCTGCAATGGTGGCAAATTTACCTTTGTAATATTTAATCGCCAGTAATGAAGCCATTACCGCCTCGCACTCATTATCCGTAGAGCGGAATAAATATTTTGGTGTCGGAATAGTTTCTTTCACGCCATCTTGGGATGTGCCATCCCAATAGATGGTTAAGGCTTTCATTTCTTCAACTGTAGGGCTCATCGCCAATGAAACGCCAGACGAAACAATCCCTTGTACGCAATCTACTTTATCTTGTAAAACTAATTTGCGAAAACGTTCGGTAGTATCTTTGGCATTTGTTTCTTCTTCGACAATGAGTTCAACTTTGCGGCCGCCAATACCACCACTTTTATTAATCTTATCTACTGCAAACATTGCGCCCCGTAAGCCGCATTCGCCAATAGTGCCAGCTATACCAGCGCGTGGCGCCAAAATACCAACTTTAATTGGAGTATTTTGAGCAATTGCAGGAAAACCCCACCCCCCTGCAGCAAGCAAAGAAGTGGCGCCAATACCTTTAATGACAGACCGGCGGCTTTCATTTTGAACTAATTTCTTTTTCATTTTGTCTCCTCTTTTTATAAATTACTAAAATACCCAACTGCAACTACTTAAAATAAATTAATGATCGGGTAATACTGTTCTACGGGTGAAATCTTCAATGTAGTCAAGCAACTTATCTAATGCTTGGCCGGCAGCCTCTTCTTGCCCGGCAGCAATCTCATCTGCTAGCGTAGCGTGCAAAGCAGCAATACTAGAAATACTCACCTCCTGATGAAAATTACCAAACCAAAATCGTCGCGACATGCCGTGCAAAGTAGTCATAGCTGCTGCCGCATATTCATTTTTAGCCGCCTTAATTGTTAAGTCGTTTAATTCTTTATCAATTTTTAGAAATAAGGTATTATTTTTTTCTTTTGCAGATCTCCGAAAATCTTTTGCCAGCCTAATAAATTCAGTACGCTCATCATTGGTCGAGCGTTTAGCAGCCTTCTTGCAAATCAGTCTTTCTAATTCACGCCTGGTTTCTAGTACGCGCAATTGCTTCTGCGGGTTTAGGTCAGAAATAAAAATACCGCGTTTCGGTAAGATGGTGACCAGATGTTCACGACTTAATCTTTGCAGTGCTTCGCGAATGGGTGTTCTGCCAATTCCCAATAAAGTAGATAACTGACTTTCAGAAATGGGGGCACCGGGAGCAAGCGCCATAGTGGCAATCATCTCTTCCAGACGCCGATAAGCTTGATCAGAAAGCGATAAATCTTCCTTTGCAGCTACTGATTTTATTTTGACCAAAGTATCCATAGCATTTGAATTATTTTTTAGGCAAATTGTTGCGGGGCTTGGGCACGATCAAACATACCATAGTCACGACAAACCTCAAAATATCTGAGTTCATATTGAGTAGAGGCAGCAAATTCAACGGGTCCTGAAATGTGGTTAACCAGCCCGATACCGCGCTGTGCATCGATAACCCCTCGGAACAGTTGTAAATCATTGCCGGCGTCTAGCCTCGCTTTAAACGCGTGCTCAATTGCCGCAAAATTCCCAATCAACATCGCTACCTGTTCACGTTCTTTTATCTCGCTTTGTATAGGTGCGCCAACTTGCTGTGCGGCCACTCTTAAACGATAGTCTGCAAGTATGAGGCTACGCCCACAAACCTGAGCTCCATAGTGGTCTGGCTGGCACCGCCACTGCGCCAGAGCCAATTCATCACGCCATTGCGAAAATGAAAAAAACCAACCCGATTCCTGTAAATTTTCAAAACGCTCTACCGCCACGAAGCCGGGATTTTTTTCAACGATTGGGCGTAAGCTAGCGGCCATACTAAAGTAGGTTTCAACAGAACCCTCTTTAGGTAAGACGTCGAAAAAAACGGCCTGTACCATCTGGTTATGCGCGCAAAATTTGCTGCTCAGCAGGGGATAGAATCGGCCCTTCAAGCGTCACTTTTTCCTCCTGTACTTGGCTGTCTTGAAACTTGTTAATAATCGGTTTTAGTTTAGGGTCGAGATATGTTTCATCAAAACCATTAAAGAGAGTGCCCAGAAGACTTCTTTTAATATCAGACGTGCCTAAAAACCAATCTGCTACAGGAAAAGTGAGGTTCATATTTTTATGCATCATAATGCCTAAATTATGATGAGCGGCATGGTGGCGACGGATGGTATTTACGCATGGCATATTACGTACAAACCAATTGTCTTTTACATGGCAGCAAAAATGAAAGGTTTCGTAAAGCAAATAATGGCCAACCATGGTGATATATAAAATATATCCCACATTAGGATTAAAAATCTGCGCTGCAATATAGCCGAAAAGAGTGCCGAAAACACCCAAGACAATTAAGACTCGCCAAGGGAAAAATACAATGCGAAACTCTTGTGCGGTATCGATGGTGTAATCGTTATCAGTAAAGTACTGGTGATGCTGGCGGGTGTGACGATCATAAATGGCGCGTAAGGCAAACTTATCAATTAAACGGTGCATGACAAAAAAATGCATACCCCACTCCACAAAGTTACCTGCAATGGCAACTGGAATTACCGTTAACCAAGCCCAGCCAGGGTTAACTAATTGAGAGGCGCAATAATAAATTGCCACTAAACCTGCTAAATACATCACGCCAATATGCACGATGCCGTTATAAAACGGGCTAATAGCGCCAATATAAGCCGCGCGAAACTTCCGTTGGCGCTCATTCATGAACATGGGTTTTGCTGCTGAGCTCATTGCTTACCCTCCTAAGCTAAAGAAAAAACAATAACCATTCGAATCATCAAATATGTTTCTGATATATTACTTGAATATTAATTATATTACTGGAATAATGGTGGGGGGATACCCTAATATTTATTCCTTTCCGGAGAAAACCCATGTCAGCAACCACCCATCCGATTAGCCCACTGCGCGAGTTTGTCATTGCAATGACTCATTTAGTCAATGAAACCCAGGATGAGCCTACCCTAGTTAATAAAGGTGGGGCCTTACTAAAACAACTTATTGCAAATGACACTTGGCTGCCGACCTTTTGCACCATTCATCATCATGAATACTATCAACAATTTTTGTTACATACCGATCCCTTAGAGCGCTTCTCCGTGGTTAGCTTTGTTTGGGGGCCAGACCATAAGACACCAATTCATGATCACTGTGTATGGGGCCTAATTGGTATGCTTCGCGGCTCTGAAATTAGTCAGCGTTTTAAGCACGATCAAGCTGGCAAATTAGTGCAAGATGGTCCTGAAGTCATCCTTAATCCAGGAGAAGTTGAAGCGGTTAGTCCAGATATTGGCGATATTCATATTGTGCGCAATGCCTCCTCCACCCAAAACGCTATTAGCATTCATGTCTATGGGGCTAATATTGGCGCAGTCAATCGCCATACCTATCATCATGAAACCGGAGCAAAGAAACAATTTGTTTCCGGCTATTCTTCGGCTCAAGTGCCTAACTTATGGGATCGCTCCGCCAATCCTAAAATTTAAACCATTCGCAGCGCTGGTCACTAAGCTTAAGAGGAACTGAGCGCATCCCTTATCACTAGCTCCTGAATTTGTCAGGCCCGCTCCTTCGGGTTGGCCATCGAGGCATCATAACTATCGATCTTCGTATCTTTATATAAAATCTTCGCGCTTTTATCGGTAATACTTTGGTGTAAAGCAACAAAATCAAGATCCATATCCTTGCTTGGGGTGGGCTCATGAGTGAAGGTTTGGTACTCGTCCATGCCGCGCACTAGCGTAGCTGAATCATCACCTTCAATTTGTCTAACGAAAGTAGGAATATAGCGAATCGCAAAGCCAATTCGCCGCTCGGCAGAATGATTCGGCGGGGAGCCATGAATAATACGCACATGATGTAAAGACATTTCACCCGGCTCTAGCTCTAAGGTTACCGCCTCGGCCTCGTTTACTGCCATTGCAATTTCTTGGCCACGGGTAAGTAAATTATTTTTTGCAAAAGAATCTCGGTGGGGCAACTGATCGAGCAAGTGTGTGCCGGGAATAATTGCCATCGCCCCATTAGTTTGATTGCTTGGGGATAAAGCAATCCATGCAGTTATTACATCAGGTGAAGATAGACCCCAATAAGTCGAGTCTTGATGCCATGAAACAAAACCGGGATCATTGGCCTCTTTAATAAAAAAATTTGTCGTCCAACACAGGATATTTTCGCCATATAAATCCTCTATTGCATCAAGAATTTTGCTATTGCGGACTAACTCATTAAGCCAAGTAAAGAGTAAATGGGTTTTGTGCCGTTGGGAGCCATTTAAGGGTTTGCCTTGTTCAGCCTCGAAAGCTTCAAGTTTTTGGCGGATCTCTAGGGTCTGCTCGGCACTCAATACCCTTATTTTACTAAGGTATCCCTGTTCTTGATATTGCCTCACCTGCTGTTCTGAAAGAGTTTTTAGCATGTAATCCGCCTGTGAATGAAAGACTCGGTCGCAATGCTATCTAATATACTACCAATATACTACTCCCGCAAATAGGCCTCTGGCACGCCAGCCGAGCGCGGAAATACACCGCCAATTAACATTCCGGCAATGCTAGCCAGTAGACCGGCCAATTGCGGCGGCAAAATTGCTAGTGGCGCAAAAATCTCACAGCCAATCCAAACAGTTAAACCACTGATGATCGCCAATAACCCGCCCAACGAGTTAGCGCGTGACCAATATACTCCAAACGCCAAAGGCACAAATGCCGACACCAAGGTTATCTTATAGGCACTTTCAACCATCTTAAAAATAGAAAGTTCAGAATTAACTGCAAAGGTAGTTACGATGACAGTAAAGCAAAGTACGGTAATACGCATAATTTTCAACAGCTGAAGATCTGTTAAATGACGATAAAAACCCCGCACAATATTTTCAGCAAACGTAACTGACGGCGCTAATAGCGTGGCACTAGCACAACTTTTAATGGCCGATAGTAAGGCGCCAAAAAACATAATTTGGGCAAACAATGGCGCATGGTTCAAAATGAGCTTAGGTAAAATTAATTGGGGATCAGTGTCTAAATATTTTGCAATTAGAGCGGGGTCTAATAGGCTCGCTGAATAGGCTAAGAAAAGCGGGATAAAAGCGAAAATAAAATAGAGTACTCCTCCTAAAATGGCTGCTTGGACTGCAATAGTTGAATTTTTAGATGAGGTAATTCGTTGGAAGACATCTTGCTGAGGAATCGAACCTAACATCATCGTAAATAATGCCGCCATAAAACCTAAAATAGCAGCTAAATTCATGTCAGGCCAAAAATTGAGCTTCCCAGCTGCAGCTGCATGCTGAATAACTACACTAATCCCCCCAGTTTCGCTAGCCATTTCACCGCCGATGTAAAGCATCCCAACCACAATCACAATCATCTGGATAAAATCAGTAATAGCAACCGACCACATACCGCCAAACAGGGTATAAATTAAAACGCTGCTAGCGCCAATTAACATGCCGGTAGTTTGGCTGACCCCACCTTCAGAAACGACATTAAATACTAAACCAAGGGCTTTAATTTGCGCAGCAACCCAACCTAAATAAGAGGCCACAATACATAAGGTAACGAGTATTTCAACTGTACGCCCATACTTTTCACGAAAGAAATCGCCAATCGTTAGCATCTTACGGTTATACAAATGCTTGGCAAAAAATAAGCCGACTAAGATCAAACAGAGCGAAGACCCAAAGGGATCGGAAACGATTCCGCCCAGACCATCCTTCAGAAACGTAGCAGGAATACCCAATACCGTTTCAGACCCAAACCAAGTAGCAAAAACAGTTGCCGTCACAATTGGCAAAGGCAGGCTATGACCAGCGGCCGCAAAGTCAGCCGTATTCTTTACGCGCATGGCTGCCCATAAGCCGATGCCAATTGAAATAATCCAATAAATAATGACAAACCAAAGCAGCATAGTAAAAAGTCTTTTTAGGCCCAGCAAATTCAATAATTTGAAATTTACCTTACTTTGTTCAGTTACGTTTATTCATTGGCCGAAGCCCGAGGCAAGTTCCAAAATTTTTGCATTTCAAGATAAATAAAAGAAGCTGACCAAGTAATTAAAATTAGACCTGTTAAAGCTTCTACCCCAGTTAAATACCGTACATAACCCTCCCCCACAACATCACCATAGCCAACCGTAGTGAAGGTTAAAAAGGAAAGATAAACACAGTCGAGTAGTGATCCACCGCCAGCAATACTGCCAACTAACTTACCAAGGCCATCTATTTTTAAAGTAAAAAAGTAGCCGAGCCCAAAAAGCCAAATTTCAATAACATGGGCAAGGAAAATAACAATCACTCCAAATAAAACCCGGATTCTTGGCGCAAAGTGATGAATGGCAGCCAAGCGTTTCGCTAAATGAAAAAGAACCTCGTAATGAAACAAGATTGCGGCCATCACCAAAAAACTATTTACTACTAAAACCAGTAGGAAGGGCATATATTGAACTGCATGCTTAAATAAGGATGAAGAAAATTATTTTGTTTCTCTTGGCGACTGCCATGGCCACCGGCCATTCATTTCTAAAGCCAAAGACCAACTTAAGAAACAACGAATCACCACAATTGCCCCTAACACCGCTACACTCATTAATGTTGGGCTAACTGCGACCGTACGAATGATGTCACCTGCAACCAATATTTCCAAACCCAAGAGCAAGGCACGAATAATTTGATTACGAAATAATTTATAAGCATCATCGATGGGCATCTTTGGTAGGTCTTTAATAAAAACATACAAGCCCCATAAGACGCCCAAGGCGACTACTGCCACGCCCAGTCCATCCATCACATCGCTGACGCCCTGAATAACTTCAATTAATGTCATTTTTTAGCTCCCCCAAAATAGGGCTGTTAATTTGGACAAGGCATCAGTATGCCAGTTACCTTGTGTGGTTGAGGCTTGCAAGGCGGCACTGCTTGCAGTTTAGGGCTTGTGCTGGGTTGAGTGCTCTCAGGCTGACTGCCAGCGGGAATACTCACAGGACCCTTGCTCACTGGCATATCAGAACTCTTATCCGGGCACGGCATGAGGATGCCAGTCACTTTATGTGGCTGAGGCTTGCAAGGTGTTTCGACTGCTAAAACTCCAGCAGAATAAGTCCCGGCAAAAAATATTAAAAAAAGATAAGGTTTGATAATGAATGAGTCTGGGCTCGCTCCAAACTTCCCTATTAAGATGCTTGCAGGCATTGTATGCGCTACAGCAGCAATTGCCAACAACTCCGAGGAATATTTAGACCGCTAAAATGGGGCATGAAAAGGTTTCTAAGGGCGCTAAAAATAGGCAGTTTATCGCTGATCTTTATCTTATCTAGCAACCTAGGAGCCCAAGAAATTGACCCGCGGGCATACAACAATTCGCCAGTTAACATTAATTTTCTTGGGCTGGCCTATACCCAAGTAAGCAGCCCCAACTATCAACTTTCTTCTGAAATCGTTGCCCTAACGCGAATTTTAGATATCAATGGTCAATCTGCAAAGCTTACCCTCGCTCTACCCTATGGTCAGCTTTATGGCTCGTATAACGCCCGTGGCCAGTCGATTAGCGGTGTATCTGACGGCTTAATTGATCCACTCTTAACGCTCTCAGTTAATTTGTATGGGGCCCCGGCCCTTTCTATTGCTGACTTTAAAAACTATCAACAAGATCTGATTATTGGCGCAAGTATTGCCACCTCCATCCCTTGGGGGAGCTATGACAGTAGCAAATTATTAAACATTGGTGCGAACCGCTGGTATGTTAAGCCTGGCGTTGGAGCTTCACAGGCTTTTGGTCCATGGCAAATAGAGCTCACGGGTTCAATTACATATTTCTCTGAAAATAAAAACTTTTATGGTGGCAACACCTTAAGCCAAAGCCCAATTTACTCGAGTGAAGGCCATGTCGTTTATACCTTCAAAACTGGAGCCTGGATTGCTGCTGATGCCAATTACTATACTGGCGGACAGACCACGATTGATGGCAGGTCAAATAATAATTATCTGCAAAATTGGCGTATTGGCACTACTCTAGCGCTTCCCGTTAATCAAAATAACTCGATTCGTATTGCCGCTAGTCAAGGGGTATATGCGAAGGTGGGCAATAACTTCAACATCATTAATGTGCTTTGGCAATACCGCTGGGGGCCTGGCATTTAAATGCCCTGCAATTAGCAGTGCATATTATTTTAAGTTTAGTTTAGGTCTTTAAGTAATAACCATAAACGCAGCGCGTACCTCGCCGCGATGGATCATGAGTATCATGAATTACGCCATTGATGACAGCAGTTAAGTGTTTGGAGACCTTAACAATAACCCGCCCTGATGGAATTTCGTGAAGTCGTAGATGTGCCTGACAGCCGCCGCCAATTTTCATGGTTGGCACCCATTGAAAACCTTGCGCCAAAATATAATCGTGAAATACTTTACGGTGATTACCGTTGCGTGGTGATGCGCCGCGCTGATTTAATTGTTTAGCCAGACGATCGCGTTTGCTATCAGCATAAGCAAAATTTGCCGCTCGTAAAGCTTCATAAACTTGGGCATAGGGCAATTCAGCAGCAATGGCAATCGATCTAATAACACAATCGCCTGCATAGCCCTTATATCCCGAAGCTAATCGACCACCATCATTGAGCTGAAAACCGAGCCTTGATTGGCCCCCACGCAAGAAATGAATCAAACTCCTGAACAAGGTATCTACTTTCTATATCAATAATAGTTTTTTCTTACTTATCTTTAAATACGGGGGGACGTTTTTCAGTAAATGCCGCCATCCCTTCTTTTTGGTCTTCCGTAGCAAAGGTTGAATGAAATAAGCGCCGCTCAAAATGAATGCCTTCAGCCAAAGGGACCTCATAAGCCATGTTCACCGCTTCTTTTGCCATCATTAAGATTGGCAAAGACATACTGGCAATTTTTGCAGCGGTCGCCAAGGCATCACTAATTAACTGATCAGCAGGTACGACTCGACTCACTAAGCCGCTACGCTCTGCTTCAGCGGCATCCATCATCCGGCCTGTGAGGACCATTTCCATTGCCTTCGATTTCCCCACAAACCGGGTTAAGCGCTGCGAGCCACCCGCCCCTGGAATAGTACCGATCGTAATTTCAGGCTGACCAAATTTTGCAGTATCGGCGGCAATAATAAAATCACACATCATCGCTAACTCACAACCACCGCCTAAGGCATATCCTGCGACAGCAGCAATAGTGGGCTTACGAAAACGCGCTAAGCGTTCCCAAGTTGCCGAAACAAAATTGGCCTTATAGACATCCATATAGGACCAATCTTTCATTACCTTAATATCTGCTCCAGCGGCAAAGGCCTTATCACTGCCAGTAATCACTACTGCAGCAATCGTTTCATCACCCTCAAAATCATCCAAAGCTAAGCCCAGCTCGCGAGTTAATTCAGGACTTAAGGCATTGAGCGCCTGAGGCCGATTGAGGGTTATTAAACCTACCTTGCCATGGGTGCTAACTAAAATTGTTTCGTATTTCTCCGGCATCACTTTTCCCTTCAATAACTAGAATTAAGCTAGATTACCATTACCTTTCTTTAGGGGGCGCAATAGGCTGCGTAAGTTATTGTGATCGAGCGTATACATCAATTCTAGTAATTGCCCCAATTCGCCCTTAGGAAAGCCTTGCCGGGCAAACCAAGCCAAATAATTGCCGGGTAACTCAGCAAGAATGCGGCCTTGATGCTTCCCGTAAGGCATTCTAAATGTAAGCACCTTTTCTAAGGCTTCTGCGTTCATATCACTCGTATTCCAATCAATGATGCGCATTGTGTCCTAAACTAATGCGCAATATGTCAATACTGTACCGCCTTCTTGTCCTTATCATCATCGCCCTGCCAAATAGCGCATTTGCGCTATTCGATGCATGCCTCGACTATTTCCCGACGCAACAGTTACCCTCCACTGCACAAATCGGTCGCGACCTCTGTTTTGAAGGTTTTGCAGTCTATTATTCGCCTGAGCATAAAAAACCCATTTATGTGGTCGAAAAACTGAATCGTAATCGCTTAATGGGTGAACGCCAAAAAAGAAGTAATCGATTTTATGAGGAGGCGCGCTTGCCGCGCCAAGAACGCGCCTTAATTACTGACTATCGCGATAGTGGTTACGATCGTGGTCATAACGCCCCTGCTGCCGATATGCATAATGAGCAAGCCATGGCGCAATCTTTTTCTCTCGCCAACATGATGCCCCAAGCGCGCGAAAATAATCGGGGTATTTGGGCTAAACAAGTTGAGCAGGCGACACGGCATTACGCGCTGCGGGCTGGCGGAGATATTTATGTGTTCACAGGGTCAACTGGCGACTTAGGTCGAATTGGCACTAGCCAAGTCACTATTCCCAGCCATCTTTATAAATTAGTTTATGACCCTAGTCGTAAGAAAGCGTGGGCTTACTGGATAGAAAATACCAATACGGCAGCCATGACTCCACCCATTTCTTATCAAGAGTTAAAAGACCGTACGGGGATTGATTTTCATCTGCCCGATATCACGCCATAAGTATGAAACTCAAAACCGATGGCATGAATAAGCGTAAATGGCTACTGGCTCTCTGCCTATTTCCTTTAATCAATAACGCAATCGCTCAAACTGATTTTTTTATCACTAAACAATGGATTGAGCTATTTTTGTGGGGTGCTTTTCCACTCAGCAAAAATGCCCTCATTGCCCAAATAATCTTCAAAGATCCAGAGATAACTTTACTAGCAAACGAACAGCGAGTTGTATTAAATGCAAACTATGTGGTCAACGGGCTAGCCTTAGGGAAGAAAACCTATGCGGGAAATATTGCCTTAAATTCTGGATTGCAATATAAAGCCAGCGATCGCTTAGTGCGACTTGCACAGCCTCAGCTCGAGTTATTTACAGTGGATAGCGATAACAACGCTTCGGAACAAATAGCCGCCTTACTTAAAAAAATAGTGCCAGCCCTATTGGAGCAACAAGTCATTTATCGCTTTGAAAATAGTTCGCCCCTACTTGGCAATGCCCCCAAACAAATCCAAATTGAACACGATGGAATACGTCTGCAGTATTAACTCAAGCCGAATTAAAAAGTGAGGCTTATTTACCTGGGGCTTCCAAAGCTAAAGTCACAATGCGTTTGGCCATATCTTGAAACGCTTTTACTGAGCTCGATTCCAAGCGGAATGATTCGCCTTGAACGGTAACAACACCACCACCAATAAATTCTTTTGATTGGCTATCGGTAATTTTATTTTCAACTACTAAAGCTGGTGTTTTTGAATTCATTCCGCCAGCATAAGCAGCTGCGTTTGTCGCCAAGCCAATCGGCGTAAAATTCCACACTTTTAAATTATCATTGGTAAGCTCTGCCCCAGTAATAGCCAGGGAAACCCGCGCCACTTTAGGGCCCGGCTGGGTCACTATTTTTAAGCCTTTATTCACAATCGCAGCGCGAATAGTTTGATCTAAAATTACTTTAGTTTCTGCCACAAGTTGCGGCGTAATTGCCCCTGAATATTCGGTTTGATTCAGATAAATTGGGTCGACGATTATTTCGGTATATTGACTTGGGGATAGGCCCACCTTGCGATAACGCCACATTTGTACATCTTGTGGCATATCCTGCACTGGCTGTAAGAGCTTGTAATTCGGTAAAAAACCCGACTCGGGCATTTTGTCTGTGCTGCCAATCCGACTGCCTCCACAGGCTGATAAAACAGCAGCAACGATGCAGGTAAAGCAGGATAAAAGAAAGTATTTCATTTTTATGACAATCTTATAGAGTGGAGGAACTGTACTTCATATCATACTAGTATTGTTTATCAGGGTCTAATAAAACATGTCGCTCAATATTCACTAGAATGGGGCTATGAACTTATCCACCTTCTTTCATCGTCATTTGGTTTGGCACCTGTGTATTGTGCTATCCATCTTCCTTGCATACCTTATTTTATCGGAGCCTAAACCGATTATTGCTTGGTTTGGCTTTATTCTTTTTGCTAGCCTCTCGCTAATTGGCCTCTTTAATCTATTGCAGACCAAGCATGCGGTTTTAAAAAATTATCCAGTGGCAGGCTTATTTCGTTTTTGGCTGGAAGCAATTCGCCCTGAAATTCGACAATATTTAATCGAATCCGATACCGATAAGGTGCCGTTTTCACGGAATCAACGTGCCATTGTTTATCAACGCGCGAAAAATTTATCCGATCAACGCGCGTTTGGTACGCTTGAAAATGTCTATGCTGCCGGTTACGAATGGCTTGCTTATGCGAATGCACCCTCACCACAGGTGCCGCTTAAAAGCCTGCATGTTCAGGTTGGTGGCGCCGCTTGTACGCAACCTTATGCTATTTCAATCTTCAATATTTCTGCAATGAGTTTTGGTGCACTCTCGGCCAATGCGATCTTAGCCCTGAACAAGGGAGCAAAGTTAGGCGGCTTTGCCCAAGATACGGGAGAAGGATCTGTTTCGCCTTATCACCGTAAATATGGTGGCGACCTTATTTGGGAAATTGGCTCTGGGTATTTTGGTTGCCGCACCTCAAGCGGACATTTTGATTTAGCGAAGTTTACCGAGGTAGCTAACGATCCTCAAATTAAAATGATTGAAATTAAATTATCGCAAGGTGCAAAACCAGGGCATGGTGGCGTGCTACCAGCAGCAAAAATTACCCCTGAAATTGCTAAAACGCGTGATATTCCTCTAGGCAAAGACTGTATTTCGCCCCATCGCCATACTGCCTTTCATACGCCCATTGAATTGATGCATTTCATTCAGCAATTACGGGTCAGCGCGAATGGTAAACCCGTGGGCTTCAAACTATGTATTGGTCAGCCTGAAAATTGGTTTGCCCTCGTTAAAGCGATGTTGGAAACCGGCATTACCCCTGACTTTATTGTAGTAGATGGTAGCGAAGGTGGCACGGGCGCAGCCCCCGTTGAATTTATCGATCATGTCGGCATGCCGATGCGCGATGCTCTGCGCTTAATTCATAGCACGCTAGTGGGCGTGAATTTACGTTCTCAAATTCGGCTGGGTGCTGCAGGAAAAATTATCACTGCATTTGATGTCCTGCGTACCTGCGCCATCGGGGCTGATTGGTGTAATTCTGCACGTGGCTTTATGTTTGCTATTGGCTGTATTCAATCACGCATTTGCAATACCGACCGTTGCCCAACTGGGGTTGCAACCCAAGATGCACAACGGCAAAAAGCCCTCGACCCCTTAGATAAAGGGCAGCGAGTCTACGCATTTCATCACAATACCTTAAAAGCCGTTGCCGATCTCCTCGCAGCGGCAAGCTTAAAACATCCTTCTGAAGTAACACCCAATCTCATCATGCGTAGAAATGACAACGGCAAAGTCGAGTCTTTTGCTACTAGTTTATTAGCGATTGAAGCTGGCTCCTTGTTAACTGAAAATACTACCTTGATTTTTGCCAAACAAGCCCCCTATTTGACCGATGCGTGGCTTAGTGCAAATGCCCATATTTGGTAAGCTCGAAATCCGAATTTGTGGCTACTTAATTAACCCATCCTGATGTCTTACTCGCTTGAAGTAGTGCATAGCCTAGCCCCGATTAAAGCGGCTGTATGGAATGCTTTATTAGATTCAGAATCGGGGCCCTTCTTGCGCTACGAATTTCTAGCTACACTTGAAGAGAGTGGCTGCGTTGGTAACGAAACAGGTTGGCAACCAGCCCACCTGATTTTGCGTGAGACCGGCAATACTGATATTTGTGGCGTAATGCCTTTATATCTTAAGCGTCATTCATACGGGGAATACGTCTTCGACTGGGCTTGGGCTGAAGCGTATACCCAAAATGGCTTGCAATATTATCCCAAAGCATTATGTGCTATACCTTTTACGCCAGTACAAGGTGGGCGAATATTAACTCACTCAGCAGCCGCTCGCGTTGCACTGGTTGAGGGTCTGAAGCAATTGGTCATTCAACACCAATTATCCTCTGCGCATGTTTTATTTCCTCTCAAGGAAAGTTTAGCTGCCTTAGTCACGCAGGGGTTTTTGCTGCGCAATGCCGTGCAATTTCATTGGCATAACCAAGCATTTATCAATTTTGATGCCTTTCTAAGTAGCCTCAATATGAAGAAACGCAAAAACATTCGCCGCGAACGTCGTCTCGTTGCTGAAGCTGGTATTTCGTTTACTCACCTCTCGGGAACAGCAGCAACAATTGATGATTGGCAATTCTTTTATCGTTGTTATGCTAATACCTATTTTGAACATCACTCTACACCCTATCTCAATGAAGATTTTTTTATGCAATGGGCAGAGCGCATGCCTGAAAATCTTCATTTAATTCTGGCTAAACGTAATTCGCAAGCTATTGCAGCCTCTTTACTAGTGGTCGATCGCCATGCTTCGCTCTCAACTGCCTATGGTCGCTATTGGGGCTGCCTTGAGCATATTCCCTGTTTACATTTTGAAACTGCTTATTACCAGGCCATTGAATTTTGTATCGCGGAGAAAATTCAATTATTCGAAGGTGGCGCTCAAGGCCAACACAAAATGGCCCGTGGGTTTCTACCTACTACCTTGCAGTCAGCCCATTGGTTAGCCGACGAACGCTTTTTAAATGCAGTAGATCGATTTTTAGAGCGTGAGCGCGAAGGCGTTGCCGAATATATTGATGAACTTCAAGAGCATTCGCCCTTGCGTCAAAACGGTAATTGGAATTTCAGCTAAAGTATGTCTATGAGTGATGGCGCAAATTCTTTAGCTATTGGCGATGCTGAATCCGATTCCCCCTGTATTGGCGTCTGCTCTACCCTATTTGATGAAGTGTGTAAGGGTTGTGGCAGAACCGCGCAGGAAGTGAGTAACTGGGTTTTTTTATCACCTGTAGAAAAAAAAATAGTCTGGGAACGCATTCAGTTAGAAGGTACTGCGATGCGCTTCCAGACTAAGACTTAAGAACTTTAATTAGTCTGCGTAGACTCCGGCTGCTTTAATAATTGGCGACCACAAATCAATTTGTGCTTTCAAGTGATTTTTCAATCCCTCTGGGCTAGCATTGGCTTGACTCGGAATTTCAACACCCATTTCAGCCATCTTACTTTTGTAGCTGGGATCTTGAATCGCAGCTTTTAGGGCGGCGGCTAATTTTTCAGTATCAGCCTTAGGGGTGCCCTTGGGCGCATATACACCGTGCCATACTTTAACTTCAAAGTTTTTCAAACCCTCTTCATTCAAAGTGGGCACCTTGTCATACGCTTTAATGCGTTGCAAAGTAGTTGTACCGTATGCCTTTACTGAGCCTGCAGTAACTTGCGTGCCGATGTTCGTAGTTTGATCGCACATGAGTTGTACCTGATTACCCATTAGATCAGTTAATGCGGGTGCAGTTCCCTTGTAAGGTACAGTAGTTAAATCGATCTGAATGCGACTCATCAGTAGTAAACCGCATAAATGACTCGCCGAGCCAATGCCTGCGTTAGCGTAGGCAATCTTGCTCGTGTTAGCCTTCATATAAGGCACTAAGTCTTTGAAGTTTTTCGGCGGCAAATCTTTATTCGCAATGAGCATCATCGGTACATCAGCAACCTGACCAATATATTCATAATCATTCATCGGGTCGAAACCAAGATTTTTATATAGTGCTGGAGCGGTTGACATACCAATATGATGGATTAGTAAAGTATGGCCATCTTTTGGTGCGTTTACCACTTTTTTAGCCGCAATAGTACCGCCTGCGCCTGGGGTATTTTCAACAATAATTTGCCCCTTTAATTGCTTGCCCATGACTAGCGCAAGCTCACGGGCCACTTTATCGGTAGGACCGCCGGCAGCGAAAGGCACAATTAAGGTAATCGGTCGATCGCCAGGAAACTCGGCGGCCTGCACAACTAGAGCACTCAAACCAATGCTTGAGGCCAATGAGACAGCAAAAACTAGTTTCTTGGTAATTTGCATAAACTTCCTTATTTTTAGCTAATTAAATTACTAACCTGTAATGGCTTGACTGCGTAAATATTCTTCATACGTGCCTGAATAGTCAACCACCGATCCATCCATTTTAACCTCTAAAATGCGATTGGCTAAAGCCGAGACAAATTCACGATCGTGCGAAACAAAGAGTAAGGTACCCTCATATTTTTCGAGCGCTATTTGTAGGCTTTCGATCGATTCCATATCCATATGGTTGGTTGGCTCATCCATCGCCAGCACATTATGCTTTTGCAGCATTAATTGCCCCCAAATCATCCGCCCCTTTTCGCCGCCCGACAAGACCTTTACCGACTTTCCAATATCGTCTCCGGAAAACAATAAGCGACCCAAAGTACCTCGTACGACCTGATCATCATCTCCCGTATTGCGAAAACCACTCATCCATTCCATCAGGGTTGTTTCAGTAGGAAATAATTCGCTGGTATCTTGCGGCATCACCCCAACATTCGCATTTTCAGCCCATTTAACATCACCTTTATCGGCCTGCAAACCGTTAAAACGTTTACTTAAAATTGTTTTTAGTAAGGTTGTTTTGCCAGCGCCATTTTGACCAATAATGGCAATTTTTTCGCCCGCACGAACGCCTAATTTAAAATTCTTAAAAATAGTGCGATCAAAATCTTTAGTTAGGCCATTGCACTCCACTGCCATATTGTGTAATTTCTTTTCGGAGTCAAAGCGAATGAATGGGTTTTGGCGTGAAGAAGGTTTAATTTCTGTAATCTCGATTTTTTCTAACTGCCGCTGCCGTGAAGTTGCTTGGCGAGCCTTAGAGGCATTCGCTGAGAAGCGACTGACAAAGGCTTGTAGTTCTGCAATCTTTTCTTTAGCCTTTACATTCGAGGCCATTTGCTGCGCCCGCGCTTGCACCGAAGCCAACATATAAGAATCATAATTACCGGGATACACTTTCAGCGTCCCAAAATCCATATCAGCCATGTGCGTACATACTTCATTAAGAAAATGGCGATCATGGGAAATAATGATGATGGTGCTATTAAAATTATTTAACACTTCTTCAAGCCAATGAATCGAGTGAATATCCAAGTTATTCGTCGGCTCATCTAAGAGCAAAACATCGGGGTCGGAAAAAAGCGCTTGCGCTAACAGTACGCGTAATTTCCAGCCGGGGGCAATATTACTCATCGGGCCATCGTGTTGCTCAATGGGAATACCAATGCCAAGTAACAACTCGCCGGCTTTAGCTTCTGCCGTGTATCCGCCATATTCAGCATACTTCGCTTCAAGCTCAGCAGCATGCATATAATCTTCGTCAGTTGCATCGGGGTTAGCATAGATGGCATCACGTTCAGCTGCCGCCTGCCACATTTCTTCATGCCCCATCATCACTACATCAAGCACTCGTACATCTTCAAAAGCAAATTGATCTTGACGTAATTTACCTAAACGAATATTGGGGTCTAAGCTGACATTGCCACTAGTGGGCTCGAGATCGCCGCCCAAAATTTTCATGAAGGTAGACTTGCCACAACCGTTAGCGCCAATTAGGCCATAGCGGTTACCACCACCGAATTTAACCGAAATATTTTCAAACAAGGGCTTGGCCCCAAACTGCATAGTAATGTTAGAAGCTGACAGCACGATAACCTTCTCAATCGAAATGATTTATAGCAAACCGCCTATTTTAACGGTGTTCGTGCTCAATGCAGTTATTTCAATCAATTCGCCAAATTAATACGCTGCCGCCAAGCCATCGCGCCGACTATCGCTAGCGGCAATATAGCCATCCTCAAGATCATCGCTTAAGCGCCAAATAAACTGCCCCGAGCCAAAATCCATATAGGGATCATCAATTTTCTTTAAAGTATGACCCATGGCAATTAAGCCCGCCACCGTAGCGGGGTTCATGTTCGACTCAACATCTAAGGTGAAATCGCGATTCACCTTCCAGCGTGGTGCATCACAAGCAGCCTGGGGCTGTTGCTGATAATTCATCATGCGCACCAAGGTTTGTAAATGGCCTTGCGGCTGCATATCGCCACCCATCACTCCAAAACTCATTTGGGGGAAAATTTGACCGCCATCATTGCGGGTAAGGAAAGCGGGGATGATGGTATGAAACGGCCGCTTGCCGCCAGCAACTACATTGGCCGATTGAGGGTCGAGTGAAAAACCATAACCGCGGTTCTGCAAACTGACGCCCCACTCTGGCACCACTACCCCAGAGCCAAAGCCCATGTAATTGCTTTGAATAAAAGAAACCATCCGCCCCTGTGCATCAGCGGTAGTTAAATACACGGTGCCACCTGAAGCGGGTAAGCCATGTTTGAAATGGGTCGATTTTTTAGGATTAATCTGTTTGGCGCGCTCAGCCAAATAACTCGGACTAAGCATTTGTTCTGGTGTTACCGCCATTGAACGAGGGTCAGCAAGATATTGATACACATCTGCAAAAGCTAACTTCATCGCTTCAATTTGTAAATGCTGACTTTCAATGCCATCGACAGGCAAACTCGCTAAATCAAAATGTTGCAAGATACCCAAGGCAATTAAGGCGCCAATACCCTGACCATTCGGTGGAATTTCATGTAAGTCATATTGCTGGCCATCTGCCGCCCGCAAACTCTGTTGAATCGTACCTACCCAATCGGGGCGGTATGCGCTTAAGTCAGCTAAAGTCATGGCGCCATCTGTTGCCTTCGCAAACGCCACAATCGCTTCGGCAATTTCACCTTCATAAAAGGCTCGAATACCATTTTTTGCTAATGCTCTTAAGGTGCGAGCAGCGCTTGGAAAGGTAAAGCGCTCACCAGCAAGCGGCGCTCTACCATGCGGCATAAAAGCCGCGGCAAAACCCGGCTGGGTCTGTAAATCCGGAATCGCCGCTGCCCACTTATGCGCCACAATCAGCGGCATTGCATAGCCTCGTTCGGCAATTTCAATAGCCGGCTGCAATAAATCAGCTAAAGGCAAGGAACCGAAGCGGTTCTGCAAAGCCTCCCACCCTGCTAAAGCACCAGGCACGGTGACGGTATCCCACCCGCGCATCGGTCGTTTAGCAATGCCATTAGCATCAACGCCATATTTCTTCGCATAGTAGGCTGGGTTCCACGCCTGTGGGGCAACCCCAGAAGCATTTAAGCCATGCAATTCCTGTCCATCCCAAACTATGGCAAAACAATCGCTACCTAAACCATTAGAAACAGGCTCAACAATCATTAGGGCGGCGGCGGCGGCAATCGCCGCATCAATGGCGTTACCACCTTGATGCAAAATCTTCAAACCCGCTTGCGCCGCGTAAGGATGTGATGTCGCCACAACATTGCGCCCCATTACTGGCATGCGAATGGTGGGATAAGGGTTTTGCCAATGAAATTGCATGTTGAGCCAGTGTATAGATTAGTCGATCGAAATTTGATTTTGTTTAATAATTTTGGTCCACCGGACCCGATCAAGCGCGACCATGGTGGCAAATTTTTCAGGGGTCCCAGGAATTGGTTCAGCCCCCAAAAGCGCTAAGCGCTCTTTGGTGTCTTTTTCAAGCAAAATGGCATTGAGGTTCGCGTTTAGTTTATTGACAATTTCAATAGGTACATTTTTAGGGCCATACAGCCCAAACCAATTCGACGTCTCGAATTGCTCTAGACCATAATTTTTACCTGCCTCGCCAATGGTTGGCACATTCGGCAGCAAGGGTGAGCGCTTTGGGCTAGCAACTCCTAAGGCCATTAACTTCCCTTCAGTGACTAAAGGCAAACTGGCAATGGTAGTATCAAATAATAAATGCACTTTTCCGGAAATTAAATCAGGCGTAGCTAAAGCAGAGCCCTTGTAGGGAATGTGTGTCATATTAAAACGGCCAGCGGCTTTTAGCGACTCAGCATTCAAATGCATGACCGTGCCATTACCGCTCGTCGCATAATTAATCTCATTCGGATGAGCCCGCGCGTATTCAATAAATTCAGCTAGATTTTTAACCGGTAAAGTCTTCGTAATCGTTAGTAAGCCAGGCGCAATGGCAACCCCCCCAATAGGGGTGAAATCGGCTTGGGTGTCATAAGGTAATTTTTTAGTAAAACTCGGCGCAACTGCATGAGTGCTGCCAGTAGACAAAAGTAAGGTATAGCCATCGGGAGCAGCGCGGGCAACGATATTTGAGCCAATTGAGCCGCCTGCGCCGGGATGGTTATCGATAATAACTGTCTGGCCTAAACGCTGTGATAATTTCTGCGCCAGCAGTCGGCCTAGTGCATCGGTAGCGCCTGCAGGTGGAAAAGGAATAATTAAAGTAATTTGGCGATTGGGATAAGCAAGGTCTTTGGTCTGTGCAGCCACGTTAGAAACGCTCAGAATCAGGCTGAAAACTAGCGCAGTCGATGGTATTAATCTGCACAGGATGATCTTCAATGGCATTTAATGATTCCTAAACAGGTGGCTTTGGTTTCGTAAGGTGGATTCGATTGAGTTGATTTTTTATCAGCGGTATTCGTAAGACTAGTAATAAGATAATAACTCCGAGGTAAATCGAAACGACTGAAAAGTTATTTTTACCCGCCTTATCCCACCAATAATGCAAAATTGCCGTGCCTGCAATGACATAAACTAAACGGTGTAACAAGGCCCAGCGGCGCCCTAATTGACGCTGCGACCACTGGTTTGATGTGAGTGCCAATGGAATGAGCAACACAAAGCTAATAAAACCCATGGTTATAAAGGGGCGCTTAATTACATCTTTCGCCATCGAGGCTATAGCAAAATCTTGATCTAACCAAAGCCAAATTAAAAAGTGCAAACAAGCATAAAAAAATACGAATAGTCCGAGCATACGACGCACCCGTATCCAGCCGCCCCACCCTGTAATTAAGCGCAGCGGTGTCATACCTAAAGTAAGACAAAATAAAACCAGGGTCCAAGTGCCCGTTGAGCGGGTAATCAATTCAATTGGGTTGGCGCCCAATTGATCGCTGTAAGCAAAATAGAAAAGTCGCTCTAGCGGAATCAGGGCCAGCAAAAAAACCAGAAACTTAAAACCCTTTAAAAAACCTGTTTGATTAATAGTATTTTTTAAGGTCCATGCCTGCATATAAACTCGCCACCTGATTGCCATACCCATTAAACATTTCAGTTTTCACTTTAGGCGCAAAAAAACCGCGGCCATCACCGATCCGTCGTTCAGTAGCTTGGCTCCAACGGGGATGATCAACATTAGGGTTCACGTTGGAATAAAAGCCATATTCACTTGGGGCTGAGGTATTCCAGCTTGTCGGTGGCTGTTGCTCAGTTAAACGAATTTTAATAATTGACTTGGCGCTTTTAAAACCATACTTCCACGGAATCACCATGCGTACGGGGGCGCCATTTTGTTTTGGTAAAGCCTCACCGTATAAACCAAAAGTAAGTAAGGCCAATGGATTCATCGCTTCGTCTAAGCGCAAACCCTCGCGATAAGGCCAATTTAATACGGATGAGTTGACGCCCGGCATTTGCTTACGATCTGCAAGTGAAATAAATTCGACGTATTTAGCGGCACTAGTGGGCTCAACTACGTTGAGTAATTTAGATAAAGAATAGCCATCCCATGGAATGACCATTGACCAGCCTTCAACACAACGCATGCGATAAATACGCTCCTCCATAGGCGCTAATTTTAGTAAGGCCTCAATATCAAAAGTCTGTGGCTTTTTAACTAAGCCCTCAACGGTAACAGTCCACGGTCGGGTTTCTAAGCTTTTAGCTGCTTCATGAGGCTGGGCTTTATCAGTACCAAACTCATAAAAATTATTATAGGTAGTGACGTCTTTATAAGCCGATAGCGTTTCGGTAGTGGAATAGTTGGAAGGAATAGTTTTTAATTTAACCCCACCTGCCGGCGGCCCAGCAGGTTGAGTCTGAGCAAATGCTTCACGCGTAAACCAGGGAATCAAGCCCGCGCCGAAGCTGCCCGCTGCTGCCGCCTTAATTAAGTTTCGACGTTGTGCAAAGATGGCTTGCGGGGTAATTTCACTGGGTAATATGGTGGGATCAATAAATGGCTTCATAGCTTCTCCTAGCGGTCAACGCGCATGCGAAAGGGGGTGAAATTAGTATGGATATCATAATAATCTTCATGTTCTTTACGTTTTAAAAAATTAACTACCCAATACGTCAGCGGGGTTGCTAGCACTTCCCAACTGGTTTTTAGCACATACTGCGCTAAGGCAATTTGCAGCAATTCAGCGAGCGGCCAAATACCATAAAACGCTAGCAGATAAAATAGCGATGAATCGATTAACTCGCCAACTGCGGTTGAGCCAATTGCCCGCAACCATAAAAAACGTCCGGCGGTGGCAATTTTCAACTTTGCCATAATAAAGGCATTAGCAAAACTACCACACCAAAAGGCACTAATCGATGCTAAGGCAATGCGCCATGAATTACCAAAGACGGTCTCTAAGCCCTGTTGATAATTCGCCATATAAGAGCCTGGGGCAATCGGTAAAGCAATTACCACTTGCGCCATGATTGCCGCAAAAATTAAGGCGGCAAAGCCAGCCCAGACGGCACGCCGATCATAGGCATAGCCATACACCTCCGTCAGAATGTCGCCAAAAAAGTAGGCAATAGGAAAAAAAAGCACCCCGGCACCAAAGATAACGGGACCAAAGAACGGTAAATCAAGGGTTCCTGCTTTGCCAGCGCCAATAAAATTTGAGCACAGCAAGACCACCACAAAAGCCACTAAGATTAAATCGTAGTAGCGATAATGGCGGCGCGGTGGCGGGTTTTTTTCCAAGGTGAAGAGCCCAGCAAAATACTTTAGTCAGTAATTGACTAGAATAGTGCTAATTGGTTGGTTTTGCCCAGCCCTATTTCAAAGCCTAAAAAGTGAGTCAAAGATATGAGTAAAACCCCATTTAATTGGGCCGACCCCCTGCTGTTAGACCAGCAACTCACGACCGAAGAGCGCATGGTACGCGAAGCTGCCTTTGAGTATGCGCAAGGACGTCTCGCACCCCGTATCCAAGCCGATTTTCGCGGGGAAGGGGCTGACACCAGCATCTTCCGCGAAATGGGTGAATTAGGCTTACTCGGTATTACCATCCCCGAAGAATTTGGCGGCGCTAATTTAAATTATGTTTCCTATGGGCTAATTGCTCGCGAAATCGAGCGAGTTGATTCAGGCTACCGGTCGATGATGAGCGTGCAGTCTTCATTAGTCATGGTGCCCATTAATGAATTCGGTAGCTTAGAACAAAAACAAAAATACTTACCCAAGTTAGCCACTGGCGAATTGATTGGTTGCTTTGGTCTTACTGAACCCAATTTTGGCTCAGATGCGGGCGGCATGATTACCCGGGCCCATAGCGTTCCAGGTGGCTTTGAGCTGTCGGGGGCCAAAATGTGGATTTCGAATTCACCTATTGCTGATGTCTTTGTCGTCTGGGCTAAAAATGATGCCGATGAGATTCGGGGTTTTATTCTGGAAAAAGGCATGCCTGGTTTAAGCACGCCAAAAATTACGGGCAAGATGGGTTTACGCGCATCCATTACGGGTGAAATCGTCATGGAAAAAGTGTTTGTTCCTAGCGAAAATGAATTACCCCACGTTACCGGCTTAAAAGGTCCATTCACCTGCTTAAACTCAGCACGTTACGGTATTGCTTGGGGTGCCTTAGGCGCAGCAGAATTTTGTTGGCATGCGGCGCGCCAATATACCCTTGATCGCATTCAATTTGGTCGTCCTTTAGCCGCCAATCAACTCATTCAAAAGAAGTTAGCTGATATGCAAACTGAAATTTGCCTCGGTTTACAAGGCTGTTTAAGATTGGGTCGAATGAAAGACGAACATCTAGCTTCACCTGAAATTACGTCAATTATGAAACGGAATTCTTGCGGGAAGGCACTCGAAATTGCACGGATGGCCCGCGATATGCATGGTGGCAATGGAATCTCAGATGAATATGGTGTGATTCGGCATTTACTTAATTTAGAGGTCGTGAACACTTATGAAGGTACGCATGATATTCATGCCCTCATTTTAGGTCGCGCCCAAACAGGCATTCAAGCCTTTAATTAAGCGCGCTCTAAAGTTAGCACCTGATCAGCCAAGGCACTAAAAGCGGCTGGGCTCAGTGCAGCTAAATCTAAGTTGCGCTTAGTGGGGTAATGGGTAAAATTGCGCTCAATTGAATGTTGATACGCAGTATCGTAATGTTGCACCAGTAAGGCATGCACTAACTCAGCAAACTCTCCTGCCTGAGCAGCTGCACACCATTCCTCAATCTGCATGCGGCCATAGCGAGCCGTCAAGCTAATGAGCTGCGCCTCTAAAGCAGGAACATCGACTAAAAAATGCGGATATTGTTCCATTAACCATTGCACCCGCAACGTAATCTCAGCCTGAATCTCAATACACTCCCCAGCCCGAATTCGCGCCATTAAGGGGTCGGGAATATGCAAGCCCCCTACTTTTTTACTTTCCGATTCAACATAAACTGGCTTGCTTGGGTCGAATAAACGCAAGGTATTCCATAGGGCAGTTTCAAAACTTTTTTGACTCGGTTGCGGGGCTTCTGGATGATGACCCAAGACCGAGCCCCGATGTACCGCTAAGCCCTCTAGATCAAGTACTTGCAACTGACGCCCTTGTAATTCAGCCAATAGACGGGTTTTTCCGGTTCCTGTCATGCCGCAGATAACGATAAAAGAAAACTGGCTAGCAAAATCATTGAGCTCACTAATAACGTGGCGCCTGAAAGCTTGGTAACCGCCCACCAATTGATCGGCCTTCCAGCCAATGCGCTGCAGAATCAAGGTAAATGCACCGCTTCGTTCGCCTCCCCGCCAACAGTAAATCAGGGGGCGCCAACTATAAGGAAAGGCTAAAAAATGATTTTCTAAGTGGGCTGAAATATTCCGTGCTACCAAAGCCGCGCCAATTTTTTTAGCGGCAAACGCTGAATCGTTTTTATAAATCGTGCCAATTCGGGCCCGTTCCTCGTTATTTAAGACCGGGTAATTAATCGCGCCAGGAATATGATCGAGGGCAAATTCAGCCGGAGAACGTGTGTCAATAATGGCATCGTATTGCGAAAAATCAACCATCGGTTCCAGCAACAATTTAGACACGCTCTGGGAATATTGTTATTGCAATATTTTTAAAATATGCTCAGGCCAAGGACGGGATTTATTGGTCGCTAAATCGACCCATACCATCGTGGCTCCGCCGGCTGCACAAATCGCTTCTGGCGCATTCGCCAAGGCAATGGTGTTATACAAATCAATACTCGATTTTCCAATATTGCCAATAAAGGTTTGCACAATCAAGGTTCCAGGAAAGGATAATTGCGCATAAAAATTACAGAAGCCATTTACCATCAGTAAGGCCTCCTTATCCACCATATTCGTAAATCCTAAAGAAACAATCCAGTCGATGCGGGATTGCTCCATATAACGAAAATAAAGGGTGTTATTGACATGCTGAAATGCATCCATATCGCCCCAGCGAATGTCCATCGTCGATTCATGAACAAAGCGCTTGTTCTCGGGTATTTCAATTCTCATAAAAGCCTTTAATTACGATCGAGTTAAGTAAGATGCAGGCGTAAATCATGCTCAAAACGGGGCCGATCGATAGCACGTAAAAAGACACCAATGGGCTTTTTTTCATTGCCGTAACGCAAAGCCAATTGATTGGGATCATTATGCAGATGAATTAATTGTACCCAGCGGGCATTCCATTGGTGACAGCTAACTTGGCCACCCCAGCTCTTTTCATAAATGAGCAGATCGCCATCTACTGAAATTTTTTCATAATCAAGCGCATGACGCGAATAAACCAGTAAAGCAATTGCAACCAGGGTCAATTCAAGCAAAGTAAAGCAAATAATGACCCATATCCCTTGCCATAAAAAATAGCTGCCCACTATTAATGAAAAGGCAGCCAAAGAAAAGTAGAAATAGCTGAGTTGCCGTGGCGTAAATGAACAATTACGCTTCATGAACCAAGTACGCATTTTATGATTTCGGCGGCTGCAAGCCGATTGCACTAGCAGTTTGATCCATCCATTGAGCTAGTTGCAGATCAAGTTGAGTTAAGCCGCCTGCACTATGCGTAGTTAAGACCACCTCAACACGATTCCAAACATTCAACCACTCGGGATGATGGTCGATTTGCTCAGCATAAACAGCACAACCTTGCATAAAGCGAAATGCAGCTTCAAAATTAGCAAACAAAAAGGTGCGGCTCATTGCATCGCGCTCTGTGAGTAGCTGCCAGGCAGGATAACTCGTTGCTAAGGCGCGCCGCTCTGTGGCATTTAACAAATCGGGCATTTAACTGCGCTCTTGATTGAGATGCACCGCCATTTGATATAGATTAGTTGAACGGGCGCCCGAGCGACAAAAAGCCAGAATAGGTTCGGGCAGGGTTTTCAGTAAGCCAGCCATTTCCTCAACCTGTGCAAGCGTAATCGCACCACTAACAACGGGTAAAAAGGCATAATTTAAGCCGAGTTTTAAGGCCTCAGCTTGAATCGCTTCATGAGGGGGTTGCTCGGGGCCCTCCTCATAGTCAGGTCGGTTATTAATTACGCTCTTGTAGCCCTGAGCGGCAATTTCTGCTAAATCAGCTGGCGCAATTTGTCCAACCGTACCAAATAATGCATTATGACAAGCAATTCCAAGACTCATTTCAACCTCTTAAAAAGCATTTAATGTAATTAATGTAGACGTTTTTTGATTTGGCTGCCTAGGTACTGATAAATCAGCATGCCGATGAACATCATGACGGTAAAAACCAAGGCCTTGGCATGCCCAGACCCTAAGGCAACGATAGCAGGTCCTGGGCAAAATCCCGCAATTCCCCAACCGATGCCAAATAACCCGCTGCCAATGACTAAATGGCGGTCGATTGGGCTAGTTTTGGGCCACTGAATCAGCCCACCAAACCATGCTTCAGTGCGTTTACGGGCGAGATAAAAAGCGGCTAAACCCACCAAAATACCACCCAACATCACGAAAATTAAGCTCGGATCCCAGTTGCCAGTGAGATCAAGAAATTGCAGAATTTTCTGCGGGTTAGTCATGCCAGAAATAATCAGGCCTAAACCAAAAATAACGCCGATGGCAAATTGACTAAGTAGTCCAAAATGACGTTTCATCATTGCGCTCCCCAAGACCGCCTAAAAGACATGGCGCAGGAGAAAAACGGTTAGAAAGCCGGTGCCCATAAAAGTGATCGTCGCCACTAAAGAGCTTAAGGATAGTCGTGAAATCCCACAAATACCATGTCCACTGGTGCACCCCGCACCATAACTAGCACCAAAGCCCACTAAGAGGCCGGCCACAATTAATGCGCCCCAACCTGCATCAATGACCTCGATGGCTCGCACATCAAAAATTAAACTGGCCCACAGCGGGCTTGACAATAAACCAAACACAAAACTAAGACGCCAAAGCCAATCGCCCGCCTCGGGTTTAGTCAAACCACCCACAATGCCGCTAACCCCTAAAATTCGCCCATGCAAATGAATATATAGTGCGGCAGCAAGACCCAAAATGATGCCGCCTAATAACGCGGGAAAGGGTGTAAATACGGTCCAATCAATGTGCATAGCGCCTCACCTTTTAGTTGGCCTGGCGCTCAAGACGCCACTGCAAATACCACAGACCTAGACACGCCCCACCAATAAAACCAGGCAAGGCTAAAAAAGCGCTAAGCGCGAGTGTTGATATCCCAGTTAAACCTTGACCAATCGTGCAGCCAAGGGCAGTAACCCCGCCAAAACCCATTAAAGCGCCGCCCAGCAAATGATTGCCCGTATCTTCGACCCCATGAAAGGTTTCCCAACGAAATGTTTTGGTGAGTACAGCACTAAGAAAAGCGCCAATGATCATGCCACCAACCGCCACAATTCCAAGTGTTAAGACCTTCGAGGTATCGCTAAATAAAATCAACCAGTCGAGAGTGTAAGCATATGGCGCAACAAAAGAAAGGCTTTCCATGCGCCCAGAATTCGTCGCTAAAAATACTTCCTCTAGGGTCTTGGGATCTTCAGCAATATAGCCGAGATAGCCAGAAACCCACCAAATAGCAACAATCGCCAATCCAACTCCAGCCCCAGCCAACAGATTATCGATTTGCCAAAACGATTTTTTTAGCAAAGCGAACAGAATAAATCCACCGCCGATCAGCAATCCTAAAATCAGTTGCAAATGGGTTTTAGCCATACTGGTTTGGGCAGCAAAAATACTGGGTAGATCTTGTGCAGTGCTTAGGGAAATAAACCAGGTGTCGATAGTATTTACGCGCAATACTGCCAAGAGCCCCTTTAAAGTCATGTAGGAAACCAAGCCCAGCACAAAAAAAACCACGACGGACTTTAAATTACCGCCGCCAATGCGAATTAGGGTTTTACTACCGCAACCAGATGCAAGGACCATGCCAAAACCAAAGCAAAGGCTGCCAATAATAGTCGATAAATAAAGCAAGCGATTGCTGGTATAAATAGATTTACTCGGATCGATATAGCCTTGCGCAGCTAAAACCGCCACCCCCACAATAGCCACGCCAATTGCCAAAGACCACTGCCGCATACGCGTGTAATCCGCCATGACCAAGATATCGGATACCGCGCCCATGGTACAAAAGCTCGACCATTGCATTAATGCGCCCAGTAAAATTGTGACTGCCAAAGTTAGCCACAAAATATGTTGGCTAAGGTGAAGTAGATCGCTGGAATTTGGCACTAGTTTAGTTATTCTTACTTAATTATTCTTAAAACGATAAAACTGATGATTTAAATATTGTGCAACATCAGCCTCGTCTTCGGGAAATAAATCGAGTCGTAGTTCGCTATTACAAATTGCGACCATTGCTTTGAGGCGTGAATAACTCTCCACCTTGCGATCATTACGGGTATAAATCATATCGCCATTACCAAAGCCCGATTTTTTTGCATGGCAGGCATAGCATTTTGTTTCTTCAATGAGCTTGCCATTTTTGAGGGCGGTATCTGCAGCAAAACAAAAAGCATTAGCAGAAAAAATGCCAATAAAAAAACACATTGTTTTAAAAAAAAGCTGAAAAGGAGATTTAGCGCGAAAACCGATCATGGCGCTATTTTAAAGGAATTTACTCCTCTTGGATGGAGAGATAAACGTTATACGCATTCATGCGATTAGCAGCACGAAACAATGGCATACCCTCATACTCCCCCCAATTGGTGGCTTGATAGGCCTCATCAAAGGAGTCTAAATTTCGCGCTGCAGGCGCCATGGAGTGACGTAAATAACGCAAATACTCGCTTGTAAAGGCGATATCACGCGGCGGGTTATTAGAATATGCTCCATGGCCAGGCACAATAATTGCGGCTTGTAGTTTTTCAATTTGTTGCAAAGACGCGATCCACCGCTGGCTATCTGCATTACCTACAAATGGAATACGCCCATTAAAAACCAGATCGCCAACAAAAAGCACTTTTTTGCTTGGTACGTAGACCAGAAGATCTTCAGCTGTGTGTGCTGGCCCGGCTCTTATTAATAAAAACTCTACTCCTCCCACTACCAACGTAAAGCGATCTTTGACCCAATGATCGGCCGCAATCAATTTCGTATTTTGATTTACCCATGGGGCAAAATCTTGACGCGAACTAATTAAACGCTGCTGCGCTGCATCTGCAGTTAAATACAACTTGCCATTTTCATTGGCATAAATAACTGCGCCAGCATTACGAAAAACCTGTAAACCATAAATATGATCGGCATGATAGTGCGTTACGATAACAGCGACTACTTTCTGCGGAGTAAGCAGCTTAATTTTTTGCAGTAATTGCTCAGCTAAGATTGGCGAGCCTAAGGCATCAATGACCACCACTCCCTTGGGCGTAATCACAAAACCGGCATTAGAAATAAAGTTTTGATTTTTGGCGCTGCCCATTTCAGGCAAGCCCTGTACAAAATAAACTTGTTTAGCGACTTCAATAGGTTGAATTTGATTCGGCACCGTATCGCTTACATCAATGAGTCTGTGACCCTGCGCCAGTGCTAACTGGCAAAATAAACCCAGGAATAAAACGCCGTAATTACGGCTTAATGTAAGCAAAATGATCTTTTGCCTGAAGATCGGCTATTCGCACCACACCCGAAGGGGTGAAGTCAGCATCGAGAATGAATTGATCTTTTTTTAAATTGCGATTTTTTAAAGTAATTTCACAAACCTCAAACCGCACTCCCCGCGACTTTAATGCTCCAATTAAGGGCGCATATTCAACATTATTTTTTTTATCCTTAGCGCCTTCCATCAAGATATCAACTCCGTTAGCGTGCGTTACCATGATAATTTTAGTGCTTGGTGCAGTATCCAAATGGTTGCGAATATTACGCAGGGCTTTTAGTCCTTGGGTTTCAGCATCATCAACGTGATATACCACTTGAGTTGGGGTATTGGCGCTTTGTGCAAAACTGAGCTGAGAACCCAGCGCAGCAAAAGTTAAAACGAGCGTGAGCAATACGGCAGTAGTAAATTTATATTTCATCATTATCCTTTAGGCCTACGCTAATAAATTTGCTCGCTTGATTGTGACTACTAATTTAAAATCACCATCCCAGGGTTATTGCTTACACCCTTAACTTCGGGCTCATTCAATTTAACCGCTTTAATTGTTTTCATTTCGCGTAAATGCCGCGCAATCACATCCCAAATTGGCTCGCCGCCGAGATTTTTAGAGTCTTCGCTAACTGGCGCCCATCCCGCTACGCGGTAAGATTTATCAGCGTCAAGTGGCTTGCCATTCAAGCGCATATTTGAAATACGGCCACCCATGGATGCAGCTGGATCGATGGTGTACTGTAACCCACCAACTCGCACCATATCTCCGCCCTGCTGGTAATAAGGGTCCGGGTTGAATAAATTATCCGCCACATCTTCTAAAACATTTTTAATCGTTTCTCCCGTCATATTGGAAACGGTAGTGTAGGGATAAGTAATCGCTGTTTGATCGAGTAAATTTTCCATCGTAATCGTTTGCCCTGGTAGCAATGAAGTGCCCCAACGGAACCCGGGTGAAAAGGCAATTTCTGCATTCTTTTGGCTCATTAGACCATTTAAAATCACTTGATCAAAACTGCCGTTGAAGTTACCTCGGCGGTAGAGTAAAGCGTCAGTTACGGCTAATTTTTCAGCTAATTTAACTTCAAATGGAGCACGAATTTTTTGAATTAATTGACTCATGCCGGCATCGGCAGGTAATAAATTTGAGAAGATTGGTAATAATTTATAACGAAAATCAACTGGCTTCCCGCCCTTCACATCGAAATCTAAAACACCGAGGTATTTTCCATTCGATCCGGCATTAGTCACCAATGTTACGCCCGAGCTATTTTTCACCTTCACCGGAATTGGCACACCATCATGGGTATGGCCACCTAAAATGGCATGTAAACCAGTAACCCGCGAGGCTAATTTTAAATCGACATCCATCCCATTGTGTGAAAGCAAGACGACTACTTTTGCCCCTTTACCAACCGCCTCATTAATATTTTTCTGTAAATTTTCCTCTTGAATACCAAAGGTCCAGTTAGGTACAAAATAACGTGGGTTTGCAATTGGTGTGTAGGGAAACGCTTGACCAATAATGGCAACTGAAACGCCATTCATTTGTCGAATGACATAGGGGCTAAAAACGTCATCCCCAAAATCTGCTGTTTTAATGTTTTGGGCCAAGAAAGAAACTTTATTTCGAAAATCTTTTTCAACAATTTCTAAGACGCGTTTTTCGCCTAAGGTCATTTCCCAATGCGCCGTCATGACATCAACCCCAAGCGCCAAGGAGGCATCAACCATATCTTGGCCGTTGGTCCACAAGGCTGTTCCCGAACCCTGCCAAGTGTCACCGCCGTCCAATAGCAGCGCATTGGGACGAGAGGCTTTCATTTGCTGAATTAAGGAAGAAAGATAAGCAAAGCCACCCATCTTCCCGTAGTTTTGTGCAGCGGCACTAAAGTCTAGGTAAGTAAAGGCATGGGCATCGGGTGTTCCCGCTGCAATGCCATTGGCCTTTAGAAAATAATCGCCCACTAAATGGGGCATCTGCCCAGCCTGCGGACCAATACCTAAATTCACATTGGGTTCGCGAAAATAAATTGGCAAAAGCTGCGCATGACAATCGGTAAAGTGTAATAAATGGACGTTACCAAAGGCTGGTAAATCATAGAATTTTTTTGCAGCAGTTTGTGCGCTAGCTAAATTAGCACTTAAACCCATTCCACCTGCAGCAGCTATAGCTAGCGCCTGCAAAAACTCGCGACGATGAATTGACATAAAACCTTATTGATTAACTGGCGATTCTGGATCTAATAACAAAGCCATTAAATCTTGCATTTGTTTTTCATTCAGTAATTTAAAATGCGCAAAGCGCGGCATATTGCTGCAAGCGTTATAAGCCTTCGAATTATTAATCCGATTCCAGGTGTACACCATCATTTCTTTCGAATAGCCCCGCGACTTACCGTAGTTCCATAGACTAGGGCCAATATTGCCATAAGAAATTTCTTTTTTATTAATTTCATGGCAGTTATAACAACCTCCGCCCACAGGGGTTGTCGCAGTATCGGTCCAAGTAGCACCACGACCACTTTGCGCAATCGCTTCACCCTTTTTCCAATCCCCCACATATTTACCGTCTGAAGGTTGTTGAATTTCAGCCATATTCAATTTTTGAATCGCTTCACGTTTAGCGGTAGCTGCCTTACTATTGCCGTTAGCAAAGACTGGATCAGAGCAAAAAGCCTGCGTTTCGTCTTGCTGTATTCGGTCTAAGCCTGCTATACCATCAGCCTTAAAGCCGCTTTGCATCATTTTCTGAAATGCTGGGTCAGCCTTTTGTTGCGCTAAGGCGATGCCTGAAAAACTCAGGAAACCCAATACGGTAGCACTCAATAGCAGGGCTGAGCTAACTAATGTGCGCATATTTTTATGTTTTACATAGTTCATTTTGAGTTCCATTCTTATCGTTTTAAGCCTGGGGTTTGCACAATTCCCCCATTAGCTGTAGCTGCCATATACATGGATAAAGCAATCGTCACATCCGAGCCATAAATTGGGAAGGGAAAACGTTGCTGCCGATAACAATCATTTAAACGTTGTTGCATTGTCCAAAATTGACCACTAGAAACACGATACGCAGGCCAAGATCCCCAACCCAAGGCCGCCCCAGCTTGAGTAGTCAAATTAGGCAAGTCTTGTAAGCGAATTCGTTTACCATTTTCTCCATGACAAGAGGCACAAGAAAAATCCATCGGTCCACCCTCAAAGAAAAAAGCGCGCTTGCCTAAAGCCAGCATTTCTTTTTCTTTCGGATGGGTGGTGCTGACATTAATTTTTTTACCTTTTGAGAGGGTGACTACATAAGCGACCAAAGCTTCCATTTCTTTTTTGGGGCCCACCTGAAATGGGGCATCAATAGTGGCTTGTGGATCGATACCCTGCAATTTCTCTCGACAAGTCATCAGTCGCGACTCGAGATCTTGTACGCGATTACTATCTTTAAAATATCGCGGTAACTGTGCCGCAGCACCCGCAACCACGCCAGGGCCAAGACCCAAATCACACTGCTCTAAAGTGGCATTTTTTGGGCCCATAGGCTTTTTCCATAATTCTTCCCCTGCCGCTTCATAGAGCTCAGAAGGATTGCCATCGGCAATCATTTCGCGGTATTTAGCAATGCCCTCGCTTGCGGTTTGCGCTTGCACCGTCTTTACCAGTGCAAGTGTGGCTAAGGCACTAAACAATATTGCATACCCGAATTTACAACTCAGCGAAAAATGCTGTCTCATGGCTTTTATCCCTTGTTATTATTGGAAAGCAATACAAAACCTAAGCGACGGTTGCCTCATCAGTACGTTTATCACCCTTACTATCAACCCAACTAACTACAAGCTTGTCACCCTTAGCGCCTTTATATTTAAAATTCAAAAAGGGGTCTTTGGATACTGCAGGCCCAAACTGGGCATTAAATACGTCGTTACCTTGCGCCTTTACGTTTAGAGTACTAATAAACCACGCTGGAATGATTTTGCCGGCAGCATCTTTCCGCTGACCTGATTCCATATCATGCTTCATTAAAATTTTTACATCAACTACGCCACCGCTTTCGGTTGCTCTTACGCGCATTGGATCAGCCATTATTGCTCCTTAATCTTTTAAGGGAAAATCCCCATTAGTAATAATCTGTATTGCTTTATTCATCGACATTGGGTTTAACCGCCGCAGCCACCCAAAGTCACTTTTACTTCTTTAGAAGACATCAACCACTTACCGTCTGCCTTTGCTAGTGCATAGACATTAGAAGTTTGACCCATTTTGATGCGGGTTGTCACAAACGGCTCTGTACCAGCAGGAATAAAAAATAAGGCTGCCAAAGCACTAGGATTTTTTTCTACCAAAATAGCCAATTGATCTGCCTTCAAGGTAGTAGAAATGCCCACGGGTACAACTGCGCCATTTTCAGCAATATCAGGGGCATTTAACGTTACGGCGCCCGATTTTTCTGGAGCACTGCCGAGTACCTTAAAAACATCGTCAAGGCTTTTGCCCTCAAAAGCAGCTTTATTCCAAGCTTGAGCTTGCGCCTCGCTAATTAAACCTGCTGCAGCCATCAATCCAAATATGGCCGAGTACTTTATTACATCTCGTCGCTGCTTATTCATAAAAACTCCTTCAGTCAAACTCAAACACCTTTTGTCGATCAATCGCAAGGAAAGCTAACAACCACTGGTATTTATTCCCCAGTTAGCATCCAATGCACCAAAACCTGTAAATCCTTACTCGAAATATCGGGGTGAGGAGGCATTGGGATGGGCCCCCATACTCCCGATCCGCCTTGTTTTACTTTTGCCACTAGTTTAGCCTCAGCGCCAGACTGACCCCGATATTTGGTGGCCACATCGCTAATCGATGGCCCTACCAACTTACTATGATCGGCATGGCAAGCAGAGCAATTGTTATCTTTAAAAAGTAGTTTTGGACCGCTCATTTTAGCCGTCGCAACCTGAGCTGTACTCGGTGCAGCAACTATTTGAAGCGGTAATTGGGCTAAAGGGGGTTGACTGGTATTCACCCCACGATATGGCCCATATTCTCGATTTTGTTCAGCCAAATTGCCGTGCGCATTGCGCGCATGATCAGGTAAGCTTGAGCCAATTTGCACAAACGCAACACAATTATTCATGCACGCTTTGGCTTGAACATCTGGCTTTCCACCCACATCCCATAAACCATGTTTCAAAGTCATGCCATTGCGGTTAGGCATTTTCTTTTGCACGTCCGCAATATTGAGGTTATTTAAGACAAAATTATCAGGGACGATTTCTGCCAAAGAAAGAATATACGCTAGCAAAGCAAAAGTATCGTCGCTGGAAAGCGAGCGCGGTGCGTTCCATGGCATAGCCCGATAAATATAATCCCACAGCGAAGATAGAGTTGCAACCTTCATTAAGGTCGTTCGTTGAGGTTGTTTATTGTCGTTTAACGACGCTACTCGACCTGACTTCACATCATCTTGTGTTGTACCACCCACAATCGGGGTAAAAATTTCATTCGACTCACCAAAGGTACCGTGGCAACTCGCACATTTTCCATCCCATAATGCTTGACCCTGCGCAACCGAGCCTGATCCTTTGGGAAGACCAGCAAAGTCTGGGCGTACATCAATGTCCCAAGCATTCACTTCTGCTGGGGTGGCTATTCTGCCGATACCTTGGTAATGAGGCAAACTCGATGCCGCACTAGCGGGAGCATTTTGAGCAAAGCTCGGTAGGGCCACCAGCGTGGCTAGTACGAAGCATGGGTTTAGTGTATGACGCAAGAACCGAGCGCAATTCTGCTTAGCCAACTTGAACATTACTCACCTCGCCATTGCTATCAACCTTCCACGCCTGAATTGCATTATTGTGATAAATCGAACGCGTACCCCTTACATCGCGTAGCATTTTGATCGTGGGCTGCACATAACCAGTTTCATCCATGGCTCGCGACAGAATAATGGCTGGAGCGCCATCCCATGTCCAATCGATATTGAAGCGCGTGAGTGCTTTCGTTAAGATTGGCGTTTCTAAGCGGGCAGTACGCCAGTTATTACCACCATCTACTGAAACGTCGACCCGCTTAATTTTGCCGCGACCAGACCAAGCCAAGCCCGTAATGTTATAAAAACCTTTTTCAAGGAGTTGCTGGCCACCCGAAGGCGTGGTAATGACGGATTTGCATTCTTGAATTGAGGTGTATTGCCGCGCTAAACCATCAGGCATCAAATCGTTGTAATGGACTGCCTCATCTTTAGAAGCGTATCGCATATCACCAACCTCGAGTCGGCGTAACCACTTAACCCAACTAACCCCTTGCACTCCGGGCACTACTAAGCGCAATGGAAAACCATTCTCTGGGCGTAGCATTTCACCATTCATGCCCCAAGCCACAATACTATCCTTGAGTGCGCTATCTAAGTTAATTGTGCGCGTCATTCCCGAACCATCGCCACCCTCAGCCAAGAGGTATTTACCTTTTTTTAAATCAGCGCCGCACTCGTCCAATAAAAGACTGAGTGGCACCCCTGTAAATTCGCAACAAGATAACATGCCATGGGTGTATTGCACCGTAGGTACGGCGACATTACCCCACTCCAAGCCCGTATTTGCCCCACACTCAATAAAGTGAATGCGCGACACCGATGGTAAGCGCATTAAATCGCTCATCGTAAATACGCGGCTATTTTTTACTAGGCCGTTCACCATTAAGCGGTGCAAATTAGGGTCGATGTTGTACCAGCCCTGATGTTGTCGCTCGAAATGCAAACCATTAGGAGTAATAATGCCAAATAACCCTTGCAACGGAGTAAAGGCCACCGAAGCAGCCGATACACGCGTAAGCCCTGGTGATTCACGTCGAATTAAGTTTGCCTCATATACCGATGGCGTACCATAAGGCATAGTGGCGACGTTTTTTCCTAGGGTGGTTTGCCACACCTGTTTTTCTAAAATGGCTGGGTCGCCCTCAACCGCTCCTAAAACAGGTAACGCTAAGCCTGTACCGACCGTACCAATGGCCCCACTTGCTGCAGCCGCCAAACCCTGCCGCAAGAAACTGCGGCGCTTTTGATCTAAGCCGAATTGATTAACCTCTGCAATCAAGTCCGGACCTAGAAAACTTTCTGGGGCCTGACGGATTTTTGCGCGAACTCTATTTTCTTTCATGGCCATAAATTAAACGCTGAATTATTACAACTTGGTAAACTTATTTCGCTGTTTTATTACCGCCAATACCGAGTAAGGTATAAGCTGGGCAGTAGCGAAAAAAACCTGTTGCAAGCGGCACAATGCCAATCCAACCCCACACGCCAATTACGCCAAGCAGCGCCAAGAGAATTAAAACAGCGCCGACTACCATGCGCAAATATCGATCTGTATTACCTACGTTGCATTGCATATAAACTCCTAGTTATTTTTTACAGTAGTGCTGATACAACAATTCCATTACTGAAATAGCAATGGGGCTAGTCAATGAATAGTAAATTTGCTTACCTTCGCGGCGCGTCTTAACGAGTTTTTGCGTCCGCAAAATTGTTAGCTGCTGCGACAAGGTGGGCTGAACAATTCCAAGTCCCACCTCTAAATCGCTGACGCATTTTTCACCCTGGCTAATTTCACACAAAAGCATTAATCGATTGCGATTCGAGAGCACTTTCATTAATTTACATGCGCCATCAGCAGATTGACGCATTTTTTTTAAATCAATTTTATTGGTAATTTGTACCATTTTTTTATTAGTGATGATCTGCGGTTATCAATTGAATCTACATTGCTTAATAAGCCTGGTAATGAATGCCGATAATTATAAGATAAATAATAAATATTTGCTAATTAAATATAATATATTTTTATAAAGTAAGTAGAAACCCTAGTTTTGCTAACAAACCGCTGCGCAGTGATTGAGCTAGCCAGCCCCCAGTAACTCTTTCAGCTAATATAGGCGGTGATTCCACCATGATTGATACCCAAGCCATCTTCTTATCGCTCCAGCTGGCTTTTTGTACGCTGCTGATTATTTTGCCTTTGGGTATTTGGCTGGCGCATCATTTGGTCACGGCTGGTAGATGGAAGCCCTGGCTCGAGGCCTTACTAGCACTACCCTTGGTGCTGCCCCCCACGGTTTTAGGTTATTACCTATTGGTGGGCTTTAGCGGCAAAACACTGTTTGGTGAGCCTTTGGTATTTTCCTTTCTCGGCATTCTAATTGCCTCTTTAATAGTGAATTTGCCCTTTGCCGTACAACCGATTCAGCGAGCCTTTGAAGCTATCCCCAACGCCCTTAAAGAGGCAGCTGAGGTCTGCGGTTTAAACGCTTGGCAAATCTTTTACCGCATTAATCTACCTTTAGCTTGGCGTGGTGTGCTTAGCGCTGCGGTACTAACCTTTGCCCATACGCTAGGCGAATTTGGCGTCATTCTCATGATTGGCGGGGCAATACCTGGTAAAACAAAAACGGCATCGATTGCTATTTATGATCAAGTGCAAAGTTTTAATGCCTCAGGCGCAGGGCTGCTTTCGCTCTTGTTATTGGGTATTTCGCTTTGCGCAATCGTGATCTCATATGGTTTTTTTGGCGCCAATAGTCAGCGGCGCGCCCAACGGATCGGCTCATGCTGAAAGTCCGCATCCAGAGCCAGTCACACGGCATCCCCTATCACTCTCGCATTCCTTTGGAACTGAATCTCAACTGTGCGGCTGGTGAGTTGCATGCTTTAGTTGGCCCATCGGGTAGCGGTAAAACCACCATCCTCAGAACAATTGCCGGCTTACATCAGCCCGAGTTAGGGCTCATTGAATGTGCTGGTGAAACATGGTATGAAGGGCGAATCGCCAATCAAGCCATCACGAACTACTCGCCAGCACAGCGTTCTTGCGGTTTTTTATTTCAACAATACGCCCTCTTCCCCCATCTATCGGCATTACATAATGTCGCCATTGCCCTAGAAAATAGTGGGCTATCTAAGGCAGCACGGCTTGCGCAATCGCGAACCTGGCTGGAGCGAATGGCTCTGAGTGAATTCGCTGAGCGCTTTCCAGGCCAGCTCTCAGGCGGGCAGCAACAGCGGGTTGCCCTCGCTCGCGCTTTAGCCAGAAATCCCAAGGTACTGCTATTGGATGAACCATTTTCAGCCATTGACAATCCTACCCGCCAAAATCTCTATCGAATTTTGGCAGAATTACGCCAAGACCTCGCCATTCCGATGATTTTAGTTACGCACGATTTACGTGAGGCCAATTTACTGGCTGATACCATTACCGTCATTGATCAGGGCATTGGCCTACAAACTGCCGCCCCCAATGAATTATTTCAAAAACCACGCAATTCAAGGGTCGCTGCCTTGGTCGGCATTCCCAATGTATTTAATGGCATCTTTAACTCAGGACGCCTCGATTGGCTGGCGAATGACTGGCATTTTGACGTCTTAGATAAAGGTAAAATTCCCCCTGCTAGCCCAGTAGCCTGGGTTATTCCGCCAGAGGGTTTAACTGTCTATTCGCAAGCTGCTCCGCACTATTTGCCGGCACAAGTTGAGGCCGTTAGCTCTATTGGTCAAATCGCAGTTGTCCGTTTTAGCGTCGGTGCCAGCAAAGAATCGCTGGTTTGGGAAGCCTCATCAGCCGAAATCAAACGACTGGGAATTCAGCTTGGCAGTACAGTCTTCTTAGAGCTTGATGCCAGTAAAATTCATATCATGCCGCTGCGCCCTATTAATGATCCACGCAGACTATTACCAGCCCATTAAATGGGTCGCCTAAAACTAGGCGCTCTTACTGAGGGCTAGTTTGAAATCAGCAATCAGGTCGGCGACATTTTCAAGCCCAACTGCCACCCGCACCAAGCCATCACTAATCCCCGCTGCTTTGCGCGCCGCAGGCGAGATTCGACCATGGGTCGTAGTGGCAGGATGCGTAATGGTTGTGCGGGTATCACCTAAATTGGCGGTAATTGAACATAAGCGGGTTTGATCGATTAAACGAAAAGCTGCTTTTTTACCGCCTTTTAAAACAAATGACACAATTGCGCCACCCGCCGTTTGTTGGCGACGTGCTAAAGCATATTGGGAGTGCGATTGCAGACCCGGATGAAAGACTTGGGCAATCGCCGGTTGTTTTTCTAACCACTTCGCCAAAGCTAAAGCGTTACTGCTTTGCTGTTTCATGCGCAAGTCGAGGGTCTCTAAACCCTTCAGAAAAATCCAGGCATTAAACGCTGAAAGGGTTGGCCCCGCCGTGCGCACATAGGGAAATACTTTACCCATAATGAAAGTCTTGTTACCCACAATTGCGCCGCCCAAGACCCTCCCCTGACCATCTAAATACTTGGTGGCGGAATGAATCACGACGTCTGCACCCCACTTTAAAGGCTGCTGCAATGCAGGAGTACAAAAGCAGTTATCCACTACGAATAAGGCATTCTTTTGTTTGGCAATTTTAGCGATCGCAGCAATATCAGCTAACTCAGTTAATGGGTTGGAAGGCGTCTCTAAGTAAAACATGCGGGTATTAGGTAGGGCTGCTGCTTTCCAGGCTTTGCTATCACAAACATCGACATAAGTTGTAGTAATGCCGAAGCGCCCTAAGATGGTCGTAAATAATTGAATGGTTGCTCCAAACACTGAGCGCGAGCACACCACATGATCGCCGGCTTGTAAATGCGCCATCGCTACACTCAAAATGGCTGCCATTCCAGATGCGGTGGCAATACACGCCTCACCACCCTCAAGAGCGGCTAAGCGATCTTGAAACATACTCACTGTAGGGTTTGTAAAGCGAGAATAAATAAAGCCATCTTCCGCATTCGCAAAACCTGCTTCCGCCTCGGCAGCACTATTAAAGCAATAGCTAGACGTTAGAAATAAGGCTTCTGAATGCTCATTAAATTCAGTGGTGCGCCGTGTGCCAGCGCGTACCGCAACCGTCTCTTGGGCAAGCTGAGTAAAATCAAGCGGTGATCGCTTAGGGGGTTTACGCGTCATGGTATTTAATCTTCGGTAGCTAAATGCAGATGCAATTGCGAGCGGGCAAAATCGCTAGGGTCTTTTTGCCGATCGGCTTGCGCCGACTCGGAGTTGCGCGCGGCTTCTAGTGCATCGAGATAAGACTCGTTAATATCACCCGTAATATAGTGGCCATCAAAGCAGGAGGCTTCAAATTCCTTTAAATCAGGATTAATATCCCGCACAGCTTGCTTCATATCTTCAACGTCTTGATAAATTAATTGGTCAGCGCCAATGAGGCGGTTAATTTCTTCATCGGTACGCCCATAAGCAACCAATTCACTTCGGGTAGGCATATCAATCCCGTAGACATTAGGAAAACGGACGGGTGGCGCAGCCGAGGCAAAAATGACTTTTTTAGCGCCCGCTTCACGAGCCATTTGTACAATTTCATAGGAAGTAGTTCCCCGCACAATTGAATCGTCAACAATTAAAACCGTTTTGTCTTTAAATTCAACGCGCATAGCATTCAATTTTTGGCGTACTGATTTTTTTCTCACCTCTTGACCAGGCATGATGAAGGTACGACCAATATAGCGATTCTTAAAGAAGCCTTCGCGATAAGCGATGCCCAAGCGTTTAGCCACTTGCATAGCAGCGGGTCGACTTGAATCTGGAATGGGCATAACGACATCAATTTGACTAACATCGGTTTCAGCACGAATTTTTTCTGCTAAGTAATCACCCATGCGCATGCGCACGTTATAAACAGTAACACCGTCAATGGTTGAATCGGGACGCGCCATATACACATATTCGAAAATGCACGGCACTAGGCTTGATTCAGCATATTGACGGCAAGAAAAATTGCCCTCAAGGTCAATATAAATGGCTTCACCCGGATTGACATCACGCACAAACGTAAAGCCAAGACCTTCTAAGGCGACAGATTCAGAAGCAATTAACCATTCTGGTCCATCTGCGGTATCAAGTCGACCAATACACAAAGGACGAATGCCAAAGGGGTCACGAAAAGCCAGTAAACCATAGCCCGCAATCATCGAGATTACTGCATAAGAGCCCTTCACCCGCCGCGATAAACTACTTACTGCTTTAAACATAGCGTCTTCATCTAGAGGCGCGTCATTAGTTTCGCGTTGTAATTCATCGGCTAATACATTAAGTAGTACTTCGGTATCAGAATTAGTGTTAATGTGGCGTCGATCGAGATAGGCTATTTCTACCCGTAGGCTGAGTGCATTGGTTAAGTTACCGTTATGTACCAAAATAATGCCGTACGGTGCGCTAACATAAAATGGTTGCGCTTCTTCTTCATTGCTTACCGAACCTGCAGTTGGGTAACGCACTTGCCCAATGCCTGCATTACCAATTAAGCTCCGCATATCCCGCGTTCTGAAAACATCTCGCACTAAGCCATTAGCTTTATGCATCGCAAAAGAATTGCCATTCATGGTGGCAATTCCAGCGGCGTCTTGGCCACGATGCTGTAACAGCAACAACGCGTCATACAGCAATTGATTTACGGGATAGTGTGAAACACTGCCAACAACTCCGCACATAGCCTTAGCTTCCTAATTTGAGTGGTAAAGCAAGGTTTGGGATAGCACCCTTTGGTAAAGCGCCTAATTGACTAGCCCAATCAGCTGGTAACCACGTTTTAATTAAGCTAGTGGCAATTTCTAGAGAAGTGCGCGTTTTTGCTAAGCGCCAATCGGTAGATTGAGTAAGTGGCGTTAAAGCCGCCAAGCTTGCCAGGATAACTACTACTACTACGCCCCGTAATAAGCCAAAAATTAAGCCTAAAAAACGATCAGTCAAACTGAGGCCAGCCGACAAAATTAATTTTTGAATGATGCCGCCCAACAAGCCACAGGCAATTAAAGCGGCGACAAATAAAATCAGAAAACTTAAACCAAGACGAAAGAGCTCATCCATTTTGAACGTCGACAGCCACTCAGTAGATAAGTATTCACTGTAGTGATAAGCAATCCAGGCAGCGATGATCCATGAAAATAGTGCGAGTACTTCTTTAAATAAACCGCGCGACACGCCCACCAAGGCCGAGATTAAAAGCACTGTAAAGACAACATAATCTACTGGGGTTAACTTCAACGAAGCTAGGAGTTCCATTAGGCTTTCCCTACCTCTACTAAACGCGGGCTTAAGCCCATTGCCTTGATCTTTTTCTCCGCCGCTTCTGCCGCGTCTTTGTCGGTAAATGGCCCCGCACGTAAAACAAATAACTTAGTGCCATCAGCACTGGTTCTATTCAACACATAATTGGGGATTTTTTGTTCTTTTAATTTAGCAATCCAACCTTTTGCACGTTCTTCTGAGGCAAATGCGCCAATTTGAATCACAAACTTTGTGCCGCTGGTCTTCACCTCTGGGATAGCATTGTCAGCCAAAGCGCTGGAACTAGGCTTAACAACTTCTTCACCTGCAGCTAAGCCCAAGTTTTTTGCTGGTGCAACCGTAATCGGGGCATAAACAGGTGGTGGCTTAGTTTCTGTTGCAGACTCTGTCGCCGCTTGCGTTGGTGGCGTCACAGCCAGTGCGCTAGGTGCTGGTGGTGTCATGACTGGGGTTGTAACAGGGGGTGTATTGGCTGGCGAGCTGCTAACCACAGCACCAACCAAGGGCAAGCTGGTGACTATATTGACAGCAATATCATTGCTCACCGTTTTCGGGTTTCCATCTAAGAGGCGGGGCAAACCTACGACTGCAATTAGCACTAAAACTGCTGCGCCAATTAAACGATGACGGGCGCGTTGCCGATCAGGATCTTCTGTTAAAGCAGGATCATCGGCCGATTGGGTTTGTGAGGAACGCTGGTAGGCGCTTGAAGCACCGCCTGATTTACTGCTGGCTCGCGATCGGCTGCCGACAGGAACCCGACCGACCGGCTCGGGTTTGGTATTGCGATTAAACAGCTTCGGTAAACGAATCATGGATCAATTAACCAGGTTGTTTCGATAAGCCATTACGCCAGCAACAGTATAGAAGGATCCGAAGACCACTATTCTATCACCCTCGCCGGCTTTTGCGACAGCCTCTTGATAAGCCTTAGCTGGATCGGCAAAACAGCGGATCCCGCCATCTTTATGGCGCTCTTCCGCTACGCCCAAAGCGAGCAATTGCGCTTTGATTGCCAACGCGCTAGCTGCTCGAGCTGTGGGTAAATCGGTACAAAACCAATAATCAACCAAAGATATAAAGGGTTGCAAAACAGCTGCAATATCTTTATCGGCCATCGCTCCAAAAACAGCAAAGGTATAAGGAAAGTAACCCATGGAATCCAAACTGCGATAAAGGGTTGCAGCAGCATGGGGATTATGAGCCACATCGAAGATACGAGTTGGTCTACCAGGCAAAACTTGAAAGCGGCCGGGCAATTCCACTGTTGCAAAGCCGAGTCGAATATCTTGCGCCGATACGGGTAGGCGGTGGTGCAAAGCAGATAAAGCAGCAAGCGCAGCCGCCGCATTTAAGAGTTGATTGGCGCCACGTAAAGCGGGATAACCTAAGCCACTAAAGCGCTTATCCCTTCCTGACCATGCCCATTGCTGTTGATCACCTTGAAAATGAAAATCGCGACCGGAAAGATGTAAATCGCAACCTAGGCTTGTTGCATAGTCGATTAAGGATTGTGGTGGCAATGGATCACCACATACAGCTATCTTACCGGCCCGAAAAATACCAGCTTTTTCTCTCGCAATCGCTTCGCGGGTTGTCCCTAAAAAACTGGCGTGATCAATATCAATACTGGTAACAATTGCGCAATCGGCATCAATAATATTTACCGCATCTAAACGGCCACCCATACCAACTTCTAAGATCACTACGTCTAAATTCGCTTGGGCAAATAAATGCAAGATTGCTAAAGTAGTGAATTCAAAATACGTTAGGGTTGGGGTGTTAGGAACCCGCAAACGGGCTTCTTCTACAGCAGCAAAGTGGACGAGTAATTGTGCATCGCTTGCAGCCACGCCCTGCAAGCGAGCGCGTTCATTGAAGTGCAATAAATGGGGCGAAGTATGGCAAGCGACGCGATAGCCCGCCGCAATCAAAATGGCTTCTAAAAAAGCGCAAGTTGAACCTTTGCCATTGGTACCAGCAACGGTTATTACAGGGCAAGTTATTTGCAGGCCTAAGGCATTTTTTACTAAAGTAATCCGCTCTAGGCTCATATCAATGCCAAGCGGATGCGCTACCTCTAAGTGGCTAAGCCATGCTTCTAGGGTTGCAAAAAAGTAAGGGTTCGCTGGTGCTGAAGTCAACTAAGCAAGATCTTCAGAAACTGTAACAACGTTTGGCGCTGGGCGACTTTGTAAAAGCGCTAATAAATTCGCAATTTCACTGCGCATTTGGCGCCGATCAACAATCATATCAATGCCACCATGTTGCAACAAAAATTCAGCACGCTGAAAACCATCGGGTAATTTTTCACGCACAGTTTGTTCAATCACTCGGGGACCAGCAAAACCAATTAAAGCTTGCGGCTCAGCCATCACAATATCGCCCATGAAAGCAAAGCTAGCTGAAATTCCACCCATAGTTGGGTCGGTTAAAACACTAATAAACGGTAAACCTTGGTGCGCTAACTTCGTTAACATCGAATTGGTTTTGGCCATTTGTAAAAGCGATAACAAACTTTCTTGCATGCGGGCACCACCTGTAGCTGTAATGCAGATGAATGCACATTTTTGTTGAATCGCCGCATCAACGCCGCGCACAAAACGCTCACCCACTACCGAACCCATTGAGCCGCCCATAAATTGAAATTCAAAACTCGCGACCACTACCGGAATACCTGCAATTTTTCCACCCATCACAATTAATGCTTCGCTCTCACCTGAGACATCTTTAGCTTCTTTTAAGCGATCGGGATATTTTTTTGAATCATAAAACTTTAATGGATCCAACGGAAAAATCGTCGCACCAATTTCTTCCTGTGGTTTAGGGTCTAACAATGCCTTGAGGCGTTGCCGTGCGCCAATGCGCATATGGTGCGCACATTTAGGACAAACTGACAAGTTGGCTTCAATATCGGTGCTATACAAAACGGTTTCGCACGCGGGGCACTTGACCCATAAACCCTCTGGAATCGATTTGCGATTAGCCGGGTCGGTTTGTTGAATTTGCGGGGGAAGTAGTTTATCGATCCAACTCATTAATGATGATCTCTAATAGTTTTATTGCGCATCGAGGGCGGCACGAATTTCACGCATAAAATTTTCTAGTGATTGTACTGCTGCAGTCATCTCACCTTGCTTAACCGACTCTTCCAACAATTGAATAATCCGACTACCAATGACGACCGCATCGGCTAAATGAGCCACCGCACGCGCACTAGCGGCGTCACGAATTCCAAAGCCAACAGCAATGGGAAGCGCTGTGGTTGCCCGAATCGCAGGAATAATGCTGGCAATATCTTGGGTGCTTAAATGTGCCGCACCCGTAACACCGCGCAAGGAAACATAGTAAATATAACCAGAAGCTGCTTTCGCGGCTGCCTCAATCCGTGCCTGCGAAGAAGTGGGGGCTAACAAGAAAATAGGATCAATTCCAGCTACCCGCATCAACGCAGCAAAATCAATGCACTCTTCAGGCGGATAATCCACAATCAGTACGCCATCTACCCCAGCGGCCTTAGCTTGCTGCGCAAAAGACTCTGCACCCATTTGCTCAACGGGGTTGGCATAACCCATTAAGACTACTGGTGTCGCGTTATCGCTGGAGCGGAACTGTTGCACCATCGCTAAACATTGCCGCAACGTCACCCCTTTGGCTAAAGCCCGTTCCGAAGAGCGCTGAATGACTGGACCATCGGCCATTGGGTCAGAAAAAGGGATTCCCAGCTCAATTAAATTCGCACCACCCCGCACTAAAGCATGCATCAACTCGACTGTCGAGGCCGGGTCGGGGTCACCCGCAGTAATAAAAGGGATCAGTCCTTTTTTACCAGTGCGGTGTAAATCGGCAAACAGAGCCTGAATTTTTGACATGAACTAGCCCTCTGAACCCGTTGCCAATGCAACAGTGTGCATATCTTTATCACCGCGCCCGGAGAGATTAATTAAGATCGTTTTATCTTTAGCTAAAGTGGGCGCCATTTTGCATGCATAGGCAATTGCATGGGCCGACTCAAGCGCAGGAATGATGCCCTCAATTTGACAGCAGTCATGAAATGCCTTGAGTGCTTCCGCATCGGTAATGGCCACATAATCAGCGCGACCAGAATCTTTTAACCAGGCATGTTCAGGCCCTACCCCTGGATAATCCATGCCCGCAGAAACCGAATGGGTTTCTGCAATTTGGCCATTATCGTCTTGCAACAAGTAAGTGCGATTACCATGCAAGATACCGGGTTTGCCAGCGCATAAAGCTGCTGAATGCGCACCACTAGCAATGCCACGACCAGCAGCCTCGACGCCAATCAGTTGTACTTCAGGATATTCAATATAGGGATAAAAAATACCCATGGCATTTGAACCGCCGCCAACGCAAGCTAAAACATAATCGGGCTGACGGCCAATCATTTCTGGCATTTGCACTTTGCATTCTTCACCAATCACGCTTTGAAAATCACGCACCATCATTGGGTAAGGATGGGGCCCTGCCACAGTACCAATAATGTAAAAGGTATCTTCAACATTCGTCACCCAGTCACGCATGGCTTCGTTTAAGGCGTCTTTAAGCGTTTTCGTACCCGACTCAACAGGCACGACTTTAGCGCCTAGTAACTTCATGCGGTAGACGTTTTGGGCTTGCCGCTCAACGTCGACCGAGCCTTGGTAAACGGTGCAATCCAGACCGTAGCGGGCGCAAATGGTAGCTGTAGCAACCCCATGCTGGCCCGCGCCAGTTTCCGCAATAATGCGCGGCTTGCCCATGCGCTTGGCAAGCATCGCTTGACCAATAACGTTATTAATTTTATGGGCGCCGGTGTGATTTAAATCTTCGCGCTTTAAATAAATTTGCGCGCCGCCAAGCATTTCACTCCACCGTTTTGCGTGATAAACCGGTGAAGGCCGGCCAACAAAATGCTTAAGCTCACGGTGAAATTCAGCTAAAAATTCAGGGTCGTGTTGATAGCGGGCATAGGCCTGCTTGAGCTCCTCTAAAGCAAACATCAGGGTTTCAGAAACAAACACTCCACCATAAGGGCCAAAGTGACCGCGGGAATCGGGTTTATCGTACATAAGTACCTCTTCTAATTAATCAGTAACCGCTTTTAAGGGTTAATTGGGTGTATCGGTAGCGCGCACCGCTTCAATAAATTCACGGATTAGCGTTGGATCTTTTACGCCTTTGGCAATTTCAACGCCACTCGAAATATCCACTGCGCAAGGTCGCAAGCGAGCAATGGCCTCGCCGACGTTGTGCGCGTTCAACCCACCACTCAAAACGACCCGATGCGCGTTTGCGCTTACCCATGACTGTGGAATCCCTTGCCAATTAAAAGGTAGCCCGCCTCCCCCATATCCTGCAACCAAAGCATCTAAGAGAAAAGCACTAGCTAAGTCATATTGTAGGGAAAAATTGGCAAAGGCGAATTTCTCCCCAATTCTGGCTGCTTTAAGCCAAGGTTGGCCGGCTGCGAGCCCGATACAGTTGGCGGGAGATTCATCCCCATGAAACTGCCACAAAGTAATGGGCAAATTGGTGCGCAGGCGCTCAACTTCAGCCTCGCTGGGATTCACTAACAAGGCAACGACATCGACCCCAGCGGGTATGTGCTGCATTAAGGGGCGCGCTGCCTCGATCGAAATAGCTCGTGGGCTAGGCGGATAAAAAACCAAGCCGATCGCATCTGCGCCAGCCTGAACGGCCGCATTCACTGCTACCGCATCCCTTAAGCCGCAAATTTTAATTCTGGTTTTCCCAGGAGAGTATTGAAGTAAACCCATATGCTAAGGATAAGCCTCTTGGACTTCTGAAGGTGGAAACCCTAAAGCCTCCAGCGCCCCATAAGGCAACCAAGAATGCCTGAGCCAAGGCTCGGGAATAGCAAATTCACTGGGGTACTTTACTGCGGTCAAATATAAACCATCGGCTGCAAACGTCGGCGCCGCAATCTGCCGATTTTGAGAAGCTAGCACGGTCGCCATCCAAGCACTTGATTGCTTACCCAAGCCAACCGCAATTAAACTGCCCACAAGGTTACGAACCATATGATGCAAAAAAGCATTGGCGCGAATTTTAAAAAATAGCCAAGGCTCCTTGTCGAGTAAAGTAATTTCGTAGAGGTGTTTAACGGGAGTGTTGCTTTGGCACTCTGCCGCCCGAAAAGCAGAAAAATCATGCTGGCCAATTAAACAAGTAGTTGCGGCTCGCATGGCGGCGATATCAAACCATTGTTGTGCTGGCAGCATTAAATAGCCTGCCCGCTCTGCTACGGTCGGCGCCCGACATGGTCCTGCGTGTAAGGCGTAAATATACGTACGCTCGTAGGCCGAAAAACGCGCATCAAATTCAATCGGAACTGGCTGTGCCCAATTCACCACAATGGTTTGCGGTAAGTAGCGATTTAAACCGCGCACCCATGACCAAGCGTCGCGCTCAACTGCGGTATCAAAATGCACTACCTGCCCTAAGGCGTGTACACCTGCATCAGTCCGGCCCGCAGCGGTCACCCGCAGTGGCAAAGCGGTTGGATCGGCGGCAATGAAACGCTCAAGCGCTTGCTCTAATTGATCTTGAATGGTATTACCATTTGGTTGTGATTGCCAACCAGAAAATGAACTGCCGTCATATTGCAAGCCTAGGGCGATACGTTTGCTGGGCGCAACCATTAGCTTATCCTCACCACTTCACCTTAAACGCTACGCTCATTTAAGGTTTGCAAGAGATGTTGTGCAGCAACAATAAGAGTCGCATGAGCTGGAATATCAGTAGCCAATTCAGCGCAGATAATCTCATTCAAGCAAGTACGTGCGGCTACAAAATCTTCAATAGTGACGTAAGCTCGCGCTAAATTGAATTTCACCTGTAAGGTCTCAAACGCAAGGGGTAAGGAGCTAGCGCTCAGTTGCGGATCAACCCGTTCAAATTGCGGGGGGGTATCCAAATCAAGATTGAGACCAGCAAACAGGGCCTTAGCACGTGCGGGCATTTCTGGTAAGCCCACGCTTTCTGGGTATGCGCGCTGAGCGGCATGCTGAGGTGAATCTGGCTGAAAAGGACCGCCTGAAGTTTCGTTAACTCGAAACGCTTGACGCGTTTCCGCTTGACGGGTGTAACGCGCTAAAAGCCAAAACAAACCCCCCGTTAAAAGCAATAAACTGACGACCAATAGCACCGGCCCCCAAGTAAAGGATGGGGGGGGTTTAGCCCCCTGCTGCTCTGCCTTCTGCTGATTTAATAAGATCTGTAAATCGGCAATATTTTTTTCTAGCTCAGCTGCGCGAACCCGCGCTTGGGATAAAGCCTGCTCTTGCATCACCAGCTCTTCTTGAAAACGCCGTTGCTCGGCGCCAACCCCAATACCAGGGCCAATTTTTAAACGGTCAAGGGCTTCTTGCTTCGGTTCATTTTTATTAATTTCCTTTTCTTTCAGGGATTTAGAAGCTACATTTAGTTTAGAATCTGGATTTTTAGTTGGGCTACTATCGCCCGATTTTTTTAACTCTACCCAGGTTTCATTGCTTTTAGACACAAAGCTTTTGGCTGCAGCCGGAGTGATCGATTGCAGCAATGCTTGGCTGGGCTTATACAGTTCAGCGCCAGCATTGAGGCGATGAATACTGCCGCCCGCAAAGGCATCGGGATTCGCTTTATATAAAGCCAACAATGTCTCATCTAAACTGGCCCCACCCAGCTGAGGCGCCATTTGCAGTGCAATTTCACTTAAGGTTTGCCCTGGCTGCACCACAACTTTTTGCGCATCAGCCACTAATAAGGAATAGACTTTGCTGATGTTTCCTGAGGGCCAAGTTAACTGCACGAGCAAATCTAAAAAAGGGTCCTGTTGGTCGCTTAGCGCGCGGTCAGACTGAATCAGTAGTTGGTATTGATTTTGCCCGGCTGCCGATTTCCCCAGCCGAATTTGGGCTTGGGGTTTTAATTCTAAAACTCGCTTAGAAATACTAAATCGATCAAAAGTCGCTGAGCTTGGCACCTCTACTGTCATTTGCTCAACTAGCGACATCTCATCTGGCGACAGTAATAATGGAATTTCTGCGCGAAAAGGTTCGCCCGGCTGCGAAGTAACTAAAGGCGAGCCTAAGGAAACTGCCATCGCCGAATGCCCCCATGCTAAGGCAACCAGCCAAATCAATACAGCGAAAAAACTGAACCGCTGTGGTGTGCAGCCCAAATTAAGTATCGGCATGGAGCAGAATGCGCAACATACGCCGTAAGGGCTCTGCTGCACCCCAAGTTAGTTGGTCGCCCACGGTAAAAGCCCCAAGAAACTCTGGTCCCATTGCTAACTTATGCAAACGCCCAATGGCAACGGTTAAAGTGCCGCTAATTGCGGCTGGCGATAACTCGCGCTCGGTCGCCACGCGTTCATTAGGAATAACTTTTACCCAGCTACTATCGGCAGCCAAGAGCGCTTCAATTTCTGTCAGCGGAATATCGCGCTTTAGTTTCACGGTTAAGCCCTGCGAGTGACAACGCATCGCCCCAACTCGCACACAGATACCGTCTACCGCAATACTGCCGGGCGCCCGAAATGGCGGCTTACCTAATATCTTATTCAGCTCAGCGCCACCCTTCCATTCTTCTCGGGTCTGCCCAAACTCAACTGGCTCATCAATCCATGGAATCACACTACCAGCTAAAGCTGTGTTGCGAAAATTCGTGGTGGGGAAATCTGCCGAGCGTAACTGCGCGCTGACCTTTCGGTCAATCTCTAAAATTCCAGTGGCTGGATTGGCTAAATCGCTTTGTACTGCAGCGTGCACAGCACCCATTTGTAGCAAAAGCTCACGCATATTTTGTGCGCCTGCACCCGAGGCAGCCTGATAAGTCATGGCGCTCACCCACTCAACTAAATTTGCCTTTAATAAACCCCCAATGGCCATCATCATTAAACTAACCGTACAGTTCGCGCCAATCCAGTTCCGATTTCCGGCAGCCAAGGCAGCATCAATTACCGAGCGATTCACCGGATCTAACACCAAAACTACATCATCCTGCATCCGTAAAGCACTGGCAGCGTCAATCCAATGGCCATTCCAGCCACTAGCGCGCAGTTGCGGAAAAATGGCCTTGGTGTAATCGCCGCCCTGACAAGTCAAAATAATGTCGCAACGCCCAAGGGCTTGCAAATCATTCGCGTCTTGTAACGTGCTCATTTTTTTAGCGACTTTTTGTCCGCCGAATAAAGGGACTTCAGCCCCAGCATTACTAGTGCTAAAAAAAATGGGTTCAATTAAATCGAAATCATGCTCAGCCAACATGCGCTCTAGGAGCACGCTACCAACCATGCCGCGCCAACCCACCAAGCCTACTAAAGGTGGATTACTGGATTGCCGTTCAACTGAAGAATTAACCATGTATTACTTAATAAAAAATTGAAATAGTACCTCTAGGATAAAGCCTTCACCACTGCCTCGCCCATTTCACGCGTTCCCAGCTGCTGAGTACCGGGTGTATAAATATCGACGGTGCGATAACCTTGACTCAATACCTTTTGTACCGCCCGCTCAATCCGCTCGGCCTCAGCGGGCAGACCCAAGGAATAGCGCAACATCATCGCTGCTGAAAGTATGGTGGCCAAGGGGTTGGCAATATTCTGCCCCGCAATATCGGGTGCTGAGCCATGGCTGGGCTCATATAAACCTTTATTATTTTTATCCAATGATGCCGATGGCAACATCCCAATTGAGCCCGTTAACATGGCCGCTTCATCAGATAATATATCGCCAAATAAATTTCCCGTTACCACTACATCAAATGCCTTGGGGGCTTTAACTAATTGCATCGCCGCATTATCGACATACATATGGCTTAATTCCACGTCGCTATAGTCTTGGCTCAGGCGGGTCATTACATCGCGCCAGAGTTGGGAGGTTTCTAAAACATTCGCTTTATCTACGCTACATACTTTTTTATGCCGCTTACGAGCAGCCTCGAATGCAACCCGACCAATACGTTCAACTTCTGGCTCGCTATAGTGCATAGTATCAAAACCTTCGCGGGCACCTAAAAACAGCGGGTTGCTTGATTCCCGAATTCCCCGTGGCGCGCCAAAGTAAATATCGCCATTGAGTTCACGCACAATTAAGATGTCGAGCCCACCAATAATTTCGGCCTTCAAACTCGAGGCCGCAGTTAATTCGGGATAACAAATCGCTGGCCGAAAATTAGCAAATAAACCAAGGTGTTTACGTAAACCTAGAATGGCTTGTTCAGGGCGTAATTCTCGGGCCAATGTATCGTATTTCCAGTCGCCTACAGCGCCAAATAAAATCGCCGCGGCAGACTGAGCTAAAGCTAAGGTTGCGGGCGGCAAAGGATGTCCCGCCAGATCATAAGCCGCTCCCCCAACAGGTGCAAACTCTAAATCGAATGATGGCCCTAAGGCCTCCAGCACCGAGACCGCTGCGGCAATAATTTCTGGCCCAATACCATCACCAGGGAGAACCGCAATTTTCATAAAAACCTTTGTGTGCCCTTAGGGCAATTGAGTATTTAACCAAGGCATCCGCAACAAGCGCTCAGCTTCGTAGGTCTTGATTTTATCGGCACTCTGCAAAGTTAAGCCAATATCATCAAACCCATTCGTTAAACAATATTTTCGAAATGGCGTAATGTCGAATGCATAGACGTGATTATCGCCCGCATTCACTTCTTGTTGTTCTAAATTGACAGTTAACTCGTAACCCGGAAAGGCTAAAGTTTCGTGAAAAAGATGGTCAATTTGCGACTCACTTAAAACAACGGGCAATAGGCCATTTTTATAACAATTATTAAAGAAAATATCTGCAAAACTGGGGGCTATCACTACCCTAAAGCCATATTGCGCTAAGGCCCAGGGCGCATGCTCCCGCGAGCTACCGCAACCAAAATTTTTACGCGCTAACAAAATACCGGCGCCTTTGTAGCGCGCTTGATTTAAAACAAAATCGGGATTGAGCGGGCGAATGCTGCAATCTTGGCCTGGCTCACCATGATCTTTATAGCGCCATTCATCAAATAGGTTTTGTCCAAAGCCAGTTTTTTTAATCGACTTTAAAAATTGCTTCGGAATAATCGCATCAGTATCGACATTCTCGCGATCCAGCGGCGCAACCAAACCTGTAAAAACCGTAAATTTCTCCATTACGCTATTTCCATTACGCTAGTGTTTTGCTTTATTTTGTTGGTGTAACTACTACGGGGGTTACCACAACATCTTTGCCCTGACTTAACGAGTCGCTCGGGTTGGCTTTAGCCGCTGTTCCAGAGGTACTGCTTTGACTATTCATCGATTGGCCCATTTTTTGAATATCTTTACCCATGCCGGTAACCGTATTTGTGCAGCCTACGCTCATCAGCACCATAAGCGTAGCGGGAACAATGCCTTGCGCTAAGACTATAAGGCGCGCTGTTTGAGCACGGTGATTAATTAATTTCATCTCTTCACCCCTTTATGATGTTTTTTTGAATGAATTTGCTTACGCAATTTTACAAACGTCGACAAAATGACCTTCAATTGCAGCAGCAGCCGCCATCGCTGGGCTAACTAAATGGGTTCTCCCACCAGCACCTTGACGACCTTCAAAATTGCGGTTGGAAGTGGAGGCGCACCGCTCGCCCGGTTCTAAACGATCGGCGTTCATCGCTAGACACATTGAACATCCAGGCTCGCGCCATTCAAAGCCAGCAGCTTTAAAAACCCGATCTAAACCTTCGCGTTCGGCTTGCGCTTTGACTAAGCCCGATCCAGGCACAACCATGGCGACCTTAATATTTGCGGCAACTTTCTTGCCTAAACGATCGACCACTTTGGCTGCTGCACGTAAATCTTCAATGCGGCTATTAGTGCATGAACCAATAAATACCTTATCGAGCTGAATACTCGTCAGCGGCATGCTGGGAATGAGCCCCATGTACTCTAAAGCACGCTCCATCGCTAAGCGCTTATTCGGGTCACGTTCTTTTTCTGGATCGGGAATACGCTCACCAATGGCCAAGACCATCTCTGGCGAGGTGCCCCAAGTTACTTGCGGTTGAATTTCTTCTGCGCGTAATTCAATCACTTGATCAAATACCGCATCTGCATCCGAATGCAAACTTCTCCAATATTGCAAAGCATGGCGCAATACTTCGCCCTTAGGGCTATAAGGGCGCCCCTGAATGTAATCAATCGTCGTTTCATCAACTGCAATTAAACCTGCACGAGCACCAGCTTCAATGGCCATATTACAAACAGTCATGCGCCCTTCCATCGATAAATTACGAATTGCTTCACCAGCAAATTCAAGCGTATAACCTGTGCCGCCAGCGGTGCCAATACGCCCTATCACAGCCAAGACAATATCTTTAGCAGTACTGCCGGGAGGCAAACGACCCTCTACGCGCACCAACATATTCTTACTTTTTTTCATCAGCAAGGTTTGGGTAGCTAAAACATGCTCAACTTCTGAAGTACCAATACCAAATGCGAGGGCCCCAAACGCGCCGTGGGTACTGGTGTGTGAATCACCACAGACCACCGTCATACCCGGCAGCGTTGCACCCTGCTCAGGGCCGATGACATGCACAATGCCTTGACGCAAATCATTCATCTTAAATTGGGTAATACCTAAACGATCACAATTTTGATCGAGCGTGTCGACTTGCAATTTAGAAATCGGGTCGGCAATACCTAAAGCCCGATCGGTAGTTGGCACATTGTGATCGGAAACCGCTAAGTTGGCTGAAATACGCCAAACTGGGCGCTGCGCTAAAGCCAGCCCTTCAAAGGCCTGAGGGCTAGTCACTTCATGCAATAACTGTCGATCAATATAAAGCGTGGCTGTGCCATCATCTTCAGAATAGACGACATGGTCATCCCATAATTTGTCATACAAGGTGCGGGCCATGCAAATTCCTTAAAGAGACTTATTTTCGCTCAGCAACTGCTGGCACTATTCTTTCGGTTTCACCAATAAATAATTGCCGTGGTCGACCAATTTTATATTCTGCATCAGTAATCATCTCTTCCCATTGGGCAATCCAGCCTACCGTACGCGCTAAGGCAAATACACAAGTGAACATATCAGTAGGAATGCCTAAGGCGCGCTGCACAATACCCGAATAAAAATCGACGTTAGGATAGAGTTTACGGCCAACAAAATACTCGTCCTCCAGAGCGATCTTCTCAAGGGTCATAGCTAATTTAAAGAGGGGATCATTCTCTAAACCAAGTTCATTCAAGACTTCATAACAAGTTTCACGCATCAATTTTGCGCGCGGATCAAAGTTCTTATAGACCCGATGACCAAAGCCCATTAAACGTACGCCTGAATTTTTATCTTTGACTTGGGCAATAAACTCACCAATTTTTTCCACACCACCATTATTTTGAATATTAGTGAGCATATCTAAGCAAGCTTCATTTGCCCCGCCATGCGCTGGACCCCATAAGCAAGCAATACCTGCGGAAATAGCCGCAAATGGATTGGTACCAGAAGATCCGCATAAACGCACAGTTGAAGTCGAAGCGTTTTGCTCGTGATCGGCATGCAGAATAAAAATTCGATCTAAGGCCTTAACTAAGACCGGGTTAATTTTATAAGGCTCGCACGGTGTAGCAAACATCATGCGCATAAAATTAGCGGTGTATGAAAGAGAATTATCGGGATAAATAAAAGGCTGCCCAATTGAATACTTATAAGACATTGCTACCAAGGTAGGCATTTTAGCAATTAAGCGAATTTGAGCAATATGACGCGCCATGGGTTCGGCGTAGTCGATTTGATCATGATAGAAAGCGGCCATTGCCCCAACTAGCCCAGTTAAGACCGCCATGGGATGAGCATCACGACGAAAACCGCGCAAGAAAAATTGCATTTGCTCATGCACCATAGTGTGATGCATAACCAATTCTTCAAAGCCGCTCTTTTCAGTTTGATTGGGTAATTTACCCTTGAGCAGTAAATAACAAATTTCTAAGAAATCGCATTTACCAGCCAAATCTTGAATTGGATACCCACGATAGAGCAATTCGCCTTTGTCGCCATCAATAAACGTAATTTTCGAACTGCACGAAGCGGTTGAAAGAAAACCAGGATCATAAGTAAATTTACCCGTCTGCCCATAGAGTTTGCGGATGTCAATCACCTCAGGCCCTACCGTACCTTTATAAATAGGTAAGTCGATATCGGGTGTGCCATCAGAAAAAGAAAGCTTCGCTTTAATGTCGGATTCAATCATGATTCATCCTCAAGGGTTCCAAATTAACAATCGGTAGTGCAATTGTGCTACTTATTTTTCCCGCAACATCAACAATAATTTCTGCAAGACCGGCGATTCCAGTGCGTTTCCCAGGGCTGCGACGGTATTGCTACGACTTAATAACAGCTCAAGTAAATCATTGTCGTCTAAAGCCAATAATTGACTCAAAGCCACAGCTTGCTCTTGATCCAAAACTGCCCCGTAGCGCTTAAAAAAACGCTCCAAAATTAAATCGTTTTCCAATAATCCCCGTCGCGCTGCCGCATGCAAACGATAGCGTTCGGCCGAAGTTAAGCTCATTTTGCTAGCTTCATACCGCCCTACGAACCATCAACTCCTTAATTTTGCCAATGGCCTTTGTCGGGTTCAGGTGCTTAGGACAAACATCTACACAATTCATAATCGTATGACAACGGAATAAACGATAAGGATCTTCGAGATTATCAAGTCGAAGTGCGGTAGCCTCATCACGACTATCGGCAATAAAGCGGTAGGCCTGTAACAAGCCCGCAGGTCCAACAAATTTATCGGGATTCCACCAAAATGACGGGCAAGCAGTAGAACAAGAAGCGCACAAAATGCACTCGTATAAGCCATCTAGCTCTTCACGTTCAGCGGGGCTTTGTAAGCGCTCTTTTTCGGGCGGTGGGGTCTCGTTAATTAAGTACGGTTTAATCGATAAGTACTGCTTAAAGAACAAGGTCATATCAACAATTAAATCACGTACGACCGGTAACCCAGGCAGCGGACGCAACACAATGGTTTTGGGCAAGCTACGCATATTCGTCAAGCAGGCCAAACCATTTTTACCATTGATATTCATGGCATCTGAACCGCAAACACCTTCGCGACACGAGCGCCGAAAAGAAATGGTTTCGTCCATCTTCTTTAAAGTAATTAAAGCATCTAACAACATGCGCTCATCGCTTAATTCAATTTCATAACGCTGCATGCGAGGCGCGTCATGGGTCTCGGGATCGTAACGATAGATTTCAAAAATACGGGTATCACTCATTTCAATTCTTTCGTCTACAAATAGGCATTAAAAGGTGCGTTCTTTTGGGGGTACAGATTCAATGGTTAGCGGCTGTAGTTGCACTGGTTTGTAATCCATACGATTACCCGCACTAAACCACAATGAATGCTTTAGCCAATGCACATCATCTCGTTTTGGATGGTCATCATGTGAGTGGGCGCCGCGACTTTCTGTGCGTGCCGCTGCAGAAATCATGGTGGCATTGGCCGTTTCAATGAGATTGGCGATTTCTAAAGCCTCAATTCGCGCAGTATTAAAAATTTGTGACTTATCTTTAACCCATAAATGATTCGCCCGCTCGGTCAACAGCGCCATTTGGCGTACGCCCTCATCCATTAATGTTTGATTGCGAAATACCCCCGCATAGGTTTGCATAGTTTTGCGAATCTCGTTGGCTACATCTTGCGCATACTCACCGCTAGTAGAAGCATCTAACTTAGCTATGCGCGCCACACTCTTGCTACCTGCATCTACTGGTAAGGCCTTATGCTCACGGTCTTTTAAATTGGCTGCAACTATATGATTACCCGCAGCGCGCCCAAAGACCAATAAATCTAGTAAAGAATTGGTACCTAAACGATTGGCACCATGTACTGAAACACATGAGCACTCTCCAATGGCATAGAGGCCCTGCACAATATGATTGGGATTACCGTCTTTGGGTACGACAACTTGACCATGAATATTAGTGGGGATACCACCCATTTGATAGTGAATCGTTGGCACCACTGGAATCGGCTCTTTAGTCACATCAATATTGGCAAAGTTCATACCAATTTCATAGACCGAGGGTAAGCGTTTCATAATGGTTTCAGCGCCAATATGGGTTAAGTCGAGCACGACATAATCGCCGTTCGGGCCACAACCCCGACCCTCCTTAATTTCTTGATCCATCGAGCGCGAGACAAAATCGCGGGGCGCTAAATCTTTTAAAGTGGGGGCGTAACGCTCCATAAACCGTTCGCCATCTTTGTTGCGCAATACGCCACCTTCGCCACGACAGCCTTCAGTTAGTAATACACCAGCTCCGGCTACTCCAGTGGGGTGAAACTGCCAAAATTCCATATCTTCTAAAGGAATACCAGCGCGTGCTGCCATGCCCATGCCATCGCCAGTATTAATATAGGCATTGGTTGAAGCAGACCAAATGCGCCCCGCCCCACCCGTTGCCAAAATCACAATTTTGGCTTCAAGAATATACAGCTCGCCTGTTTCCATTTCTAGCGCAGTAACACCGACGACATCGCCAGCTGCATCACGAATTAAATCGAGCGCTAGCCACTCCACATAAAAATGGGTTTTAGCCATCACATTGCGTTGGTACAAGGTATGTAACATTGCATGCCCAGTTCGGTCAGCTGCGGCGCAAGCACGCTGTACTGGCTTTTCACCATAATTCGCCGTGTGTCCGCCAAAGGGGCGCTGATAAATGGTGCCATCGGGATTGCGATCAAAGGGCATCCCAAAGTGTTCGAGCTCATACACAACCTTGGGCGCTTCGCGGCACATAAATTCAATCACGTCTTGATCACCCAACCAATCGGAGCCCTTCACCGTATCGTAAAAGTGATAGTGCCAATTGTCTTCACTCATATTACCTAAGGCAGCGCCAATTCCACCCTGTGCAGCAACGGTGTGTGAACGGGTTGGAAATACTTTACTTAACACCGCCACATCTAGCCCAGCCTCAGCGAGTTGCAGTGAGGCGCGCATGCCAGAACCACCTGCGCCAACAATCACTGCGTCAAAACGACGTCGCGGTAATGCTTTTTGAATCTCTGTCATCTCACACTTTCCACAAAATTTGAATAGCGTAAGCAGTGCAAGCTATCAACCACAGAGCTGTTAGGGCTTGTAAAGCTAAGCGCGTTCCCACCGGCTTAATGTAATCCATCCAAATGTCACGCATACCAACCCAAGCATGATAAAAAAGACTGAGAAAAGCCAGTAAGGTCAGCAGCTTCATGAATTGATTGCTGAACAAGCTAGCCCAAGCGGTGTAATTTGCGCCCCCATTGAGCACATAGTCGCCCAATAAAATCAAGGTGAAGACCACCATCACCACCGCAGTCACGCGCTGAATTAACCATTCTTTTAAGCCATAATGCGCACCAACAACGAGACGACGCGGACCAACGTTATAAATTGACATCCTGTTCCTTACCTTAAAACAAACCAAATAATTTTGCGCCCAAAATCAGCGTCAGCGAGAGACTAATTATCAAAACTCCAATTGCCGAACGATTAGCTGGAACTTTGTCGATACCAATTTCACGATCTAGAAGCAGATAACGAATGCCGGCAAAAAAATGATGCAGAAAACTCCAAATCAATCCCAAGAGCACTAATTTCGCTAGAGGGTTAGCAACAATGGCTTGGAATTTTTTATAACTGAGTTCTGAGGCGAGGCTCTGATCAAGTAAATACAACAAGAATGGCAAACAAAGAAATAAAGCCGCACCACTAATGCGGTGCAAAATAGAAACCTTCCCTGCCCAAGGTAAGCGGTAATGAATTAACTGCGCCAAGCCAATATTGCGGTAGACCGGCTTGGGTCGCGAAGGGTTCAAGTCCTGCTGGGCGTCAGCCATGTTTTATCTCGGTATAAAAAGGAATAATCGATTAAATATGTTGTATTGCAACATATTTTAGTAGAAAGCAGGAAAGCATGGGGGGATTTTCCATCATTAGGCCTAACTTAAGGTATTTTCATAGTGTTGCGTACTCGTTTCATAACGGGCGAGGCGCATTTCTACAGGCTTATTGCCATAGGAATAAGAAACCCGCTCCACCAATAAAATCGGCGCCCCCAATTGCAAATTTAAGCGCTCGGCGCTCATCGCGTCACTAGCAACGGCCTTAATTTTCTCCTCTGCCCGTACCATATGTGTAGCAAAGGTCGATTCATAGAGAGCATACAGGGGGCCCGCCCAAGCTTGTAAGGTAGCTAAATTCAGCGTCTTAAAACGCAAGCTGGGCAACCAAATTTGCTCAAAGACAATCGCCTTACCCGCAAAGGTTTGCACGCGCTCAATTTCAATTAGACTCTCCCCTGCTTTAATTTTCAAAACCTGCGTAATAAAAGCGGGGGCTTTCATTTTTTTGCAACTGAGAAAGTGATTTTTTAAAACCATTGCTTGGCCGCCATCGGGCGCTAAGCGCAGAAATCGAAACTGCTGGCGCTCTTCATGGTGGGTGGCAACAAACGTGCCTTTGCCTTGCTTACGAATCAATAAGTTTTGGGCAGTTAACTCATCAATCGCCTTGCGTACGGTACCTTGGCTAACTTCATAGCGGGCTGCTAATTCAAATTCGCTAGGAATGACCTCCCCAGGCTGCCATTCCCCCGCTTGCAAACTAGCGAGCAACATGGCTTTAATCTGTTGATAAAGCGGGCTAAAGGTGGCTAAAGCAGTTAAATTGGCACTCAAGATGACTCCAATAAAAAGCTATTTTGGCCCTGGCAAAGGCAAAAAATAAGTGGTTTTGAGGTCTTATAGAAGACATGGTTGACAGTGTAATAGGGGAATCCCTAAACTTAAAGGGATAATAGAAGTAATTTTTAACCTTCATCTGGAGTTTTAGTAATGGCAAAAGCACCCATGCGCGTCGCAGTTACCGGCGCAGCCGGCCAAATTGGCTATTCCCTGCTGTTTCGTATTGCCAATGGCGATTTATTAGGCAAAGATCAACCGGTGATTTTGCAACTGCTTGAAATTTCTGATGAAAAAGCGCAAAAGGCACTAGCAGGCGTGATGATGGAGCTCGATGATTGCGCCTTCCCCCTCCTCGTGGGTATGAGCGCTCACAGCGACCCCATGACGGCATTTAAAGATGTTGATATTGCGATGCTGGTCGGAGCTCGTCCACGTGGCCCTGGCATGGAACGCAAAGATTTACTCTCGGCTAACGCCCAAATTTTTACTGCACAAGGTAAGGCGCTCGACGCTGTTGCCAAACGCACAGTCAAGGTCTTGGTAGTGGGCAATCCCGCTAATACCAACGCCTATATTGCGATGAAATCAGCGCCAGGCTTACCCGCTAAAAACTTTACTGCGATGTTGCGCCTTGATCACAATCGCGCGCTTTCTCAATTGGCGGCGAAAATGGGCAAACCAGTCGCTGAAATTGAAAAATTAATTGTCTGGGGAAACCACAGTCCGACGATGTATCCAGACTATCGCTTTGCCACGATTAACGGCGAATCGGTAGAAAAACTGATTAATGATCCAGCTTGGAATAAGGATGTTTTTATTCCTACAGTTGCGAAACGCGGCGGCGCCATCATTGAAGCTCGCGGCCTATCTTCTGCGGCTTCGGCTGCAAATGCAGCTATTGATCATATGCATGATTGGGTGCTTGGTACTAATGGCAAATGGACCACAATGGGTATTGCCTCAAAAGGCGACTATGGTATTCCAGCTGAAATGATTTATGGTTTCCCCGTTATTTGTGCAAATGGGGAATATCAATTGGTTGAAGGTTTAGCCATTGATGAGTTTTCACGTGAACGCATGACTCACACCTTGAATGAATTACTTGAAGAACAAGCAGGCGTAAAGCACTTACTTACTTAATTAAGGAACACAACATGAAAAAAATCGCACTGGTACTACCTCTCAAAATCGCGCTGGCAAGTACTGCTTGCTTAGTTGCATTAACGAGTCAAGCACAAAGTCTGCGCAATTCTTCGCCCTTCTCTTGGACCTGCAGTAATGGCATGGAACTCAAAACCTCCGGCACAGCTGAAAATCTCACTTTAGAATGGAACTCGAAAAACTTTGTGATGAACAAAGAAACGTCCTTACCCGGCAGTTTGCGCTATAAAAATATGGACACGGGTCTAGACCTCGTGGTGTTGGGCAATAAAGCCATGCTCTTTAATATTAAGAGTGGCGTACGCTTAGCTGATTTTTGCCAAACTGCTGACATGAAAGGCGGCAAAGACCCTCACCTGTTTACTAAAGTCGAATAAGACTAATGAAATAAAGGTTGTTGGGTAGGAGAGTCTTCTGGCATTTCCGCATGCACCACTTCACCTAGACGATCTGGGAACAGGGGCGCCCCACAGTCGTCACACAATTCGGGCGCAAACAAAACGGCGTGTCGAAAAACGTCTTCAATTCCAGCATCCCGTAGCGCGTCACAAATTTCTTTAATGGGGCTTTCATCGTTTGAAACATCATTTAACGCGTCGTTAGCAACATGTTCGCGATCGTAAAGGGGCCAAATTACGCCATAGACAACATCGCCCGAACCCTTCATGCTAAAGGCTAAACGATATTCATCGGCCTGCTCTTCGCCAAAAGCACCAACTACACATGATAAGCCCGCCGGAATGATGCTCAGCGCAGATTCTAGAAAGTTAACCGCTGCCCGAATACTCAGGGGACGCACTTGTTTATCCGCTAAGCGGCAATTAGTGAAATATGCTTCAGGCAATAGTAAATTAAATTCACAGCCAGGAAACAAACTTGCAATTGGCTCATGCATAGCCGCTTGCCACTCGACTAAACTCACGCCACGCTCTTGTCTGGACGGGGTTTCAGCCTGCCAACGAAATAACGGTTGCGAACTGGGAGCGGCAATAACCGCAATAATAAAACGCGGATCTGCTAATACTGCAATTGTTTCAGACATACCGCGCATCTCTAATTTCATCTCGCTAGCAGAAACTGCTGCCGTCGATAAAGCATCAAGCAAAATCCGGGTTTGGCAATGCGAATGGGGCATTTGATCGATGCTATATAACCAAGGCACAATTGCTAGACGCGTATCGGTGGCGGCAATCGAACGTTGTAGTGCTAAAGCAGTTGCTTCAATCACTTGCACAGGCAAAGCGCCCGACGGAATTTGATACCGCGTATGCGCCACAATGGGCATGGCAATTAAGAGTGCATCCCAACTTTGCCCTTCGTATTCAAGCGTCAGCGATTCGGCTAAAGTTTCTGCGTTATCCGCCAAAACTTCAAAAGCGACTGTATTAATTTTAAAAGTTTGATCTAATGCTGCGTCAATCACGTTTTGATTTTGGCTTTTTAGCAGGCGCGCTAAACGCTCAAGTAAGCGAAGTTCCCAAAACTCATCCTCAATTCGACTACCCGATGCCGCGAGGGAAATCGCATCGGCCACTAAGCGATCGGCTTCGGGCGAAGAACGTTGTGAGGTTTTTGAACGGTAGACAGCCATAATGAAAAGCCTTAATTTTTTTCTGCGCGATAAAAAACCGGTTGTAATGGCTTGGATGCTGCTGCATTGTAGCGGTAGCCAGCTAAATTAAATTCCCTTAAATCAGCGGCGTCTGTAATTCGCTTGTCAACTACGAAACGCGTCATTAGGCCACGCGCCCGTTTTGCATAAAACGAAATAATTTTGTATTGCCCTGCTTTCGCATCTTTAAAAACTGGGGAGACAATAGGGCAATCGAAGTCTGCAGCTTGCAACACCTTAAAGTACTCCTCGGAAGCCAAGTTTAGTAAAAAAGGATTTTTTTGGCTCGCAAGGATTTTTTTTAGTGCTTTGGTAATCCGCTCACCCCAAAACTCATACAGATTTTTCCCCCGCCCATTTTTGAAGGCAGTGCCCATTTCTAAGCGATAAGGCTGCATTAAATCAAAGGGTTTTAGCACCCCATACAGCCCCGAAAGAATTCGCACATGGTCTTGCGCAAAATCTAAGGCCTTGGCATTTAAGGTGCTGGCATCCAAACCGTCATACACGTCGCCATTAAAGGCAAAAAGGGCTTGCTTGCTATTTGCCGCGGTAAATTTACTCGACCAATCGCGAAAACGGCCGACATTTAAGGCTGCTAATGGATCAGATAGACCCATTAGCTTAGCTAATTGTGGGGGCGAGAGTGTTTTTAAGCTGGCAATCAATTCAGCGGCTTCGGGCACGAATTCAGGGAGAGTGTGCTTTTTCAGCTTCACTGGGGTTTGGTAATCTAACGATTTTGCAGGGGAAAGAACGATCAGCATGGCACAATTTGGTTATGAAGAAACAAGATTCCCCCTATTTTAGCGACAGCACGCCACCATCAGCACATTCCGCTGCAATTGCGCCCTTTCCCTCGCGCTTACCACACGTGGGGACGACCATTTTTACTATCATGTCGGCGCTCGCCAGCGAGTCAAAGGCAATTAATTTAGGCCAAGGTTTCCCCGACTTTCCGTGCGATCCCGCTCTGATTGCAGCAGTGAGTGCTGCCATGATGGCTGGTCATAATCAATATCCACCCATGGCAGGTATTCTTGAATTACGCCAAGCGATTGCCGAGAAAATTCTAGCTTTGTATGGCAAAAGTTATCAGCCTGAAACCGAAATCACAATTACTGCGGGAGGGACACAAGGTATTTTGACCGCTGTGCTCTGTTGTGTTCATTCTGGTGATGAAGTCATTTTGCTCGAGCCAGCGTACGATAGCTACCAACCCGCCATTGAACTAGCAGGTGGCAAACCCATTGGCATTGCGCTTCAAACCATCCGCGATCAGAAAGGCCAAGTAACTTCTTATGAAATTCCTTGGGAGCAATTAAGTCAGGCGATCAATAAAAAAACTCGCCTCATCATGATTAACTCACCCCATAATCCTACGGGCATGGTGTGGAGTAAGGCCGACTTAGATCGCTTGGCAACACTACTTGCAAATACCGATGTCCTAGTTTGTAGCGACGAAGTATATGAACATATGGTCTACGATGGCCAAGCGCACCAAAGCGTTGCTAGTCATCCGCAATTGGCTAAACGTAGCTTTCTGATTTCGAGCTTTGGCAAAACCTATCATGTCACTGGTTGGAAAATTGGCTATGTGGCGGCACCAGCCGAACTTACGCATGAGTTTCGTAAGGTTCATCAATTTAATGTCTTCACGGTAAATACGCCAGTGCAATATGGTATTACCCAGTATCTAAAGACTGCCGCACACTATCAAAATTTACCGCGTTTTTATCAAGCTAAACGGGATTATTTTCGCGCCGGTTTAGCGAACACGCGCTTTCAACTCCTGCCTTGCCCTGGTACTTATTTTCAATGTGTCGATTATTCCGCCTTAACCGTGCCCGAAGCAAAATTGAATGAAAGTGATTTTTGCCGTTGGCTGACGACTGAAATCGGCGTCGCGGCTATTCCGGTTTCAGCCTTCTATGCCAAGCCACTGGAATCAGGCGTCGTGCGCTTCTGCTTTGCTAAGCAGACCGAAACGTTAAAAAGTGCATTATTACGCCTCCAGCACTTGTAAAATCAAGCAATCACTTTAAGGAAACCAGATGGTAAAGAAACACACGCCCATGGAAGTCTATAGCTGGCCAACCCCCAATGGGCACAAGATCCATGTGATGATGGAGGAATGCGGTTATCAATTAGGCCGTGATTGGGACGCTTATGCTGTGGATATTGGCAAAGGCGACCAATTTAATCCTGATTTTTTAACGATTAGCCCCAATAATAAAATTCCTGCTTTAGTCGATCCGCATGGGCCTGATGGCAAGCCAATTCATCTCTTTGAATCGGGTGCAATTTTGCTCTATCTCGCCGGGAAAACAGGTCGCTTTCTACCGAAATCAACCCGCGATAAATATGTCGTCATGGAATGGTTGATGTTTCAAATGGGAGGGGTTGGGCCCATGTTAGGCCAAAACCACCACTTTCGTCTCTACGCGCCTGAAAAAATTGACTACGCCGTGAATCGCTATACCAATGAAGCCAAGCGCATTTATGGGGTCATGGACCGACAACTGGCCAAGCATCCATTTATTGCTGGCAAGGAATATACGATTGCTGATATTGCGACTTATCCTTGGACCCGCAATTGGAAAAATCAGGGTATTGAATTGGATGACTTCCCCCATTTTAAAAAATGGTATGAAAAAATTGGCGCTCGCCCTGCAGTTCAACGCGGCGTCCAAGTACTTGCAGAATTTCGTAAACCGCTAACTAACGCTCCCGCGAAAGATCAGCTCTTTGGCATAAGCCCAAAGCAGAAAAGCTAAAACCAGATTAAGCAAGTGCTGCAACATTTAATGTCGTAATTATTTAATAGAGAGTATGCCGTGAAAATTCAATCAGTCGGAATTATCGGCGCAGGCACAATGGGTAATGGCATCGCGCAGGTTTGCGCAGTTGCTGGTCTTGATGTCGTAATGATCGACATGAACGATGCTGCGGTTAAGCGTGGTCTAGATCAAATCAATACAAGCTTAGATCGCCTCATTAAAAAAGCGGTGCTTACAGCTGAAGCGAAAGAAATTGTCCTACAAAAAGTAAAAGGTAGTACTAACTATAACGATCTCGCTGGGCTCTCAATCATCATTGAAGCTGCTACCGAAAATCAGGCGACTAAAGAAAAAATTCTGCAGCAAATTGATGAGATTGTTAGCGCCGAAACGATTATTGCCACCAATACCTCTTCACTATCGATTACTAAACTCGCGGCCTTAAATTCCAATCCAGCGCGTTTTATCGGCATGCATTTTTTTAATCCACCGCCCTTAATGGCTTTGGTTGAGGTCATTCGCGGTCTACAAACTAGCGATGCCACTCATGATGCGGTAATTGCAATGGCTAAATATATTGGCAAAGAACCGATCACCGTTAAAAATTCACCCGGCTTTGTAGTGAACCGCATTTTGTTGCCGATGATTAATGAAGCATTTTTTGTGCTGGCCGAAGGTTTAGCGAGCGCTGAAGATATCGACGCGGGTATGAAATTGGGTTGCAATCAACCTATTGGTCCCTTGGCATTAGCCGACTTAATTGGTCTTGATACTTGTCTAGCTGTCATGCAGGTGTACTTTGAAAACTTTAGTGATTCAAAATATCGGCCTTGCCCCCTCCTCCAAGAGCTTGTGGCGGCCGGCTACTTAGGCCGTAAAACAGGCCGTGGCGTGTATCAATATGCCACTTAAAGCAGTACGCCTTCTGGGTTACGCCGGCCTCTTACCGTTTATTGGTTTGACATTCGTAACGCAACTGGGCTCAACGCCGAATAATTTTCTCGCCGCTGAATCCTTAGCGGGATATGGCGCAGTCATTGTGGCATTTTTAGGTGCAATCCATTGGGGTGCTAGCTTGCGCTCAATCAACTCAACTCCTACTACTGCCACAAGGTGGAGCGAACGCAATGCCTGGGTGTGGGGTGTGATTCCGGCCTTAACCGCTTGGTTGGCCTTGCATCTCTATATTCCGGTAGCGCTGCTCATTTTGGCAGCGCTATTGCTGATTCAGTTAGTAATTGATAAAACTACTTACCCCCACTACTTCAGCAATGAAGTTGCTTGCCGCGTATTCCTGCAGATGCGCACCCATCTCACTTTCGTGGCGATGGCTTGCTTAGCCTGGAGTGCTAACGTGATTCTGCTGAATTAAACGTATGGGCGAGCTCTTTGATACGCAGCCGCCACCACCATTAGCCGAGGCTTTACGCCCTAAAACAATTGACGCAGTGATTGGTCAGACCCATTTATTGGCAGCTGGCAAACCGCTAAATCTCGCCTTTGCTTCAGGTCAACCGCACTCGATGATTTTATGGGGGCCGCCAGGTGTAGGTAAAACCACTTTAGCGCGACTGTCTGCACAAGCCTTTCAACGCGACTTCATTGCTATTTCTGCAGTCTTGGCAGGCGTAAAAGAAATTCGCGAAGCCATTGAACGCGCCCAGCAAACCATGGCGCAATTTGGCCGCCAAACAATTTTATTTGTCGATGAAATTCACCGCTTCAATAAAAGTCAACAAGATGCACTCTTACCCCATGTTGAATCGGGCCTCTTTACTTTTATTGGTGCCACTACCGAAAATCCTTCCTTCGAAGTCATCTCAGCGCTCTTATCACGTGCGCAAGTCTATGTGCTCAAACCGCTCAGCACCGCTGAGCTCAAGCTACTCTTAACCCGCGCGCGCGCTGCTGCACTCCCCGATATCGCCTTTGATAGTGCGGCCATTGAAGCTTTAGTGGCACATGCCGATGGTGATGCCCGCCGCTTACTCAATTTAGTCGAACAAATTCGCAATGCCCTCTCAGCCCCAGGCTGTGAAGTCAAACAAATTGATCAAGCTTATGTGCAAAATACCTTGGCGAGCAATGTCAGGCGCTTTGATAAGGGCGGCGATCAGTTTTATGATCAAATTTCTGCTTTGCATAAATCCGTCCGCGGCTCGCATCCCGATGCAGCGCTCTACTGGTTATGCCGCATGCTTGATGGCGGCGCCGACCCACGTTACTTAGCCCGCCGGATTGTGCGCATGGCCTGGGAAGATATCGGCTTGGCCGATCCCCGCGCGATGCAATTGGCTAACGATGCAGCGCAAACCTATGAGCGACTAGGCTCACCTGAAGGTGAATTAGCCCTTGGTCAAGCAGTCGTGTATTTAGCAGTAGCGGCTAAAAGTAATGCGAGTTACAACGCCTACAACGCCGCACGCGCCTTTGTGGCAGGCGACCAAAGTCGTGAAGTACCAATCCATTTACGTAACGCGCCTACTCAGCTAATGAAAGGGCTTGGTCATGGTCACGCCTACCGTTATGCACACGATGAACCCCATGCTTATGCTGCCGGTGAAACTTATCTACCGACTGGTATGCCAGAGCCCCGCTGGTATGAGCCAGTTGAGCGCGGCTTAGAAAGCCAAATTGCGGAAAAAATGGCTTTTTTGCGTCAATTGGACGTCGACGCGAAGAAATAAGCGATTGTCAAAAAACTCCCCTATACTGTATAAAAATACAGTATATGCAAAATTCACTTATTCGCCCCAAATACCCGCTGCAAGTCGCTCGTTTTCCGCTCTACGCCTGCCCGGCTCCGGCAGGTTTTCCTTCGCCTGCCGCCGATCATTACGATAAGCGCCTTGATCTGAATGAGCATCTGGTTTTGCATCCCGAAGCGACTTTTTTTCTACGCGTCAAGGGCGACTCGATGATTGGCGCCGGTATTCACGATAACGATTTATTGGTGATTGATCGCTCAGTCGAGCCCACCCATGGCCGCGTCGTCATTGCTGTAATTGATGGTGAGCTCACCGTTAAACGACTGCATCGGCAGCGCGGCAAAATTATTCTTAAAGCTGATAATCCCAACTATCCCGATCTGGCCATCGCAGCCGACCAAGAATTACAAATTTGGGGCGTGGTCTCACACGTAATTCATAAGCCATAGCCCTTCGTCACCGCCTCTCGACTAGCAATTTTCTTCCCATTCTGGCCATTCATTCTTTTTCATGCCCCAACCATTTAATAGTGCACCATCTACCTTTGCGCTCATTGACGCCAATAATTTTTATGTTTCTTGTGAGCGCGTCTTTAATCCGCAGCTAGAAAAAAGGCCCGTAGTTGTACTTTCAAATAACGATGGTTGTATCGTCGCGCGTAGTCAAGAAGCAAAAGATTTAGGTATTGGCATGGGCATCCCTTTTTTTCAAGCTAAACATCTAATGCAAAGCCATGGTCTCATTTGGTTTAGCTCCAACTACACACTCTATGGTGATATGAGTGCGCGTATGATGACTTTACTTAGCAGTTTTGCACCCCAACAAGAAATTTATTCCATTGATGAATGCTTTCTCGATCTAACCGGCATCCATCATGATGCCGTCAGCTATGGCCAAACCATTCGTCGGTCTACGCGGCGCTACTTAGGTTTACCCACTAGCGTAGGTATCGGCAAAACCAAAACCCTCGCCAAATTAGCAAACCATCTCGCCAAAAAACGCCCACAGTATGGCGGTGTTTTCGATTGGCAGGCTTGTGAGCCCTTGGTAGAAGATTGCTTAATGGCCCAAATAGATGTCGGTGAAATTTGGGGTGTTGGTAGACGCTTACGCGTGCAATTAAGAGCGCTGGCAATTCAAACTTGCCGCGATTTGAAATATGCGCAGGCCAGCTTAATCCGTCAACGTTTTGGCGTTGTACTCGAGCGCACAGTTGCAGAATTAAATGGCCTCGCTTGTCTCGCCTTAGAAGATACCCAAACCAATCAGGAAAAGCGCAAACAACAGATTATTTCGAGTAAAAGTTTTGGTCAACCCATTACCACATTGACCGATTTAAGTGCAGCCGTATTAAGCTACACTGCGCGCGCGGCAGAAAAATTGCGCCAACAAGACTCAGTCTGCTCACATATCGTCGTATTCATCCAAACGAATCCTTTTTCCAGCCAACAAAAACAGTATGCGAATAGCCTTACCTTACCCCTGATTGTGGCAAGTAACGATACCCGTCGCTTAGCACAACTCGCGGTCTTAGGCATCGAAAAAATCTATCGCGCAGGGTATCGCTATAAAAAAGCAGGGGTCATCCTACTCGGATTACACCCTGCTACGCAGCAACAAGGGAATCTATTCGTGGCAGATGCGCCTGCGCGCAATAATAAAGTCATGCATGTCATGGATCACCTCAATCAAAAGTATGGTGCCAATACCTTAAGCTTGGCTGGTGCTGGTCTGCAGCCACACTGGCGCATGCAGGCGTCCCAACGCACCCCCAACTACACTACCGCTTGGGATGAACTAGCGCAAGCCCATGCTGATCGTTAGAACCCAGAACACTAATACTCAATACAATTAGGGATGACTGCCTTGCAGCGTAACTTATTCAGCTCTTTTTAAAGGAAATTGCTATGCGTAAAATTCTGGTTTTATTCACAACTATCGTCAGCCTGGCTTGCTTTGCACAATTCGCCTATGCAGGCCCTAAAGTTGAAATGAAAACGACTTTGGGTAGCTTTGTGGTTGAATTAGATGCAACTAAAGCGCCTAAATCAACTGCTAATTTTTTGAATTATGTCAAAAGCGGTTTTTATAATGGCACTATTTTTCATCGTGTCATTGACGGCTTCATGATTCAAGGTGGTGGCTTTACTGCCGAAATGGTACAAAAACCAACCCAAGCACCAATTCCTTCAGAAGCCCAAAACGGCCTCAAGAATCAAGCCTACACCATTGCCATGGCACGTACTGCCGATCCTGATTCAGCCACTGCACAATTTTTTGTTAACGTCAAAGACAATGAAGCCCTCAACTATCCCAATGCTGCAGGTAATGGTTATACCGTCTTTGGCAAAGTGATTTCAGGCATGCAAACTATTGATGCCATCAAAAAAGTGCAGACTACAACGGTAAATGTGCCTGGTGCGGGACGCTTCGCTGATGTACCAACCGTGCCGGTTGTGATTCAGTCGGCCACTATTTTGAATTAAGCTAATTCATTTCCGCCAACTAACTGCCGTAAGCGTTCACAATGATCTTGCTTGATGATGTTGAAAGCACGCCTGCGCTACCAACCAGTCGCCTCTACCGCCACCCAACTCAATACTGGGCTGCTAAACAGGTCACAGAAATTGCTAGCTGTCTTACGGCAATTGAGTCTGCGACCCAACAAGGTCTCTATGTAGTCGCTGCCTTTGCTTATGAATTAGGTCACTATTTACAAGGCATGTCGTCGCGCAATGATCATGCGCCGCAACCTGCTAAAGCAATGACCGAAGATCCTTTAATTGAAGCCTGGGCTTTTTCAACGGTCAACAAGCTGAGTAAAACAGAGGTAGATCAATGGCTTTTGGCAGAGCTACAACAATTGCCGCCAGATGAAGCGAGCGCAGGGGTAGCTCATTTAAGTGAGTCCCTTTCAGCAACAGACTTCAGTGCTGATATTGCGCGCATTCAAGCGTGGATACAAAGTGGCGATACCTATCAAATTAATCATACTTATCAAGTGCGAGGTCAAGCCTATGGTGCACCACTAGCTCTCTATGCCCGCTTACGCGCCCGTCAACCAGGTCGTTATGGTGCATTTGTGGCGGCCAACACACATTATATTTTGTCGCACTCGCCCGAACTCTTTGTCCAGCGCACTGGCCAGCAAATTGCGGCGATGCCGATGAAAGGTACAGCCAATGCACTTGAAAGCTCAACTGCAGCATTAAGCGCCGACCCTAAAAATCGCGCAGAAAATGTCATGATTGTAGATTTATTACGTAACGATCTTGGTCGCATTGCGCTTACTGGTAGCGTTACTGTGCCTGCATTATTTGAAGTGGCCCGTCATGGTGATGTATTACAGATGACGTCAACCGTCACCGCCCAATTACAGCCTAGAATTTCATTACAACAAATCTTGGCGGCAATTTTTCCTTGTGGTTCGGTCACTGGTGCGCCCAAAAAACGTAGTATGGAAATTATTCGTTCGCTCGAACCCCAAGCTCGCAACTATTACTGCGGCGCTTTAGGTTGGTTTGATCCCAACCAAGACTTTGCTTTAAGTGTACCCATTCGCACCATTCAATTAAGTCGCAATGCCGCAACCCAAGCAACCCATTTTGTGATGGGAGTAGGTGCAGGCATTACCAATGATTCAAATCCAGCCGCAGAATGGGAAGAGTGCCAAGTCAAGTCGGGTTTTTTAAGTCATTTACCCAGTAGCGTGGGTTTATTTGAAACCATCCGCGTCACTACAGGCCAAGCAGTACAACTGGCTTCCCACTACGCCCGTTTAACCAAATCAGCACAGAGTTTAGGTATTCCCATTTCATCATCACAGTGGCATAGCTGTGTTGAAGATGCCCTCCAGCAAATTCCTGCGCAGGGTGAGTTTCGTCTTAGAATCGATTTATCGCCCGCGGGCTTGTTGTCATTTCAATTTAGCGCGCTAGCGGCCCTACCAAGCCCAGTCAACATTTTTTGGGCGCAAGATTTGCTCCGCGATCCTGCCATGGCCATCATGCATTCCGGTAATCTGCTCTTACAACATAAAACTACTCAACGCTTAGCCTACGATACGGCTTGGCAAGCGGCAGTTCAGCAAGGCGGCTTTGATGCCCTCTTTACTAATGAGCAAGGCATGGTTACCGAAGGGGGGCGGAGTTCGCTGTTTATCCGTCCCAAAGAAAGCCAGCAATGGTTAACGCCACCCCTCACTGCGGGCGTCTTACCTGGAATCATGCGCCAACAGTTACTCGATGATAATCAGCGTCAAACCCATGAGGTCAACCTGACTGTTGCTGAAGTCTTAGCTGCCGAAGAGATTATTATTTGTAATGCCCTACGTGGCCCCTTGTCGGCCACTTTTTAATATCACTCCCGCATTCCGCCTTAATAAAACGAATTCCTGATGAAATATTGCACCTGCTGTGGCTCACCCATCACCCTACACATTCCCGCTGATGACACTCGTCTGCGCCATGTTTGTACGGTTTGTCAACACATTCACTATCTCAATCCCCGTAATGTAGTCGGAAGTATTCCCATCTGGCAGCAGCAAGTATTACTCTGTCGGCGGGCGATTGAACCACGTTTGGGTTTCTGGACCTTACCCGCAGGATTTTTAGAAATTGGAGAAAGTACTAGTATGGGTGCAGCGCGTGAAACTCTCGAAGAAGCGGGTGCTGAGGTCGATATTGGGCCGCTTTACTCCCTGCTAAATGTGGCTCATGTCGAGCAAGTCCATCTATTTTATTTAGCGCAAATGCGTAGCGCAGATTTTTTAGCGGGCACGGAAAGTTTAGAGGTAGCCCTATTTAATGAAGCCGATATTCCTTGGTCTGAGATTGCGTTTCCGACTGTAAAACAAACGCTGCTCTGGTTTTTTGCTGATCGGGCTGCAGGTAAAATGGCTACGCACTTCGCTGGCAGTATGCATAGCCGAGATATTCTCCCGCACGAAAAAATCTAAGTGGTAATTACTCGATGAGTCCTATCCCGTGGCTTGGTATAGCCGATTCCTTTCCTGATCCCAGCCTTACTCCTGATCCCGATCCGGCCGTACCTGGGCTCTTCGCAGTAAGCGAACATATTTACCCAGGTCAATTGAGCCAAGCTTACCAATTAGGTTTATTTCCTTGGTATTCCGATCGTCAACCTGTCTTATGGTGGTCGCCCGACCCGCGCATGGTGCTGAGTCCCGCGCAATTTATTGTCAGTAAATCACTTCATAAATCCTTACGCCATTTTTATCATCAATCCAACACCCAAATACAAGTGGATCAGCATTTTGATGCTGTTTTAAGGGCCTGCGCCACCATCCAGCGCAAAAATCAGGAGGGCACCTGGATTACCCATGAAATAATTGAGGCCTACACCGCGCTTTATGAAGCTGGACATGCCCATAGCCTTGCCGTCCTTGAAAATGACCAATTATTGGGCGGCCTCTATTGTGTTAACTTTGGCGGTATGGTGTACGGAGAGTCGATGTTTAGTTATACCGACAATGCTTCAAAGATTGCCTTGGCAGCGCTTTGCGCATGGTGCTACGATCGAGGTGTGAAAATAATCGATTGCCAACAAGAAACTGCGCATTTAAATTCTTTAGGGGCTCGCCCCATTACACGCGCCGCATTTCTTCAACACATTAACCAAGCGATTCAACAAAACCAGACGGCGGTGCCATGGTCTTTTGATAAAGCAATTTTGCAACGCTGGCTATGACGCAAGTTAACGAGCTACCCTTAACGGCCCTACAGTTTTATGCCACCGCACCTTATCCCTGTAGCTATTTGCCCGATCAAATTGCCCGCTCGCAAGTTGCCACTCCTTCGCATTCCATTCATGCTGATTTATATGGCGAGCTAGTCAATGCTGGTTTTCGACGCAGTGGTCTGTTTACATACCGGCCCTATTGCGATCAATGCCAAGCCTGCATCGCAACCCGCATTCCGGTCAACCAATTTAGCCCCAACCGCAGTCAACGTCGCGCTTGGAAAAAACATGCGCATTTACAAGTTCAAGTCTTAAATTTAACTTACCAAGAAGCACACTACGAACTCTACCAACAATACCAAAATCAGCGTCATGCAGGCGGAGATATGGATCGCGATGATGAAGACCAGTACCGCCAATTCTTATTACAAAGTCGGGTGAACTCTCGACTAGTAGAATTTCGCGATGGGCTCAGCGGCGAACATCCTGGCCGCTTACGCATGGTTAGCATGATTGATATTCTCGAACAGGGCATCTCTTCGGTCTATACTTTTTTTGATGCTAACGATGCCACTACTAGTTTTGGTACCTATAGCGTGCTCTGGCAAATTAATCAAACCCAGCAACTTGGCTTAAACTATCTCTACCTAGGCTATTACATTCAAGCCAGTGAGAAGATGGCCTATAAAGCAAAATTTCAACCGCTTGAGGGTTTAATTAACGAACAATGGCAAACCCTAGCCTCACCCGCTGTACTACCCTTGTCTAATGTATCGCCATGATTGACGTCTATGCCTTATTGCGCCCCGGTTTATTCTTAATCGATGCGGAGCAAGCGCATAACCTCACTTTAGGAAACTTAGACCGCGCAGAGCGCTTAGGCTTATTAAAATATGTTGTTCCCTCGATCCCCCCTCAACCACAGACTCTCTGTGGTCTCACTTTCCCTAATCCGGTAGGTCTTGCTGCGGGACTCGATAAAGATGGTCGCCATATTGATGCTTTAGCCCGTTTAGGTTTTGGGTATTTAGAAATTGGTACCGTTACACCACGACCGCAAGCAGGCAATCCTCAGCCGCGCATGTTCCGCCTCAGCGCGGCACAAGCCTTAATTAACCGCATGGGCTTTAATAACGATGGCGTGGTCGCCTGTGTAGAGCGAGTAAGGCAATCCCATTTTTGGCAAACGGGCGGCATCATTGGCCTCAATATTGGAAAAAACGCCACGACCCCAATTGAGCATGCAGCGGATGACTATATCGCCGCAATGACGGCAGTCTATGAAGTCGCTTCGTACATCACCATTAATATATCGTCGCCAAATACGGCCCATTTACGCTCCCTCCAGGCAGAGGCGCCCTTGCGCGCCCTGTTGACCCATTTAAGTGAAGCACGTCAACGTTTAACCGATCAATTTGGCTTGAAAAAGCCGCTTTTTCTAAAAATTGCGCCCGACTTAGTAGCAAGCGATGTGGTTCTCATAGCCAATTTGCTTTTGGAGTATGGCATCGATGCAGTAATCGCTAGCAATACCACCACTTTGCGCGAGGGGGTACAAGGACTTGAACACGCCCAAGAAATGGGGGGACTCTCCGGCGCCCCACTTCAACAGCGCTCTAATCAACTCATTGCCAGCTTACATGCCCAACTCCACAATCAAATTCCCATTATTGGGGTGGGCGGCATCCTGTCGGGTCACGATGCCCAAGAAAAAATAAGCGCGGGTGCGCAACTCATTCAACTGTATACAGGACTGATATACCGCGGTCCCAGCCTCATTAACGAGTGCGTCAAGGCCCTCGCACCCAAGCGCTAAAAGCGCAGCTATAAAATTTGATTTCATAATATGCAATCGTAGTAAGAATAGCTACAATAAGAGCATGACTATTGCCAAGCCCTCCAAAACGCCCAAAGCCATAGGGGAAGTGGGTAAAACTGCGATTCAGGTTGTCGAGCGCATGATGAATTTGCTCGATGCTTTGGCCGAGCAGGAGGAAGCCAGCCCTCTTAAAGTGCTAGCCGAGCAAACTGGCCTGCATTCCTCAACTGCGCACCGTATCCTCAACGACTTAGTTGCCTGTCGCTTGGTTGAGCGCGGCGATGGTGGTACCTACCGCCTAGGCTTGAAGCTTTTAGAGTTAGGTAATTTAGTCAAAGCGCGCCTATCGGTGCGTGAAGCTGCCCAAATGCCCATGCGTAACCTGCATAAACTTACTGGGGAAACGGTCAATCTTTCCTTGCGTCAAGGAGATGAAATTATTTATGTCGATCGCGCCTACAGCGAACGCTCTGGCATGCAAGTGGTTCGTGCTATTGGTGGTCGCGCGCCCTTGCACTTAACTTCGGTGGGTAAGCTCTTTTTAGCTAGCGATGAAGCGCCGCAAGTACGTGCCTATGCAACCCGCACAGGTTTAACTGGCCATACTCGCAATAGCATTACTGAAGTCAATGCGCTGGAAATGGAACTGGGTAAAGCAAAAAAATTAGGCCATGCCCGCGACGATGAAGAACTTGAGCTGGGGGTAAGCTGTTTGGCTGCGGGCATCTTTGATGACAGTGGAAAATTAGTAGCGGGTTTATCGTTAAGCGCCCCTACCGATCGTATGCAGGTAGACTGGCTTAAAGCCCTGCAAGAAACTGCCGTTCAAATTTCCCGTGGGCTTGGCTTTAAACCCAAACCAACTTCTTAAAATGATTCTCTAGTCTCACATTAATTGGCGCCCAGCAGGTGCAGCACCAATTGGAATGCGTTCATACCAATCTCGCACCCGTTCAGCATCGGCAAAGCGCGACTGTGTACCAACTGAATCTAAAAATACCAATAAAAGTGGTGCACCATTTACCCGTGCTTGCATCACCAAACATTTACCCGCAGCATTAATAAAACCCGTTTTTTGCAGGCCAATATCCATATTGCCAGAACGAACCAAGCGATTGGTATTTAAAAATTTTTGCGGCCGATTATTAATCAAAATAGTTTGCTCGGGTAAAGTAGAAAACTCGCGAATTAATTTATATTGGTAAGCAGCATTTAGCATGCGGGTTAAATCTTCTGCGCTAGCTACGTTTTCACTCATTAAACCGGTTGGGTCAGCGTAATTAGAATGCACCATGCCCAACTCTTTGGCCTTCCGATTCATCGCGGCAACAAACGCGGTCATACCGCCAGGATAATTACGCCCAAGGGTATAAGCAGCTCGATTTTCTGAAGACATTAAAGCTAAACGTAAAAAATCTTCGCGGCTAAAGGCAGAACCTAAAGCGATGCGTGAATGCTTATAGCTTTGCACATCCTCGGCATTAATTACCAAGAGCTCATCAAGGGGCAATTTAGAGTCGAGCACCACCATCGCCATCATCAATTTGGTTATCGAGGCAATCGGTAAACTCACGTTCGAATTTTTCTCGAAAATCACTTCTTTAGTATCTTGATTCACGACTAAAGCTACGCTCGATTTCAAACTTAATTCATCATGCTGCCCACGCAAACCCAAGGCGGTGGCAAAGGATGGTCGCGCCGCTTCAGCAACCATAGTAGTGGGTTGGCGGGTAACGGTAATGCGTACTCGCTTAGGCTTTTTAGCGACGACAACCTTAGCGCTCGTTTTGGGTGCTGATTTATTGCTAACAGCCGCAACCGGGGCAACTGCTTGAGTAGAGGCTTTTTTCTTAGTATTAGTACTACCGTTATTTTGCGCGACAGCCGGGTTGCCGAGAAGACCACCTAAAATGATAAACGCCAGAACTCCTGCAACACAGAAATGCTGCCACTGCAATAAGGCAGAATGCTTTAAATATTCAATAAATTGAAAACCCATCTAAACCACTTTCTATCGACCTGAATCTGAGCATGATAAATACTTTTTCAGCCAAGCAACGCATTTATGCAAACCAACATCTAAAAATAGCGCTAGGGAAGACTGACTTGCGCTTTGTGATTCACTATGAGAACACCTACCATGGTTAAAAGAATGCCAAAAATCATCAGCGCGGTTAGCGGCTCATGAAAACCAATCCAAGCCATAACTGCAGTGGTTGGCGGAGTTAAATACAACAAACTAGTTACGCGGGTAGCGGCACCCTTACGAATTAATAAAAATAACAAGCTCACTGATCCAATCGAGAGCGGCCCAATAGACCATCCCAAGGCAATAACAACGGGCCAATTCCACACCATCTTGCCAGTTTCAAATAAGGCAACAGTAATGGCAGTCAACACCACCGCAACGGCAAACTGAATGAGTGATCCAGCCCGTAAATCAAAGTTGGCACAAAACTTTTTTTGATATAAGGTACCCAGCGTAATCGATAGTAAGGCTCCAATAATGAGCAAATAACTTGCTAATGGTAGTTGTACAAAATGGGTTTTTTCAAACACCACAAATGCCACTCCAATAAACCCCAAAGCCAAACCCAGCCATTGTCGTTGGGTAACATGCTCTGCGACCCACGCCGACCACCAGGCTGTCAAAATCGGTTGCAAGCCCACAATCAGTGCGGCTAAGCCTGCGCTCATGCCAAAGCGCACTGCACACCATACTCCCAAAAGATAGCCAAACTGCAATAAAGCCCCAGCAACGCCAATGTGACCAGCTAATGGCCATTTGGGCCAAACGGGGCGCCAAATTAAGCTCAGGATACCCATGGCCAATAAAACTCCCATGAAGCGCCAAAGCAAAAAAGTGGCTGGCTCGACATAAGGCATGCTGAGCCGCGCAATAATGAAGCCGGTACTCCAAATAAGGACAAAAATGGGCCCCATCGCGGCCTCTAGTGAAAAGCGCATTGTGTTATTGAGCTGCCACTAGGCACAAAAATGGGATCATGGCCCTTATTTTAGGCGGAAACCGGAAACTGGCCTTTTTTGTTGCATTGCATCAATTTTGCTATATAATTATAAAAATTAGGTGCATAACCTAGGGGCCAATAGGACAATAGATAACTACCAAAAGCCCTTTTTTATTAATTAAAAAACCTGCGGAGAGTAATAATGAACTTAACACCAGAACAATTAGCAGCAGCCCAAAAAGCCAACCTAGAAACATTAAGCGGCCTCACTGGCCAAGCTTTAAAAAGTATTGAGAAGTTGGTTGAACTGAATATGCAAATAGCAAAATCAAGCCTTACCGATAGCTTAGGAAATGCGAAGAAAGCTTTGGAAATTAAAGATATTCAGCAATTGCTGGCTCATCAAGCCGACACAGTTAAACCCATGGCTGAAAAAATTATGGCGTATAGCCGCCACCTCTACGATTTAGCGCATGAAACCCACAGCTCCTTCAGCCAATCTGCTGAAGCAGAAATTCAGGCTAGCCAGAAGAAAATTCAGTCGATGGTAGACGATTGGGCGAAAAGTGCACCTGCAGGATCCGAGGCAGCAGTTAATGCCATGAAGCAAGCCATTGCCTCAGCCAGTACCGTATTTGAAAACAGCCAAAAGGCCGTTAAACACGCAATTGATATTGCCCAAACCAACTTAAATACTGCTACCGACAGTGTCATGCAAGCAGCCGATAAAGCTGTGAAGTCAGCTAAGGGCGGCAAAAGCAAATAAGTCGTTTTATCCGATCTCGACCGTAGCAAAATGATTGAAGCCCAGAATTTCTGGGCTTTTTTCATTTCTTCCGCTGGGCAGGTAAATCCGTACACGAGCCATGCTGTACTTCTGCAGCTAGACCCACTGTTTCACCTAAGGTTGGATGGGGATGAATCGTTTTACCCATATCAATTGCATCGGCGCCTAACTCAATAGCTAAACACACTTCGCCAATTAAATCGCCCGCATGGGTGCCAACAATACCGCCGCCAATTATGCGCTGCGTGGCCGCATCAAATAGTAATTTAGTAAAACCCTCATCGCGTCCATTGGCAATTGCACGGCCACTTGCAGCCCAAGGAAATAAACCTTTTTCATAAGCAATTCCCTGTGCCTTACATTGCTCCTCTGTTAATCCAGCCCATGCAACTTCAGGGTCGGTATAGGCCACTGAAGGAATTTGCTTAGCATCAAAAAAAGATTTTTGACCAGCAGCAGCTTCTGCTGCTACATGCCCTTCATGTACGGCTTTATGGGCCAGCATGGGTTGCCCTACTAAGTCACCAATCGCAAAAATGTTCGGTACATTGGTACGCATTTGTTTATCAACAGCAATAAATCCGCGCTCATCAACCTGCACGCCTGCTAAACCCGCGTCAATTTTTTTGCCGTTTGGCGTGCGTCCCACAGCAACCAACACTAAATCGTAGCTTTGTGGCGAAGCGGGAGCGTGCTCACCCTCAAACGTCACTTCAATTCCTGTTGGCTTTGCTTCGGCCTTGGCGGCACGGGTCTTTAAGAAAATATGCTCAAAACGTCCTGCATTCTGTTTTTCCCAAACCTTTTCCAAATCCCGATCAGCGCCAGCCATCAGGCCATCTAACATTTCCACAATATCGATCTTTGTGCCGAGGGCACTATAAACGGTCGCCATCTCTAAACCAATAATGCCGCCGCCAATAACCAACATGCGCTTTGGAATACTCTTTAATTGCAATGCTCCCGTACTATCCACAATACGCGGGTCGGCTGGTAAAAACGGTAAATGCACAGGTTGACTACCAACTGCAATGATGGCTTTTTGAAAACGAATCACTTCCTGTGCGCCGCTTAAATCTTGGCCATCACCACGGGTCAAATGAACAGCCACATGATTCGCATCAAGAAAATGGCCTACCCCGCGAACGACAGTCACCTTACGTGCTTTAGCCATACCAGCCAAACCGCTGGTTAACTTACCAATGACTGATTCTTTATAGGTGCGTAATTCAGCGAGGTCAATTTCCGGAGCGCTATAGCGAACGCCATGGCGAGAAATAGATTTCACTTCATCCATTACTGCAGCAGTATGTAATAAGGCTTTTGAGGGAATACAGCCCACATTTAAACAAACCCCGCCTAAGTTCGTATAACGCTCGAGCAAAATCGTTTTCATACCTAAATCGGCGCTACGAAAAGCAGCGCTATAGCCACCAGGCCCTGCACCCAAAACAAGTACTTCGCACTCATGCTGTACGGCGCCACTATATTGCCCGGCTGCTCTAGGCGCTGAAACTGAAGAAGCTGGGCTAGGCACTGGAGGTAGTGACGTAGTCTGTGCAGATGACTGCGAAGGCGCCGTAGCCGGTGCCGCCGAAGATGCCACTGCAGTGACTTCAATCTCGCCAATCACCGTACCCTTACCCACTTTATCGCCTAGCTTAATTGCTAGGCTCACTATTTTTCCAGCGATTTCTGCTGGAACTTCCATGGTGGCTTTATCCGACTCTAAAACAAATAAGGGCTGTTCCTTTTCGACGCTATCGCCTACTTTAACCAGCACTTCAATTACCGGCACATCATCGTAATCGCCAATATCAGGCACGATTAAGGCTTGCTTAGTCATCTGCGCTCCTTACAGTACTGCACGCCGAAAATCAGCGAGCAATTGGGCAATATAGGCATTAAAGCGGGTTGCCAAAGCACCATCAATGACGCGATGATCAGCACTTAATGACAAGGGGCAAATTAAACGGGGAATAAATTGCTGGCCATCCCAAACTGGTTTCATAGCCGCCTTGCTCACACCCAAAATAGCGACTTCAGGCGCATTCACAATGGGTGAAAAAGCGGTGCCGCCAATACCGCCGACAGAAGAAATGGTAAAGCTGGCTCCCTGCATTTGATCGGGCTTTAATTTTCCCTCTCTAGCGAGCGCCGCCAATTCGGAGGTTTCTTGGGCAATCTCAAAAATACCTTTTTGATTGGCATTTTTTATCACTGGAACAACCAAACCATTGGGCGTATCTGCAGCAAAGGCAATATGAAAATACTTTTTCAAGACCAGGTCATCACCATCAAGCGAACTATTAAATTCAGGATATTTTTTCAAGGCTGCAACGGCCGCCTTAATTAAAAAAGCGAGCATGGTAATTTTTTTACCCTGCTTCTCATTTTCTTTGTTCGTTGAAATGCGGAAGGCTTCTAAATCAGTAATGTCAGCATCTTCATGATAAGTAACAGCGGGAATCATCACCCAATTACGCGCTAAATTTGCAGCAGAGATTTTTTTAATGCGCGACAGCGGTTGCCGCTCGACTGCACCAAATTTAGTGAAATCCACTTTAGGCCAAGGTAAAAGATTGAAATTACCTAATCCCGTAGCTGACGCATTAGTATGAGAACCGGTATTAGCAATCATTGCCGCTTTAATAAAAGCCTGCACATCTTCCTGCGTAATTCTGCCCTTCAAACCAGAACCCGTTACTAAGGCAACTTGTACTCCCAATTCGCGCGCAAACTTACGCACCGACGGGCTGGCATGGCTAGCTTTCCCCATTAAGTCGCTATCCCCTATTGGGCTAGACACTGTTGCTGGGGTGGCCGTATGAGTTTGAGTAACGGCAACTGCGGGAGGAGCTGAAGCTGTATGCGGTTGTGCCACTGCAGCTAAAGGAGCGGCCGTTTGACTTGGTGCGGCTGCGACTGGGGGGGTTGCCGCAGCGTCAGTAGCTTCCAGCAGCAAAACCAGCCCACCTTCAGAAATATTATCGCCAACCTTTACCTTCACCTCCTTAACGACACCAGCATGGGAAGAAGGCACATCCATTGTTGCCTTATCCGACTCAAGGGTAATTAAAGACTGCTCTTTTTCAATCACATCGCCAGGCTGAACTAAAACTTCAATGACTGGAATGTTTTGGTAATCACCGATGTCGGGAACTTTAACTTCAATTAATTGGCTCATAAGAACTTTAACCGTATATTAGGCTGGGCATTAAACTGTTAGTGGATTAGGCTTGTTGGTATCAATGCCATATTTCTGTATGGCCTCGGTAACTTTCTGCCGCTCTAATTGGCCAGAATCTGCTAGTGCTTTTAAGGCAGTTAACACAATCCAATGGCGATCTACTTCGAAAAATTGTCGTAAATTTTCACGCGTATCCGAGCGACCAAAGCCATCGGTGCCCAACACTTCGTAACGTCTTCCCAAATTTTGAATCGCCGGGCGAATTTGTTCGGCAAACATCCGAATGTAATCACTTGCTGCAATTACGGGGCCAATGGTATCTTTTAAACAAATCTCGACATGCGACAAGCTTGGCTCAGCCGCAGGATTCAAGAGGTTATGACGATTCACGGCATTCCAATTCCGCGCTAACTCCGTAAAACTCGGGCAACCCCATAAATCAGTAGCTACACCCCATTCACTTTGTAACAGCTCGGCAGCTGCGATCACTTCACGGAAAATGGTCCCGCAACCCAATAGTTGTACGCGTAATTTCGCGTTAGGCTCGCCCATACTTTGTAACTTATACATCCCTTTAATAATGTCTTCCGCTGCGCCTTTTGGCATACCTGGATGCGCATAATTTTCATTCATCAGGGTGATGTAGTAATACACATCTTCTTGCTCAGTAAGCATACGACGCATACCATCCTGAATCACAACCGCTAATTCAAAAGCAAAAGTAGGGTCGTAACTAATGCAATTAGGCACCGCTGCACTCCATACGTGACTATGACCATCTTCATGTTGCAAGCCCTCCCCATTTAAGGTGGTTCGGCCAGCAGTACCTCCAAGCAAAAAACCGCGGCTACGCATATCACCGGCTGCCCAAGCTAAATCGCCAATACGTTGAAAGCCAAACATCGAGTAAAAAATATAAAAAGGTAGCATCGGTACGCCATGGGTTGAATACGAGGTCGCCGCAGCAATCCAATCGCACATTCCACCCGCCTCATTAATGCCTTCTTGCAAAATTTGGCCGTGCTTATCTTCTTTATAAAACATCAACTGATCATGGTCTTCAGGGGTGTATTGCTGCCCCAATTGATTCCAGATGCCTAGTTGTCGAAACATTCCCTCCATACCAAAGGTACGCGATTCATCGGGCACAATTGGCACAACCCGCTTACCTAAAATTTTGTCGCGAATCACAATATTAAGCAGTCGCACAAATGCCATCGTCGTAGATATTTCACGTCCTTCACTAGTCGCCTCTAAAAGCGGTGCAAAAGTGTCTAGCGCGGGTACTGGCAAGCTTTCAGCTTTGGTGCGACGTTGGGGCAAATAACCACCAAGTTCATTACGCCGCGCCCGCATATATTCCAACTCGGGGCTGCCATCTGCAAATTTAACCAAAGGGATCTCATCTAACTGATCATCACTTACTGGAATATCAAAACGATCACGGAAACGCCGCACATCTTCAGGGTTCATTTTTTTAGCTTGGTGGGCAATATTCATGCCCTCACCTGACCCCCCCATACCGTAACCTTTAATGGTATGAGCCAAAATAACCGTAGGTTGATTTTCATGATGAACCGCGGCATGAAATGCGGCATACACCTTATGGGGATCATGACCGCCGCGATTCAAATTCCAAATATCATCATCACTCCAATCGGCCACTAGCGCTTTTAATTCGGGGGTATTAAATACAATTTCACGCACATAGGCGCCATGCTTAGACTTCATGGTTTGATAGTGACCGTCAACAATTTCACCCAAACGCTGCATCAAAATACCTTTTTTATCGCGCGCAAACAAAGCATCCCAATGGCCGCCCCACACTACCTTAATGACGTTCCAACCTGCTCCACGAAATTCACTTTCAAGCTCTTGAATAATCTTGCCATTTCCACGCACAGGACCATCAAGCCGCTGTAAATTACAATTCACCACAAAAATAAGGTTATCTAGTTTTTCGCGGCCAGCCATGCCAATTGCACCTAACGATTCAGGCTCATCGGTTTCACCGTCACCTAAAAAAGCCCAGACCTTGCGACCTTTTGTAATTGCGAAACCGCGGTCTTCTAAATACTTCATGAAGCGCGCTTGATAGATCGCCATAATTGGCCCCAGACCCATCGAGACCGTTGGAAATTGCCAGAAATCGGGCATCAACCAAGGATGGGGGTAGCTCGAAATACCTTTACCTCCGACCTCTTGGCGGAAATGGTCTAACTGGCTAGCCTCGAGCCTGCCCAACATGAAAGCCCGTGCATAAACACCTGGCGCAGAATGCCCTTGAACAAAAATGAGATCACCGCCATGTTGCTCAGAAGGCGCATGCCAAAAGTGATTAAATCCAACATCATATAAAGTGGCGGCCGATTGAAACGAAGAAATATGCCCACCCACATTGGTATCTTTGTTTGCCCGCAACACCATGGCCATCGCATTCCAACGAGTATAAGAACGGATCCGATGTTCAATATTTTGATCGCCTGGTAAGCGTACTTGCAATTCAACGGGAATCGTATTGATATAGGGTGTTTCAGCATGGAAGGCTTGATTAACGCCATTCACGCGGGCATGGGAAATTTGTTGGTCAATTAAAAACGCTGCCCGTTCAGCGCCTTCGGTACGAATTACGCCATCAAGCGCTTGTAACCACTCTTGAGTTTCACCTGGATCTTCATCCTTGGTGTTGGCAATAAGTTGCCCCAATATTTGCTCTGGAACTGCTGCCATTTTTAATCTCCATAGTGATATGTAATGCCGTTGAACTTCACTTTATGGCTGAATTTTAAGAAGAGAAAGTTATATTGACAAGAAATATTCCACATAATGATAGCATTTATCATAATATGGAATTATATTGCGCTGCAAATCAACTTGGGAATAAGGCAGAATAAGGGTAATCTCTATACGCCCCATGCGCTCCCTCAAACAACTCTTCACAGCCAAACTCTTTAACCGCAACCTTTTAACAAAGTTGCGGGCATCACGCATTGTCTTTACACCGCTATTAGCAATTATTATTTTTACACTGGCGATGGGCATTATTTTGGGAACGCTCCAAATGCAAGAGCGCTCCCAGCAAGAAAATGCTCTTTTCAGAGAGCTTTCATTTGTAAAGCAACGCATTCAATTGCGTTTTTTAACAAACTCAGAAGCATTAGTGGCAATGAGTCAAGAGCTGGGTAAGGCCAATACCGATAACAATGCCCAAGTAAAAGTATTAAAACAGGCTGAAGCCTTTGTCGCCAATAACCATGAGATTAGCCAATTAATTTGGTTTAATGAAAATAATTTACGCCAATGGATGATTCCCTTACCCTCGCAAGCGACCGATTGGTTTGATCAGTCACCTAATGCCGAAACAATCGAGCGGCAATTAAAACGGGCAATAATTTTAAGCAGGGAAACCAATCGTCCAGCGTACAGTGAAATTATTAGCCTGCAATCGAATACCGATCAACCCATTCCGCTCGAGCGACAAACCGTATTTTGGCAAACTGTACCCACTACCATCGAAGGCGAGGGCGCAGGCATTCTGGCAGTTTTATATAGCGCCCATGGAATTTTAGAGTACATCATTCCCACGGAACTAAAAAGTCAATATCGCTTTACCTTGCTAAATTATTCAGGTAATGTGCTGGCCATTTCTTCGGATCGAAATACCCCAACTCGGGCGCTGAGTAATGAAACTAGTCTCGAGTTAGGCGCCTTTAGCCCCACTTTAATTTTAAAAGTAGATACCTATCCACCCCCAACTAATCTTACTTTTAGAATGCTACTTGGCGTCGTGATTGGCTTAAGTGCATTCGTTATTTGGAGTTTATGGTCGGTCTTAAAACAAATTCAAGCACGTAATAAAATTGAAACCAACTTGCGTGCGGAAACGAGTTTTCGTAGCGCCATGGAAGATTCCACGCCAATTGGAATTCGCGCTCACGATATGGAAAAACGTATTACCTATGTGAATCGGGCTTTTTGTGAAATGGTAGGCTACTCTAGTGAAGAATTAATTGGCCTAGTACCGCCCTTTCCCTTCTGGCCAGCCGATAAGCATGATCAGCTTGGCACCAATATGGAACGGGTATTACAAGAGCAAAATCATCAATTGATGAAAGCAGGTATTGAAGGCGAACTACAACGCCGCAATGGCGTACGTATCAATACGCGTACCTATGCCGCTCCTCTGCTAAACGAAAAAGGTTTGCAAACTGGCTGGGTCACTTCGATTACGGATATTTCTGAACCCAAAAAAATTCGCGAAGAATTAACGGCAACGCAAGAACGCTTTGTCACGGTTTTGGAAGGATTGGATGCCGCAGTTTCAGTAGTCTCTCTAGAAACCGGCAAATTATTATTTGCCAATCGTTTTTATCGACAACGCTTTGGTCCTACTGAAAAAGGCCACATTAGTTTAAATGCCGATGAGATGAGCCCCCATGTCATTCATGATATGAAAGATGATAGTGTTGATGTTTTTGCTGGCCTACCTGAATCGGAGTTCAATCAAAATACGGGCAGCGATTCACATGAAGTGCAATTAATGGATGGTGAACCATCTTGGTATGAAGTACGCGGGCGATATATTCCCTGGGTCGATGGTCATTTGGCGCAACTACTCATTGCTACCGATATTACGCTCCGTAAACAAGCCGAAGATTTAGCGCGCCAACAGGATGAAAGGATGCAATTTACCAGTCGCCTAACAACAATGGGTGAGATGGCTTCTTCACTGGCGCACGAACTTAATCAACCTTTGTCAGCTATTTCTAATTACTGCATGGGCGTAGCCAAACGATTAAAAACCTACTCTGATTCCAGTCTAATAGCTGAGCTAATGCCAGCCTTAGAAAAAGCTTCCGCCCAAGCCTTGCGCGCTGGCACCATTATTCAGCGCATTCGAGACTTTGTTAAACGCAGTGAACCACAAAGAAAAAGCTGCGATATCGCCCAAATTATTGGCAATGCGGTTGATCTGCTAGAGATTGAAGCGAATCGCCATCGGTTTTCAATTGTGGCTGAGATCATGCCTAATTTGCCGCGTATCGAACTCGATCCCGTCTTAATCGAGCAGGTTCTCGTTAATCTCTTAAAAAATGCCCTAGATAGTTTGCGAGATGCTTACCCCCTACCTTCACGCTGGTCTGCCCCGCCGGTAAAAATTACTGCTGATTTAGATCCTGAGACCTACCCAACTGCCCTACGTATTCAAGTGACAGATGCAGGCTCTGGTATAGCAGATGCCGTGATTCAGCGGATGTTTGAGCCTTTTTTTAGTACTAAAGATGATGGCATGGGCATGGGGCTGAATATTTGTCGCTCTATCATTGAGTCACACCATGGCCGCCTCTGGGCCAAAAATCAGCTAGATCCAGAACATACCCGCCTTTTTGGTTGCACCTTTACAATCCTATTACCCATAGAGCTGTCTGAGAATTTAAGCGAGAACCATGATGATCCAAAGCAATACCCCGAAAACCAGTCAAGCTGAGGTTGTATACGTTGTTGACGACGACGAGGCCGTTCGTGATTCACTAACTTGGCTCTTAGAGAGTAACGGCTACACGGTGCGTTGTCATGCAAGCGCTGAACGTTTTTTACAATCGTTACAAAATACCGATAAATCCACTATTTCCTGTGCCATTCTAGATGTTCGTATGTCAGGTATGTCGGGGCTGGAATTACAAGAACGACTCACCGCTGAAAATTTACCAATGCCAGTCTCCTTTATAACGGGGCATGGCGATGTCTCTATGGCGGTATCCACCATGAAACGGGGTGCCGTTGATTTTATCGAGAAGCCATTTAAAGAAAATGAGCTCTGTCATTTAGTTGAACGAATGTTAATGAAAGCACGTGCCGATTACTCCTTAGCTAGCAACCGCAAAGTAACCCAAGGTCTATTAGGAAAACTCACTGGCCGTGAGCGCCAAGTACTCGAACGCATTGTTTCTGGCCGACTCAATAAGCAAATTGCTGACGACCTTAGTATTTCTATTAAAACGGTTGAAGCCCACCGCGCAAATATTATGGAAAAGTTGAATGTCAGCACAGTGGCTGACCTTCTGCGTCTCGCTTTATCCGAGTCTCAGGGAAGTTGATCAACCGATAAATAACTGGTAAACTGGTTTTTTATTTCCACCTAAACCAATGAGTTCACTATGCCAGCCCAGTTAATCGATGGAAATGTTTTATCAAAAAAGCTGCGTACCGAAATTACGGCCCGTGCGGCCATTGTTACAGCTAAAGGCTTACGCCCTGGCTTAGCAGTTATTTTGGTAGGCGAAAATGCCGCCAGCCAAGTCTACGTCAGAAATAAAGTTAAGGCTTGCGAGGAAGCTGGTTTTCATTCTGTTCTAGAGCGCTACGCAAGCGAATTATCCGAAGAAGAGCTACTAGCACGTATCGCCACTTTAAATGCTGATCCCTCCATTCAAGGAATTTTGGTGCAATTACCTTTGCCTGAACATATTGATTCAAAACGGGTCCTCGAAGCAATTACCCCACCAAAAGACGTGGATGGCTTCCATATCGCCAATGCTGGTGCCTTAATGGTGGGTGCACCTGAATTCATTCCCTGCACTCCTTATGGTTGTATGAAAATGTTAGAAAGCATTGAATACCCGCTACGTGGCGCAAAAGCCGTCGTGGTTGGTGCATCGAATATTGTGGGCAAACCCATGGCGATGTTATTACTCCAAGCGGGTGCGACCGTCACAATTTGCAATAGTAAAACCCGTGACTTAGCCCACCATACTAAAGATGCCGATGTGCTTGTGGTAGCCACTGGCAAACCTAAAATGATTACTGGAGCCATGATTAAACCGGGTGCGGTAGTCATCGATGTTGGTATCAATCGCTTGCCTGACGGTAAATTATGTGGTGATGTCGACTTCGATTCAGCTAAATATGTCGCTGGCTGGATTACCCCTGTACCTGGAGGCGTAGGGCCAATGACCATTACAATGCTCTTAATGAATACCATTGAAGCAGCCGAAAAAGCGGTCAAATTGTCTTAACTGGAATTGGAGTTTTGGAAGTCGTGCGCGATTTAAGCAGTCCTGCCTCCAGCGGCAATCCCTTACTGAACTTTGGCCGCGGCATTCCAAATTATCCGGCGATTCAGCCGGCCGATATCGATCCTGCAATCACCTGGCTATTGCAACAGGCCGAAGCAGCCGTGCAGCGCGCGCTAGATTACAACTCTATCCCCAATGCGCAACTCAGTTGGAATACTTTAATTGAACCACTTGAAGATGCTACAGAGGCCTTAAGTCGCTCATGGGGGGTGGTTAGCCATCTGAATAGCGTGGCCGATACCCCTGAATTGCGTGCAGCTTATGGCGCAATGCTGCCCCAAGTTACCGCGTTTTTTAGCGACCTCGGCCAAAATCTTGCTCTTTATGAACGTTTTAAATTGCTGCAACAAAGCCCTGCTTTCAAACAACTTCAGCCGGCACAACAAAAAGTCTTAGAAAATTCTATTCGTGATTTTCGTTTAGGAGGCGCAGAGCTTCCGGCTGCAATAAAACCACGCTTTGCAGCTATTCAAGATGAGCAGGCGCAATTAGGCAAAGCATTTTCTGATCATGTGCTCGATGCAACCGATGGCTTTTTTCATCACGTCGTCGATCTACAGGAATTACAGGGTCTGCCCGCCGATGCCTTAGCTGCTGCTGCCGATCAAGCAAAACAAAGAGGGCTAACAGGTTGGGTCTTTACCTTGCACTTTCCTGCCTATTACCCCGTACAACAATATGCCGAAAATCGAGCGCTACGGCGTCTGCTCTGTGAGGCTTATTTAACTCGAGCTTCAGAACTAGGTCCGCAATATGGTCATGGGCAACTAGCTTGGGATAACACCGAAAATATGCTGCAGCAACTGCGCTTACGCCATGAAGAAGCACAGCTCTTGGGTTATGAAAATTATGCAGCTCTGAGCTTAGCTGCCAAAATGGCAGGTAGTGTTAGTGAAGTTGAAAATTTTTTAAAGGATATTGCAAGCCGCGCTAAACCATTTGCCCAAACCGATTGGGATGAGTTGCAAGATTTTGCTAAACGCGAATTAAATCTTGGTAACGATAGTCAGGAAGGCTTACAACCTTGGGATATTACCTTTGCTTCAGAAAAGCTGAAACAAGCCCGCTATGCTTTTTCCGAAAATGAAGTAAAGCAATATTTTCCTTTGCCTAAGGTTTTAGATGGCTTATTTGGCTTGATCGAAACCTTATTTACCGTAAAAATACTGCCTGCGAATTTACCTACTTGGCATGCCGACGTGCAATCCTTTGCCGTCAATCAGAAAGATGGCAAAACCATCGCTTATTTTTATCTGGATCCCTATTCCCGCTCGGGAAAACGGGGTGGTGCGTGGATGGATGATGCACGGGGACGCCGTGAATTACCTGATGGCACCATTCAAATTCCGATAGCCTACTTAGTCTGTAACTTTCCTCCGCCTCTCGAGATTAATGGCGTTAAGCGTGAACCCACTATTACACATGATGATGTCATCACTTTGTTTCATGAAAGTGGTCATGGCATGCACCACCTGCTCACTCAGGTGGGAGCGCTAGGGGTATCTGGCATTAATGGTGTGGAGTGGGATGCCGTAGAGTTGCCTAGCCAATTTATGGAAAACTTTTGTTGGGAATGGGACGTCGTCAAAAATATGACGGCCCATATTGATACTAAGGCACCCTTACCCAAGCCATTATTTGACAAAATGTTAGCGGCTAAGAATTACCACAATGGTTTAAGCACCTTGCGCCAAATTGTTCTTTCGCTCACCGATTGGTACTTACACGCTAATTTTGACGCCAAAGAAGCCAATCATTCTGCAATCATTCATCTTGCTGCAGCAATAAATGAGCGTTTAAATGTCCTCCCCCAAGCGCCAATCTCGCGCTGGCCTAATAGTTTTAGTCATATATTTGCTGGTGGCTATGCGGCAGGCTACTACAGTTATAAGTGGGCAGAAGTCTTGTCTGCCGATGTCTATTCCGCCTTTGAAGATGCCGCCAAGGTGAGTGGTAGTGTGCTCGATACTAAAATTGGCGCACGTTATCGACAAGAAATTTTAGCCGTTGGTGGTAGTCGTCCTGCGGCTGAATCATTTAAAGCTTTTCGTGGTCGTGAACCGAGTATCGATGCTTTACTTCGACATGGCGGCTTAACGACAGCGGCTTAAATGCCAGCAATTTCTGCCACCACCGGAGCATGGTCGGATGGTTGCTCCCAGGTTCGGGGAATTTTATCGATCCAACTCGCCCGACACAAACCCTTTAATTGCTGGCTTAATAAAATATGGTCTATGCGCATGCCAGCATTACGCCGAAAACCCATCATGCGGTAATCCCACCAGCTAAATACTTTGGGGGGCTGCTCAAATAAACGAAATGAATCGACTAATCCCAATTGAATTAACCCTTGAAAGGCAGCCCGCTCTTCTACAGAAACTAAATTTTGACCAATCCAAGCTTGCGGATCATGCACATCAATATCGCCAGGAGCAATATTAAAGTCACCCAATAAGGCTAAGCGCTCAAACTGTTGCAATTCATCGCTTAACCAACCCTCTAAGGCACGAAGCCAAGCTAATTTATAAGAAAATTTATCACTGCCAGGAGCCTGTCCATTAGGAAAGTAGGCTGAAATTAAGCGTAGCGGTGCAACTCCCTTAAAACAAACGGTTGCAGCTAGAATGCGCTGTTGTTCATCGGTACTGCCTGGAATATTGCGGGTCGGCTTTAAAAAAGTGGTTTCAACATTGCTAGAAATCGCTGCTAATGCACCTCGACGTACTAAGATTGCAACTCCGTTATACGTTTTTTGACCTGCTACTAAACTTAAATATCCAGCTGCTTCAAGTTCAGCATGCGGATATTTATCATCAGTGAGTTTTAATTCTTGCAAACATAATGCATCGATCGGTGTCTTGGCTTGATTCTGCTCTTGTAACCAGCGGATAACCTGTGGCAAGCGCACCTTTAAGGAATTGACATTCCAAGCCGCAATTCTAATCATTCAAATCCAATTCTTGGAGCTTACGGGTAATCGTATTACGTCCAATTCCCAGTCGTTGAGCAGCCTCCACGCGCCGGCCCCGAGTGACTTCTAAAGCGGCTTTCAGAACCGCTTTCTCAAAGCGTAGTGTTAAGGTATCAAATACACTCTTATCACCATCTTGTAACATTTTCATCGCTAAGCGTCCCAAGGCAATATCCCACTCGTCCCGATTAGCGCGCTGACCATGACCCACCGACGAGGGTGCCTCAATATCGGTCACCGCAGAAAGCGCCGCAGCATCGGCCAAGGTCTCGGCTGGCAAATCACTGAGGCCAATAATATTGGCAGGCGACATGACCGTTAGCCAATGACACAAATTTTCTAATTGCCTAACATTGCCAGGAAACGACATTAAACTCATCTCTTTTAACACTTCATCTGCGAGCCGCTTAGGTTCTATATTTAAGCCATTAGCGCAAGCCAACATAAAGTGACGGGCTAAGGCGGGAATATCTTCAGCCCGCTCACGTAATGCTGGTAAACGCAGTTGAATCACATTTAAGCGATGCAATAAATCCTCGCGGAATAAACCGGCTGCCACACGCGCCTCTAACTGATGATGGGTCGCGGCAATCACCCGCACGTTTGCACGAATCGACTCTGTACCTTCGGCGCGATAGAAATGCCCATCGGTCAGCACGCGTAATAAACGGGTTTGCAATTCAAACGGCAGTTCACCAATTTCATCCAGGAATAAGGTGCCCCCTTCAGCCTGATCTAAAGCGCCCCGTTTTAGGCCCTTGGTATTGCCAAACTGTGCTCGCTCATTGCCAAATAGTTCAGCCTCTAATAAATCTTGTGGAATTGCCGTTGTGTTTAAGGTTACAAATGGCCCTTTTGAGCGCGCACTATGCTTATAAAGTGCATGTGCAATTAATTCTTTACCCGTACCCGACTCACCTCTAATTAAAACCGTGGCATTGGATTGGGCTAAGCGTCCAATCGCCCGAAAAATTTCTTGCATGGCTGGTGCCTGACCGATTATCTCTGGCACATCTTTGCGCCAACTAGCATGATCTTTAGAGCCCGTCTTATTCCGCAAGCCCTCACTGACTGCCCGCTGAATTAATTCCACTGCCTTTTGAATGTCAAAAGGTTTGGTTAGATATTCAAATGCACCCCCTTGAAATGAAGATACCGCTGAATCTAAGTCAGAATATGCTGTCATAATAATCACCGGCAAATTGGGATTACTGATTTTTACTTGTTGCAATAAATCTAAGCCGTTACCTCGCGGCATCCGAATATCAGAAATTAATACCTCAGGCGTTTCTTTTTCTAAGGCGTCTAAAACATCATTTGGATTAGTAAAGCTACGATGGGGAATATTTTCTCGGGTCAGCGCTTTTTCTAAGACCCAACGAATAGATTGGTCATCATCCACGATCCAAACGGGTTTTATCATGCTACTAGCTCCTGTTTACGATAGGGAATTTGAATTTGGAAATCAGTTAAGCCTGGGCGACTTTCACAGGCAATAAAGCCTTGATGTTGCTGCACAAAGGTTTGCGCCAAGGTAAGCCCTAAACCGCTTCCGCCTTCTCGACCAGAAACTAAAGGGAAAAAAATGCGTTCGCGAATCTCATCAGGTATACCAGGACCATTATCAATGACGTGCAGATCAAAAGCCATCTTATAGCGCACTTTCGCAATCGTCACCGAGCGGGCAATGCGTGTTTTTAATTCAATTTTGGCAGTACCGAGTTTCATTTGATCTTGTAACGCTTGGGCAGCGTTATGCACAATATTGAGTACAGCCTGAATCAATTGCTCTTGATCGCCGGTCACATCAGGCAAGCTCGTATCATAATTCCGCGCAATACTTAAGCCACGCGGAAATTCTGCCAATACCAAGCTACGAACCCGCTCTAGGGCTTCATGCACATTGAAAGTTTCCATCGCATGGGCTTTACGGTGAGGCGCAAGCAAACGATCGACCAAGGTTTGTAAGCGATCGGATTCTTTAACAATGACCTGAGTATATTCACGTAAATTTTTATCTGGTAATTCAAATTCCAATAACTGTGCAGCGCCGCGAATACCGCCCAATGGATTTTTAATTTCGTGCGCTAAATTACGCATGAGTTCTTTATTGGCCTCTACCTGTTGAGTCACTCTTTCATCGCGCTCACTACGCAGTTGTTGATCGATAGGAAACCAATCCATCATCAATAAGTTAGGCTCTTCCAGCATCCCTATAACCACATGAGCTGGCATCGATTCTTGATGAATGCGGCTAGGCATAGGGTCTAGTACTAGCTCTTGGCGCTTGGTGGCTACACGGCCTGCTGAAACTTCTGTAATCATGTGCTGTAAAGCCTCATTGTGCGCAAATAAATCTAGAATGGAATAACCTAATAACGATTTTCGTGACAGATCGAGTGCAGCTTCAGCAGCGGGATTAACATAAATCAACTGAAAAGTTGGCATAGTAAATACCACCAATGCATTGGGTAAATGTTCGAGCAATCCCGGAACAAAAGGGGCAGCCGCAGCTGCCCCTTTGAAAGGATTGCGCAAGATACTTGCGCTCAAGCTGTTTCCTTTAATCTTTCCTTCTTAAAAACAAATTACAGCGAGTAATACATTTCAAATTCGACTGGATGGGTCGTCATCCTAAACTTGGTAACCTCCTCCATCTTTAAGCTAATGTAAGCATCGAGCATCGAATTCGTAAAGACCCCACCGCGGGTTAAGAATTCACGATCCTGATCCAAGCATTCCAAGGCCTGATCGAGGCTATGGCACACCGTTGGAATTTTGGCATCCTCTTCTGGTGGCAAGTCATACAAATTCTTATCGGCCGCTTCACCGGGGTGAATTTTGTTTTGCACGCCATCTAAACCCGCCATTAACAAAGCAGAGAACGCTAAGTAGGGATTTGCTAGCGGATCAGGAAAACGCGTTTCAATCCGTCGACCCTTCGGATTAGCCACATGCGGAATGCGAATCGAGGCCGAACGATTGCGGGCCGAGTAAGCCAGCTTCACTGGTGCTTCAAAACCAGGCACCAAACGCTTATAGGAATTAGTCCCCGGATTGGTAATTGCGTTCAACGCACGAGCGTGTTTAATAATGCCGCCAATGTAGTACAGAGCAAATTCAGAAAGGCCAGCATAACCGTTGCCAGCAAATAAGTTTTCACCATTTTTCCAGACTGATTGGTGCACGTGCATACCAGAGCCGTTATCACCAACCACGGGCTTAGGCATAAAGGTAGCCGTTTTGCCATAAGAATGGGCGACGTTTTGCACCACGTACTTTTGCCAAATAGTCCAGTCGGCACGTTGCGTTAAGGTGCTGAACTTCGTCCCTAATTCACATTGACCTTGTCCAGCAACTTCATGGTGATGCACTTCAACTGGAATGCCCATGTAGTTTTCCAAAATTAAACACATTTCTGAGCGCATATCTTGAAAGGTATCCACTGGCGAAACTGGGAAGTAACCACCTTTTTTGCCTGGACGATGGCCTGTATTTCCGCCTTCAAACTCGGCGCCAGAAGACCAGGGGGCCTCTTCCGATTCAATTTTGACAAAACAGCCCTGCATGTCAGCGCCCCAGCGAATGCCATCAAAAACAAAAAATTCAGGCTCTGGACCAAAATAAGCGGTGTCGCCAAGGCCCGTACTTTTTAAATAATCTTCAGCCCGCTTCGCAATAGATCGTGGATCGCGGTCGTATCCTTTGCCATCCGATGGCTCGATGACATCACAGGTAATGACTAAAGTCGACTCTTCATAAAAGGGATCAATATAGCAAGCGGTTGGATCTGGCATCAGCAACATATCAGATGCTTCAATGCCCTTCCATCCTGCAATTGAAGAGCCGTCAAATGCATGACCACTCTCAAATTTATCTTCATTAAAAGCTGAAATTGGTACAGTCGTATGCTGTTCTTTACCTTTGGTATCGACAAAACGAAAATCGACAAAAGTACACTCTTTATCTTTCACTAACTTCATCACATCTGCGACGGTCTTCGTCATGCAAATCTCCTCTAAGAAAAAATACTGGATCTCACAAGCTCCAGGCTTTAAATCAACTACGCTTCCTGTTTGCAGCAAACCAAAAGCGAATACCGATAAGACTAATTTACTGAAACCATGGTGTTGAAGGCATTATTATTGCACTAAATTAGTGCATAAATTGAACTACCCGTCAATTCCTCACTCTCCAGCCTGAATTAAGTACTGCGGGCTGGCAAATCATGAATTTCATACCCCAAAGCTGTGGTGCCTTGGCGCAAAGCCTCCCAGGCTGGATCTAAGGTGCTTTGCTCGCCCTTCACGCCTAATTCAATATGGCGTTTAGCAAAAATACCGCTGCGCGAGGGGTCGCCAACCGAAGGCAAACTAAACACCTTCACGCCTGCAAAGTCGCGTTCAATTTGCTCCATCAGCGGCGTTAGGGTTGACTCAATGCCACTGGGGACGATAAAACTTTTTTCAGCCCATTCGCTACGGTGAAATAAATCCGCATAGTGCTGATCCAAACACCAGGCCATCATCGGCGCTGCCATCACCGGAAACCCGGGCAAGAAATGATGCTCTTGAAGCCGAAAACCCGGAATTTGGTTATAAGGATTAGGGATAATTTCACAACCGAGCGGAAATTCGCCCATTTTGAAGCGATGCTGATTTTCTGGCGTATGCAGATCTGCCTTCACCGGATCGCCCTCAGCAGTTGCCTGAATTCGGGCAGCAATTAATACTTTAGCTTCAGGATGCAGGGCTAGACTTAACCCCAAAGCTTTAGCTGCACAAGCACGGGTATGGTCATCAGGGGTGGCACCGATACCGCCTGTGCTAAAAACCACATCCCCACTGGCAAAGGTATCTTGTAGGGTTTGAATAATTTGCGCGGGATCATCTGCCACATAGCGCGCCCAAGATAAATTCAAGCCCCGTTCGTTGAGTAATTCAATCAGCTTGGCAAGGTGTTTATCGCTTCTTCGGCCTGACAAAATTTCATCGCCAATAACGAGCAAACCAAAACGTCTTGTAGCCGGCGAATTGGCCGAAGTGGAGATCTGCTGCTCTGGGCTCTTATTCTGCGCAGAACGCCTTGGGTTAATTGAAGACATATACGCAATTATCCATGCAACGGGTCATGCTCAATCACGTCAACGGTACTCGTACTCCGCAGTTCAATTAAGGCTTGTAATAAGAAATGGGAAAACCATAGAGCAGCAAAAACAAAAATGATTGAATAGACCCACAGCGCCACAAACGACACAAACGGAAATAACACTAAAGCTAGCACCGAAGTAGCCCAAAAGAAGCTAGGCACCACTCCCAGTAAGCCCGCCAAAATACCCATAACTAATAAAGACCAGTGATATTTTTCTAATATGGCATGCCGTTCAGCAGTGCTGGCATGCTTCGCCAAAACATCGTAAGTCATTAAACGCATCGTTAACCAACCCCATAACAAAGGTGGCAAGATTGCAAACAAGGGTGGTATCCACCAAATAGGTAAAGTAAGAAAAACCAAAACCAAGCAAATTAAACTTGACCAAAGGGTATAGACTAGGCCACTAAAAAACCCCCCAAATAAACGGGTGCCAACAGGCAGCGCCAAATTAGCATAAGCTGGCTGCTCGGTCACGCTATTTACAATGGCGGGCACAGTTGTAAAAGCAATCACTAGCAAAAGACTAATCGCCGCAACTGGCATTAAAAGCATGATAAAAAATAACGGTGCTAACCAGGTTTGAGAACCTTCAATGCCAAGCCAAGCAAGGGCATGCTCGATCCAACTAGTAAAAATCGAAGCGCTTAAAAAAATGCGTAAATAATCGAGCGCAGGCGACCAAGCGAACCAGAGCAAAACACCCCAAAAAACTGCCGCCATTAAAAATGGTCTAAAGCTTAGCCATAACATACGTGGATGCATTGAACCTACCAAGGCCAAACCCAAAGCACGAATGACGCTACTAAAACCAACCATCTAAACTCCCTTTAAAGTTACTTCTAGACCTTTAACGCGAATGAGGGCGTTTAAAAAAAGTCTGCCAAGCCAATTTTAAGCTCTGCCATTGATGCTTTAGTACGCCATTAGCAAGTTGCAAATGCTCTACGCCAGTGGGGTGAACTTGCTGATCAAAATTAGCCGTTTTAAAAATCATATCCCACCACGGGAATAAAACACCAAAATTACACCCGCCCAATACTCCAGGTTGATTGCTGGCTTCATAGCCCAGACGAATAGCATGATGGCGCCGATGGAAAATAGGCGATACCAATAAATACTTAGCCCAGCCTAAATGCACTTTTACATTTGCATGCTGCCAACTTTGAATAAATTGACTGACGACCACCAGCAAAATAAATTGACCTGGGCTGACTCCAATAACTAAAGCGCAAAACGCAAAAACCAAGGCGCGCATCACATCATCTAAAAAATGATTGCGATTATCCGACCATGCTGTCATGGTAGTTTGGCTATGATGTAAAGCATGTAACTGCCACCACCACCGAAAGTAATGGGTAGCACGGTGATAACAATAATCAACAAAATCTAAGATGATTAAATAAATCAAAAAGCTAACCCAAGGAATTGAGGTCATGCCAGGCCACCAACTTTCCACATTAAAACGCTCAAATCGCCAGTCGTGTAATTGCCCTTCAAATTGGAAAAAGAGATCGGCAAAAACAATGAAAATGATTGCGTGAAATAAACCCAAGCGATGAAAAAAAGTGTAAAACACATCAGCCGACATGCCCTTGGCCTGACGCACTTGCAATTCAGCGGGATTCAATTTCTCCCACAGGCGCAATCCAAAAGCAATAAGAAAAATTTGTAGTAAGCCCAATAAAAGCCATTCACTGCCATCAAAAGCGTCCTCTGCCCAATGCATTAAGCCAAATTGATACAGCACTGGCTCAAGCAAATAATGATACAAAGCCTCTTGCGCTTGGCTATATTGCTGGGATAAAAAATCGAGCATCGTCGTACTTCAGCCTTATGGTTTAAGAGGCAGGGATTTAGCAGTGATTACAGGTAAAGTAGCAAAACAAAATCCCCGCTGTTTCAAATTATCAATCAAGGGCTCTAAAACTGCTGGCGCCCAGGCCTCTTTACGTGACCAAATACCTAAGTGAGCCATGGCAATATCCCCATCTTGAATATTTCTACTAGCTTGCTCAAGTAAGACGGCATTAGGGAAGCGCCCCGAGTCAAGCTCATCGCCTAAAAACCCTGCTCTGGACCAAGCTATATGTTGAAATCCACACTGCTCAGCAAGTGCAATTAACCGAGCTGAAGTTCGACCGCCTGGAGCGCGCCAGATGGGCTCTAAATGCCGCCCCGTTAAATCATGAAAGCGCCCATCAACCCGCTTTAACTCCGCACATAATGCGGGGGCGTCATACCATTTGCCAATGCCTGCATCGGCACCAAATTGTGGCTTAAGACGAACAAACCCAGCTTTGCCATCGCCTTGAAAATACAGATGATCATAAGTATGACTGCCAAAATGATGGCCTGCTTGCGCTAATTTTTGCCAATAAGAGCGCCAGCTATCGTCTAAAGAAAAATCTCCGCGGCTGGTTTTTTCGTTGGCCACAAAAAAAGTAGCCTGTACTTGCTGGCGCTGCAGAATAGCTGCAATTGTTTCAGCCATTGCCATATTGCCAGTATCAAAAGTGAGGTACACCGTTTTATTGCAAACTGACGTAGGCATAGTTTGTGCCCACCCCAAACTGGTCAAACAAAATAAAATCAGCAGCGAGTTAAAGAGCCTACGCAAAATCTACTCCCAGGCAGCTCGCGGATAAAAGAAAACGCCATGCGGTGATTTGCCTACTGGAATAATTGAGCTTACTTTCATACTCGGAATATCAATCACCGCCACTTTTTTAGCAAACCGCAAGGTGACCCATAAACTTTTTCCATCAGGAGTAATTTCCATGTCGTCTGGGCCCGCTGGTAAACCAGTAATATCTCCCACTTTAGTTAAGGTCTGCATATCAATTAAGCTAATCGTTGAAGCTACGCGATTACTCACAAAGACATGCTTTCGATCGCCTTGAGGTCTAAAGTTATGCGCGCCCTTGCCGGTCGCAATGCGCTTAATGGATTGGCGCGTTCGCCAATCAATCACTTCCACATAATCAGCACCAGTAATACCCACCAATAAATATTGATCTCCTGGGGTCAGCCATAAACCGGCAGGTGTTGGTCCCGTGGGCATTCTCCACAATACCGTCTGACTAGCTAAATCAATCGCCACTAACTCAGAAGAGTCTTGCAACGTAATAAAAGCAATTTTGCTATCGGCAGTAAAGGCAATGTGGCTTGGAGTCTTAGCCAAAGCAAGTGACTTCGCTAAAGTAAAGTCATTGCCTTGCACAGCATAAATATCTACTCGATTCAAGCGATTCCCATTCACTACAAACCATTGACTATTTGGTGAGTAGCCAATTTGGTAGGGGTCAATGATTTTGGGAATACGCCCTTTTACCTCGCCAGTGTTAGCGTTTAAAACCGCAATATCATTGCCTACCGCATTGGCCACTAATAGGGTTTTTTGATCAGGCGCCATCATTAAATGATGCGGCTCTTTCCCGATGGGTACAGTTTTAATAACTTCACGTAATTGCATATCGACTAGGCTAATACTGGCATCACCTGAATTTAATACGATGGCAACCTTTGGCTCGCCTTGCCTCGCTAGGGGTGGGGTAACAGTTTGCGCAACACCAGAATGCGGAAAGAGCAAATATGTGACAAAAAAAACAGTAACGCTGGAAAGAAATTTCATTAGCCCATTGTAAATCCCCTCTCTACAACCGGCTTTGATACGAATCAAGACTTAGCTATATTTACCTATAAAGGCTTTGCAGCACCTTTTCGAGGCGTTTAGCTGACATTGGCATAGGAGTTTTTAATTCTTGAGCAAACAAGGCTACCCTGAGCTCTTCTAATTGCCAACGAAAATCTTGTAAACGCGCGTCTTCATCTAAAACATAAGATGCGCCCCCTTTCTGGCCTTGAAGTAATTTTTGCCAAGGCCTCGCTAAGGCCTCCCACTCTCGCTGAGCCTGGGCATCGCGCACCGGATTAGCGCGCAATTTATCAAGACGTAAAACAATGGCTTTTAAATAGCGGGGTAAGTGCACTAATTGCGTATAGGGCACGTCAGCAATGCAGCGCGGAAAAATCAAACCCTGAATTTGCTGGGTAATATCAGCATGAGCGCTAGCAGAAAGGGCTTTTGCTTGCGCTAATTTTTTCTGTACATCGGCGTGGGCTTCCAAGGCGACTAAGAGATGGCGGGCAATTTCTTGGGCAATTAAAGTTAGCCGTGGCTTGCCTGCTTGCAAACGCGCTTGAAATTGCTCATGATTATTCGGCAACGGTTCTGCCATGAATGCTCGTTCAAGTGCTAAATTCAGAATCTGCTCCATGATGCTCTCTACCGTACCAATTTGCATAAATAACAAGCCAATTTCACGCGCATGGGGTAATTGTTTTTGCAGGGCTTTTAGGGTATCGCGTTGACTCAGCGCAAATAAACGGCGTAAACCGAGCCAATGGAATTTACGTGCCTCAACTACATCATCAAATACCGCTAATTCACAAGATTCCCCGCCATCGACTAAGGCAGGATAACCAAACAGGGTTTTGCCTCCTTTTTGAATTTCTAAGGTTTCTGCCAGTTCGCCAAAGTCCCACTGGGTATAAGTGCCAGAGCTAAGGGCTGTGCGAGAAAGGGCTGATGGCGCCAGCGCAACGGCCTGAAAAGCAAGACGGGCGCTATTACCAAACTCAGCTTTTAAGCGCGGCAAGTTACGCTCTAATTCTAATTGCCGACCGTGCTCATCCAGTAAACGAAAATTCATCAGCAAATGCGGCGCTAACGCTTCAAGACGAAAATCGCTACGCTTTACCTCTAAAGACTTCACTTGACGTAAATCCAAGATCAAGCTATCGAGATAATCGCCCTTACCAAATTCATCCGCTGCTATCCTACGCTCCAAAAAATCCTTAGCGTAGTCAGCAATTGGTACGCAATGACGCCGCAACTTTTGCGGGAGCGACTTGACTAGTATTTGCGTTTTCTCTTCGCACATCCCAGGTACTAACCACTCACAACGACGACTATCTACTTGATTCAATAGCGTTAAAGGCAAAATTAAGGTCACCCCATCTTTTGGACTAGCTGGCTCAAAGTGATAAGACAAAGTAAATTCAGTGCCCCCCATGACTAATTGCTGAGGATATCGATCGACCGTTATTCCTGCAGCTTCATGACGCATTAAGTCGGCTTTATCTAAACGTAAACTCGCTTCAGCAGTAGCCGTTTTTTGTAACCAAGCTTGTAAACCAGGGCGACTATAAATTTCCGTCGGTATACGTGCCGCATAAAAAGCAAACAATAGTTCATCGTCAACTAGTACATCTGGGCGACGCGAGCGATGCTCGAGCGCCTCAATTTCCCGCACTAAACGGCGGTTATGCCAGAAAAACGCATAGTTATGAGGATAGCGCTTTTGCGCCTCTATTTCGGTTTCTTTCGCCAGTGCCGGGGTATCTACCCGCCCAAACATCTCCCCTTCAACCAAGGCTTTTTGAATAAATAATTGACGGGCTTCAGCTTGATCATGGGGAGCAAAAGTGACTTTGCGGCCATGGTAAATCGATAGCCCATACAAGGTACCGCGTTCATGCGCCATGACTTCACCTTGACGACTATCCCAGAAAGGGTCACTTAAAGATTTGACCAAACGGTGTGCGCCCACTTGTTCGACCCAGTGTGGCTCAATTTTGGCAAGCGTGCGGGCATACATCCGTGTGGTTTCTTGTAATTCACCTGCCAAAATCCATGCCCCGGCCTTTTTTCCCAAGCTTGAACCGGGCCAAATAAAAAGTCGAATTCCGCGTGCGCCCAAATAGGAGCCTACTTTAGTATTTGGCGTGGTGGTCTTATCACTCTCTTCTTTTTTAGCTACATGCCCCAATAAGCCGGTTAATAAAGCTAAATGAATTTGCTCATAGGTCGCCGGTATCGTATTTTCACGCCAACCCTTTTCGCCTAACATAGTATGTAGCTGGCCATAAACATCTCGCCATTCACGTAATCGGCGGGGGGATAAAAATTGACTTCGACATAAATTTTCTAACTGTCGATTAGAGTGCTTATGATGTAAGGCATCTTGATACCAATTCCAAATTTTTAAATAATTCAAAAATTCAGATTTAGGGTCAGCGAAACGTTGGTGCGCTGCATCGGCAGCAGCTGCCTGCTCCAACGGTCGATCGCGTGGATCTTGGGTCGCTAAAGCAGAAACAATAATAGTAACTTCTTTTAAGGCCTGATGATCTCGCGCCGCCAGTAGCATGCGCCCAACTTTTGGATCTAACGGTAATTCTGTTAATTCACGCCCTAAGGCAGTAAGCTTAATTTCACCTGCTTGAGCACCATCTTCAGCGCTCGTTTCAATCGCGCCTAATTCATCTAGCAATTGCATGCCATCGGCTACTGCTCTGCCCAATGGGCGATCTAAAAAAGGAAAATCATGAATACGCGGTAAATGTAAGGCACTCATGCGTAATAAAACTGCTGCTAGCGAGCTCCGCAAAATTTCCGGATCAGTAAATTTTTGCCGCCCCAGAAAATCTTCTTCACTATACAGGCGCACACAAATACCATCTGCAACCCGACCACAGCGGCCTGCACGTTGGTTGGCAGCGGCTTGTGAAATGGGCTCAATTTGTAATTGCTCCACTTTATTACGATAGGAATAGCGTTTCACTCGCGCTAAACCGCTATCAATCACATAGCGAATATTGGGCACCGTTAAAGATGTTTCAGCAACATTGGTAGTTAGAATAATGCGGCGTCCATGCCCTGTTTGAAATACCCGCTCTTGCTCTGCCACCGATTGACGCGCAAATAAGGTTAAGACCTCGGGATGAAAACGCTGTTGCAAATGGGGATCTTTGCGTAACACTTCAGCACATTCGCGAATCTCCCGTTCGCCTGGTAAAAATACTAACGCGTCCCCAGCACCTAAAGCACCCTCACGCCATAAATCATGAATCGCCTCTGCTACACCCTCGCTCAAATCCTTTGTTTCCTTTTTGCCTGCGCCCTCTAAAGGAAAATACCGTTGCTCTACTGGAAATAAACGGCCGCTCACTTCTATAACTGGAGCGGGCATTTCATTAATAGCGAAGTGTTGCGCAAAACGATTCGCATCAATTGTGGCCGAAGTAATGATCACTTTGAGATCTTTACGTTTGGGCAAAAGTTGCCGCAAATATCCCAATAAAAAATCAATATTTAAACTGCGCTCATGGGCCTCATCAATAATAATGGTGTCATAAGCCTTTAAGAGTGGATCGCGCTGCGTCTCAGCCAATAAAATGCCATCCGTCATTAATTTGATTGAAGCGGTAGAGCTAGTCTTATCGGCAAAACGTACTTGATAACCCACATCCTGACCCAATGGGGAATGTAATTCATGCGCAATGCGTTTGGCGGTTGCTGTGGCAGCAATACGGCGGGGCTGCGTATGGCCAATTAAACGCCCTCCATTAGCCCGTCCCCGACCAAGCGCAAGACAAATTTTGGGCAGCTGAGTCGTTTTTCCTGAGCCAGTCTCGCCGCAAACAATCACCAATTGGTGTTCTCGCAAAGCTGCCATAATCCGCTCACGCTCACCTGAAACTGGCAATTCTTCGGGAAACTCAATCGCAAGAAGGCAAGCTTTGGCCTCCTCAGAAGTGTTGGAAGTGGACACAGGTAGAGACTCTGGGTTGAATTTTGTTTGGTTTATCGGCTTCTGCACCCTATAATTTTCTCACTATGAACGCGAATCCACCTAAGCTCGACCAAAACCGGCGTGACTTAGCCGCCACTACCCAGCAAACTTCGTCATTAAACCTGGCTGCAATCCCTGCGGGTACTGATTTCCCCTTTGTTGCTTGGCTCCGCGATGTTGCGCCGTATATCCATAGTTTTCGTGGAAAAACCTTTGTCATTGCTTTTGCTGGCGAATTGGCCCAAGAAATTGGCCTAGAGAACCTAATCGAAGATATTGCTATGCTGCACGCCATGGGCATGCGTATTGTCTTGGTCCACGGCATTCGCCCGCAAATTGAAGAGCAGCTTAAGTTGCGCAAAATTAAAAGTAAATACGGCAAAGCCACCATGAGCGCATACCGCATTACTGATGCTGCGGCCTTAGAGTGTGTAAAAGAAGCAGCTGGTGAATTACGGCTAGATATTGAGGCCGCTTTTAGCCGCGGCTTGCCCAACACCCCCATGGCAGGTTCACGCATCTCAGTAATTTCTGGAAACTTTATAACTGCTATGCCTTTTGGCGTAGTTGACGGAACCGACTTTATTCATACTGGCTTAGTCCGCAAAGTCGATGCTGAATCCATCAAGCTCTCGCTTGATAGCAATAAAATAGTTTTGCTCTCGCCGCTTGGTTTTTCGCCCACTGGCCAAGCATTTAATTTATCGTATGAAGATGTCGCTGCAGCGACTGCTGCAGCCTTAAAGGCTGACAAAATTTTATTTCTAACGCCCTATCCCGCTCTGCGCGATGAGCAGCACGAACCCATAACTGAATTGTCGCTGGAGCAATTAAACACTTATGTGAATAGCCATGCCGAATTGCTCCCCGGTTTTCGTAGCTTACTGAATTTAGCCGCACAAGCTGTTAAAGCTGGCGTCAACCGCGTACATTTTTTACCTGCCAATCGCGATGGCGCGCTTTTGGAAGAGTTATTTACTCACGATGGTATTGGGATGATGCTAGCCTCCTCCAACATTGAAAATTTACGCGAAGCCAACCAAGATGATGTTAGCGGTATTTTGCAGCTCACCATGCCGCTTGAAGAAGAAGGTATTTTGGCGCCCCGCGGTCAAGATGTCATTGAGCGCGATATCGCGCGGTTTTCGGTTATCGAGCATGATCGGGTGCTATTTGGTTGCGCTGCGCTCTTCCCTTTTCCGAATCAGGTTGGCGAGCTCGCTTGTTTAGCCGTTGATAGCGAAGTACAAGGCTCGGGTGATGGAGAGCGCCTCCTCAAGCATATTGAAATGAGAGCAAAAAATGAGGGTATCACCAAGCTTTTTGTCCTCACAACCCGTACCGAACATTGGTTTTTAAAGCGGGGCTTTGTGCGCGCCACAGTCGATGATTTACCCATCGAGCGTAAAGAAATTTATAACTGGGATCGTAAATCAATGGTTTTGATTAAGAACGTCTAAAATTGATTTTCTCTCGATATTGGTATTAAAAGAAAGGTTTTTTCATGGTACGCATGGTTCAATGCATCAAACTCAATAAAGAAGCTGAAGGTCTTGATTTTGCTCCTTTACCGGGCGAATTAGGGAAGCGCATTTGGCAACAAGTGTCAAAAGAAGCTTGGGCTGGCTGGCTTAAACACCAAACAATGCTGATTAATGAAAATCGCCTGAATATGGTCGATGCCCGCGCACGCCAATACCTCTTAAAGCAAGCTGAAAAACATTTCTTTGAGGATGGCGCTGATATGGCTACTGGCTATGTGCCACCGCCGCCACCCCAGTAGCGCTCCCGACTAAGAGTAAATCAGCTTTACGTTGGGCAAAGAGCCCAACACTAACGACTCCAGGTATTTGATTAATCTGCAGCTCTAATTGCACGGGCTGATTAATTGATAAACCGTGCACATCCACAATCCAGCCACCGTTATCAGTCATAAAAGGTTGACCTGTTGTGCCAACCATGCGCAAATGGCCGTCACCGCCTAAAGCAGCGATCGTACGTCTAATAGAAGGCTCTGCCATGGGAATAATTTCCAGCGGCAAGGGAAAGCGGCCTAATACAGCAACTTGTTTTGAGGCATCACAAATACAGATAAAGCGCTTGGCCATTGCCGCAATAATTTTTTCACGCGTTAAAGCGCCGCCACCCCCTTTAATCATGTGGCCCTGAGGATTAATTTCATCGGCCCCATCGACGTAGACTGGTAAATCAGCTACTTGATTGGTATCAAAAACATAAAAACCTTGCTGAATAAGGCGCTGCGTACTGGCTATCGAACTTGAAACAACGCCAGCGAAGTGGTTGCGATGCGGTGCTAACAAATCAATAAACCAATTGGCAGTCGAGCCTGTGCCAATACCCAAACACTGTCCAGCGGGCAGCTTTAAGACTTCGTCACAAGCGGCTTGAGCCACTAAGCGTTTTAATTCTTCTGGATTCACGTCCGCCTCCCCTCTGAATTCATTATGATATGTCAAAAGAAGATAAATACCGATGAATAGCCTCGATCAACTTAAACAGTACACCACCGTTGTAGCCGATACCGGCGATTTTGCACGGATGCGCCAATTTCAGCCGCAAGATGCCACTACCAACCCCTCTTTAATCCTGAAAGCCGTGCAACAAAGTGCTTATGCAGATTTGGTTAAAGGAGTTCAGCAAGCGCATCCACAGGCAAGCGCCACCGAGCTCATGGACCATGTTTTAGTTGCTTTTGGCTTAGAAATCCTCCAAATTGTGCCAGGTCGGGTCTCAACAGAAGTTGACGCCCGACTATCATTTGATACCTCCGCAACCATCGCCAAAGCACGTCATCTCATTGCCCTGTATGCAAAACAAGGTATTGATCAAGAGCGCATATTAATCAAATTAGCTGCTACTTGGGAAGGCATTCAGGCCGCTAAACAACTGGAGGCTGAAGGTATTCATTGCAATATGACCTTATTGTTTTCCTTAATTCAAGCAGCGGCTTGTGGCCAAGCCAAGGCAACCCTTATTTCTCCATTTGTGGGGCGCATAACCGATTGGCATAAAACCCGCTTAGGAACGAATTGGGTGGATGCTACTCATGGCGGCGCCAGTGATCCTGGCGTCAATTCTGTTAAACGTATTTACCGCTATTACAAACAATTTGGTATTCAGACAGAGGTGATGGGAGCGAGCTTTCGCAACATAGGGCAAATCATTGAGCTAGCCGGCTGTGATCTGTTAACCATTAGCCCAGAATTACTGTCTAACCTACAAGATAGTGCAATACCCGTCGTACGCCAGTTACATGCAGAAGCCCTGAATGACTTATCGGCTACTGAACTCAACACGAAGGAAGCCGCATTTCGTTTACAACTCAATAATGATGCCATGGCGACTGAAAAACTCGCCGAAGGCATTCGCAGCTTCTGTGCTGATATTGAAAAATTAGAACAATTACTTAAATAAGAGCTAAGCGTTGTCTTACTGCCTCAAATAAACAAACCCCACTGGCAACGGAAACATTTAAGCTTTCGACCACGCCCTGCATCGGAATACGCACCAACTGGTCACAGTTTTCGCGCGTCAATCGCCGCATACCATCACCTTCAGCGCCCATCACAATGCCAATTGAGCCAGTTAAATCAAGATCATAAATTGATAACTCGGCCTCTTCATCGGTACCAATTAAGGTAATACCCATTTCCTTTAACTCTTTCATACTGCGCGCTAAATTTGTTACTGGAATTAAAGGTACTACCTCTGCTGCACCGCTGGCAACTTTAGTAACCGTCGCATTTACGTGCGCCGAACGGTCTTTGGGTACCACAACCCCGTGTACCCCTGCGCCATCCGCCACTCGCAAACAGGCGCCTAAATTATGCGGATCGGTAACGCCATCTAGAACTAACAGCAAAGCTGGTCCCTCGATACCATCTACTAATTCAGGTAATGTTCTCGCCACAGTCATTTTGTCTGCTAGCGCCACAAGGCCTTGGTGCCGATCATGCCCTGCCAAGCTATGTAAACGCTCAGAATTGGCAGAATGCAAGCGATCGCCTAATAATGGTGTTGCTTGTTTTAAAAAATCACCCATACGGCGATCACGCCGCGCAGGATCGTAATAGACTGCACGTAAACTTTGGGCGTCTAAACGTAAGCGGGTTTGAATTGCATGAAAACCCAAAATGATATTTTTCACTTACGCTTACCTTTACGCACTGGCGGCTTATTACCAGCGGGTTTATGTGCTCCGCGGCCTTTTGCTTTATGCTTGCCGCTCTTGGTAGCAGCCTTACGATTGGCTCCATTCGCGCTACCAGTCGCCGCGCTAATCGCGCTTCCTTGTGAGCCTTTAACAGGCGCTTTACTATCGGGACGGGTTTTTTTTGAAGCTGCTTTTTTATGAGGGCGCCCAGTATCCGCAGCCAACATTAAATTACGGGTCCGCGAGCCACCGCCCTCTACGCCAACCGACTTGACTAAACTAAACTCAATTTTGCGTGCGTCCAAATCAACTCGACTTACTAATACATGTAGTCGATCACCAAGACGATGACGAATACCTGTGCGCTCGCCGCGTAATTCTTGGCGAGCCTCATCGTATTGAAAATAATCACCGCCCAATTCTGTCACATGAACCATGCCTTCAACAAAAAGATTCTCAAGTTGAATAAATAAACCAAAATTAGCTACCCCGGTAATCGTGCCAGCATATTCTTGCCCTAAATGATCGCGCATGTAATAACATTTCAGCCAAGCCTCAACATCACGTGAAGCCTCATCTGCACGGCGCTCATTAGCTGAGCAATGGACCCCTAACTGACCCCAAACAGGCAAACTCAAGTGCTGTCCCTTTGCACCCTTATCACCTTGTGCACCCTTAGGCCCTTTGATTCCTTTGGACTCTAAGCGAGATTGCACTGCCTCACCATGCGATTTTTTAGCGGCTACGGCATTCGCACGAGCAGTGCCTTTGCGAGGTAAGGTGAGATTCAGGGGCACCCGCTCTGGCAGAGTTGGGTGATAGGTTTTTTTCTGCAAAATGGCTTTGATCGCCCGATGCGTCAATAAATCAGGATACCGCCGAATCGGGCTGGTGAAGTGGGCGTAAGCAGGATAAGACAAACCAAAATGCCCAGCATTTTCAGGCTGATAAACTGCTTGTTGCATGGAGCGCAAAACCGATGATTGCAGCATCATTGAGTCGGGCCGCGGTTTAATTTCCTTAATTAAGCGCGCAAAGTCTTTGGGCTGTGGTTTATCACCCCCCGCTAAGCTAAGGGCTGAGGTACGCAAAGCTTGCCTTAAGGTGGCTAGTTTTTCTGCAGAAGGCTCTTCATGCACGCGGTACAAGCTATAGTGATTATTTTGTGCCAATAAATCAGCAGCGCACACATTAGCTACCAACATACATTCTTCAATCACTTTATGGGCTTCATTGCGGATGCGTGGCTCAATCCGTAAAATCTTGCCTAATTCATTACTAATAATTTGGGTTTCAGTGGTCTCAAAATTAATCGCCCCGCGCCGTTCACGCGCTGCATCAAGAATCTTATATAGTTGATATAAATTACTTAATTCAGTACGAAATGCTGCGAAACGAGCTGCTTCTGGCCCCTTCGAATTACTTAAAATTTCCCACACGGTGTCGTAAGTAAACCGCTGTGCTGAATGCATAACTGCTGGATAAAACTGATACGCCAAAACAATGCCCTGTAAATCGACTACCGCATCACACACCATACATAAACGATCGACTCCAGGATTTAATGAACACAAGCCATTGGAGATTTTCTCTGGCAACATCGGAATCACGCGCCGCGGAAAGTATACCGAGGTCGCTCGTAATAAGGCTTCATCGTCCAGAGCACGATCAGGTTTGACATAATGCGAAACATCAGCAATAGCCACAATTAAGCGCCAGGCTTTCGATTTTCCAAACAGGGTCGGCTCGCAATACACCGCGTCATCAAAATCGCGCGCATCAGCACCATCAATTGTCACTAATGGTATGTCGCGCAAATCAACTCGACCCTCTAAATCAGCTTGCAGAACACCGTCAGGTAATGCGGCGGCTTCTTTAATAACAGCAGCTGAAAATTCATGAGGCACCCCGTACTTACGTACCGCAATTTCAATTTCCATCCCAGGGTCATCAATTTCACCCAACACCTCTACCACCCGCCCTACTGCCTGCCGATAACTATCGGGGTAGTCAATAATTTCTACGCTGACCACTTGGCCTAACTTAGCATTTCCTTGGCCCTTTGGGGGAATCAAAATATCGTGGCCAATCCGCATATCTTCAGGGGCCACAATCAATACTCCGTTTTCATTCAGCAAACGCCCAATGACGAGGCGGTTAGCATGCACCAGCACTTCGACAATTTGCCCCTCAGGTCGACCCCGACGATCGACTCCAAGCACTTTTACATTTACGCGATCGCCATGCATCACCCGTGACATTTCGCGTTCCGATAAAAAAATATCTTCGCCACCATCATCCGGTATCACAAAGCCAAAACCATCACGATGACCTTGTACTGTGCCAATCCGATCGGCCTCGCGTTGCACTGAAGCTTCAGTCTTACGCTTGCTTACTTTCAACATGCATTTCTTTCAAATCAAGATTAGAGTAAAAAATAACCAGATACCCCCTATAATAGAGCCCATTGCCCAGATGGCGAAATTGGTAGACGCACCAGCTTCAGGTGCTGGCGATCGAAAGGTTGTGGAGGTTCGAGTCCTCTTCTGGGCACCACTATTCCAAGCTTTCTTAGTACACGGGTAAGCTATACCCCTTTTACTTGCCTACGCCAAGCATGTAGCAGCGGCTCAGTGTAACCATTGGGTTGCTCGAGTCCTTTAAAGATCAAATCACTGGCTGCCTGAAAAGCGAATGAGTCTTTGTAATTTGGCATCATTGGTTTGTAGAGGGGATCGCCTGCATTTTGCATATCAACAATGCTAGCCATCCGTTGCAAGGCTTCATTTACCTCATTTACAGTCACAATTTTGTGCAGTAACCAATTGACGATATGCTGACTAGAGATACGTAATGTCGCGCGATCTTCCATTAATCCAACGTTGTAAATATCCGGCACCTTCGAGCAGCCAACACCTTGATCAATCCAACGAACCACATAACCTAAAATACCTTGGCAATTATTATTAAGCGCCTCGCGAATCTCTTCTTTAGTCCAATCTGGATAGAGCGCAATTGGCACAGTCAATAAATCATCCATTAACGATTCATACTCAGCTGCAGTATCTTTTTTCTCCATGTCTTCTTGAATTTTCGCCACATTGACTTGGTGATAGTGCATAGCATGCAAAGTAGCAGCTGTGGGTGAAGGCACCCAAGCTGTATTGGCACCAGCCTGAGGGTGGGCGATTTTTTGCTCTACCATTTCTCGCATGAGGTCTGGTGCAGGCCACATGCCTTTACCAATCTGTGCGCGACCCCGTAGACCACAATCTAAGCCAGCCAAGACATTGCGGCGCTCATACGCATTGAACCATTTGCCGACCTTCATCTTGCCTTTACGGACCATGGCACCGCCATACATACCAGTATGAATTTCATCGCCAGTACGATCTAAAAAGCCAGTGTTAATAAAAGCAACGCGTGCACCAGCTGCCGCAATGGCAGCTTTAATATTGACGCTCATGCGCCGCTCTTCATCCATGATGCCTAATTTGACGGTGTTCTCTGGCAAGCCAAGCAATTTCTCAACACGGCTAAAGAGCTCGCTAGCAAATGCAACTTCTTCAGGACTGTGCATTTTAGGCTTAACAATGTATACAGAACCTTTACGGGTATTGCCAATCGCTTGTGCTGCTGGGCGATTAATATCATATAAAGCAATTAATACGGTCACGACTGCATCTAAGATGCCTTCGTAAACTTCCTTACCTTCACTAGTAATGATGGCAGGATTTGTCATCAGGTGACCAACGTTACGCAGGAATAATAGTGATCGGCCATGTAAGGTCACCAAGCCATCTTTTGCATTTACTGCGCCAATACCGGCTTTGTATTGACGATCTGGATTGAGGCGGCGGGTAAAAGTTTTGCCACCCTTACTCACCTCTTCAACTAAGGTCCCTTTGAGAATACCTAACCAGTTCTCATAAGCGAGTACTTTGTCATCGGCGTCAACAACCGCTACTGAATCTTCCAAATCCAGAATGGTAGAGAGCGCAGCTTCTAGTACGACATCATTTACACCAGCTAAATCACTAGCACCGATGGTTTTCGTCTTATCAATTTCAATATCAATATGAATACCATTATTGCGTAGTAAAACAGATGAAGGCGCGGCAGGATCACCTTGGTAGCCCACAAACTGTTTTTCATCAAGCAAGCCAGTAGTGCTACCATCTTTTAACTTCACTGCCAGTTTATTGGCTACCACGGTATAAGCCACCACATCGCTATATGAAGCTTTAAGCAAAGGTGCAGCCTGATCTAAAAACTGCCGCGCATAGGCTACAACCTTAGCGCCACGAATTGGATTGAACGCTCCGCCTTTGGTAGCACCATCCTCTTCAGACAATACGTCTGTACCGTAGAGCGCGTCATACAAAGAGCCCCAACGAGCATTAGCTGCATTTAAAGCATAGCGCGCATTGAGCACAGGAACAACCAACTGGGGGCCCGCTTGGAGAGCAAGCTCATCATCGACGTTCTGAGTAGAAGCCACTACATTGGCTGGTATCTCATCTATATAGCCAATTTCTTTTAGATACTGGCGATACGCAGGCATATCTTTGATTGGGCCTGGATGAGTTTGGTGCCATTTATCTAAATCACGCTGGATTCGATCACGCTTGGCCAGCAATGCGTCATTAATTGGGGTTAAGTCTTTAACAATTGCGGCAAAGCCCTTCCAGAAGTCAGCACTTTTAATCTGCAGACCTGGTAACACTTTATCCTCAATAAAACGGTAAAGTGAATCGGCAACCTGCAAACCAAAACAGTTAATACGTACAGTCATGATAAAAACCTTTAAATAAATCTCACAATAAAAATAGCCTATAAATTACACATTACCGCTTAATGCGTCGCCTCAAAAGGATGGTGCACCAAAATGGTTTCATCGCGCTCTGGCCCAGTCGACACCATGGCAATGGGTTTGCCAACGACTTCTTCAATACGACGCAAAAAGTGTTGTGCCTGAATTGGTAGGCGGTCCCAATTTTGAATACCAACAGTACTATCTTGCCAACCTGGAAAATCTTCATAAATCGGTTCACATAAAGCTACTGCCTCTGCACCCCGCGGCAATACATCGAGCTCTTTGCCCTCCAAACGATAACCCACACATAAGCGGACCTGCTCAAGGCCATCGAGCACATCTAATTTAGTGATACATAAACCAGTTAGCCCATTAATCTGAATTGAGCGCTTTAATGCGGCCGCATCAAGCCAACCCGTGCGACGCGGGCGGCCTGTTACTGAGCCAAACTCTTTGCCCACTTCAGCTAAGCGGATGCCAACTGGGTCTTGCTTCGCAGGATTATCGAAATCATAAAGCTCACTAGGAAATGGGCCAGCGCCCACTCGGGTGCAATAGGCTTTGGTAATACCCAAGATATATTGCAAAGAATCGGGGCCTACTCCAGAACCCGCGGCTGCATTCCCCGCCACACAGTTACTCGAAGTTACATAAGGGTAGGTTCCGTGGTCAATATCGAGCAGCGTACCCTGAGCACCCTCAAATAATAAATTTTGCCCAGCTTGTTCGACTGCATATAAAGCACTAGAAACGTCGGTAACCATCGGCTTAAGGCGCGCTGCATAACTCATGGCCTCAGCTAAAGTAGCTTCATAATCAACGGGGCTCGCTCCGTAGTAATTGGTTAAAACAAAATTGTGATATTCCAAATTTTCACGCAATTGCGCGGCAAATTTTTCGGGATAAAACAAATCTTGCACACGCAAAGCACGGCGGGCTACTTTATCTTCATATGCGGGGCCAATGCCACGTCCGGTAGTGCCAATTTTCGCTGCCCCCCGTTTTTTCTCGCGGGCGTTATCAATTGCGACGTGATACGGCAAAATTAACGTCGCTGCTTCAGAAATACGCAGGCGATCGCAGACATTTAATCCGGCGGCTTCGAGCTCACCAATTTCTTTAAAGAGTGCTTCAGGCGATAGCACAACACCATTACCGATATAACAAATGACCTGCGGATGCATGATTCCCGAAGGAATTAAACGCAAAATGGTTTTTTTATTACCGATAATTAAAGTATGTCCCGCATTATGGCCACCTTGAAAGCGCACGACGCCAGCAGCATGATCAGTTAACCAATCGACTACCTTGCCTTTGCCTTCATCACCCCATTGAGTGCCTATTACCACCACATTTCGGCCGCGTTTGGCTGACCTGGGTTGGCCAGGGTTTTGCTTACTTTGCTGCTGAGACATATTCAATCCAAATTTGATCAAGACGGGCTATTTTACCGACCTTAATGGGCTTACCACCCAGTTTTTACCTTGCTGAACCAATTCTCGATCACACTGGAATTGGGAACTTAAAAATTCCTCCCCCACCTTGATCTGAATCACCACTTCGCCAGCCTCCCTTAATTGGGAAATTTGGGCCAATAAAGCCGCATCAGAAAGCCAGGGTGCACGTATTGCCGGCCGCAGAGCGGATGCCTTAGAAAGACTTGCTAAGGTCAACAAATCGAGTGAAAACCCAGTTGCGGGGCGCGCGCGCCCAAAAGCAGCTCCAACCTGATCATAGCGACCACCGCGCGCAATGGGCTGAGCTAAGTCAGCAATATAAGCCGCAAACGTCACCCCAGTGTGGTATTGATAACCGCGTAAATCTGCTAAATCAATACTCATTTCGGTAGTAGGCGCGAGCTCAGTCATTGACGCGAGCAACGCTTCTAATTGCAATAAAGATTCCTGTACTTGAAGATTATTTGGCAAAGCAAATTCACCTTTGCGGGCCTTTTTTAAAACCTCGCTACTCGGTCCATTTAAATGCGTTAGTGCTAGCAAGGCTTTAGCACAATCGGTGGGCACGGCTTGCGACCAGGCCACCAAACTGGGGCGATCTTTACTTTGCAATAAGCCATATACAGTTTGCATATCTGCAGGCGTTAGCGTTACGCCCTCTAACACGCCAGCCAATACTCCGGCATGCGATAAATCGAGATAGACCTGCTCTTGCCCAGCCAAACGCAGGGTTTGCAATAAAAGTGAAATCGCTTCAGAATCCGCATCCAAACTAGCGCAACCATAAATTTCCGCGCCCAATTGCACCTCTTCGCGCGACGCACTAGTAATGCTGGCGCGGGCATGGACAACCGAGCCCGCATAACATAGGCGGGTTACGCCATCTCGATTTAATAAATGCGCATCGATCCGAGCAACTTGGGGTGTCATATCAGCCCGCAAGCCTAAGGTACGCCCTGAGAGCTGATCAACTAACTTAAAGGTTTGTAAATTAAGGTCCGCACCAGTACCCGTTAACAAAGAATCGAGAAACTCGATTAAGGGTGGGGTCACCAACTCATAGCCATAAGATTGATATAAATCGAGCAAGCGGCGACGCAAAGCCTCTACTTTGGCAGCCTCAGCTGGCAAAATATCAGCAATATCTTCAGGTAATAACCAACGGTTCATGCCTAATATTATGGCTCAACTATGCTTGATGATGGGCAATGCTGGGGAATCTCGCAGAACTCTGAGTCTGCGGCCTTTTAGGCCCTAAAGAGCGGGTCGTCTTATTGGCTCTTTTTATGCAAAAACTTGAAGAACTCACCACTGGGTTCAACCACCATCAAGTCTTTCTTATCTTTGAAAGAGCTGCGGTATGCCTCCAAACTGCGATAAAACTGAGCAAATTGGGAATCCCGACCAAACGCTTCGGCGTATAAGGCGGTCGCCTTCGCATCGCCAGCGCCTTTAATTTTTTGCGCATCCCGATACGACTCAGCCAAAATAACATCGCGCTGGCGCTCGGCATCGGCACGAATTTTATCCGACTCAGCTGCGCCCGTAGAGCGCAATTCATTAGCTACGCGTTTGCGTTCTGCTTCCATGCGTCGATACACTGAATCGCTAATTTCAGCCAATAAGTCGACGCGCTTTAAACGCACATCAACAATTTCAACACCAATATCGGCAGAATCATCGGCTACTTTCTTACGAATTCCCTGCATCACTTGTTCGCGCTGCTCAGAAATAAGTTCACGTACGGTACGTTTCGTAAACTCTTCATTCAAAGCTGAACGAACTAGCTGATTTAATCGATCGACCGCTAAACTTTCATCACCTCTAAAACTCACAAAAAACTTACGCGGATCAACAATGCGCCACTTCACATAAGAATCAACCAAGAGATTTTTCTTTTCGGAGGTAATGAAACGCTCAGCTTCAGGATTATCGATCGTTAAAATGCGGCGATCGAAAAAGCGCACATTCTCAAATGGGGCAGGAAACTTAAATTGCAAACCAGGGTCTTGAATTACCCGCACAATTTGACCAAAGGAAAATACCACTGCAAACTGCCGTTGGTCAACAATAAAAATACTGGAAGCCAATAAATAAATAATGGCAATGAGTCCAATTAAAGCAGCAAGTACGCGATTCATATTCATTAGCGGGCATCCCGATCGCGGCTGCGTAAGCCATCGCGTTTATCAACCGAACTATTACTGCCGCCCGTTGCCGCAGAGCCAGACGCAGGCTGTGCTGGTGAAACCGTGACCGAGCCCGTAGCTGGCAAACTAGGTACTCCAGTAGAGCTACCAACCGAACCCGAACCCATGCTGCTATTGGGTGCTGCCGCAGCCGCCTGGGCACTTTCAGCACTCACTTGCGCGGCAATTTTATCGAGGGGCAAATACAAGAGGCTATTACTCTTAGTGGTATCGACCAAAATTTTCGTTACATTGCTATAGACTTCCTTCATCGTGTCGATATACATCCGATCACGCGTGACTTGAGGTGCCTTTGCATATTCCGTCAAAATTTGTTTAAAGCGGGTGGCATCACCATCAGCAGTTGCAATGACTCGTGCTTTATAGCCTTCAGCCTCTTGCAGTAAACGTGCGCCAGTACCCTTAGCGCGCGGAATAATATCGTTTGCGTATGCTTGACCTTCGCTCTTCAAACGCTCAGCATCTTGACTGGCTTTGACGGCATCATCAAATGCGGCCTGAACTTGTTCGGGGGGTTGCACATTTTGCACGGTCACGCTCGTAATATAAATACCGGTTTTATAACTATCTAAGATTTTTTGAATTGAGATAGCTAAGTCAATGGCAATTTTTTCACGCCCCTCATAAAGCACGGTATCCATTTTGCTGCGGCCCACAATTTCCCGAATTGCCGTCTCAGCAGCCTGAGTTACGGCAATATCCGGATTACGATTATTAAATAAATAATCTGTCGGATTTTTTAAACGATATTGCACGGCGAATTTCACATCAATAATGTTTTCATCTTCGGTCAACATCGATGCATCTTTTAAGTTAGTTGACTTAATTAAGACTGGACGCCCTACTTCAACCGAACGAACGCCCGATAAATTCACAATTTCTTGCGCCTGAATGGGCCAAGGCATACGCCAGTTAATGCCAGGCCCAGCGGTGTAACTGTATTTACCAAAGGTGAGAATCACACCCGCCTGACCTTCTTGAATAATAAAGAAACCACTTAATAACCAAAACAAGACCGCACCAGCTGCAATAAAGCCAAAGCTTGCCTTGCTGGAAAAGGGATTCGTAAAATTAAAATTAAATGGTGCTTGGTTTTTACCGCCGCCACCATTATTCGAGGGCTTATTAAATGGCGCTTTATTTGGCGATGAATTGCCAGAATTATTTGTAGTACTTTTGGGGCCTTTTTTACCGCCAAAAAAATTATTCAGGCGATTATTGAAATCGCGCCAGAGCTCATCCAGATCGGGCGGCCCATCGGTGGGTCGCTCAGGTGGCTTGGAGGGTGGTTGTGGGCTGACTGTGGGTATATTTTCTGGGCTATTTCCTGGAGACCCCTCAGCGGCTGGCGGCTTAGTTTCGCCTGCAGGCGTAGCCTCGCCATTGCCAGAGTCTTTAGCATCATTACTGTTGCTACTATTGCCCCAGCCTGGGTCTTTTACTGAAAAAAGTGCAAGCAGTTTATGCATTATGTGGCGAATAGCTACGGGAAGGGAGGGGATTAAATTCGGCAGAGTCAGGTCGATCGGTTAAGGGAGCTAATAAATCAGTGGCGTTAGTGTGATTTTTGGCTCGGTCATCTTGAGCCCTAATTCTATCAGCCAATTGGGCATGTTCGCCTAAAGCACTACGGAGTAAGTCAAGGCCCAAGCCAGCCTGTGCTGAAAGGAAAATTTGGTTGGGTAAGCCATTATTATCCCTCTTGACAATAGGCCCATGGGCAAAGGTTTCAGGCATTAAATCAATTTTATTCATGATTTCTAGGCGCGGAATGTCAGTAGCCCCAATATCTTGCAAAACCCGCTCGACTTCAGCCCGTTGTTCGCGTGAAACTAAGCTAGCTGCATCAATCACATGCAAAATTAAGTCGGCATGAATCGTTTCATCTAGGGTTGCTTGAAAAGCTTCTACCAATTGATGGGGCAAGTCGCGAATAAACCCCACCGTATCGGACACTACAATCGACCCCGTCTCAGGCAGATGCACTTTGCGTGAAGTGGTATCGAGGGTGGCAAACAATTGATCGGCCGCATAGGCACCAGCCTTTGTTAAAGCATTAAAGAGCGTTGATTTACCCGCATTGGTATAGCCCACCAACGACACTGAGAAAACTTCTTTGCGACTGCGTGAGCGGCGTTGAGTTCGTTGTTGCCGCTGTAACTTCGCCAATTCAAGCTCAAGTCGCTTAGCACGTGTAGCCAACATGCGCCGGTCTAACTCCATTTGGGTTTCACCTGGACCGCCCCGTAAGCCAATACCACCCTTTTGCCGCTCTAAGTGACTCCAAGCCCGCACTAAACGCGACATGCGATAACGCACATGGGCTAACTCAACTTGGGTTTTACCCACATGACTTTGCGCCCGTTGGGCAAAGATATCTAAAATTAACCCGGTTCGATCGAGCACATGGCGCCCCAAGTGGCGCTCTAAATTGCGTTGCTGACTAGGCGATAAAGGATGATTAAAAATCGCCAACTCCGCTTCTTGCTCTTCAAGAATGTGCTTCAGTTCGTTAGCTTTACCAGACCCAATAAATAAAGCAGGATCAGTTTTGCCGCGGCGCCCAATGACATTAGCCACTGGCAATGTTCCTGCGCTTTCCACCAATAAAGCAAGTTCTGCCATGCTTTCGGGAAAATCAGCTAAGCCAGTATCAACGCCGACTAGCACCGCTCGCACAGCGTCAATACTAGTTTTATGCAGAGGGCTCTTCCTCATCTAGGCGAAAAGTCACTGCGCGGGCAGGAACGATAGTAGAAACAGCATGTTTGTACACCATTTGCGTCACCGTATTGCGCAGCAAAATCACATACTGATCAAATGAATCAATATTGCCTTGCAATTTAATGCCATTCACGAGATAAATCGAAACAGGCACATGCTCTTTACGCAAAGCATTGAGAAAAGGGTCTTGCAACATCTGACTTTTATTATTATTCATACCGCTCCTTTAAGCACTAATGGGAGTCTTGATTTTTTCAAACTCAAAACAGAATCTTATTATCGCTTCTTCTTTTTGTCATCATCAACGTAAGGGTTACGATTGGTGCGTAATTCAATACGCATCGGTGTCCCACGGAGACCAAAAACCGCCCTAAACCGCCCTTCTAGAAAGCGTTTATAGCTATCTGTAACGCCAGAAAGGCCAGTGCCATGAATAATCACAATTGGCGGATTCATGCCCCCTTGGTGTGCATAACGCATTTTCGGACGCCCCATCCCCACCCGTTTGGGCTGCTGATGTTCAATAGCCTCAATCAAAATTCGCGTTAAACGCGGGGTGGGCATCTTCGTCGTGGCCGCTTTATACGCAGCATCAACATCTTTGAACAGTTCTTTTAGACCAAAGCCCTTGCGCGCTGAAATCGTATGAACATTGGCAAAATCGAGAAAGCGCAGTTTTTGCGCAATCTCTAAACGGCAACGCTCTTTCACATAAGCGTCGACGCCATCCCATTTGTTTACTGCCACCACTAAGGCTCGCCCGGCTTCAACAATAAACCCAGCAATATGGGCATCTTGCTCAGAAATATCTTGTTGAGCATCCAGCATCAAAATCACCACATTGGCGTCGGCAATGGCTTGCAAGGTTTTCACGACTGAAAATTTTTCAATCGCTTCAAACACTTTACCGCGACGCCGCAAGCCAGCGGTGTCAATCAAAATATAGGGGCGACCAGCACGTTCAAAGGGTACTTCAATGGCATCGCGGGTTGTGCCAGGTTGATCAAAAGCAATCACCCGCTCTTCGCCAATCAGTTTATTTATTAATGTCGACTTACCTACATTAGGACGACCCACCACAGCAATCTTGAGCGGTTTATCTGCACCCAGCACCTCAGCCTCATCATCCTCTTCAGGCACACCCAAGTCATCCAACGCATCCTCAATTAAGCTGCGCACGCCTTCACCATGAGCTGAGGAAATCGGCATGGGATCACCCAGACCTAACTCATGGAAGTCAGCGGTAACAACGCCCGCTGACATACCCTCGGTTTTATTTACTGCCAAAACAATCGGCCGTCCTGTTTTACGTAAGAAATCGGCAATGACACGATCTTGGGGGGCCAAACCTAAGCGCCCATCAACCAAGAAAATCACCACATCCGATTCCGCTACTGCTTGTTTAGTTTGCTTGGCCATTTCCGCGACGATGCCAGTTTTCGCTACAGGCTCAAAGCCACCGGTATCAATGCAAATGAAACCGCGACTACCTAGGCGTCCATTGCCATAATGTCGATCACGGGTTAAGCCAGAAAAATCAGCCACAATTGCATCGCGTGAGCGCGTTAAGCGGTTAAACAAAGTCGATTTACCTACATTAGGCCGACCAACAATTGCAATGACAGGTTTCATGGGACAAGTTTCATAAAGTAAACTTTATTTAGGTTGATAGGCAACTAATTTACCGCCTTGAGACTGCACTAGAACTAGGCCACCGGCGACCACCGGGGCCGACGCAATGGGTGAGGTATCGTGCCGAATGCGCGCCACAATCTCGCCATTCGCCTGTGAGATAGCGTGTAAATAACCTTCAGCGTCACCAAATAACAGCACTCGCCCGATGGCGGTAGGCTCACCTAAGTCACGCCAATTGAGCTTGCTCGTTTCCCAAACCTGCGTTCCGTCTGCGCTCTTAAAAGCCGCTACTTGCGATTTTTCATTGCTAGCAAAAACCAGTTCAGGGCCCTGCGCAGTACCGGTGTAACTCGAAAAATCCTTAGACCAAATTAAATTTCCCGTGCGTACCATGCTACAACCGATCTTGCCTTGATACGATACGGCGCATAATTTATCACCCTCCAAGCTTGGCTTGGCGGATACATCATTTAAACGCTCAATTTCAGAAAATCCTTTTGGAAAAGAAACCGATGTTTCCCAAATCAGGGCCCCATTATTTACCCCAATCATGCCGAAGCGGCCACTCGATAGGCCTGTCACAATTACTTCATTATTAACAAGCAGCATGCCATAACCTACACGCAATGACAGTACCGACTGTTGGCGCTGATAAAACCAACGGCGCTTCCCTGTGAGTACGTCTAAGCCCATAAAACGATTATCGAGCGTGCGAATCACTACGGTGCCAGCGGCCACTATGGGCTCAGTTAATACTTCACTGCCAACTGAAACTGACCACATATTTTTTCCGGCTTCATCAAAGGCATAAACCATCCCCTTAGCTGAAACCGCCACTGTCGTTTTGCCATCCGACCCTGGGCCTACAGCTAGCCTATCGGGCACGCTCACTTCCCAAATCGTTTTACCAGTTTGTAAATCTAGTCTTACTAATTTGCCACTAGCAGAAGCAGCATAGACTGAATTGCCAGCTACCATCGGATCAAAATAATAGGGTTCGGACGAGCCAACATTCGCTGCCCAAATTTCTTTCATTTCAAATTGATTAGTCACTGCCGTCAGATCGTTAGGCTTGCGAGTTCGCGAAGAGCCCGAGCATGCCAGCATTGAACATACTAGCAAAGCGAGTAAAGCAAATAAAGCCCTACGCATTAAACACCACCTACAGCATCCAGTTTTACCTTTAATAAGCGGCGGCTTTCATCGGGCAATTCTTTTGCTTGCAGCATCATTTTCCACGCGGTTTGATAATTCGTGCGCGCCTCAGCTATTTTTTGTTGTGATAAATACCAATCGCCACGCCGCTCTATCCATAAAGCCTCAAAGCCACTAACCGGTTTTTCTTTTAATAGTTGGTCGGCTTCAGTTATCGCCGCATCACCGCCCTGTTCAATTAATTGGGCTACCAAGCGCATTTTGGCTACCCCTGCATATGCAGAATCGGTTGCTTTAGTACTTGTCCAGCGTAAATAGCTTAGCGCCTTTGCTGTATCGCCTGCATCTGCAGCAATTTTTGCGCCAACTAAACCCGACATGGCCGCATAACTTGTACGTCCAAATTGATTTTGTAAATCGTCTACTGCGCGAAAGATTTGTTCTTTATCACCTTTGGCCACCGCACTCAACATGGTGCCGTACAGTTTTGAGGCCTCCATTGCTTGATTATTTTTCCACCATTGCCAACCACTATAGCCCGCATAAGCTAATAAAATAGCAGTTAATAAGCCAGTCAATAACTTGCCATACTTTTTCCAAAAGTCTTTAAAGTTATCTAAATGTTCTTGTTCTTCTAGGTCCAGTGGCATAACAATCCGTAAGGTAAACGTAAATTAAATAAATGAGTAAAGTGGGATCAAGGGCAGGCTATTTTATTCCGAAGCAGAAACTAAGGCTTCAATCATGGCATCCAAGACCTGATTTAGCGGAACTGCATATTGCTTACCCAACCCGCGTAAGTCTTTAATTTGGGCTTCACTGCGCGCCAATTCATCAGGGCCAATAATTACAGCAAAGGCGGCACCACTCGCATCGGCTTTTTTCATTTGGGATTTAAAGCTTGCCGCTTGGCCATCGGGGGCACAAAATAAAACAACATCCATGCCAGCACTGCGCAATTGTTCAGCAGCAATAAAAGCGGCCGTTAAGGTTTCACCACCCTGATGTAAAACATACACATCACACACTGCCTCGGCTTCGGGGACTGATCCTGAGATGGCCATTAGTTCAAGCACGCGCTCAATGCCCATCGCCCAACCACAAGCGGGTGCCGCTTTACCCCCCATTCGTTCAACCAAAGGATCGTAACGCCCACCCCCAGCAATAGTGCCTTGCGCCCCAAGTTCAGTAGTGACCCATTCAAACACGGTGAGGTTGTAATAATCTAAGCCGCGTACTAACCGCGGATTAATTTTGCAGGGAATATTCTGGGCTTTTAATAAAGCCTGTACCGCAGCAAAGTGTTGTAGCGATTCTGCGCCAAGAAAATCGAATAAACGTGGCGCTTGTTCAAGCAGTTCTTGCATTGCTGGATTTTTAGAGTCTAAAATTCGCAGGGGATTAGTCAGTAAACGACGCTGCGAATCTGCGTCTAAGGCTGCAGTATTTGCCGTGAAATACTCGACTAAAGCTTCACGGTGGGCAGCGCGCTCAGCTGCTTGGCCCAAAGAATTTATTTCAAGATGTACGCCCCGTAAACCTAACTCATCCCAGAGTCGTTGCCCCATGACGATAATTTCAACATCGATGTCAGGACCCGCAAAACCTAAGGCTTCAACCCCAAATTGATGAAACTGTCGATAGCGCCCACGCTGCGGACGCTCGTGGCGAAACATGGGTCCCATATAGCATAGGCGTTTAGGTCCGTCGTACAGTAAATTATGTTCAATGACTGCGCGCACAACTGCGGCGGTTCCTTCGGGTCGCAAAGTGAGTTGCTCTCCATTCAGGCGATCTTCAAAGGAATACATCTCTTTTTCTACAATGTCGGTAACCACGCCAATACCGCGCTGAAAAACTTCAGTAGCCTCAACAATCGGGGTGTTTATTAACTCATAACCGTAAGCGCGGGTTAAATCGTACAATATTTTTTCTAAATGTAGCCACTGCTTTGCCTCAGTAGGCAAACGGTCATTCATACCCCGCACGCCCGCTAGTTTTTGAATTTTTTGCGCACTCATTTTACGTAATTAGCTTGCCGAGCTACCATAGTGTGACTTCACATAGTCTTCTACAATCACCTGAAACTCTTCGGCAATACCGGTACCACGTAAGGTTTTCACTTTGACACCATCAACAAATACTGGTGCCGCAGGGGCTTCCCCAGTGCCAGGCAACGAAATACCGATATTGGCATGCTTGCTTTCACCGGGTCCATTCACAATACAACCCATCACCGCCACATTCATATTTTCAACTCCTGGATGCGATTTTTTCCAGACTGGCATTTGTTGGCGCAAGTAAGATTGAATTTGGGCTGCTAATTCTTGAAAAGTCGTACTGGTCGTACGCCCACAACCAGGACAGGCAATGACCATAGGCGTGAAATTCCGTAAGCCCATGGTTTGTAAAATTTCCTGAGCCACGATCACTTCATTTTCGCGCGGTGCACCAGGGTCAGGTGTCAGTGAAACCCGAATGGTATCGCCAATCCCTTCTTGCAACAAAATGCCTAAAGCCGCGGTCGAAGCCACAATCCCTTTACTACCCATGCCTGCCTCGGTTAAACCTAAATGCAAAGGATAATTGCAGCGGCGGGCTAAATCGCGATACACCGCAACTAAATCTTGTACACCACTCACCTTGCACGACAACATAATTTGATTTGGGCTCATACCTAATTCAACAGCCTTAGTAGCCGATTGCAAGGCTGACTGAATTAAAGCTTCAATCATCACTGCTTGCGCTGTTTTAGGCTCAGCAAGCATTGCATTTTCATCCATGATCTGGGCTAACAGCGCTTGATCTAAGCTACCCCAATTCACGCCAATCCGAATTGGCTTGTGATAACGGCAAGCGACTTCAATCATTTGGGCAAATTGCGGATCGCGTTTAGCGCCCTTACCCACATTACCCGGATTAATGCGGTACTTTGATAACGCCTCTGCACAGGCTGGAAAATCGTTTAGCAAAGTGTGGCCGTTGTAATGAAAATCACCAATCAGCGGGGTAAAAATACCCATCGCATCTAATTTTTCGCGCACGTAAGGCACGGCTGCGGCAGCCTCAGGCGTATTGACCGTAATACGCACTAATTCAGAACCGGCACGCGCCAATTCTTTTACTTGAATCGCGGTACCAAGTGCATCAACCGTATCGGTATTAGTCATTGACTGCACGCGCACTGGTGCATCTCCGCCCACGGTAACATGTACATCTTGCCAAGATACGGTTGCCTGCAAGGAACTGCGCCGCGGCGCAGGGCCGAGGGGCAGACAAGCAGAATCAGGAGTAGTACGCATATCCATCCTGTTAATAATTAACGTTCCAACCATTGCACAGTTTGCTCGCCCAGTGCTGCATCAACCGTGCGCTCACGAACTTTAGTACGGTCAATAATATCGCCTGCGAGCTGTCCGCAAGCAGCTGCAATGTCATCACCACGGGTTTTGCGCACCGTCGCAATCATGCCCGCTTCTTGCAAGATATTACTAAAGGCAAAAATCCGTTGCGGCGAAGAGCGAGTTAAGCCCGACTCAGGAAAAGGATTAAACGGAATTAAATTGATTTTGCAACGAATGCCTTTTAGTAATTGCACCAGCTCTCGTGCCTGCGCATCTTGATCATTGACTTCATTAAGCATGCAATATTCGAAGGTAATAAAGTCGCGCGGTGCATAAGGTAAATAGCGCTCACAAGCGGCTAGCAATTCTTTCAGGGGATATTTTTTATTCAGCGGCACTAGCTGATCGCGTAAGGCATCATTCGGCGCATGCAAAGACACGGCTAAAGCCACTGGGCAATCCTGTGCCAAGCGATCCATCATTGGCACTACCCCCGAAGTTGAGAGGGTCACTCGACGGCGTGATAAACCATATGCGTGATCATCTAACATTAAACGTAAGGCCGGCAAGACGTTATCGTAATTGAGGAGGGGCTCACCCATACCCATGAAGACTACGTTTGATACCACTCTGCCCTCGTGAACATAACCTGGAGTGGGATATTCTTCAATGCGTTTAATGGCGTTAGGGTCGGCGCGCAAATGATGCTCAGCAAACCAAAGCTGGCCAATCATTTCACCCGTGGTTAAATTCCGCGAAAAACCTTGATACCCAGTTGCACAAAAAGAACAATTCACCGCGCAACCTGCCTGCGAAGAAATACATAAGGTACCGCGATCATCCTCAGGAATAAACACCATTTCTACGGCATTACTGCCGCCCACATCTAGCAACCATTTACGGGTGCCATCCGTCGCTAGCGCTTCATTTAAAACAGGTAGTGCACAAACTTCGGCCTGCTCGCTTAGAGTCTGGCGAAACCCCTTGGCTAAATCGCTCATGAGAGCAATATTGCCAACGCCGCGTTGATGCACCCAATTCAGCAATTGTTTTGCCCGAAATGGCTTTTCATGCAGACCCACAATGTACGCCTTCATTGCCTCGGCGTCTAAATCTAAGAGATTGATGCGGGGTGAATTCACATTAACGATTAAAAATAGTCATGCCAGGAAAAAAGAAGGCAATTTCTACCGCAGCAGTTTCAGGGGCATCAGAGCCATGTACTGAATTAGCATCAATACTGTCAGCAAAGTCGGCGCGAATCGTGCCCTTATCAGCTTTCTTTGGATCAGTCGCGCCCATTAACTCACGATTCTTTGCAATGGCGTTTTCACCTTGCAATACTTGAATCATCACCGGACCAGAAATCATGAACTTGACTAAGTCGTTAAAGAAAGGCCGCTCTTTATGCACAGCATAAAACTGCTCAGCTTCCGATTGCGATAAGTGCGCCATTTTCGAGGCCACTATTTTGAGCTTAGCCGCTTCAAAACGCGCGTAGATTTGCCCGATGACGTTTTTAGCTACTGCGTCGGGTTTAATAATAGATAAAGTGCGTTCCATTGCCATGCATAACTCCAGTACTGAATCAAAGATCGTAAAAAGCAGTGTTAGAGCCCCAAAAAGGGCATCCTTGCTGCAGATGCTGAAAGCTGCGTCGCTTAGCAACGCCCATAGAATTATACATCCCTAGACCATCTTACCTTTAAGGGTAAATTAGCTAAGTGATTGAATTTACAGGGGATAACCCCTTTAGCAGTACTATCTTTACGAAAGCCCTTGAAATTAACCTATTTTGTCTATACTTAATACACAAGCCAATTTTTGGCTTAGTTAATTTAACAATGAAGGGGTCTCAATGAGCGATTTAAACTCTTTTGGCTTTGGACAGTCTGGTTCTGTAACAAGTCTGCAAATCCGTAACCGGGTTTTGCGCAATACCTATGCTTTGCTTGCTCTCTCGATGGTGCCTACCGTCATTGGCGCTTGGTTGGGAGTTGCAATGGGGTTTGTACCTTTTGCTGGTAGTCCTTTCTTAGGTTTCATCGTCTTTATGGCAGTTGCCTTTGGCTTCTTCTGGGCTATAAATAAGAATAAAGATACTGGCATCGGTGTTTTGCTTCTGCTAGGCTTTACCTTTTTTATGGGTCTCATGCTGTCAGGCCTAATTGGCTTTACCCTCAGCAGCTATAGCAATGGCGCTACCTTAATCATGCTTGCCTTTGGCGGCACTTCCTTAATTTTTGCCACCATGGCAACTATTGCAACTGTTAGCAAAAGTGATTTCCAAGGTATGGGCAAATGGCTCATGGTTGGCGTATTGCTCCTCATCGTGGCTTCCTTGGCCAATATCTGGTTGCAATTACCTGCACTCATGCTGACGGTGATGATTCTAGCAATTGCCATTTTCTCAGCCTTTATTTTGGTTGATGTGCAACGCGTTATTAATGGCGGCGAAACCAACTATGTAATGGCTACTCTAGCCATCTACCTTGATGTCTATAACGTCTTCACCAACTTGCTGGCTTTATTTGGCATCATGGGTGGGCAGCGCGATTAGACTCAATTAGCGACTGCTTACGCTAGCAACTAAAAAGCACCTTTCAAGGTGCTTTTTTCTTTCTATCATCTTAATAAACGCTGATAATTCCCTAACGTCTATTATCTTCATAATGAACTAGGTTTACTTTGTCTATAAGCCTAGTGCCCTTCCATCACTTCTTGGATCATGTGCACCACTTATTTGTTTAGCCTGCTGATCAATGACGATTGCACCTGGATGTCCTGCTAAGGGGCTTTGAGCTGTTATTACACTCATTTCGTGACCACGCTTACCCAATTCTACAAAAACTGCATCCCCGGCATCTTGTTCCAACTTTAAGGAATCTCTAGTATCAGAGAAAGTTTTTCCCAATAAAAAACGAGGTTTAGCTAATGCAGTTAAAGGATCCATTTTGTAATCAATCAAACGTGTAAGCACAGCAGCTAAAGTTTGCGGCTGTCCATCAGCACCTTGAGTGCCATACAGAATATTTGGCTTGCCATTTTTCATGTACATACCTGGATTTAAAGTATGGAATGGTCTCTTTCCAGGCTCGAGACGATTTAAGGATTTTGGATCCAAGGAAAATGATGCGCCACGGTTGTGCCAAATCATACCCGTATCCCCAACCTGCATGCCGCTACCCCAATCATAATAAATAGTGGTTAACATTGAGGCGCAATTGCCCTGTGCATCTACTGCTGCAAGAAAAACAGTGTCACCGGTTTTATATACATAAGGCCAAGGCATTGCAGCATTCATTTTAATTTTTTTGGCTTGCGCATCTAAGTAAGCAGACGATAATAAACGTCCACTGGGTACTTCTACAAACTTAGGATCCGCTACAAATTTATTTCGATCAATGAAGGCCAGCTTTACAGCTTCAACCAAGAGATGATAATAATCAGGGCTCCCTTCTGGAATTTTTGAAAGGTCAAAACGCTCTAAGATACCCATTATTTCTAAGGTTGTTATTCCCTGAGTCGGCGGCTGATTTGCTAATAAAGTTCCACCTCGATACTGGACGCTAAGGGGTGGCTCAATTTGAGCTTGTGTTAATGCTAAATCTTTTGCAGTTATTGGGGATCCCACATCCTTTAAGCCCTTTGCCAAAATAGCAGCTAGCTTCCCCTCATAAAAATCACGCGGGCCATACTCTGCAATCATCTCGATTGTCTTAGCGAGCTTTGCTTGCTTAAAAATTTGACCAACTGTGGGCACCTTACCATCTATCAAGAAGCCGCTCTCAACCCCAGGAAGTGTCCCCATTTCTTTTAGGCGAAAATTTAACCAAAAAACTTCTGACTCTGAGACTGGAAAACCATCTTTAGCCAGCTTAATCGCTGGTGACAATAAGGAAGCCCAAGATTTCTGACCTTTAAGATCTTTTTTACTAATCTCATAAGCCTTGCCTAAAGTATCAACATACGCTGCGCTTGTAAGCATCGACTTTGGCCCACGAAATGGAATACTTCCCGAATAGCCATTGATATCTTGTGGGGCTTGACCAATACCAGAAATAGTTTGCGCCTTACCATTAGCATCGCTAATAATTACAAAAGCATCTCCGCCGTATCCAGAAAAATGGGGATAAGTGACAGAAAGACATGAGGAAATGGCTATCACAGCTTCAATTGCATTGCCGCCAGATTGAAGTACATTCAATCCTGCTTGAGTTGCCAACTCATGTGGGCTAGTAACCATTCCTTTTGAAGACTTAGCGAGAGATCCTTTGGTGGCTGATTGGCCGAAAGAAATGCCTGGAAAAGAAGCTGCCAAGGCAGTTAATCCAGTTGTTTGCACAAATTGACGGCGCGTAAAAGATGCAAAATTATAGTTTTTATTTTTCACTATTTCCTCTTTTTTATTTTTAAGTGTCTCTATTTTTAATAAGTACCCCAAACATATAGTACAGGAATAGATTGAAGTAAAAAGTTCGGTCGTATAAGGTAATCCCTAGGTGCCAAATTAAGATACCCTTTGCGGCTAATAGCTCTTTTGAAGATCTTTACATCTCCACGATTCATCACATGATCTCACGTCCGATTCGCCGAGCATTAATCCATTCATCATCCTCCTTAGACCGCTTAGCTTGAGGATTACATTGTGCTAATAGTTCAGCTAAGGATAGTAAGGATGATCAATGGGTAAACGCTCAAACACCGCAATCGATTCAATATGTGAAGTGTGAGGAAACATATTCACGATGCCAGCCTTAGTCAACTCGTAGCCAGCTTCGCCCAAGAGGATTGCAGTATCGCGCGCTAGCGTCTTCGGATTGCAAGAGACGTAAACAATACGTTTGGGTAGAAAGGATAAGGCGGTAGCATCGCCGGCGAGGCAATTCTTTTGTAGCTCTCCTAAGGCTTGGCACAGGGCCATCGCCCCCTCTCTAGGGGGATCAATTAACCAGCGGTCTGCTGGCCCCCATGAACGCACCATCGCTGCATCAGCTGTAAATAAATTGGCCAATTGAAACTGGGCCATATCAGCCAACCCATTATGTTTTGCATTACTATGCGCTCGCAGAGTTAAGGCGTTGTTACCCTCAATCCCCAAAACTGCTTTGGCTAAACGCGCTAAGGGTAAAGTGAAATTACCGATGCCACAAAATAAGTCCAGTATTCGTTCATGGGCTTGTGGTGCCAACAAGCGCATTGCCAGGCCTACTAAAGCACGATTCATCGCATGATTCACTTGGGTGAAGTCAGTGGGTAAGAAAGGCATTTCAAGCCCAAATTCGGGTAGTCGATAACTTAAGCCACCCTCAGTAGGATGAAATGGTTTGGCAGTATCGATGCCGCCAGCTTGTAACCACATCCATACGGAGTGTCGCTCGGCAAAGATGCGCACCAGGTCAAGATCAGCAGAACTCAGTGGCACCATGTGGCGCATCACCAAAACTGTTACCGGCTGAAATGCATTGGTGGTATTACCCTCACCTACTGCTAATTCAAATTGCGCAATTTCATCGGGAATCGAGAGTGCGTTCACCAAATCCCGCAAAGGAAGTAATAAAGCCGAAACCGGCGGGGGCAATATTTCACAAGCTAGCATGTCGGCCACATACCCGCTATTGAATTCATGAAAGCCCACTAGGGCAGTACCTTTTTTAATCGAGCGATTCACTACACTTAAACGCGCCCGTTGCCGGTAAGCCCAATTTGGTCCATTTAAGGGGCGAAGTATTTCTGCTGGTTTAGCACGGGCAAGATGCCAGAGATCATCCTCTAAGACTCTTTGCTTCATCGCAATTTGTGCAGCCATATCAAGGTGCTGCATGCTACAGCCCCCGCAAATTCCAAAGGCTGCGCAACGCGGCTGAGTCCGAAATACCGCGGGCTTGAGGATGTGGATGACTTTGGCCTTGGCAAAGCGGGCTTTATCACGGGTAATTTGATAGCTAACCAATTCGGTTGGCAATGCGCCACGAATAAATAGCACCTTGCCAGCTTCGCCAGCAGGCGCATCTAGTGCGGGTGGCAGCCTGGCAATGCCCTGCGCTTCTAAATCAAGTGATTCAATCCAAATTGGCTCACTCACTAGCTCAGACATGCCGCAAGCACTTAAGCGGCATCCGCAAAACCAGCAAGGTATTCCTGCCAAGCTGCGCCGTGTGGCTGCTTCGATTCCTCTTGTAAATAGGCGCGCACAAACCGTAATTCTTCGGCATATTCTGCGGGAGAAAAACCGCCTCGCATTAATTGAAAGCGGCAATACATTAAATACGTGTTCACGACGTCGGTTTCGCAATAGCTGCGAATCTCAGGTAAGCGACCCTCTTGATAAGCGCCCCAAACTTGGCTACCATCCATGCCCATTTTTCCAGGAAAACCACAGAGTTTTGCTAAGCTGTCTAACGGTGCATTGGCGCGCGGATTAAATTTAGCCAAAATATCCATCATGTCAAGATGCCGTAAGTGATACCGCGAAATATAGTTATTCCATTTAAAGTCGCGGCTATCGCTGTCTTGGCTTTCGCCCATCTCCCAGTAACGTGCGGCTTGCACTTCCTGAACCATGGCGCGGTAATGCAAAACCGGCAAATCAAAGCCGCTACCATTCCATGAAACTAATTGCGGCGTATATTTTTCAATTAAATCGTAAAACGCCTGAATTAAAGTTTTCTCATCGTCACCCACTTCGCCTAAAGATCCCACTTTAAATTGCGGTAAACCTTCTTTAGTGGTACGACGAATCACGCATGAAATCGCCACAATTCGTTGTAAGTAGAGCGGTAGAAAATCACTTCCCGTTTTCACAGTTCGTGCTGCCATCGCTAACTGTGCTACCTCGGCATCAGCAATGGTAGTTGGGTATTCTTCTAAACGGCGTAAACCAGCCACATCGGGAATAGTCTCAATATCAAAGACCAAAACGGTTGCACCGACACGCATGAAAATAGCTAGTTATTGTAAAAATTGCATTGGATTAACCGGCTTACCATTCACGCGTACTTCAAAATGCAACTTCACTGCATTGGTATCCGTATCACCCATTTCAGCAATTTTTTGCCCTTTGCGTACGCTATCGCCCTCTTTCACTAACAAGCTCTTGTTATACGCATAGGCCGTTAAATAGGTATTGTCATGCTTCACAATGACCAAATTACCATAACCTCGCAGACTATTGCCGGCATACACGACCTTACCATCTGCAGCCGATTGAACTGGCTCGCCTAACTTGCCGGCAATATCTATCCCTTTATTTTTGCCTTCACTAAATTCTTCTACTACCTTACCTTGCGCTGGCCAAGATAAGCGAATACCTGGCTCGGCAACTGGAGAACTACTGGCATCACTCTTCAGGGGGTCAGTTTTTATGGTCTCAGTCTTGGTAGTATCGGGTTTTAAAGCAGCAGTCTTAGCGGCACCAGTGCCTCCAACTACACTTTCACCAGCAGGTAATTTTTTACTCGCTGCACTCGCTGCACTAGCTGATTTACTAGCAGTAGGTGATTTAATTAATAAAAGTTGATCCACTTCAATTTGATTCGGGTCGCTTAAATTATTCCAAAGCGCAATATCTTTATACGATTGACCATGATCTAAAGAAATGCGCAACAGGGTATCGCCTCGCTTCACCCGATAATAACCAGGAGGGGTTGGTTCATTAGCCATTGCAGAGGAAATGCTCGCATTACGATCGTTAATGGGCGCAGGCTTTGTACGGGGCGTAGAACAGCCAGCTAAAGCCAAACCCACTGCCAAAGTAATTGCTAGCGGTGCAGTTGAGGCTAAAGCGCGCTTTAAATCTACAGAAAATAATGGTTTAACAATCAATCGTTTCATATCACCCCCGATTGTAAAGGGACAAAAAAGACCTCGTCAAAGGCGGTTCTTTGATAGCGTTGCGAGCTAACTCGTTCAATCAGTAATAACTGCTGCAGATTGGCATTGCGGGCTACTGGGGCAATTAAGCGCCCGCCAATCGCCAATTGATCTAATAAAGCATCGGGAATACCGAGCCCTGCGGCTGCCAAAATAATGGCATCAAAGGGTGCAGCTTGGGGCAGGCCCAAAATGCCATCGCCGTATATGAGGCGTAAATTATTAATCCGAAAGGGTCGTAACTTCGCCCGAGCTAAATCATGCAAAGGTCGTATCCGTTCAATTGAATACACTTCTGTAGCTAACAAACTCAAGATCGCAGCTTGATAACCACAACCCGTGCCAATTTCTAGTACCTTGCCTAGGGGATGTTTGTTTTTATGTAAAAGCTCAATCATGCGTGCCACCACTGATGGCTTAGAAATGGTTTGCTGATGACCAATGGGTATGGCGGAATCTTCATACGCTTGCGCATGTAGACCCGCATCCATAAAGGCATGTCGTGGCACCGTAGCAATAGCTTCAAGGGTTTTCAGGTGCTTTACCCCACTAGCGGCAACTTTATCGGCAAGTGCTTGGCGGTGACCAGCATGCCGTGAAGTCGCCTTCAACCCCGATCCCAGCCGTTGGCACGCATCGCTGCTAAGCGGGCGTGGTGAGTTAAATCAAGCTGCATCGGTGTTAGTGAAACACAGCCATCGGCAATTGCACTAAAGTCAGTACCTGCCGAGGCATCTTTAGCCACACCGGCTGCCCCAATCCAATAAATGAGTTCTTCACGAGGATTTTTTTGCACTACTACGGGCTCAGAGTGATGACGGTTCCCCAAGCGAGTGACTCGCCAGCGCTGTAAATCGGCATAGCTTTGGTTCGGTAAATTCACATTCAATAAGGTTGCTATCCCTTTTTCAGAGCCAATCGGGTTCGCCAATAAATGCGTAACAATATCTTTAGCAATCGCTGCTGCATCATCAATACGAGCCCAACCACGGTCGATTTGTGAAAATGCCACTCCTGGCACGCCAAACATGACCCCCTCAATTGCCGCTGCCACCGTGCCTGAATAGAGCACGTCTTCACCCATATTTTCGCCCTGATTAATACCCGAAACAACTAAATCGGGGCGCTGATCTAAAAAACCGGTCATAGCAATATGCACACAGTCAGTGGGAGTGCCGTTAATAAATAAGAAACCATCACGCTCACCTCCCGCTACGCGATGAATCGATAAGGGACGCGATAAAGTTAATGAATTCGAGGCGCCACTGTGATTTTGCTCTGGTGCAATCACAGTAATGCGCCCCAGTGGACGCAAAGCATTAACCAGAGCAAGTAAGCCTGGGGCTAAGTAACCATCATCATTGGAAACTAAAATATGTAAATCGGTATCGGTAGGCATTAATATTGAGAATCTAAAATTAGCGCATTAAAAAGTAAAATTGATAGTCGATTCAATCAGGCTAAATGACCGGTGCATTGGGTAATGAACGACCTCTAAACCAACTATAAATCACGGGTAGGACCAATAAAGTCAGAATCGTCGTCGTTACCATGCCACCAACAATAACTAAGGCTAGCGGACGCTGCGCTTCAGAGCCGATTGAATGCGATAAAGCAGCCGGTAACAAACCAAGCCCCGAAAGCATCGCTGTCATTAAAACGGGGCGTACCCGTAATGATGAGCCTTCAACCATGGTGTCTTTCATTGCCGCCAAATCATCCGACATCGATTTATTAATGAAGGAAATTAAGATCACTCCATCTTGAATCGCAATACCAAATAAGGATAAGAAACCAAAGAAAGCTGAAATACTTAAAGTTTCGCCGGCTAGATGCAAGGCTAGAACCCCGCCAATTGCCGCAAAGGGTACATTAATCATCACAATTACTGCGTCGCGGAAGTTACCAAAAGCACTCACCAATAACAGGAAAATACCTAACAAAGCTAATGGCACAATAATCATTAACTTTTTCTGCGCTTGCTTCATTTGGTTAAATTGCCCATCCCAGCTAATCGAATAGTTTGCTGGCAAAGTGATGTTCTTTTGAACCAGCACTTGTGCATCTTCCACCGCACTGCCTAAATCGCGTCCACGCACGCTAAATTTAATCGCGATATAGCGCTTACCAGCTTCACGATAAATAAAGAAAGGGCCATCACTTAAACTCACTTTAGCCACCATCGACAGCGGAATTGCTGCGCCCGTGGGCGAGTCAACTAAAAGTTTCGAGACATCCAACACATCATTACGACTTGCTTCATTTAAGCGCACAGCAATACCAAAAGTTTTTTCATCTTCGAGCAAATTGGTAACTGGCATTCCCCCAATGGCATTAGCCACGATCGTTTGAATATCATTCACATTAATGCCATAGCGCGATGCTTTCTCGCGATCAATTTGAATGTTTAAGGTAGGCTGCCCTAACTCTTTCAAAATACCTTCATCAGCCACCCCAGAAACTTTTTTCAGCTCATCAATAATCTCGCGGGCTTTCAAATCTAAGACCTCTAAATCAGGGCCATAAATTTTCACTGAGTTTTCACCCTTAACACCAGATAAAGCTTCGTTAACGTTATCTTGAATGTATTGTGAAAAACTATAATTAATACCAGGAATTTTATTTAATTCTGTTTCTAAATGTTCAATCAGTTTTTTCTTGCTCGAACCTGCTGGCATTTTGTCTGGGGCTTTTAAATAGAGCCCGTATTCCTGGTTAAAAACCCCCGTTGAATCAGTGCCATCATCTGGACGACCAATTTGTACGGCTACTTTTTCAATTTCACCTTGCTTCAAAAAGATGCCGCGTAATTCATTAGCAATTTTGATTGAATAACCTAAATCTACTGTATTTGGCAAAGTTACCCGTAGCCAAATATTATTTTCTTCTAGGGTAGGCAAAAAAGCCGTGCCAAGCTTAGTCATACTAAACAAAGTTAAACCCAAAATAAACACTGCAATCGCTACAACGGTGCGGGGACGGTCCATCCAGCGCCGCAATAAAGGCTTATACCCAGCTAACAAACGCGTAATAAAGCGGGGTGGCTTGTGATGTAAGTTTTCCCCAAAAATTAGGGAAATCATCGCAGGTAAAAAAGTCAGGCTTAAAACCATGGCTGCAATCAGCGCAAAGCCCATGGTGAAGGCCATCGGCTTAAAAATAATTCCTTCTACCCCGCCCATGAAGAATAAGGGGGAATAAGCCACAATAATGATGCTGGTGGAATAAATCATGGCGCGTTGTACTTCACTAGTAGCAATGATGATGCTTTGATTTAAGCGCTTACCCCCCTCCTCTAAATGGCGCATGACGTTTTCCGTCAAAATGACTGCTGAGTCAACAATCACCCCGAAGTCGATTGCACCCAAAGAAATTAAGTTGGCTGGCACACTCCAAATATGCATCTGGATAAACGAGACACATAGCGCTAAAGGGATAACAGCCGCCACGACCGCGGCAGCGCGCAAATTTCCTAAAAATAAAAATAGAACCGCCAGTACTAAAGAGATCCCAAAAAATAAAGTGTGCTTAACCGTACCAATCGTAATATCTAGCAACGCCTGCCGATCATAAAATGGTATTACTTGAATGCCGGGTGGCAAAATATGTGAATTGATATTTTTGATTTTGTCGCGTACCCGAGCCAACACCTCAGTAGCATTTTCACCCCGGCGCAAAAATACAATGCCTTCAACGGCATCGGCGTTCTCTCCGTATTGAAACATACCTAAACGTGGCGCAAAACCAATCTCCACTGTCGCTACATCACCAATCCGAATAGGTACGCCTTGGTTTACGGCAACCACAACCTGTTTAATGTCTCCTATATTTTTAAACAGGCCAACACCCCTCACCACAAACTGCTGCTCCCCCGCTGGCAATAAACCGCCGCCTGCATTGCTATTGGCGTTACTAAGGGCAGCAATAATTTGCGACACGGTTACCCCTTTTGATTGCAGACTCTCAGGTGTAATAATCACTTGATATTGCCGCACCTTACCGCCAAAAGATGAAACATCAGCTACCCCAGGGGTTTGTTTCAGCTCTTTATAAATCTCGTAATTTTGTAAGGTTTTTAAGCGAGTTGGTGAAGCAAAATCGGATTGCACGTGGTAACGCATAATTTCACCCGTCGCATCTGAGTCGGGGCTAATGCTCGATGAAACGCCAGCGGGAAAAGTTACGTTACCAAGATTAACAATAAACGTTTGACGCGCTTTAAAAGGATCAGTTGTATCGGTAAACTTTAAGGTAACAACCGATAAGCCGAATAAGGAAACCGAACGAAAAGCCTGTACGCCTGGAATACCCGCAAGGGCATTCTCAACCGGAATAGTGACTTGCTGCTCAACTTCGGAGGTACTTCGCCCAGGCCATTGAGAAATTGCCTGAATGGTTAATGGCGCCACTCCAGGGTAGGGCTGAATTGGTAATTGACTCAGGCTAAACATACCTAAGCCCAATAAACCAATTGAAGCCACAATAACGATCACGCGCTTTTCAAGCACGCCTCCCATAAAGGAAGAAAACAGGCTCACTTAGTCCTCTTGCCTAGCAAAACGATCGTTCAGCAGCACAGCACCATCGGTTAATACATTAGCATTAGGCATTAAACCCTCGGTAACTGCATATGTTTTACTATCGATGTCATAGCCCTTCACGGGTACCCGTCTATAGGTATCGCTAGCGATACGCATAATCACATACTTACTTTCACGCACCCGAATAATGGCAGTTTGGGGTAACACATAAGCCTCAGCCATGCCCGTAGTTAGTTTCGCTGAAACATACATGTCTGGTCGCAGCAAGCCCGCCGAGTTATCTACATCGCAACGAATTAAAAGCGCGCGCGTGACTGGGTCAATTGTGGGCGCTATATAGTTTGCATAAGCAATAAATTCTTTATCGGGGTAAGCCTCGGTACGAAGAACTAATTTTTGCCCGCGGCTAATTAAACGCATATCTTGCTCAAATACATTCCCTAAAAACCAGAGCTGCTTAGGGTCGGCCAAGGTTGCAATAACATCGCCTGAATTCACAAAGGCCCCTGGATCGACATTGCGCTTTACCACTACTCCCTGCAAAGGTGAACGCATAATTAAATTCGGCTGACCTTTTTCGGTTTTCTCTAAATTCTGAATATCTTGATCAGAGGCGCCTAAATTGCGCAAGCGATTACTAGCAGCTTGAACCGTAATTTGGGCATCACCCAGAACATCACTTAAGGATTGCTTGCCACTTAATACTTGAGTTGTTTTGGTCGCCAATAAAAACTCTTGCTGAGCCGAAAGAAACTCAGGGCTATAAAGCTCAACAATAGGCGAACCTGCTTGCACGAGTGCGCCCTCAAAGGCATAAATTCGCTCAACCCTACCAGGTATGCGGGCAGAAAGCACTTTCGATTTCTCGGCATTAAATGCTAGCCGTCCAGGCACCTTAATGTCTTCCGATACTTGAGCCTTTTGTACAACTTGGAATTGATAGATAGCTGGGTTTAACTTGAGGTCAGGAAGTTTTATCTCAATCGCCCCACTTTTTTCAACCTTCAGCTCCACTTTCTCTGCTTTTTCAAGCCCCACTACTCGATTCACATTGGTAATGCGTCCGACCAAAAAGCCCAAGGCCAAAATAGCAAAAGCAAAGGCCACTAAACGCACCCGCTGGCGATTATCAGGCGTTAAATCCCAATACATGGCAAAAACTTGGTCTTTGAAAGCACGCAGACGACTCATTACGCTCGCGCTAAGTGGCTTGATCAGAGCAAGAGTTTTTTCAAGATAGATGGTCAGTTTTTTTAACATTCGTAATACCTATTCAATTGGGTCTTTACCTGCCGCAGCAAATAAAGTAGCCTGAGCTTGCATTAAATTACTTTCTGCAAGCGCTAGTTGTATTTCAATCGAGCGTAATTGAATTTGTGCAGTCATTAAATCGTTAAACCCTTGACCATTATTAGCATACTGTATCAGTGAAACCTTATATGCGGCTTCGGCCACCGGCAGCTGACGGTCACGTAGAAATTCATACAATTTTTTAATTTGCTCATAAGAAGCATAAGAACTCCCCACGCCCAAAATAATCTCTTGGTGCATTGAGGTATTACTGGCCTCAATGGCCGCTTGGTTTCGTACTGCCTGCTCTACTCCGTACCGCTCCTTCATAAAGAAGTACAAGGGAATGACAATATCGAACTCAATTTGGTAATACGAAGCACTATTATTCGCCGCAAATGGGCTACGGTTCATAAAGTTCGTGCCAATAATCTGAAAATCGGGCAAATACGCTTTCTTTGCGTAAGTAACGCCTTTTTTAGCGGCATCGACTTGCAACAGCGAGCTTTTCAACAAGGGATGGCTCGATTCAGCATAGCTTTCTAACTCGACCAGAGTGGGTACCTTGCGCACTGCTGCACCTGGATCGCCACGCAATACTAATTTTTCACGGGGATCACGCCCGATTAATACATTAATATTTTTATAAGCAACTGCGAGTTGTCGCTCTAAAGTAAAGCGATCCGATTCAGCAGCGCTTTGTGAAACTTGCGCATTCAAGAACTCCACATAAGCAGCAGAGTAATTCGCATAACGTGCTTTCGCAATATTTTTAATCAGCTCAGTACGCACTACAGTTTCACTCAGCACTTTTAATTGTCGTTGCGAGGCGAGCGTACTGTAGTAAAGACTAGCTAATTGTGCGCCATACTGTAAATAAAGATTTTCATTGCGCGCTTGTAAGGCCTCGGCAGAGGTATCGGCAATATCGGCAGCCAAACTGCGCTTACCTGGAAACTGAAAAGGCTGCTGGAAAGAAAACGCATTCTGACTTTGTGGGCTAGTTCCCGCAGTACCAAAGGCGAGTGGCGAGCCTGACCCAGGCATACCAGAAACGACTAGCCCAACTGTGGGGTTGGCAGGCGCATTAATTTGCGGCACGGTCGCCTTGGCAGCAAAATAGGCTTCACGGGCGGCAATCAATTGCGGGTTATTCGCTCTTAACTCATTCCAGAGCTGCCGCAAATCCCAACTGCTACGCGCATTGTTCACCGATTGATTGAGAATTTTAGGTAAGGGTAGCTCGGTAGAATTCAGTTCTGGTGGCGGTAAAAATGACTCAACTTTATTGCTCGGGGCGGCACGATTAAAAGCATCAAACTTATTGGTAGGCTCTACCGTCACCGTTGCCGGTACAGATTGAGCAAATGCACCGTAGCCATAGCCGAGCGTCAACAAAGTAAAGCAGACCACGCTCAGGGTGCGCCGAGGTAATTGCTTCAACAAGTGACTGCAGGGTTGGTTAAATAAGTTCAATTCAATCGAGATATATTATTAAATTCGGGTTTACCCCCCGAATTATAGGTGACAAAGCCCTATTTTTAGTAAAAATTCGATGTACTATCCCTATGATTTATAAGCAAAAAATAGCTTAACCCAAGGTTCGACGATCGAGCATGGCTCGTGCCAAGGTGCCTGCATCGACATACTCTAGCTCCCCGCCCACCGGTATACCACGGGCGATTCGGGTTACTTTGATGCCTTTGAGTTTTAAAACCTCGCCAATATAGTGGGCGGTGGCCTCGCCTTCGCTAGTGAAATTGGTTGCTAAAACAACCTCTCGCACTGGCACTTCAGTATCGGGATTCTCAATGCGAGCAAGTAAGCGATCAAAGTGAATTTCGCTTGGCCCCATACCATCTAGCGGAGAAATACGCCCCATCAAAACAAAATAATTGCCCTTAAAACTCAGGGTCTGCTCGACCATCACTTGGTCGGCAGGGGTTTCGACAATGCATAACAAACTGGGATCACGCCGCAAATCACTACAGGTAACACATATTTCAGTTTCCGAAAAAGTATTACAGCGTTTGCAATGCCCTACTTTCTCCACCGCCTCACCAAGCGCTTGAGCCAACAACGCCGCACCTGTACGATCGTGTTGTAATAAATAAAAAGCCATGCGTTGTGCCGACTTAGGTCCTACCCCAGGCAGCACTCTTAAGGCATCAATTAAGCGCTGTAAAGCATCTTGCGGCAAATCGTACTTACCGTTCGGCTTCGTTGAATTTCGCGTCATTAAAACGGAAGCTTAAATCCAGGTGGCATCGGCATACCTGCTGTCGCACCCGACATCAGCTTTGAATTTGCTGCCTCGGCTTGCTTAAAGGCATCGGCATAAGCTGTCACAATTAAGTCTTCGAGCATTTCGCGGTCTTCCATCGCGCCAGCATCAATTTGCACGCGCTTGGTTTCATATTTACCCGTAATGGTAATTTTTACTAAGCCACTCGCAGCTTGCCCTGTAATTTCAAGCGCACTTAACTCTTCTTGCGCACGCTTCATATTTTCTTGCATTTGCTGAGCTTGCTTCATCAAGCCTGCCAATTGACCCTTCATCATTTTGCGTCCCTCATCTTTTTACTCAATTCCGTATTACGTATTTGCCAATCTATTCAATCACAGCAACTGCAGTTACAGCGGCCGTACTGAACCACTTACAACCTTTGCGCCGAATTGCTTTTCGAGCTCTTTAATCAAGGGGTCTGTAGCAATTTGCTCTTCGGCATTTAAACGGCGTTCTTGATGAACTTGCGCATCAATTTTAGCCACCGACTGAACAACCGCACCCCCAACTACTTGAAGTCGTACCGGTTTGCCAAAATGGGCAGCAAGCACTTCGCGCAGGCGCTCCACACAATCATCCGTGGCTAATTGGGGCAAGCTGCTTAACGCAGTGATTTTAATTCCCTGAGCTGAGTCAGTCCAATCTTGTAAATCAGTTTGAAAAGCCATTTGCTGCACTAAACCACGCAGCGGTAACTGACGCATTAAATCGTGCCAATTGGGACGCCCCGCTGGCGGTAACGCTTTGCTTACAACTGCCGAAGGCGTAGCGAGGGGTGCCGATGAGGCTACCGGCTTACTGGCGGGTGGTGCCTTTGGCGATAAATCGCCTGATCCCGCTGGACGAAACGCCAGCATCCGCAACAAGGCCATAGCAAAGCCAGTCTGCTCATCAGGTGCCAAGGAAATATCAGCCCTACTGGTAATTGCAATCTGATAAAACAATTGAATTTCTTCACGGGTGAATACCGACACCAAGCGCCGAATTTCACCTGCCTCGGGCCAATCATCTAATACCGATTCGGGTACAACTTGTGCAGCGGCAATTTTTTGAATGAGGCTCGATAAATCCTGCAAAGCTAAGGAAAACGACATGCTACGCACGCCCATTTCCTCCGCAATAGCCAATAAGCTCGCCCCATCATGTGTTGCCAGGGCATCTAACATGCTAATGAGATAAGCATCATCTAGGGTACCCAACATGCCGCGAACTGCAGTTTCGTTTACAGCGCCAGCAGCATACGCAATGGCTTGATCAGTCAGTGAAAGCGCATCGCGCATCGAGCCCTGCGCAGCCTTGGCAAGTACCCGTAAGGCTACAGGCTCATAACTCACTTTTTCAGCGGCTAATACTTTTTCCAGATGCTCGATGATCAGCGCAACCGGCATTTGCTTTAAATTAAATTGTAGGCAACGCGACAAAATTGTTACTGGAATTTTTTGCGGATCGGTCGTTGCCAAAATAAACTTCACATGAGGAGGCGGCTCTTCGAGCATTTTCAACATCGAATTAAACGCTTGGGTACTTAACATATGTACCTCGTCAATCATGTAGACCTTAAAGCGTGCGCTACTTGGTGCATAGGCGGCTTTTTCAAGCAAAGCAGCCATATCATCGACCCCGCGATTACTAGCGGCGTCCATTTCAATGTAATCGACAAAACGGCCTTCATCAATTTCAACGCAGGCGGGGCACTTACCACAGGGCTCTGAAGTCATCTGACCTTTACCATCAGCGCCAGTGCAATTTAAGGCTTTGGCCAAAATACGGGCAATGGTGGTTTTTCCCACACCGCGTGTACCCGTAAATAACCAAGCGTGGTGCAGGCGCCCCTGATCTAGAGCATGTGTCAAGGCTTTGACCACGTGGTCTTGCCCTACCAATTGGGTGAAGGTTTTAGGGCGCCACGAACGGGCTAATGCTAATGCGGTCATCCCTAGATTCTAACAAGGCTTGAATCAATCCCCCACCACCATAAATGGTGCCCAAAAGAGTGGGTGGGCATAACTGTATTTCACCGTACTGCCCTCTTTCACTCCTCCCTGATCGATTTGCGCGAGCATTGCTTGTCTTAGGGCTTCGGGTTTGGCTAAGGTCTTATTGTCTTGTTGACGCTTAAAAAGATCAGTCATCAGTTGTCTTGATGCGACGGAGTCTACTGGCCAGTTTGAGACTAAGAGTGCTTTGGTTCCTGCGAAGAAGAAGGCTCTACCAAGACCAGAGACTGCTTCTGAGGCAGCGCCTTCGCCAGCGGCCGTATTACAAGCCGATAGAACTACCCAATCGGCATTCAGTTTTAAACCAATGACTTTATCCATGGTAAGTAGTCCATCATCCTTATCTCCCGTGACATCGGGTGACGATAAAGCGAGCGCTGGTTGGGTTAAACCATTAAGCTCTCCCGGAACTAAACCGTGGGTAGAGAACATCACCACCTTACGGTTAGACAGATCCATTGACATGACTTGCTTCACACTGGCCTGCTTATGTAAAAAGATATCGTCTGGCCCAGCTCCTACCACTTTGGCAATATCCTCAATCTCAAGGCTCGTATCCGGTAGTCTTGGCAGTAGAGCTAGTTCAGCAGAACTGACTCCCGCAGTTTTAGGAGCGCTGCGCAAAGCCAAGGGAATGCCTCTAGTAGCTAACTGAGTCCCTTTAGCTTTATCGGCTTGTTTTTCTTGGGTAGCGCTAAAGTACGGGTCACCAAAACCGACAAAGCTCTTGCGGTTGGGATCGCCCTCAGGCAGACTTCTTAGGGCTGTGAGTGCAGTAACTGAGGGAATCTGGGCAATGGCAATGTCTTTGGTTAAAAAAGGCACAGTCTTGTATCCTGCAAAAGGAGTTCCCGCTTTAGTGGGTTGGGTCGTGGCTTTAGTAACTAAGACCGATAAAGGCAATTGGCCTAGTTCGGCGTGGGGTACCACAATCAAGACCTTTTTACCCTTCAGAGCCGACTCTACGGGCGCGAGTATCTGTTGATAGAGTTGATTAGCGAGCACCACATCAAAAGGCGGAATCTCTTCAACCGAAGAGACCCCAGGATCTAAGGCTTTACGCAGTTGCGCCACTTCTTTTGCGATTTGTACTCTACCAATAGGCAATTGCACAAACTGTACCGGAGCATCTTTACTAATCGCCCAGACATAACCTACCGTATCAGCAAAGTACCAAGAGACTAGCACTTCATCGGGCTTAAGTAACTTCTGCGTGCGCTCAACCGTCGCCGGCTTAGGATCAACTAACTCGGCGTACTCAGGAAACTTCTTCTCAATCTCTTTTTTAATCGGGTCACGCTGGGCTTTAAAGGTATCAATATCGGTTTTAAGTTTGGCTTGTACACCAGGGAGTTGTTGATTAGCGGGGGCAGATAAGAGGCCTGTTAACAAATCAGATAAGGTATTAATCCGCCGCTGTAAATCTTGCTCTTGACGTGCGAGAGTAGCGAGTTGGGGGTCTTTAATTGAAGCGCGCGCGGCACTCTCGGTTAAGGCGCGTTGTACCCCACTACCGCGTGCCACATCAGCGATTTGGAAAGCTTCGGCAGCAGCATCACCTGCTTGAGAGGGGCTTGTTTTAGCGCTTTGGGCAAGGAGTGCCAAGTAATTACTCAACACAAAATTAAGGCGCTGGGTCTGAGTAAAGCTACCGGTTGAGTTCTCGGCATCATTTTGGGCTTGATTAACTAAAATGGGGATTGCTTGTTTAAATTCGGTAGCTGCGGAACTACTTTTACCATCAGCTTGTAATGCTGAGGCATGAAAAGCGCGGGTCATTGCTAGACTAGGAGAGTTTTTATCCATGCGGCCTACTGCCTGCTTGAGAAGCCCATCGGTCATTTGGGTGGCTTGGGCTGCTTTATTGGTTTTAAGCATGGCTAGTACCCAGCTTAAATTTCTTGGTTGAAACTTAATCAATAATTCAGGGTCTCTCTGTAAATTGCTTAATAAATTTGAATAAACTTTATCTGCTTCAGCATATTTGCCCTCAGCGGCAAGAACTTGGCCGAGAAAATTTTTCTGCCTTATCATCCGAGTCGACAAGTCATCAGAATTACCTAAAGTTAATATTCTTAAAGACTCAAGGGCTAAAATGCGAGCCTCATCAGCCCTCCCCTGAGCCAAAAGAATATTTGCTAACGTGGTTAAACCTGAAGTAATTTCAGGAGCTACCACTCCAAAGGAGCTTATGACGGTGTTAATACTCTCTCTAGCCATTATTTCAGCATCAACAAATTTATGTTGATTTAAAAATGCCATTGCTAGGTTATTCTGAAGTTCAGCTAGTCTGCTTTTGGCATCGATTACTCTAGTACTTTCAGCATTTCGTTCGGAGGAGTTAAGCTCGTTAGTGACACCCTCATAACTAGCTATAGTATCCAGTGTTAATTTAATGGCCTTACGGAATCTCCTTTCCGCATCAATTGGTCGCCCCTCTCTAAGAAAAATTGACCCCCTAACAGTCTCAACCTGACCCTCTAAGCGCACTTTGTCAACAAAACGTACTTTAGGATTAGCTAATAGTTGTTCTAACTGGGTTTCAAGCAAGCCCATAGTCTTTTTTGCAGCTTCTAAGTTGCCAATAGTAAGAAAATATTGAATTAAAATGCGATTATTGGGTATAAAACCCCTTTGATTGCCGATCGAAAAATTTATTGCATATGCTCGCTGCATTAAGTCAATTGCTTTAAGAGGATTGCCATTTCTCATTTCAGCCAATGAATAATAAGTAAGCTCGTCAGCGCCAGCTCCTCCAGTGAGAGGATATTCAGTGATTATTTTTTCATAAATAGCAACGGCAGCTCTATAGTTGCCAAATCTTTCAAATGCCTTAGCTTGTTTATAGTAAAAATTATTTAATATTTTGGGATCATTTGATTCTGGTTTAGGAGATGCCAGAATTTTTTTTGCTTCATCTTGAGCAGCGAAGTCTTGCTTACTAGTATCAAGCACCTGCAAAATATCCTGAATATTTCTAGGTGGGGCTTTTACGTTTTCTAGTTCTATATCGCCTTCTGAACCCGCAGGAGGGTTAACTTGAGCTAAGCAGAAACCAATTCCACTAAGGCCGACCATCATCGACATTAACGCAATTCTGACTAAACTCATATTCATTATTTGCCCCCCTAGGTGTGACCCAATACTAATACTGCCATAGGTATTCGAACAAGGCTAAAATGTGGGTGGACGGGCCTCCTCGCATGGTGGCTTGGTAACCTGGTCAGGTCGGGAACGAAGCAGCCAAACCCAAGTACTGCCAGTGCCGGGGGTTGGGCTCGTCCCCTTCGCTGACGCTTCAATTCAAACATCTTCTAAAGCAAAGCTTGTCCTCTAAAAAATATCCATCAATTTGCTGCAACATTTTGGCAGCAGCACTAGGACTTATTGCTAATAGCGGCTTATGCCAAACAGCGACTCTGCAGTCCTTTATATCCGCTACGCCAACCGATACTATTCAATTGGGTATTAATATGGATAACTCGCTTGAATTTAGCGGCAAGGGGCTGGCAATTGATTTAGGTCAATATGGTGAATGGATCGCCTCAGCCGCAGTAAGTGCTATTGGCGTCAGCCAAACTAATACAACCTCTGGCTATCCAAGCACCACTGCCGATCTCTCGAATGCACAATTAATTTTGCAAAAAAATACTGGGGTGGCTCAGTTTTATTTTAAAGCAGGTTCGTATAGCTTTCCTACACTGGGCACAGCATACAAAAGAGCGAATTTTTATACTGCCGATACTTATGGCTACGTTCCACAGGTTTATGCCGCTTATGTTCCCAATAGCAATTGGTCGGCAATGATAGGTAAGCTGCAGGCCATGGGGGGTTATGAGTCTGGCTTCACCTACCAAAACTTAAATATTGCCCGTGGCATCTTATGGGCCCAAACGAATGTCATTACCCGCGGTATTCAAGTCAATCACACTCAAGATAAGATCGATTTGGCTTTTACGCTTAATGATGGCGCGTATTCAGGAAAATATAATTGGCTGGGTGCTTCAGCTAGCTATCGACCTAATCTAAATCATTATCTTGGCATTAGCTATGTCGGCTCCTTCAGCCCCAATAATACGAATACTTTTAATACGCCTTTATTAGAAAACAATTCGCAAATTGCTAATGTCGTTTATAAATTTAGCTCTGATCATTGGCAAGTTGTACCTTATTTACAGTACTCATTGATACCCGCCAACCCTTCGATTGGTATACCTGTTTCGTATACCACTCGGGGTGGCGCGATATTGGTGAACTATAAAATGCGCCCTACTGAGATGGGCGCAGCTAAATTAAAGAATATAAGTTTGCCAGTGCGCGTGGAGTATTTATCCACTAACGGCGGCAATGTAGCTGGGGCGCCAATACTGCTTTACGGCCCCAATAGCTCAGCCTGGACCTTCACCATCACCCCCACCTATCAGTTTGAGCAATACTTCATGCGCCTTGAAGCATCGCTCGTAAAGGCCATAAATGCCACCGCTGGTGCAAGCTTTGGCGCAAATGGCACTAATACCTCTCAAGTAAGGGCTATGGTTGAAGTGGGGATTTTGTATTAACTGAGAAACTACACCCCAAATCGCTAGCCTTAGTAGGGCTATTTACCACGTTAAATATATGTCAGCAACACCAGTAAACGCCAGATGACGACGGCTAGGCAGATACCAATCAAAATGTAGTAATTTAGTTCAATGCGAAATAAGCGAACACGTTTATGGGTGTAGTCAATTGCAAGCATGAGATTTCCTTTATTAAGTCAAGCTGGGTTAAAGATGTAAGCGTAAAGCCTGCATTAACCATTACATAGCAGAAAAATCGTATTTTCTTGTAGGAAATTACTGAGAATCAGTATTTCTGCCTTGCGCTACTTTCTTTCTTAAAAAAGCGGGCTCTCCGGTTGTCAAGCCAATCACATCACGACCAATAATAGAGCTTGAAATTGAGACTGCAGATACAACTTAAAAAAATGAAACTAATCTCTAATTTTATTTCTAGCAACTATCATTTTCCAAAGCTCCATATCTTTATTTAAATATTCTTGAAATTCTAATGGAGACATTTTTTGCATAACGATGCCACTTTTATTAGTCAGCACACTAATTAACTCTGGATCAGATAGCGCATTATTAAAACTTTGATTAATGGTCTCAACCGTCTTTTTTGGCATCCCTTTAGGCCCCATTAGACCGTAATAAACTCCAACATTAAAGTCATAGCCTAATTCTTTGAAGGTTGGAATATCTGGGGAGAGTATTGATCGACTCTGTCCAGTTATCGCAAGCGAAGTAATCCGCTCCGACTTAATGTCTCCGAGGAGCGGATTAATCAATATATCAACCTGTCCACCCATCAGAGCCGCCAATGCATCACCCCCGCCTTTATAGGGAATGTGGGTCATTTTGATATTTGCAGTTTGCTCGAACAGCACACTAGCCATGTGTGGTGTTCCTCCCTCTCCAGAGGATCCATAATTCAGTTTTCCAGGATTGGCTTTAGCGTAACTAACCAACTCTTTTATAGAGTTAATTTTTAAGTCATTATTTACTTTTAATATTACTGGTCCTATGCCTAAATAAGCAATTGCCATTAGATCTTTTTTGACATCAAAACTGAGATTTGGATAGATCGCGGGACTAATCGCAATGCTATTGGCAACCACAAGAAGGGTATAGCCATCTGGCTTTGATTTGGCTACTAGTTCAGCCGCAATATTACCGCCAGCCCCTACTTTATTTTCTATAATGACCGGAATTTTTAATGTATTAGTGATCGATTTAGCAAAAGTTCTTGCTACTAGGTCGATACTGCTTCCCGGAGAAAATCCTACAACAAGAGTAATTGGCCTATCAGGATAAATAGGCTGAGCTAAAGCAAAACTAACAGCAGCAAAAAAACCTAAGGTAGGTAGTATAAAAAATTTAAAAAAAAGTAAATTATTCATATTGAGTGCTCGAGGTAGTATATCCGTGGTGAAAGTCAAAATTTATTAAATTTACATTCCGGTGCTTTTTTATACCATAACCCCCCCCACCTGGTGTGCGAAGCAGAACTTCATCTCCTGGCTGCAAAGTATGAGGTTTACGAGAGTCAATTTTTATATCATTAATATATACTTCCCCTAATTTTCCTGATTCACCTCCAGCGATTCCGGGAGCTGCAACGATAAGTCGTTCAGTTAAAAAGACAATAGTTAATGGAAATGAATGCATATTAATAAAACTAATTTCCTCACCAAGGCCGCCTCGATGTAAGCCGGCCCCACCAGAATCAGGGAGTAGTAATTTTCTTTTAAAAAATAAGGGAAAGTCTCTTTCAGCAATCTCAATTGGCGTTGGAGAAATATTACTTGGCCATGACATAGCAGATGAGCCATCTTTTAAGGCTGTTGCACCTAATCCCCCATTAAAAAATAAAACACTGGCAAAAGGTTTTCCATCTTCTTTTATCCCATTTAAATTGGCGATCCATACCGGTGATCCAGAGGCGGCCATTACCTTTTTTTCCAGAATAGGCGCAAGTGCACCAAAGATTAGACAGGGCACGTAATGACCCGTACAGGATCTTCCTCCAACTGGAGCAGGTGACTTTGGGTTAAGAATCGACCCCTCAGGAGCAGAGGTAGTAATTGCTTTAAATAAACCATAATTATTAGCCAGATTTGGCAAAAGTAAGGATTTAATCGTATAAATCACCATTGCATTTGTATAGGGAAGAACACAATTGATTGCAAAATTTTGCTGCTGTGGTGAGCCTGAAAAATCACAACTAATATGTAAATCTTTGATTTCAACCTTTACATGAAATTGGAAGCGCTCTTGAAACCCGTCAGTTTCCATTGTGTAATAGTAATTACCCTCTGGCAGAGCTTTAATTGCCCTACGCATAGCTTGGTCGCTAAGCTCAAATAACTCTTTTGCTAATTCTGAGAATGAATTAAGTTTATATTCTATAAGTAATTCTTGGATTCGACTCTGAATTAATTCAACTGCACCTACATGACAAAATATATCGCCAACAGTTTGGTCTGGGGTACGAACATTAGTTTTAATTAATTGAATTAACGTGAGATCTTGCTCTCCATTTCTCATTAATGGCATTATTGGTATATGAAAACCTTCTTCATACAATTCACGAGCATCAACTGAGCGAATCTTTCCCCCAATATCAGGGACATGTCCAGCTGTAGCTGCAAAGCCAACAATCGTTTCTTGGTAGAAAAGGGGCTTTACTAAACAAATATCATTTAAGTGGCCTGTACCAACCCAGGGATTATTAGTGATATAAACATCACCCTTTAGCATTTTATCTTTGCCGATTATATTAATAGTAGCTTGAACTGTATTTGGTAAGGTGCCAATAAAAGATGGCAGACTGCCGCTATTTTCAGCGAATGCATGACCATCGTTATCGGTTATGACAACAGCAAAATCATTTGCTTCAGAAGAGAGAGTTGAAAAGGAGGTGCGGATGATTAACTGAGCTGCTTCATCAGCAATTGCTTGTACTCGCGACCAAAAAATTTGCAAGAAAATTGGATCTGAGTTCAAGATCGGTGCATTATTCATTCCTAACCTCATTTTGAATATTGATGATTAGGTTACCATTAGGACTTAACCTGACAAATCCCGATGGTCCCACCACGATCGTCGTACTGGGCTCTTCTATAAGTAAAGGGCCCCAATGTTGGAAGCGCGAGTCTAACTCCTCTCGATTAAAGACGGGAGTATCTATGAAACCATTACTTTCTTGGAAATATACGCGCCGAAATTTTGGCGTTGGAATTATATGCAATTCTTCAACTTGCCTTACTTTTTGTTTTTGAAGTGGAGTTGCGCTTCCAGATATTCGTAGATTTACTAATTCGATTACACCATTAGAGGGTGTACGTCCGAATTTTTCTGCGTATGCAGCTAAAAATGCATTTTTAATACTTAGATTATTTAACTTCTTGCCATGAGAAGCGGGTAAATTAAAAAGCAAATTAAATCCTTGCCCTACAAAACGGGCTTCAGCTTGATAATGTATGTGAATGGGCCCATAGCTTTTACTAAGGGCTTGAAGAGATGACTGTATTTCTAATTCAAGAACGTGGATATTCTTATCTAACTCTGCAACGAGATCAAAATCAGGTTTATAGCTTATTGTTTTAGAACGGTCAGTTCTGGCCGAAGCGATTAACAAACCAAATGCAGATGCAGTTCCTGCATCAGGAGGGCAGATAACAGTTGAGATGCCTAATTTTTTAGCTACCATATAGCCATGTAGGGGTCCTCCCCCTCCAGTTGCAAGCAGGGCAAATTTACTAGGGTCACGACCTTTTTCCGCTACATGCAATCGCGCAGCAGTTGCCATATTTTCAGCTACTAGATTATGAATGCCCCATGCAAGTTGAATTTGGCTTAATTTGAAACTAGCACTTAACTCTTTTAAGTACTGTTCTGCTGTGTCCATATATATAGGGATGCTGCCACCAGCAAAAAAAACAGGATTCAAATAGCCTAATAGTAAGTTCGCATCGGTAACAGTTACTTGATTACCACCTAGGCCGAAACAAACAGGCCCAGGTTCAGATCCAACACTTTTTGGACCCACTTGCAAAAGGTTTAATTCATCTTGGCACGCTATACTGCCGCCGCCAGCACCAATTTCAATTAGCTCAACCGTTGTGATATTAATCGGAATACCACTACCCTTCGAAAAACGCTTACGTCTAGCAGCCTCAAAGTTATAGGCAATAGAGGGTTGATTCTCATTGACTAAGCAGAGTTTTGCTGTAGTCCCACCCATATCAAAGGCTAATAAGTTGGCAACGCCTTCTTGTGCACCAAAATAACCTGCAGCAATAACTCCAGCAGCTGGACCAGATTCAAGAAGCTCAATGGGTTTATTTTTGGCTTCACTAAGATGGCTTAGCCCACCATTAGAGAGCATCATTAATACTTCAGATTGAACTCCTAATTGGAAAAGTGCACTTTCTAATTGATTTAGGTATGCTAAAGCGATTGGCTTAATGTATGCATTAGCAATAGTAGTCGATGCTCTTTCAAACTCGCGGATAATTGGGCTAACTTCCGAAGAAATAGTTACCACCAAATGCGGAAATTTTTCTTTAATCAGTTTAGCTAGCAATTCTTCATGTGTAGAATTGATATAGGAATGAAGAAGGCAAATAGCAACCGACTCAACCCCCAAACTAATTAGTCTTTCAATCTCAAATAAGGCTTGCGACTCATCTATTGCTTCAATTTCAACGCCCTTGGCATTAATTCTTCCGGAGATTTCAGCTCTATGCGATCTTGGTATTAATGTCTCAGGTCGATCAATTGCCAAATCATAAAGATCATATTTACGCTCATTACCAATTTCAATAATATCTCTAAATCCATGATTGGTAATCAGGCCAGTGCAAGAGCCTTTGCGTTCAATGAGTGCATTTGTAAATAAAGTTGTTGCATGCATGATACAAAAAATTTCTTTAGCAATAACTTTTTTTTCTTGAATTAATTTTTTTAATCCAATCGTAATTCCAAGTATTGGATTATTGTGCGTAGTTAGTACCTTTATAGCCTCAGATTTCTGCGTACTTAAGTTAAAAGCAACAATATCAGTAAAAGTTCCGCCAATATCAATACCAATAGACCATACCTCTTTCATTATCTATGATCTCTTTTTTTGTTTTAATAAATTGAGGTAGATTCAAACACGAAGTGCAACACGGTTTAAAGATTGCATAAACACTTCACTTGGTGTTTTAAATCCTAATCGCTTTCTCGGTCGGTTGTTTAATCTATCTTGGATCATTCTAAGCTCCTCGTCAGTCACAGTCGATAACGGTCTTTTCTTGGGGGGGATGTTTTGCTTAAGCCAATCAAAGAGGTTTTCATTCGATTCCCGTTGCCAGTTAGCAAAAAGAGGCTAAATTTAAACTCCTAAATAAGCTTCTCGCACTCTCGGCTCTTCGGATAAATATGCTGTAGAGCCAGTTAAAGTAACTTTACCAGTCTCAATTACTACGCCATATGAAGATAAATCAAACGCCGTCATTACGTCCTGCTCAACCAACAAAATTGATAGCCCTTGCTGATTAATTGCAAGCAATGCCTCTGTCAACTTTTCAACTGCTCGTGGAGCTAGTCCCAAAGAAAGCTCATCAATCAATAAAAGCTTCGGTCTGGCCATTAAACCCCTACCAATCGCACACATCTGCTGTTCTCCGCCAGACATCGTAGTCGCATCTTGTGATGAGCGCTCAGATAGAATGGGAAAGAGCGAATAAATCCACTCTAAATCATGATTAATTTCTAATCTAGAATCTTTTCTTAAATAAGCGCCTAGTAAAAGATTATCTCTTACAGAAAGACCTTTAAATAGCCGACGAGCTTCTGGCACATGAGCAATACCGGCCTGTAGAATTTTTTTAGTAGAAAGCCCTGTTATGGGTATACCATCAAAAATAAATTCACCGCCCCGTGTCGGTATTAACCCAGATAATGCTCTTAATAAAGTAGTTTTACCTGCGCCATTGGAACCCACAATACATGAAATTGCACCTTTTTCAATCGAAAAATTAACATCCCAAAGCACCTGAATTTCGCCATATCCAGCTTTAATGTTTTTGACTTGTAATAAGGGATCAGACATTAGAAGCGACCTTAGCATCCATTTTTTGTAATTTTGAAGCAAATTTATGCCCGAGATAAGCCTCTACAACTTTTGCATCTTTTGCAACCTCTCTTGGCTCGCCTTCTGCAATTAATTCACCATGATGAAGAACGAGCACCTTCTGGCATAAAGAAAAAACTACCTTCATAAGATGCTCAACTATAAGAATAGTGATGCCCCGTGCGGCAATGGAATTCATTAATTCAAGTGCTTTATCTATCTCGCCTGTATTTAATCCTGCGTTAACCTCATCTAACATCAGCACTCTAGGGTTCATTGCAAGAGACTTAGCTAGCTCTAATTTTTTTCTTGATGGCAAAGTTAGTGTTGAAGCTAAACGATTTGCTTCATTTGCAAGACCCACAAATTCCAAGTGGTTAAGAGCTAACCTTTCTGCATCTAACTTATTCGAAGCACCGCCAGAAAACAATGCGCCTGCAGTAACATTCTCTAAAACAGTCATCGCAGGAAATGGTTGAACAATCTGAAATGTTCGCGCCAAACCCGAGCGAGCGCATTGCCAAGGCTTTTGAGTGGTGATATTTCTGCCCTCAAAAAAAACTTCACCGCTACTTGCTGGGTGAACTCCAGTAATCACATTAATAAGCGTTGTTTTTCCAGCACCATTTGGGCCAATAAGGCCAACTATCTCTCCTTTACTCCCCTCAGCGCCGATTACAAACGAAACATTATTAACGGCTGCGATACCACCAAAATTCTTAGTAAGATTTCGAACCTCAAGCACTTTTCACCCCCTGAATTTTTGCTATTAATTTTCGATAATCTACTTTTAAGATCCCGCCAGGTAAAAAGAAAATAAGAATTACGATAATCATTCCTAGGATTGCTTGATTGGCTTCTAAAAAATGAGCCCAAACAGATTCCTCAAGAATTACGAATACGAGAGCACCAAGAATGGGGCCAAAAACTGTTCCCTCACCCCCTAATAGCACCATAACTGGAACCTTAAGAGTCGTAATGATTGAAAATGCATCTACTGGGGCAATATAGCCAATCCAGGATGCATAAATTGCCCCAACTGTTCCACAAAATACTGCTGACAAACAAAATGCTGCTATCTTATAAATCGTAACATTTATACCAACCATATCAGCTGCATCTTCATTTTGCTTAATGGCCTTAAGACCGAAACCAAATTTACTTCGATTCACCCAGAGTGTAGTAAGGAATGCTAATAGCATTACTGAAAGCATCGAATACAAAAAGACGCGTCCAGCATAATCGGGGCCACCTTCCATAATTTTTACATTAAGACCATCTCCTCCCCCCGTAAAACTTGACCAAGATGAGGCAATTAATCTTAATAGCTCAACAACTGCAATAGACCCAACCGCAAAATAATGTCCCTTGACCCGTAAAATTGCAAAGCCAAGAAAGCCCGCAAAAATTATGGTGATAATTGATGCCAAAATCCATGAGGCTATTAAATTGATACCTGCATTTTGTAAAATTGCTCCTGCGTAAGATCCTAAACCAATAAAAGCAGCAGTTGCAAAAGAGGGATACCCAGTAAACCCGCCAATAAAATTCCAAGATAACGCCAAGGCCGAATACATTGCAATAAATGTTGCTAACTTTACAAAATAATTATCAGCAATAAATGGCATGGCCGCCAAGGAAATAAAAACAACCAGAAAAGCTGCAATGGGCTTATTCATAACCTTTAACTCCTAATAATCCCGTAGGCCTAACCATCAATAAGGTCAGCATCAATACAAAACCAATAATGATGGCATTTTGTGGGCCAAACCAATGACTACCAAAAGATTCAATTAAACCCAACGCTAATCCACCAATTAATGCCCCAGGAACGCTTCCCAAACCACCAATGACGCAGATTACAAATGCTTTCCCTAGTAAAAGCCCTGAGATATTTGTGGTAACCGGAAAAGCAACTGCGAAAAGTACACCGCAAGCACCTGCCATAGCTGCCCCAAGACCAAAAGTAATGGCATAAATTTGCGGAATTTGAATGCCCATTAACGATGCCGCATCACGATCCATTCTGACGGCAACAATTGCCCGACCAATTCTAGAAGCCCGCAATAATATATATAAAAGGAAAGTCAATATAAAGGCAAGCGCCATAGCAACTAAGCGATCAATTGGAAAAACTAAATCCGCAATCGAAAAGCTACCCCAATTTAATGCAATTCTGCGAGGCGTCGCCTCAAAAAAAGAATTCATAAAATTGTATAAAATCATATCCAACCCAAAGGTTAGTGTGAGTGTAGTTAAGACTGGTCTTTTAACAACGCGATTAATCATTAAGTACTGAAGAAGATACCCAAAAATAAACATGACTAAAGTCACTGGCAACAAAAGTAATATCGGTGTTATTTTGGTTCCGTACCAAATAAAGTAGGTTACATAGCCAGCAAAAATAATGAGGGATCCATACATCATGTTAATGATGTTCAGAACCCCCCATACCAAAGAAAAACCTACAGCAATACAGGCATAAAGACCACCTAACATTAGGCCGTTAGCAAGAGCTTGAAGCATCTGTTTCTAAGCCGAGGCTTATCCTATGTAGGGTTGCAATAAATCATGATCACAATGCCTTTTGCAGCTTATAAATTACTTAACAAGCTGCAAATTACCTTGCTTAATCGCATCAGGATACAAAACTACTACTTTGCCATTTTGAACTTGAATAATAGGCAAATCTCTACTTTGATTCATGCCATTAGCGCCAAATTTAATTGGCCCATAAAAGGTCACCACATCTAAGGATGCTAATTGTGCGCGAACTTTATCTTTATCGATTGAGCCTGCCTTTTCTATCGCCATTTGTAATGCGATTAATGCAGCGGCAGAAGATGCATGAACGTAATCGGGGTCAGATTTATTTGCTGCTACAAATTCTTTATAAAACTCAGTAGTCGAACCAAATACATCTTTTGACTTGTATGTTAAAGAGTGATGCCACCATGTTGCACTTGAAATCCCCTCGGCCAAAGGTCCTAAGGCATCGGTAAATTCCTTATACGCAGGGCCAGTAATCATGGTAATGATCGGAGCCTTTACACCAAGATCGCTCATTTGTTTGCGGGCCAACACCAAATCCTGGGTATAACCAGAAACATAGATCCAATCAGGTTTTGCGGCCTTAATTTTTGATAGGGAAGCAGCATGATCTAGAGTGCCAACTGGGTATAGCTCATTAAATACCACCTCAAGGCCCGCTTTTTCTGCATAAACCTTCATTTCGGCAGCCATTGCTTTTGGAAAAACATCTTCCCTACCAAGAATGGCTATTCTTTTTGTAGTTGGATATTGCTTAGTAAATAGCGTGACCATATGCGAAACAATTCCGCTATTAGCCGCCAAGGTTCCGAACAGATTTTTATAACCTTGATTGAACACTGACTCGCTTGACGCAACCGGGGCAACTACAGGAATTCCATACCGCTCTGCGACACCTGCAACTACTTTGGTATGGCCAGAACCAAATGGTGAAGTTAAGAAAGCAACTTTATCTTGAGTGATTAGTTTTTCAGCTAGAGATTGGGCTCTCTTTTCATCAGTTTGATAATCGTAAGTGATTAACTCAACCTTCATTTTTTTATTGCCAACTTGAATGCCGCCAGCAGCGTTTACTTTCTTTAGCCACATATCATAAGCAATCTGCTGCTTTTTTCCTTCGTCAGCTAGGCCCCCTGTCAAAGCTAGTGGGGCACCAATCTTAATAGTCTCCTGCGCATAAATTAGACTAGTGGTACATAAAATTGCAGTAACGCAAAATGTTTTAAAAAATAATTTTTTCATTGCCATCTCCAGTTAATTTGTATTGAAAAAAAGCTACTGTCTGCTAAGTTGAAATAATGCTTTTAACTTCCGAATTAAAACTTGCCAAATTAAACTACCAAAATTGAGTGTGTTATCAGATGAAAGCTGGGGAGTTTGCTGATTAATGCTTCTAGCTGAGTCTTTAGTTTGATGCTGACCGTCTAAATTGTTTTTTAAATTATTAGCAAATTCTCTGGTTAAGGCAGCTGCAAATTCTTGAACAATAGCTCCCCTAGAAAATTGCGCCAAGGGGCCAGTTAGGCTGTAGTCGACAATTACGGTGATCTCGGTACTAAGTCCATTCGCAGACGCATTGAGTAAAAATTTAGCCTCTCCGCGAACTCTCGATCCGCTCTTGCGGTCTACCCCAGAGCCAGAAAAACTTCCAGACCTTTGTAGCTCGTCATATACCACCTCACCCACACCTTGAAACGATCCAACAATCGGTCCCAACTTTACCAAAAACAAGATATCTATTTTTGAGCCCGTCTCTAAGTTTACTGGCTCAGACTGCAAGCTAGCACCTGGCATGCATGATACTAATGTAGGTATATTTTTAAATGCAAGCCATGTTGTATCAAGCCCAAAAGGCATCTCGAAGAATTCTTTAATAATCATTTTTACCTTGCATTGCGCGTAGCCGAAGAACCGACTGTATAGCCTTAACGATGCCTTGGTATCCTGTACAGCGGCATAAATTACCTGCTAACTCAGTACGAATACGTTCTTCATCTGCGTCACCAGTTAGCCCTGGTAATCGCAAAATCATATCTCTAGCAGTAATCAACATTCCTGGTGTACAAAACCCACATTGCAATGCATGCTCTTGGCTAAAAGCTTCCCTCAACTGCTGCATTACTTCATCATCATTAAAGTCTTCAATTGTGCGAATTTCATAGTCAGCACATGCGGCCACAAATTGAATGCAAGTTCTAGCAGGAGAGCCATTAATTTCAACTGTACAGGCTCCACAGACGCCATGTTCACAGCCTAAATGAGTACCAGTGAGGCCTAACGATTCTCGCAAAAAATCACCTAAATGCGTGCGAGATTCGCCTTTGTAAGCAATCAATTTTCCGTTTACTTTAAGGTTAATAGTTGTCATAACTTAGCCTGTAAAAGTGCACGCTCTAAGGCAATTTTATGCATTTGAAATTCATATTCATCAGTGCATCCGGCCTGAATTACTGCCTGCTTGATCTCTTCGGCATCACCCTTAAGAACAGCGTCAATATTCTTCACTAAAAATGGGGTGCCGGCTGTTGCGCCAATAATAGCTCGCCTGATTCCCAATTCTGAATCAATCAATACTGCTCCTATGGCTTCTGCAAACTCACCTACTTTTCTACAAAATTTAAAATAACCAAACTTTGCTCCATCTGATAATTTTTTGATTTTTACGCCAAGTAATATTTCATCATCCTCAAGGGTGGTAGTAAAGGCTGCTAGCATAAATTGCTTGCTTGTTACTTCTCTTTTGCTCTTTGGCCCCGCTATGACGAATCTGGCATCAAGTAGTTGCATTAAATTAACCCAGTCTGAGGCTGGATCCGCATGTGCGAGACTGCCTCCAATGGTCCCAAAATTACGAACTGCTCGATATGCGATATTCGCAGCAACAGAGGCCATCAGCCCCCTACTAGGATCTAATATTTTTTTATCTTCTATTTCTGCATGTGTAATTCCTGCGCCAATAAAAATACTCTCTTTGCAATCAGCTACCTCGCGTAATTCCTTTAGATTTCTCAACAAGATTAAATTTTCAGGTTGAGTTAAGCGAAGATTTAACATTGGACCAATGGATTGGCTGCCAGCCATTAACTTGGAAAAGGTTGGGTTTTTATTCAATATGTTAATAGCCTGATCTAAGCTAGCTGGAGTCAAAAGAGTAAAAGGAGCCGCCTTCATAGTGCAGCCTCCAATCTGGCTTTTGAAATCGCTGCCAATAATCTTTTGGGGGTAATAGGACTCTCAACAATTTCAACGCCTATATCCTTAAGCGCATCATTAATCGCATTTACTATCGCAGCTGGAGGTGCAATTGCGCCACCCTCTCCTATGCCCTTTTGACCAAATTCAGTATAGGGAGAAGGTGTTTCAATATGCTTTATACGAATAGTGGGTACCTCTGGCGCACCTGGCAACATGTAATCAGCAAGGGTTGAGGCTAATGGTTGCCCATGTTCATCAAAAGGCATTTCTTCATATAATGCAGTACCAATACCTTGTGCTACCCCTCCAATAATTTGACCATCAACTACCATCGGGTTTACCAAGACACCGCCATCTTCAATAATGACGTAATCGACGATATCAACTGATCCAAGCTGGGTGTCCACAGCTACTACGACGGCATGGCAGGCATATGAAAACGTGCCGGTATCGCGTTTAGCCTTATAGCCAGCAATTACTTCCAAGCCAGCGGGGTTTATATCATCGGGTAATAGTTGGGGTGAGCGGTACCATACATAAGCGACCTCAGCTAATGACATTGAAGGCGTATTCCCGCGGCAAACCATGCCGTCGCGAAGACTTAACTCAGTCACTTCGCAATTTAATATTTTTGCTGCTATTTGATTAATGCGCTTGGCTAATTCTTTGCAAGCTTGAGCAACTGCACCCCCGCTCATTACCATCGAGCGAGATCCCCAAGTTCCCGTGGAGTAAGGAGAATTTGCAGTATCGCCATGGACTAAGCGCACCTTTGCAAGATCAATGCCTAATATTTCATTGGCCACCTGAGCTAGAGTTGTCTCCATGCTTTGGCCATGGGAGTGAGCGCCAATAGACATTTCTAGCACACCATCAGCATTTAAACGGGCGCGACACTGCTCAAATCCGGGCACCATGGGGATGCCCCAACCAAAATAAACACTCGTGCCATGAGCGGCTTGTTCGCAATAAATTGCAAATCCTACTCCAATTTTTTTCCCGTCAGCTTCGCCCTTGGTCTGGCGTAATCGAATCGCTTTTAAATCGATAGCATCTCGAGCCATTTCTAAGACTTTTGGATAATCGCCGCTATCAAAATGTTTTTTAGTAATATTGTCGTAGGGCATTTCGGAGGGTAGTACGACATTTGCTAGGCGAACATCTATAGGCTCAATATTTGCTTGTCTAGCAATAGCATCAATCATGAGTTCAATTGCAAAGCAAACACCTGTTCTTGCAACTCCGCGATACGGCAGAATTGGTGCTTTATTACTCGCAACAGACCATGTTTTACAGCGATATTGCTCCATTTTATATGGCCCTGGCAGAATAGATCCAACCTGTGCCGCTTCCAGACATGCGGAAAAGGGATAAGATGAATAAGCCCCTGAGTCTACAGTTGCTTCACAGTCAATACCCAATAATCGACCATCATTATTTGCATAGACCGTGATTTCATAATCGTGCTCACGGCAATTGGCGTTAGCAGTTAGTTGCTCCCTACGGTCTTCAATCCAACGCAAGGGCTTACCAAGCTGCATGGCAAGCTTAGCCAAAACAATTTCCTCCGGCAACAAGATTCCCTTGTAGCCAAAACCCCCACCAACGTCGGGGGCGATTACCCGAATTTTTCCACTATCAATACCTAAGCATTCCGCTAAGCCCTGACGATTAATATGAACCATTTGGGCAGAAGTCCACATCGTTAATTGCTCAAGTCGATAGTCCCACTGGCAAATAACTCCCCTGCCTTCTAAGGGCGACATACACTGGCGTGCGGTATGAATATGTCTAGATATCTTAATTGGCGCACTCTTAATTGCGTCGATATCTCCCTCTACAAATGTTTCAAGAAAAATATTATCGCCCCATTCTTCGTGCACTAAGCTCGGTGGATTTTTTCTTGCTGCTACCGAGTCAACCACTGCTGGCAGTTCATCAAAATCAACAAATACTTGTTGCGCTAAATCTTCCGCACTTGCCCGGGTGGGGGCAATGCAGGCAGCAATTAATTCGCCAACCTGACGCACTTTACCCCTTGCTAGCGGCCACTGATTAGATGCCTTAAAACCAGGGAGGCTAGATACCGCACAAATAGGCTTAATATCCGGCAAGTCATCCATCGTGAAAATATAATCGTCATAACCCTCAGGCTTATGAATTCCTTTGATAAATCCATGGGCTATAGGAGATCGAACAAATGCTACATCTAACATATCCGGTATTTTGATGTCGCCAACAAATTGACCTCGCCCACGCATATAGCGATCATCTTCTTTGCGCAAAACACTCGCGCCTACACCCTGAACTTTTATACTCATTACTTGATTATTTAATAGTTAACATGATTTAAGCTGCTAAGATCTGAGGCAAAATTGGTGACCGAACTTCATGTCGTATGCCATCGCGAAAACAAAAAGCGGGCGTCAACATACGATCTGAAATAATTTTGGTGCCCTCATTATCGGTAAGCTCAAAATGCCCACGATCATCATTAAGCACTGAAATATCTGCTAAGGCGCCCACGCCTAGATGTCCTATATCGTCTGGTAGACCAAAGTAACGTTGGGGATTCCAACTAGCCATTGCTACAACATGCTCAATAGGAAGGCCTAACGCCAACATAGCTGACATTGCAGATACAAGTGAGAATTTTACTTGCCCAAAAAACATATGATCTTTATCAGAATGCTCATCAGGGGTACCAGCCATCGAAGACTTTGGAACTGAAGTGTTATATCCATGCATATCAGCACCCAACGTGTCCGGCAGAATTCCGGCCTCTAAAGCAATTTGCGCCATCCTATAACTAAAATGTGAGCCGTGACCGACATCAATTTTGAGCCCCTTTGCAATGGCCTCCTGAACAATTGCATGTACCTTACCATTGCGGTTTACAAAACCACCTGGATGACGCGTAAAGGGATGTGCCAAAATATCACCTGCCTTAAGCAGAGGCACAACTTGTGCAAGTATCGTATCTGCATCAATACCGTTATCGCCCTCAGACGGCAAAGGCCACAATTGTCCAAAATGAATATAAATGGGTAATTTAGCCTGCGCGCCAATTTCTGCAGCCTGACGAATAACTTCAATTCCCCAGCGCGCAAAACCTCCAAGCTCAGCATGTGCCTTAAAACCCTTGACGATATCTGGGTTGGCAAGCGCAGATTTAACGCTTGCTCCAATGTCTACACAATCTGGCTTATATAGGGACGGGTAATAGTGGCCTTCCATACCACCAACAAGATATGACGATAAGTAGGTAAAAATGCGGGACTTTTTAGGTTTAACTACATATTCCCGAAAGGCAGGCAGTGTCATGCAAGAAGGGCCCCCTTGATCAATTAAAGTCGTTACGCCAGAATCAACGCCACACATGTCAGCTTCAAGCCCAAATCTACCTGTTACATATTCAAAAACATGGGCATGCGTGTCAATTAATCCTGGGGTAACTAATTTTCCAGATACATCAATAGGTTTTGTAGCTAAGTTTCGGTCAATACCAACGGCAACCTGGGCAATTTTTCCATTCTTAATCCCAATATCACAAACGCGATTTATCTTATTTCTAGGGTCAATAACAAATCCCCCGCTTAACAAAAGATCATATTTCATCATTTAATCACTCGCACCTTTAAACTAACCGTCTATTAGAATTTGCTGCCTCAGATAATCGATGCAGTGTAAGGTTACGAATTTCTGTTCGAGAAACCTCAATATGCGTTTTTAACAATACTTCGGCAAGCTCTTGCTTGCGCTTTATCAGCGCCTTTAAGAGCTTGGCGTGTTCATCATATGCAGCAGTTATTCTTGCACCCTCAATAAAGTCGAGACGTCGAATGATGCGTATTCGCTCAGTAATATCGGTATGGACTCTAGACATTTCAGCGTTTCCAGCAGCCTTAACCAAGGTACTATGAAAAATCTCGTCTGCATTTGCAACAACTTGACCATCTATACTTCGCTCTTCTTCGGTTACTAACCAGAAGCTTTTCAGTACCGAGAAATCTGGAGGAATTTCAGAGAGGCATATACGGCGAATAGCAATTAACTCCAAATTCACTCTAAGGTCGTAAAGATCTTGAAAATAGTCAAGGTCAATAGGTGGAATTTGCCAAGCTGCATGACCACTGCCCTTGTTTAGAAAACCTTCTCTCTGTAGCATATGCAAAGCTAATCGCAGTGGCGTCCTTGAAACGCTATAGCGCTGCGCCAAATTCGCCTCCGTATACCGTTCACCGGGAAGAAGGTGGAATTCATATATGTCATTCCGAATTCTCTGATGAACCAACTCAGCTAAAGACGATTTTTCCGGATTTATTTGGGTTACTTGATTCATTGCATGTAGAGTAAACTAAATTTAAAGTTACGTAAACAGTTTGGGATCCCAAACGAGTGGGCATTGATTTGCTGTATATATTGATTCATATAAACAAGGAATTTAGGGCTTCCAATGCAAAATAAGGCAAATTTTCCTAGCTCTAAAGACAATCCTAATAATAGGGGTATTTCTTCTATTCTTGCCTCTAGACCAATGTGGATTGGCGTTGGAAGAGCCGCTGATCTCCTTAAATTACCAGATATGACGGTCCTTCATGCAGGACCACCCCTCAAGAATCCCTGTGAACCGCCCCTGCCGATTTTGAACTCAACCATCCTGACTTGCATTTATGAGGGTTGGGCAAAAAATGAATTGGAGGCGACCCAATTAGTAAAGTCGGGGTTCATCCGCCTCCTGCCAAGCCATGATTACAGAGCATCTGTGCCGTTAGCTGCAGTAATAAGCCAATCTACCCCCCTAACCATTATTCAAGCCGAGAAAAATAATAAGCAATTATGGTTTGGCTTTCTCGGCTCTGGGCTTGGCCCGCAAATGCGCTTTGGTACTAGAGATTTAGCAGTTATTGACCGGTTGTTATTTAGAGATCGGGTACTATTTCCTGGCTTTCAAGAATTACTCAAAAGCAGGCCAATAGACCTTCTATCTATTGCCCGAGCGGCATTAAATGAAGGTGATGATCTGCATAATCGACTCTCCAGCGCAACGCAAATGCTGCATTCAGTATTCTTGACACGCAAGCTTGAATCTAAAAATGTATTAGAAACTTTAAACACTTTATTGGAAACGCCAACCTATTTTTTAAGCCAATGGATTCCCGCTTGTGCCGCAATGCTCGATAGGGCCAATGGAATTAATGGGTCAACTATAGTCACTAATATTACTGGCAATGGCATTGAATCTGCAATTCAAGTATCTGGGCTCGGTAGCCAATGGCTTACCTGCGAGCCATTTGCAATCGAAGGCCCGGCAATTAAGGCTGGTCCGCCCATCACTAGTTTCCCACCTCATCTTGGCGACAGTAGCATCATTGATGCGTATGGCTTGGGCGGTCAAGCGCTTTACAGATCACCAAGTTTGCAAGCAGCTCTTGCACCATGGTTAAAGATGAATGATTCCCAAAGAGCGAAATCAATCTTAATACATGAAAATCCTATTCTTGATACCATGATTGGGGTGGATGTCAGACTAATTTTAGAAACTGGAAATACACCACTAGTCTCAACCGGAATGGTCGCTAGCGATGGAATGGGCTTGCTAGGAAGAGGTATTGGGGTAATGCCTATAGGGATATTTCAAAAAGCAATCAAGGCTGTAGACTCTAATGCAGGAAAAGCCTAAATAAAGTGTAGCTATTTATTTAGGCTACTTTTGTAAAAGTCAAAATGCTGCGTTGCATACCCTTATCTGCCCAGTTTGGCATCACTCGCCATGATGTTAAAACTTTTAAGTGACTATTTTTAATCTCAAATTGACGTCGTTGTTCAGTGTTGATCCATTCAGGGTTCCACGCAACTATCACACTTGTAACCCACTCATTGCCTTCAATGCGGTAGGTGCCAGCGTACGAAACAATGGTATCCAGTAATGCCGCACGCTCTTGATCATTTGTTGCAACTCTTCTACCCTCAGCTGTCAACGTAACCATGACATAATTATTGATAGTAAAGCTTGCAAAACCAGAGGGATTTTTGCCCATTGAATAAAAAATCTCACCTGATTTTTGAATCTCAACCTCATAGGATAATAGTTTCCAAATCCCCAAAAGCGCTTCATTATTTAGCATAGAACCTTCACCCAAAAAATATTTCAAATTTTAACAAGTTCATCGCAAATAGAATCTATAAATGAATATAAAATTGCCGCCGGATCAGTTTGATGCATTTATTCAATATGGAGAGCCCTATCTCAAGGGAGCTGAAAATAAAATTCTTAGTCAATACACCTTTGGCGTAAAAGACATATTTGACATTGCCGGCTTCCCCACTGCCTTTGGAAGTCCTGATTGGAAAAAAAGCCACCCCATTCCCAATAAGACAGCCCCAGTTGTTTTAGATCTTCTAGGTAGTGGTGCAACACTCCTTGGCAAAACACATACCGATGAACTGACATATAGTATTTTAGGCATAAACGCCCATTATGGAACGCCGATCAATCCGCTTTCGCCTAATCGTGTACCTGGGGGCTCTTCAAGTGGATCAGCGGTAGCTGTTGCAGGTAAATTGGTCGATTTTTCAATTGGCTCAGACACCGGTGGCTCTATAAGAGTGCCGGCTAGCTTCTGTGGAATTTACGGAATGCGGCCGACTCATGGAAGAATTTCATTGGCGGGCGCCAAACCTCTAGCCAAAAGTTTTGACACCTTGGGATGGTTTGCTAGAGACTCTCATGTACTGAATGATGTCGGCAAAGTATTGCTGAATAAAGAAGTGCCAGAGCAAAGTTTTAGCAATGGACTTCTTCTTCCCGAACAGGCATGGGAATTAATACCAGATGAACTTAAAATAATTTCCTTAAATAAAATCCAAACTATCTTTAAGGGGTGGGATTTATCTTTTTCTAATATTTCTGAATTTAACTTAAATTCTTGGGCAGATACTTTTAGAATAATTCAAGCAAGTGAAGTATGGGAAGAGCATGGAAATTGGGCCGGGAAGTATTTAAATAAGTTTGGGCCCGGCATCAAAGAAAGATTTTTGTATGCCAGCAAAATAGATGCTCAAACTACACTTGAAGCTTTAAAGGCAAGAGAAAAAATACAGGCGCTCCTAAGCTCGCTTACCAGTAAAAAACTTTTGCTGATACCAACAGTTAGCAATTTTCCACCCTTATTATCTAGTACTGAGTCTCAATTAGATGAATTCCGTCGGCAATCACAATCATTGCTCTGTATTGCCGGATTAGGGGGCTTGCCAGAAATTAGCATGCCTGTTATATCAACCTCAGAGGGTTCACTTGGTATATCAATAATTGGCCCCAGGTATTCTGATGAAGGGTTATTAGATTTATTAAAAGCCCTACCTAGACTAAGATAGCCATGGCCTAAATAGGTTTATAAATATTCCAAATATTGTCAAGTTTATTTTTAATATGATGAAAATTATCTTATTGCTGGTGGGCACCCTTAGTGCACCACTTCTTTTTGCTGACTCCTCTAGTTGTTATTCAATTAATGACGTCGATAAAAAGAATTATTGTCTTGGCATTTCTAAAAATGATGCTTCTTATTGCTATTCAATTAGGGAAGAGGACCTTAAAAACCTGTGTCTAGGCCAAGCGAAGCATGATAAATCGTATTGTTACTCTATTCGGTCAAGCGATACCAAGAATCTCTGTTTAGGTTTAATGAAATAAGGTTCAAACAATTGGAGTTCAGGGGCCTACTCCGCAGTTATCTTGCCATTCTTCACCACTACCGCCCATTTAGCTATCTCTGCCTTTAAAAAGCGATCGGCTTCTTCAGGTGAGTTACCAATGACTTCTGAGCCCCCATCAATAAGCCGTTGACGAACCTCAGGGGTGTTCAACGCTTTGACTACTTCAACATTCAGCTTATTAATAATCTCTTTTGGAGTGCCAGGGGGTGCCACCATACCGAACCAAGCTACTGCTTCAAAGCCTTTAACGCCAGACTCTGAAAGCGTAGGCACATCAGGTAGCTGCGGATGACGTTTGAGGGTAGTAACTGCTACGGGTCGTAATTTGCCACTCTTAAAGTGAGGCATCAGGGCCACTAAATTATCAAACATCACCTGAATTTGCCCGCCCATCAAATCAAGATGGGCTGGTCCAGATCCCTTATAAGGAACATGGGTCATATTGATGCCAGCATCTAATTTTAATTTCTCGGCGGTTACATGATGAGAAGTACCAACACCTAAAGAGCCAAAATTTACTTTGGTTGGATTGGCTTTAGCGTAATCAATAAATTCACGCACATTTTTTGCTGGAAAAGTAGGATTAACGGCTAAGGCCAACGCAGAATTAGTAAAGACGGTAACAGACACAAATGCACTAGTGTCATACTTCAGATTGGTATAAGCGCTTGCGCTGATGGGTAAAGCCGCCGTTGAAATTAAGAGCGTATAGCCATCAGGAGGTGCCTTTGCTACATAATCATTCGCAATCGTACCTCCACCGCCAGCCCTGTTCTCTACTAAAAATGGTTGGCCCATCGATAGCGTTAAGCGCTCAGCTACTGAGCGCGTCACCGTATCCGATGCTGAGCCTGCAGCAAAAGGCACAATTAACTTTACTGGCTTAGATGGGTAAACATCTGCCCATGAAAGGCTTGTGTACATCATTGTCGTAATGACTAGCAAGCAATGTAAGCATCGTTTTTTTAAGATCATCATTAAGCGGTTACCTCCAATGGTATGTAGTCGCGCTCTAGGGTGGTGGTTCTCCGTAAATCGCGACGCACTGAGAGGTCATAGCGGCGGCCACGATGCAAGGTTGTGCGGTTATCCCACATTACATAATCACCGGGCTGCCAGTGATGTGAATATACAAACTGTGATTGCGTAGCATGTTCAATTAACTCGGCCACCAACAACCGCCCCTCAGGCACTGTTAAATCGCTAACCTCGGTAATATGGACACTGGGAAATAAAACCTTACGGCCTGAACCCGAGTGTATGTGCACTAAAGATCGCCTAACAGGCGGAAATTTAGCCAACTGCTCCTCGGTATAGTGCTCATCACCCAAAGCAATACGAGAATGAAAAGCAGAATGCAAACCTGTGCGTCCCTCAACATACTGCTTGGTTTTTTCTGGCAACGCATCCCAAGCGGCGCGTAAATCAGCCCACTCCGATTGACCACCCTCTTCGGGAACAATGACTGCAGATAGCATCGAATATTTAACTGGGATATTTTGGAAAGTACTATCGCTATGCCACAATTGATTAGCCAAGACGCCCAACAACTTTTTGTTATCTCGCTTAGCGATTGATCCATCTAAAGCTACATTACCTATATCGATGAGCTGCTCATGCTTAAAACGGGTAGGCGCCCCTGTAGCTTTACGTAAGCCTGAATCTAATGGGCCAAATTGTTGTGAATAGTCAATTTGCTCATCTTGCGTTAATGGCTGACCTCGAAAAACGAGAACTGCATATTGATCCATAGCACGATCAATCGCTCGTATGGTTTCCTCATCCTGTGGATTTCTTAAATCAATACCACTAGCAATCCCAACAAAATTAGGTCTTGCTGGATTTTCTGGTTTAATTATCAAACTCATTAGTATTCTCCAATTGAGAAAGGCTAAACATAACAAGGACCATCAATTAATGGATGATCTTTGATGAAGTCTAAATTAATTTTCATGCCAATGCCGATACCATCATAAGGCCTAACAAAACCATCTGCATCTAGTACATAGGCTACCTTATCCATCATCTCATCTCTAAAAGGATTTAGCGAAGTAACATCACCCTCGAAATACCCTGGGTTATCAACCGCGCAGAGATAGTGAATGGTGGTTGCCATATTAATTGCAGTAGCCGAGGTATGTGGATTCACAGTGAGCTTATTAGCACTAGCCATAGCTGCAATCCGCATTGATTCAGTCACGCCACCCGCCTTAGACAAGTCGGGTTGCATAAATTGCACATCCCCATCCTCAATTAAGGTAGCGAACTCATAGCGGGTGAAATGGTTTTCACCCGCAGCAAATGGCACTCTCCCCAAGCTGCGTGCCATCCGATAAGCTTTTCGATCTTGCGGAGGAAATGGCTCTTCAATCCAATTAACGCCAGCCTCATCAAAGGCGGGCATCACTTTACGAACATCTAGTAAGGTGTAATTTGTATTCGCATCTACTAGCAGATCGATCTCGGACCCTACTGCTTTTCTTACTGCTAGCACGCGAGCAATATCTTTTTCAGCGGTATCGCCAACCCGTAATTTCAATGCCCGATAGCCTGTGGCCACATGCTCTAAAGCTTCTCTCGCTAACGAATCGGGCTCTTGCCAGCCCAAAGCAATGCCGCCAGCATAAGCCTTAATTTTTTTAGATGAGCCTCCTAGTAAGCGATACAAAGGCTGCCCATCTACTTGCGAACGAATATCCCACAAAGCGATGTCAATTCCACTTAGGGCAAGAACGGCAGCTGCCCCCATGCCGTGAGTCGAGATTTGCATCTTATAGACCCGTGCCCAAATGCCATTAATATCTGAAGCGTCTTGATTTAATACCAACTCGCGCATGGTGGTATCAATTAATTTAGCAATGGCGCCAGGCGCTCGCCCATGATGCGCCTCCCCCCACCCCACATGTCCATCTTCGGTCTCAATGCGCACCAATACCGAATCACGTTTAACGCTTCTACCAATACCCAAGCGCACTGATTTATTTTCAGGCACTGGGAATGAAATAGGCACAGCCTCTAATTTAACGATTCGCATGGGATTTTTCATGGTCACAACATTCTAGTTAGTAAATACGGTGGGATTAACTGTATTGTCGGGGCGATCCCCACGCAATAAAGCTAACATTGTTTTAACAGCACCCTCACTCATGCCACGCATACTACTCGCAGTAATAGAGGCCAGATGAGGCGTTAGAAGTAAGTTGGGGCAATTAAAAACTTCTTCTTGTCCAGTTAAAGGATGCTCATCATGCACATCCATGGCTGCCCCAGCAATTTTTCCTGCCTTAAGCGCTGTAATGATAGCTTTAGTATCGACCACGGGTCCGCGCGCTACATTAATTAAGATGGCATTGGGCTTCATGAGCGCAATGGCACTTGCGTCAACTAAGCCGCGTGTTTGATCATTCAGGGGACAACAAATGGCAATCACATCAGCCTGAGAAAATAAATCGTTCTTGCTCACTGCGCGAATATGTTTAGGTAAATTTTCTGGGCGCCTCGTTAAGGCGACCACTTGCATATTTAAGCTACTGGCAGCTTTTGCTAAAGCGCTGCCAATGGCCCCCACGCCAATAATGCCTAAGGTAGTAGTTTGAATTTCTGTTACATCATCTGCTAATGGGCGAGCAGTTGCCCAACCTTTATCTCTCAGTATTGAGTCAATGACATGCAGACGCCGACGGAAATGAAAGATAACTGCGAGGCAATATTCCACTACCGCATTCGTATTCGATCCGGGCAAATTGGCTACGGCGATATTCTTTTTAGTAGCCGCCTCAACCGGTATGAAATCAAGCCCAACCCCATGCCGTACCACCGCCTTCATCTGTTTTGCATTCTCAAAAATATCGGCTGGCAACTGAGAACGCACTATTAACCCATTGCAATCGCCAATTAAGGCTTTAAGGGTTGCAGGCTTCGTATCTGGGGCTACCACCACCTCACAGTGTTGAGCTAATTCTTCAAAAAAATGAGGATGAATTGGATTTGTTAGTAATACCTTTGGCTTCTTACTCAAGAAAAAGAACCCCTTGTTTTATTGGATTTTGATGACTGCACAAGTAAACTAGTTGCTAGACTCAAAAAAATAATATTCTTATGAAACTCGGTATTGATCTAAAACGCTGCGATTAATTTCAATTCCTAAGCCGGGTCCAGTTGGAATTTTTACCTTACCATTGTGTTGCTCAATGGGCTCAATCGACAGAAGATCGCGGAATGGATTTTCACATTGCTCTAATTCTAATAATGGAGGGTTACCTTTAAAACTTGGGGGTTGATCAGGCAGTGCAGCCAAGAAATGCAAAGTAGCAGCCAAACCAATGGCAGAACCCCAAGCATGCGGCACACACTCCACCCCATGAGCGCTAGCTAGAGTGGCGATCTTACGGCACTCACTTATTCCTCCGGCGGCACAGACATCAGGCTGCACAATATCCATGGCTTTTCTTACCACTAGATCACGGAAGCCCCAGCGGGTAAATTCATTCTCACCCCCTGCGACAGCCATATCTAAGGCACGGGTGACCTCAACATAGCCATCAATATCCTCTGGTGAAATAGGTTCTTCAAACCATTCCACATCCAATTGCTCTAACTCGCGGCCAATACGAATTGCTTGCGGTACAGTAAAGCAATGATTGGCATCAACCATCAGCCGAATATCATCGCCAATTGCTTTGCGCACTGCTTCAACACGCTTGATATCAAATTTGGGATTACCCAAACCAATCTTCATTTTGATTGCTGTAAAACCGTTACCTTTAAATTCCAGGGCCTCTTCAACTGCCTCTTCGATTAAGCGATCCATATCAATAAAATATAGTCCCGTAGCATAGGCAAACACCTCGGTGCGGTAAGAGCCACCAATTAATTTATGAATGGGCTGACCACAACTCTTACCAATAATGTCCCACAGGGCAATATCAATACCGCTAATTGCTGAAATCGCCATTCCTCTAGTACCGTAATCTTTAATGCGGTTGTAGAGCTCCTCCCAAATCACTTCTACATCAAATGAGTCCATGCCCAGAATACGCGGCGCATACTGGGTATCGATAAAACTTTTTGCAACTGCTGATGGACCATAACATTCGCCCCAACCAACAATGCCATCAACGGTTTCGATTTCGACAATACAAGATCCACGGGTTTTATAAATCCACCCTCTTGAAGATGTAAAGGGTTTTGCAACCGGAGCCGAAACAACGTGGCACGTGACTTTCTTAATTTTTGACATGAATGACGGCTTTCAGCTAGAAAATTATTTCTTTTCTGTTGTAAATATTTTTGGACCAACTACAGCGAGTGTTTTAGTAACGGCCACGATTTCTTCACCAAGTGCTTTGCCTGTTACATCATCTACTTTAGCCCCACCCTCTTCAGAGGCCTTCTTAAATCGTGGGTCTTGAATTGCCTTACTAAAAATAGTGATCAAGCGATCTTGCACGGCTTGCGGGGTTTTTGCAGGCGCAGCGATATATGCCATCTGCACAAGTGGCCCAAAAGGAAAAACGTCAAAGCCTTTTTCTTTAAAGGTTGGAACGTTCGGCAAAGTTTTAATCCGGTCATTGGCAAATACGCCGATGGGCTTTACAAGGCCAGCATCAATTTGTGTTTTACTTTCCGACGGTTTTAAAACTGCAGCATCAATTTGCTTACCCGCCAAATCAACAATAACTTTCGATCCACCTGTATAAGGAATAGTAATAATTTCAGTATTTACGACCCTCCCAGTCATCACAGCAAAAATATGATTCAAGTTATTGCTGCCAGGTGTGCCAATCGAAATCTTATTTGGATTCTTTTTAACCATAGCGAGAAAAGCATCTAAATTTGTCGCCGGCCCATCGCCAGGCACTAGTAATAACAATTGATCTGTCGTTACTCTGGCTATAGGTGCAAATTGATCATTTTTTAAAGTGGTTAAATTTTGCGCAATCATCGCCATGGTTGAGCTTGTGCCCATGCCAACTGTATAACCATCAGGCTCTGCATTAGCCACTTTGCCCATGCCAATTGAACCCGTAGCCCCAGCTATGTTTTCTACCACCACCTTAATGCCTTGCTCTGCAATTAGCTGCGATAAAAGTCTGGCTGAAATATCATTAGAGCCGCCTACATTCCAAGGTACGATGAGGCGAATTTCTTTATTAGGAAAAGGTTCGGCTGCTTGCCCTAAACCTGAGTAATGTAAAGCTACTGAAGCACATAAAAAACCCATTACTTTCGAAATATAACTTATTTTTTTCATTTTATTGTCCCCTAATATTTTTCTTTATCTTATATCAAACTCAAAATTAAGGCTCAGAACCTTCAACTTCCAGCGCTCTAAACTACTTATTACTGCTGATTTTCCCAAAACTCTAAAATCTGCCGCCCCAATTCATCTTCACTGCTATTAAAGTGGGCCACAATCGACATGTGATTATGCATTGCCTTTTCTAATAACAAAGGCTTTGCCGAGCGAACCTCTGCTAATTTTCTAGCAAAGGCTTTCCCATATACATCTAAGAGCGGATTTTCAAATTCTGCCACCACCACTAAGGTTGGCAAGGAGCTATTAGCTACGTATGTCAGCGGTGATTTTTCAGCATATTGATTTTCATCTGCACCAAAATAAGCGCGTACTCCTTCAGCATTCGGATTTTCTGGCAGAACGTCTGCCTTTAAACGTGCAGAAATTAAAACTAGCGCCTCTAGATATTTACCAAAACAAGCTACGGCAGGATCAAACACATAAGCAGCTGCATGAGTACCGCCAGCGGAATGTCCAATTAATAGAATTTGTTTAGGATTTCCGCCAAATTGAGCAATATGGTTATGCACCCATTCAATTGCCAAAGCTACATCAATGCCACCAGCAGGGTATGTTGCTGCTGGCGCCAAACGATATTCAACGTTGACTCCGATATAGCCTTGACGGGCAAACCAATATAAAACATTGTCATACAAGCTATCGGTGGTACATTTTGCACCCCGTACAAAGGCACCGCCATGCACAAAAATGACTACGCCAGCATTTTTTACCTGCGCAGGAATAAAAATATCCAGTACTTGCCGAGCATCTTCGCCATAAGCTAAATTGCGTTCAACAGTAATGTCCTCATTATTCGTTAAAGCATGCAAAGGGGCGTAGAGGTCTTTTACTTCTTGGCTATACCGCTGAATATCGCTAGCCCAGGAATTGCCAATTCTCTGTAGGCTAGGAAATAAAGCTACAGGAATTTGACTAGGGGCCACAAGCTAGATGAGAAATTTTTCGACGCTTAAATAATGAATTAAGGGGCCAAGTTTGCCAACTTCACAACCGTTACCCACTTTGCTGCTTCCTCGCGCACAAAACGCTCATATTCTTGTGGCGTTGCGGTCTCGGGTTCAGCACCCAACTCACGCAAACGTTTTTGCATTTCCGGATTTTTAATTACTGCAGTAATTTCAAGATTTAATTTATTAATAATAGCTATCGGCATTTCTGCAGGGCCAAAAATACCAAACCACGCGCTTACTTGATAATCGGCTAAACCACTTTCTCGCATGGTTGGCACTTGGGGCAATAAAGATGTGCGCGCTTTACTGGTTACTGCCAGAGCCTTCACTTTTCCTGCTTGAATCATCGGTTGCGCAGTGGCGATTAAATCAAACATGATTGGCACATGACCGCCAATAACATCATTTAATGCTGGCGCACTTCCTTTATAAGGTACATGCACTAAATTAATTTGTGCAGCTGAAGCTAGCATAACGCCCGCTAAATGATTTGACGTGCCTGGGCCCGCAGATGCGTAACTGACTTTCTCAGGATTTGCCTTAGCATAGGCAATTAATTCACCCACATTATTACGAGGAAAAGTGGGGTTAGCTACCAAAACAAATGGGATGGCGGCCACAGGTGCAATCGCGACAAAATCTTTGATTGGGTCATAGCCAACCTTAGTCATCGCAGGATTAATCGCATTCGAGCTAACGGTGCCTAATAGCAAGGTATAGCCATCGGGGGCCGCACTCGCAACTGCCTTTGCACCAATTGCTGTACCCGCTCCCGCGCGATTTTCAATCAAAATAGTCTGTCCCAAGCGTTCGCCCAATTTTGGCGCTAGTGCTCTCGCCAAAATATCAGCTGAACCGCCAGGGGGATAGGGCACGACTAAGGTAATCGGTTTCTGCGGGTAAGTTTGTTGGGCTAATGCAGGGAGGCTAAATAAAGCTACTGTCAGCACTAGTAATTTAGAAAAACTGTTCAATTCCTTAATCTCCCTTAATAACAATATTTTTCTTAACTTGATAACTGAGCTAAGCCGTCTAGCTCTGGAATAGCAGGAATCTCAACTCCGTAAGGGGCGACGTCAGCGCGAATGCGGTCTAAAGCATTGCGGATCACTTCTACTTCCTCATCGGGATGCGTAGCACCCAAACCATATTCAGATGCAAGCGCCCTGTTACGCCCTGCACGCTTACGCTCATCCTCCGGCAAGTTCACTACTGAATACACACCATTAAGCAAGCTGCCACGTAATTTTTTGGAGAACTTTTCCCCAATCAGGCGCTTTTCATCAGCACTTAAAGTTTCAAAAAAACGTCGCATAATGATTCGACCAAACTGAATATGGCGAGCTTCATCACGCAAAATTAATTTACAGGCCATGCGGATCGATTCAAAGCGAGCATTTTCATATCGTGCTTGCAACAATTCACCTGATAATTGTTCAAATAAGGTATTGACTGCTAAGCCCGCAAAAAAACTCATCGCCTTTTCATCACGTTCATCATGAAAACGGGGAATGACCAATTTAAAGTAATCAGCTCGTGGCTCGTCGTGATATCCGCCTAAATTTTTGGCAATTAATACCGAGGCTTCATGGTGGCGTAACTCTTCAGCAATAAAATTGACAATATGCTGCTTAATTTCAAACGGCTGGTGAGCAAAAATAGCTTCGCGAAGGCGTTCTGTTCCATAAGCGATGGCGCCATGCTCCATCCACGAGCGCAAGCTCCACCACTCGCCCCCAGCCTCTCTTACCTCTTGGGGTAAATCGGCATCCCGAATATCAGCAAAATCAATGTGATCAGGATTCCACGTTAAATCGCGCGCTTGCTGGCAAAGATGCCAGACTTCATCATATTGAACTTGAAAACGAATTGGATAAGGATTAGGTACTGTGATTACTTCTTCTAACATAGAGGCTTGCATGTCAATTCTCTCTTTAAAATAAGTTAAGTAGAAATCCAATATTGCAAACTACTATATTTAGGCGCATCAAATAACAAAGAAACATCGGCCTCAGCTGGCAAAGTAATTAGGTAAGCAATGACGCAGGCTGCGGCGACACATAATAATCCAACCAGTAATGTCCAATTGCGGAAATTTGCACGCATGCTTAGCCTTTTTAAATTCACTTTATTATCCATCACTATTTGCCAATTATTCATTAGCTTACCACCTTTATATATTGATTCTCAAGCGCATCAACCGCTAGATTTCTCAGGAACTCACCTCAGGAAACCTTAGCCAACTCTTGTAAGTCTGTATTTGAAATTAGCATATGCCAGCGCTATAGGGTGTAATTGGCTCTAAAAAAGAGCATGATCAAATCCAGCGCCTTAAAAATTAGCCCCTCGACTTAGCAAGTCTCAACTCATTTAATAAGATCAGCGATAACTTATTGCCAAGGATCAAAAATTTTTACCCCAGCCATTTTAAAATCCTCTACATTGCGCGTCACCACAGTCATACTATGAACTAATGCAGTTGCGGCAATTAAGCCATCTCTTAATGGCTTTGGATTTGGTACGTGTAAATGCGCACTACGTAAAACGATGGCCATATCAATTTCTAATATGCGCCCTTCAAATGCAGGGAAAACTTGATGATCAAGCCAAGCTCTTAGAACAGCGCCTTGTTTTGGGTCTCGTCGCTTTAGTAATAAAACGCCAATCTCCAGTTCTTCAACTGTGATAACAGAAAGATATAGTTCTCGAGCATCTACATCATCAGCCCATTTCGCTACATTTTTGTTGGCACTTCCAAAACGAATCTTACGAATTTCAGAAATTACATTTGTATCGATTAAATACATTAGAAAAATTCAGCTGGTTTAGCGATATCCCGACTACCTGAAGGCAAAAAATCAATATTTTCAGCCCCAACTAGTGCTAATAAATCGGCAATTTTGGCTTCTTTCCCGCATATATTTTTATACGCTTCATAAGTTAATAAAACATGAGCAGGCCGTCCTCGATCAGTAATAAATACTGGGCCAGATTGGCTGGCTTTTTTTACTCCGCTAGCATCTTGGTTAAATTGACGGCTAGAGACGGTAGTAATGGTCATGGTAGCTCCTAAAATCAGGTAATGTAGATATGTTACTACAATTATATCCTTATTGAAACCTACTCCTACAAGATCTTTTGTTTAAATCGGGCCATGCCACTCTTTAGCTAACTGATCATCTAGATCAGAATTGGATGCACAGCAAGATACCTGCCTTCCTAATAATTGCTAACTTGCTTGCTAATTCCATCAAAATAAACTACTTGCGTTTCGCTTGCTTTCCTACCCGCCTGATAAACATCATAAATACCAAATACGAATGTCTTAAAATATCCATAGTCGAGTAAAGCTACCATCTAAGTCTGAATAGGTTTGAATAATTAAAGCGCCGCTTTTATTCTATGGTCAGGAAACTTCACAAAAGGTTAGCCCCTGAGCAAATTACTACGTATTGGCTGGCGTAGTGAAGTAGACGATAAAGGTGGGGGGGGTAAGGTGGGGTCTGGGTTATTGCAAATCGTTAAGGGTAGCTTATGATTTTGCTATGTGTACCAACTTCACGCCGACCCAAAATAGCATTTGGACTAAAGAACACTTTGATGTGGACTTGCCTTCCCACTATCCTATTGAAACTTACCCTAGCTACCCTGCTCCAATCGTATTACGTAATGACAAGACTCAAATCGCCTGTGGATTAGCTCGCTTTGGGCTTATTCCGCATTGGGCTAAAGATGAGACCTTTGGTAGACATACATATAACGCCAGAGCTGAAACCGTTGCTGAGAAACCTAGTTACCGCACACCATGGCGAAAACGGCAATACTGCTTAGTCTTGGTCGATAACTTCTTTGAGCCTTCCTATGCCAGTGGCAAAGCTGTGCGCTGGGAAATAAAGGCCGCTAATACTGAACCAATGGGCATTGCCTCAATTTGGGATACGTGGACAGATAAGGAGTCAGGTGAACTGGTGGTCTCATTTAGCATGCTCACTATTAATGCAGATCAGCACTTGGTGATGCAGCAATTCCATAAGGTAGGCGAAGAAAAAAGAACGCCTGTAGTGCTACGCCCTGAATTCTTCCAAGAATGGCTTAACGCCACGACAGAAACCGCCAATAGTCTGATGACAGTCGATGTCATGCCAGAGCTAGTTGCACTGGAGCATCCGAAGGGGTTGTAAGCCACCCTCAAGTCTGGAAAGCTCACTAAGGGGGTCCCCCCTTGAGCAAAATACTATGTATAGGCTGGCGCACTGAAGTGGTCGATTAAGGCAAATAAATATAGCCCTAAATTGGGCTATATTTATTTGGCGGAAGCGGTTCGATTGGCTACCGAGGGTGTCCCATATTTTGTGTAAACGGGGTTCGTTTACTACAGAGGGATTCTCTCCTCATACTTAATACTAAACTGATTTAATGCACCCTTCCAATCTCTGATGGGCATACTCCACTTTTGGCTGA